>JAUHXQ010000003.1:0-17500 GCA_030426905.1 Alphaproteobacteria bacterium
GTGATTATCTAGATAATAAAGACTTAGCGCCTCTTCATCAGATCGGTATTCAGGGGTTTGTCAATAAACCTTATAACAGAGAACAGCTCAGAAAAGAATTATCACTATTCCTCACTGTAGCTTGATTAGGCTGTGTTTTTTTTATTATAAGGCTTAGCATTGTTTTCAGCATATTCTATAATTTTACTTGCTATGTCTAGCTTTGCTGCTTTTTCAATACCTTCAAGTCCAGGAGAGGCATTAATTTCAAGTACTAGAGTGCCGTTACTAGATCGCAATAAGTCGACACCAGCAATTTCTAACCCGATAGCTTTTGCTGCTTTAATTGCAAGATTTTCTTCTTTGTTTGTAACTTGAATTGGCTTTACATTTGCTCCTAGGCTATAATTAGCACGAAATTCTCCTTCGGCTGCGATACGTTCCATAGAAGCTATAACTTTATCTCCTAAGACGAAGCATCTAATGTCACGCCCAGCGGATTCTTTTATATATTCTTGTGCTAAAATATTAGCATTTAGCTGCTTAAAGGCACTAATAACACTTGTAGCGGCACTTTTAGTTTCTGCAAGTACTACTCCTACTCCTGCTGTTCCTTCAACTAATTTTATAACTAATGGTGCCCCTCCAACAGCATTAATTACTCCTTCTGTATCTTGGGGTGAATTTGCAAAGCCTGTTACTGGCATTGGGATACGGTTTTTTGCAAGTATTTGCAATGAACGCAATTTATCTCTCGCTCTTAGGACACTCATTGAATTATTCAACGGATATACGCCTAACATTTCAAATTGTCTTAATACAGCAGTGCCAAAGAAAGTTATAGGAGGGCTAATACGGGGTATTACAACATCGAGATCATTAATAATTTCTCCACTTCTGTAGTATATTTGTGGTTTTGTAGAAGAAATTTTAACAAAGCACTCCATTAAGTTAATGATACGGAATTGATGTCCTCTCGTTGTTGCTGCCTCTTTTAAGCGTTTATGAGAGTATAATCCTTGTTCTGAAGCTAATAACCCTATTTTCATTTACCTACCTTCCTATATGATTATAAACTGTGGCTGCTAATTTCACTTAGTTGCGTCACAGTTTTATTTATGTATTTCTCATCTATTTTTATAGTATAACAAAGCTAGTTTAATTTTGCTATAGGCATAAGCGACGGTTTCTGTAAAAATTGGGTGATGAGCCGAGCAACTCATGATACTATAATAGTACTGTTTAAGATTAATTAGATGAATAAATCTTCAAATAAAGTGCGTGTTGCAATAACGCAAGATACACGGATGATCAGATGTCGATTGTTGATCAAATTAATTTATTTATGCGGTGCATCTCCGGTTTTAATACCATTTATGCTTAAGCATTCTACTGTATATTCTTATCAAAATCAGGGGAAAACTCTCAGCGAAGCTATGGATCAAGCTCTTCAGCAACATTTGGCGCAGGTTAAAGATACTCTTTCTACTTGTGATGCACTACTCTTACCAGGAAATAGGTATGATATTCCACCTCGAGCTTATGGTCAATTATCTATACATAGGGAGACACTCAAAAGACTTCCTTGCAATCCACTTTATGCAAGATTTCCTACAGAGGCAGAGATGGCGAAGTATGCTTTGAAGAAAAAATGGCCAATTTTAGCTGTTTGTGGAGGGATGCAAGTGATGAATGTAGTTCTTGGTGGGTCATTAATACAGCATATTCCGGATCAGGAGTGTTTTGGCTTAGATAGAGTGAATCATGTTGATAAAACGCTGAAGTTTATTTCGCGTACTAAGCAACTAGAGTGGGAAAAGTTATATGAAGAGCATATTAAGACAGGGGTTCCTAAAAACATATATCCTGCAGGACATAGTATAAAAGTAAAGCCATGTTCTATGCTTGCAAGTCTTTATAGAAAAGCACATCCTGGCATTAATATTGATAATATAGGAGAAATTAGTATCCATCATCAGGGATGTTTTGAAGAAAATCTTGCTGAGGGGTTGCAAGCAGTTGCTTGGGCTCCTGATGGTATAGTTGAAGCTGCAGAATTGACAACATACGATAATATGTGTTTACTTACTCAATTTCATCTTGAATGTAATGTGAGTGGTATTGCCAAAAAAGCAGTGCAACAGCTAATTAATTCTACGAAAATATAGCTGTCCTGTGCAGCACGATCTTATAGCTCGTCTTCAGCTAGCGTTGGTGTTTCCCCAGCTACTTCATTGCACTCACTTTTTACCCAGTCTTTTAGTTGGTCGCTAAAATGATACCCGCATTTGTTAGTGCATATTTCACGATATTTGTTTGGTAGTATATCGTCGTATCGTATCAAACAAGGATCAGCTTTTTTTTGAATTAGTGATTCAACAACCTTAGTATGATGATATCTTTCAAAAGAATAGTAGAGTGCAGTTTTTGCATAATTATCTATAATTTCTAAATCTTCTGGATTCATTTTGTCTATTAAATATAGTGACATTTTGTCAATATATTTAAAAAAATGTAGATGCACATTATGTAGAGCTGTACGTCCAAGCTTATTTTGCACTGCTAGATCTTCTGGATTCATTTTATCTATTAACTTTAGTGTTATTTCATCCTTGTGAAATAGAATAGTAATATGTAGAATTGTATTTCCCTCTTCATCATGAACTGTTAGATCTTCTGGATTCATTTTATCTATTAACTTTAGTGCTACTTCATCGTTATTGTTAAAAATAGCAAGACGTAAGACTGTATATTTAACAAATTTTGACGTATTGCAATTGAAATCTTCCATGTTATTCCTCTCATATTATGAGTTAGTAGTGTAAATATATATTAGCTTTTAGCAATGTTTTTTTGTAGAATCATTAATTCATTGAATTAAATACTTATTTGTATTAATATAAATGCTGTTTAGAACTTCCTTAAAAAATAACTTATGTCAGATAGCAAAAATCGAGAAGAAGAAATTGGTATAATTCCTACCACCATCGAACGCGAAATGCAAAGCTCTTACCTAGATTATGCAATGAGTGTAATCATCAGTAGAGCTTTACCAGATGTCAGAGATGGCTTGAAACCAGTGCATCGTAGAATATTATATGCAATGCATGATTCTAGTTGTTTTTATAATAAGCCTTATCGCAAATCAGCAAGGATAGTCGGTGATGTAATGGGACGATATCACCCTCATGGTGATGCTGCTATTTATGATTCTCTAGTGCGTATGGCACAAGATTTTTCTCTTAGAATACCTTTAATTGATGGTCAAGGAAATTTTGGTTCAATAGATGGTGATGCTCCTGCTGCAATGCGTTATACTGAATCAAGGCTTGCGAAGGCTTCTCATATTCTACTAGAAGATATTGATAAGAATACTGTAGATTTCCAAGACAACTATGATAATTCCACTAAAGAGCCATCAGTATTGCCAGCAAGATTTCCAAATGTTCTTGCCAATGGTTCTGGAGGTATTGCTGTTGGTATGGCAACAAATATTCCGCCTTTTAATTTAGGGGAAATAATTGATGCATGTTGTTATTTTATCAAAAAACCAGAAATGACTACGGAAGAATTACTAGATATTATCCAAGGACCAGATTTTCCTACTGGAGGATTTATTCTGGGTAAATCTGGTATTATTTCTGCTATTACCACTGGACGCGGATCTGTCATTATGCGTGGTAAGGCTGATATTGAAACTCTGGCAAATAACAAGCAAATCATTGTTATTAGCGAAATACCTTACATGGTCAATAAAGCAAAAATGATCGAAAAAATTGCTGATTTGGTAAGGGAAAAGAAAATTGAAGGTATTAGCGATCTTCGTGATGAATCAGATAAAAGAGGTATTAGGGTCGTAGTAGAAATAAAAAAAGATGCGGTAGCTGAAGTCATACTAAATTCATTATACAGTTTTACTCCTCTGCAAACATCTTTTGGTGTTAATATGCTTGCTCTTGATCATGGTAAACCTCGGGTAATGAATGTTTTAGAAATCATAAAATCATTTATTGAGTTCAGAGAAGAGGTTGTATTAAGAAGAACTAAATTTTTGTTAGATAAAGCAAGGCATAAGGGTCATATTGCGGTAGGGCTGTTTATAGCCGTTAGTAATATCGATGAGATTATAACTCTGATAAAAACTTCAGCAGATGTAAATGCTGCTAAAGAATCATTATTAGAACGCGATTGGCTTGCAGCAAACGTTAACAAATATATCGAGCTAATAGGAGATCAGCATAATAAAGTTGTTGAGGGTAAATGCAAGTTTACTGAGGCGCAAGCTAAAGCAATTTTGGAAATGCGTTTGCAAAGACTCACAGCAATGGAAAAGTCAAAAATTGCAGAAGAATTAGAGGAACTTGCTATTGAAATCAGTGGATATGTATCAGTATTAAAATCTCGAGAAAAATTATTTGAAATCATCCATGAAGAATTGTTAGAAGTCAAAGAAGATTTTGCAACCCCTAGGAAAACTCAGATCGAAGAAAACGAATTTGAACGAGATATAGAAGATTTGATTCCAAAAGAAGATATGGTTATCACTGTTACTCATAAGGGGTACATTAAACGCAGCCCTCTTACTACTTATAGAGCGCAAAAGAGAGGTGGAAAAGGAAGGTCTGCCTTATCAATGCGTGATGAAGATTTTACTACTAAATTATTTGTAGCCAATACTCATACTTCAGTATTATTTTTTTCTAATCATGGAAAAGCGTATAAACTAAGGGTTCACAAATTACCTTTGGGTAGTCCCCAGTCAAAGGGTAGGGCGCTGGTAAATGTTTTACCTTTGGCAGCAGAAGAAAATATTACTAATATTTTGATTTTACCGAATGATGAAGAATCATGTAACAATATGAGTATTGTTTTTGCAACGGCATCAGGAAGTATAAGACGTAATGAAGTATCAGATTTCTATAACGTACAATCCAACGGAAAAATTGCTATGAAGCTTGATCCAGGCGATAGTCTTGTTGATGTACATTTATGTACTGATAAAGATCATATTTTGCTTTCTGCTAAATCAGGAAAATGTGTTCGATTCCCAGTAGAAAATGTTAGAATATTCAAAAGCAGAATGTCTAGTGGGGTAAGGGGGATTAAGCTTGCTTCGAAAGATCGAGTAATGTCTATGTCGGTAATTCATGGTGTATTAATAAGTTTTGATGATCGAGAAAAATATCTAAAAATACCTCTTCATTATCGAATCAAGCTTGCCAATGAATCCGAAGAAAAAATTGAGAAAATTTTAAGTAAAATTAATGCTGATATGTCTAGTGAAGATATTATCAACTATGCTAGATCAGAAGAGTTTATTCTTACAGTCACAGAGAATGGTTATGGTAAAAGAACCTCTGCTTATGAGTATCGAGTCACCAATAGAGGTGGTAATGGTATTGTCAATATCACTACGTCATCACGAAATGGTAGCGTTGTATCAAGCTTCCCAGTAAGTGACAGTAATCATATCATGATAATTACCAATCAAGGAACTTTGATTCGCTGTCCAGTGCACGATATCAGAATAGCTGGTAGAAATACTCAAGGAGTTACATTATTTAGAGCTGCTAGTGCTGCAAAAGAACAAGTTGTTTCTGTTGCTTTGATTTCAGAGGAAGATAAAGAAGGCGATGACGATGATAATGCTAATGTTGACGAATAATTCAATTGAAAATTTATAGCTTATGAAGCAGAGTTCAAAATGAAAATAGGTATTTATCCTGGAACTTTTGATCCAATCACTAAAGGACATAGTGATATCATCGTTAGATCTTTAAAAATAGTGGATAAGCTAATAGTAGCAATAGCTTATGATGTTATTAAAACTCCTTTGCTTTCTGTTGAAGAAAGAATAAGTTTAATAAAACAGGAAGTTGATTTTATAAAAAATACTTTACCTAAGGGAAAAGTTATAAAAATCGAAGGGTTCAAGGGGTTACTAGTCAAGTTTGCTCATCAAAATAATGCTAGCCTAATAATTAGAGGGCTGAGAGCGGTGTCTGATTTTGAGTATGAGTTTCAGCTTGCAACTGCTAATTCAAAAATTTCAGACAATATTGAAACTGTATTACTTCCTGCAACTGAGAATACTCATTTTATTTCTTCAAGTATTGTTAAAGAAATTGCTAGACTAGGTGGAGAAATTTCTAGCTTTGTTTCTCCGCATGTAAAAGAAAAGTTATTGGGTCATTACCAGAAAAACATTTGATATTATTATATATAAATGTTTTTATTACTTAATTTATTTTATAAGTATCTATTTGTCTAGAGTTAGATATTTTTGCATATTCTTTTGGTACGGCATCTTCACACATAAAAGAATATATATGCCGATTATCTGGTATTTTTTGCAATAAGCTCATACCATTACCAGCGTAACGATAGAAGTCTGGTAATTTTATATAAAATCCATAATTTTTATTAAAATAATCTATCAGGGTAGGAAATAAATCCATATTAGAAGTTAGCTTTGTTATTTCAGTTTTATGCACCATATTTGGAAGCTTGATATATAATACGCTACTCATTTGTTGCACACTCAAATTATCGCCATGTCCTATGTGGTTGCTCTCACCCATTTCTTCACCATGATCACCAAATATTATTATTATACTATCATCGTAAATATTATGAAACTTTAATGCGTTTATTACCTCTTCTACAACAAATCTATCAGCAAACTTTGAAGCTTTAATATAACTTTCTTTTAGTGTTAATAAAATATCATTAATATTCTGGTCCTTATTATTCATAATTCTTCTGAGCTTGAATAACAAATTGACATAATCTTCTATGTCTTTGTATCCATATTTATAAACGTTATTTTGCCATTTTGTATTTTTAATATGAAAACAAGAACTTGTGTGATTTGGAGATAGGTATATTGTGGAAAAAAATGGTTGGTTACCTTTATAATTTATTACTTGCTCAAAAAATTTACGATAATTTACCTGATATTTTTTATTTCCATTTTGAAAAGGTGAATTGTGGTCTTGATAGAATAAAGATTCTGAATTGTTAATATTATATTTTTGTAATTGTGAGAAGAAGGATATTTTATATTTATTACTTTTATTATTACCAAAAGATTGATCAGGTAATGCTATTATTTTGTAATTAAGTTTTTCAAAAAATTTTAATAATTCAAACTCCTTAAAGTGAAGAGAATCTATATAAAATACAGGATGGATACTTGTGAATAAACCAAATAATGCTAAATGAGTACAATTGGCAGAAGACCAATTATTCATAGCATGTATACCAGGCTGGCTATTTAAAAAAGGCATAATTTCTTTTGTATTTTGGTCAGCTCTTAAAGCATCTAGCATTACAAGAATGACATTAGGAAATTTTTTTTGTGAATTACTAGATAAATTGTTTTTGTTTGCATTAAAAGATTGCTCTAATTGTGACTCAAAATCTTTTACTACTTTTTTTCTTTCATCTAATACATTGCACCATAAAGTATAGCGTTGTTTTATAAGGTTTTTATTAATTCCATACCACGGAGTAGCTTCATAGGATCGGTGCAAATGTTTATTATGTGTAATTTTTGGCAAAAATTGTAAAAGAAAAAAAACTATTAATAGTAATAGTGCAATTTGTTGATTTTTCTTTGATATCTGTAAAGTTTTTGGTGAATTGTTTTTTGTTACATAATAACAAATCATTAATAAGACAATAGAAAAAATTGATACTAACATTACTATAAAATTAAATTTATTAGCGTATTTGCACCAATCTAAATCTAAGAAATACTCATAATTTATTTTTGTTATCCAATATGCGTATAATATAATACTAAAAGTGGCAAAAAGAAATTTTGCTAAATAGCGGTGTTTATGTTTTAAAAAATCTGCAATGTAGCACATCATTAAAATAAAGATGTAATTTGTTGCAATAAATATTGAAGCTACAGCTATACCAGGTGGAAATGAGAAATTTCCTGCAACGCAAGCAATAGAAAATAAAAGCAAAGATATGAATATAGAAAAGCGGGAATTATTTGGTTGGCTGATAGTAGAATGTTGTAATTGGTTTGAAATTAATTTTATGAAGTTCATACAATTTAACAAAGAATTTAGGAGTCTATAATAAATTGTATGACTTCTTCAAATAAGTGCAAACTAAAAACTTAAAGCATAAGAAAAAAAAGATAATTTATTAGTTTCTTCTATCACCAAAAAGTCTGAGCAATGAGATGAATAAATTAATAAAATCTAGATATAGAGATAAAGCGCCTACTACAGCAGCCTTTTCTTGTGTTTCTCCCTTAGGAGTAACTTCATAAATGTGAACAATTTTTTGTACATCATAAGCTGTTAGCCCAGTAAATATTATTACAGATATTACGGAAGTGATGAAATATATAGCAGCGCTTTGCATAAAGATATTTACCAAAGAAGCTATAATTACTCCTATTAATCCCATAATTAAAAATGAACCCCAACTTGTTAAATCTTTTTTAGTTGTATATCCATAAATACTCATAGCTGCAAAAAGAGATGCTGTAATGAAGAAAACTCTAGCAAGGCTTGCTCCTGTATATAGTAAAAATATTGGTGAAAGAGATATTCCCATCAATCCTGAATAACACCATAGCAGCAATTTTGCTGTGTCTGCTTTTATAGAGGATATTTTATATGAAAAGAAAAAAACAAATACTAAGGGTGCAAATGTAAAGACCCAACCTAAGAGAGATAAACCGTATCCGGATGCAGTCTGAGTAAAGAACAAATACTTCACTGATGTAGCCATTATTGAAAAGGACACTAAACCAGTGATTGCAAGCGCTAATCCCATATAATTAAAGACTTTGATCATGTATTCGCGCAAGTCTTTGTCATATGTTAACGTTTTAGCATTAGCCACGTTACGCTTAATGTAATCTACCATTGGATCTACCTATTATTATAGTTACCATAGTTAATATATAATACATATTATAGTATATTTCAACTTTAATTAGTATTAGTTTGTAATCTTTTTTTTCTTTCTTTTGCTACAATATCTTTAATTTCTTTTAGTGTTTCTCTTACTTCATTATTAGTCAAGATATAGTCATAATTAGAGCTTTTTGATATTTCTACCTCTGCAGCATCTAGTCTTTTTTGAATTGTGAGATCGTCATCGGTTCCTCTGTTGCGTAATCTTTGCTCTAGTACTTCTATTGAAGGAGGCATAATAAAGATACTTACTGTGTTATCAGGATATTTTTCCTTCAGTTGCTTAGCTCCTTGCCAGTCAATATCGTATACCATATCAATGCCGCTATTTATTGTATTTTCTGTGTCTTCTTTTAAAGTTCCGTAGTGATTGCCAAATACTTCTGCATCTTCTATTAGCATATTTGTTGATTTTAGTTTTTTATATTCTTCATGACTGATGAAGTGATAGTCTTTACCGTTTATTTCGTTTTTTCTAGGAGTACGCGTTGTTACTGAAATTGATAATTTTGTATGAGAATCTGATTGTATTAATGCATTAGCTAAAGTAGTTTTCCCTGCTCCTGAGGGAGAGGAAATAATAATCATTATTCCTATTTTTTCATTGGTCATTTTAGTTTATATATATTATGGCTTCTTAATATATACATAATCTAGAGGGAAAATTCAATCTATGACTGTGTCAAAAAACCAAATGAACAATGGTGGGAATAATAAGCTTGTGACTACTTGGCTTTTTCTTTGTAGTTTTATGGTATTATTAATAATTATGATTGGAGGTTACACTAGGCTTGAGGGAGCGGGGCTCTCAATAGTTGAATGGAAGCCTTTATCTGGTGTTTTTCTCCCACAAGATAGCCAAGAGTGGCAAGAAGAGCTTCGTCATTATCAACAATCACCAGAATACCAAAAAAAGAATTATGCTATTTCTATGGAGGAATTTAAAAGAATTTATCTTATCGAATATATACATCGCCTGATAGGTAGGATAGCAGGTATTATATTCTTAATACCTTTTCTCTATTTTTGTGCTAGCAACCGTTTCTCTTCAAGAGATGTTAAAGACTTACTTCTGATATTTTGTTTAGGAGCATTACAAGGATTCTTAGGGTGGTATATGGTAAAAAGTGGATTATATGATAGGCCAGAAGTAAGTCAGTACAGGCTAGTTGCTCATTTATTAACAGCAATAATAATTTATTCTTTATTAGTATGGAAAGGATTATCTCTAAGGAAAAGCGATAGCAAGCATGTATTAATAAAAACTAATAAAAATGTAAATAATAAATTCTTACTCTTAGCTATTTTCGTTATTTTTCAAGTAGCATTAGGAGGATTTTTAGCAGGGTTAAAAGGTGGAATGATATATAATAGTTTTCCTTTGATGGATGGTGAAATTGTACCTACAGGGCTGTTTTTATTAAACCCTTGGTATATCAATTTTTTTGATAATATTGCGCTAATACAGTTTTTGCATAGAATTACTGCTTTTTTTATTGTTATTTACACCTTATATCTCTATGCTGCTGTGCGAAGTTTACAACTAAAATTTTTACAGAATTACATGCATATTTTAATGTTATTAGTATTCTTTCAGTTTATTTTAGGAGTGCTGACTTTGATTAATTTTGTTCCTACGCATCTTGCTTTAGGCCATCAGATGTTAGCAATAATTTTGATTACAAATTTACTTTTGATTTTACATAGATTAACATATAATAATTCACAAAAATAAAAAACATTAATGGTAGACTACAAAGAGTTATTTGCCAACGCAATCCAGCAGTTAAAAAGCGAAGGCAGATATAGAAATTTTATTGAATTGCAAAGATATGCTGGTAAATATCCTTTTGCTAAAGATTTAACAAGGAATAAAGATATAATTTTATGGTGTACCAATGATTATTTAGGTATGTCTCAAAATCCTCTAGTAATTGATAAAGCTATAAAAACTATCAAATATGTTGGTGTTGGTGCAGGGGGGACTCGTAATATAGGAGGCAATAGTCATTCAATAATTACTTTAGAAAAAGAGGTTGCAGACTTGCATGAAAAAGATTCTGCATTGGTAATGACTTCGGGATATGTGGCTAATGAAGCATCATTATCTGCTTTAGCTAGACTTTTACCTGGGTGTATATTTTTTTCAGATGAAGCTAATCATGCGTCTATTATTGCCGGTATTAGACATAACAAATCAGAGAAGCATATATTTAGGCATAATGACACCAATCATCTAGAAGAGCTATTATCAAGAGCTGATAAAAATAAGCCAAAAATAATTGTTTTTGAATCTGCTTATTCTATGGATGGAATAGTATCCCCTATGGAGGAGATTTGCAATCTTGCTAAAAAATATAATGCACTAACTTATATTGACGAAGTACACACTGTTGGATTATATGGTGAGCGTGGAGCTGGTATGGCTGCTAAGTTAGGTGTTGCTAATAAAATTGATATTATACAAGGGACGTTTGCTAAGGCATATGGTTTGATGGGTGGCTATATTACTGGTGATAAAGATTTAGTTGATGCTATTCGTAGCTATGCTTCGGGATTTATTTTTACTACTTCATTGCCGCCAGCAATAGCGGAAGCAGCTAGAGTAAGCGTTAACTATCTAAAACACAGTAACATTGAAAGAAATCAGCATCAAAAACAAGTAAGTTATACTAAGAAACTATTGAAACAAGCGAAAATCAATGTCATTGATAATGATACTCATATTATACCAATTTTAATTGGTGATCCAGTGAAGGCAGAGCGCACCTCGCTAAGGCTATTAGAAGAATTCGGTATATATTTACAACATATCAATTACCCTACTGTACCTCGTGGAACAGAAAGACTGAGAGTTACTCCAGCTCCTTTTCATACAAATGCAATGATTGAGGATTTTGTAGGGGCATTAAAATTAGTATTATCAAATCTAGAGATAGAAGAATTTGCTGTTTGATATAAAAAATTTGCTTTTATTTACAAATTTTAATAAAATACAGCCTAAATTAGTCTAGGAGGTAGTACTATGTCTACAATAAAAACATCAGCAGTAACGCTGATAGACGTCGCACAAAGAGAAGAAGAAGTAAGAAGATTATCAAGTCACAAAGAGTTCGAGCAACTTTTCAATATAACCAAAAATGCTATTGAAGCGTATTCGGGTGAAAATTTGCGAGAAGAAGTGCTTCGCAAACTCAGCCAAGACAGGGAACTTATCAAAAAAACTACTGATGAGTGGAAAGCTTTAACCGGAGCTAATTTTCCCTTCAAGACTAATAAAAACGCTGAAATTATAGATTGTGCTTACTCTATTGTTGAAGAGCATAGCATAATTACTGATTGGAGTTATTTACAAAGTCATTTTCCTATGAAAGTTGAAACGCGAACTTTTCTAGGTGGTAGAGATGGAGATTTAAAAGGTACTTCTTGTTTAAATTGCTTACAAGTTTCTCTATTTTCAACCTTATCGTTGATAGAGGGTGCAGCAAATATACAAAAAATAACAGCTCTGTCTTCTGCTAATATTTATGATGTCAAGACAAGTCCTTTGGTACAGACAACAAAATTACCTGTAGGAGTAGAAAATACAAAATCTTATGATGAATTCAAATCTTCCTCTTATTTTTATCAAGATTCATTAAGTCCAAAACAAGGAGAAATGCTATTCTTTACTTTGGGATATTCTTTTGGGGGGTCTCGTGCTGATACTAGATATAAAGATAAAGAATTAAGAGCAGAGGATTGTTCTTCAGCTATAGCAAAATGGGTTCATGCTACTGTACCATTTGCAACAACTCATATGAAAAATGCCTATAAAGGTAACTGTCAGCAAGATACTTACTGTAACGCAGCTGCTGAGACTCTTGATCCTATAAAAGGAAATTTTTCTGTAGTTAAAGAAGGAGATATATATGCATTCGAGCATGGAGGGCATACTGGAGTGGTTGTAGATAAGATAAACGACACTTGCTTTGTATCCCTAAGTTACTCAAGAGATGTACCAAACGTTGAAGGTTTTGGCTACGGTACTGATTGCATTGATAATAGGAGTTATTTATTCTTTAAGCCTATTATGGGCGAAGAAAATAGTTATTCGGAAGACGAGTTGTAAAGATAAATTTTTTCTTTTTTACTTTCGGACGCTATTGAAAAAACAAAATTTAGTATTATCTATTATTTAGTGAAGCTAGTTTGGCTTTACTATAGTTATCAACTAATAATAGAGAGGCTAATATGACGATGATTCCTAAAAAAAGAAAAAACGTAATGGTTCACTCTTTTAGAGATGAAATGGATAATTTATTTGATAATTTCTTTAACAACAGTTCGATGCTGCGCTCGTCTGATAATGATCTATATTCAATTTCACCAAAGATAGATATAGTTGAGACGAAGAGTGGTTTTGAGTTATCAGCGGAAATGCCTGGTTTAGCAGAAGAAGATATTGATATTAATGTTGAAAATAGTTATTTAACGATTTCTGGTAAAAAGGAAAGCAAGAAAAAAGAAGAAGAAAAGAACTATATTTGCATGGAGAGATCTTATGGATCGTTTCAGCGTAGTATAAGATTACCAGAAAATGTTAACATAGACAAAATTGTAGCGTCATTCAAAAATGGTGTTTTGCACCTAGAAATCCCTAAAAAAGAAATAAAACCTGAAGCTGCAAAAAAAATTCTTATAAATAGAAAATCTCCGTCATAAATAAGTGATGGTGCTGCCTGGAGATAAAAAATTTTGATAATAAATTAAGCAAGAGAATATTTCCAGGCAGCGCTGTAAGTTATTAAGTTTTTTTTAAATATTTAATGCTAATCTGTAATATACAGCTACAAAAATTAGCATTATGAGCTCTAAAGAATCAGATCGAAATAAGTTATTAAAAGATCCAAATATAAAAAATATAATTGACACTCTTAAGGGAGTTTTTAGAAATAATAAAAATAAAGACAGCAATTATCATAAGAAAAACGATAAAGAAATAAAGCGTTAAGAATATGAGAAAAAAAGCACGAGATAAGAGTAAAAAAGATCAATTGCTGATCCAAGAAGTAGAAGATATGATCAGCGAGGGAGGTCCGATGCAGCCTGGTTATACAGATCCTTATCAACTAGATAAACTTCCTAAAAAGAAAAAGCAAAAACATAAATAAAAAGAATATTTACGGATTGTGGATATTTTGACACATAAGGTAAAAATATTTACTTTTTGCAATTAATGGTATATATATTGAAAGATTATTAATATATTGACGATTAATGACAAATATCTTTCAAAATACTCACCTTTCGGCAGTCGACATTTTTATTATAGCGGGGTACTTAGTATTCTGTCTAATTATTGGTTTGTTCAAGTATGGAGAAATACGAAATATTCGTGACTATACTTTAGGCAGTAGGCCATTTTCTACTGGAGTACTAGTTGCCACTACCTTTGCAACCACAATCAGTGCTGACAGATTAATTGGTACCATAGGAAAAATATATGAGCTAGGGTTGATATTTATGTTGTCACTTCCTTTTATGCCTTTACGTTGGTTTATATTGGCTAAAGTTTTTGAATCAAATTTAGAGAAATTTAAAAAGCTAAAATTTATGTCGTTAAGCGATATAATGGAACATTGGTATGGTAATACAGGAAGATGGGTATCAAATGTCTCGTCTATTGTTGCTGCAATTGCCGTAACAGCAACTAGTTCTATAGCTATAGGATATCTCTTAAATTATTTTATGTATATCCCAGAAACTACAGGAATAATTATAGGTATTGTTATCGTAGCGTCTTATTCGGCATTTGGAGGTATTAACGCTGTTGCTTTTACAGATGTTTTTCAGTTTTTTATATTTTTTATAGCACTACCGATATCGTTGTATGCTGGCTATCGTTCTATTGAAGGAGTTGATAAAATATTTTCTTCTCTACCAGAAACTCATACAACATTAAATAAAAACGATGTTTCATTATTACTAAGTTTAGTATTTTTTACAGTATTACCTAGTACTGGTATTCCTTATATACAGAGAGCTTTAGTAGCAAAAAACACTAAACAATTTACTAATAGTTTTGTCATTGTAGGTATCTTAATGATACCTTTATTAGTAATAATATCTTTACTAGGTTTAATATCATTCAATCTTAATCCAAATATTAAACCTGATAAGGCGCTATATTATTTTATTGATCATTATTTGTCCTCAGGAGCAAAAGGTCTGATGATAGCGGGGCTTTTGGCTATAATCATGTCAACTCAAGATTCTTTTTTAAATACTACTAGTGCACTTATATCTCGCGATGTAATAAAAAAGATATGGCCTTCTCTTAATGATAAACAAGAATTATTAATTGCCCGTGTTTCTTGTGTAGTCATAGCTATGATTTCTGTTGTAACAATTTTTATCAAAAGCAGTATAATGGATATAATATGGTTAGTTAGTAATTTCTGGGATCCATTTATTACTGTGCCATTGTTAGCTGGTTTGCTTGGAGCTAGAATTAGCCATAATTGCTTTAAGGTTCTAGTGGTTACATCGTTAGCTACTACGGTTATTACACGTTTTTTCACTGGGGCTTTTGATACTAGAAGCTTGGTTATAGGAGTTATCACTTCGATGCTAGTGTTATACGTGGGTAATAAAAAATATAAGAAAGAGCATCCTGAGTTAATTAAGCCTAAAAGTAGAATACCTCTCTCAGTTAGATTTATACAAGCTGCTAAGGCTAATAATTTTTCGATTAACTCTATATATATCATGAGCGTTGTCATTGGGGTAAGCTCAATTGTTAATATAGTAGCTTTGAATTTAAGTATAAACTCAGAGTTAAGCTTTATTTTTATTTGTATAACTACAGTATTTCTATTATTAGCACTCTATGAGCTTTGGAATTATAGAATTAGGAAATACATACCTAAGATTTGGCGTTTTAGTTTGATTTTTAGTCTCACTGTAATGCCATCTTATCTATTATTTACTAGTGGTTTTAGTTTGTTATGGACGGTTTATTTTGCATTATCAATTTCACTATTTTTTATGCTAACTAACGCAATAGTAGGTACTAGCTGCACAATACTTGGTTTGGTTATAGGTTATGCGGTAAATACTGTTGTGTTATCTCCTTACAACCAAGAAATTGCTATACCGATGTTTGCTGCTACCTCATGTATATTGATGTTAGTTGGTATTTTATTGCAGTTGTATCAAGCTAAGTATGTTGATAGAGAGGCTTTGCGTGAAGTCAAAAACCAAGTTATTGCAAGAACTAAAGAGCTAAAATTAGCTCTTAGTGCTCGTGATGAATTTCTCAATAAGGTGCATCATGAAATTAATACTCCGATGAATGGTATCATTAACATTGCTAGCTGTATGGCTGACTTTTGGCCAAAGCTTTCTGATAAAGATAGGCGTAAATATGCCAGGACCGTTTCAGATAGTGGTAACCGCTTATTAAAATATACTTCACATCTAATTGATTTGGCAAAGATTCGACAAAAAGTTTATAAGATTAATGTTACTGCTAATATTGACTTAATTAAATTAGCAAAAAAAGCAGTATGTGATACAGATAATTGGATTATATCAAATAACAAGAATCTAGCGGTAAAGTTAGAAGTTATAGGTGACGAGAAATCAATTTTTATTGAAGCTGATGAGGAAAAAATTTCTCAGGTACTGGATAATTTATTAAATAATGCTGCAAAATATAGTAAGAAAGGAGAGATTATTTTACAAATTGCAGCCAAGAAATCTTGTGTTGAAATTGCAGTGATAGATCAGGGAGTGGGTATTGCCGAGGATGAGTATATGCAAATTTTTACTCCATTTTTTGAGGGTAGCAGGACCAAGTCTCCAGCTGAAGGTAGGGGCTTAGGATTATCAATTGCACAGAAAATAGTTTATCTTCATCATGGTTGTCTGAGGGTTAAAGCTAATTATCCTACAGGATCTATTTTTTACTTTGAGCTACCTTACAAACATGTGCCTGCAGAAAGATCGAGTAACTCTTTGCAGGGTAAAGTTCTGGTTATTGATGATAATAAAAATGTAAGAAATAACCTAGGCAAGCTTGTAACTGATTTAGGCTATGGTGTTGAGCTAGCTGTAAATGGTCAAGAAGCTCTTGCTTATATTAGCGTTCATCATCAGGATTTAGATTTAGTAATTTTAAATTTAGATATATCAGAAAATATTAGTGGCATTGTGACATTAGAGTGTCTACACGATAATTTGACCTACAAAACTATTCCAACATTAGTCTATTCGCAAGAGGATCTTGATAGTGAAGCACTAAAGAGATTCAAGGCAATAGTTATAGATAACCCAGAAGAGAAAAACATAGTCAAATCTATTAAAGCTTATATGGCTCAATACAGTAAGCAAGAACTAGAAAACGATTAAGTGCACTTTGAAAACTCTGAAAATAAATTCGTTATACTAATTAACCGTGGAATAGTATTGTATGATGCATAAGCAGAAAGATTATGTAACAAACAAAAGTAAAGTATAAGCGGTCTGTAAGCCGGATTCTGTATAGAGTATTGAAGAAACTCTATGGCTATTATTCATCTAAAATTACT
>JAUHXQ010000003.1:20000-192481 GCA_030426905.1 Alphaproteobacteria bacterium
TACATCATAGATTTTTGCTTTTCATTAGTTCTTACGGCACTTATTTCTCCAATTACAAAATTAATATAGGGTATCTTTACACATTTCGTCTTTTTATTAAACGTAATGTTTTTAAATAAAAATTTATTTTTGTTTGCACAATATTAAAGACTATTAAAGATAGTAAGGTTCTTCAATATCTAAATTTACGTGGCAACGCTTTAGGATACCTAGATAAAGGTAGGTTGGGTACAATTTTTGACTGTATTAAAAATAGTGATGTTCAATATCTAAATTTAGGTGCTAACCAGTTAAACAAACTAGGCTGGGTGCAATTTTTAGCATAAAGATAGTAAGGTTCAGCATCTAGATTTGTCTGACAATAATTTAGGCTTACTAGACAAAGATGCACTGGATGTAACTTAGATAATAATGGTGTTATAACAGGTGATTACGTAATACCTCCGCTATCAGAGATTATGGATTACGGTATTGCCGTTCTATTATCTATGTTATTTTCCAACGAGGCAATGAACAGTGATTTTCTTTTTCCGTTACCACCGGCAGGTGATCCAGATTTTGAGCCAGATGATTTTGATACTGGTGGAGATGGTGGTGATAGTCAAAATGACTCACCTAGTATTTCTATGTTAGGAGCACATGGTAATAGCACAGACAGCTAGCTTCATTGAAATTTTGTCAAATAGGTGATTTGATTTTGAGGTGTGCAAAAATTTTGTAAATGTAATTTCGTGTGTAAGTTTCTTAAACGCTAGCTCGTAACTTTTTTATATTTTCTTGATAATCTTTGTCTTTTGCAGAAAAGATATAAGATCCAGATATAAGAATATTAGCTCCTGCGTTGATGCATAAACGTGCAGTTGTTGGAATGATACCTCCATCAACTGCGATGTCAATTTTTTTGCCGCAGTCCCTAGCTATTTTAGCAATGATTTGGATTTTATTTACTTGAGATTGAATGAATTTTTGTCCACAGAATCCAGGAGAAACAGTCATGATTAATACTAGATCAACTTTATCTATAATGTTTTTTACAGATTCTACGGTAGTAGCGGGCGAGATTGCTACACCAATTTTTACATCACTAATTTTTCGAATATAATTAACTAAATTTTCAGCAGATTCTGTTGCTTCTACATGGAAAGTTAAAATATCTGCTCCAGCTTTAATAAACTGTTCCGCGAGTAGTTCAACGTTGTTGATTATTAAATGAACATCTAGCGGTATTGTGGAGATCTTCTTTATATGCTCTATTATGACAGGTCCCATGGTAATATTAGGTACAAGATTTCCGTCCATAACATCGATATGTATATAATCTGCACCTGCTTTGCACAGTCTTGTGACTTCATCACCAAGATTGGAGAAGTCGCAAGCTAGAATTGAAGGAGAAATTTTAATATTTTGCATTATTCGATGTTATCTATTAGGTACATTATTTATCAAGTCGCTTTGCTAAATCGAGTGTAAGTTCATTATCCTTTAATGCAACAATAGCTTTTTCTCTTAAATCTTTATCATGCAGAGCTATTGCCGTTTTTAATTTGATTACATTCACAATTGGATGATTAAATTTTTCTAAAATTTTTTCATCATATGCTTTTTTTATCTTATCTGCGTTTTTAGATTCAATAATACATAGCATATTGAGTATAGATTTTATTTTATTTTTATACACATAATTGTGATGCAAAGTTTTTACCTTATTTGGCAAAGATATAAGCCAAAAAATTAAGTATATCACTAAAGTAAAAATAAGCATTGAGGTGCAGATAGTTACTAATAATACAGTTAGTGTTGTATCAAGATAGAATGATTTGGTATTAATAGTAATCTCTCCTATATCAGGAAAAGCAAGATAAATACCTGATAATAGTAAGACAAAAATAATGCTGTAGAGAAGGAATTTTAACATTTGTTATTGGCAATTTTTAGTGAAGTTATTTTTATATAAATTAGAATTGATTCTTGCATGTATGTTCATGACAATATTTCTCACTTCAATATAATTTTTAGTATACTCTAACCATGAACTAACGATACTGTGATACTGCTCATTAAGAGGTAAAATAGCTTCGTATGCATTTTCTATATGTCCTATATTTAAGTAACGGCTAGCTTCCTCAAGTGCTGCACTTGGTTCTCCAGCTTGTATTGCTGCATCCCCTTGTAGATGTATGTTCACTACTGATAATAGCCATTGCACTAATGTGGAGTTGCTAAATTTTGTAGAATAAAATTGCTTGCTAACTTTAAAACGTAATTTTTTATATTCTGCATGTATATCTGTCAAGTTATAAACTGGGTTATGGTCTAGTATCGAAAGTAATTTTTTAATATTTTCTTGAATTATATTATCTTGAATAATAAAGCTGCTGTGGATGCTAATTGTAGGTAATATTTCTTTTCCAGTGATAAAATTATATCTTATTTGATTGATCCAATGTATTTGATTGAAATATTCTTCTTTCAAACAAGTAACATCTTCCAAATTATTATTGTCTTTATACTCATGATTAAGCTGTTGAAAATGAGTAAGTAACTCTACGTTTGCAGGGTTATTGGAGTATGTAGATGATAAAGATTTTTTATTAAGCTGCTGCGATTCTTTGAATGTAAAATAAAATGCAATTGATGAAAGAACAATAAATATTAGTAAAATTATAATGCGATTAATATTAACCCAACGAAGTTTTTTATGCTTTTGCATAACTATACTAATTTACTAATTATGTTTATTAAATTTTTTTGGTTACTAAATGTTTCAATTCTATTTAAGCCAAAATTAGCTATAAAATTTTTTACATTGTTACTAATTACAACTATTGTAACTTTTTTAAAAAATTTTGCAATTTCAATCTTATGATATTCTAATAAGGTGAAAAAAATTTTAGCAGTATTTTTAGAAAAAAAAGTGATAACTTTTATATGATAATTCTGTAGCTGGGATATTAAATGCGAAGAAAGGCAATGAATAGGTACAGTCTCGTATGCTATTTGCTCTTCAATAAAATGCATTTGTTTTTTTAGGTCAATACTGACTTTATTTCCTCGTAAATAAAGTAATTTTCTTCTATTGGTACAGTGTTTTTTTATCAATTTTATCAAGTTATTTACATTGTTGTTTGCAGTATGAATGTTTTTGCAGCCTAGTTTTGATAAGCATAAAGCTGTTGTTTCACCTACAGCAAAATATTTAATATTTGAAGGTAATTTAGCTGTATCATTAAGAGCATGAACAGCATGTTTACTAGTAAAAATAATACCTTCAATATCTGAAGCTGTGATAATTTTGTTTAAGTCTATAGATTTGTATTTTATCCGAAACAATGGTTCTACTATAGTATCAATACCTAAATTATTTAAGTGATTAGAGAGGGTTACAGCATCTTCTATAGGGCGGGTTATTACAACAGTCATATTAAGTGATCTTTTAGTTTGTTAGCGAGGTCTTTGCCCAAATTATATGCGCAATCAATATCCCCTATTGCAGAGCTGGTCACCAAATTATTTTGATCTTTGGCTAAAAAGGCTATAATTTTAATTTTATTGTTAATGTAATAAGAATGTGCTCCTAGAGGAGTTGAGCAGTCACCATTAATCGTTTCAATAAACCCTCTTTCTGCTAGCATTAAGTTTTTCGTTTTTTTATCTGTAATTGTAGAGAGCATTTGCACTATTTCTATATTATTTTCACAACATTCAGCGCAAATTACTCCTTGTCCTACAGCAGGAATCATTTGGTCATAGTCTATAGTTGTATAATCACTGATACCAAGTCTTTTTAATCCTGCAACTGCTAACAAAGTTGCATCTATTTCTTGAGATTGTACTTTTTTAATTCTACTGTCTACGTTTCCTCTTAAAGGAACAATTTTAAAATCACTTCGGATTCTTAGTAGTTGTACTGCTCTTCTTGGAGATGAGGTTCCTATAATTGTTCCGTGTGGCAAATCTAATAAATTACTTTTTTGTAATGAAATTACAGCATCACGTGAATCTTCTCCTTTTAGAAAGCCAGCTATAGTAAGACCTGGTGCTATTGTTGCAGGAATATCTTTTAATGAGTGTACAGCGATATCAATTTTTTTTGACAATAAGGCTTCTTCTAATTCTTTGACGAATAATGCTTTGCCTCCGATTTTTGTCAGTGGTTTATCTTTAAACTTATCTCCAGTAGTTGTTATTTTAACTAACTCTACATTTAAATTAGGATAAATTTTGAGTAAACTACTCTTAACTAAATTAGCTTGAATTATTGCTAACCTACTAGCTCTTGTACCGATTTTAATTATCATCTATTGGCTTAAAATTTAGAGAAATTGTTTTTCCTAAAGTAAGTGTTGCTTGGCTACCCATAATAAGAGGGTAATTTTCTTTATTATGGCCGAAAGCGTTACTTCTAATAATAGGGAAATTAGCATTGTGGAAAAAATCTTTTACTGCATTTTCGCACAAGGACTCACCATTATCCTCATGAACACATTGTATATCTCCTAATATTAATGCTTTAATATTATTAAAAATTCCAGCTTGCTTTAAGTGTTCTAAAGTTCTATGTATGCGGTAACCTCGTTCTCCCACTTCTTCGATGAATAAGATTTTTCCATCAGTTTCAATTTGCCAATTAGTTCCAATGCTGCATTGTATTAGAGATAAATTACCTCCTATTAGTTCAGTATTAAGGACTAAAGGCTCTAAAGAATGATTATTAAAAGCTGTAAATTTATACATAATTTTTGCTTGATTACCTGCGAGAATATTTTGCATACACTCTATTTCTTTAGAGCTGACGTTATCTAAAATATATTGAGCTAGTACTCTGCCATGGATATAGTGCCAGTTATATTTTTTATAAAAAAATAATGCCAAGGCTGTTATATCGCTGTAACCAATAATAATTTTTTTCTTTTGTCGTGAAAAATCATATTTGCTTAACATAGGTATTATACGTGTGGAACCATATCCTCCACGTATAGCCCAAATTATATCAGAATCATCTGCAAGTATTGCGTTAACTAGATTGTTATAACGTACATGATCAGTGTTGGATGAAAAAAGATCAGCATTGCTTTTCATAAAATTGTCTGCAAATCTTGCTTTGTAACCTAAACTAGAAATGAATTCGCTATATTTTTCTAAAGGAACCTCAGGGGTTCCAAAAGAAGGAGCTATAACATCGATGATTTTTTGGTTGTTTGATGATAAAGTCATTTTTTCCCTCCTTGTTTATTGCGAGTATTATACAATAGACTTGTAAAAATTATATCTTTTAAATTACCATCTAGAACATTATTAGCATCACTAGTCTCAAAATTAGTACGATGATCTTTTACCATAGTATAAGGGTGTAATACATAAGATCTTATTTGATTTCCCCAGGAGTTATCTGATTTGCTTGCGTTTTCTTGTTGTAACTGTTCTTCTTTTTCTTTTAGTTTTAATTCATATAATCTTGCTTGTAGCATTTCAAGTGCCTCAGCTTTATTGCGGTGTTGAGATCTATTATTTTGACATTGTACTACGATTTTAGTTGGTAAATGAGTGATGCGTACAGCACTATCAGTAGTATTGACATGTTGACCACCTGCTCCTGATGCTCGGTAAGTATCTATTCGTAACTGACTTTCATCAATATTAATATCAACATCATCTTTAACAACAGGATATACCCATACACTAGCAAAGCTGGTTTGCCTTTTGCCGGCGGCATTAAATGGTGATATACGTACTAGTCTATGTATACCGCTTTCGGTTTTAAACCAACCGAAGGCTCTTGTTCCTCTGATACGGATGGTAATAGCTTTTATTCCAGCTTCTTCACCGGTAAGCTCGTTGATTGTCTCTGATTTAAATCCTTGTTTTTCAATAAACCTAATATACATGCGGTATAACATTTCTGCCCAATCATGACTTTCTGTTCCACCAGCACCAGCATGAATTTCTAAAAAACAATCATTCTCATCTGCTTCTTGACAAAATAAAGATTGTATTTCTAGATTTTTTACTTTCTCAAAAAGTTTTTGTAGATCTTGTTGTAGCTCATTTTTTAGTGATAGATCATCATTAACTAGGCTGCATAACTCTTTGATAGCGATGAAATCTTCTTCTAGTTTCAAAAAATTATCTATGGTATCTTCTATATTACTCTGTGTTTTTAGTAATTGCTGTGCTTTATCGGCGTTATCCCACAGATTAGGGTTGTTTGTTTTCTTTTTTAGATCTAGTAGTTGCTGTTTGAGGTTTTCAATGTCAAAGAGACCCCCTTATTAATTCTAATTTAGACTTAACTTCATCTAGTATGTTATTAAAATCATAAGTCATTTTATAATAGCCCTGCTAATAAAATTGCAATATTGAATATTGTATTATATTTATATAATAGTTTTCATATTATAATGCAACTTCAATGAATATATTAAAAAATATAAGAAATTTTTCAATTATTGCTCACATAGATCATGGTAAATCTACTATTGCAGATCGCTTAATAGAGTATTGTGGTGCAGTTGATCCAAGAGATATGCAGTCTCAACTACTAGATTCTATGGATATAGAGAGGGAGAGGGGAATTACTATTAAATCTCAAACTGTACGCCTGGAGTATAAAGCTAAAGACGGGAACACATATATACTGAATTTGGTTGATACACCTGGTCACGTTGATTTTGCTTATGAAGTAAATAGGTCTTTGGCGGCTTGTGAGGCTTCTCTTCTTGTAGTTGATGCAAGTCAAGGAGTGGAGGCGCAGACAATAGCTAATGCTTATCAAGCAGTTGATAATAATCATGAAATTATTATTGTGTTAAACAAAATAGATTTACCAGCTGCAGACCCAGAGCGAGTTATAGAGCAAATAGAAGAGGTTATTGGTATCGATGCTCAAGATGCAATATTTGCATCTGCGAAATCTGGTGAAGGAGTAGAAGAGATATTAGAGTCTATAGTGCATAAATGTCCTGCTCCTAAAGGTGGAGAGTTAGAAGCTCCTTTATGTGCACTTTTAGTAGATGCTTGGTATGATTCTTATCTTGGTGTAATAATTTTGATTCGAGTTGTTGATGGGACTATAAAGAAAGGAACTAAAATAAGGATGATAGCCAATAAGTCAGTTCATCATATTGATGCAGTGGGTATTTTTACTCCTAAAAAGAAGTATGTTGATTCACTGCAAGCTGGTCAGTTAGGTTTTTTTACAGCATCAATAAAAGAAGTAGCTGACTGTAAGATCGGTGATACTATTGTAGAGGATCGTAATGCTAATCCAAGAATTCTTTCAGGATTTAAGCCTAATTTACCTGTAGTATTTTGTGGTCTTTATCCATCAGATACGAAGGAATTTGAAAAATTAAAAGACTCTTTGTCAAAGCTGAAGTTAAATGACTCAAGCTTTGAGTACGAAATGGAGACATCTTCAGCGCTTGGCCTTGGGTTTAGGTGTGGTTTCTTAGGGTTGTTACATTTAGAAATAATACAAGAAAGATTAGAAAGAGAATTTAATTTAGATATAGTGACTACTGCTCCAAGTGTTATATATCATATTCATACTTCTAAACAAGAGGTTGTTGAGATACATAATCCAGCTAGTATGCCTGATCCTTCTAATATAAAATATATTGAAGAGCCTTGGATTAAAGCTACTATTATTGTACCTGATGAATATTTAGGAGCAATAATGGAGTTATGCGTAGAGAAGAGAGGAATACAACTAGATCATTCTTATTTAGGTAAGCGCTCTATGTTGACGTATAAATTACCATTAAACGAAATTGTTTTAGATTTTTATGATAAATTAAAATCTTTCTCACGTGGATATGCAAGCTTTGACTGGCATATGCTAGGTTATGAAGTTGGTGAATTAGTAAAGCTCACAGTATTAATTAATGGTAATTCGGTTGATGCTTTATCTATTATTGTGCCAAAAGAAAAGGCAGAATTTAGAGGAAGAGAACTTTGTAAAAAGCTAAAAGAGCTTATACCTAGGCAGCTGTATCAGATTGCAATACAAGCTGCAGTTGGAGGAAAAATAGTAGCACGAGAAAATATTAGTGCATTGCGTAAAGATGTAACTGCTAAATGTTATGGTGGAGATATAACAAGGAAACGCAAACTATTAGAAAAGCAGAAGGCAGGGAAAAAACGGATGAAAACTATAGGGAATATAGAAATACCTAAGTCAGCTTTTATTAAAGCTCTTAAAATTTAAATCATTTTATACATCTCCTTCTGGTTTTTGTCCTGATGGTCCTCCAGATCTAGAAACAGTTTTACTACTGCTGCTGCTAGCAGGTGATGAGCTTGCTGTTCCTCCTGCTCCAGGTCTAGCTATTGCCTTAGGCTTTACATTTTGTAATGTAGTAGGAGAGCCTCCACTAGCTTTTGCTGCTGTTGGCGGAGATGATGGACTACTGCTAGAAGATGTAGGTGTAAAATTTGCTGATTGGCTATCTCTAGGAATTCCTCCTGTTGCTTGAGTTTGAATATCTGCTGCAGATGCTGGTGAAGAAGATGAAGAACTTGTATCTGCTGGAGACTGAAGTTGAGTTGGACTTAATTGAGTTAAATCAGCAGGAGGGTGTGTGCCTATAGTATCTGTGTTTATCATTGCCGCATCTGCGCTCAAATTTTCTGTAGAACTTGTATCGTTATCTGGTTGTTGATTTGTTATTTGAGCTCCAGCTCTTGGTGATGTTGAGCTGCTGCTAGTTCCAGCTGTTGTTCCTCCGGTGGTTGCTCCAGGTAAGCTTCCGTCTGCAGCAGCAGTACCGCCACCTCCACCTATTGCAGCTCCTTTCCCGCCTGGCGCTCCTTTGCTGCCTGTAGGTGGTTTTTTACTATCTATGCCTAGTAATTTATCTTTAGCTGTACTTACAGCTTTGTCAATAGTTCTAATAGGCGTGCCTATAGTATATTTTCCTACAGTAGACAGAGCTTTTAATGGAAGTTTACCAGGAGCTTTATAGATTGAGCTTCCTAATTCCCCAACTCCCATTCTTGATCCTGTAGTAGTTGAAATATATTTTCTTGCTATTTTGTAATCATCACGTAGGTCTTCTCTTCCTGTTACTGATTTATAGACAGGATTAGCTAATGCATAACCTCCTTTACTTAGCAAGTTGCTAATTCCACTTTGCATTCCTTCTGCTACATTAGAGGCGCTAGTGTATGACATAGGAGTTTGTGCTAGATTGCTTGCTATTTCTGGCACAACTTTATTAAATCTTGTCATTAGCCAAACTAAAACTAGTAGAATTAGCAGGTCCTTAAATGACATCAGCTCATGATCTTGAAGTTCTTTTATTCTATCTTGGTCATATGAAAAATTTGGATCTAAAAATGGAAAGCCTACATATCTGTTTTGTGCGCAAGCATAAGAATCACAATTTCCAGTAGAGCTTGATTTAACGTGATATGGTATAGAACAAGAATTGGTGCCAGGATAAGGTTCTGGTTCTACGTCTCCTGAATTATTAACATAGTAAATTGAGTTTGGTGTGAGCATACATTCTTTTGCAGATGTGTTATAATCATATTGCCACGCGTATATATCTTTCTGTACAGGCCATGGTATAGTAAACCATTTTTTCCAACAGACTCTATACCCTAATAAATGTTCCATTTCATTATTAAAAAGTGTAATGACAAAAAAAGTAAAAAGAAGAATTACTAGGGGTTGGATAAAATAGCTTACCATTTGTTTGAGCCAATTTTCAAAAAAGCTTCTTGTAATATCAAATAAGATAAAAGGAATAAAAATAGGAGCTAAGACAATTAATATTGAAATAGCAAGATAGCTAACCATAAATACTAATATTGCTTTGATAATACTTATGAGGATAACAAAAATTACTAACAATATTGCTAGAACAAAAATAAAACCATAGGCTTTCCATGTTAGTAGTGAAAATATTTTTCTCACTGATTCGTATGAGGAAACGCGGTTTATAAAATCATCAAATACTTTCATACCTGCAACATTAGGTATACAGCTATTACCTTGAGCAGCAGCATTGCCGTTATTAGCAGTAGCAACAATATCAGGATCTACTACTACTCCTCCTGCACCAAAAACAATAGCAGTTAGTTCGTTGACACCATTTTGAAAGAAACCAAACAAATACTCACTAAAAAAAGACCAACTTGTTTGTGAAGCTATTAATTGTGTTAGTAAGCCTATTTTGAGAATGCGTATTACAAATTCATAATTTGTAATTTGTAGCAGTCCTATTAAAAAGCTGATTGCAGTAAAAATAATATACAATACAAGAAGTACTCTAATATAATGTATGTAGTCATTTTCTTTTACTATAGTGTTGTAAGCATTACGAGAAGCTTTGCACATTAAGGAAGATACTAAAGAGACAAATTCTGATATTGCTCCTGGTTCAGATTTTGCTACCCCTTTTTTAAAATCAATAGTGTAGCTGCCGTAGTTATCTTTATAGTAGCGATCGATAATTTTTAGGTATAACTTACAATTGTTGACGCATTCTTTTGGTGAGTAGACCATACCTCCAGTTGGACATCCTTGGCTAAAGAAGCCAGTACTGCAACCAGGTTGAGTTGGGTTGTAACAAGCATTGTCACCAATATGTATTAGAGATTCTGGTTTGTTACAAAATAGCCCTTGATCATCAGGAGCTTTTTTACTAGCGCAAGCGTATAAACCCATTCCCATATAAAATGAAGAAGGAAAATTGCTTAAAGGTATATTATAATTTTCCATTGGTGTCAGGTTTCCACACCATTTAGGGTTTGGAAGATTACCAGGAAATTGTGCTAGAGATTTGTTTTTTCCTTTTAATTGCTGTACATCTCCATAAAGAGGGCTCCATGTATTACTTTCATTGAAATTTTTAGAGCAGGTTAAATCATTAACAGTTTGACTAACGCTATTTTTTACTATCATTACTATATCTTCTCCTGTGAGGCGATATTCTGATTGCCATGGAACATAAAAGTTTCTAGTATTTGGTATTGGTTTTTGATAGTCGTTTTTTGAATCAATGGTCATAGTTAGTTTATTACCAAAATCATCAGGATCAATACACTCTACTGGATCACCGCAAGAGGCAAGGAATAAGGATAAAATTATAGCTATTAATAGTTGCATATATGTGTGTATAATTCATGCTTAATGCAATTATAAAGTGTTTCTTAAGCTGCTTCTAACATTACTCAATAAAATCATTAACTATTTACAGCTACAATAAAACTATGTGTCTAAAAATATCGTTTGATCTTTTTATAGCTAGGGCCTAGAATTTTAATAAGCTATAAAAAAAATTATGACTCATAGGTATATTTTTACAATAATTCTCTCATCATTTATGATGTTCTGCCCTTTGAAGCTAGTTAACGCTAGTTTTATTAGTTGGATAAAAGGAGTGGTATCATGTAAGGGTAGGGTTTACATACACCATTATGCATACCCAGTTATGACTTCAGGAGGTGGGGGACCTAGTTCTATGGAGAATCCTCAGATTATTGTCCATTACAAAGGTTGTTTTAGCCTTATTGGTAAATTTGAAGGTAGTCGAATTCTTTCTGCTGGAGATATGGAACATATGAAAGGATTTACTTATGCTGCTTTTGTTATGCCGAGTACAAGTACTTGTACTAATAAATGTGCTATGGGTTATATCAAAAATAATTCTCAATCTATATCATGCATGGGATCTACATTGTTAACATGTGGCGACTCTAGTAGAAAATCATGTATAGTGGGTCAGGCTTCTAGCTTTTTTCCTATAAGTGATTTAACGGGGAGAGTATTATGTGGGGGATTTATTTATCCTCATTGTGATTATCAGCTTACTGAGCAATATATTAAATTATGCCAAGTATACCCAAGTATGGTAGGAATTTGTGCGTATCATTCAAAAAGACCAGATATAATAGATTTTGCATTTTTTGGTGGAGAAACAAATATTTCAATGTTTACTGACAGCACAGCGCTTTCGGAAAGATTTTTTAGTTCTGGTGGATCAATAAGTGATACATTTATCAATAAATTATCAGATAGGATGGATTTAATAGCCTGTTACCCTATTCCGATGAGACCGATGCCTCCGCCTTTTTGTGATGCAGGAATGAAGCCTATGGGTAGTTTAGATGTAGTCAAGGTTTGTGAAAAAGGTGAGTATCCTGTGCACGTTCTTAACGCGGGTAAGAGTCAAACATGCACTCTACCGTTAAATCAAGTTGATCATAGTAGTTATGATAAAGTTTGTGCAAGAATAGCTTTTAATAACTCTAAAGAGGAAAGTAATCCTTTATGTTCAAGTAATGTGGTAAAAGAAAAACTTTATACAACAACCGATAAAAAACTTTTTAGAGATCAAGCCGAGGTATATCTTGGTTCGGGTAACTGGAAAAAATCAACTTTATATGGTTGCAATGATTCTGATTATCATGATATATGCTATGATTTTGCTAATAATATAGCTAGTAGTGTTACTATGAAAGATCAATATGGTAATATTAGAACTTTTGTTACTGAAGCTAAAAAAGAAGGTTCTTTCACTGGAGTTGGCCAAGCTAGTACTAATGCTCAATCAAACCAAGAAAGCACAAAAATGTGTGTAAAAGAAAAAGGAACTAATATAGAACGTGGTTGTGTTGATAGGCCAGAAATATCTAAGCCTAGAGTTCGTTTATGTGGAGAGATTATTAATAATCCAGAAGAATTTTGTATGTATGTTTATTTGGGGAATAAAGAATGCTTTTTTATGTTAGACCCTACAGGATCTAAAAATACATGCCCTGCTAATTTTGGCTTATCTTTAACTGACAATTGTGGTAATGAGCTTAGTAAAGCAGATCAAGGAAAATGTATAAAATATAACGATTGTTGTAACACAACTAGCATCTCTCCGCTTGCGTGTGCTAAGCAAGCAGGATTGCATTATTCCACAAAAGTAAAGAGATCTAGCGGTATGACAAAGGTATGTTTAACAGGGTATGATACCGAAATGAGTCCCGCGTGGTGTACTAAAAACTGTAATAGAATATGTACCGATAAAACTACCTTAGGTGCTGGAGGTATGATTACTAGTAATAAAATATGTGATAGAACAAATCCTGCTCCTCCTAATTCTGTTACTGGTCAAGGTTTTGGTAAGTTAGGGGATAATCAATTTTGTGGAGTTCCTAGTTCACAAACATCGCTATTACGTTATAGGGGACGTAATGCAGTTGAAGATGATCTTTGTGTAGATATTTACCCATTCAAATTTTGTCCTAAGTTAAAGAATATTTCTGATGCTGACAAAAAGCTTTATGAAGGTATATGCAATGATGTCCAATTTTATTGTTCGCGGGTAGATTCTTTTTACAAGTCGAATCACTATAAAAATTTTGATGAGTGTGTGGGAGCTTTTGTGAATTGTAAGAAAAATCCTCAAAGTACTATTACTCTTAATAAAAAGAATTATAAATGCGAGCAGATTAATGTGGTTTTATACTCTGAAGAGGAGCCTTTGCCAAAATTGCCAAAACCAACAAAATCTCAAACATCAGGAGGTGGAGGATACACGGGAGGTCCATTATTCCTGTAGTTAAGGATTTTAATGATAAAGTACTTTATCAAGAAAAGTTTGTGCCCTTTTAGATTGTGGATTTTTAAAAAATTTTTTAGGATTATCGTCCTCTATTATTTTTCCATGATCAAAGAAAATAACTCGATCTGCTACTTCTTTAGCAAAACCCATTTCATGAGTGACTATTAGCATAGTGATACCGGTGTGTGCCAATGATTTTATAACATCTAGCACTTCTTGTACCATTTCTGGGTCTAGTGATGATGTTGGCTCATCAAAAAGTAATATCTCTGGGTCCATAGCTAATGCGCGAGCTATTGCAACTCTTTGCTTCTGACCTCCTGAAAGTTTAGCTGGGTAGCGTTCTTCAAGTCCACTAAGTTGAATTTTTTTAATTAGTTGAACTGCTTTTTTCTCTGCTTGTTCTTTGCTTTTTTTTAATACTTTAATTGGAGCATAAGTAATGTTTTCTATAACTGTCATATGAGGGAATAAATTAAAGGATTGAAAAACCATTCCAATGTTTTTCCGGATGATACTAATATTTTTGTTAGTAATTTTTTTTCCATTAACCTCAATTATTCCTGAGTCAGGTTGTTCAATAAAATTGATACAGCGTAATAAAGTTGATTTTCCGCTGCCAGAGGGACCAATAATTGCTATTACTTCTCCTCCATTAACATTAAGCTGTACGTTATCTAATACTACTTTATTAGTAAATTTTTTTGTCAGATTGCTTATTCTTATCATTGAAGCTCCAAGCGTTTTTCAAGGTATCGTGCCATGCTACTGAAAATTATTACTAATATGTAATAACAGATTGCAGCTGTTAAAAGAGGAGTGAAGTAAATATATTGTTCTGCTGAAACTTCTTGTGCTCTCTTCATAAGGTCTGCTCCTCCTATTACTGAAATCAATGCAGTTTCTTTTAAAAGATTTACGATTTCATTTACTAATGCTGGTAGTATTTTTCTGAAAGCTTGAGGAATAATGATATCTTTCATCATTAAATAGTAAGGTATAGAAAGTGCCTTAGCACTATCAAATTGTCCTTTATCTATTGAGTTGATGCCTGATCTAATAATTTCAGAAACATACGCAGATGAGTTTAAGGAAAAAGATATGACACCAGCAGTATATATCGAAATATTATAATTGAATATATTAGGGGTTACAAAATAGATAATACTTAATTGTACTAATAGAGGGGTTCCTCGAAAAATTGAAACATAAAATATAGCAAAGTAATCAAGTATTTTTTTGTTACTTACTCTGCATAATGAAATTATTAATCCTAATATAAATCCAAATGTGACAGAGGTAATAGTATAATCTAAAGTAACCCAGATGCCTTGAATTATATATAAGGTTGATTGATTGATTATATCCATTTATAGATTATTTTATTATAGATACAGCAAAGGGATTATTTTAAATTCATCATACATTGCCTATAACAAGAGCTAAAATAACCATTTTTTCTTTATATTATCTAGTTCTCCTGAATCTCTAAGCTTAATTATTACTTCATCAAATTGTTCTTTTAATTTTGAGTCTTTAGGGAAAGCAATAACATATCCTTCATCTTTATTAGGGAACAACGAATATTCAAGTTCTGGGTTTTTATTAACAAAAATTTTGGCTTGTGCTGCCTCAATTAACACTCCATCTACTCTTTTCAGCTTGAGTTCTTGAATCATATTAGAAGTACGAGTCAAAGAAATAATATTTAAGTCTGGAATAATAGATTTTTTGTCTTTGAGATAGCTTTCCATTGTTGAGCCTAGCTGGGCACCTATAGTTTTGTTACTCAAACTCTCAATATTCAGAATTTGGTTATCTTTGCGATATACCATTGCATAAGTTGGTACATAATAAGATATAGATAAATCAACATTTTTTTCTCTTTCGGCAGTATTACTAAAGCCTGACATAGCAAAGTCAATTCTTTTAGTTTGTAGAGCTGGAATGAGACTATCAAAATTCATATCTCGCATATATATTGAGTAGCCAAGTTTTTTCGCGATAAGATTTGCTAAATCTATATCAAAGCCACGAATTTTTTTATCTTTAATAAATGCAAAAGGAGGATAATCTGCTGTAACTCCCATCACGAGCACTTTCTTTTTAGGAGCGACAACATTACTGCTGTTATCACACCCAACAACCAAAAAAGAAAGAGAAATAGTTATAATGAAAAGTAGCTTTGATATCTGTGCCATTATTTATCTCTTATTTAGAAATTCTAGTTGTTTTTATTTATACCATAAGCTTACGTTTAAATAAATGTAAATCTTATCTCAGATCTTATTCATATTTTCTAATGAAATGAATAAATAATTATCTTAAACAAGCTATGTGCTTGCTTACTTTTTGACTAAATACACAAAAATAATGACTCATTATATAGATATTTTTATTGTTACAGCATATCTAGCTGTTACTTTTTTAGTAGGAATTTGGAAGGGAAGGGGAGTATCTAGTCTTAGAGAATATGCGGTTGGTAAGTAAGATTACAGGTGTATAATTGTTGTTGCAACTTTCTTTCCCACTTTTATTGGCGCTGGTGCTACTTTGGGAATAATAGAGAAAATACACGGAAGTAGCATATGGTTTGGAATGATTTTTGCAGGGCAGATTTTTCAAAAACTCATTATTGCTAAATTTATTTCTCCTAACATGTACAAATTTAGCAAAGCTTTATCCTGTGGTGATATTTTAAAAGTTTTGTATGGTTCGGAAGCAAAATTTTCATATGTTATCACCGCAACATCTTTGTTCCCATTCTTGAATTTGTTTTTGAGTTCCAGGTAAAACTGAAATAAAGACTCTATCAGAATCCATTGGAGGTTCTGAGTGAACAGCAGCTTTATCTATATTACCTACGATATAAAGAGTACCTAAATGTTTTGGTGCTCTGTGAATCTTTGCTTCATCTACTAGCTTCGCAATCTCCCTTTTACTCTTCATTGAGCTATGATCTTTGCTATTTATGATATTCTTAAAACTATCTTTAGCATCCTCAGGGAATTTATAAAATAAGGTACTTGGACCTTTAAGAGTCATAACTGCTTTATATTGTGTGCCTTCAAATGGTGAATAATAATAACCATCAATATGCCATCTAGGTAGATCATATAGGTTTGATTTTATGAATAACCTTACCGTAACTCAAGCTGTTTCTGCTTGAAAAGCTGATATAATATTATTTACTATTCTTGTTATTATATTTGCAGCGGAGTGAGAAGTTTCTTTATTATTTCCAACAGATTGCAAGTATAAATCAATTTCATTTTGCAACTTATCTAGCTTACCATAATTATCATATGGTTTAATTTGCTTTGTCTTTATTTGCTCTAAGTGAAATTTATCTTTTTCTGACAAGCCAAGGTCAAAATCTATAAAAGGAGTATTTGGATCTAACATATCTAATTTATTGGCGATGTGTTGCATAGTTTCAGTTTTTAATTCAGTTTGTGCGTTTATAAAATTTGTACAAAATAAAATCATGAATAATATAACGGCATGATATGGTCTACAGAGTTTTTCTATAATTTCTTTGTTCATCTTATTCAAATTTTCTTTTATTTATACATAAAAGATATCACAAAATTAGTTTGTTTGACAGATACCTCTGTTAGGTACAAGAACGCTTACAGTAGCAAAGATAGTGCTATGCAATTCCTGATTGACCATTCGGTCAGTTTATGTTAATATTATATATGTAAGCCTGATACTGCCTTATGGCTTGATCTTTAAGGAAGCATCAGATCATACGAAGATTAAACTTAATGGAGATTATCCTATGTCTAACATTACAAAGAAAGAACATATAATAGAAGCTGCTTTAAATGTTTTCATAGCAAGAGGCTTTTTAGGAGCGTCAATGAATCAAATAGCAGAAGCTGCTGAAGTTAATAAAAGCTTGATTTATCATTATTTCAAATCAAAGGAAGATTTATGGATACATGCAAAAAGATTTTGCGTCAATGAAGCACTACACGATTGCAGAGATATTAGATATGATACTATAGAAAATTTTGTTAATGATTTAGTATCTGTACGTTTTTCAGTATATAATAAGAGCAGCATGAGAATGATGTGTCACTGGCAAGCTTTAGAGCCTGATCCATCTAAATTTTATGAACGTAACGAAGAATTTGCTCCTCATGCATTATTTGATATTGCTCACCATATTCAGAAGTTAAAAGAAAGACAAATCATTCATAAAGATCTTGATACAAAAACTATGTCAGCTCTTTTCTTTACTCTTTCATCTTATGCATATTTTGATTTTGCAAATGCTTTTGAATTTCCAAAAGAACAAGAAGAGAGTTATAAAAAGTGTGTTTGTAATATCTTAATTAACGCTCTTGCTGAAAAAAGATAATACCTTCATTGTAATTTGCGTGGGCATAAATTAGATATCATAAAAATTCTTTGATTCAAAAAGTTAAAGAGATTTATGGGGAAATTTTAGAAATAGTGAAAAGATCTAGGCGTTACAATGAGGATGAATTGTAGAAAGAGAGTAGAACAATAACATTATTTACATACTCTAGCTAATGTTACGGCTGTTATTTGATTGCAACCGTTTTTTTTAAGTATCTTACTGCATTCATTGAGAGTAGATCCTGTGGTATAGACGTCGTCTATCAACAAAATTTTGGTGCCTTCAATTTTGCTTTGTAGTTTTGGGTTTATAGCAAAAGAGCTTTTGACATTTTTCAGTCTTTGTTTTTTGGTTAAAGAAGTTTGAGGGACGTCATACCGGTTCTTTATTAACAAATTAGGTAAGAATGTTTTTTTTGATAATTTTGCGAGATACGAGGCAATGAGTGATGATTGATTATAAAAGCGCTTTCTCATTCTTTTTCTATGTAGGGGCACTGGTACTATATATTGATAATCATTTATAGAAGTTTGAATATTTTTATAAATCCATTTGGCAAAGTACTTACTCAAATAAGTTTTATCATTATATTTGAACTTATATATCAAATTTTTGCTATTTTCGTCATACTTGAATATACTAATTGCATGATCAAAAAACTGTTTAGTGCCTGCGCATTGTCCGCATATTAAATCTATATCCATGTCAAATTCAAAGGGGACTCCACATATTTTACACATCGGGTCAGTAATAAATTCTATGCTACTCCAACAATTGCTACAAAGATTTCCATAGCTATCAATAATTTTATTACATTTGATGCACTTGGGTGGAAACAAAACTACTGATAAATGATGCAATATGTTGCTAATAATTGGATGCATAAAGATATTTTTAATCTTCAATTTCTCTGGTTGGGAGTATAGATTTTTTAAATATTTTTCTGATCATATATATTAAGCCAGGTTTAATTCTATTTGTATCAAAAGAGAAAGAGGTTTGAGTAATATTTTCATACGCTTTGATACATCCTGGGATTACTGTTCCGTAATACATCTTGTAGAGGTTTTGCATAAAAACTTTGGTATTTATTCGTCCCCATTTGTTTACTTGTTGTGGGACTCTTGCTAAAGCTTCTATGCATGCGATTGCTTCTTCCTCTGTTTTGTCTTCGCTTTTATAGACATCTGCTTGTGGGGCAAGGTTGAATAACATATCTTCTATCATTGCTTTCATGAGTATTGCCGGTCTTTTTTCATATTTAAATTTTTGTATAAAGTTTAAATTCTGTTTTGCACATTTGCGTGTAAAAATGATTTTTTTTATTGAGTATACAATTATTTCTCTAACAAGCATAAAATTATAAATTTTGTTGTTTGTATAAAATTTTATTTTTTTTTCTAAATCGACTAGTCCGTTTAGATCATTGTTTTCTAGCTGCTTTAAAATATTTTTGGCATTATTAATATCATTAATTCGCCCTATTCTAGCTTCTTCAGTTGCTCTGGTACCAGAAAAGTTGGCAGAATATCGAGTGATTTGTCTTCCTTTTTCATCTCGTTTAATATCTGAGTAATGACCAAATTCTTGACCTCCAATTATAAGTAATCTTGCTACAGCTGGCCATCCATTACCATATAATGCGTTTTTGTCCTCATTTGGCTTTAATGGATTTCCTCCACAAGAAATAAATATTGCTACATCTCTGCCATCAGTACTTTGCATACCACTATTTTTTCCGGAGCTATGCCAGTTTATTACATCTAGCATGTCACCAATATTGTAAGAGTGTGATAAAAAAATTTCTGCATTATCGAGCAAAACCAGCATCATGACTACAGGATGTGTAGATTGCACTAATAATCTTGCGAGTTTTAATTCTTCTTCTATGCTAGGCTGATTATATTTGTTTAATTCTTTTTTTAGAATTTCAAAAGATTCGTCTATTTTTAATTCTAAAATATTCCCGCTGTAATTTCTAGAAAGATGAGAGGCGATTATTTTTCTTGTTCTAGGGATTATGTCTTCTTGATATACCTCTCGGTAGCTAAACATCATGCTTAGATCAAGATTTGGAATATATAATCTAGCAAAATTTATTATATCTCCTGCATCAATTCTGAGCCTACCAGAATTCACTACTTGTTCTGCAAGCTTTTCATGACCTACCATCATTTCTTCTCTGTCAAAACCAGGTATGAAGTCTATGATGTGATATATGTTGCTCATTTTTAGACACCTCTACTAATAGTTTTTATAGAAAATCTATCCGTGTCTTATCAGTTAAAATATATATTTCTGTAAACTAGCGCTAGCAAGCATTTGCGGTTGATTGCTGCTTGTAATTTCATCCAAAGTCGCTTTATATTTTAGGAAATTCTCTCGATCCTTACCAGCAAGCTTTGTTACAGGGATAAGTTTTAGTTTTAATGGATTAACTTTTTTACCTTTTTCGATTACTTCAAAATGAAGATGTGCTCCTGTCGCCATTCCTGAATCTCCAACATAAGCAATAACTTGACCTTGTTTTACAAGAGACCCTTTTGTCAAGCCTTTCGCAAAGGATTTTGCATGCCCATATGCTGTATAAATATCTTGATTGTGTTTTATTTTGATATACTTGCCATAAGATCCTTTTCTTCCTATTTCTATAATAGTTCCGTTACCAGCAGCATATATAGGAGTGCCTTTAGGTGCTGCAAAGTCTACACCTCGGTGCATTTGAGTGAATCCTAATACTGGATGTTTGCGTAAGCCAAATTTAGAGCTAATTCTTGCAGCCATAACGGGTGTTTTTAGCAAAGATCTTTTTACTGAGCTGTAATTTTCATCAAAAAAATCTTCTGTACCATTAGCGCGTTTAAACCTATATATATTATATTTATTTCCACGTAAGTTGAGAGAGCTAAATAGAGTTTTGCCAAAGTAAACCGATTTATTGTCTTCTGAGGTGAATTTTTCAAATAATATAGTAAATTTATCTCCTTCTCTTACTTCTCTTTGAAAGTCAATTTGGTTGCTATAAGTATTTATTAATTCCAAGATGTTTTTGATTGGAATGCCAGCTTTAAGTGCAGTAGCCATGATACTATCCTGAATTCTACTATCTACTTTTATTATTTCTCTATCATAGTTTATAGTAATATCATTCGTTTTATAGTTATTAGTGTAGTCTTCTTTATATATTTTAAGTTTTTTATGAGCATCTATTTCTATTTGAAATGAAATAGGTATTTTTCTTTCATTGCTGTCGTTTTTATACTTTACTTGTAATATTTGCCCTATTTTTAGATTGGTCATATCAATCTTTGGTTTGGCAATTTTTATTATTTTATGGATATCTTGTGCTGATAATGTATAAGGAGATAATATTTTAAACATAGTATCCCCTTTATTTATTGTTATTTCATCAATATGATACTCTCTATTATCTTTTTGCTTGAGCTCAAATGAGGATATTAGTTCTTGCTTTTTAGGTGCTTTGTAAATAAAATACCCTGCAGAAAGCAATATCAAGCTACTTATAAAAGCAGAGAAGAGGTAGATAAATTTTTTCTTATCATCAAAATTCATAGAAAAATTACTTGTAATCCTTTTGTATAAAAATATATCTGCCTTCATAAATATACAACATATTTCTTTCATATTACAATATTAGCGGTTAAATATTAACAAATCATCACTATGATACTGGTTAGAAAATAAAAAATAAGATTTTTTATATTTTATAATGCAAGTATTATTTTTTTCACTAGTATGTTATAATTAAACTGTATAAGCAACATTAATAATACTTAGTGGAATGATTAATATGGCAGATATTATAATATTAGCTATTATCTCAGTTATTTTAGGGGTAAAGCTTTTTTCTATTCTTGGACAAAAAAGAGATAATGTATCACATAAACATAGAAATAAATTTTCAGCACAAGAGCCCAACTCTACTGCTAACGATAGCGCAAAAATAAAAGAAGCAGAAATAGCTTTGAATGAAAAATTAGAGCCGTCTGTAAAATTAAGATTACTAGATCCATCTTTTGATAAGCAAACTTTTTTAAATAATGCTAAAGAAGCATTTAAATTAATATTGTCTTCTTACTCAAAGGGAGATACGCATACTTTATCCAAGTTATTAAACGTGGAAATGATGAAGAAATTTGCTTATGAAATTTCTAAAAGAGAAGACAAGGGTGATATTTGTAGCATTGAAATAGTGAATATTAATGATGCTGTAATTAAAAATATATCTTTTGATAATTACGAAGTTTCGATTAAGGTTGGTTTTAAAACAGAAGTTATTAATTACGTTGTAGATCAAAGTAAAAAAATAATTTCAGGTCATAAAACAAAGCTTGATAAAACTCAGGATCAGTGGGTGTTTAAACGCGATTTGAGATCGCCAGATCCAACTTGGTATTTAGTAGATGTAGATAAATTATTCGTATAAAATACGATATTTTACATTTATATCTAGCATACTTTAAATATACTATGCCTAACAAAGAACAACATCACTGGTATGATGCAATACCAAATATAAAGAAGCTTAAAAATATTAAATCGTATTTTTGCGAGCACTGGTCACTATCAAAATTTAAGAAAAATAGTGATCAATCTTCGATTTGCTCGCAAGCAGTAAAGCCATATTCTCAAGGAAAAATTGCGGATGAATTTAATCAAAATAATTTGCAGAGATTTCAGCGAGGTAAAGTATTTATTGAAGGGAGTTTAGATTTGCATGGGTTAACTAGAGAAGAAGCTTTCCATGAGTTAAAATTTTTTATAGAAAAATCCCAGCTACAAAATAAAAAGGTGATATTGATCATTACGGGAAAATCTGGTGTTCTGTATAAAGAAGTGCCGAGATGGTTTGATTATGAGCCGTTTTTCTCAATGATAGTAACTACAAAAAAAGCAAAGCAGCAGGATGGAGGAGAAGGAGCTCTATATCTTTTATTAAAAAAGAGGTAGCGGCAGTTTATAGGTTAAATAAACTTTATTTCTTTCCTTAATTTGATAATACCAGAAATATTCAATAATACTAAAATACCTGCGCAGACGCTCATTAGCATTATCAAATTAGTTTGGTCAATGAATTTAGTTGAGATAAAAGCAACAATTGCATAAATGATATATATTATTTTACCGTATTTATGATGAATAAATTTTGCACTTTTCATGCCTACAGAAAAATAAGCAAGAATAGTTGTGTACCCTGCTAAGAAAAATAGCACTGTCATAAATATGTCTATATAGGGAAAATGCATTGCTAGAGCCTTAGTAATTATTGCTGATGGTTCTTGAATGATTTTATCCTGCCAGACTCCAGTAATTAAGACTATTAATAGGCTAAAAGTGCATATTGTAACATCAGTGAGTTGGCCAAAAATTGCAAGTTTTGCTTGTAATTCAGGATGTTTGCTGCGTGTTTCGCTCTGCACAACCGAGTCGTAACCTATAGCAATATCACCAGAATATACAGCTCTTGCCACACCATGGTGTATTGTAAGTAAAACAGTACTTCCTGCAAAGCCTCCGATTGGAGCGTGAGCTGAAAAAGCATACTTAAAAATACTAACTATAAGATCCGGTAAAACTTGATAGTTTGTTATAATAATCCATAAACACATCAGGATATAAATAATCATGAATGGAGGCATCAAAAACGAACAAATATTTGCTAGCCTTTTTATTCCGCCTATTCCGGTATAAACGGTTAAAAGTAGCATTAAAAACATAACGATATTGCTGTCGATTGCGAAATTTTGTGCGATGGTATCGTTAATTACTTTGAATTGGAACACTTCAACTCCATAAATGCATAACATTATGCAAGCGCTGATTGGAATTATTTTATTGCCAAAAGCTTTACCTAGATAGAACATTGATCCACCATCAAAACCACTTTTAGTTTTAACTCTATGGGTAACTCCGAGATAAATTTCTGAATATTTTATTAACATTCCAGCAAAAGCAGCTATCCAGAGCCAGAATAAGGCACCTGGTCCGCCAATAGTGACTGCTACTACCACTGCAACAATATTTCCTAAACCTATCATGCCGCCAACTGACGCAAAATAGAGTTTAAATGGACTAATGCCAGGCATATTTTTTTGCTGGCCAATTTTATATAAGCTGCGGAGTACGTTTTTATAATCTTTGATGACACGAAACTGGAATCCCTTAGTTTTAACAGTGAAGTATAAGCCTGGAATCAAGATAAGATATACTCCTATGTAATCCCAAAAGAACGCATCTATTTTATTTAAAACCGTTATAACGTCAGTCATCATAAATTATTTCATGTTTAAAAAAAGTTGCTGATCATAACATCAAAAGGGTTGCAAGTCAAATAATGGTTTTATTTATATGGCGAGTAAAATGGTAAGGAAAATCATTTTTAAGAAGAAAAAGTTTACAAGGGTAAATTATTATGGTAATAGTTTTGCAGTGATAGAGTGAGGGGGGATCATGAATTTCCAGGGTACTAATTTATCTTTACCAGACATTTTAATTGTTGTTGCATATCTAGCCATATGCTTAGTTATTGGTTTGCAAAAAGCTGGTAAAATAAAAACAATCAGAGATTATACACTTGGTTTTAAGCCATTTTCCACAGGTGTATTAATCGCCACTACTTTTGCTACTGCGATTAGTTCTTATAATACAATAGGATTTGTCGGGAAAGCTTATGAATTAGGTCTTGTATTTATATTGCCCAGTTTGTTTGCTCCTCTTTCTTGGTTTATCATGGCCAAATTATTTGCTCCTAACTTAGAATATTTTCATCAAAAAAAGTTTATAAGCTTTAGTGAAATTATGGAACATTGGTATGGAAAATCTGGTAGATGGGTTACGAATATTGGAGCTATTATTGTTACTCTAGGTGTGACGGCAGCAAGTATTCTTGCTATCGGCTATTTGTTGCACTATTTTTTAAAAATACCGGAATTTTGGGGAATGAGTATTGGTTTATTTGTGGTTACCACTTATTCTGCATCAGGTGGTGTGCAATCTGTTGCTCGTACGGACGTACTACAGTTTTTAATATTTTTTGTTATAATACCTGTAGCTTGTGCTGTAGGTGTTAGTAAAATTGGAGGAATAGAGAAGGTTTTTTACTCTTTGCCAGAAACGCATATTACTATCAAAAAATCTAATATACTACTTTTTTCAAGTTTTCTATTTTTTACGCTGATACCTTATACAGGTATTCCATATGTGCAGAGAGCTTTGATTTCTAAAGATAATGACCAGTTTAAGAAAGCGTTCACTATATCAGGAATACTTATGTTGCCATTACTTTTGGCAATATCGTGTATTTCTTTGGTTGCTTATAAACTTAATCCTAATCTTGACTCTAATGTTGCTTTATTTGACTTTGTTGATCACAATGTTCCATCTGTGATAAAAGGTTTAATGATAGCGGGTTTATTATCTGTGATTATGTCTACGCAAGATTCTTATCTTAATACGACAAGTTCATTAATAGCTAAAGATATATGCAAGCAAATATGGCCTCAAATTACCAATAAAAAACAGCTAGCGATAGCTCGTGTTTCCTGTGTTTTAATATCTTTATTCTCAATTTTTATGGCTATGGAAAAGCAAAATGTGCTTAACATAGAGTGGCTTATTTGTAATTTTTGGACTCCTGTGGTTACGATTCCTTTCTTTGGTGGATTAGTAGGAGCTAGGATTAGCGAGAAGCAGTTTTTAATTCTGGTTGCGTTAGTTTTTATTATGGAAACTGCTGCTAGGTATATTACCGGCTCATTTGATACTATAAGTCTTATGGTGGGTATTATTACTTCGGTGGTGGTGTTACTGATTGGGCATTTGCATCATAGGAAGAAAACTACTAGTCAGTGTACTCCTAATCCTGTTTCTAAGGAAGAGTTAGATCCGAAAGCGCGTAATATAGCAGAATGGGAGGATATATTTAATCGCCTAGCTAAATATAAAGTTGATAAAGAATTATTACCTAAACCTAAGAAGATTGATACAGAGTTAGATCCAAAAGCGCGTAATATAGCGGAATGGAAGGACATATTTGATCGCCTAGCTAAATATAAAGTTGATCGTTTAGATAAAAAAAATTAACTAGTTTACAAACACAAGTTGTTATGTTAGTAATTTTTTAAATTAAGAATATGAGAGGAGAATGAATTTTCAAAATACCAATTTATCTTTACCAGACATTTTAATTGTTGTTGCATATCTAGTCATATGCCTAGTTATTGGTTTGCAAAAAGCTGGTAAAATAAAAACAATCAGAGATTATACGCTTGGTTTTAAGCCATTTTCCACAGGGGTATTAATCGCCACTACTTTTGCTACTGCAATTAGCTCTTATAATACTGTAGGGTATGTCGCTAAGACATATGAATTAGGGCTAGTCTTTATATTGTCAGGTTTTTTTGTACCAATTTGCTGGTTTATTTTAGCTAAATTATTTGAGCCTAATCTTGAGGATTTTCAAAAAAAAAGATTTATGAGCTTTAGTGATATTATGGAGCATTGGTATGGTAATACAGGCAGATGGTTAACTAACATTGGTGCTATTATTAAAACATTAGGTGTAACCGCTGCAAGTGCAACTGCTATTGGTTATTTATTGCATTATTTTTTAAATATTCCAGAAATATGGGGTATGTGTATAGGAATATTTGTTGTTGCTGTGTATTCTGCGTCGGGAGGTATACAAGCTGTTGCTTATACAGATGTTTTTCAATTTTTGATATTTTTTATTGCAATACCGATTGCTTGCGCTATTGGTATTAGTAAAGCAGGTGGAGTAGAAAAAGTTTTTCATTCTTTACCACCTACTCATACTACCATTAACAAATCTAACATATTGCTCTTTTTAAGCTTAGTGCTTTACGCTTTAATCCCAGACACTGGCATTCCATATGTGCAAAGAGCTTTATTAGCCAAAGATAGAGTGCAATTTAGAAAAACTTTTATTATATCTGGTATGCTAATGTGGCCATTGTTTGTCTTGATAGCTTTTATTGCCTTTATTGCTTATAATAGTGCCCCTGGTATTAATTCTAATTTAGTTTTTTATCATTTTGTGGATCATAATGTTCAGGTTATTTTGAAAGGGTTTATGATTGCAGGTCTTTTAGCAATTATTATGTCAACCCAAGATTCGTTCTTAAATACTACTAGCTCTCTTATATCGCATGATGTTTGTAAAAAAATATGGCCTTCTCTTACTGATAAGCAAGAATTATTGATTGCTCGTATTTCTTGCGTTTTGATAGCAATATTATCTATCGCTATCATTTTTGTTAAAAAAAGTATTATGGATATTTTGTGGTTAGTTGATAATTTTTGGTTTCCGTTAGTAGCGATGCCATTTTTAGCAGGGTTGATGGGTGCTAGAGTTAGTAGAAAGTATTTTTTAATACTGATTATTTCAGTTTTTGTTACTGAAACTTGGTCTAGGTATATTACGGGATCATTTGATAATGTAAGTCTTGTGGTGGGTATTATTACTTCGGTGGTGGTGTTGTTGATTGGGCATTTGCATCATAGGAAGAAAACTACGGGGCGTGTTTTTCCTCAGGTGTCGGCTGAATTGTTGTTTGTTAACTTCGTGGAAAGAGCTAAGAAGAATAATTTTTCTACCAATTCTATATATACAATTAGTATATTTGTGGGTCTAAATTATGTATTAGGATTTTTTGCATTAAGTTTTTCTAAATATAACATTTTATATTATTTATTTGTTTTCACTACTTCTATTTCAGTGTTGCTTATTCTGAACGAATTATGGGTGAGTGGGCTTAGGAAGTATGTGGCGACGATGTGGAAAATAAGTTTGGTAGTTAGCTTATTGGTAATTCCATCTGTGCTTATGTTTACCAATATATTTAATTTACTATGGATATTGAATTTTGCTTTATCTGCTTTGTTATTTTTCTTTTTGACTAATGCTATTGTGGGATCTGTATCTATATTATTGGCGATGGCACTGGGTTTTATGTTAAGAACTTATTTCCCGTTTATTACTAGCAATGCCATTATCGAATCGTGGTTTGCAGTTATACCTTGTGTTTTGGTTACGATCACTATTATGAATAAAATATATCAAAATAAGTATATCGATAAGGAAGTGAAGTTGATGCTAGAGCAGAAAGTGAAGGAGCGCACTGCAGAGCTGAAGGAAGCGTTAGAAGCAAGGAAAGAATTTTTAAGTAAAGTAGGGCATGAAATAAGGATTCCTATGCAAGGTACATTAGGTATAGCTGATGTTTTAGCTGATAAATGGGATAATTTTTCTAACGAAGATAGAAGAAAATATGTGCAAATTATTGCAGATAGTAGTACTCGTTTAATGAGCTATACGTCGAATATACTTGATTTAGCTCAAATTCATCAGGATAAGTTTACTTTAGATGTAAGTAAAGATGTTGATTTGGTTAAAATTGTTAAGGATGCTATTCATGATACTGAATCTTTAATCATGGCTCAAAATAAAGATTTGAAGATAAAGTTGGATACGAGTGCTAAGGAGCAAATATTGGTTGAGTGTGATTCGACTAGAGTAACTCAGGTTGTTTCTAATGTGCTTAGTAATGCTGTTAAATATAGTGAAAAAGGTCTGATAAGAATTTTGCTTAAGCCTCAGAAGTTAGCGGTATTATTAGCAATAAGTGATAATGGTGTGGGAGTACCAGATGGAGAAAAAGAAAGGATTTTTGAGCCCTTTTTTGAGGGAAGTAGAACAAAAAGTCCTGCGTGTGGTACGGGTCTTGGGCTTGCTATAGCAAAAGAAATAATAGGATTGCATCTTGGCAATATTACCGTTACTGATAATAAGCCTAATGGATCTACTTTTAATATTACTATACCTTATAAGTATGATGGGCAAAAAGCTGCGGTAAACGATATAGTATTTGAAGCAGCACAGAAGTTAGAGCAAGAGGCAAAAGAGCGTAAGGCTGTGATAGTAACTGAAGATCCTATTTCTTTTAATTCTTTAAATCTTTTAATTAACAGATTAGGTTATGAATATGTTGACATTACTACTATTGATCAGGATTATACACTAAAATCTTTAGTTAACATAGATTTAGCTATATTAGACAGAACTGCATTAAATAACTTGTTTGCAAAGCTTCAAGCTAACAACTTACAGTTAAAAAATTAAATGCGATAACTAATCAAAGCTATGGTATGTTTGGAAATATATTTCTTGTTTGATTGCATCATCAATTTTTTCCTTTAAACTTCGAAAATATCAAGTGTACTGCTATTTTCGCTATAAATTGGCATAAAATTCTTTTGAACATAGGTGAAATTTCTTATTCTTGGATGGCGCAAATTCATCAAATATATATTAAAGCACTTGTTTTTTTGATATAAATACTTATCTTTAAGGTATAAATAAAATTTACTGACAGTAACATTAGCTGAATTAAATTTCGGTATAATTAAAAAATATATATAAATTATGAGCACCAGCGTAGCATTGAGAAACACTCCATCTAATCCACTAGTAAAAGCATTGGAGGATTGTAGAAAAGCATTTATTGTTACTTTCATGTTTTCATTTGGAGTAAATTTATTAAATTTAATTACTCCTCTATATGCTTTGCAAGTTTTGGATCGAGTTTTGTCTAGTGGCAATAAATTTACTTTGTTGATGCTAAGCTTAATCATATTCTTCGTATATTTTGCTCATATGCTTTTACAAATCGCGAGATCTTTTACCTTAATTAAAATTGGTGAATGGCTTGATAGAAGGATATCACCAGCGCTATTTTCTCATGCTGTTGCCAGTGCTGCAATTAGGCCGTCTATGGGTGCTAGTCAGAGTATTCGGGAATTTACTACTATTAAATCATTTTTGACTAGTGTGGGGATAAATAGTTTGTTTGACGCTCCTTGGTCTGTTATTTATATTTTAGTAATTTTTTTGATACATCCTTATTTGGGGTGGTTGACAATTATTGGGGCAGTGCTCATGTTGTTTATGGCATTTTTAAATGCTGTTTCGATTAATTCTTCGCTATCTTCATCGAATGAATGCAACTTAAAAGGCCATCATATGGCTGAGCTTGCAACTCGTAATGCTGAAACTGTTCAGGCTATGGGGATGATGGAAAAAGTAAGGCATAGATGGCTTCAATTAAATGAAGGAGCTTTAAAATGGCAGTCGATTGCTAGTTATAGAAATGGTGTTATTTCTAATACTACAAGATTTTTACGTTCTATTTTACAGATGTCGGTAACAGGTATAGGAGCTTATATAGTTATAACTTCTAATGGAACTGATATGACTGCTGGTAATATGATTGCAAGTTCTATAATGGTTGGTCGTGCTATGGCACCATTTGATCAAGCTATAGAAGTGTGGAAGCAAGTATCTTCTGCTATGAAGTCTTATAAAAAAATTAAGCTATCGTTTGATCAAGAAGCATCAAAGCCTGAGGGAATGTCTATTTCTAATCCTCAAGGGAAAATTACTGCAGAAAATGTTTTTTTTGCTCCTCCTCCTTCAATGCCGGGAGAACAGCCTAAATATACCCTTAAAGGTTTAAGTTTTACGTTAGAAGCAGGAAAGTCTTTGGCTATTATTGGTCCTAGTGCTGCAGGAAAATCCACATTAGCTAGATTGTTGGTTGGAGTATGGAAGCCAATTTCTGGGAGCGTAAGACTAGATGGGTTAGATGTTTTTAATTGGAAGCGTGAAGAGTTTGGTAAGCATGTTGGTTACTTGCCGCAGGGAATTGAATTATTTAGTGGTACGATCAAAGACAATATTTCGCGTATGGCTAAGGACCCTGATTCTGATGCTATTATTGAGGCTTCGAAGCTTGCTGGTGCGCATGAGATGATATCTAGGCTGCCTAAAGGGTATGATACAGATATAGGTGTTGCTGGTTCTCTTCTTTCAGGTGGGCAAAGGCAAAGAGTTGGGCTTGCAAGAGCGTTTTATGGGCGTCCAAAGTTAGTTGTGTTAGACGAACCTAATGCAAATCTTGATGAAAAAGGTGAGCAAGGTTTGGTTGAAGCTTTGGCAAATGCAAAGAAGCAAGATATAACGACTATACTTATATCACACAGACCTTCCATTTTATCATTTGTAGATATGATCATGATTTTACAAGAAGGTATGATTGTAGCTTATGGTCCGAAAGATGAGATCATGGCTCGTTTTGCTCAGGCGGCAAAAGAAGAGCAAGAAAAGGGAAGCAAAAAACCCAAGAACGAGCAAAATAATAAAGAAGAAAAGTAAAAATTAGATATACATTATGGTTGAAAAAAAAGAGAGCAAAACTGATAAATCTGCAGCTAAAGAATCTTATTCTTATTCTGTAAAACTTTCTTCGTCGACAGAAGGAATAGGAGCTTCATCTAGTGTAGATGCTAGTACAACAAGCGTAAACGATGAGTCTAATCAAGAAAAAGTAGAGGTAGAAAAAGTATCTCCTGATGAGCATCTTAAAATGCCAAAAGTTGCTGTGCGGAAGCAAAGAGTAGAAATTCCTTCCTCATCACCATCTCAGCCATATACCGGTGCGCCGTTAGATCCTAAATCTGAGCAAGTGCAAAAATCTCTTGCTGCATTAAAGAATAATCCTGAAGCTATGAAAATGCTGAAGAAACTTGTTAAGTCTGAGAAACCACCAACTATAGGCCAAAGAATTACAACTGCTGCAAATCAGATCACAGTTAAAAATGTAAAAAAAGCAACTACTGGCTTACTTAAAGGAATTGATGGTTTTATTAGCTTTGTTACTAAAAAAGAGGGTGCAAATAGAAATGATGTGTTACAGAAAGCGCGTTCTCCTATCTTATTTGGCTTTTGGGTAGTAGTAGTCACTTTTTTTATCGCTGGAATTTGGTCAGGCGTTGCTCCTTTAGATAAAGCTTCTCATGCTATGGGTTTTGTAGTTACAGATTCAAAAAAACAAATTATTCAGCATAGAGAAGGCGGAATTCTAGAAGAGATTAATGTTAAAGAAGGTGAAGAGGTAGAAGCAGGTCAGGTACTTGCTAGACTTAGTGATATTCAAATAAAAACAGGACTTGATGGTTTAAGAGCTCAAAAAAATTCTTTTGAAAAACAGCTTGAGATTATTCGAGAGCAGCTGACAGCATTAGAAGATCTTCAACAAAAAGGTTTTGTATCAAAGACTCAATTATTGGAAGCTCAGTCAAAAGAGGCTCAGCTTATCGCTCAGCTTAGCGATGCGGAGGCAAAGATTGCAGATTATGAGGAGAGACTTGGTAGGTTATCAGTGATTGCGCCAGTTAGTGGTATTGTTAATCAGATACAGGTTCATACAAAGGGTGGTACGGTTCCTTCTGGAGGCACTTTAATGACAATCACACCAAAAGATGAGTCATTGGTTGTAGAAGCATATGTATCTCCTGATGATATTGATGCTGTTCACATTGGTCTAAAATCGAAAGTAAGAATTTCTGCATTTAAACACAGGAGTACGGCACCTTTAGATGGAGTGGTTTCATTTGTATCTTCAGATGTTTTTGAGCCACCACAAGGAAATTATGCTTACTCTCAAGAAGGGTTGTTATTACAACGTGATCCTAAAGGACTTAAATATAAAGTAAGAGTGGAAATTGATAAAGATCAATTGAAGAAAATCTCAAAATATCGTGATTATGAATTATATCCCGGTATGCAAGCTGATGTAACTATTGTTATTGGTGAAAGAACATTATTACAATATCTATTAGATCCAATTACAACTACTTTCTGGTTTGCTTTAAAAGAGCAGTAGCAAAAGAGGTCATTCATTGCATTATTGGAATATGGCAATAAAATGCTTGACTGATTTAGATAACTACAATAGATTATCTTTTTAATCGAATTTAAGTATAGAGTAGAGGAAAAGCAGATGACTAGGTCATGTGAATTAATAGGAACATCGATATTGGTAGGTAATAAAGTATCTCATTCTAATCATAAGACTAAGAAGAGATTTTTGCCTAATTTACGTAATGTAACATTAGTGAGTAACGCATTAGGGGTAAAAGTCTCCATGAGAATAGCTGCTAGTTCTTTACGTACGGTTGATAAATATGGTGGGTTGGATGATTTTCTTACGTCTGTACCAAGAAGGAAGTTAGCTACAAAAGCAAAAATATTGCAGAAAAAAGTTCAGGATGCGATAGTTAAAAAAAATTTAGATATAAAGTCAGATAAACCTGTCGCTACTGCTAAAAAAAATAAGGTTAGTAGGGTCAGTAAAAGAATAAACAAGAAATTAGAAAAAAAATCAAATATAGACCAGGTGAAAGCTAAAAAAGTTTCTGCTACTAAAAGTGTGAAAAAGATTGCTACACCTAAAAAGACAAAAACTATAACTAAATCAACAGAAAAATAGATATTGATAATGAGTAAAGATATTCATCCTAAGTGTTATAATTTAACGATACAATTTCCTAAAGGAGAAACTTTTGAGACAGTTTCAACATATTCTGGAGGAAAATTAGTTTTAGATGTTGATTTCAAAACTCATCCTGCGTGGACAGGTAAAGGAATTGCTAGAGCTAGTGATACTAGTACAACTGTTACCAAATTTAATAAGAAATTTGGTTCTTTGGATTTTTCAGTTGGTAGTAAAAAAAGCTCTGATCAAGCTGCGCAAGGTAAGTCCTAATTTAGTAAGTGTCTAATAAGTTAGATAGAGAATTTTTTAAGCAATCTACATTAACTGTTGCTCAGCAGCTTTTAGGCAAGAAACTAGTTTTTCAAAATATTAAATCTTACATTACAGAAACAGAAGCTTATATTGGTCAAGATGATCCTGCTTGTCATGCCGCTAAAGGTAGAACCAAGAGGACAGAAACAATGTTCAATGATGCTGGTTTTTCTTATGTTTACTTAATATATGGAATGTATCATTGTTTGAATTTTGTTACAGAATCAAAAAATTTTCCAGCTGCAGTTTTAATACGTGGAGTGAAATTGCTAGATTCAAACAATATATGTTTAGATGGTCCAGGAAAATTATGTAAATATATGGGGATTACAAGAGAACATAATGGTTTAGATATAGTAATTTCTAACGATTTTTATATTGAAGATATGAATTATAATCCTAATTTTATTACTACTCCTCGCATAGGGATCAGTAAAGGTAAAGATAAAAACTGGAGATATATCATCAAATGATTTCAACTGATCTCTATAATCTTACGATGTCTTACGCTTATTGGAAGTTAAATAGGCATAATGACCATGCTGTTTACCATCTTTGCTTCAGGAAAAATCCATTTAAAGGTGGCTTTGCTATTGCTGCAGGGTTGCATACAGCTATTCAAACAGCAGCGAAAGAATTCGTCATTAACGATCAAGAAAGAGATTATTTATTAAGCATAAAAGACGATGCTAATAATAATTTATTTACTAAAGAATTTGTAAATTTTCTTTCAAACTTGAAGTTGTCTTGCGATATCTACGCGATAGAGGAGGGCAGCATAGTATTTCCTTATGAGCCTATGGTTAGAGTATCGGGCCCTATTATTCAATGTCAAATAATTGAAACTCTGCTTCTAAATACTATTGGGTTTCAGACCTCTATTGCTACAAAAGCTGCAAGAATCTGTTATGCAGCTAAAGACACGCCAGTTGTTGAGTTTGGCATGCGTCGTTCACCAAGTTTAAGTAGTTCAGTTTTTGCAAGTAGAGCTGCTTTTATTGGCGGTTGTGTTGCAACATCTAATACTCTTGCAGGGCAGGAGTTTGGTATTCCTGTACGAGGTACGCAGTCTCATTCTTGGGTTACGGCTTTTGATACAGAAGAAGATGCTTTCAAAGCTTATGCAAGTCATATTCCTGAATCAATGAATGTTTTTTTAGTTGATACTTTTTCTACGCTTAAAGGAGTAGAGACAGCCATTAAAGTTGGGCATGATCTTCGTCAGCAAGGTAAAAGGCTTGTCGGAATAAGGATAGACTCAGGTGATCTTGCTTGGCTTAGCAAACAAGCGCGTCATATGTTGGATACAAATGGTTTTGCTGATGCTAAGATTTTTGTCTCTAATGAAGTAGACGAATATGTCATAGAGAGTATTTATCGAGAAGGAGGCAAAATTGATTGTTGGGGAGTAGGCACAAAACTAATAGCAGCTGGTGGCAATGAGCCTTTAGGTTGTGTGTATAAATTGTCTGCTCTAAAAAGAGGAGATGATAAAGGTTGGCAGTATAAGATTAAAATATCAGAGCAAGCTGCTAAGACTTCTATTCCAGGCGTTCAGCAAGTGAAGAGATTTATTGGAGATGATGGAGAGTATTTGGGAGATATGATATTTAATGAAGCTGATGATAATGTAAGTAATAATATTATTGATCCTCTAGATAGTAATCATAAAAAAACCTTCCCTTCTAACTGTAAAAGCAAGTTATTACTCAAACCTATTATAAAAAAAGGGGTAATAGTTTATCAATTTCCTTCGTTGTCTTCTATTCAAGAACGTACAAAAACAGAAATGAATTCTATACATTATGGCATCAAAAGATTTATGAATCCTCATATTTACCCTGTGGGAATCGAGGAAAGTTTGTATTATCTACGTAATGAGCTTAAAAATTATTTTAGATTGACTAATTTATGATCTGTGTTATAAATCATCTATTCAACTTAGTTAATTCATAATTTATAAAGATGCAGCGTACATACCAACCAAGTAATTTAGTAAGAAAAAGAAGACATGGTTTCAGAGCTCGTATGAGTACTCTTGGTGGCAGGAAAGTACTAAATGCTAGGAGAGCAAAGGGGCGTAAGCGTTTGTGCGCATAGTTATTGCAGTACTCGTACAATAGCAGATAAAGTATAGTGTATAAACTTTAGCTATAATTCTATAAAAATGTCAAAAAAAATTATCAGAGCATTAACTATTGCAGGTTTCGATGGCAGTGGTGGAGCAGGTATTCAGGCAGATATTAAAACTTTTTCTGCACTAGGATGTTATGCGATGTCTGTGTTAACTGCTTTACCCGTACAAAATACTTTAGGAGTACAATCTATTTATCAGCTGCCTCTCAATGCTATTGAGGAGCAGTGTAGAGCAATTTTTGATGATATCGGTGTCGATGTAGTAAAAATTGGTATGGTCTTTAACGATCAAATTATTGAAGTTATCAGTAAAATTTTGATCGAATATAGCCCAAAAATAGTTGTACTTGATCCAGTGATGGTTGCCAAGAGTGGTCATGATTTACTGGAAGCAGAAGCAATTGATTTATTGGTCGGGAAGCTATTTCCTTTAAGCGATATAGTTACTCCAAATATTCCAGAGGCATCAAAAATATTAGAAAAAGATATATTAGAAAAAGAAGGGATGTTATCGGCAGTAGAAGAGTTACTAAAATTTGGCTCTAAATCTGCAATAATCAAAGGTGGACATGCTGATTCTCTATTATGCGAGGATGTATTATATTGGCAAGGGCAAAAGTATCGCTTCAGCACTGAGCGTATCAATACGATAAATAATCATGGTACTGGTTGTACATTCTCAGCAGCAATTGCAGCTTTTTTAGGGCATGGATTTGAGATGCCAGAAGCAGTGGAGCAGGCGAAAAAATATCTAACTAAAGCATTGGTTGCATATAAGGATACTAAAATCGGTAAGGGACACGGACCTGTTGATCATTTCTTCTCTTACTCTAGTACTTCTAAGAAAATTTCTTAAATATTAAAATTAATTAATTTATTTTTTTTATATCACATTTTTTTATCATTTATAATTTTAGCTTAGGTTATAATTAAAAAAGATATTTTTTCTATATTTTTCTAGGTAAAATTTTCTATTCCAAAGAGAATTTAGTAAATCAAAACAATTTTATTTTAGTAATTTTTCTTATTTATTAAGATTTAGTAATAATAAAAGGTTGACAGTTGCTCTTTTGATGCGTATTTATTGATAAAAATTAACTAATTACGATTAACGATATGAAACAGCAAATAGAAAATCAAGAAACAACAACATTCGTTAGAGAGTTCTATGCAAAAAATGGTGACCTTATAAGGGAGTTTAATTGCGAAAATGGTACTCAAATGTTTGAAAGTTATAATGAAAATGGTGCTATTATTCGCCAAATGATAATGTATTGCAATGGTACTAATGCATATGTTAAATTTGAAAATAATGTTCCTGTAAATGGTCATGAAAAACATGCAGATGGCACAGAAGTAAAGTTACTATTTCCTAATTATAATGTTGATGCGGAAGTAGATTATGATGAAGATCAGACTAGCGATAGAGCTGATGCAGAAGAAGATTATGATGAAGATCAGACTAGCGATAGAGCTGATGCAGAAGAAGATTATGATGAAGATCAGACTAGCGATAGAGCTGATGAGGAAGTAGATAAAGATCAGTATATTACAGATTGGATGAATCAAGTAGTGCAACCTCAGCAAAATCCGGAAGAAGAAAATACTCTAGGTGTTTGTGGTGACCAAGATGGTTTAAATACATAATTGCTAATAAGCTTTATTTGTAGAGAGGGTTATCTTGTGCTTGTATTTCTTCCTTCAATAAAAACCACTAAAATTAATTTATTTTTTTATATCACATTTTTTTATCACTTATAATTTTAGCTTAGGTTATAATTAAAAAAGGTATTTTTTCTATGTTTTTCTAGGTAAAATTTTCTATTCCAAAGAAAATTTAGTAAATCAAAACAATTTTATTTTAGTAATTTTTCTTATTTATTAACTAATTATGATTGACGACATGATAGAAAATATTCAAGAGCACAGGGTTATAGAAAAAAGGTTTGATTATGGTAATGGAGAAGAAATAAAGAAAGAATTTTATGATGAAAATGATAATCTTTTTAAGATAGTTACCTATTTATCTGATGGTCAAGTTGAAGAAGAAATTATAGCCAATGGTGTTAAGGTGCATTTAGGTTATTTAAATGAAGAAGATTTTAATAATGGAGTTCCAACGGCTCATTATTTTGATGATGATGATGAAATTTCATCAAGTACACAACATAGTAATGATGAGGTAACTTCATCACATACAGAAGTAGAAAACAATGATTCACAGCTACAAACACAAATACCATCCTATCAGAAGGGGCAACGAATATATGTAGGTGATGGAGAGTTTGATAGTGTATTTAGAGCAAAATTAAATCAAGATATCGGAGGAGGACAGCGTGCCAATATATATTATTTGGGTAATAATGCTCATGGCCGAGTAGTAAAGGATGTAATAGGTGATGATGGTACTATCACATTACGCTATGTTTATGGTGATTTAGAGATTAAGGAAGAAGGGGTAGTAGGTCAAATGATCTTGGCTGAAGAAATTTTGCAAGCAGAGCCTCATCTTCCGCAATTAGTTAATGATGATACTCCTATGGATATGGATGTTAATGCTCAAATAATACAACCTCAGCAGAATCCAGAAGAAGAAAATATTCTAGGTAATTGTGGTGACCAAGATGGATTAAATGCATAATTGCTAATAAATCTTATTTGTAGAGAGGGTTATCTTGTATTTATGTTCTGTTTCTTTCTTATGTATTTTGTAAAAACTCATGACATAAATTTATAGGGATTCTTTCAGTTGATAGAGTATTTGCAGCGCTTCTTTGGGAGATAATTCGTCTGGGTTGATTTTAACTAATTTTGTGGTAATAGAATTTTCTTCTTGTTGTTGCTTGTAGTCTAATAAATCTAGATTTTCTTTATGGTGATTTTTTACTTTTGCAGTGTGGCTACGATCGTTTAGTTTTTGGAGTATTGTTTTTGATCTCTTGACAACATCTTTAGGTATTCCTGCAATTTCAGCAACGTTAATACCGTAAGAGCAGTTAGCGATACCTGGTATTACTTTGTGCATAAAGATAATTTTGTTTTCCCATTCCTTGACTTTAACTGTATAACATGACATTTTATCTAATTTTTTTGCTAGGTCAGTTAGCTCGTGATAGTGAGTGGAAAAGAGCGTTCGTCCCTTGATATGGTTATGTAAATACTCTAGGCAACTCCAAGCAATTGCAATACCATCATAGGTAGAAGTGCCTCGTCCTATTTCGTCTAGAATAATTAAGGATTTATTAGTTGCTTGATTTAATATCACTGCTGTTTCTATCATTTCTACTAAGAAAGTGGAGTGGCCTTTTGCGAGATCATCTCCTGCTCCTATGCGGCTAAATATTCGGTCGATCAGTCCAATTTTAGCAAATTTTGCGGGGACAAATGAACCTATATGCCCTAAAATAGAAATTATAGCGTTTTGTCTTAAGAAGGTACTTTTTCCTGACATATTGGGGCCAGTAATTAGCCAAATCTTTTGCGACTGATCTAATTTCAAGTCATTTTCAATGAATTTTTGATTGTTCTTTTCAATGCTACATTCAATAATTGGATGCTTTCCTTCTTTAATTATAAGATCAGCGGTATCGTTTATTTCTGGTCTAGAATATTTACGATTGGTGGCAAAGTAGGCGAAGCTACTTATAACATCAAGGTAAGATATGGATTTAGCAATATCTAAAATAATTTCGCGATAATTTAGTACTTCATCGGTGATTTCATTGAAGATCTGTGCTTCTAATAATTCTATCTGGTGATTAATATCGATGATTTTGCTTTCTACTTCTTTGAGTTTGTTACTAACAAACCTAACATTATTGACCATAGTTTGTCTGTGAATCAATTCACTACAATCAAGATTCTTTGCTTGTGCTTTTGTTACTTCTATATAGTAGCCTAGTACATTATTAAATTCAATTTTAAGATTATGTATACCGGTTTTTTGTACATATTCTCTGCGTAAGTGGTCTAGGGTGGATCTGCTGTTATCACGAAATTCATATAATTCTTCTAACTGCAAATTATATTTGCGATCAATAAAATCTTCTTCATTAAAATATGCATCACGTTCTACTAGTGCTTCTTTTAGTAAGGCAAGAGCTTCTTGTCCTTGAAAAAATTTTTTAGCAATGATGGAAAGTTGGTTCTGGTTATTATTGTTGCATAAATTGGCAATTATTATTGCTTTTTCTAAAGCTTGTTTTATATGATACAAATCTCTTGGTAGTGCGCGTTTGATTGCAATTTTAGCAATGGATCTTTCGATATCAGGAACTTTTTTTAAGATATTACGAATTTTGTCGCATAAGCTGTAGTTATTGATAAAAAATTCTACTAGATCCAAGCGATCATTGATTGTTTTTAAATTCACTGAAGGGAAGGATAAGAATTTTCTTAGTAATCTTCCTCCGGCATTAGTTAGAGTGTTGTCTATGATTTTAAGTAATGAATAACCGTGTTCTCCTTTTGAATCGAATATTTCTAAGTTACTTTGCGTGATTTTGTCTAAAATCATATAATCTTTTTTTTCGATTATTTTAGGAAAAGATAAAAATATTTTTTCTTTTTTCTGAGTTATAGATAGATACTCAATTAAAGATCCGCATGCTGCAATTTGATTATTATCGAAATCACCTAAGCTTTCTATAGTACGTAAGTCAAAATTATGTTGAATTTTGCGCTCTGTTTTTTTTGGGTTGAAGAATGAATCAACAAAAGTTACTACACGGCATTTGAAATCGTCTAAAATATCTTTTAAATGCTGATTTATAATTAAAGAGTCAGCCATGATGACTTCAGTAGGGTTTAGTCTGCTTAAATCGGAGTATAAATTACTTACATCAGAGCTAATTACGGCGAATTCTAGTGTTGAGATATCAGCATAGGCAATTGCTGCTTTATTGTTTTCAATAACAATAGAGGCTAAATAATTTGCTTTTTTACCTTGTAACAGATTATCTTCAGTAAGAGTGCCCGGAGTAAGAATTCTTACTACTTCTCGCTTGACAACTGACTTATAACCGCGTTTTTTTGCTTCTTCAGGTGTCTCTAGTTGTTCGCAGATAGCAACTTTTTTGCCTGCTTTAATAAGTTTTTGGATATAAACTTCTGAGCTATGATGTGGTATGCCACACATAGGGATGTCATCTCCATTATTCTTACCACGTTTGGTGAGTGCTATTTCAAGAATAGGAGCAGCTTCGGTTGCATCTGAATAAAAAAGTTCATAAAAATCTCCCATTCGGTAAAGCAAAAGGCAATCCTGGTGTTCTTGTTTTATTTTTAAATATTGCTGCATCATAGGGGTAGCTTTTTCTATTACCGCTGATGCACTTGTATTCATTTACTGTTTCCTTTTAATTGTTCTTACCTTAAATATCATTAGAATTCCTGGTAGTGCTGCAACAGTTGAAATAATAAAGAAGGTAGCCCAACTATAGTGATCAACTATAATACCGGAAGATCCAGAGATAATATTGCGACCTATAGTTGCAATAGAGCTAAATAAAGCATATTGCGTTGCAGCAAATTGTAGATTACACATGCTACTCAAATAAGCAATGAAAACTACATCGCCAATTGCTCCTGCAATATTTTCGCAAATAATAGTTAACATTAACATTGAGGTATCATGACCTACATGACTTTGATATACAAACATCAAGTTAGATAACATCTGAATAATTCCTGCAAATAACAGAGAATTAAATATTCGATATTTCTGCACTATTACTCCACCAATGAACAAGCCGCAAAGTGTAGCTATTAATCCATAAGTTTTTACATATAATGCAATTTCTTCAAGCGTAAAACCAGTTTTAACTAAAAATGTAAAAGTTAAATTACCTGCTAATGCATCTCCTAACTTAAATAAAATGACAAATATAATAATATAATACCACTGATTAACGGTAATAAACTCTTTAAAAGGATTTATTACAATATTTACAAATTGTTCAAGATAAGACTTACCAACTAAACGTTGCCTATGTTTGTGTTCTGGTTCTTGGCAAAGCAAAGTCGTAATGATACCTACAACTAAGATGATTGCTCCTATTGAGTAGGAGAATGGCCAGCTAAATTTTGCCGCAAGAATGAGTAATCCGGCACCAGAACCAAATAAACCTAACCTATAGCCATATACATACATTGCTACACCTAGTGCCTGTGTTTCTTTTGGTAGTCTTTCGATCCTATATGCGTCGACGACTATGTCTTGTGTTGCTGATAAAAATGCAACTAATGTTGCTATAGAAGCGCAATATAATAGATTCTCTTCGGGATTACTTTGTCCTAGTAAAAATACTGCAAAAACAAGTAGTATTTGAGAAGTTATTAACCAGCTGCGACGTTGGCCTAAAAGCTTGTTTAGTAATGGTATTTTGACCCCATCAACAAAGGGTGACCAAAGAAATTTACAGCTGTAAGGAATAGCAATAAACGCAAAAGCAGCTATTTCTTTGATACTGATTTGCATGCTGCTTAGCCATGTTTTTAACGATGATGCTGTTAGAGCTAGAGGAAAACCACAAGATATTCCTAAAAAGAACATTATTACAAGAGCAGGATTAGAAAATCCTTTTATAATATTGGCCATGATTACCAGATTTTATTCAAATTGTACTCTGCCTTTACCTTATACACCATATACATAATATAGATGGTGACCCCTACGGGAATCGAACCCGTGTTTCCACCGTGAAAGGGTGATGTCCTAACCGCTAGACGAAGGGGCCATAGCCACAAGAAATATTAAAATGAATTTAGCAAAAACCAGAGGTCCTTGCAAGCTCATATTATCTTTTTGGTAATTATATTTAATATTCATAGTAAATCAAGAAACTTCTTTTATTTAAAATTTATAACCATTTTTACAACTTGTTATATTTAAATAAGAAATTATACTATAAGTAGTTGAAGACGTGAGTATTTTTGTGTATTAGTTATGTAACTTTTTTAAAAAAGAGTATAATTAATAGGGGAAATTTTAAATTTGATGGTAGAGCCTACATTAAATATGTTTGACACACATAAATCTATTCGAGCTTTAATGGATGTTGGCGTTAAAGAAGAACACGCTGAAAGCATTGTTGAGCTTGTTTCCAAAAGTCGTGATTATGATTTTTCTAGAATTGCGACAAGAGATCAGCTTGAAGTTATAAAAGGAGAAATTGGTAATATCAAGATAGAGCTTAATATCGTTAAAGCAGAAGTTAACACCATTAAAGTAGAGATTAATGGCATTAAAATAGAGATCAGTGATATTAAAGGAGAAATTAGTTTTTTAAAAAAAGAAATCAGTTCTTTAGGGGAAGAAATCAGATCTCTAGACAGGTCTTTAAGGGGAGAAATTAAAGCAATGGAAGAGAAATTTATTCATAAAATAGAGAAGGAAATATCAGAGGTACAATTCAACATCTTAAAATGGATAATACCTTTCTTTTTGACTAATAGTCTTGCTATTGTTGCTTTGTTCTTTAGAAGTTAACGATAAGAAATTCAGTAGCACGTGGTAAATTTAAAAGCTATACTGGCCTATGCACAACGAGAAAATTCTCAATAAGCTTTTTATTACTAATGAACAATTGTGATATATTTTCAATATTTATTGGTAATTTTTCTAGTTGATACTGTGTATCGAAGGCATTACCAAAAATTTTTATAGGAGGTAATATTTTCATCGTTATACCATGATACGCCCCAAATAAAATTATAGCAATGGTTGCTGCAATATCTGCATCTGCGCAAGGAACTCGGTGCTCTACTCTTCTAGGTCCTTTATTGCCTGGAGGGATTCTGATTGCGGTAGTGCGATTATTTCCTCCCCAAGCTATTACAATTGGCGTACTCATCGATTTTACATATCGGTCATAGGATTTTTGCTTGGGAGCAAAAAACAACATAGACTCTTTGATGATATCTATCAGCCCCCCTATTGTAAATAATAGATAATCTGATTCTTGGCCTGCTTGTTTTGCAAAAACATTACGGCTATTTTTGTCCAAAAAATTGAGATGAATATGTATAGCGCTGCCAGGTTGATCTATAAAAGGCTTAGCGTCGAAATAAATTTTAGTATTATTTTTGCTGGCAATTTTTTTTAGTTTTTCTTTGACGTTGTTGAAATCACTGATTAGCTGCAGAATATTTTTTGATGGTAAGAATTTTATCTCAAATTGGTTATTTCCCTGCTCTGATTCTATTTCAATTAAGGGCAAATCTATAACTATTTTTTCTTTAATGAGTTCAATTACATCATTATTACTAACATAAAATTCTAATTCGCATCCTATTATTGGGTGTATTGAAAATTCATCAGCAAATTTAGCGATATATTCTTTAATTTTTTCTTTAAAATTTATATTCTCTATTATTAGATTATCATTCATGTTTTTGAGCTCTGTTTTCATAAAAAAGCGATATCAGAGCTATTGTAGCAAAAAACATTAATATTGCATATATTGCGACCAAAGATCCAGTGTTTTTCCATACCCATAAACTAAATGGGACCATTAATCCTCCAATTTGTGATCCTATTGAGTAACCAAAAGAAATAGCAGTGTATCTTTCTTTGGTATGAAACATTGATTGTGCCCAAGCATGGAATGGTGCAATGAACCAAGCAGTAATGATAGCAAAACAACTTTTCATGATAATGATGTATTCTAATTTTTGGTATGAAATCAAGGAAATCAAAGGATAAGAGGATAGCAAAATTATAATGCTAGCTATTGACATTGAACGATTTAAAGAAAGCTTATCTGCAATATGGCCAAATACTGGTAATAGCAACATATAAAGGATGGTTGTGCTAGTATTGATTGCCATTATAGTAGATAATTTATAAGGAGTAGCAAATGGTAATAATGAATTCATTAATATGGTTGGCAAGCAGTATAAAGCGCTAAAGAAACTTGCTATTCCTATTAGAATGAGAATAGTTTTATATTTACTGATAATATGTTTGACACTAACTTCACTTTCTCCTTCGTATTTTAAAAACTCTGGACTTTCTGTAATACATTTTCTTATGTAAAGACCTAGTACTCCTGTTAGAAAACCAAATATGTAAGGAATACGCCAATATGTGTTTGGTAGATACTTAGTTAGGTAAGAGACTAAAGTAGCTATTGCAGCTGCAGATAATATTCCTACTACAGTATACATGCAGTAAACACCGCTTATAAAGCCTTTGCGATTTTTGGTGTGCTCAAGAACAAATATCGCTCCACCATTATATTCTCCAGCAACAAAAAATCCTTGCATACTTCTTAGTATAATAAATAAAGTTGGAGCTACAAAGCCAGCAGTATGGTAAGTGGGTAACAAACCTATAAGTCCTGTTGCTATTGCCATTCCAGTGATACTTATAACTAACGCTTTTTTTCTACCATGCTTATCTCCAATTTTACCAATAATAAAAGCTCCGAAAGGCCTTACTATAATACTAATAGGGGTTAGGATAAAAGTGATTAATAGTGCATTTATAGGATCAAATGTAGGCAAAAATACTGATACTAATAAGGGAGCCATAAACCCATATAGAGACATGTCATAATATTCTAAAGTAGTACCGATCATGGCTGCAGTGGTAACGTTATTTCTTCTTTTCTTGAAAAATCTCATATTTTAATCTAGGTTTATTAATGTATAGTTGAATAACAATTGGTTAGTTGATAATGAAAGATTTGCTAGTAACTCATTCTCAATATAAGCTTCCGCAAAATTTGATTTACGGCTTTATTGGTAAAAATTCATTTTTTGATAGTTGCCAATATAAAGGAAAAAGCAAGGAAGCACAAGTAAATAGGGAAAAAATTCTTGAGTTACTAGGAATAAACGAAGGTTTTTTATCAATCTTAAACCAAGTTCATGGTAGTAAAGCAGTAATTATTAAAGATAGAGTAGAGCCGGGTCAAGAAATACAAGCTGATGGACAGGTTACTAATAGAAAAAATGTTGTTTTAGCTATTCAAACGGCAGATTGCGTGCCAATATTTTTTATAGATCTAAAAAATAAGGTTATTGGAGCTGCTCATGCTGGCTGGAAAGGAGCTTTGGCTGGTATTATAGATTCAACTTTTTCAATGATGAAAAAATTAAATGCAGAAGAGAAATATGTTGATATTATGATTGGTCCTTGTATACATCAAAATTCTTATGAGGTAGACAAATATTTTTTTGCTAAATTTATTAATGAATCCCATGAAAATGAAAAGTTTTTTTGCGATTCAGTGAATAAAGAGCATTATATGTTTGATTTGCCTGGTTATGTCAAAAATAAACTAATGTTATATAATTTTAATCAAATAATGGATATTAATATAGATACTCTGCAAGATGAGAAAAATTTTTTTAGTTATCGTAGATGCACGTTGCAAAATCAAAAGCTTGATGGTCATATATTATCTATAGTAGGTCTTACAAATGATTAAAAAAAATCATTTTGATAAAGTAGAGCCTTATATAATAAAAATTGCTCCTATATTAGCGGTAATATTTTTAAGTTTAGGAGTGTATTATGCTCTTTTTAACTCTCCTGAGGATTATCAGCAAAAAGACTTTGTTAGAATAATGTATATTCATGTTCCTTCTGCTTGGATTGCTTTGGGTGGTTATTTTTTTATTGGTATATGCAGTATTTGTCATATCATTTGGCAGAATCAATTAATGGAGATAATTGCAAGAAAATCTGCAATAATTGGTGCTTTATTTTGCGCTTTAACTCTTATTACTGGTTCTTTATGGGGAAAACCGATATGGGGTACATGGTGGGTTTGGGATGCTAGACTAACATCGATGTTGATATTATTTTTTCTCTATCTTGGCTATATTATACTTACTAATTCATTAGAGAATAAACATAATTCAACGCTTGCTCCTGCGGTATTGGCAATAGTTGGAATGATTAATGTTCCAATTATAAAATTTTCTGTTAATTTATGGACAACTTTACATCAACCTGCGAGTGTTTTTCGTATTGACGGTCCTACCATACATATATCAATGCTTATTCCTCTATTTGTAATGTTTACTGGTTGTGTATTATTTTATATTTTTATTGTAACTATTAGAGTTAAAGAAGAGTTTTTGCAAAAAAAAATATTGCGTATCATGCAAGTATACTCTAATTATTAAATAAAAATTATTGGTCAAATGACTTTTGTTGTAACTGAAAAATGTATTAAATGTAAATATACCGATTGCGTAGAAGTATGTCCTGTAGATTGTTTCTATGAGGGTGAAAATATGTTAGTGATAAATCCTGATGAATGTATAGATTGCGGTGTATGCGAGCCAGAATGTCCCATTGAGGCTATACAGCCTGAAGCAGAACAGTTGATTAAGGATATTGAAAGAAATAGAGAATATTCTGCAAAATGGCCAAAAATTACTGCAACTAAAATTCCTTTGCCAGATGCAAAAAAATATGAAAATGAGCCTGATAAATTTAAGAAATATTTTTCACCTAAGCCAGGAAGCGGTAACTAAGTTAAGACATATATTTTCTTTTAATCACTTAAAAAAATTTATTTTACTTTTTTCCTTTCTTACTACTTTTTCTGCAAACTCTGTGGGACTTGTTATTGATAGTGAAGTAGAAAATACAGTCAGAGAGCTAATCGATCCTATTTTTCACACTGCTGGTTTTCATAAAAAAGATATCAAAGTATATATATTATTAGATCAATCTGCTAATGCCTTTGTTAGTGGTGGGTCTAATATATTCATTCATACTGGTATTATAACTTTATATAATGATCCTGAAGTGTTACGAGGAGTTGTTGCCCATGAATTAGGCCATATAGCTGGAGGACATTTGGTAAGAAGGCATGAGAAAATACAAGAACTTACCGTACCAGCTATGGCAACAACATTGCTTGGTATAGCTGCAGCTCTTGGTGGAGCACCAGAAGTTGGTGTAGCATTGATTACGGGGTCTTCTCATGCTGCCACAAGAGGGTTTTTAAGCCATTCCCGCTCGCAAGAATCTGCAGCTGATCAAGCTGCAATTAAGTTTTTGCATAAAAGTAATTATACGGTTGGGGGGTTAACGAAGATACTCGAGCATTTTTCTAAAGAAGAGGCGAATATTGCTGGCCAAATTAATCCTTATGCTATTACTCACCCACTTAGTAGTGAGAGACTAGAAATATTGCGTGCTGCTTATAAGAAGGAAGGTAGTAAATATCATACTTCCGAGGAAGATAAGAAAAAATACGCGCGAGTTGTTGCAAAATTAAGGGGATTTATTGAGCCTGTGGACTCTTTAGTTTCTGCAAACCACAAAAATCTTGATCCTTTTGCAAGGAAATATGAGCTTGCTATTGCTTCATTTCGTAAACCAAATTTATCTGAAGCAATGAAGAAGATAGACGAGCTGATAGAGCAGGAAAGTAAAAATGGCTATCTTTATCAATTAAAAGGACAGTTTCTCTTTGATAATGGAAAAATGCTTGACTCAGTAGAGAGTTATGAAAAAGCAGTGCAATATTTAAAAAATGATTATGTAACTATTGCTGAGTATGCTTTGGCATTAATTCATGCAAGTTCACTGCAACAAGATCCGTCTCTAAAAGAACGTAACTTAAAAAACGCAATAAAGTTACTTAATACTGTTACTGAAAGCGATGTTAAAAATCCTTATTTATATCGTAATTTAGCTATCGCTTATGGTAAGATAGGAGATTATGGCAACAGTAATCTAATGCTTGCTGAGGAAGCGATATTATATGGTAAGATACCAGAAGCACAAAATTTTATTAGCAAAGCAGAAAAATATGCAAAAAATAACAAGAAATTGCAACTAAAGGTTGACGATGTACTGAAAACATTGCGTAATATAAACAATAAGTAAGGTAGAAAATATGGATGAAGAAAACAAAAACCAAGGATCAGATCCAGAACAAAATCAAGAAGAGGAAAGAGTAGAGGAAAATACACAAGATGATATGGAAAATAAACCATCTCCTGAGCTAGAAGAAAATCAAAAGAAGCCTGTAGAGAAAGGGTTAATTTTTGCTGTTTTACTGATAGTGGTTATAATTATATTAGGTTTAAAATTTTGGTCTCATGATAAAGATGTCAAAGAAAAAGCAATAGTGAGTGATAGTAAAAAATCCTCTGATGCATCTATAATAGTTAAAGACACACCGCCACCTGCACACAAAGCAGACGATCATCAGTATGCTAATGTAAATAGAACAAAGATAGAACAAATTATCCAAGAATATATAAAGCAACACCCAGAAGTAATAATCGATGCTTTTCGTGATTATGAGCAAAAGATGATTCAGGAAAAAATGCAGCAATCTAAAAATTTCATTGATAATAATATGCAAAAATTAATCAATGGCAGACCATTCTTAGGTAATCCGAGTGGCAGCAAACTTATTGTTAAATTTTTTGATTATCAATGTGGTTATTGCAAACATAATCATCTTGTTATGCAGAGAATTGTTAATGAAGATAAAGATGTAAAAGTGGTACTAGAAAATGTTCCAGTATTGGGCACAAGCTCAGCGTTAGCCGCGAAAGCTTCTGTAGCGATGTGGAAAATAAACCCTATGGCTTTTGATAAATTTCATAATGATTTAATGAATACCACTGAGATTAATGAGAAAGTAATTGAAAATCTTGCTAAGAAATACAGAGTTTCTAAGGATAAGTTATTTAAGGAAATGGATAGTAATGATGCTCAGCAAGCTATCAATGATAATATGCAGCTAGCTCATCAACTTGGCATACAGGGAGTTCCTGCATTTATTGTTAATGGTCACTTTATTCCAGGAAGTATTAGCTATGAAGATCTAAAGAATGCGATGGCAAAAAAGCCAGAGCAAAATCATCATCATGATAGCGCTAATGGCAATGGTAACGGTAATACCACTAATAATGACAACACAAAGGAACTTGATGGTAAACAGTTACTACCAAATGTACCACCTTTGCCAACAGCTGATAAAGCTAATTAGTTTGATCAATTATCATTACTTTTTTGGAAGTAGGATGAGTAGAGCTAATTATATATGATTACTTATTATATTATTGCATTTCTGATTTTGATGTTAACAATTGGTATTGTAACGTCTCAAAAAATAAAAACATTTGACGACTTTGCTTTATCACGTAACAAGTTTCCATCATTTTCATTGATTGCTACTATTACTGCTTCTTTAGTTGGAGGTGGTACTATTATTGGGAATGCTGAACAATCTTTTTCTTTTGGCATTGCATATTTGTTACCGTTTACTATTGGTTTTTGTTTTCAGATACTTTTAATAGGTATTTTTTTTGCATCGAAAATACAGCAACTAAAAAATGTAGTGTCTGTAGGTGATATCATCAGGTCTGTATATGGTAGAAGTGCTCAAATAATAATGGGTGTAATGTGGATGGTGTTTTGTATAGGTATTATCATTTTGAATTTAGTTGCATTAACTAAAATTTTGCAGATGTGGTTACCTTGGTCGTATTTTTTAGTGTTGGTTGTTGCTGGGTCTATTGTAGCGTTATATTGTATTCTAGGAGGTATTAGGTCTGTAGTAATTACAGATATTATTCAATGTGTTGTAATGTTTATTAGTATTCCAGTTGTTTTTTATATTGCTATTATCGAGCTTGGTGGTTTTGATAGTACTATAAAATCTATACCTAGCTCATATTTTAATCCACTTTACTATTTAGGATTTGAGGAAATTGTAGTGATATTTTTAAGCTTAGTTTTAGGTGATTTATTAATCCCTCCAGTAGTGCAAAGATTGTTGATGTCTTCAAGTGCAAAACAGGCAAGATTAACAATGATATTTAGTAGTATCTCTATATTGTTTATTTGCTTCATAGGAGGAAGTTTAGGGATGTTAGCTTATGCACTGAATCCTTCTATAGAGCCGGTGAAAGCAATACCATTTTTATTTGATAAACTATTGTCTAATATGCTAATTAAAGTACTGTTTGCTTGTGGGTTAATCTCTGTCATTATGTCTTCGGTAGATACTTATCTTAATTCTTTGTCGATAGTATTTGTTAATGATATATTGGCACCTATAACTAATATTGGTGATAGGACAAAGCTATATGTGGCTAGGATGGTATCTTTATCTGCTATTATTGTTGCAATATTTCTTGCAATAGAAACTGGAAATATTCTTAGTATTTTATTGAATGCTTATAGATTCTGGGGACCTACTATGCTTATTCCTCTAATTGGTATTTTATTGAAGAAAACCGTGTCAAAGAAAGGTTTTTATATTTGCTTTGCTACAGGTATGATAGTAAACGTCATTTGGGATTTACTAAAATTAGAAGAAATATTAAAAATGAATAGCTTGATTCCAGCAATATTAGTTAATTTTTGTACTTATACACTGATATATGTAAATGAAAGAGCTACCTCTCATAATTACATCAAAGATTTACAAAAGTCATCGACAGTATAAAATATTTTTATTGTATAGCTTTGTTGTAGTATAGTTATTATAGTCTTGGTAATTTTTAAATTTTGTTTATGTCAAATATTAACAGTATGATAGGAGCAATGCTGATTGTTGCAGGCACATCTATAGGTGCTGGAATGCTTGCTTTACCTATTTCTACCTACTCTATGGGTTTTTTGCCTAGCACTATTTTGATGATAGTAATGTGGTGCATAGCTTTATATTCGTCTTTGATTATTGCAAAAATAAATGCATATTTTGGTAAAGCAATTAGTATTCCTCTGGCTGCAAAAAAAATATTAGGCAAGAAGATAGAAGTGATTGCGTCTATTGCCATGCTTATAATGTTATATTCTTTGCTGGTAGCGTATATATCGGGGGGAGCTAGTATAGTAAGAGAAGAGCTGCAGAAAATAGAAATATACCTCCCAAATAAATTAATTTCTATTTTGCTAACTTTGATATTAGCGTTGATTGTGTCTTATAAAATAAGAGCAGTTGATTATGTTAATAGGCTAATGTTTTTAGGAAAACTAATAGTATTTGCGGTAGTAATAGTTTTTCTTGCTGACGATATTAACATTAGCTATCTATCTAATATAGGGGGATATAGTAGTAGCGTCTTTTCTGCAGTAGTATTATTTTTCACTGCTTTTGGGTTCCATCTTAGTATTCATGCTATAGTATGTTATGTAGGAACTAGCTATGCATTACTGAGAAGGGTTTTTATTCTGGGGACTTTGGTACCTTTATTAATTTATATTGTATGGCAGGCAACTACTCTTGGAATTATACCTTTGATTGGCGATAATAGTTTTAGTAGCGTTAGTGATTCAGGTTGTAGTTTAGGGACGTTTATCAAAGCGTTGAAGTATCATGCTGGTAATGTTAGTTTAGTACCTTTTGTTAGTTGGTTTTCTTTACTTGCAATACTGACTTCTTTGTTAGGAGTGGCTATAGGGTTGTTTGAGTATTTTATAGAGCTTAAAAAATACTCTCATAATTTTCAGGGAAGAATAAAAGCATCTCTATGGACTTTTATCTTGCCGTTGATTTTGGTTTTGATTTCTCCTAATATTTTCATCAAAGCTTTGACTATTGCCGGTGCATTTTTAAGTTTTTTAGCAATAATTATTCCTGCATTGATTGTATTAAAATTAGCAAAAATTGATAAGCAAGGTTACAGGAAGCTTTTTGCTAGCAGGCTGCATATTTTTGCCATGTTGTTTATAGGTGTAGTGATAGTTGTTATGAGCTTCTTATAAGTAAAGTTAACGCTTGAATTTCAGTTTTTCTTTATATTCACTGAGATCATGGTATGACCCAACACATTGGTTTAGTTTTTTAGCAATATAAATATGTGCATGTTCATAATCCTCAAATAAGCTTTTAGCAAAGGGGCTGATCATCTCATAAGAAGATTTAGCAGCATTATTTATATCAATTTTGTATTTTTCACCTACTACTTCATATTGCCTATTTTCTTTATCATATAAATGCATAATTTTTGCTGTAGTTGCAGCTTGTGCTTTGATATTAGGAGCATTAGAAACAAACAATATAGTTTTATAATCTCCACTATCTAGTGATTCAAGAAATTTTATTAATGTATCTTGTGTATCAGGTCTAGTTTTTTCTCCTTTGGGAGTATCAATGAAATGAACTGGTGTTTCTTTAAAGTGATCACTGTTCTCTATGAAATTAGCACTTATATATCTAGCAAAATCTGTTTCTGTAATTTTTTCTTCTGTTTTATCGGAGTTTTTGGCTACTTCTCTTATATACTCAATGCCTCCATCGCTTTGTGGCTTTTTTAAATCAACGTAACGTTCTCCTACTAGAAAATACACCTCATTTATAGAAATATCGTATTCTTTTAAGGATTGTTCAAGATATTCTGTTCTTTTCCCCATTGTAGGTGCTGTTGCTCCAAATATGGCAGCGCAATCAAAATGTGAACCCTTGGTAGGTGAAACTTCATCAGCTAAGTGCATTTGTTCAGCAATTTGTAAAACTTCATCACTATTATCCATAATCCATTGAGGTGCTGCGGAATTCCATCTTTCTCCTGATCTAGCAAAAAGCAGTTCTTGTGTTTTCTGTATTAATTCATCATGTACCTCGAGACATTTTGGATATTGTGTTAAAAAATCAATTGAGACACCTGAAATATCTAGTAGTCTTAGAAGCCCTTGGTTTTCCGCATCAGTGAAATTATATGCTTCGCTTATTATTTCGAAGCATGAGTATTCGCTAGAAGTCGTCATCATTATTGCTTATATCGCGAGTTTCTCCAGATGTACCTACTTCTCCTACATCAACTATTTCGCTATTAGTATCTGTATGATGGTGATGGTTTTTAGAGAGTAAATAGTAAGCTCCTCCAGCAATAGTTGTAGCTGCTAAAGTAATTTTGATTTTAGTTGTAATGTGATTGTTGTGAGCAACGAGTGCTAAGAGACCTATTCCAAGTGACAATATTGTACAAGGGCAACTTGATGCTCCAGTATAAGGGCACGTCATAAAAACCTCTCTCTTGATTAAAAAGTTATAATCGGCAATATAGCACTAAGATTTTTTTTTGTATATATCTAATCTAAATAAATATCTACTTATTTAGGAATATCTATTATTCATTAGAGATGTGAGTTTGATGGTCGTGTTCAAGAGCTTTTGTTGACTCTTGTAATCCTTTAGTATGATGAGAAGATGTCTTGGTAAAATTAGCATTAATTAAGATTGATCCAGATAAGTTAGCGTTATCTAAAATACTAGAAGTAAAGTTAGTTGAGACTAATCTTGTATGATATAAATTGGTGTTTTTGAGATTGGAGTGAGAGAGATCAGAGTGGGAGAAGTCAGTTCCTTCTGCATTAGCACCTGAAAAAGTAGCTTCTTTTACGCTAGTATTAGTAAAAAAGGATCGTGAAAGATTTGCTTCTTTGAAGCTTGCTTTAAATCCATAACTATAGCATAGATGAGCTTGTTCTAATTGAGCTTTGTCAAATATAGCACCGCTGAAATTTGCATAATTCATTGAAGCTTTATGTAAAATAGCGCTTTGTAAATTTGCTTCATTTAAATTGACTGACTCCATGAAAGCGTTATCGAGATTCGCATTTTTCATATTGGCATACATAAAATTTGCTGCATATAAACAAGCTTCTTGTAGAGATGCATTTTCTAAATTAGCCTTAAAAAAAGTTGCTTTAGTAAGAATTGCTTTTTTTAAATCAGTTTCATTAAGTAATGATGAAGTGAAATTTGAATCTCGCATATTACAATTTTTCATATTAGCACTTGTGAAATCTCCATTGGAAAAATCACTCATTTTCATACTGGAGTTTTCAAGTATAGTATTACGCATTACTACTTCTTTAAATGTTGCTTCTTCAATAATAGCTTTGGACATAATAGCATTAGTGAAATCACATTTAGTACATTTTACTTTACTTAAGTTAGTATTATTAAAGTTAGCACCATTAAACTGTACTGATTTGAATTCTGAGTTAGACAGGTCTACACCGCTAAAATCTGCGTTACTAAAGTCAGCATTTGTAATTTTTACTCCACTTAAATTGGTACCTAATATGTCTTTTATTTTAGGTATATTCCTCTTTTTTTTTGTCGTGTAGATATAATTTTTCATACTCATTGACTTATCAACAAGCTGAGTGTCATTGTGTGTTTCTTTTTGATAGTGAAATATAAAGAAATAACTTACTAAGGATGCAAATAAAATGATAAATAATAGCCTATAGTAGAGAGTTTTTTTTCTCTCTACTTTGGCAAAGGCTTTATTTCGTTGTACAGATGAGGAAGGTCTATTAATCACTATTTAGCGTACTCTTTTATCCAGTCAATGATGGCGCTTCTACTTAAAACACCAACCTTAGTTGATACAAGCTCTCCTTTTTTGAATATCATTAAAGTAGGGATACTCCTAACTCCATATTTTGTTGGTCTATTAGGGTTTTCGTCTATATTCATTTTACAAATTTTTACTTTTACTTCTTTATCACTAGCTAGATCTTGTAATGTTGGCATCAGTTGTTTGCAAGGGCCACACCATTCAGCCCAAAAATCTATTAATACTAGTTGATCTGAGTTTGTTATTTCAGTTTCAAAGTTATCATCTGTAATTACAGTAATGTCAGTCATAATGTTTCTCCTTATAAGTTATTCATAATTATTTGAATTATTTATGATAATACCATTTTTTTCATTTGTGAAAAGGTCAATAAGTATCGAATGAGGTACTTTTCCATCTACTATATTTATGGAGTCGGTTTTATTTTGTAAAACACACATACATGTATTGAAGAAGCTTAACATTTCAGCATTCTTGTTGGTGACTTCTTTGATAGCAGTGCAAAGCTGTTCGTAATTAAAATTAGTTCCTCTATTATATAAGGAAAAAATATCTTGAAAATCATCAATAATGACTAATTTTCTTGCTATTAAAGATGATGATATTACTGCAGCAGTTGTTAATGGATTAATATGAAAAGTTTCACCTTTTTCTCCTATAGCTATAGGAGAAATTACTGGTATAAAATCAGTATCTTCAAATGATAGTAAAATATCAGGATTTATCATTGTTGGTTCACCAATGAATCCTAAGTCTATGATGTTTTTGATATTACTATTGGGCTTATTCTTATATTTTCGATATTTCTTGGCTTCTATCAAATTTGCATCTTTACCAGAAAGTCCAACAGCGGTTCCTCCTACACTATTAATATTAGATACAATACGTTTGTTCACTAGGGCTGTGAGTGTCATTTCGACTATTTCTATAGATTCCTTATCGGTTACTCTAGTATCGTCGACATAAGTGGAGTTGAAGTTGAATTTTTTGTGAATATCATCAACTATTTTTTCTCCTCCATGTACAATTATTATATTGATACCCATTTGCTTCATGAGCACTATATCATGAGCAAACTTCATAGCCAATTTAGAGTCATATAGAGCTTGTCCATCGTAGTGAATGACAAAAATTTCTCCTACATACTTTTTAATATTAGGAACCAAATCATCAAGTATGGTAATTTTATCTGTAATAGAATTACAGTTATCAAAGTTTAATATCGACATTTTATAATATATTCTCTTCGGAAACCATATATAAGCATAAAACTTACTAACAGTAAATAACTAGATAAGTTATAATCAATATTTTATTAATATTTTCTTTGTATTATGAATTTATCTAGGTTGTAGCTAAGTGTTTCAATGAGTGGTAAATTACGATTTAATACAATATATAGGCCTATAAGGATAAATCTATGGGATTTATTTGCTATATCATTAATATTCTGGATATTTATTTTAGTAAAAAACGCTACAGAATATATGTATGCTCCGGTACCATTAAACTTGGATCAACCTCTATCATTGGATCCCAAGCATCTTCCTGAATATACTTTGAGAACTACAATTCGTTTAGTTTTTGGAATAATCTTATCAATCATTTTTTCAGTAATATATGCTTTGATTGCTGCGAAAGTAGAAAGATTAAGAAATTTAATGATATCATTTTTAGATATAATGCAATCAATTCCTATTTTAGGTTATATTTCTTTTACTATAGCAGGTTTTATTTCACTATTTCCTGGTAATATATTAGGTTTTGAGCTTGCAGTAATATTTGCGGCTTTTACTTGTCAAGTGTGGAATATTACCTACGCAATATACCAAGCGATAATTACAGTGCCAGCGAATATACAAGAAACTCAAAAGGTGTTTCAGTTAAATAGTATACAAAGATTTTTACTTGTAGAGCTTCCTTATGCAATACCTTCTTTGGTGTGGAATGTGATGATTTCTATTTCTAATTCATGGTTTTTTGTTGTGGCGTCAGAAGCAATTATTGAAGGAAACCATTCGTACTATTTACCAGGTATTGGATCTTATATAGCGGCGGCAATAGATTCAGAGAGTATACAGTCGATAGTTTATGCTATAGTAGCTATGACCATAGTTATTATATCTTACGATCAACTTATTTTTCGTCCATTAGTAGAGTGGTCTGGTAAGTTTAAGTATGAATATTATAATCCTCATTATTCGCCTTCCTGGAGCTATAAAATTTTTAACAAATCTTGGTTTGTAGGTTTTATCACCACTCCTTTTAAAACAGCTTATAGCTATGTGCTTAGTTTTGATACTAGAAAAAAGACTCAAGATATCCCAGAAATGTATAAGTCTGTGGTAGAGGAAGAGTCTACTCTGATAAGGATAACTAAAGGTATAATATGGTATTCCTTTATTGGGTTTATAGCATTATACGCATTTTATGAGATTATTACATCTCTGTATAAGGAAATAAGTTTGGCAGAAATATGGCAGGGGCTGTATTTAGGTTTAATAACAGCAATCAGAATAATAGCAGTGATGATTATTACTATAGCTATATGGTTGCCTATAAGTATATATGTAGGTCTGAGACCTTCTTTGGTTAAACTAATACAGCCTCTAGCTTTAATCATGGCTTCATTTCCTGCAAATCTAATTTTCCCTCTCTGTATTTTCTTTATACAAAAATATAAATTAGACCCAAATATATGGCTTAGCGGTCTTTTGATAATTAGTATTCAATGGTATTTGATTTTTAATATATTAGCTGGAATCAGTGCTATACCTGAAGACTTAAGGGAGGTTATCAGAAGTTTTGATATTAAAGGTAAACAGTTATTCAAGAAAGTTCTGTTTCCTGCAATTATGCCACATTTTATGATTGGTGCAATTACAGCATGGGGTAGCGCTTGGAATGCAACGATAATAGTTGAATTTGCGGAGTGGGGTCAAACCATTCTGGAGGCAAAAGGTATAGGGGCTTATATTACTACTGCAAGTAACTCGGGTGATGCAGCTAGAATTATTCTAGGTATATTAATAATGCTGGTTTATATAGAATTTTTTAATCGTATATTTTGGCGTCCATTATTTCAATATGCTGATAAAATGGAACAACTTAAATAAAAATTGACTCTATGAAAAAAACAAAAAAGGTTTTATTGGAATTAAAAAATATAGGATATGACATCTATAATCTTACGGGAAATAAAATAACTATATTGAATGACTTTAACCTCAAGATATATAACAAAAAAATCTTAGGTATAGTAGGAAAGTCTGGTTGTGGTAAGTCGACTCTATTAAAGATAATATCAGGATTAGTATCTCCTTCTAGGGGAGCTATTAAATACCACACACCAGAACCGCCAAAAATCACTATGGTATTTGAAGATTTTGCGCTTTTTCCTTGGCTAAATGTTGAGGAAAATATAGCTCTTGGAATGAAATCTGAATATGCTTCAGAAGCAGAATCAACAATGAGAGTAAAGGAAATTATTAGCTTAATAGACCTAGAAGGATATGAAGATTATTATCCAAAAGAGTTATCTCTAGGAATGAAACAAAGAGTGAGTTTTGCAAGAGCTTTAATTTCTGAACCTGACATTTTATTATTAGATGCGCCTTTTGCATCTTTAGATGCATTTTCTGCTGAAACTTTAGCAAATGATTTAGTAGATCTTTGGCAGCAAAATATGATCAAAACTAAATCAATAATATTAGTGTCTCATAAAGTGAATGACATAGTGAATATATGTTCTGATATTGCAATTATTAGAGGTAGACCTAGTAAGATTGTGTCACAATTCCCTGTAGATATGCCCATGCCAAGAATAGAATCTTCTTCTGAGTATCAGGATATATTAAATAGAATCTATCAAGATTTAGAAGTCAGGTTGAGCAGTACAGATAATATTTATAAGAAATATATTAATATAATAGGTGTTGATGCTCCTGCGTTAATCGGAATGTTGGAGATGTTAGGTTCAAAAGAGTATCGAGGAGAGGCTGAGATTTCAGAATTCTCTAATGCTTTTGATTCTGAAACCAACATATTACTTCCTATATTAGAGCTAGCTAAAATATTGAGATTTATAAAATTCAGTGAAGAGTCAATAAAAATGACACCTTTCGGTAGGGCTCTTATCCAAGTTAATAATCCTAAAAAAAGGAAAATGATACTGCAAAATCATTTAATAAAACATATAGATGTTATACGAAATATATATGATGCAGGGAAAGAAAAAATTCCAGTATTACAAGAAAAAATGATAAAATATGTTACTCAGCAAGAAGCAGAAGAGATTATGGATACGTTGGTGTCTCTAGCGCAATATGCTGAAGTGATCTAAAATGATATCTAGACGGTATCTGTGGGTTTGCATTTCTAAAAGGTGACAATTTTAAAGTTGACAGATATTAAAGATATATTTATACCTCATCTTGATAAGGAGGAATTTATGATATATCTTTGCGAAAATACATCATCAGAAGCCTTAAAGTTATTGCTGTCTCCGACTTGCGCTGCGGCTGCTAGTTATGCACTATTTAAAGTATTTCCAGAGGAAATTAAGCAAAATTACACTTATGAAGCAGTATTTGCTGCTGCTGTTTCATTTGGTTTTTTATATGGACAGTTTGATCACCTATTTTACAACATATTACCTGGATGTTCTGAACATACTTCAGATGATTTAGGGTAATAGCATTTATTAAATTTACTTGATCAGAGATAACAAAATAATAGACTAGTGTTAGTTATTGATTTATTTTAGTAATAACTATCCAGAATATTTTTATGCAAACACTGAGTGAATTAAGAAGTCTTTTTTTAGATTTTTTCCATAAACGGGATCATCAAATTGTCAAATCCAGTTCTCTTATCCCTGCTAATGATCCTACGCTAATGTTTACAGCAGCAGGTATGGTACAATTCAAGGATGCTTTTCTTGGTAAAGAAGTTAGATCTTATAGTAAAGCGGTTTCTAGTCAAAAATGTGTGAGGGCAGGGGGGAAGCATAATGATCTTGAAAATGTAGGTCATACTGCTAGACACCTAACCTTTTTTGAGATGTTAGGAAACTTTTCTTTTCAAGATTATTTTAAAGAACAGGCGATAAAACATGCATGGGATTTTGTTACTAATGAGCTAAAGCTTGATAAAAACAGATTGTATATTACAGTTTACCATACTGATAATGAATCTTGTCAAATTTGGAAAAAAGTTGCTGGTTTTGAAGATAGCAGGATTATAAAGATTGCAAATAGTGATAATTTTTGGACTATGGGAGATACTGGTCCTTGCGGTCCTTGCTCTGAGATATTTTATGATCAGGGAGAGCATTTATATGGTGGGCTTCCTGGCACTGAAGATCAAGATGGAGACAGATATATTGAGATTTGGAATCTAGTATTTATGGAATATGAGCAGCTTGCTGATGGTAAAAAAATTCCTTTGGTTAAAAAATCTGTTGATACAGGAATGGGTTTAGAAAGAACAGCTGCAATCTTGCAAAAAGTTCATAGTAATTTTGACATTGATCTCTTTAGAACAATAATAAATGCAATTGAGAATTTTACTTCTACTCAAGCAAATGGTAATTCTGCTTACAGAGTTGTAGCTGATCATTTACGTTCTTGCTCATTTTTGATTGCAGATGGTGTTATGCCTTCTAATGAAGGGAGGGGCTACGTTTTAAGAAGAATTTTGAGACGTGCGGTCAGATATATCAATCAAATTGGTTATAAAGATACTTTATTGTATAAATTGCTACCTACTTTGGTTGGTGAGATGGGTAATTGCTATCCTGAATTAATAGCTCAAGAGAAGTTTATTGGTGATATTTTGCGTAAAGAAGAAGAGATGTTTTTAACTACTCTTGATAGAGGTTTGAAGCTTTTAAATAGCGAAAAAAAATTATTGCAAACTGGGAAAATGTTTCCGGGAGAGACAGCATTTAAGCTACATGATACATATGGATTTCCTGTCGATTTAACTCAAGATATCTTAAAAGATAATCAAATTAAAGTTGATGTAGAAAGGTTTAATGAGTTAATGCAAGAGCAAAAAGAAAGAGCTAAAAAATCTTGGGTTGGTTCGGGTGAAAAGTCGGTACAAGATTTGTGGTTTGAGATTAAAAATAAATGTGATGGTAGTGAATTTATTGGTTACGACACTATAAATGCGAAAGGTAAAGTCTTATCTCTGGTACAAGATGGTGAAGAAATTGAAATTATTAGTAATGATCGTGAGTTCTATCTTGTTACTAACCAAACCCCTTTTTACGGTGAATCAGGTGGACAAATGGGTGACATTGGTATCATGAAGTTAGAGGGTGGATCTGAAATAGAAGTATTGGATACACAAAAACCTTTGCCACAATTTCATGTGCATTTATGTAAATTTAATAGTCCCGCATCTGTAAAAATAGGAGATGTAGTAAAGCTCATAGTTGATAAGGAGCATCGCAATGGGGTGAAACGTAATCATACTGCTACTCATTTACTTCATGCTGCATTAAAAGCAAAGCTTGGTGCTCATATAGTGCAAAAAGGATCTTTAGTTGCTCAAGACAGGCTTAGGTTTGATTTTAGTCACAATGAAGCAATTTCAAGAGAGGTTTTGGATAAAATTGAGAATGATATAAACAATATCATTTATCAAGATTTAGTAGTGACGACAAAATTAATGAAATACGATAATGCTATACAAGAGGGGGCTGTAGCTCTTTTTGGTGAAAAATATGAAGATGAAGTACGAGTGGTATCAATTTTAGATATAGAGATAGCCCATTCTATTGAATTATGCGGTGGTACTCATGTAGAGAGATTAGGAGAGATAGGGATGTTCAAGATACTGCATGAGTCGTCAATTGCTTCTGGTATAAGGAGAATAGAAGCTGTTACTGCAAAAGAAGCTTTAACGTGTTTTCAGGATAGATATAACACGATAAAACGTTTGTCTACAGATCTACATACTGCAGAAGATAAAATTATTTCAAAAGTAACAGAGATATTAGATAGTAAAAAGACTTTAGAAAAAGAATTAGACAAATTAAAGCAAGCAAATTTGCTTAATTTACTAGCTAATGTGCATAAGCAACAAATAGGTAAGGCAGAGTTCATTTTTGATATATTTGACAATTTAGATTTAGGCGGTTTAAGAAAAATTTCTCAACAATATGTAAATAGTAATAGTAACGCGATATTAGTTGCTGCTTCTATCCTGGAGGCAGACAAAATTGGTATTGTATGTGCGGTTGGTAAAAATATGCAAGAGTGTATAGGTGCTAATAATATACTAGATATTATTGCTAAAGATATAGAAGTGAAGGGAGGTGGTAATAATTTTATTGCGCAAGCGATGGGTATTAATAATATGCCGGCTTTGAAGAAAGCTAAAGAACAAATAATTAAAACTCTCAATCAAAAACATATTTAATGAGCAAATCATTAAAAATTTTTATTGTGGCAGGTGAGTCTTCAGGTGATTATATCGGCGCACAATTAATTAAAGCGTTAAAAAAAGAATGTCGTCATAAGCTAGTACTTGGTGGAATTGGTGGTGAGTTGATGAGGAAGGAGGATGTGTATTCTTCGTTATCATTGCTAGATATTTCTACTATTGGGTTCTTTGAAGTTTTGCCGGTAGCTTTGAAAGCAGTAAATTTACTTAAAAAAGTATCTGCAGAGATAAATAGATTTAAACCAGATATTTTGATTACAGTAGATATGCCTGGATTCTCTATAAGACTGGTGAAAAAATTACAGAATTTAAGATATTCTCAAAATACAAAATTTGTCCATTATGTTTCGCCCACAATATGGGCATATAAGAAAGAACGCCTTACTATAATGGAAAAATTGTACGATTTGGTGCTTGCCTTATTTCCATTTGAGCCTGCTTTGTATGCTAGCTCTAGTTTGAGATGTGAATTTGTTGGTCATCCAATTAGCGAATATAATTGGAGTGAGAAGACTAAAAATTCTTTTAGGATAAAACATAATATCGCAAAAGATACCAGCATTATTGGAGTAATGCCTGGTAGCAGAGTTACTGAAGTTAAGAAGATGCTACCTATCTTCATTGAATCTATTAATAAATTTATTGATAAGCGTAAGAAAAAAATAGAGGTTATATTTCCGATAGTGTCAGAAGAAATAGAGAAGATTATTTCATTATTTCATGGTCAGATGAATTTTGATTATCATGTTATTAAGTTAGTAAAATTAGAAGATAAAATATATCTTTTTAAATCTTTTGACAAAGTTATTACAAAATCAGGTACATCTAGTATAGAGTTATTATTTGCTAAAACACCTATGATTGTTGCGTATAAGCTAAATTTTTTCTCTTATCTTGTAGCTAAGTACTGGTTTCGTATTGCAAAAAACATCAAGTTTGTCACTATAGCTAATATTCTAGCGGGTAGAGAAATAGTACCAGAATATTTGCAAAATAAATGTAATAGTGATGATATTTGTACAGGTTTAGATCTTTTATATGATGATAATTTTTGTAAAAAGCAAGTCTCGGCTTATGCAGCAATACAAAAATCTTTGTCAGGAAATCCTGATAATTACCCCAGCAAAAAAGCGGCGCAACTTATTATACAAATGGTATAAATTTCTTATCTAAAGTAAAAATACTATTGTCCTTGTAAAATTATATATTATAATCTATCTAAGCAGCTTCTCCCAATATAAATGTTGTATGTGTTATGAAACATCTTTTTTTGCTCAGACATGCTGATGCTATTAGAGATAATGAAACCACTGATAAGGAAAGAATAATTTCTGATAAGGGTATATCAGAAATACAGTTGTTAGCTGAAGAGTTAAAATCTGTTACTAATTTTCAATGTGATTTGGTATTATGTTCTTCTGCAACGAGGACTACCCAAACCTGGAAGGAGTTATCTAAATGTGGTAGTTATAATTTCCCAGTAGAATATAAAGATAATTTATATAATCCGACGCTTAAAAATTTTATTACTACTTTAAAAGAAGTTAATGATGATGTTTCATCTATTCTTGTAATTAGCCATAATCCTACTATCAGTGAATTTGCTAATTATATTACAGGTAATCCAGGAACAATATCTTTTGATACTGCAAATATAGCGTGTTTTAACTTGTTAGTAAAATCATGGAGTAAAATCGGAGATAGCTCTGCTACACTGAAATGGATTTTACCTAAAAAATAATTAATGACAAACAATGTTTATCTAGAGGCTGCAGATCCGTCCAACAATATATGGGTATCAGCATCTGCTGGCTCTGGTAAGACGACTATACTGGTTAACAGATTTCTTCGTCTTTTACTGAGTGGTGCTGATCCTAAAAAAATTCTCTGCATTACTTTTACCACTAATGCTGCTACAGAAATGATTAATCGTATCTTTCAAGAGCTAAGCATTTGGGCAATAGAGGATAAAATAAAGCTACAGCATAGACTAAAAATTTTGATGCAGGAAACACCTGGGGAGAAGATAATAGCATTTGCTCGGCAACTTTTTTTAAAATGTCTCGATGAAAAGCAAAATTTGCAAATTCAAACTATTCACTCATTTTGTCAGTCAATAATTAGCAAATTTCCATTCGAAGCTGGGATATTGCCTGATGCCCAGCTTATTGAGGATTATCAGCAATCTTCATTGATCCATGATGCTAAAAATATTTTATTAGAAAATTATAGTAAAGTTTCTAATAATCCTGAGACACTAGATTACCTATTAGAAAATATTCATGAGTATAGTCTTAAAAACTTAATTGATCATGGGGTATTTTTGCATTCAGTAACTGATGACATCATATCTACTGCAGAAAAAAAGAATCAATATCTAGAGAATATAGCTAAAAATTTAAGTCCTGCTAAAAATTGTAAATTAATAATTTCTGACATTATTAAAAAAATCGATGAGCATGAAAAATATTTGAAGCAAATAGAAAATATAGAAGTAATTACTACGTTGTTTGAGTTGCGCTATAAAGTAAATGTAGATAAAGGTGCAGAAGATACAGTTGAGCAGTTAGAAAATATATTTCTTACTCAGAAGGGAGTAAAACGTACAAAGCTGATTAAAGCGGAGGTAGCAAAGCGATACCCGGAGCTACTAGACATATTGGGTAAAATACAAGATTTAGTTTTTGATTATAAAGAGGCTGTTGGAGCAGAGAATATTTTAAAATTTACTTCAGGATTTATAAATTTAGCATATGAATTTAATCAACAATTTTCTCAACATAAAAATAATCAAAATTATATAGATTATAATGATTTAATATCAAAATGCCTTACTCTTATTAGTGATCCACAATTATCATTATGGATTAAGTATAAATTAAGCAAACAAATAGATCATATTTTGGTTGACGAAAGTCAGGATACGAGTCTTAAGCAGTGGCAAATAATTTATGCTTTAATTGAAGAGATTTTGATAGCTAGTGATAAGCAAAAAACGATTTTTATCGTAGGTGATCCTAAGCAAGCTATATATAGTTTTCAAGGATCATCACCAGAAATATTTCATGCTGTACATAAACACTTGCATAATATTGCTCGTAATAATGGGAAAATAATAAAAGATATCTCTTTATCTAGGTCTTTTAGATCGGACAATACTATTCTAAAGCTTGTTGATACTACATTTTGCAATCTTATAAAAAATACTCCGGAGTACTTCTTAGAGAATAGTATCAGTCATGTTTCTGATATTAACTCTCAAGAGGCTGCAATTGAGTTATGGCCGCTGATTGTAAAGGAGAAATCAGAAGATGATATTTCGCCGTGGCAGGTAAAGATGGATTATGATACCCAGCAAATTCCTCCAAAAATACTAGCAAAAAAGATTGCAGATTATGTGTTGCACCTTATTGATTCTGGTCGGGCTCAAGCAGCAGACATAATGATTTTAGTAAGAAAGCGAGATGAGTTAGTTGAATTTATTGTGAATGAGTTAAAACGTCAACAAATACCAGTGAATGGGAGTGATAGACTTAATTTAACTAAGAATCTTGCAATTCAAGATCTTTTGGCAGTAGCAAAGTTTATTCTGCTACCTGTTGATGACTATAATTTAGCTTGTTTACTTAAATCTCCAATCTGCAATTTCTTTGAAGAAGAATTGTTTGTAGTGACGCAAAGGGGTGAGTTGTCATTATGGGATAACTTAGAAAAGCACAGTAATTATAATGATAAATTTTATCAAAGTTATACATTGTTAAAGGAGATTTTGGATAATAAAAATCTCTATACTCCTTACAAATTATTTAGTTATTTATTAGATACTCGGAATATCAGAACTAAATTTTTGTCACGTTTTGGTATGCAGTTAGCAGAAATACTAGATGAGTTTATTAATATTATTATTAAGTTTGAGCAAAACAGTAATTCGTTAAGTGAGTTTGTTTATTTTTTTGAAAATAGTAATATTGAATTTAAGGTAAATCTTGATCTTAGTAAAGATGAAGTGAAAATCATGACTATACACGGGGCAAAGGGATTAGAGTCAAAAATTGTTATTTTACCTGATACCACTTCTATACCAAAAAATAAAAATACTGTTTTACTTGATCATACGAGCAATCTTGCTCTCTATAACGGTGGTTCGGATAATAATACAGAATTATATCAAAAATTATTAGAGAATATGCGTATCAAAACAATGCAAGAATATTATCGGTTGCTATATGTTGCTCTTACTCGTGCATCGCATAAGCTTGTTATCTGTGGCTGGAGTAATTCAGAAAAAATATCTGATGATAGCTGGTACAGCTTACTGAAAGAATCCGTTACATCAATGCAGAATATAGAGCAGTTACAAGAGCAATAAAGATGATTTCTTAATTGACAATAATTGATTGTTAATATAAGTTAACAAAAATTTAATTATCAGATTGTAAGGCCTCATGATACGTACTGCTACAAGCTTCTTTTTCCAAGCAATTGAAATGCTAGGATTTACTCCTTTACACAGCTCAGTGAGAAGTAATAATATAGAAAAAACGGAATTATTATTAGAGTATGGTGTAGACTCCAATGCAAAAAATGAAAAAAATTTTACTCCTTTACATATAGCAATATGTCTAAAATATGAAGAAATAATAGAGCTTTTACTCAGACATAATGCAGATCCTAATACTTTATTCGGCGGAGGCTTTGAGCCTACTACTCCTTTGGATACTGCAGTACTTAGCGAGCATGTAGAAATAGTAAAATTATTATTAAAGTACGGAGCTGATCCTAATGCATATGGTAGTTCATCAGGTACTCCTTTGCACACTGCAGCGATTAAAAATAATGTAGAGATAGCAGAGTTATTATTGAGTTACGGAGCTGATCCTAATATTGTGAATGAACATGGAAAAACTCCTTTATACCATGCAAATCATATAGAAATGTTAAAAATTTTACTTGAATATAATATGGATCCTATAATTCTGAGTAAAGAGTTTTTGTTTTTAACATTCCATTATAATAAAGATATAAAAATAGCAAGATTACTTGTAGAGCACGGTGCAATTCCTGATGCGGACTCGACAAATTGCCTTGTATATAAGCAAGACGATCAAGCGTTAAGAGATTTTTCTCAAAATTTGCCAAACTATATATTAGAAAGCGTAAATATATACAAAATATTTTCAGTAATTTTTGCATCCAATTCAGTTGAAAAAGAAACTCTAAAAATTTTCTTGCTTATAGCGCGAGATCAATATCAGTTGCCTATTGATTTACAAATTATCACTATTATTAAATCAATAGAATCAGAATTATGCATTTTTCAGGCAGAAGAGCATGTATTAAAAAGATTCATATGCCCTAGTTGTGTTGAAGAAAAAGATGAAAACACTGAGTCTTTTCTGGGTTTGTCAAATGAAGAGGATAATGTGGATACGGAAATAGAGGAAAAAATAACAATAAATTATTGCACTGTACCAGAGATAATATTACCGTTTGAGTTGTTATTAGAAAAGGGTATTAGCAGTAGCGCAAGTGATTTTTCTAGCGCTTCTTGTCTAACTTATGCAGAAGAATCTAGGAGTGATAAGACTGTTAAATTTAGAAAGATATGTCATCTTAATAAGCTAGAATTAGAGCTATGTAATGTTAGAAAACTACAGCAAAAAGTACAGGAAGCATTAGTAAAAGAAGAAGGAAAATTAGTTGATGATGGCCATGCTGAGGAGACCAGGGTTTTTAGTATCGAGGTACTAAAACAATGGTTTGAAGATTTATTTAAGCAAGAGCAGTCTATTCTTAGTTTTCTTTATGACTTAAAAGGTTTTCCAGCATTTATATTACCGCATGCTCCAGATATTTTATACAATAATAACGATGATAGTGATGGCGGAGGCGGAGGAGATAATCCTTACGCTTCGATTGAGGATGGTTTTGGTGTAGGAGATTTTAGTTTTCCTCATAATACCTCCAAAGAAAATACAACTAAAGTCATCGGAGATATTGAGTAATTTCTCACTATAATGTAGTTAGTTTGTTTTTAATATTAATACAAGACAGTAAGCGACGATAGTTTATATAGAATTTTATAGGTATTTATGGTGGGCGATGACAGATTTGAACTGCCGACCATCTCGGTGTAAACGAGGCGCTCTACCAACTGAGCTAATCGCCCTTATAAATCTAAGCTGTACATAATATAATACATTTACTTATTTTTGCAAGAATGATAAAAATTTATTTTTTACTTAATTCGTTGATTGTTTACCAAAATATAGTATAAATATTTATTGTATAAATTAAAAATATAAAGACAAAATTTTCGGGGCATAGCGCAGTCCGGTAGCGCATCTGGTTTGGGACCAGAGGGTCGGGAGTTCAAATCTCTCTGCCCCGACCATTGAAAACTGGTCTGTTCTGGAGACATAGTATACAGATTAGAGGAGAAAGGATTTTTAGCTTTACGGTATACCCATTAAATTTTCTGGTTCCGCACTGGTTCCATTTCTGAAATAATTTTTATTATTAATTACAGGGTAATTCATTTGTCACATGGCTTTTCTTGTAGCTTCTTTTATATACTCATGCTAGCTGGGCTAGTAAATACTTTGCTTTGTAAGACTTATGTAGTTGGAGTCAATTTGGCACCGAGGCAATATGTTTTGTGTGTCTAGCATGCGACTATTGAGCTAAAATGTTAGCAAGAGCAAGAGCTCTTGTTGTATGCCACCCAGGCACACATGGTGTATATAAAATATATGATTTTACTTTCTTTTAGGTAAGCGCCACTCATTGCTATATGAATTATTGATAGAAGAGCTATAGGAAGGATCTCCCCAGTAATCTCTGCTTCTAGGAGGGTTTTTGCTCAAGTAAGTATCATCAAAAAAAATACTGCCATTTTTTAAGAAACTTTTTACATTTTGGAAGTTTTACAAATAGGAAGTTAATAATTTTAAAATTTGTTTTTTGCACTTCCATACTTCCTATGGCAAAAGATAAGGTTTTATTATCTTTACTGTGCTTCTTTCTCCAAGCTCTACGTTCGAATGGTAAGACCATCGGTGCTATAATGATCCATAGGAACATCACAACTCCAAAATGAGAACCATCCCTATATCTTTCAAGCTCTTTATATTATTTTTAGATTTTTCTAATTCTAATTTTATCTTGTCTGACATTTGCTCAATCCATATAGAAATCAACTTGTTATGTATTCCTGTCAACCTTTCAATCGTACGAATACCACAATTTTCAAGATACAATTTTATAACCTTCAGGTGATCTAACATACCATATTTGACTCTATTATCTCCCTCAACAAAATTATAATTGCACTCTTTACTTTGGCTAAAATCATTCTTTACAAGATAATTAATTTATGTTAAATTAATGCTCAATTAATGAATTTATTAATAAGAGATGCAACAATCATCATTGTTAGCAGAGTATTCAAGACATTAACAACAGGAAGGTAATAATGTTAAAGGAATTAGCAGATTATATAGAGAAACAGCAGCAAAATCATGGAGAAGAATTCCCATTTTATTGGGAAGATAGTGAGGAAGGAGGATTGGTATACCAGTTTGATCTAGACCAGATAGAAGATCTCACTTTACTGAATGAAGAACAAGCTGACGCCATTCTTTCCAATGTAGAATTATTAAAAATATTTGTCAAAGCAGGCTTTAATTTGAAAGGTTTATCTCAGAAAGTTGTGATTAACTCCATTTTGCGCGAAGAGGGATTTATTGATTCAGGATTTAGATTTACCAATAAGATCAAAATTTTCATAGAAGAAGGAGTTGATTTACAAATCTTTCCTCCAGAGGCTGTAGTTAAAATTCTTTTTAAATGTGAAGATCAAATCACGTTAAAGCATTTTTTAGAAAAAGGTTTAGTTATTCGGCATCTAAATCTAAGAGTTCAGGATGCAGAGAAAATATTGATTTATAATCCTACAATATGGCAGTACTTGTTTGAAGAGCGTGATACTTTGAGATTAGATTTCTCAGGCATAAATCTTAGTGAGCTAACTAACGAAGATTTATATGCTTTAGTGGCATTTAACAATCCAAGCTACATAGAGTATCTTTTAGAAAAACGCGATGCTTTAGGTGAGCTGGATTTTAGCAAATTAGACTCTAGCAAGACATATAAATTAGTGAAAACTTCTGATCGAGACAAATTAGAGTTCCTTATTAAAAATGGTGTTGATCTAAGCACATTAGGCTCTTACTATATATATGCATTAGTAGAAGCTTCTGATCGAGACAAATTAGAGTTCCTTATTAAAAATGGTGTTGATCTAAGCACATTATACTCTTACGAGATATATGGATTAGTAAAAGCTTCTGATCGAGACAAATTAGAGCTCCTTGTTAAAAATGGCATTGATCTAAGCAAAGTTGATCTAAGCACATTAGACTCTAGCAAGATATATGGATTAGTAAAAACTTCTGATCAAGACAAATTAGAGTTCCTTATTAAAAATGGTGTTGATCTAAGCACATTAGACTCTTACGATATATGTAACTTAGTAGAAGCTTCTGATCAAGACAAATTAGAGTTCCTTATTAAAAATGGCGTTGATCTAAGCAAAGTTGGTCTAAGCACATTAGACTCTTACAAGATATTAGAATTAGTAAAAGCTTCTGATCGAGATAAATTAGAGTTCCTTATTAAAAATGGCGTTGATCTAAGCAAAGTTGGTCTGAGCACATTAGACTCTTACAAGATATTAGAATTAGTAAAAGCTTCTGATCGAGACAAATTAGAGTTCCTTATTAAAAATGGCGTTGATCTAAGCAAAGTTGATCTAAGCAAATTAGATTCTTACAATATATGTAAATTAGTAGAAGCTTCTGATCGAGACAAATTAGAATTCCTTATTAAAAATAGTGTTGATCTAAGCACATTAGACTCTTACAAGATATATGGATTAGTAAAAGCTTCTGATAAAGATAAATTAGAGCTCCTTGTTAAAAATGGCGTTGATCTAAGCAAAGTTGGTCTAAACAAATTAGACTCTTACGATATATGTAACTTAGTAGAAGCTTCTGATCGAGACAAATTAGAGTTCCTTATTAAAAATGGTGTTGATTTAAGCACATTAGACTCTTACAAGATATTAGCCTTAGTAGAAGCTTCTGATCGAGACAAATTAGAGTTCCTTATTAAAAATGGCGTTGATTTAAGCACATTAGACTCTTACAAGATATTAGCCTTAATAAAAGATTCTGATCGAGACAAATTAGAGTTCCTTATTAAAAATGGCGTTGATCTAAGCAAAGTTGATCTAAGCAAATTAGATTCTTACAATATATGTAAATTAGTAGAAGCTTCTGATCGAGACAAATTCGAATTCCTTATTAAAAATAGTGTTGATCTAAGCACATTAGATTCTAGCAAGATATATGGATTAGTAAAAGCTTCTGATAAAGATAAATTAGAGCTCCTTGTTAAAAATGGCGTTGATCTAAGCAAAGTTGATTTTGCTGCAGATGCAAGAAATGGTGAAACAAGCTTTTTCCAAAATGTTAGGAAATATATAAATATTGAAGATATACAAACAGACCATTCAAGGAACTTCTTTGAATATACTAAAGAGTCTTGCTTTGCTAGACCTGATCCATTAGATAAAATTACTATAGATGAAGTATTGTATCCACTTAACATAGCGCAGAATTTTTGTGACATTATGATCAAACAAAAAGATTCTAGTATTTTAGTTGTAAGAGGTCATAAAGTACAAAAAGTGTATGATTATTTACTAAACAAAATAGATGGGTCATTACGAGACAAAGTAAAAACAACTCATGAATTTGATATATACATCAATCCTGGACATGGTTTCTTTAGTGTGGATGGTAAAACAAAAGGATTTTACCCAAATGACAATAATGATTCTAAAGAGGTATTAGCCAATGATTATACAGCTGAGCACATTACTTATGGAACTATTGGTGGAACAGTATTTATATTCGCGTTGGGTATATTTTCCTTACCAACATTGTGCTTTGCTGTGCCTAAATTACTTCCAGTTACAGTGTCAGCATTATTATCATCTGTAGGAACTTATGGTATATACAATAAATTCCATGACACATTCATGCCTGCAATAGATCATAAGATAGGAAGAATGGAAAATGAGGATATAGATAAATATGCGTCAGAAACAAATAACAACCTTAAAGTATCATTCATATTAAATGATAATCAAGTAAAAAAACTAGTAAGTTATATAAGTACAGTGCAAAAAGATTGTGAAGATAATAATCCTGATCATTGTATGTATAATTTTCTTAGTAGGAACTGTATGGTATTTTTACAGGATGCTTTTGAGGCAGCTGGTTTGGAAGGGCACTATACTGATTATTTTACCTTTGAGCAGCTAAAGCAATATGATGTATCTAGTTTTACTGAGGGGTATAGTACAAAAGCTTTAATATATGCACGATTTAACAAAGCTTTATCTTCGGTAAATCATGTGTATCTGTCTGATCTTCCAGGTAGTAATATTTACATAGAAGGTGACAGTGATTTGTAGTATTAATTTTTATGGTGATAGTCTTACAGACAATGGTAATGTCTGTCGTGTGCTAGGAGAACACCTCTTATATTCTGAAATATTATCTGCAAAACTGAACATCACCCATACCTCAAATTACGCAAGATGTGGAGCTACCTCAGATGACTTAAATTTACAAGTGGCGCAGTATAAAAATTTATCTTCAAGTGTTATAAACGATATAGAAATTCATAGTATTTTTATTGGAGGGAATGATTTTCTAGGAAGAAATCCTTGGGACATTACAGATAACATATATGATGCTATACAAACTATAAAAAATGCAAGTCAAGCTATACAGAGTTATTTTTTGTTGTTTAACTTGCCTGGTTTCTCAAATGTTCCAGTAGTAAAACAATTTATTACTGACAAATGTAGTTTACAAATTACCCCTTCTAAACTGACATGTTTTGTAGAAAATGCATGCAAGATTGTAGCATTTTCAGCAATAGATTTTGTCTCAACATATCACGAATGGAAAATTACTGCACTATCGAATAGATTGCAGCATGAGGGTGTCAATGTTTCTGTATTAAACATCAAGAATTTTTACAATGATGTAATTAGTAACAGAGTTTCATTAGGGTTTAATGAAGATATTGCGTGTGAGGTATCACAGGGTTGTCATAATGGATTATTTTATGATGATAGACATCCTTCCTTCAAAGTTCACCAGTTAATATCTGATTGGTTAGTAAGTGAAATCACTAACTTAAGAATATTTCAACGCCCTATTACTGAGGAACCATTAGGACAGGTATTAGAGGCAGATGAATTATAGATTTTCGTCGAGCAACATCTTGCATCAGGAAAAAAAGAATCTTTGAATCTTGTCACGAATATTGAATACGAATTGTCGTATCTCCTAGCATACTATAAAGCAAAGCATTGTGCTTATTGCGTTCTGGGAGCGGCGCGCTCAATAAGGCGACTCACAAATCTTTCATAGGTTAGAAGGTGACTAAAATCTCCTGTCTAAACGTTATGACCTATAACTCTCATATAATAATGTTTGAAATTTTTTATACCAGAATGAGGACAATAAAGCAAAATCGTCACTATCTTACATAAATACATCTTGGTTTTCCTATGTCGTTTTCTATATCTACAAGATAAAAGTTGATCATACCACCATTTCTCAAAGTGAATGCAAGAATCATAGACAATACAAAATACTTCTATAAAATCATACATATTAGGTGTTTTTTGTGAAGGATTTCATGCTCAAGGTGAATTTTAATACATACCGACCGCGAGAGCATTTGAATAATGGATATCAGGTGTAGTAGTGCAGAAATAGTAATGCAATATATAGCTTTTGCTGTCATTAACTTTTTTGTTTTACATTAATAATATTTTAATATACAATCCTGTTTTTAATAAAATAAAAACATATTAATCATGAATTTACATTATATAGATATTGCCATAGTTGTTGGTTATTTAGTTTTTTGTATAATTATTGGTTTACTGAAATATGGTAAAATAAAAAATATTCGTGATTATACTTTGGGTACTAAGAGCTTTCCTACCTCGGTACTGATTGCAACTACCTTTGCGACAGCTGTAAGTGCTAGACTAATTATTGGTAATATAGGAAAAGCATACGAATTGGGTTTTATTTTTATTACTTCTTTGGCTTTTGTTCCTATTAGTTGGCTTGTTACAGCAAAGATTTTTGCACCAAATTTAGAAAATTTCAAAAAGCTTAAGTTCATGTCTTTAAGCGATATAATGGAGCATTGGTACGGTGATATTGGAAGGTGGGTTTCTAATGTTTTATCTGTAATTAAGACTATAGGGGTTATAACTGTTAGTGCCATAACTATAGGATATCTTTTGCATTACTTCTTTAATATTTCGGAGAATGTAGGAATGATTATTGGAGTTGCTGTAGTAACTCTTTATTCAGCTTTTGGAGGTATTGCTGCGGTTGCTTTTACAGACGTTTTCCAATTTTTAATATTTTTTATTGCTTTACCTATAGCATGTGCTAGCGGTTATGAAGCCAGCGGAGGGATTGAAAATATTGTTGCTAAACTTCCAAGAGAACATGTTGTAATTAATACAGACAAAATTGCTCTGTTTTTAAGCCTTATTCTTTTTTCCTCAGTACCAGATACAGCTATTCCCTATGTGCAAAGAGCTTTAATAACGAAAGATGAAAAGCAATTCATTATTAGTTTTAAAGCTGTAGGTCTATTAATGATCCCTATGTTATTGATAGCCTCTCTTATAGGGCTTATAACATACACAGCTAACCCTAATATCAACCCTAACACTGCTTTATATCATTTTATGGATTCTTTTTTATACACAGGAATAAAAGGGCTACTAATCGCTGGGCTTCTGGCGGTAATTATGTCAACTCAGGATTCATATCTTAATACCACGAGTGCACTTATATCGCGAGATATTTGTAAAAAAATATGGCCATCACTAACCGATAAACAAGAATTATTAATTGCACGTATTTCTTGTGTAACCATGTCTGCATTATCTGTTTTAGCAATCTTCTTTAAGACAGGTATATTAGATATTGCGTGGTTATCTAATAATTTTTGGATGCCTCTAGTGACATTCCCATTACTTGCAGGATTGCTTGGAATACGCATAAGCAACAAAAGCTTCAACATTCTAATTATACTATCGCTTTCAACGACCATTATAACTCGCTTTTTCACTGGTACTTTTGATACACGAAGCCTTGCAGTTGGAGTTATTACTTCGATGATTGTTTTGTTTTTGGGTAGTAGAAAATATAAAAAAGAGAACCCCCATCTATTTCCTGCAAAACTTATCAAAAAACCACTTGTAGAAAGGTTAAGCGCGGCAGCAAAAGTAAATAATTTCTCAATGACGATAATGCATATGATTAGTTTTATCTTGGCGATAAACTTCATTTTTGCAGCAGTATTTATTAATGCACAATCTTTCTGTTTTATGAATGTAGCTTTTGTAGGAAGTAGTATAATATTTATTATGCTCTTATTAAGAGATAGCTGGAGTGATGAGTTAAAAAAATATATATCTCCTTTATGGAAAATGACTTTAATCTTTAGTCTACTTGCTATTCCATCCTATATATTATTTGCCACTAGCTTTAATTTTTTATGGATACTCAATTTTGTGATGTCAGTAGCGCTTTTCTATGTTTTGACCAACGCGATACAGCTTATTCTATTACTGCCACTGTCGATGGTAGCTGCATATTTCATAAACATTACAATGCCTTATGTTGGTTCTGAATTATTAACTGTTAAAATGTTGCCAATCTGTTCTTGCTTCTTTTTTATTATTGCAATCATGCAAAAAATTTATAATGCGATATACATCAAAAAAGAGGTTATTTCTCAGTTGGAATATCTGGTAGATCAAAGAACAAAAGAGCTGAACCAAGCGCTTGATACAAAAGAAAGATTTTTGCGTAATGTCAGCCATGAAATCAGAACACCACTACATGTAATATTGGGCATGGCATCTGCTGTTAGAGATCAGTGGCATAAAATATCAGAAGATAAAAAACAATCTTTGGTTGGGAAAATGGCAGATAGTGGAGATCAATTGATGGATCTGGTATCTAATATTTTAGATGTTTCGAAGATGTCTGCAGGGAAATTCAGTGTTTATAAGGAAAAGCATGATTTTATTAAAATCACTAAAGAAACATTGGCAGAGTTTGAAAATCCTTTGAAAAAAGACTTCATCTCATTAGATACACAAAACCTAGATACAATTACCTGCAATTGCGATAAAGACCGTATTGCACAAGTGATCCGTAATCTTGTCTCCAATGCAACAAAGTACGGCAATAATAAACCTATTAATGTGCAAGTATCAGTGAAAGACGATCAGTATGTTGAACTACTTGTTATTGATCAGGGAGTTGGTGTTCCAGAGTCTGATCTAAAAAGAATATTTGACTCTTTTGAGGAAAGCACTAGAACGAGAACTAATGCTGGTGGAACAGGGCTTGGTCTTGCAATATCTAAAGAAATCATTGAATCTCATGATGGTAATATTTTTGTTAGAAACAATCAAAATGGAGGCGCAATTTTTGGTTTTAAAATTCCAGCTGCTGATGCCGAAATAGCAGATGATAAAATTATCAGCATAAAAACACAAAACTCCGATGAAAAAACAATTTTAATAGTAGATGATCAAAAATCAATCTTAGATACTGCAGAGTTAATTTTGCCTTCCTTTGGCTATAAAGTGCTTACCGCGGAAGGCGGGTTTGCAGCTCTTGAAGTGCTTAAAAAAGAAACACCAGATTTGATTTTGCTAGATGTGATGATGCCAGACTTAGGAGGCGCAGAAGTCCTAAGAGAAATAAGAAAATCAAGCAAATGGTGCAATATTCCAGTAATTATTCAAAGCGGCTACGATTCTATAAAGAATAAGGAGATAGCAGAAGTCCATAAATTAGGCATTCAAGGATTTATCACAAAGCCTTATAAAATAAAGCAGTTAAAAAAAGTGATAGACGAGATAACCTTGAACCTCAAAGTAGAAGCTTAAAGATATGAAGTAATATCATATAAGCTTAGAGAGGTGTTTTTGATTAGCTTTTTATATAAAATACAAGAAACAAAAAAGTATCTAACGACTTTATTTTACTCTTTTTTTCTTTGTATTCCAATTTTTTATACGTTTACAGTGAATGCAAAACTGTATTCTAATTCAGATAAAGAACCTCATAAAATAAACATACATCGCGAAATTATTACAGATAATTATCATTGGCTTAGGGATCAAAATTGGCCAATTATAAAGAATGATAAAATCATAAATCGCTTAGAGAAAGAGAATCAGCATACTGAAGAATATTTTGCTCTTTACTCAAGGCAACAAGATATTTTGATCAAAGAAATAGCAAACAAGACTATAGAAGAAGATAGCACTTATCCAGTAAAGCACGGTAATTATTATTATTATTATAGACAATTTGCCAAAGGAAAAAACAATTTTATTATATGTGGTCATTTTGGAAAAGATGGTAGATATGATGATTTAAAAAAGAGAGCAACTATGTATAATTTCATTCTCCTAAATATAGGGATTTTCTGAAAAATGTGAAAAATTTAGTGGTAGAAGAACCAAAAGAGTTTTACTTATTTATAAATGAAAAAAGAAGGTTAGGTCTTCACAAGCAAGAAGTTTTAGAGTAAGTAAATATCTTGACTTTCAAAGGACTTTCAATAATAATCAGGAAGAAAATGATTTAATAAATCATACCAAAATTTGGTTTGAGGTTAGATGGTCGGGTGTTTTTATCTATCTGCTTTGCCATTGAAATAATAATTGTATACCATTATTTAAAGATGAATCTATGTTAACAGGTCCTGAAATACGTCCAAGAAGTGGTAATCCTCCAAAGAGGATCATTCTTTTATTCCATGGTCTTGGAGTTAGTGGCTATAACTTAATAGATATAGCGGGAGTGATGAATAGGTTTATTCCAGATACACATTTTATTGCTCCTAATGCACCTTATCCTTATGATCTAGGAACTGCATCACCTAATGAATATCAATGGTTTAGTAGGAGACTGAGAACAGAAGAAGCAGCAGTTGAAGGTTTAAGAAATTTAGAGCCAATAGTTAATGAATTCGTTGATAAGCAGCTGGAAAAATTTGGTTTAAAGGAAGAGAATATGGCAGTTTTAGGTTTTTCTCAAGGAACTATGGTAGCTCTACATTGTTTTTTGCGTAGGTCTAAGCCAATTGCATTGATTGCTGGTTTTTCTGGTAGTTTGATTGCGCCGCAATTACTCTCGAAAGAGTTAAAATCGAAGCCACCAGTTGTATTATTCCATGGTGAAGATGATGAAGTGTTGCCTATTAATTTGATGTATGATGCAGGCAAAGCATTGAAAGATGCAGGTATTGATGTCGAAACTCATTCTTATAGTAATTTAGCTCATTCAATTGGTCAGGAAGGTTTTGAGAAAGCGATAGATAAATTCAAAGAAGTGCTGAAGATTTCAACGAACAATTAAGCTAAGCTTACTATTCTTTTTCTTAGAATAAACTCCAATATTGAATAAAACTCACTAATAATCTATTATACCGGTATTTAAAATTGCAGTTTTTGAGTATAGATTAATGTCTATTGTAAAAAAGAAAAAAGAAACTAGAGCAGCAATGGTAGGTACCGCTCTAGAATATTATGATATGTCGCTATATGGTTTTATGGCGCCTTTGCTGATAGATATTTTTTTACCAACATTTGACAAAATCAATGCATTAATATTAACTTTTATTTTTCCAATAATAAGTTTGATAATAAGACCTATAGGTGCTTTAGTAGTAGGTAAAGCTGGGGACAAACACGGTAGGCGAGTTGGGCTTATTATCAGTATTGGTGGGATGACGATTGCTACAGGCATGATAGGTTTACTTCCTACATACGATACTATTGGCATTGCAGCTCCAATTTTATTTATAATATTACGAAGTTTACAAGGTTTTTTTATGGCTGGCGAATATAATGGTGGTGCAATTTTAGCTTTAGAGCATAGTCCCAGCAGCTCAAGAGGATATATTAGTGGATTATATAGCCTTTATACTGTATTTGGCATTTCAATTTCTGCTGTAGTATGCACAATTACCTCTTACTTACCGAAAGAGTATTGGCGTCTTCCGTTTATTATAGGGTGTGTTACTGGAATAATAGGTCTGTATCTTAGGAAGCATATGGCTGAAAGCCCCCAATTTATGGAGAGCAAGCATTTACAAGATATTCCTCTGAAAAACTTGTTTGGCAAGTATAAGGCTATCTTATCGGTTATCAGTGTGGCAGGCTTATTTAGTGGTTTGTATACTTTGCCTACTATATTAATGAATTCTCTTTTACCTCTCACTACTTCGTACAATATATCCACTATTATGTTTATAAACAGTATTACTACCACATTATATATGTTTACTTTTCCTCTTTTTGGTTATTTAGCTGATAAATTATCCTATCATAAGCAAATGATTATTGGCTCTTTACTAGTGTTTTTTCTATCTTATCCTTTAGTTTCTATGATATCTTTCAATAATCTTGTATATATATTTATAATGAAACTTTGTTTTGCTTTATTAACTGCATTTATTGGCGCTCCTTTTCATGCCTGGGTACAGTCATTATTTCAAACTAAGGAGAGATATGCGGCCATTTCGTTTAGCCATGCTGTAGGATCACAGTTGGGAGGACTTATGGTACCTTTGAGTTTGTGGGCTTGGAAAAACACCAATTCTGTATTTGCAGTGTATGTTATTCTGATGGTGTTGGCATTTGTGGCATTAGTTTCTTTATGTTACCAATATCGTGTTAGAAAACATCAAAAAGAGTATAAAAAATTATCGCCTTATGGTTGTATTGAGCAGACACAAACTTCCCAAACTTAGTTCTATGAGAAATCATACAATCATTTTTCTTACTCAGATTAAGGATAAAATATGGATTTTGCTAGTTTTTTTAACATACGAATTATAGAGTCATTAACAGTAGGAAAATTTTGAGCATCTTTTTTGACCCATCTTAGCTCTTTTGATTCTTTGTTTTTACGAAAATCATTATTATCGTATGCATGTAATAGAAATCTGATATCAAAATGATAATGAGCCTCATCTTGTTTTCTAGGTGGTATTAAATGAATATCTAAGTCAAAAATTTCTGAGCGCAAGGGTTTTATTTTATCTATACCAGACTCTTCTCTTGCTTCTTTGATCGCAACATTCAATATGTTTGTATCTCCATCGCAATGACCACCAAGTTGCATCCATTTATCTAATTTGGTATGATGCATTAACAATATATGAGTTAATTCTTTATTTAAAAGAAATGCGGATGCAGTAAAATGCCCTACTCTACAACTTCTTAGAAAACAGTCTTCGCAGGTAGAAATTAGATTTATCATAAGTTGTTTATATACTAATTCTTCTTTAAAATCAGAATGGTAATTTTTTAATAAATTGTAAGTGTATCTAAAATCTGAGTTCATAAAATAATAGAGTTTATATTAAATAATTTTCTATAATTTAAACAGTCTTATAACTATAAACAAGCTGTTTTTTACACCTGAAATGTTTTGGTTTAATTTAGAATTTCGAATGAAATCACAATTTTTTACCTAAATCTATTTTTTGACCCATGTTTAACCCATCGTTATCTTCAAAATACATTTCTTGGTAGCCTAATTTTTTATAAAATACAACTGCATCATCTGTATGAAGATAAATTTTTGCAACCCCCTTACTTTTTATCCATTTTTCTATTAGCATCAGCAGATGCTTTCCATAACCCTTACCTTGTGAGTGCTTATCAATAGCAATAGAGCGTAAAATGCAATAATCGCTATTTTTGAATTCAACTTGTGCAATACCAATGATTTTAGTTCCTTTGTATAATACTAAGTGGTTATGATTTGGGTCGGATATAGTTCGGTGACTAGGATCATAAACAAGATTTTCTATAGTATCGAATATTTCTTTTTTCCTAATTCGATGATATTCTGTCCATTCATCTTGGTGTACGCAGATTCTCAGACAAATACCACTAAATTTTGCTTGCTTTAGTATATTTTTTATAAATTTATTTTTTGCTAATGTATATCCTACAAAAAATTGTTTATGTTTATAGTGAGAAGACTCGTCCTTTATTAGGTTATATTTTAGTTGCATATACTCTTCACATAACTTAGGAGATTTTCGTAAGTAATCTCTAAATAGTAAATTAAGTTCAATTTCGGGATTTCCTTCTTCATAAACATGTAGATTAAATTCAGGGTTGGTATCTTTTTTCCTAAAATAGAGACGAAACGGGATATTAAGCTCTCCTCTATAGCAATAGCCTATAGATTCAAGAATTGAGATTGCATTATGGTTACTCTTTAGCACAACGATAATATCAATTTTAGGCTTAGCAGCAAGACCTTCAACAGAGGTAGAACCTATATGATGTATAGCTATACAGTTAGTTCCAAATGCGTCGTGGATTATTTTTGCTTCTTTTGCAAATATTGATGGCCATTCTATATTGTAATCTGCAATAACAATATTATAATTTTTCATTACATATGGTAGTTTTATGTTATTATAGCGTAATTATTATAACTCTGCTATAGACGGAATGATTAGAGATATGCAATTATTAATAGCAACAACAAATATTAATAAACTTCGAGAATATAATTATATTTTTGCAGGTTCTGATTTAGAATTAACATCACTTGCTAATTATCCAGAAGTATCAGCTCCTGAAGAAAATGCTAATACATATAAGGAGAATGCTTTGATCAAAGCAGAGTATTATTTTGAGAAATTTAAGCAGCCATTATTAGTTGATGATTCAGGTTTATCTATTGATGATTTAGATGGAAAGCCAGGGGTGCATTCAGCTAGAATGCTAAGTGTGTATAATAAAGATGGAAATTTTACTGAATTAAAAAATTTACTACATACGAGAAGTCCGGGGAAAAAAGAATTTGCAGCTAGATTTACTTGTCATATAATTTATAAAGATCAAAGAAAAACTGAGCATTTTAATGCTTATAGAGAAGGAAAAGTTGTTTTTCCACCACGAGGAACAAACAAACATGCATTTGGATATAATCCAATATTTGTGGCAGAAGGATTAACAATTACTGTAGCTGAGATGGACATTGAAACAAAATTAAAATACAGTCCTCGTGCACTTGCAGGAAAACAAGCTAGATTATCTCTAAATTTAAAATCTTAACTAGATGACATCATTAGCTCTTAAAGTAACAAATTTGACTAAATTATACCCAAACGGAGTCAAGGCTTTGGATGGGTTAAATATTTCAGTAAAAGAAAATAGCTTTCTTGCTCTGCTCGGGAAGAATGGAGCTGGGAAAACTACTTTTATTGGTATAATAAGTTCGCTTATCAAGAAAAGCTCAGGTCAAGTTACGGTGAGAGGTCAAGACTTAGATAAAAATATCAACAAGATCAAAAAATTTATTGGTATTGTGCCTCAAGAGCTTAATTTACCTGTGTTTGAAAAGTCAATGCAAGTGCTGATCAATCAAGCAGGTTATTTTGGTATCCCATATAAAATTGCTAAAGAAAGAGCTTATAAATACCTATTGATGCTTGATTTGTGGCATAAACACGATAGTGTAGTTCGAACTCTATCAGGCGGTATGAAGAGGAGGTTAATGCTTGCTAGAGCATTGATGCATCAACCATCAATCTTATTTTTAGATGAGCCAACTGTTGGTGTAGATATAGAAGTTCGTTATAAAATTTGGAATTTTTTACAATCATTACATAAAGAAGGTAAAACTATCTTTTTAACTACTCATTACCTGGAAGAGGCAGAAAAGCTTTGTGATAGTCTTGCTATTATTGACAAAGGTAAAATTTTGCTACATGAAAAAATGTCTAGTATTTTAACAACTAGTAGCAGCAGCAGTATTGTTCTTGATATAGACAAAATAGATGTAGGCTCTGAGATTTTTACTAAAAGTGATCAAGTTAAATTCATTGATGACTACACTATAGAAATTAATTCTAGCAAAGAAAATATCAATGATATTTTACAAAAACTTATAAAGCTAAAAGTCAAAATTAACAATATCAGACAACAACAAAGTTCATTAGAACAATTCTTTAACAATATAGCAAATAAATAATAAACATGAACTTGCAAGAATTACTTATTTCTTACATTACTATCACTAAAAAAGATATTATACGTTTTATTAGGATATGGCCTCAGACTTTTTTGCCTAATATCATCACTACCACTTTATATTTTTTAGTATTTGGTAAAGTTATTGGAAAGCAGATTCAATATGTAGAAGGTATGAAATATATAAGTTATATAATGCCTGGGTTGGTGATGATGTCAGTAATTAACGGTTCTTATAGTAATTCTGTATCATCTTTTTTTAGCAATAAATTTCAGAAAAGTATTGAAGAGTTATTGGTATCTCCTACTCCTAATTATATTATACTTTTAGGCTATGTTACTGGAGCAGTTATTAGAGGTATGATAAGTGGATTACTAGTGTTTATAGTTTCGATAGTTTTTATAGATATAAAAATAACTTTTCCATTTTTAGTTGTTGCGACTATTTTTTTGACATCTATTATTTTTTCAATAGTAGGTTTAGTAAATGGGATATTTGCAAAAAATTTTGATGATATATCATGGATTCCTTCATTTATTCTTACGCCTTTAAGTTATTTAGGAGGAATTTTTTATTCAATAAAAGATTTGCCTGGCATATGGAGTAAAGTATCTTTATTTAACCCTATATTTTACTGTATAGATTCCTTGCGATATGGTTTTTTAGGTATTCAAACTCTTGATATTAAATTTACTATTGTAGCTATTATTTTATTGATACTAATACTCTGGGTAATATCGCTGAAGTTGATGGAGAATAGATTAAGGAGTTAAGCAAAAGTATTTATATTATTTGATAAATTTTATACCTTCTTGATAGCTCATCGAAATTAATTGTTTACAGATATTACGTGGGATTTGGAAGTGATGATAATCGATTGGTGATCGCCATTTTCCTCCCCATGTAGTAAACCCATGTTTATTAAAAATTTCTATTACTTCTTTTGTAACCATTCCTGGTCTAATATTGTCACGATCTAAAAATTCTTTACCTGCTTTTGGTAGAACAGTGCTCCGATTTTGTTTAGTATAAATCACAGGATTTTGGACAGGATTTATATCGATAGCCATACCATATGAGTGAATTGAATCAATATTAGTATCTTTAATTGTACGATAGCAAAAGCAAACACTATTGTTGTCCGACATCGATTTTTCGTCACTGATACCATAGTCATCAATTAATCTAATTTTATCTATGGGAAATTTTATTGTTTTTAGCTCATTAAAAATATCTAAGACTGATTGTGCAATTACATCAAAAACAATCATCTTGCCATCGTCACATATTTTACCAGTAAAATTATAATACTCGATATTAAGTAAATATAGCCTATCTAAGCTGATAGGGCATTGCTCATGCCAACTCTTATTATTCTTTAATTGGTTTTTTAATTCGTTGCTAAGAGGTGTCATTTTTTACCCATAGCGTATTTCATAAAAAATTTTTGTAATGTAGGAATATTATCTACGAGGTCTAATCCTACACGTCTTACGGATTGAATAATACTGATATCGTTGGAGAATAATTTATTTAGTCCATCAGTGATAGAGATCATGGCAAAATTATCTTTTTTTCTTTGTTTAGTGAATTTGTTTAGTAGAGCTTGAGATCCTATATCTAAGCCTAAATTGTAGTATTCAGTAAAAAGTTGGGTAATAGCATTAATATCTCGTAAGCTAAGGTTGTATCCTTGTCCAGCTAAAGGGTGAATTGAGTGTAAACAGTCACCAATGAATACTGCTCTTTCTTTAAAATAATCACGCATATAGCTGAGTGACAAAGGAAAATAAGAGACTTTTGTTACTATTTTAATATCGCCATGAGTATCTTTGCATTTTTCTTGTAGAAATTGTTGAAGCTCTTTGACGCTTAATTTTAACTTCGTGATGTCAGAATTTTCAGTCCATATCACAGAAGATTTATGTTGATCTTGCAAAGGAAGCAAAGCAAATGGGCCGCGTGGTAAGAAATGCTCATAGGCATGATTTTTATGAGGCAGCGAATGACTAATATTGCATATTATTGCAGTTTGATGATAGTCTTTTGACTTATGTGGTAAGTCTAGCAAAGATCTGATTCTAGAGTTTTTTCCTTCGGCAACTACTGCAATTGTACTTTGGATAGTGTTATCATTTAAATGAATAGAAACATTGTGCTTAGTAAAGCTTATATTACAACATTCTTGCTCTTCAATTAATGTTATATTCTTGTGAGTTAGTATTTTTTGATATAGCCCTTCAATTATATTATCGCTTTCAATTAAAAAACCTAGAGGTTGGTTGTTAATTAGTTGATTATCAAATTTGAGTTGGCTAGCACTATCTCCGTCTTTAACAATAATTTTATGAATTTCTCCAACTTCTTTTTTAGTTATATATGGCCATATATTATAGCGCTCTAAAATACCTCTAGAGTATTTTGCAATTGAAATACCTCGGCCATCTCTAAATTTCTTGAGTCTCTGAGCAATGGAGTTTTTTTCGACTAAAGCGATGCTAAAATCATATTCTGCTAAGGAAGCAGCAGCTGTTAGCCCATTAATACCACCACCAATAATGATAATATCGTATTGGCTATGCTGCAAAACAGGACTTGTTTCCAATTTCATTGTTGATTTATCATTACGAGTTTTAGATAAATTTTTCATTTTTCAGCGCATCCATAATGAATTTATAAGCCGAATCTATTGAAGTAGAATGTTTCTTTAATTTTGCAGAGTAAGCTGTCACAGATACTATCATAATTATTATTACTGTTGCTGCTAATACCTAATTTACGTTTTAACCATCCTTCTTCTTTTTCAATGGTTTGGAATTCAATGTTTTTTCCATATTTTTCTTTCATGGTTGCATAGATATCACCTATGCCGTCGATTAATCCTAATTCTAGAGCTTTACTACCTGACCAAAATTCTCCACTGAATAATTTTTCTTCTGAAGATTTAAGTTTATTTTTCCTACTATTTTTGACTAGTTTTTTAAACTCATCGTGAATGTCTTTTTGTACAGATTTGATAATTTCTTTGTCTTTGTCTTTCTCTGGCAAGAAAGGATCATAAATTGACTTATTTTTACCCTGGGTAATTATTCTTCTGGTTATACCAAGTTTTTTTATCGTGTTGACAAATCCAAAACCTGAAGATATTACACCAATACTACCGATAATTGAGCTGCGTGATGCATATATTTCTTGTCCGCAGCAAGCAAGCCAGTAGCCGCCGGATGCAGCGATATCTTCAACAAAACTATATAGAGGAATCTTTTTTTCTACTGATTTGTCAATGATATATTTGGCGATAAGTTCAGCTTGTACAGGTGCACCTCCTGGTGAATTGATTGATAAGACAACAGCTTTTAATCCCGATAAGTCAAATGTTTTATCAATATCTTTTTTTAATGAGGATAGTGACAAGTTTGCTTTTCTTAAGCCAATATTATGTGCTCCTATTACTCCATGTAAATTTAATATCGCAACAGTTTTTGAGGGTTTTTTTATTAGTGATTTAATTTTAGTCCAAAGATTTTTCTTGTTTTTCATCATTATCGCTTTCTTGTTCTATTGGTGTTGAAGAATTTATTGGTCTTTTTACTTTAAAAGATAATTCTTTATTTTGCATATTAGTTATAATTTTACTTGCTTGTTTTTTACTGCTTTCCTCTTCGTTTTCTGTTTCTGGTGGAGCTAAATAAGTTTCAGCGTGATTTGGAATTTCTATAATTTTAGTAGTGTTTTTCTTTTTAGAGGTTTTTTCTTTTCCTGAAAAAATCTTTTGCTCATTGAGCAGCTTGAGATAATCTTGATTTGTGCTTGTTTTTTGTGCAACGAACTTCTTTAGAAATTTAATATTTTTCTCTTGAGTCCAGTCGACAGGCTTTTTGATTATAGCTACATTTTTACCCGATGCATCAATAATGATACTGGTAGGTAAAGTGGAGATTTTTAGTTCACGGAATAATTTATTATTTGGGTCGATAAAAGCTGTTAAATTTCTAAGGTTGTGAGCATGGTAAAATTGTTCAACTACCTTATGACCTTTAAAGTCTTCTGATACAGGAAGAATAATAATAGGATCTTTTTTTATCGCTTTTTGTAGTTTATTAAGATGCTCCATCTCTTTTGTACATCCTGCGCACCATGTGGCCCAAAAATGAAGCAGTACTACATTACCTTCTAGTTGGTCGATGCTTAATTCTCTGCCTTGTAAGTCATACACAACTAAATCTGACATTATTTCTGGCTGATGGTCATGGTTTTTAGCGTAAACATTGGCGAAAAAGAAAGATAATGCAAAAATTAATGCTATTAGCTTTAAAAATATTGTTTTGAAAATGCTGTTCATTTGCTTTATTAATATTGAGTCTAATAATATTTTAAAAATAAAACAAAATATTTATGAAAACAATAAAACTTTTAACTGCTTTAGTATTATTAATGATATTTGCATCAGGTTGCGGGAAAAAAGGGCCGTTAAAGTTGCCTTCAGAAAGTAGTAATTTTAAAGCTGCTAAAGAATAATAATTTATAATTGATAATAGAAAAGCAATATATAATAGCTTCTGATAGATATAATCTTAGCTAAAATATTACTTTTTCACTAAAATTCATTAATGCATAGCATTGCTTTTTTATTAAAATATATTAATATATGGCTTTGTAACTAATAAATAAAGCAAATGTATTACAGAACAGACCCTAAATCAGGGAATAAAATATACGTTGTGAGGCAACAAGATTTTCATCATATGGAGCTATCTTCTATACCATTATCCATAGGGTGGGATAAAATTAATGTGCATGCAGCTCAGCATGATTACATGGGCACAGTAGTCTTACCTCATGATACTAAAGTTCCAGTATTATTTTTAAATGTCTCGATAGAACAATTATTGCGCAAAGCTAGCTCTGAAGGGTTGTATAGATACTATGAAGAGCAAAAAATGCACAACGAGCTAGCTGTCTTTATGGTAAAAGGAGGAGGGCATTTTTTTTCGATATTATCCAATCAATCTCACCATGTCTATGCTGACTTATATCCAGATAGTCATGATGAGGAAAAAGAAAGTTCATTATATAATTTATCGCATTTATTATCATTTTTATTTGGTTCACTAGTTAAAAATCATTATAGAACTGATGATTGTAAATTAGATCATCATAAAGATCTTTGTGGATTTAGCGATTGTATTCTCGATGATCTGGTTGCTATACATGAAGGAGTAGCTGGATTTCATAATGTTGATAATATTTTTTCTAATATTTATAATGAACAATTTAATTCTGATCTAAAAAGACCAGTATTAGGAGAATACGCTATTAGGTTTAAAATTACAGATTGGCAGTACCGCCAAGCTTTTGAAGCAATTAAAGCTTTGGACCAAGGATGCATTAGCAAAGACATAGGCTATAGCCCTTTACCAAAGCAGGGCGATAAAAGTAAAATTGAGAATTGCGTTACCTCACTAAATAGCATTGTAGAAGCATCGGGTATTAATACACCTTATATGAAGTTTTTTTTGGATTTTGAGTTGTTGTTTGATAGTAGCATATCTAGTAGACATTTTTACCATTATAAAATAGGGTCGGAATATCCGTTAATTAATTTGGTAACCTCATACATTAATCCACTGTCTATATCTATGTTAGCTGTAGAGTTTTTATCATTAAAGTACATTGCTCCTGACTTTAAATACAGTCCCTATATAGCGTTACTTTCTAATGTTGCAGAGTATGTTCATAGTTTGTTATTAAACAGTGGTGATAGAGAAGAGCGTCCCTACCTTAAAGATACAAGTTTTATAGTTGTGCCGTGTTATAAATATTCTATAGATAGTTGTATGTTGCCTGCTAATACAGCGAATCCATTTGAAGAAATTTGTATCATTGATGATCGGGGTTTTGTGTATAAAGTCATAGGAAATGACAAGGGAAATTTTGAGCGTATAACTATGTGTAAGGATACAGTTGTAGAATACGATCTTAGTACCATTGGTTCAAGTAAAATACCAGAGGATTTTCTTAATGAATAAGAGGGGTTTATAAAAATTAGATTTAATTATTATAAATGATTTATTATAGCTGCAATGAAGTTGTAATTGTAGTATTATCACTTTTTTCTACAAGATAGTTAAGAAGATGCAGTTGAAAATAGATAATATTGAAATTGATCCGGTGATTTTAGCGCCTATGTCAGGAGTAACTGATATGCCGTTCCGTAAGCTTGTGAAAAAGTGCGGTGGGGGTTTTGTTGTATCGGAAATGATTGCCAGTAGAGCAATGATTCTGCAGACTCGTCAATCAATGAGGAAGGCATCGCGCAGTGAGTTTGAGGATTCTACTTCAATACAACTAGCAGGTTGTGATCCAGAAGTAATGGCGGAAGCAGCGAAGTTAAACGAAGATTTAGGAGCAAAAATTATTGATTTAAACTTCGGATGTCCTGTAAAAAAAGTTGTTGGAGGCAATGCAGGTTCTGCTTTGATGAAAGATGAAAAAATTGCTGCAAAAATTCTTGATAGCACAGTTAAAGCAGTAAAAATTCCAGTGACATTAAAGATGAGAACTGGATGGGACAGCAACAATCGTAATGCACCTAAGTTAGCAAGGATTGCTGAAGATTTAGGAATTAAGATGATAACTATTCATGGTAGAACTAGATGTCAGATGTATAATGGAGTTGCAGATTGGAAATTCATCAAAAAAGTTAAGGAGCAAGTAAAAATTCCTGTTGTTGCTAATGGTGATATTAAGTCATTTGATGATATCAAAAAGTGTCTTGCTGAATCTTGTGCAGATGGAGTGATGATTGGCAGAGGAGCTTACGGTAAGCCTTGGTTTATTAGTCAAGCTTTGCATTATCTCAAATATAAAAAAATCATCAAAGAACCATGTAAAAAAGAGAAATTTAATGCAATCAAAGAGCATTACCAGGATATGATTGATCATTACGGTGAAGAGGTTGGAATAAGAATGGCTCGCAAACATATTGGTTGGTATTCTAGCAGTATGGATAATTCTGCACAATTTCGCAAAACATTTAACACTATCACTAGCGCATCTGCAGCTTTAGAAGAAATTGAAAAATTCTTTACTGATTAAAGTGGCAAAGATCTGAGGTATCATCAATATTACCAGGAAGTGGCTGGTCACAATTCTCTGGATTGTCATTTGCACTTTCTGGCCTAGGAGTATCTTTGCGAGGTTTTGCTGGTGGTGGAGTAGGTATTAGAGGTATAAAAGGAGTGCTGCTAGGCATATTGCTAATAATTTGATTTCTATAAATAATTTTAGCAAAATAATCACAAAGTAGAGTATCTTAAAATAGTGGAATTGATAAAAAGTTGCTAGGTTGTAACAATAGCATCACAATTTTTAGAAAACATGCTATCCTAGGTTAGAAAGGTACGTCAATGAAAGGAAATAAATATAAATTACAAGAATTAGATGCTACAAAACTTAAAGATTCAATCAAGGATGCTAGAAAAAAGATTACTCATGAAAAAATTTTTGAGTCTTTGCGTCCTGGTTCGGTAGTGCCTAAAGTTGAATATAATGAAGTGGGCAGCATTGGAACTTTTGCAATAAATAGCAGTAACTCTAAGCAAAATATAACTGAATTTGCAGATATTGATAAAAATTTATTGGATAAAGCTCAAGAGAAATCTGTAAAATCATTGGAAGAGCAGTATGAAAAATTTTATAATAGATATAAAAAATTGAACAAAGTGATAACTGATTTACGCGAAGAAGCGCTAGCAAAAATTAGCATAGAAAAGCCAAAGACAGGAGAATTTTTTAGTTCAGGAAAAATAGATCAAGAGGCAACAAAGAGAGGGGTAGAAAAACTAGATTTATCTTTTTATCATAATATGTTTAATGATGAAACAATAAAATTAGAGAAAGAAGCTAAAAAATACAACGATTTGGTTGCTAGACATAATAGTCTTCTGAGTCCTGATCATCAAAAAAATGCAATAAACACAATTTTGTCAGAAGAAAAGGGAAAAAGAGAAAAAGTACGGGAGACAGCAGAAAAGAGTAAGAGAAAGGTAAAAGAAACGGTAAAAAATAAATCTATAAAAATAGCAGGTAGTGTTTCTCACTTTGTAGATAAGATAGCTAAAAAAAATGAAATAAGTGGTAAAGAAAATTTCGTTTCATCAAGTTTTGGTGTCAAAAAAGCACAGGCAAAGAAAACAGGAAAATCTGGAAGACAAATTTGATTATAGTTACGAGCACTATAGAGATTTGCAAGTTTAATCCTCCTAAAATAAGTATTAGGTATAAAGAGATTAGATATTTTTTTCTAAAAAATTTACGGAACTGCTAAATAATTATAGATAGCAGGAGAGATTTATGGAACAAAACCAACAAAGAAGCAAGGGTCATATCAAAGACTTTTGAATGTATTATGTGTATCTATAATTATTTAGTAGCCCCTTTTTTAGAGCTATTGCTGCTTGCACCTAGGAGAAAATTAAACTATCTTTGCTTGTAAATAAACAAATGTATCAATATGAATAAATTTTTTGGTACCGATGGCATCAGAGGTATTGCTAATAAGGGAGTAATGACTCCCGAGGTAGCTTTGAAATTAGGCTCTGCAGCTGGTACTATATTTACTAGAGGAGACCATAGACATCTAGCGGTGATAGGTAAAGATACTAGGCTTTCTGGTTATTTATTAGAGCCTGCGTTAGTTTCAGGGCTTATTGCAGTTGGTATGGATGTGTTGCTTGTGGGACCGTTACCCACTCCTGCTATATCAATTCTTACGAAGTCGTTGCGAGCAGATATTGGTATAATGATTTCTGCTTCACACAATAGTTTTGAGTATAATGGCATTAAGATATTTGACAATCAAGGAGTAAAATTAGATAAAAAAGTTGAAGCTCAGATTGAGCGTCTTATCTTAAATTATCCTAGAAATATTACTTTTGCCTCTTCTGATCGTTTGGGAAAGGCAAGAAGACTAGATGACGCTTCTGGCAGATATATTGAATTTGCAAAAAATACTTTCCCAAAATTTGCTGAGTTGAGCGAATTAAAGATAGTTATAGACTCTGCTAACGGGGCAGCATATAGTGTAGCACAAAAAATTTTTTGGGAATTAGGTGCAGAAGTTATAGATATTAGTAATAAACCAGATGGGTTTAATATTAACAGGAATTGTGGTTCTACTTATCCTAGTGCTGTACAAAAAGCAACCTTAGAGCATAAAGCTGATATAGGAATAGCTTTTGATGGTGATGCAGATAGAGTTATACTTGTAGATGAAAAAGGAGGGATAATTGATGGTGATAAGATTCTTGCTACTATAGCTATGAATATGAAGGAAAAGAAAGAGCTTAATTCTGATGTTGTTGTTGCTACTCATATGTCTAATATTGCTTTAGAAAGATACTTAGAGAGCCAGTCCATAGAGTTATTGAGAACTGATGTAGGTGATAAAAATGTTGCTAAATTAATGCTGAATAATAATTATAATCTTGGTGGGGAGCAGTCTGGACATATAATATTACCAGAATTTTCTGCCACTGGAGATGGTATTATAGCTGCTCTTCAAGTACTTAAGAGTTTTGTTGAAAGTGATTCAAAAACAATCTCAGAGCTTTGTCATAAATATCAACCAGTTCCTCAAAAATTAGAGAATATTGACTATAGAACTGGAAATATGGGAGCAGTTAATGACGAAGCTTTAGAAGAAAAAACAAAGTATTTTAGCGCTATGCTTGATAAAAATTCACGTTTATTAATTAGAAAATCTGGGACTGAACCGCTGATCAGAGTTATGTTGGAGTCTTACGATCAAACGATAATGAAAGAAATAGTTAGCGCAATAAAGAGAGAGATAATTAATGTCTAATAATGAAAATATAGAAGAAAAAAATTCTTCTAAAGGAGAGGTATTTATTCCTACTGTTACTCAATTTGCTTCTATATTAGGTTTGTCGATTGTTTCCTGTAGTGTGTGTGCAGTATTGCCAATAGTTGTTGTTTATCAAAAAGAATTACTTGCTGGGGATTTTAATGCTATATACACATCTTTATTTCACGATCATATAGATTAATAGTGCTGTGCAGATGAAAATAAAAAGATGCTTAGCAGATGGAGGAGTGATTGCTTTTCCTACAGAAACTGTGTGTGCACTTTCTTGTGATGCAACAAATGAAGCAGCTATAAAGAAAATTTATCACATTAAAGAACGAGATTTTGGCAAAGTGTTCGCTATATTTGTAAAAAATATTGCAGAGATAGAACGTTATGCAATAGTAAGTGAGCAAGTGCGTCAGTTAATTAGCAAATTTTCTCCTGGCCCTATAACATATGTATTGAAAGCTAAAATTCCTTCTCTACTTTGCAAATGTCTACTGAAGTCTGGGAAGATAGGAATTAGAATTCCTCATCACGAAGTTGCTAATGATATTCTTAATGGCTATAAATATCCTTTAGTTGCAACTAGTATTAATTTATCAGGGAAAAATAGTATTACAAATATTGTAGATATTCCTCCAAAGATAAAAGATCAAATAGACCTTGTGATCTCTGGAAAAGAGCCAGAGTTGAAGCAAGAATCCACAGTAATAGATTTATCCGATCCAAGCAAAGTTAAAATATTAAGAGAAGGCTGTATTTCTAAAGAGGAAATTAATGCTATTATTGCTGTGTTATAATATGACGACATGCAAATAGGCGGTTAAGGATTTCTTTTACTGCAGATCATCTAAATTCACACTGGTGGATTTCTGGAACTCTTTCATACGGAGGTGAAAATTTATCGCTAAGATATTCCAATTTTTTCCAAATATTGATAATCTAAATCAAAATCATTGCATTTTTTGTTTATATTTTCTGAGATCAATTTTTGAAATGTTTGTAGAGAACAAAATTCATCTGTACATATTTTAATAGGTTTACGATTATATAATATCCTTACGAAGTAATCGTTATCATGAGATTTTGATTTTAATAGCTCAAAGCTGATAATTGCATTATATTCTGGTTTTTGCAAAGGTGTGTAGCCTAAGAAAAGTAGCATCGGTAAAATATTAGCGTCATGCAATGTTAGCATCGTGTATTTTAATCTAGTTTTGTGATTAATTCTTGCATTAAAAAGCTCTATGATTTCTGCGAGATAATATTTTGATTTATAGCATTGTTTTGCTGGTATACTAAAAATATAAATAAAGATTTTCTCAGAAAGATCCATTATTTTTGCTGCTTCTTGCGTTGTCATATTCTCTGGCAAAGGCTTGTTATGAATTTTTCCTACGTTTAGGGCATCTCCCAGGAGCATAAGTTCGTATTCGGCAACTTGTTGCTTATCGTTATTGTTATATAAATCATTTACATATTTTATTTGTTTCTGTACCTGTTCAGTAAAAGATTGAGGAGATTTGGTTTTCCGTATTTCTTTTATGCGCTTATATTTTTCGTTGTGTTTGTACTCTAGTGCGAAAGCGGGATCTTCTTTCTTTTCTTTTACATTAATGGTTATGTTGCTGCTGCTGTTGCCAAACATACCATCTAATACAGACTTTGCTGTAGCTTTTGTTCTTTGGTAGTCAGTGGACCTTACATATATTAGGTTTTTATCGGCAATATGGGGTAAGAATTTTAATTCTTCGATATAATAATTTTTTAAAGAAACGCCTAAATCTCTAGATTCATCTTCTCCTTTTTTTGTTAAAAGTCCAAGTTCTTCTTTTTTCCATAGGTTTTTCAGGATGTTAGGTAGCCATATTACCGGAGTACGATCTCCATGACGAATCATATCTACAGCCATAACTAGTTCTTTTGTTGAGTCAGAAAAACTTGCGCTGGAGTAACTAAAGCTAAAAAAATTTAATAATGCAAAAAGTAATGCAATCTTTAGTTTTTTCATAGTAATTTTAGTTTATACTTTTGTAGAAAATTTTTCTCGCTCTTCCTCAAACTCTTCTTGTGCTTTAATTAAGCTTTCTTTAGTATCCACATTTACTGGTGGATTATCTATAATATGTACGTCTATTAACATATTGTTAGCTAAAGCTCTTAGTTGCTCTAATTTTTCCTGCTTTTCGAGAATATTAACATCAGCATTTACAAATTTTTCTAATGCTTGGCGTTTATATAAATATATTCCTATATGTTCATAATATATTGGTGCTTCGTGAGGTATTGGTTCTCTAGAGAAATATACTCCTCTTCCAGAGGTTTGTGCTTTATCATAAAATGAAATTGCAACTTTAGTGACATTTTTATTTGCAATTTTTGCTATATTTTTAGCATCTATTGGTGCTGCTAAAGTCAGTATATCTGCTTCTGACTCAGTAGCTTTCTTTGCCAAATAATCTATTATTTTAGGGTTAATAAGAGGCAGGTCACCTTGTAGATTAATTATATACTGAATAGTTTTTTTAGGATCGATTTTATTGAGTGCTTCATAAACTCTATCTGATCCAGAAGTGTGTTCTTTAGACGTCATAATGCAATTTATGCCATCATTTTTTATCGCAGACATTATTTCTACAGAATCTGTAGCTACAACAATATCTTTGATATTAGAGAGTTTCGCTCTACTAATTACGTGATGGATCATTGGTTTATTCCCTATAGGTTGTAGAAGCTTTTTCGGCAGCCTACTGGAATAAAGTCTTGCTGGTATTACTATTATTGTTTTGCTCATTAGAAAAAATAATAACTTTATTTTTAAGTTAGTATAAACTACAACTATAGTAAACATAGATTTTAAATTAAATTTTTATTTGTTGACAATAATACAATTATTCTTCATATAAGTTAGTTAAATCGGTTGTTTATTTATTTGTGCCCGTAGCTCAGCTGGTAGAGCATTTGACTTTTAATCAAAGGGTCGCAGGTTCGATTCCTGCCGGGCACGCCATTTTTAATTTGGATGTGGTACAAGAAATATGCCCAAATTATTAGAGTTTTAACCGTAATAAGTAATGTTTGATCAAGTACCTCAATATATACAGCAATATCTCCCAGTAGTAATTTTCTTTGGTATTGCTTTGGTTATATCAATGATTGCTATTGGAATTCCTTTTATATTCGCAGAAAATAAACCTGATAATGAGAAATCCTCAGCGTATGAGTGTGGTTTTGATGCATTTGCAGATTCAAGAACAAAATTTGATGTTAGATTCTATCTTGTAGCTATATTATTTATTATTTTTGATTTGGAAATAATGTTTTTATTTCCATGGGCAATATCATTAAAAAATATAGGTTTATACGGTTTTTGTTCGATGATGATTTTTTTGTTTGTTCTAATAATAGGATTTGTCTATGAATGGAGCAAAGGTGCATTGGAGTGGGAGTAAATGAAAAATAAAAATGAATTAAATTTTACTGAACAAGATAGTTTGTATGACAAATTCAGTGATACGATTACCAGTAGAGGTTTCTTGCTTGGGAAGTTAGACGATTTTGCTAATTGGGCAAGGAGCGGTTCTTTATGGCCTATGTCATTTGGTTTAGCGTGTTGCGCTGTAGAAATGATGCAATGTGCTGCAAGCAGATATGATATGGATAGATTTGGTTTGTTATTTAGGCCTAGCCCAAGACAATCAGATGTTATGATTGTTGCAGGTACGTTATGCAATAAAATGGCACCAGCGTTGAGGAAAGTATATGACCAGATGGCTGAGCCTAGATATGTGATATCAATGGGTAGTTGTGCTAATGGTGGTGGATATTATCATTATTCATATTCAGTTGTTAGAGGTTGTGATCGCATAGTTCCTGTTGATGTTTATGTGCCAGGATGCCCACCAACAGCAGAAGCATTGTTGTATGGCATTTTATTGTTGCAGCGCAAAATTAGGCGAACAGGAGTGATTAGGCGAGGATAAATGTTAAATAACATTAATGAGTATTTAGCTGCTGATCTTGAAAAGACTTTAGGTAAAAACCGTTTTTCTGTAATAGAAAAAGTTGATCCTATCGCAATTAAGATAAACAAGGAAGATCTATTACCATTATTAAAATTTCTGCAAAGCAATATATTGTACTCTTTTGCTGTATTGATAGATATTTTTGCTGTTGACTATCCATCAAACAGTAAGCGTTTTGAGGTAAATTATAATTTACTAAGTATCAAACATAATTATCGTCTTAATATAAAAATTGATGTTGCGGTAGATGAAGATATCCCTTCTGTTATAAAGCTTTATAGTACAGCTGGATGGTTTGAACGAGAAGTATGGGATATGTATGGTATAAAATTCAAGGGAAATCAAGATTTGCGTCGTATTCTTACTGACTATGGTTTTGAAGGTCACCCTCTTAGAAAAGATTTTCCTTTAACTGGGTATAAAGAGCTAACCTATGACCTTGAAAAGCATAAAGTTGTATATCGAGATGTAAAACTAGCGCAAGAATATAGAGTATTTGATTTTGAAAGTCCGTGGGAAGGAACCCAATATGATATTGAGAAATCTCTAGAAGAAAGCGGAAATAATGCTGCAGATAACCTTGTTAAGGCAGGTAAAAAATGACTGCTAAAGAAGTTAAAATAAAAAATGTAATGCTTAATTTTGGCCCTCAACATCCTGCTGCTCACGGGGTTCTAAGACTAATACTGGAAATGGATGGTGAGGTTGTAGAAAGAGCCGATCCTCATATTGGTTTACTGCATCGTGGTACTGAAAAACTAATAGAGCATAAAACCTATCTTCAGGCAGTTCCTTATTTTGATAGGCTAGATTATGTTTCTCCTATGTCACAAGAGCATGCTTTTGCATTAGCTGCTGAAAGATTATTAAAATGTGAAGTTCCTATTAGGGCTCAGTATATTAGAGTGTTATTTGCTGAGCTTACACGAATCTTAAATCACTGCCTTAATATTGCTTCTAATGCAATAGACGTTGGTGCTACTACTCCTCTTTTATGGCTTTTCGAGCAGAGAGAGAGAATAATGCAATTTTATGAAGATGTATCAGGTTCTAGAATGCATGCAAACTATTTTAGGCCAGGTGGCGTAGCTCAAGATTTACCAGATGGTATCTTAGATAAGATTGAAGATTTTACTAAAGGTTTTACTAAAATACTTGGTGACGTTGAAGAGTTGCTAAATGAAAATCGTATATGGAAGCAAAGATTAGTAGATATTGGTGTAGTTACTCCGCAAGAGGCTATGGATTGGGGTTTTTCAGGGCCTATGTTAAGAGGGTCTGGTATTCCTTGGGATTTAAGAAAATCAAATCCTTATGATGTTTATGATAAGATGCTTTTTGATATTCCAGTTGGTAAGCATGGTGATTGCTACGATAGGTATTTGGTGAGAATAGAAGAGATGTATCAATCAGTCAGAATAATCAGACAGTGTATTAATAATATTCCTTCTGGTCCAATAAAAACAAGAGACTTAAAAATATCTCCTCCTACGCGAGCGGAGATGAAAAAGTCTATGGAAGCATTAATTCATCATTTTAAATTATATACTGAAGGATACTCAGTTCCTAAAGGTGAAGTATATGCTGCTGTTGAAGCTCCTAAAGGAGAGTTTGGAGTTTACTTAGTATCAGATGGCAGTAATAAGCCTTATCGTTGTAGACTTAGAGCTCCGAGTTTTGCGCATTTACAAGCTTTAGAATTTATGACTAAAGGGCATATGCTAGCAGATGTTGTGGCTGTTATCGGTAATCTAGATATAGTGTTTGGGGAAATAGATAGATGAATTCAAAGATTAAAAAGGATAAATTTGCTTTTAATGAAAAAAATCTAAAGAAAAGCAAAGAAATTATTGCAAAATACCCTAAAGGTAGAGAGCAAAGTGCAGTATTGTCATTATTAGATTTAGCACAAAGGCAAAATGGTGGATGGATTTCTGGCGCTGTAATAGAATATATTTCACAAATGCTAGAGGTGGTACCAATAAAAATATACGAGATTGCAAGTTTCTATACGATGTTTAATTTGAAGCCGGTAGGAAAATATCATATACAGGTTTGTGGAACTACTCCTTGTTGGCTTAGGGGAGCAGAGGCAATCATTGCAAAATGTGAAAAACTTTTAAAAATAAAAAAGGGAGAAACTACCGAAGATAGTCAATTCACTTTAAGTGAGGTAGAGTGCTTAGGAGCATGTGCTAATGCGCCAGTTGTACAAATTAACGATGATTATTATGAAGATCTAAGTTCGGAGACTATAGAAAGAATAATTTTAGATTTAAAAAACGGTAAAAAAATAACAGTAGGTTCTCAGATTGGTAGGAAATCATCTGAGCCTAAGGATAATGTATAATGCTAGATAAAAAAGACAAGATTTTTACTAATTTGTATGGCTTTAAAAAAGTTGATCTTGCGTCAAGTAAAAAGAGAGGTGATTGGAGCGATACTAGGAAGCTACTTTCATCTAGTCCTAATGACATTATAGAGCAAGTTAAAAAATCTTGTTTACGAGGTAGAGGTGGTGCTGGATTCTCTACGGGTATGAAGTGGGGCTTTATGGCAGCAAATAAAGCAAAACAAAAATATTTTATCGTTAATGCAGATGAAAGTGAGCCAGGAGCGTGTAAAGATCGTGAAATACTTAGGCATGAGCCTCATAAATTATTAGAAGGTATATTGTGTGCTTGTTACGCTACTGGTGCAAATACATGCTATATTTATATACGTGGTGAGTATTATGAACCAGCGCAGATATTGCAAAAAGCAATTGATGAAGCATATGATAATGGCTTACTAGGGAAAAATGCTGCGAAAACAGGTTTTGACTGTGATGTTTACTTGCATAGAGGAGCGGGGGCATATATTTGTGGCGAGGAAACAGCATTACTTGAAAGTTTAGAAGGGAAAAAGGGTATGCCGAGGCTGAAGCCTCCTTTTCCTGCAGCTGTGGGTTTATACGGATTTCCTACAACAATTAATAATGTAGAGTCAATTGCGGTAATTCCTGATATTTTACGTAGAGGAGCTGATTGGTTTTCGTCTATCGGTAAAGAAAATAATACAGGGACAAAAATATTCAGTATTTCTGGTCACGTTAATAGCCCTTGTAACGTTGAAGAAAGTTTAGGTATATCTTTGAAAGAATTAATAGACAAACATGCTGGTGGAGTCAGAGGCGGCTGGCAAAATTTGTTAGCAGTGATTCCAGGTGGTGCGTCTACTCCTTTACTACCAAAATCGGTATGTGACTATGTGGAGATGGACTTTGATAGTTTAGCAGCAGAGAAAAGTGGTTTGGGAACAGCGAGTGTCATTGTAATGGATAAGTCTACAGATATAATTTATGCTATTGCAAGGCTTAGTAAGTTTTTTATGCATGAGTCTTGTGGTCAGTGTACCCCTTGTCGGGAAGGTACTGGTTGGGTGTGGAGGATGATGATGAAAATGGTCAAAGGTGTGGCTGCTAAGGAAGATATTGATAAATTATACGATATTACTAAACAAATAGAAAATCATACAATTTGTGCTCTTGGGGATGCTGCTGCTTGGCCTGTGCAAGGATTAATTAGACATTTTCGAGATGAAATAGAAAAAAGAATTGGTTCAAAAGAAGTTTCATATGGTTAAAGTAACAATTAACGGCAAAATATTAGAGGTAGAAGAGGGTTTATCTTTGATCCAAGCATGCGAGCTAGCTGGAGTCGAAATTCCAAGATTTTGTTATCATGAGAAATTGAAAGTTGCTGGTAATTGTCGTATGTGCTTAGTTGAAGTAGAAAAAATGCGCAAACCAATAGCATCATGCGCGATGCCTGTTAGCGAAGGAATGGTAGTTCATACGGACTCTGAGCTGGTGAAAAAGGCGCGAGAAGGAGTAATGGAGTTTTTGCTAATTAATCACCCATTAGATTGTCCAATCTGTGATCAAGGTGGAGAATGTGATTTGCAAGATCAAGCAATGTTATATGGTAAAGGTTGTAGTAGATTTGAAGAGAATAAAAGGGCAGTGCAAGAGAAGAATATGGGTCCTTTGATTAAGACTTTCATGACTCGTTGTATACATTGCACAAGATGCATAAGATTTGCAGAGGATATTGCAGGAACAGAAGAGCTAGCTGCTTTTGGTAGAGGAGAAAATATGGAAATTTCTACCTATCTTGAAAAAGCAGTCTCGTCAGAATTATCTGGCAATATGATTGATATATGTCCAGTTGGTGCTTTAACCTCTAAACCTTACTCTTTTAAAGCTAGAAGTTGGGAGTTAAATAAAACAGAGTCTATTGATGTCTCAGATGCTGTTGGTTCCAATATTCGCATTGATAGTAGGGGTAATGAGGTAATGAGAATTTTGCCTAGATTAAATGATAATATTAATGAAGAGTGGATTTCTGACAAAACTAGATTTATGTATGATGGTCTTAAAAATCAGCGTTTAGATAGACCATATGTAAGAGTTGAAGGAAAGCTTCTTCCAGCTTCATGGGAGGAGGCATTTACTGTGCTTACAAAAAAAATAAAACAGCTGCATCCAAATGAAATTGCTGCTATCGCAGGTGATTTGGCTGATGCAGAATCTATATTGATGTTAAGAGATATAATGAAGTCTTTAGGATCTACGAATATAGATTCAATGCAAGAAGGTATAAACTTAGATACGTCCCATAGATGTAGTTACTTATTTAATAGTTCGATTGCTGGTATAGAACAGTCTGATTTATGCTTAATTATTGGGGCAAATCCTCGTTATGAAGCAACAATGATTAATGCTAGAATTCGGAAAAGATGGTTACAAGGTAATTATGATGTTTACTCTATAGGCGAGGAGTTAGATCTTACTTATCCTGTAGAAAACTTAGGGGAAGATCCAAAGATATTAGAAGAAATATTAGATGGTAAACATCAATTTAGCCAAGTTTTAAAAAATTCTAAATATCCTATGATCATCTTGGGATATGGAGCTTTGAAACGCCAAGATTGTCAAGCTATACTCTATATTATTAGCAAAATTGTTACTAAATATAACATAGTAAAAGGGGGATGGAATGGGTTTAATATGCTACATCGTTGTGCATCGACGGTTGCCGCTTTAGATTTAGGTTTTGTACCCGGAGAAGACGGTAAAAATGTTGAGCAGATTTTAGAAAGTGTCAGCAATAGAGAGGTGAAATTTATTTATTTACTTGGAGCCGATGATATTGATACTTCAAAATTAAGAGAAGATTCGTTTGTTGTTTATCAAGGGCATCATGGTGATAAAGCTGCATCAATTGCTGATGTGATATTGCCAGGAGCTGCATATTCAGAGAAAAATGGTACTTATATTAATCTTGAAGGTAGGGCGCAGAAAATCAGAAAATCAATACAACCTCCTGGTGAGGCAAAAGAAGACTGGTCAATATTAATGCAGTTAGCTAATTATTTAAAAATAAAATTACCGTATACATGCGAAGATGATTTAGCAAAATATTTAGCTAAAGAATCTCCTTCTTTTGCAAATATAGGACATTTATCAAAGGTTGAATGGCATTCTTTTGGTAAAAAAGGAAAGTTATTAGATCAAAATATTAAGTCATTAAAAATAAATTACTATTTAAGTAATGTAATATGTAGGTCGTCGAGAACGATGGCAAAATGCGCAGATCAGTTTGGTATGCAAGAATAAATATGATGCGGTTAATATGGCAATTTTTTTAGAATATTTGGAAATATTATTCATCTATATTTTGAAAATAGTAGCGATTACTATACCTTTATTATTATCTGTGGCTTATTTAACTTATGCTGAAAGAAGAGTTATTGGTTTGATCCAGCTTAGAAGAGGGCCAAATGTTGTTGGTCTTGCTGGGCTTTTGCAGCCTATAGCTGATGCAGTTAAGCTGTTGTTCAAAGAAGTAATTATACCAAGGCGTGCTAATAAAATGCTATTCATTATAGCACCTATGATTACTTTTGTTTTAAGTATTATTGGTTGGGCAGTTATACCTTTTGGTGAAGGTGTAGTACTAGCCAACATAAATGTTGGTGTTTTGTATTTGCTTGCAATTTCTTCTCTTGCTGTTTATGGCATAATTATTGCTGGCTGGGCAAGTAATTCTAGATATGCTTTTTTAGGTGCAGTACGTTCTGCAGCGCAGATGATTTCTTATGAGATATCGATAGGTATAATAATTATTTGTGTGTTGGTTGCGACTGGTACCTTAAATCTTACAGAAATAGTTTTAGCTCAAAAAAATATGGATTGGTATATTAAGCTATTATTATTTCCGATGATGATAGCTTTTTTTATTTCTATCCTAGCAGAGACGAATAGGTTGCCATTTGATTTGCCAGAAGCTGAAGCTGAGCTTGTGGCAGGTTATAATGTGGAATATTCTTCGATGACATTTGCATTATTTTTTTTAGGTGAGTATGCCAACATGATTTTGACTAGTACTATGTTGGTAATTTTATTTTGGAGTGGTTGGTTGCCTATTTTGGATTTCTCTATATTTTATGTGATACCCCCTTTCATATGGCTTGCCTTAAAAGTATCTTTTATATTATTTTGCTTTTTGTGGGTGAGAGCTACTTTCCCTAGATATAGATATGATCAATTGATGAGGATTGGTTGGAAATTTTTATTACCTTTCACTTTGTTGTGGGTTATTTTGGTGTCTGGTATATTGGTTTATTTTAACAAGCTACCTTAGGTAAATTCTATGAGTAAAGTTTCTAGGAAAATAAAGTCTTTTGTTCTTTTAGAGTTGATGAAGGGAATGTTGCTGACTTTAAAATATTTATTTAAACCTAAAGTAACTATTAATTATCCTTATGAAAAAACAAAAGTAAGCCCTAGATTTAAAGGAGAACATGTTCTTAGAAGATATGCTAACGGTGAAGAAAGATGCATAGCTTGCAAATTATGTGAAGCTGTTTGTCCTGCGCAAGCAATTACTATAGAAGCAGAAACACGAGAAGATGGTAGTCGCAGAACAACAAAATATGATATAGATATGACTAAATGTATTTATTGTGGTTTGTGTCAAGAGTCATGTCCTGTTGATGCGATAGTTGAAGGCCCAAATTATGAATTTGCTACTGAGACTCATGAAGAGCTATATTACGATAAAGAAAAACTAATGGAAAATGGGGATATTTGGGAAGAAGTAATCAATGAAAAACTAAAAAAAGATTACAAATATAAATAACTTTGCATATGATTATATATAATTTACTATTTTACGCTTTTTCAACTTTATTGATTTTATCAGCAATTGGTGTTGTATCGGTAAAAAATTCTGTTTATTCCGTTCTACTATTAATTTTCTCTTTCTTTAATGCTGCGGCTTTGTTTGTTTTATTAGGAGCTGAGTTTATAGCGATGTCTTTGGTAATAGTATATGTAGGCGCTGTAGCAGTTTTATTTTTATTTGTTGTTATGATGCTAGATATAAACTCTAAGGATAAAAAAAATATTAAAGTAAATCGTAAATTACTAATGTTTGTTGGTCTAATACTGCTGGCAGAAATCATTGCTATAATCTATACATCGCTGCATTCTGATACGGTGCTAGTAAAAGCACAAGTTCCTCTTACTGTCGATGGTATTAAAGATAATACTGCACAAATTGGTGAGGTGCTTTATACTAAATATTCTTATTTATTTCAGGTTTGTGGGATTATTCTCTTTGTTGCAATAATAAGCGCCATTATTCTTACTTTTAGAGGAACAAGAGGTGTCAGAAAACAAGATGTAAATAGTCAATTATGTCGAAATAAATCAAATTCAGTAAAAATAGTAGCAGTAAAAGCTGGGGAAGGTGTGAATGCAATTATTAAATAATACTGTTGATTTGATACATTTTTTAATCGTCGGAGCGATAATTTTTTCTATTGGTATTTATGGTATTTGCAGTAATCGCCGAAATATCATAATTATTTTTATGTCAATTGAATTGATGCTACTTGCAGTTAATATCAATTTAGTTGCTTTTTCAGCTTTTCTAGAGGATTTAACAGGACAAATATTTACCATATTTATTTTAACTGTTGCTGCAGCAGAAGCAGCAATAGGGTTAGCTATTCTAGTATCTTATTACCGAAATAAGGGTGATATTGATATTGGTGCAATGAACAATATGAAAGGGTGAGATGCTTGGAAAGTTTATAATTTTATTTCCTTTTTTGTCATTTGTAGTTGTAGGATTTTTTCGCAATAAATACTCTAAGATAGCTGGGATATTGGCATCAATTTTAGTTTCATTGTCAGCTGTTTTATCTTGCATTGTCTTTTATAGTGTTATTTTTAAAGGTGTGATAGAAAATCATGTTATTTTTAGTTGGATTGTTTCTAACGAAATAAAAATTAACTGGAGTGTTTATGTTGATGCGGTTACTGCTGTGATGTTGGTAGTAGTAAATGTAGTATCTGCTCTTGTGCATATTTATTCTATTGGATATATGCATGATGATAACAACGTTCCTAAGTTTATGTCTCTAATTTCATTATTTACTTTCTTTATGCTAATGCTGGTAACTGCCAATAACATATTGCAGTTATTTTTCGGTTGGGAAGGAGTGGGATTGGCATCGTATTTCCTTATAGGTTACTGGTATGAGAAAGTTTCTGCGTATAAAGCAGCGATTAAAGCTTTCTTAGTAAATAGAGTTGCAGATATTTGTTTTGCTATTGGTATTTTTGCTTTGTATGTAACTTTTGGTAGTTTAGATTTTGCTGATATTTTTAGTAATGTTACAAATCACTCAAATGATGCGATTAATTTGCTAGGTATCAATTTTAGATTAATGGATTTTATTTGCATGATGCTCTTTTTAGGATGTATGGGAAAATCTGCTCAAATATTTTTTCATACTTGGTTACCTGATGCGATGGAGGGTCCTACTCCGGTATCAGCGTTAATACATGCTGCTACTATGGTGACTGCTGGTGTGTTTTTAGTAGTTAGATGCTCTCCTTTATTTGAATATTCTGAGTTTGCGCTAAATTTTATTACTATTATTGGAGCGGTGACTTGTCTTTTTGCTGCAACTATTGCATTAGTACAGAATGATATTAAGCGCATAATTGCTTATTCAACTTGTAGCCAGTTAGGCTATATGTTTTTTGCTTGCGGCGTTTCGGCTTATAGTGCTGCAATGTTTCATTTAATGACTCATGCGTTTTTTAAGGCCTTGTTATTTTTAGGAGCAGGTAATGTTATACACTCAATGTCTGGTGAGCAGGACATAAAAAAGATGGGAGGTCTTTATGACAAGCTACCATTTACTTATGGTATGATGCTTATTGGTTCGCTGGCGCTTAGTGGTATTATGCCATTTGCTGGGTATTTTTCTAAAGATGCAATTATTGAGTTTGCATATGTTAAGGGGACAAGTATTTCCTTGTATGCTTATTATTTAGGCGTTGTTGCGGCTGTTTGTACAGCTTTTTATTCGTTTAGAATGTTGATATTGACTTTCCATGGAACCGCAAATTACGATACAAAGTCGCTTAAAAATATTCACGAATCTCCCATGGTGATGATTGTGCCAGTGTCGATATTAGCATTTGGCGCTGTTTTTGCTGGTTTGATAGGAGAATATTTATTTAAGATGGTTGATATGGGGAAAGGTTTTTGGGGTAATGGTATATATGTATTATCTCAAAATCTTATTTCGCTAGATATGTTGCATAATCTACCATGGCTTATCAAGTTATCTCCGACTTTTGCAGGTATTATAGGTATATTTATTGCTTATATTTTTTATGTACATAAGGTTGGTTTATCACAAGTAGTTAAGGATAAATTTCAATTTCTATACTCGGTGTTATTAAATAAATATTATTTTGATGAAATATATGAATTAGCTTTTGTGGTTCCGGTTCGGAGATTTGCGAATTATTTATTAGAATTTGTTGAGGTATTTACAATAGACAAATTTCTAGTAAATGGAGCGGCATCAAAAACTAATAAATATGCAACTCAAATTAGTCGCTTTCATTCTGGAGTTGTATATCATTATGCATTAATTATGATTATCGGCATAATATTTATTATTGGTTGGTATATATTTGTTTATTATTAAGAAGAGTTGATGACTAGTTTTCCAATACTTTCTTTAACGCTCTTTACTCCTTTAATAGGGGCGTTATTAATTTTTATTTTTTTTAATGACCGTACAAAGCAACATAGTCATTATTTGAAGATTTTTACTTTATTTATAACTCTTATAACTTTTGTATTGTCTTTAATATTGCTTTTAAAATTTGATATAAATTCAGATTTACGTTTTCAATTGGAAGAGAAGTATCATTGGTTTGAAAAATATAATTTTGCATTTCATATAGGCATTGATTCATTATCGTTGTCATTGATTTTGCTGACTAGTTTTTTAATGATTTTGTGTGTGATAGCTAGTTGGCGTTCTATTCAATATCGATTGAAAGATTATTTTATTGTTTTTTTATTGTTAGAATTTTTAATCATAGGAGCATTTTCATCTCTTGATTTTCTTTTATTCTATGTATTATTTGAAGCAGTGTTGATTCCTATGTTTTTCATTATCGGAGTGTGGGGAGGAGAAAATAGGATTTATGCAGCATATAAGTTTTTTCTATATACGCTTTTTGGATCAGTATTTTTATTGATAGCTGTTGTTTATATTTATCAGTATGCAGGAACAGGGAATATTATTGATATAACAGAAAAGATATCTAAATCTGATTTGACAGTTCAGAGATGGTTATGGCTTGCGTTTTTCTTATCATTTGCTATTAAAACTCCTATGTGGCCATTTCATACTTGGTTACCTGATGCTCATGTGCAAGCGCCTACGGCTGGATCCGTGATATTAGCTGGAATTTTGCTTAAAATGGGAGGGTATGGATTTTTAAGATTTTCATTGCCGATGTTGCCTGAGGCTAGTATCTATTTTGCGGAGGGTATTTATGTGCTCAGTGTTGTTGCGATAATCTATACTTCTCTTATTGCATTTGTGCAGGAAAATATGAAAAAGTTAATAGCTTATTCTTCGGTTGCTCATATGGGTTATGCAACTCTTGGCATATTTTCTTTTAACTATGAGGGAGTAACCGGAGCAATAATCCAAATGATAAGTCATGGGTTGATTTCTGCTGGGTTGTTTTTAGCAGTTGGGATAATTTCCGATAGAACGGCTACTAAAGAAATTAGCAAATACGGGGGAGTTGCTAAATCTATGCCAGTATTTGCTGTATTGCTAATGTTATTTACTATTTCTAGTGTTGCTGTTCCTGGGACTAGTGCTTTTGTTGGGGAGTTTTTAACTTTACTAGCTATGTATAAAGTGAATAAATTTTACAGTATTTTAGCTACATCAGGGATGGTGTTAGGAGCGATGTATATGCTTTGGCTTTATGCAAGAGTAATGTTTGGTAAGGTAAAAAATGAGACTATAGCTAATTTAAAAGATTTGAATATGTTAGAAACAGTGAGTCTTGTGCCTTTGATTATATTTGTAATCGCTATAGGTTTTTACCCTATTATAATTACAGATATGTTATCTAAGGTAGTAAAAATAATTATTGGAGTGTTTTAAGATGGTAGATTTACTAGCTTTTTCATCAATTTCTACAGAGATAGTACTGATAATCGCTAGTTTGTTTTTAGTATTGCTAGGTTTAGTCTTTAATGATCTAGCTGATAACTCTAAGGTTCCATCAATCATTGCAATAGTGGCTTTATTTGCTGGTATTTATATAGTTTCTAGAAACTCTCAGACTGAAAATGTTGTTGCGTTTAATAAGCTCTTTGTTAGTAACAATTATATTATTTTTGCTAAAGTCATTGTTATGTTATCTGCTGTCGTTTCTATTTTGTTTACGATGGGATGTAGTGCTTTGAACAAGATATATCTAAAATTTGAATTTGTAACTCTTATATTATTTTCAGTAATTGGAATGTTAGTCATGATATCAGCTAATGATTTCATGACTTTATATCTGGGATTGGAGTTACAAACTTTGTGCTTATATAGTTTAACATGTTTTAGTCGTACTGAAGTTAAATCTTCCGAAGGAGCGCTAAAATATTTTATTTTAGGTGGAATTGCATCAGCATTAATTTTATACGGTATTTCTTTTATTTATGGCTTTGCTGGTACCACTAACTTTTCTTTAATTGCAGAAAGTTATAATTACAATGCTGAAGGGCAGAATATATCTATTGGTATTTTAATTGGTTCGGTATTAGTGATAATTGGCTTTTGCTTTAAAATTGCTGCAGTACCATTTCACATGTGGGCACCGGATGTATATCAAGGTGCGCTTCTGCCTGTGACAGCTTTTTTATCTACTACTCCCAAGGCAGCTGCAATATTAATATTAGCTAAATTATTAATAAGCACCTTTAATATTTGGATTGATATATGGCAGCAAGTGATAAAAGTAATAGCGGGGTTATCTTTGTTTATAGGAGCATTAGGAGCTTTGAAGCAAAAAGATATAAAACGATTACTAGCTTACAGTTCTATTAGTCATATTGGTTTTATATTAGTTGGCATTTCAGCGCATAATAAAGCTGGATTAGAATCGGTGGTTACATATGTATGTATATATATTTCAATGAATTTTGGCATGTTTGCTTGTGTTTCTATGATGCAGAAAGCAAATGATGAGAATTATGAATTAAGTATTTTTAAAGGATTATCTGAGAAAAATCCTGTGTTAGCTATTGCTATTACTATATTGCTTTTATCGCTTGCAGGAATACCTCCTCTTGCTGGATTTTTAGCAAAATTTTATGTTTTAAACGCTGCTATAAAAGCTGAGCTATATGTTCTTTCGACACTCGCAATGCTAGCTGCTGTTATTTCTAGTTTCTATTATTTAAAAATCATAAAGATGATGTACTTTGATCATAGCTCTGAGAGGAAGTTAGAGCATAGAGTATATACAGCAGAAAACATAATAATTACTGCTATGTCTACTACGTTAAATACTACTTTAATATTATTACCTTCAAGCTTATCTGTTCCTTTATCATATTATGTGAGTAGCTTATTTAACTAGTGGTAGATTTAGCACAAGCTTTTGCATCTATTGCTGGATTTATGAAAAATAGGGGAAAAATCAAAATTTTAACCATTAATTAACTGATCATTTTAATAATATCAGTTGCTATATATAATGGTTAAAAATGGAATCTTTAAATACAAGTAGTACTAGTGATGATAGTAAAAAATTATCAGTACTACATCAAGTTGTTTTAGAAGGCGATACAGTAAAAGCTAGTGAGTATTGTAAAAAAATAAAAACAGACAATATTAGTATCATAGATGCGTTTAACGATCATGGTTTTACTCCTTTACATATTGCAATTCAAAATAAAAATGATGAGCTAGTTGAGTTACTGTTGGAAAATGGTGCTAATCCTAGCAAATTGACTGCTGAAGGAGATTCTCCGGTAGTACTTGCTGTGAAATATAATGCAGTGACAATTTTACCAAAGCTGATAGAAGAAAATGCAAATCTAAATTTATGTGATGCTCAAGGAAATTCAGCTTTAAAAATTGCTACTGATTTAAATCTACAGGATATAGTTGAGATTCTAACAGAGCATGGAGCATTTATTATTACGCAAAAAAATAAAGATTCTGAGAATAAAGGCTATAATTCGAATCAAACGGAAGATTATTTGCAGCAAATTTTACTTTTTTTGGATAAGTATATTAAGGACACTAAATGCAAAAAGTCTTTTACAAAATTTTTTAACGAGCTGCTTGTTTGTACTCACGAATATGTACAGAAAAATTCGTTTGCAGTAGCAGAGTTACAGAAGACACTTGAATCTAAGATTATAAAAATATTCAATAGACTGCAAAATATTGCAAATGATACTGATAAGCTCGAGAAAAAATTTGCATTAAACATGGCAAGAAAAATTATTTCAGCTTTTGATGATGTCGCGAAAATGTATTTACTAAGTCGTGGAGATAATGATACTGTACTTTTGATGAGTAAAGCTGAATCTCTTATTGAAGAGAAAGTTGTAAACGCGCAAAATCAAGCTGATTTAGAGCCAAAGAATAATATTAAGACAAAAATATCACAAAATACAATTGAAGAAATAAAAACTAGCAAAGATTGGTATACTGGTAATAATTATAAAAATTTTCAGGATTTTTTAAATATTAATCGTAGCAATAATAGTAATATTCGTTATTTACAATTTTCTGAAATTGTCAAAGAACAAATACTAGCGCGTAACAATAATCATGATGTAGAGTTAGTAGATTTTATTACCGTGCGTCCTCATCATCCTCGTTCTGTTACCGAGGTAGAAAGTATACTTAAGTTATCTCAAGCTAGATTAAAAGAAGAATCAGCATTTTATGTCAATGATGATAGTTTAAAACAAGTTGAAGATTTTTTACTTACAATAGCTGATAGATCAGATAAAGAAATTCAGCCAAGTGAGTCTGCTAAAATAGATAAGCTACTTAGACCAGGTAAGAAAGAAAAGATTCATATTATAGTTTTCCCTAATACTAGATATGAAGAATTATGGGCAGATCTTTCAGCAGAAGCTTTTGCAACAGGAGCTACGATTCACTCTTTTAATTATCAAGAAAGCGTAGTACATAGAAATGATTTAGTGTATGCAGGTATTGCTGCTGTGAATAAAATATTGGATAATGGCGTTTGTATGGATAAATTAATTATTCAAGGCTATGGCAATGGCGCTGTTGTTGCAAAAGAAGTAAGAGCACAGTTTGAGAAACGTTCAGTGCATCTGACTGGAGTAGATTTTAATTACGAATCATTGCAGGAAGTTGATCATCGGTATTATTGTTTTTCTCCTCAGGCAAAAATTGATAAAGAATGTCCAACAGAAATAAAAAATATTCTGATGCGCATTTTAGGTTATGGTAAAGATGTATCATACTCAGATACTTCTCTTTTGTCAGATGCTAGTACGAAAATATCACCTTTTCAGTTACTTAATATGTTTATGAAAGCCCATCAAAAACTTTTACACCAAGTAAGTAAGTATAAGAATCCTACTTCTCTTAAGGAGAGAGTAGATGCTATTATTGGATTGACTGATAAAGATTTGCTTTAGTCATTGACAATGTTGTTATAAGCTGAATAAGCTGTAAGTGAATTAATAAAGGATTGGTGTTTATGAGTGGAGATTCTTCAGATGCTGTTTTAAGCTATAGGGGTAAAAAGTATAAACTACCGATATATGAGTCTTCTGTAGGTCCAAATGTTATTGACGTAACAAAGTTTTACAAAGAATCAGGTGTTTTTACATATGACCCCGGATTTATGTCTACAGCTTCTTGTGAGTCAAAAATTACTTATATTAATGGTGAAGAAGGCACCTTAAGATATAGAGGTTATTCTGTGAAATCATTAGCAGAAAAATGCGATTTCATGGACGTGTCATATTTGCTTTTATACGGTGATTTACCTAAAAAACTTCAAAAAGCAAAGTTTATTGAAAATCTTACTCACCACTCTCTTGTACACGAGCAATTGCATTTTTTATTTAGAGGCTTTCAAAGAAGATCCCATCCGATGGCGGTAATGGTTGGAGCTGTAGGAACTTTATCTGCTTTTTATCATGAAACTTTAGATATCAATGACCCTGAGCAAAGAGAGTTATCAGCGCATAAAATAATTGCTAAAATGCCGACTATTGCAGCGATGGCATATAAATATGCTGTAGGACAGCCTTTCATCTATCCTAAAAATGAGTTGGGATATACTGAAAATTTTTTATATATGATGTTTGCGACACCGTGTGAAGAATTTGTAATAGATCCTCTGTTGATTAGAGCTCTTGATAAAATTTTTATTTTACACGCAGACCATGAGCAAAATGCTTCTACCTCTACGGTGAGGATGGCAGGTTCATCAGGTGCTAATCCTTTTGCATGTATAGCTGCTGGAATTGCCTCACTATGGGGGCCGTTGCATGGTGGTGCAAATGAAGCGGTTATTAGAATGCTTATTGAAATAGGAAAGGTAAAAAATATTCGTAAGTTTATTGATAAAGCTAAAGATAAAGATGACCCTTTTAGATTGATGGGATTTGGTCATAGAGTATACAAGCATTACGATCCTAGAGCCGAAGTATTAAGAGAAATTTGTCATGATGTTTTTAAGCATCTAGGTAATAATAATGACCATTTAATGGAAATTGCCATAGAGCTAGAGCAGGTAGCACTAAAAGACGAGTATTTTATTCGGCGTAAATTATACCCTAATGTAGATTTTTACTCTGGTCTTATTTACAAAGCCTTAAAGGTTCCAACGGAAATGTATACCGTATTATTTGCTATTGCCAGAACTGTAGGGTGGGTATCTCAATGGAAAGAAATGATGGAAAGTGAAGAATTTAGAATAGCAAGACCAAGACAATTATATACTGGGCACAAGGAAAGATTATTATAACCAATCAAATAATATAGATAATATGAGATTACATTGGGTTAAAAATAAAATACTAATTATGTTGATAATAATGTTATCAATATATGTAGCTTCTTTTCAATTTGATTCTTTGAAAGGGGTTAATTTTAATATGACAATGTATTTAGGAGAGATGTGGTGGGCAATAATTTTAGGATTTTTAATTGGTGGTCTCATACATACTTTTGTTCCTAGTGAGTATATTACTAAAGCTTTAGCTGAACCCAGCAAAAGGTCTATATTTAATGCAGTAGGATTTGGTTTTACGATGAGCATATGTAGCCATGGTATTTTGGCTCTTGCGGTGCAGCTATACAAGAAGGGGGCTTCTCCGGCAGCAGTAGTTGCGTTTTTGCTTGCAAGTCCTTGGGCAAATTTTACGCTTACACTGTTGCTGATCAGTTTTTTTGGTTTATTGAAAGCATTGTATATTATTATAGCAGCTGTGATTATAGCTATTGTCACAGGCCATATATTTTTACTATTGATGCGTTTTAATTTGATAGAAACAAATCCACATACCATAGCTAACCATAAGGATTTTTCTATTATGAAAGACTTAAAAGCTAGAGTTAAAAATTATGATTTTACCACAAGTACTATACTAAAGGACTGTCAAGAAGTTTGGAGAGGAGGAGTAAGGTTAGCTAATATGGTATTATGGTGGATTTTGCTAGGTATCACAATTGCGAGTGTTGTTGGAGCTTTTATTCCTCCATTCTTTTTCCATGATTATATGGGTCCTAATTTTATCGGTATGATGGTTACACTAATTGCTGCTACGGTTTTAGAAGTATGTTCTGAAGGTACAGCTCCTCTTGCGTTTGAAATATTTCGTCAGACTGGTTATCTAGGCAATCCATTTGTGTTTCTTATGGCAGGCGTTGCTACTGACTATACCGAAATTGGAATATTGTGGTATAACATAGGGCGGAAGACAGCTCTTTGGATGCCTATTATTGCGGTGCCACAAATTATTTTGTTTGGTACAATTGCAAATATCATTTTTTAATATTTGTTGCTCTCTTCTTGTATTACTTTAAAAAGATTCAAATCATATGTAAATATTGACAAGATAGTTAATTTACGCTAAAGACATATTAAATAATTATATGAAGAAAAATGATCACAAATTTTAATGCTGCGAATTACTATTTTTCTATATCAAGCAACATACCACAAAAATTTAATTATATATGGTTAACTCCTCCAGAGGCTCCAAAGGAATTATTTCCACTTGATCATGGGGGAAAAATAGATCGTAATTTTGATGTGATGTATCACAATAAAATAATAGTCTATCCATACTGGGAACATGTGTTGTGGACTAATAATAAAAATTTAATTCCTAATACTGTAGAAAAACTTGAAAATATTGGTTTTGAGGTTAAGGAATTGAAAGATATCAATTCTACAAGAACAAATATTATTGATACAATATCAAATTATTTTTGTTCTAAATACGCTGCTGTGTTTATTGATACGGCAAAGCTTATTGCTGCAGAAGGAGAAGGTGGAATAGTAGCTGATATAAATTTTCGTTTTTTTAAACCATATGAAGAAAAGCAGCTAAAAAATGACTATATTGTGTACTGGCATGGCAGTCAATTTGAAAATGCGATGACAACATCTGCGCCTAATCATCCTGTGGTTACAAAAACATTGGATAACCTAGAAAATAGTTTTGATGAACTGACCTTTTTTAATAAATTAACCTGTAGTTCTAATAAATATATCAATTTATTTGAAAAAATTATGCAGTATACTAATTTATTTCAAGAAACTATACTTACAAATCATAACTATGTGTGGCAACAGCTAAAAAACAACTTTGCCAGTCAACGAAGAGAGTCAGTAGGATTTATAGCATCTTGTAAAGATCCGTCTAATAGAGATATTGACTCAATAAAATGGGTCGATCGTTGTAAATACTATGAAGGTATTACAGGGATATCTAATGATGATGGTATATGTGGAGATACTAAAGAGTTATCTTGGCAGCATGTATAAAGAGATAATTGTTTTTTAAGTTTTCAAATTTCTCTAATAGATACAAGGCAGGAAAAGGTATTTTTCTTATAATGAAGTTAAGCTAAAGAAAATTTTTTGCTACAGTACGGACATACTATATAGCCTTTATCTTTGTTTATTTTAAGATATATTTTTGGATGTTTAATTCCATCACCTTCACAATAAACTTCTGGTTGTTTTACTGTATGAGAGTCCATTTTTCTAAAAGATCATAATAATTAATATTAGAACTATAGCATAATAGGTTGATTTTTCTATATAAGAGTTTGTTTTTGATGTTTGCTAAAGCTTAAATAACTATTTACAATCATAACTTTTTCTGTAATTCTTACATTTCTTTTTATTTAAAAATATGGAGTGTGTTTGTGTCTAATGGATTGCTAAAAGGTAAGCGAGGTTTAGTAATGGGGGTTGCAAATGATAAGTCTATTGCTTGGGGTATAGCAGCAGCAGCAGCAAGAGAAGGAGCTCAGCTAGCCTACACTTATCAAGGAGAAATCTTAAAAAAAAGAATTTTTCCTTTGGCTGAAAAAACTAACTCTGACATTATTTTAGAGTGTGATGTTACCAAAGAAGATTCTCTTGATCAGGTATTTAAAGAAATAGAAGAAAAATGGGGATCTATTGATTTTCTAGTGCACTCTATTGCTTTTTCTAACAAGGATGAACTTAAGGGCCGTTATATTGATACGTCATTAGATAACTTTCTCAATACAATGAATATTTCTTGTTTTTCTTTCACATCAATTGCAAAGAGAGCTGAAAAATTAATGAAAAACGGGGGCAGCCTTCTTACTATGACTTACTATGGAGCAAATAAAGTAATGCCTCATTATAATGTTATGGGAATTGCAAAGTCAGCGCTTGAAACCAGTGTTAAATATTTAGCTGTAGATTTGGGTAGAAGTAATATTAGGGTGAATGCAATTTCTGCTGGGCCTATTAAAACTCTTGCTGCTTCAGGCATAGGGGATTTTAAGTATATTCTAAAATGGAATGAGTACAATGCGCCGTTAAAAAGAACGGTCACCACAGAAGAAGTAGGCAATACTGCAGCCTTTCTGCTAAGCGATATGAGTTCCGGTACTACAGGGCAAACAATATACGTGGACAGTGGTTACAATGTCGTTGGAATGAAGGCAGTGGACGCGCCCGACATTGCTACCGTATAAACAGTAACGCTGTTAGCATAGTATAAAATAATTTTAACATCTTTTTAACAGTTTTTTTCGGCTATATTTCAGTTATAGCTGAATTTTCTTTTAGTTGTCTTAAAAATATCAAGTAAAATTCTTCATAGGAAATCGAATTAATCAGTTAGTCATTGACAAAAATTTTATTTATGTTACAAAATAATAACTAAATTTTAATAAATAAGTATTTTCTGGAATTACTATGGCTAATTTATATGATATTACAACTCTAAGCGCACTTATAGAGTATAAAGCGAAAAACCCACATAAAACTATAAGCTTGAAAGGTTTAGAAGATATTCGTTCTGATGAACAATTAGCCATCATTAGAGAACTAATGTCATCATCGCTCATAAGTTACGATTTAGATGATCTAGCCACTTACTCCGATCTGCTGCTGTCCAGTGATCCAAATCAATTTTTAATTCAAGTGGCATCAGCATATGTTAAGTATAGTGATGCAAAACAACGTCAAATAGAAATAGATTTGATCAATGAATCCCTTGATAGAGGAGCATCTGTCATGGCAATTTTAGAATCCTACAAGGATGACTTAGAAATACTTAATCACTTCCAAAACAAGATACTACGAAATAAAAACACAGCAGATCAGTTCCTAGTCAGAGTAATATCGACACATACATACACTGAAGCTGAAAAGGAAATTCAAGCTAAGTTAGCAGGTGCAGCAATAGATAAAGGTGCTAAAATAGAATCTGCCCTCAGTAATCCTTCTTTGAGATTAAGTATAGCAGTGCTCGATAATTTACAATCTGTATTGTTAACAGAAAACACAGCAGATCAGTTCCTAGTCAGAGTAATATCGGAATATACATACGCTGAAGCTGGAAAGGAAATGCAAGCTAAGTTAATAAATGCAGCAATAGATAAAGGTGCTGAGATAGAATTTGCTCTCAGTAATTTTGGATTAAATATAAAAGTGCTCGATGATTTACAATCTGTATTGTTAACAGAAAACACAGCAGATCAGTTCCTAGTCAGAGTAATATCGACATATACATACACTGAAGCTGGAAAGGAAATTCAAGCTAAGTTAGCAGGTGCAGCAATAGATAAAGGTGCTGAGATAGAATCTGCTCTCAGTAACTCTTTTGGATTAAATATAAAAGTGCTCGATGATTTACAATCTGTATTGTTAACAGAAAACACAGCAGACCAGTTTTTGAGTAAAGTAATATTGGCATATGCAAACACTGAAGCTGAAAAAGAAATTCAAGCTAAGTTAATAAATGCAGCAACTGATAAAGGTGCTAAAATAAAATTATGTTATTTAGAATATGGTAATGTTAACTTAAACAGTATATCACAGATTCAAGATAAAATACTTGATCCTACCTTCAGTGAACTGGACCCTACTGAATCTTTAACGATAATTCTTAACTCTTTGTCTGCCACTACCCACCCCACTATTTCTCAGGAATCTCAACTCAATCTTATTGATTTGTGTGTTAAGCACGGAGCAAATATAGATAAAGCATTAAGTAATGTGAGCGCACATGGGTTTCTTCAAGATGGAGTGTTTACTTATAAGTTACTTCCTGATTTTATAATTGATCATCTTATTAATAATGGTTTAACTAAAGAATATGCGCTTATCTACTATATAGAAAGAGATAATTATCAATATATAGAAAGTGGATCTTTGCAAGGATTAAGCCTAAAGCTAGATACTAACAATGTGCAAATGTTAGAACCTATTTATAGATTTGATTTTAGCACATCCGCTAAAATTTTAAAATTTTTTCATAATATAGACCTAACATCTATAAATAACATATTAAGACCCAAAGGAATATCACATTCAGTAATAGACTCTATTTTCAATTTTATTAAATTTGTTCAAGAATATGCAAATATATCCGATGATAGATCTAGCTCTTTAACAGATATTGAGATAAATTTATTAAATGAAGATTTGCCGTGTTTAGCTTTAGAGCAATATAAGAACTGTGTACCTCTTAACAACTATGGATATAGTGTACTCCACCTAGCAATAATTTCTGGAAAATATGATTTAGCATTGCAACTATTGCAAGAAGGCTACTCTATAGATACAACAACACTAATTATTTTGTCTCGTAAAGATACTAATGGTGCAACACAGGAGCTCTTAAATCTTGCAAATTATATAATTAATAATTCTAACAATCTTGATTTGCATTTAAATGAAAGTGGAGAAACTTTAGTAGATAACTTTATAAGCAATACTGATTTAAGAGCATTAGTACTAGAAAAGTCAAATGATAAAATATACTCTTTTTTAAAGCAGGATAAGGATTGTCAAATCCTAACTTATAATGATAGCAAAACTAATATTGCTATAACTCATACGGAGTCTTTTTGGTCTACAGGCCTCACTGCTACAGCAAGAAAAGCTATGGCATCAAATCCTAATCTACAATTTTATACAATTAGTATTCAAGATATTGAAGAATGCGGGTCCGATATATTAAATTATATAGATGCATTTATGAATCCTGGGGCTAGTGACAACTTTCCAAAAGGCAAGAATGTTTTTACTATTCAAAATGTTCCTATAAATAAAGACCCTGAAAAGTCTTACCAAGAAATATTATCCCTAACATATGATAATGATATTCCTTATTTTGGCATTTGTGCAGGTGCACAAAACTTTATTCTCCATCATCAAGGGAGTTTATACCCTCTGAGCGGATATAATATGGGGAAACATACTATAAATTTAGTTTCAGGTAGCATGGTACATTTTATGTCTTTAACCAAAGCAGAGCAAGATGAGGCATTAAGTAGCTGCGTATTTCCTATAGTTACGTATAAAGGAGATACCGCTCATCACTTTGCGGCAACTATGTATGATCTAGGTAACGGCATAAAAATTGGAGGAACTTCTGAGGATAATGTTGCTATGGCCTATGCGCACAGCAACGGTATAAGGTTTGCAACCCAATACCATCCAGAGCACTTTTATCATGAGTCCAACGAAATAGGACGTCAAAAAATACTGCTTGATAATTTCTTTAAAACTGCAACCATGCATCATGATTATAGATTGGAGCCAGAATTATTTATGCACCCAAGTGTGGTTATGCAACAAGTGCAGGACAAATTATCACAATGTACTGACAAAAAATATTTGCTCGAATATAAAAATGAATATTGCATGTATACCAACATATCTATAAGTGATGATTTACAAAAATCTCAGACCATCCTTATAGGAAGTGACATGGATAATCACTAAAAAATATAGAGCCTGGTTATTTTTTATATCGTGTAAGTTAGTTTATTAATATTTTACTCTAAACACTTTGTTTTGTATTCTCAGTAAACTCTACTAAGTTCAAGCAGGACAGTTAGTTGCAGATGCTTTCTCTAGAATTCTCATTATATTAAGAGATTCCATTCCATCAGTTAGAGGTTTTTTGTTATTAATAATACAATCAATAAAATGCTGACATTCATTCTTTAAAGGTTCAGAAGGGGTTATAGGTAAATACTCTAGGTTTTTATTAGATGTTAGTGTTTTATTGGGTGATTCGGAGATATCATAATGACAGATGGCTATTTTATTCTCCCAAGGCTTTAAATCATTAAATATAGCCATTTTCTTTTCTCCGATAACAACAAATTTTTGTTCTTTTTCAGGATTTAACCAAGAAACAAAAATATGAGCTTTAATGCCATTTGCAAACTTGAGCTGTAGCATGGAGAAATCTCCGATACTATGTTTTATGAATTGAGTGCTGGTATGGTTAATCGTGACATTACTATTTCCTGCGATAGACAAGATCATCGAGAGATCATGTGGCGCAAGGTCCCACAATACACTTTGGTTTGCATAAATTTTACCCAAATTGAGCCTATTTGAATATATATATTTAATATTCCCTAATTCTCCATTGAGTACCATATTTTTGAGAGAGATGAAGGCATCGTGGTATTGCAATAGATGACCGCACATCAATTTTTTTTGAAACTTATCTGCTAAGCTACATAAGTCTTTTACTTCTTCAGAAGACATGGCCATAGGTTTTTCAATAAATACATGCTTACCTGCTTGGAGTGCTTCTCTAGCTAATTGATAATGTGTTTGAGCTTGAGTTGCAATTGCTATAGCGCTAATATCTTTATTTGCAAGTATCTCTTGCCAAGAGTGAACTTGAGTTTTGTAATTATCTGCAATTTTTTGAGCTTTTTCTAAGTTGTGATCGCAAATAGAATGTAAAACTTTCAAATCTGCAAAATTACGTGCTAAATTTTTACCCCAGTCACCTATTCCGACTACGGAGATTTTAATTTTGTTCATCAGGTAAGCCGCTTTTTCTAATGGCGGGAGTGACGGGAATTGAACCCGCGACCTCCTGCGTGACAGGCAGGCGCTCTAACCGGGCTGAGCTACACCCCCATTAGTGATATAAAGTTTATTTAGTAACCCATTTCTCACTTTAAGTAAAGCTCTAATTATAAAATTAAACTGTTATATTTATGTATTAGAAAAATTTAGTTTCCTCGAGCAATAAGAACAATAGATTCTTCGGGTGGCAGGAACTATAGGTTTACACAATATTTTTAAGGATTCATACCACAAATATATAGTTGCTAGACTCCATGTAAATAATTCATATTGTATCTTATCCATATCTGACATACTAATCGAGTAATCTTGCTGTAATAATCCTGCCACAATAGTAGCTATAATTACTATTGCAAAAGGAATAACTAGTTTCCCTAAAATTAAAAATTTACAGAAAATAATAGGTGTATGGACGATAAAACTTTTAAAATTTTTTTTACATTTATCAAAAGAGATTTTCTTATAAGTTGCCATAGATATCTGACAAACTAGATGAATAACTAAAAAATATACATCAGTCAAAGAAACATAATAAGGTTTGTAGCAATAAAAAAACATACCTCCTATTGGGTAAATGATCAGTAAAAGCGTTATTAATAATGAGAAAGCAAGATATAACCAAAAAATGAAGTATTTTAAATATACAACAAAACACTTTAGTCCTGTATAAATTTTATTAAGATTGCTCATTATAATTTTATTATGCACTATACCTCGCTTGCGGTACTGTCTAGAACTCGCTCCTTTATTCAACTTCACTACTAATTTCTCGCTGTAATTATCTCTTCGGAATTCCTTATTCTAGACAGCACCATTATTGATGTTTACTCAAAAGTTAATTATTTATAGTTCATTTCTATGTTTTTTTCTATACTGACTTTAAAAATTATATAAATAAACATCTAGTGGTTTTTATTGATTCTCTTTTTTTGCATCTTCAAGAAGAGATTCAAATCCTTTTCTAAAGCAGTCTCCTAGTTGTGCTGTAAGAAGATAACCTAATCTATCTCGTTTTTTTTCTAATTCTTTTGTTTTCTCATCTAGGTCATTCTTCATTTGTTCGAGTGTTTTTCCTAATTTACTTTTGAGAAATTCTTCATTTAGATCTTTATCAAACAGCCCATAACCTAGAGCGTTGCTAAAGGATCCTAAAGGTCCATTCTTGTTTAATTTTTCCAATTTATCATCGATAGGATGTTTAGAAGCTAGTATGTCGCTGATAAAATTATCCTTCCAAGTATTTGTTTCAAGTTTATTTTCAGGTTTAAAAATATCAAGAACAGGAGGGGGGCTAACTTTATTAATCTCTTCTATAGGCTTCAGAATAGAATCTTGATACTGTTTCGTGGAGTCTAAAGGAATAGGCTTGATAGGGTTGATAGGATTAATATAAGTGTATGATGGATTAAGAGGATTTAGTCTATCGTCTGCTGTTCCTCCGTTGTATGGTCCATTTACTGGGTTTATTAGAGGTTGCCCTCCCCATTGATTTATTGGGCCTCCCCATAGATTTTGTGCAACATAAGGTTGGTATCCTTGTCCTTGAGCTGAGGGCAGTATAAAAGGGGGGATTGATATTGCTTTATCTAAAGATTTAAGTAAGGAAGTAATTTGTTGAGATACAGATTCCATAAAGCTAGTGGTAATGCTATTTAAATGAGGTTCATAAAATAGTTGATCTATTTGTTTCATTGATTCTAAATCAATGGTACCCATATTTTCTTGTAGATTATTTAAATCACAATCGCATAAATTATTCATAATTTTCTCTTAATTTAATTAAACAAATTTAAGAGCACGTGCTGATTGCATTACTACTTGAAAGCGAGTAAGCTGTCAATAATAAATTATAAGTTGAAATGAAAATAAATTAAAATAACCTATTGCAATAGGGATGATTGATAAAAATTAATCTATAAGAAATTGCTCTTTTGTGATTTTATCTTCAAAGCTTTGGTTTTTATCGAAGAGCAAATTTATTTTTTTGCGAGTTAATGCTTTAACGGATACTTGTTTAACATTGCGGACCTCAAAGAAATCAGCAACAGCGCTTACAGGCCTTTTAGCAGAATTTTTTATTTTAAATATAACGTTAGTCTTATAGTACAATAATGCGCCATGCCATCTGCGTGGTCTAAAAGGACTAATAGGGGTTAAAGCCAAGAGATTTGCTTCTATTGGCAATATAGGTCCTCCTGCTGATAAATTGTAAGCTGTGCTTCCCGCCGGAGTAGCAATCATTACACCATCACTTACTAAATTAGCAATTTTAATTTTATTTTCTATGGATACTTCTATATGTGCTGTCTGATGAGTCTGTCTGAGTAAAGATACTTCATTAAATGCAATTGCCTTGGTTTTCTTATTATCAATATCCGTTACTTCCATTAGTAATGGATATATAGAAATTTGTCTCGCATTGTTTAGAATGCTAACAAAATCTTTTTCATTGCAGTTTGCCGTATCAAAATTATTCATCAAAAAACCAAGATTTCCAGTGCTGATACCATAGAAAGGAATTTTGAGATGTGAATATTCATGCATTGAGTGCAACATGGTTCCATCACCGCCAATAACTACAATTAAATCTATGCGGTTAAAATCTGTATTTTTGGATTTGTCGGTAATATGAATGAAGCCAAATTTTGTTACGCATAATCTTAAAATATCAGAAGCTATTTTAAGATTATCAGCAACTACTCCAATACGTGTGTATTTATAAACCATGAATTTTAAGGATACACTTTATTATCTTTATACACAATTATCTGTACAACTCAAACCTTTAGTTTGATATATTAAAACTTTTACTATCAATTTTATATGCATAGTTGCAAATTTCTTGGTTTTCTTAGTTTTTTTGCTAATTGGTTAGTTTCTGTGCAATCTGTAGAAAACCACTAGAAAATGTAATAATAGAGAGTATAATACAGGACTTATGCACATAGTTATCCACCATTTTTGTTGATATTAATGGTTTAGAAATATTTCTTTCATGGTGTTAAATATAAAGAATTTTATTGCTACTTGTACAACTTCACCTGGTGTTTATAAGATGATAGGTGATGAATCAAGAATTTTATATATTGGAAAAGCTTGTAATCTTAAATCAAGACTTTCGGACTATCTAACTATCGATTCTCATCATCAAAGACTTATCAATTTAGTACAAAATATTAGGTTTATTGAGGTTATTAAGACAAATAATGAAGCAGAGGCTTTGATATTAGAGTCTAATTTAATAAAAAAATATAAACCAAAATACAATATTTTACTTAAAGATGATAAATCATTTCCTTATATAGTAATAAATAAAAAACATAATTTTCCCAGCATAGCTAAATATAGAGGCTATAAAAAAGATGGATCGATTTACTTTGGACCTTTTACATCACCTAAAAAAACTGATGATACTATTTCTTTGCTTCAAAAAGCGTTTTTACTTAGGTCATGCAGCGATAAGGATTTTGCTAGTAGAAAAAGACCGTGTCTTTTATATCAATTAAAAAGATGTTCTGCGCCTTGTGTAAATAAAATAAGTAAATGCGATTATTCAACGTTGGTTGAACAAGCAAGCGAGTTTTTAGCAAATAAAAATACAACTTTGCAGGAGAGTTTAGCTGAGCAAATGGATAGTGCAAGTAAAGCAGAGGATTATGAAAAAGCGGCTATTTACCGAGATAGAATCAAAGCATTATCATTTATTCAAGCAAAGCAAATTGTAGAAATTGATAGTGGGAAAAATTTCGATGTGATAGCAGCGGCATGTAACGATTACATTAATGTTATTCAAGTGTTTTTTATTAGAGGGGGTAAAAACTTAGGTAATAAAGTATATTATTTTGAAAATGAGGACTATATTTCTGCAAGTGATTTAATTTCTCGTTTTGTTAGTGAATTCTACCAGAAAAATTTTATTCCCGAAGAGATAATCCTTTCTCACAGTCTAAAAGATACAGAAGTGCTACAAAGATCTTTTAAAGCTTTATTTGGCCAAAAACTTGAAATTAATCACCCCAAAAGAGGGAAAAAATATGAATTAATGAAGTTTGCTTTAGACAATGCTCATGATAATTTGAAACATAAATTTATGTTGTATAGCCAACATCACAAGCATTTACTATCTATACAGAACTTTTTTGGTGTTACTAAGAAAATAAGTAGAATAGAGGTGTATGATAACAGTCACATATCTGGCACTAATGCTATTGGTGCAATGATAGTTTACGATAAATCTGGTTTTAACAAAAACGAGTATAGAAAGTACAATATTAAATTTCATACTGGCAATAAAAATGTTGCTGATGATTATTACATGATGAGAGAGATGTTGTATCGTAGACTTAAGAATATTAGCTCTTTACCTGATTTAATAATCATAGATGGAGGGAAGGGGCATCTATCTGTTGCTCTTGAGGTTTGCAGAGAAAATCAGCTGCAAGATATATTTTTGGTTGCTATCTCTAAGGGGCCGCGTCGTAATTCTGGGGAAGAGCGGATTTATACATCTGATGATAAAGATATTTATTTAGATAAATCAGATAAAATAAAACATTTCTTACAAATACTGAGGGATGAGGCACATAGATTTGCTATTACTTCCCATCGTACAAAGAGGGATAAAAAAATGACTAAGTCCATATTAGACGATATATCTGATATAGGTAGTATTAGGAAGAAAGAGTTGCTAAGAATTTTTGGCTCAGTTGATGCAATAAAGGAGGCATCGCAAGAGGAATTACAAAAAGTGAAAGGCATAAGCAAAACAATAGCTAGAAAAATCTATATAAAATTGCATAATTCTTTGTAATTACATAATAAATTTGTTAATTTAAAATAAAACGACAATTGTTATGTTCAAAAAAATACCAAATTTATTGACTGCATCTAGGATTATAGTTATACCCTTTATATTAATTGCAATGTGTTTTGAACAGAGTGTTTTTAGTCATAGATTGGCTGCTATTCTGTTTTTATACGCCTGTGTCACTGACTTTTTAGATGGATTGATAGCCAGAATATATTCTATTCAATCAGATTTTGGTAAATTTTTTGATCCCATTGCTGATAAACTACTTGTTGGGTCTGTGATATTGGTATTGGTTCATTATGACAGAGTCCATTTACTGCCTGCGATTGCAATTATATGTAGAGAAATATTAGTGTCAGGGTTGAGAGAATTTTTAGCAGAGCTAAATATCAGTGTTCCTGTGAGTAAGTTAGCTAAAGTTAAGACTTTAGTACAGATGACCGCTATATTTATATTAGTACTTGGGACTGTAGGGTCTGGAATTACGATGATTGATGTTATAGGTAGGGTAGTTTTATGGGTTGCTGCAATATTAACAATATTTACAGGGTATTTATACTTGAAGGCAAGTTACCAATATTTATTTGCAGCAAAACGATAAGGCGTCTATGGACAAAATAGTCATTCATGGAGGTAATCCATTACGGGGTAGGATTAATATAAGCGGCGCTAAAAATGCTGTATTACCTATAATGGCAGCTTCAATTCTTACTAAAGACACACTTACTATAATTAATATTCCTAAGCTTACTGATGTTGTTACAATGTCTCATTTGCTAATTAATCACGGTGTTGAGATGAGCGTTTTTGGTCAAGATATTGGAAATTATAATAACGCTAGCTCCATGAAGCTTTGCGCCGCTAATATTATCAATTATGAAGCTCCTTATGATATAGTAAGAAAGATGAGAGCAGCTGTTCTAGTGTTAGGGCCATTATTGGCAAGATTTGGTCAGGCTAGAGTTTCGTTGCCTGGAGGATGTGCTATTGGAACTAGACCAATAGATCTGCATATTTTTGCTTTGGAGGCTATGGGTGCTAAAATAGAGTTGCATGAAGGTTATGTTGAAGCAACAGCTAAGGACGGTTTAAAAGGAGCAGAAATCACTTTTGATTCTGTTTCTGTTGGAGCAACAGAAAATATTATTATGGCTGCAACTTTAGCTTCGGGTACAACTGTGTTGCATAATGCGGCAAGAGAACCAGAAATATGTGACTTAATTTTATTGCTTAATAAAATGGGAGCTAAAATAACTGGTGCAGGAACTAGTACTGTGACTATAAAAGGAGTTTCCTCTTTGAAAGGTACAATCCATCAGGTAATAGCGGATCGTATAGAGGCTGCTACTTATGCCATTGCTGCTTTAATTACAGGAGGCGAATTAACACTTGAGAATGTTGAGTACAGTATTTTAGGCAATATTGCTGAAAAGCTAAAGCTAATTGGTGCAGCAATAGATTATAAAGATAATTTTATCACTGTAAAAAACTCTGATCATAGGTCGGCAATTGATATCACTACAGGTGCTTATCCTGGTTTTCCAACCGACATGCAAGCTCAATTTATGAGTTTATTATCGTTGACTGGTGGTATTTCTACAATTAACGAGAATATTTTTGAAAATCGCTATATGCATGTATCTGAGTTATGTAGAATGGGTGCAGATATATCAGTACAAGGTAGGTTGGCTACGATTAAGGGAGTGAAGCAACTTTTAGGCGCAGAAGTAATGGCTACTGATCTAAGAGCTTCTGTTTCGTTAGTACTGGCAGGGCTAGCAGCGCAAGGAAAAACGGTGATTAATCGTGTCTACCACATAGATAGAGGATATGAGAATATCGAATGCAAGCTTAGTAAATGTGGAGCTGATATCGCTAGAGTTATCTAAAAGATTGCATTTTTCAACACACTCATGAGCATACATATTATCCTTGATATGGACACTATTACTGTTATATTAAAAACTGCAAACAAAAGAAACAGGAGGTATTTAACATGTCTGCAGATAGTATTTTAAAGTGTATGTCATTTTATTATAATGATGTACAAAAAAGTAGATTAAAAGAAGATATTAAAAATTATGGAACAAATTATTGCTCTGATAAATGTCAGTGGGATGATAATAAATACAGTACTATTGATTATGTCTTTGACAAAAATAAGCCTTTTACTGATGAAGAGAGAGAGTTGTTTAATTCAAAATTTTCTACTATTCTAAAATTTAAACCAGTTGTTTCTGACTTTATTGATGTGCTAGAAAATTTTGTATTATCAAATAAAGAACTGATAAAAGATTATACAGAACGTTATGAAAAGATTCCTAAAAGCGACCCTTTTAAATTATTGTATGGGTATTTTTATTTTTCAAACGAATCAAGAACACATGAGATAAAAGAGAAATTTGATATTATGATGAATAATTTTTATGAAAGTCATAAAGATCTTCTTGATGAATTCCCTAAACCTCCTGGATCAGAACATGACCCAAAAATTCAAAAATTATGGCCGTCTGCATTTGTGACTTTCGCAGATGTGGCAGTTGAAGCTGCAATATCAAAAGATAATATAATGATTCCTTTAGGAAAAATTGCTTGCTCTATTGCACAAGAAATTTCTTGGGGTGCTGATACATTATTACATTTTGTGTATAATAATATTGATGGAAAAGGAGGGACAGGGAAACTTGACGTTATTTCACAAGCGCTTTCTTGTTTAACTCAAGAAGTTTGTATAAAATTGGATAGTTTCGATAGTAAATATGATAAAAAAACTAAAGAAATAACAGAAGGAGACCATGGTAAATTAAGTCTTCAAGGAATTAAAGAGTTTGCCATGAATCCATTGAAATTATGGAATAATTTTGATGACTTTTTACCAAATCTTAATCAAGAGCAGAAAAATGCTTTAGAGATGTTACATATAGTTAACAATAATCCTGATCAAGCAATATGCATTAAAGGAAAATGTTCTTACTCTAACCTTATAACTATTCCACAACCTGAGAATTGTAAATCTGTATCAGAAGATGATAGTCAGTTAAGTAAAGCTATTCATGCTTTAAAAGTTGATATTAATTCAATAGAAATATGTGACGTTTTATAGACATCATCTATTAATATTAAATGTTTTTCTAATAAATAGGCCTATAATTTTATTATAGGCTTATCGCCATATCTTTCTTATTTTCTAACAATAAAATAACAATGATAATATAAGTTACTTGTAGTAGTAACTTATAGTTGCATCTATTGTAGGTGGTATGCTAACCTTTTATAAGGATTGATGCTGATATAAAAGGTATTGGATGGGTTTATTTTCTTTTCTGAAAAAAAATGCACAGGAAAAAGGGGAGAAGAGTACGCAGTCTACTGGCTCTAATGTGGTAGCTGATGCTAAGAGTTGGTATGCAGATCGCTACGAGTCTCTTGTAGTGCAGCGTAACTTGTTATTCGTATTATCTATTGCAGGGTTGGTTATTATTTTAGTCTCTGTATTTTTTATAGGGAAAGTAACTATGAATAAAACTATAGAGCCTATGGTGATAGAGATAGAGGAGAAAACTGGTATCACTAGTATAGTTAATCCTCAAAAAAATCAAACATGGACGGAAAGTAGAGCAGTTAATGAATATTTTATTATGAAATACTTACGAGCTAGGGAAACTTATAATGTTGCGAGTTATTTGCATAATTATAACAATGTTGTTAGGGTGATGTCTTCTGGCCCTGTTTACAGTCAGTTTCGTAGTTTTATAAATAATCCTAATACTAGCCCTGTAGCTAAATATGGAGCTAATAACAGTACAGATTTAGAAATTCGCTATATACAATATTTACCAGATACAAGTGGTGGTAAAAATGTACAAATTCAATTTGCAGTAAAAGAGCAAGCTGGTGGAAGAGCAATATATCATAAGGTTGTGACGATGGTATGGACGTATATTGAAACGACACTTGGTTTTGATGATAGGATGATTAATCCGCTAGGCTTTCAAGTTATAGCTTATTCAGTAGCAGAGGAACGAAATGTATCATAAAAATATTTTACTATTTTTGATTTTACTTTGTCATATATGTTTTCTTGGTATTTCTAAAGCTGAGGTGCCTATTGCTACTGATAGTAGGATCAAAACCTATGTGTATAATGAGAATGATGTCTATCTTCTACTAATTGATACTGGTTTTCAGTCTAGTATTGAGTTTTCACAAGGAGAAAAAATACAAACAATTTCTTTAGGGGATTCTTATTCCTGGTCTGTAACACCGTTAGGTAACAGGATAATAATTAAACCATTAGAACCAAATGTTAGGACAAATATGATGGTTATCACAAATCTTAGAACTTATCAATTTGATATTGTTTCTAAGTCTGATGACGCTCATCGTGATGTATCTTATGTAATAAGATTTTATTATCCTGAAGTGAAAGGGAGATAGAATGGCAGAAGAAAAAAAAAGTAATGACACTGAAATGCCTAATGAAGATGATTACGCTTCACCTGAGCAAGCGGATCCAGGTATTACAGACAGTGATAGTGACCTTAATGCTCATCAGGGTGATGCTGATATTGAAAAAGCAGAGATAGATGTTGGTAAAGCTGCTGTTGCTAGAGATCCTAAGCAAAGTATTGCTATAGGGGTTGTAGCTTTCGTTTTAATAGGAATTGGTGCATATTATTTTCTGTTTAGTGGCGATGATAAGGCAAAAAAGACAGATCAAAATGATTTCCCGATTCAAAAAAAAGAAAAAAAAGCGCAGCCTATTACTACTCCTCAGTTAACAGGGCAAGGAGAAATTACTTCTGCTCAAGCGATTTCACCTGAAGCGTTTAAAGCACCAGATGATTTATTGAAGGATACCTCAAAAAGTAAGAAGCCTGAAAAAGCACCAGAGCTGCCTTCACCACCAGCACCATCTTTACCTGCTACAAGTGAGCCTGTGCAGCCGAGTCAACCTGTGCAGTTACAAATACAAACTAAATCATCTACAGAATTAGCACAGCGTAAAAATGCGAAAATGAAATCTTCAATTATGCTATCTGGGGGTAGTGGTTCTAATGAAGGGAAAGATCAGTCAGCTGGTAAAGATGCTAAACGGAATTTATCTCATACGTTTCAAGCTGAGGCGACAAGCGCTTCAAGTAGTAAGATAACTAAAGTTGGTAATATGTCACTGCTAATTACTCAAGGAAAAATACTGGAGGCTGTTTTAGAAACTCCTGTAAATACTAATTATCCTGGTCCGATAAGAGCGTTAGTGAGCAGAGATGTATTTTCAGAGCAAGGAGAAAATGTTTTAATACCTAAAGGTTCTAGAATTATAGGTGAGTTAAGCGGAGGGTATAAAGCTGGTCAAGATAGAATTTTAATAAAATGGAATAGAATTATCATGCCAAATGGATATGACATTATGGTTGAAGATGCTAGAGGTGCTGGTAAATTAGGAGAAATAGGAGTAGTTGGTAAAGTACATAGAGAATTCTTTAATACTATAGGAAACGCCTTGTTACTGAGCGCAATCAATATTGGTTTTGCAGCTGGAATAGAAAATGCTTTTAAAGTAAAGCCTACTCAGGAAACTACTACCACTACTACTGATGGTGCGCAAACATCTACTACGACTAATAGTCCTGTTACTCAGGCGGCAAAAGATCAAGTAAAAGACCTACAAGACGCTACTAAAGGTTGGGTCCAGAAAAACTTTGTTACTCAGCCTTATATCACTATAGACCAAGGTACTGTACTTAAAGTATTCGTAAATCAAGATATATTATTTTCTAATCGAACTTCAAGTGGGGTTAATATTATACAATGATTAATTTTGCCGCATTAGAAACTTTTTTATTACCATTTCATGCATTATTTGCAGAAGAAGGTGTATCCGAGATTTCTGTGAATACTCCTGGTGAGGCTTGGATTGAAAAAAGGGGAGAGGTACGATTAGAGAAGATTCCTGAGCTAGATTTGGAACATTTAAAAAACCTTGGCAGGTTAGTAGCTCAATCTACCGAGCAAATGGTGAGTGAAGAGCATCCTTTATTATCTGCTACTTTACCTAATGGTTACAGGATACAAATAGTATTTCCTCCGGCGTGTGAAATTGGTACTGTAGCTCTTTCAATAAGAAAAGGGTCATCTATGAAAATAACCATGGATGACTATGAAAAGATGGGAGCTTTTTCACAAACTTCAACAGGAGAGATTATAGACCCCATAGATAAAACATTACTTGAGTATTTAAACAATAAAAATATTCGTGATTTTTTATGCACAGCAGTAAAAGCAAAAAAAAATATCATCATTAGTGGAGGTACGTCAACTGGTAAAACAACATTTACTAATGCTGCTCTATTAGAAATACCTACTGATGAGAGACTAATTACTTGCGAGGATGCTAGGGAAATACAGCTTCCTAATCACCCTAATAGACTGCATTTGCTTGCATCTAAAGGAGGGCAAGGTCGAGCTAAAGTTTCAATGCAACAGTTAATTGAAGCGTGTTTGAGGTTAAGGCCTGAGCGAATCATTGTTGGTGAGGTTCGCGGTGCTGAGGCATTTAGTTTCTTGCGTGCAATTAATACAGGTCACCCTGGTTCCATTTCTACAGTTCATGCTGATAGTCCGGAAATGGCTTTGGATCAGCTAAAGATGATGGTGATGCAAGCAGGCCTGGGTTTACCTCCACAAGAAGTGAAAAACTATATTATTGCGGTTGTGGATATAGTAGTGCAGCTTAAGAGGGCTGCAAAGGGAGTCAGATATGTGTCTGAAATTTATTTTAAAGGCGATCCTAAAAGAAAGAAGTTAGGGTGATAATTATATGGATAATGAGTTCAAAAATGTTCTTTCACGAATATTGGTAATAGTTTTATTAATTTTGGTTGCCATATATTTAGCAACATTACTATTTGTAGTGGCAGCTTATGGCCCAAGCTATATACAATTAAATAAACCTGGTCCTGAGTATTTAGCACGTAATTTTTCTGTAGTTTCATTTCTTTTTAAGGAGATTGCTTACTACTTTTCTTGGATGATTGATCATAAGAGAATAGTATCTTTAACAGCAAACAACTTTTTTGTTTTGAAGCTATTTGGGATTCCATTATTAGTGTTTATTGCTACTGCATTGATAATTTATTTTAGATATGGTGCATTGCAAGATTGGCAACCTTTCAAGGTGAAGGAAAAGCTACATGGTGATGCTAGGTGGGCGTCTCAAGAAGATATAAATAAGGCAGGGTTAAGAGCCAAATCTGGTATTTTACTAGGTAAAGATGGTAGAGGCTATTTTGTTGCTGCTGGTTTTCAGCATGCTTTGCTTTTTGCTCCTACTGGTTCTGGTAAAGGTGTTGGTTTTGTTATTCCCAATTTATTATTTTGGGAAGAATCTTGCTTGGTGCACGATGTTAAACTTGAAAACCACGAATATACTAGTGGTTGGCGTGAATCTATAGGTCATAAGTGCTATGTATGGGCACCTGCGCAACCTGATGGTATTACACATTGTTATAATCCTATGGATTGGATAAGCAGTAAACCTGGGCAAATGGTAGATGATGTACAAAAAATTAGTAATTTTGTTTTACCTAAGCAGGAATTTTGGGAAAATGAAGCACGAAGTATTTTTATGGCAGTGGTTTTATATCTTCTTGCTGTACCGGAAAGAGTCACATCTTTCGGTGAAGTAGTTAGAGTAATGAGAAGCGATGACGTTGCCTATAATTTAGCAGTAGTTCTTGATACAATAGGTAAATATATTCACCCTGTTGCTTATATGAATATTGCAGCGTTTTTACAAAAGGCTGATAAAGAAAGATCTGGTGTAATTTCAACGTTAAACTCTGGTTTAGAATTATGGGCTAATCCTTTGATTGATACAGCTACGGCAACGAGTGATTTTAATTTTGGGAAAATGAAAAAAGAGAAAATCACTGTTTTTATAGGTGTTACTCCTGATAACTTAACTCGTTTGCAAAGATTGATGCAAATTTTTTACCAACAAGCTAGTGATATTTTAACGAGAAAACTTCCCGATGATAAAACTGAGCCTTATGGTGTATTATTTTTATTAGATGAGTTTCCAACTTTAGGTAAAATGGAGATTATTAGATCGGGGATAGCATATTTCCGAGGATATAGAGTTAGATTATTTCTCATTATTCAAGATACTCAGCAGCTGAAAGCAATATATGAAGAAGCTGGTATGAATTCATTTTTGTCTAATTCCACTTTTAGAGTTACTTTTGCTGCTAATAATGTTGAGACAGCAAATCTTATTTCTCAGCTTTGTGGTAATAAAACTGTTGAAGCAGTATCTCAGAGTAAGCCTAAATTTTTAGACTTTAATCCAGCTAGCCGCTCTATGAATGTATCAGAAGCTCAGAGAGCTTTGTTATTACCTCAAGAGGTAATTATGCTTCCTAGGGATGAGCAAATTGTTATTATTGAATCATTCCCTCCAATGAAATCTAAAAAAATCCGCTGGTATGAAGATAGCTTTTTTAAATCACGTATCTTACCTCCTTCTTCTATTCCCACTCAAGAACCTTATGATCCAAGCAAACTTGGTAGCGAAAGCTCAGATAATACTGATACAAAATCTGAGGAAAAGACTGATGAGGAAGAAGATTAAATTACTAGTATTATAGTGAATTTGTTTTGAATAAGGGGTATTGTTTCTCGCCATTCGTCTAGAAATTTACTATTTTTCAATCCATTCTGATATTATGTCCCTTTATCATATGAATAAATCTTTCAATTCTTTTTTGGCTTAATTTTATAAAACTACGAAATACACTGCATTTATTAACATATGTTTTTTCTTTAACGTTGTTGAAAGTTAAGCCATACTGCCATGGAAAGCCTTTTGTTGGATAGCAAGATCTCAGTATTGCTTTACTATTATCAGAATCTATGATGGTGAAAATACTAGGTAGTGGGTATAGCTTATCTTGGTATTTTGCATGCATAAAATAAGCATACCATTGCATTTCATACGGAACAATATTGATTAGATCTGCGAAATCATAATTGTAATTTTTATTGATAGTTATTTCTAGGTCTTTTAGTACAAATGATGACCACATAGCAAAAGAGCTAAAAAGTAGATTATAGTCGTTTGGTTTGTAGTTAATGATATTTTTAATTGCTGCTATGTAATTGTAATAGGTTGGATGTTTTTGTCTGAAGATTTCTTTATTGTTTTTTGCTATTTTTCTTGGCATATAAGTTTTAGCAACATTATTCTTGAATAAGATATTTGTATTAAAAGTCCTAGTAAAATAAGAATCACTATCTATAGTGAGGTAGTTATCTGCAATATTTAGCTTCGCAAAACACATTTTTACTACTTGTTGACCTTTCCATCCAGTCATGTTTGTTGCTTTGCTATATACATGCTCTCCACATTTTCTATATACTTCTTCATCTGTAAGGAAAATAGGAAGTTTTTTAATTATGTTTCTATTTTTTGCGTTTTTAAGCTGTTGATAAAATAATTTTAGATCTTTTTGCGGTACAACAAGATAAAAATCTGTAGTATGGGGTATTACAAATTTTTCATAAGATTCATATAATCTTAAGCTATTTTGTAAATCCTTATCATAGCTTTTATTGACAATTACAAAATGCTTTTGCTTTTGAGCTAATGCTGAGTTTGCTAATAAGTGTAAAAGGATGAACGCAAATAAAGCTCTATATTTCATTTGTGTTTTGTACTATATGCAAAAAGTAAAACTAGATTTTTTCAGTAGTGCGGTTAGAATCTTTTTTGTTATCCAACTCTTCGAATACATCATCCCAAGTTCCCTCCGTTGCAGCTTTAGAATATTCGGTGACTCTATTCTCAAAGAAGTTAGCAAATTCCACACCATTTAATATTTCATCAAGCCACGGTAAAGGATTATCTTCGACTAAGTATATTTCTTTTAGCCCAAGTTGTAATAAGCGACGATCAGCGATATATCTGATATATTTCTTCACTTCTCTAGCTGTTAATCCTTCTACATCTCCAACCTCAAATGCAAGATCGATAAAAGCATCTTCAAAATGCACAATTGTTGCGCATGCTTCATATATTTCACTTCTTACATTTTCATTCCAAACTTGAGGATATTCTTGCACGAAAGTTCTAAATAATTTTATAATAGATTCAGTATGTAAGCTTTCGTCTCTTGCTGACCATGTAACAATTTGTCCCATACCTTTCATTTTGTTGAAACGCTGGAAATTTAGTAAAATTGCAAATGATGCAAATAACTGTAACCCTTCAGTGAAACCACCAAATACTGCTAGAGTAATTGCTATTGCTTCTGGTGTTTCAACGCCAAATTTTTGCATATAATCATATTTATCTTTCATCTCTTTATATTTTAGAAATGCTTGATATTCTGTTTCTGGCATTCCGATTGTATCTAGTAAATGCGCATAAGCAGCAATATGAATTGTTTCCATGTTTGAAAATGCTGAAAGCATCATTTGTATTTCTGTAGGTTTGAAGACTCTTGAATAATGCCTCATGTAGCAGTTATTAACTTCAATATCTGCTTGGGTGAAAAAGCGGAAGATTTGCGTTAGCAAATGTTTTTCTGCTGGTGTTAATTTGCGTTTCCAATCTTTAATATCATCAAGAAGAGGTACTTCCTCTGGTAACCAGTGAATTCTTTGTTGCGCTAGCCATGCATCATATGCCCAAGGGTAGGAAAAGGGTTTGTATATCGGTTTTGCATCTAGTAAAGCCATTATTTTACCTTTGTAATTTTATTAAAAATTTTATAATTAAACATATCATATATATAATGCTTGTCTATGGTGTGTCTGGTTTAAAATAAATTTATCTTACTGACAAGATAGACATTCTGCATATTTGTCATCATCAATTATTATTTCTTTGTTTCCTTCTTTATTTTTATCTAGTTCTATTTCATTATACTCTGCTTTTTTAGATACATTATCAGCTCTTCGCATCGAAGTAGATCGGCAATAATATAAGCTTTTTACTCCTTTTTCCCAGGCGCGGAAATGGACATCATGCAAATGTTTTTTGCTTACATTTCCTGGCAAGAACACGTTTACAGACTGAGCTTGTGAAATAAAAGAGGCTCTGTCTGCAGCTAATTCAACAACCCATAATTGATTGATTTCTTGTGCTGTTTTAAAGACATTTTTTTCATCTTCAGTAAGAAAATCCAAATGTTGCACTGATCCTTCATGTGTTGTAATTGATGACCAAACTTTTTTGTCATTTTTTCCTTTTTCTTCGAGTAACTTTAGCAGATATTTATTTCGGACATTAAATGACCCCGATAAAGTTTTATGAGTGTAGCTGTTTGCTGCAAAAGGTTCAATTCCAGGGGAAGAGTTGCCGCAGATAACAGAAATAGATGCCGTTGGAGCTATAGCTGTTTTGTTAGTGAAACGTTCCATTACTCCACATTCTTCTGCGTCTGGGCAAGGTCCTTTCTCTTTTGCAAGTTTTTTCGATACTTTATCTGCTTCTTTGCTAATATGTTCAAAGATTTTTTTATTCCATACTTTTGACATTGCAGACTCGAAAGGTATCATATGAGACTGTAAGAAGGAGTGAAATCCCATAACACCAAGACCAATGCTTCTTTCCCTCATTGCTGAGTATTTTGCTTGTTGCATCGAGTCTGGGGCTTTGTCGATGTAATCTTGTAGCACATTGTCAAGGAAGCGCATTACATCTTCAATAAATAATGGATCTTTGCTCCATTCATCGTAATATTCAAGATTAAGTGAAGATAAGCAACAAACAGCAGTTCTATTTTCTCCTAGATGATCCTTCCCTGTTGCTAGGGTTATTTCGCTGCATAAGTTTGATGTTTTAACTTTTAAACCAAGTTTCTTATGATGTTCTGGAATAATTTTATTAACAGTATCAATGAATAGCAAGTAAGGCTCTCCGGTTTCAATTCTTGCATTTAATATCCTTGCCCATAAAGCTCTTGCTTTTACCGTAGTTACTACCCTACCAGATTTAGGACTAATTAAATCCCAATCTCCGCTATCTCTAACTGCCTCCATAAATTTATCAGTAATAACAATTGCATTATGAATATTGAGAGCTTTTCTATTAGGATCTCCTCCTGTAGGGCGCCGTATTTCAACAAATTCTTCTATTTCAGGATGCCAAACTGGCATATATAAAGCAGCACTACCACGCCTTAAGCTTCCTTGAGATATTGCTAATGTCATAGTGTCTTGTACGCACATAAAAGGGATGACTCCTGAAGTTTGACCATTGCCTCTGACTGTTTCGCCGATCGAGCGCAAATTGCCCCAGTAGCTTCCTATCCCACCGCCTCTTGAGGCTAACCAGACATTTTCAGTCCATAATTTTACGATGCCTTCAAGGCTATCTTCTGCTTCGTTTAAGTAACATGAAATTGGCAAACCTCGATTAGTTCCTCCATTACTGATTATTGGAGTTGCAGGCATGAACCATAAATTGCTGATATAATTGTATAATCTTTCTGCGTGATCTTGGCTATCTGCATAATATGAAGATACTCGTGCAAATAGATCTTGGTAAGATTCATTTTCTAATAGATAACGATCGCGTAATACTGCTTTACCAAAATCGGTTAATTTTGTATCTCTTGATTTGTCTACGGTAATATCAAATTTAGGCATATACTCCTCAATATGTAATGAAAGTTGATAATATTTTACTCCTACGAAGGGGTGCTTATAGTTTTATAATATCACTGGGGAATTATGTGTGTCTAGCAGATTATTAGAATATATTGTGTAAAATTTAGTTGACAATACTATATGTAGTGTTTTTTCAAGGGAAGCAATAAAAAAATCTACAGATGTTCAAGAAAGATATATTGTGTCTTTATTAATACACATCAATAATAAATGAGGACATTTTGTGAAGGTAAAACCAACTATAGATTGCAGAATAAAGGAAAAAATTTTTTTAGCAACTAAGTTCTTGGCATAAGAAAACAGGGCCATTAAATTTTAGATAGAAATGGTTGTAAAAAAGATTAAAGCAGCGCTATTTTAATTTATTTATGCAACAAAGTTGCTAGTATACATAACAAATTTACTAACTTATATTAAAAAAGTAACTTGACATAAAAGAATAAAACTGCTAGAAATGACATTCATTAATAAATCATGAATAAGAAAATATGGCTACCTCTTCAGAAAAAAATGCTTGTATAAATAAAATTGTGAACGGAATACGGCACTCAGAGATAGGTGCTGAAATATGCGATGAAATAATAACGCATACTATTACTAACGGTCAATCATTTGAGTATAAAGGTGAGAAATATTTTGAAGTAGACCAACCTCACCATGAATCTAAGCTTCTAGATGGAATAAACGAGTTCTTAAAAACTTTCAAAGATAAATGTGCACACTCACTTGACTCTTTTGTTGATAAACGTGCACACTCACTTGACTTTTTTGTTGATAAACCGCGGATTGCTCATAATGTAATCAAAAATTGTGGAATAGAATTTGATAATCATGATGGAGCATTTTATCTAAAAGCAAGTAATGAGGTGTATATGTTTGGGCAAAACCCAGACGACTCAGCAGAGTTATAATATAATCGAACTATAAGTCTCTGTCCTATTGTCATAATCTATCATTTTTGTACTCTAGCAGGTAGCAAAAAATAACAGTGCATTAAGATTTTTAACTGGTTACAAAATTTCGCTAGCTTTTAAAATGATAGCTCTTGGAACTTTAATGGCCCTGTCTTTAACGTATACAGATATCGTTGCTACACTCCTCGACTCTTGTGCCGCACACTACTTTAAAACAACCCAATTATATATAAAGGAAGGCTCTACACACCCTCTCGCTTAACTAACATTTTTTTGATATTAGCAATTGCCTTAGCAGGATTAAGCCCCTTAGGACAGGATTTTGTACAATTCATAATAGTATGGCATCTGTAAAGCTTAAATGAATCATCCAGCTGATCAAGGCGCTCGCCTGTAGCTTCGTCTCTAGAATCAGCAAGCCAACGATAAGCTTGCAATAATGTTGCTGGGCCTAGATATTTTTCCTCATTCCACCAGTAGCTAGGACAACTTGTTGAGCAACATGCGCATAAAATACATTCATACAGCCCATCAAGTTTTTCGCGATCTTGAATAGATTGTAAATTTTCTTGAGTTGTTTCACTAGCACTTTTTTTCTTTATCCATGGTTGAATTGATTCATATTGTGCATAGAAATTATTCATATCTGGCACTAAATCTTTAACAACCTTCATGTGTGGTAATGGATAAATTTTGATATCACCCTCATAATCATCAGTATGCGAAGTACAAGCAAGAGTGTTAACACCATTAATATTCATTGAGCAGCTACCACATACTCCTTCACGGCACGATCTACGAAAAGTTAAACTAGGATCTATATCATCTTTTATAGCAATTAATATATCTAACACCATTTTGCCATAGATTGAGGTATCTATTTCAAAATGATCAAAACGAGGATTTTCATCGTTTTCAGGATCATATCTATAGATATAAAAGTTTCTTACTTTAGAGGAATCTTTGATTTTTGATTTAAAATGTTTGCCTTTTTTTATGGTTGAATTTGGTGGAAGTCTCAATTGTACCATTTAATATACTCTTTTTTGTGGTGGAAATGGTTTTACCTCATCAGTCATAGTATAATCATGCACTGGACGATAATCTAGCTTTACCTTACAAGTTGCCTCATCAAACCAGGTGATTGTGTGTTTCATCCACTCTTCATCATTACGATCTTGGTAGTCTTCGCGTGCATGAGCACCTCTGCTCTCTTTCCTATTTGCAGCGGCGTGCATAGTTACTACTGATTGCTGAAGAAGATTTTCTAATTCTAACGCTTCTACTATTTCACTGTTCCAAATTAACCCGCGATCACTAATTTTTAGGTCTTTAAAACTCTTGCAAGCATCGATAATTTTTTCTATGCCTTTGTCTAAGGTTTTTTGCTCCCTAAAAACAGCTGCATGTTCTTGCATGATGTTTTTCATGTTATTTCTAATAGTAGAACTTGATAATTTACCTTTTGCTGTTCTGACGCGATGTAATCTTTCAACAGCATCCATTCCAGCGTTTTTTGGCAAATCCTGAAGGTTATCTTGTTGTGCCACTATTTCTTTTGCTCTTAAAGCTGCTGCTCTACCAAATACTACAAGATCAAGCAATGAATTAGATCCTAAGCGATTAGCGCCATGCACTGATACACAGGCAGCTTCTCCTATTGCCATTAAACCCTTGACTATACTATCAGGATTTTTACCTTTTTTAGTAACAACTTCACCATGATAATTAGTTGGAATTCCACCCATATTATAATGCACAGTAGGAATCACCGGAATAGGGTCTTTAGTAACATCAACATTAGCAAAAATCTTTGCTGTTTCTGCTATTCCAGGAAGTCTTTTTGTAATAGTCTTAGAGTCAAGATGCTGTAAGTTTAGCTCGATATAATCCTTATTAGGACCGCACCCTCTGCCTTCTCTTATCTCCAAGGTAATAGCTCGGCTAACAACATCACGAGAAGCCAAATCCTTAGCATGTGGTGCATATCTTTCCATAAATCTTTCGCCTTCAGAATTAGTCAAATAGCCACCTTCGCCACGACATCCTTCTGTCATCAAACAACCAGCCCCATAAATGCCTGTAGGGTGAAATTGAACAAACTCCATATCCTGTAAAGGTACACCAGCTCTAAGACACATAGCATTGCCATCGCCCGTACAAGTATGAGCAGATGTTGCAGAAAAATATGCTCTACCATATCCACCAGTTGCAATTACTGTAATATGAGCATGAAATCTATGCAAGGTACCATCATCAAGATTCCAAGCCATTACTCCTTGGCATTCTCCTTTATCATTCATGATCAAATCGATAGCAAAATATTCAATGAAGAATTTTGCTTTATGTTTTAAGGATTGCTGGTATAAACTATGCAAGATTGCATGGCCAGTTCTATCAGCAGCAGCACATGTTCTGTGAGCTTGTCCACCTTTGCCGTACTCAGTACTCATACCGCCAAAAGCTCGTTGATAGATTTTGCCTTCCGGTGTACGAGAAAATGGTACTCCATAATTCTCAAGTTCGATTACTGCTTTTTTTGCATTTTTGCACATATACTCGATAGCGTCCTGATCACCAAGCCAATCTGCTCCTTTTACAGTATCATACATATGGTAGCGCCAATCATCTGGTTCCATATTACTAAGAGCAGCACTAATTCCACCCTGTGCTGCAACTGTATGACTTCTTGTTGGAAATAATTTACTAATGCAAGCAGTGGAAAGCCCCTCAGACGCCATACCGAAAGTTGCCCTAAGACCAGCTCCTCCAGCACCTACCACTACAACATCATGTTGATGATCAATAATTTTATAATCTTTTATGCTCATAGATTTACGATAAAATTTAATATTAGTGCAAATGTTATCGCAGCCATGGTTATCAAAGTAATAAAATAACTTAAAATAACCACTGTTGCTTTAATAAATTCATTATGAATATAATCTTCGCAAATGACCTTAAATCCCAAAACGCCATGATAGAGAGAAACATTAATTAGGATTGCGAAAAACAATAAACTAAAAGGAGCATATAAAATATTGTTTATTACGTACTCATGATTATTAAAAAACAATAGTAGTAAATATATAAACCAGCTAAATAATATCACCAAAGCAACAGCAGAAATTCTTTGCCATTTCCAATGATGTAACCCAGCATGGTTAGTACCAAGACCAATTGCTTTTTTCAGATCAGTAATATAAATCTCAGATTTCGACATTGCTATAACTTACCCATTATCACCTAATATTGCTAACGCTAAAGTAATACCAGTAAATATAATACTTAGCGCTACTACCAAATAACCGCTTTTATCCATGGTTTTAATCTCAAATCCAAGACCAATATCCCAAAATAAATGTCTAATACCATTCAATAAATGATAATATAAGCAGAAAACAGCAGCTAACAAAAATAATTTAAAAATCACACTGTTTAATACATAAGTAAAATCTTGATCAACAAAAATAAGGCCTACAGATTGCATCAGTAATACTACCATCAACCAAGACAGGACTATCACTGCAAAAAAAAGAAATAACCCAGTCATCCGATGCAATATAGATAACGCTGACGATATTTGTAGTTTATATATCGTTAAATGAGGTGATAAAGGACGCTCTTTCCCACGCATAACCATTATAGTTAAATAAATTACTGGGATGAAAGTATAGTATAGCGCAAATAATTTGCAACAGGTTTTATTAAAGTAGAGTTGGGAGTGTTCATTAATTATAGACGTGTTTAAAAAACAGTCTATGGTAGCGGATTATATGTCATGAATAAGAGAGGGAATAATGACGATAATCTGCAAGAAATGTAAATCAGGCTTAAAGATCAAAAATGGTTATGCCACGGGCAAGCAACGCTATAGATGCAAAGAATATGGCCACAACTACACAATTGGAGATAATCGCACTACATATAACACAGACAAGAAGGGTTTGGTGATAAGAATGTACTTGAACAACTGTGGAATAAGGAGAATAGCACATATTTTAGAATTGCCACTGGCAACAGTTTTTTTATGGATTAAAAAAGCAGGCCAAATAGTAGATAGTATGGTTAAAGATAGGCAAGATAAAAAAGAAGACATAGAGATTTTGGAGATAGGTGAATTACATACCTACATTAAAAAAAAGAAAATAAGATACGAATCTGGACTGCTGTTGATAGGAACAGACTTAAAAATATTGCGTTTGAAGTAGGAGATGGCTCAATCGGTACTTTCTTAAAGATAGCGAGAAAAATAGAAAAATCTTGTGGCGAAATAAAGTATCTGTGTACAGACGATTATAGTGCATATGGTTATTATAAAATATCCGATCATCATCTTATAACCAAATCTGAAACTTGTTTAGTGGAAAGCTTTAACTCATCTTTGCGAGATATGCTGGCACGACTTAATAGAAAAACCAAGAGATTCAGCAAAAGCGCTGAGATGCTCGGGCTGACCTTGGTTATGTTCTTCAGCAAGAAAGAGGCTTACTGTATCTATAGTTAATAAACATTCTCACCCTGTTCTTTAAATTTTTATTGCAATCGTTCAATAAACATGTTACTTTCGAAAAAATTAAAATAAATTAATTATTTTTTTATATGTTTCAAAAATTCAAAAAAGAACTCCATAAAATGCTCAATCATCTCTGGCATACCAGAGGATTCACCTTATTTATTAAGGACATTAAAAATATACTCCAAGATCCAATAGATAATAACAAAATTTTAAATTATCTTGATATTGTTGATCAAGAGGAATTTTCATGCATATTCAACATAGCCGCTGTAGAATCAAAAGGTCAACCAAATGGAAAGGTGAATAAAAATTTTTACAAGTATAAACACCCTAACGGAAAAAATTATTCTGTATTAGACGCTTTGCTAGGGCAATTTTTAATAAAGCAGCTCTGTTACGATAAACAAGATGTAATTGACACTATTAAGGAATTAAAGAAGGAATCAGAGGATGAATTAGAGACTTGGAAAGCAATCTTACTCAGATTGACTTATGATTTAGGTGTAATATCTTTATCTTACAAAGTTATGCCTACTATATATAGCTATTCAAGACTTGTAAAAGAATGTACATTTAATCCCGTGATATTGTTTGATTACCTTTTTCACAAAGCAACAGTTTCGCCGCATGATTTTACCCTGTTCCTAAAAAATCATCTAACAGATACAAGTATTGATTCTGTCCGCTGCCACGCTGCAATTTACAGAGATGCTCAACCACTATTATTAACAGCAGAAAATATACCTTGGCTTCAAGACTTTTGGCTTCAAGACTTTATTAGCGATATGGTTTCTTATGGTATGTTAGAATTTGCCAAAGAGATCTATGCAGACGTCAAAAATCACTTAACAGAAGAAAAAAAACTACCCTGGATAAAAGAGCATCTCTCTACATTCATTAGGTATAATAATATTGAAGAATTTATCAAAGAGATATACAGAGATGCTAAACTACTATTATTAACAGAAGAAAATATACCTTGGCTTCAAGACTTTATTCGCGATATGGTTTCTTATGGTAAGTTAGAATTTGCCAAAGAGATCTATGCAGATGTCAAAAATCACTTAACAGAAGAAAAAAAACTACCCTGGATAAAAGAGCATCTCTCTACATTCATTAGGTATAATAATATTGAAGAATTTATCAAAGAGATATACAGAGATGCTAAACCACTATTATTAACAGAAGAAAATATACCTTGGCTTCAAGACTTTATTCGCGATATGGTTTCTTATGGTAAGTTAGAATTTGCCAAAGAGATCTATGCAGATGTCAAAAATCACTTAACAGAAGAAAAAAAACTACCCTGGATAAAAGAGCATCTCTCTACATCCCTTGCGTATATTGATAATATAGAATTTATCAAAGATGTATTATACAGAGATGCTAAACCACTATTATTAACAGAAGAAAATATACCTTGGCTTCAAGACTTTATAAAAAATCACGCTATATCTTACAGCTATGATAAGTTAGAATTTATCAAAGATGTATTATACAGAGATGCTAAAACACTATTATTAAAACCAGAAAATATACCTTGGCTTCAAGACTTTATTCGCTGTATGATGGTTTCTTATGGTAAGGTAGAATTTGCCAGAGATATCTACAGAGATGCTAAACCACTATTATTAACAGAAGAAAATATACCTTGGCTTCAAGACTTTATTAGCGATATGGTTTCTTATGGTATGTTAAACTTTGCCAAAGAGACCTATGCAGACGTCAAAAATTACTTAACAGAAGAAAAAAAACTACCCTGGATAAAAGATCATATCTGTAAATTCATTCAGTATACTAATGTTGAAGAATTTATCAAAGATGTATACAGAGATGCTAAACAACTATTAACAGAAGAAAATATACCTTGGCTTCAAGACTTTATTCGCGATATGTTTTCTTATGGTAAGTTAGAAATTGCCAAAGAGATCTATGAAGACGTTAAAAATCACTTAACAGAAGAAAAAAAACTATCCTGGATAAAAGAGTATATCTCTACATCCCTTGCGTATATTGATAATATAGAATTTACCAAAGATATCTACAGAGATGCTAAACAACTATTATTAACAGAAGAAAATATACCTTGGCTTCAAGACTTTATAAAAAATCACGCTATACCTTACAACTCTGATAAGTTAGAATTTGCCAAAGATATCTACAGAGATGCTCAACAACTATTATTAACAGAAGAAAATATACCTTGGCTTCAAGAATTTTTAAAAGCTAACGTTAAGTTTTACAGCTATGATAATATAGAATTTGCCAAAGATATCTACAGAGATGCTCAACAACTATTATTAACAGAAGAAAATATACCTTGGCTTCAAGAATTTTTAAAAGCTATCGTTAAGTTTTCCAGCTCTAATAATATAGAATTTGCCAAAGATATATGCAGAGATGCACAGTATTATTTAATAGCAAAAAAACATCATTGGATGTGGACAGAAGATTTAGTAAATGATGGCATCGAACTTTGTCTAAATGGGCAAATAGATTTACCTGTAGATCAAATCTGTTACATATAGGAACAGAGGATATGTTAGGGAAAGATTTCTTTTCTGAGTTATTTAAAAAGGGTCTAAAAGTAGTAACAAAAATATGAAAAATATTCTAATGGATACGCAAGAAAAAATGCACCTAAAATCTCTATGTCTTCTTTAAGCCTGATTTACATTTTTTGCAGATTATCGTCATTATTCCCTCTATTATTCATGACATACAATCCGCTACCATAGACTATTTTTTTTTAACACGTCTATAATTAATGAACACTCCCGTAGAGTTGTTTTAAAAATTAACTATAAAAAAATCTAAGCAGATATTAAGATATTATGGAGCTTTCTGAGCTATATTCTTGGTTCCACCAACATACAATAGAACCTGCACCTACTAGCACAATTGCTGAAGCAGCTGCAATTGTAACAAAGGAATACCCCTCAGATTGACCAGACAAACCTTTGTGATACTCACTGTCATTTGCTATTTGTGCGTGTGTAATCGTTGTATCTTGTGGCTTCACTATATTCCCTATTATTAAAGTTAAATTGTTACTTCCTTGCTAAGAAAATTATGATTATTATTATGTCAAATTAAACTGCATAATCAAATATTATTTATATGAGCAAAGCTCTACCAAGAGAATTATTAGTAAGGTGTGAAAATATCACCTACAAAATTAGCAATAATATCATTTTAGATAATGTGTCATTTGATATTTATAAAGGAGATATAATTACTATTATTGGTCCCAATGGTGCTGGCAAATCAACTCTAGGTAAAATTGTCATTGGAGTGCTCAATATGAGCGAAGGTAAGGTTAGCAGAAAAAAGAACCTTAAGATAGGCTACATGCCACAAAAAATATATATAAATAAGTTGGTGCCTATTACTGTCAAAGATTTTCTATTTCTCAATATTAATAAAAATATTCTAAATAAAAAATACACTGAACAAATAGTCGAAGAAAATTATATTCACTCTATTTTAAACAAACAAGTGCAAGACATTTCAGGCGGAGAATGGCAACGTCTATTATTAGCACGAATTTTGTTAAGAGATCCAGATCTTCTTGTTCTGGATGAACCAATACAAGGACTGGATATTAACGGTCAGCGGGATTTCTATCTCCTGTTAGAGCAAATTAAAAACAAACAGAAAAAAAGTATTTTGATGATTTCACATGATCTTCATACTGTAATGAGTTCTTCTAATAACATCATATGTTTGAATAAACATATTTGCTGTTCTGGAGCTCCAAAAGAAATTGAAGACTCATCTTCATACAAGAATTTATTTAAGCTTGGTGGTAGTACTATTTTAGCTAGATATACTCATGATCATAAACATAAATCAAAACCTAAACGTAAAAAATAAAGAATAATATGGAAAATTTTTTAATTTATGCAATTTTAGCAGGTGTCGGCATTGCCTGTTCTTTGTGTCCCGTTGGTGCAGTAGTATTATGGAGGCGACTTCCATATTTTGGTGATGCAATAGCGCATGCTGCAATATTTGGCGTTGTTCTTGGTATTATTTTTAACATTCATACTACTGTAGCAGTAATCTTGATCAGCATCATTTTTGGTTTGATTTTGGTAGTTCTCAAAAAAACGAATATTGAAGCAGTGCTGACTGTAATATTAGCTTATAGCTTTTTATCTCTCGGTTTGTTTTTATTAATTTTTATCAGCTATAACACGCAAATTGATATTTTTTCCTTTTTATTCGGGGATATTTTATTAATACTAAAATCAGAAATAAGATTTGTTATTGTTGTTGCAATAGCAGTATTAATATGGATTTATTATCGCTGGAAAAACTTGTTACTAATGTCAGTAAATGAAGATCTAGCAGCAGTTGAGGGAATAAATATCAATAGACTTAATCTTGAATTTCTGCTGGTTGTATCGTTTCTAATAGGAATATCTATAAAAATTATTGGCACTTTGCTTGTAGGAGCAATGTTGATTATTCCTGCAGCAACAGCAAGAAATTTTAGTAAGTCTCCTGCTACTATGCTAATTTTATCAATAGTTTTTGGTGTCATCTCAGTGATCATGGGAATCGGCTTATCATATTTAGTAGATAGCGCTTCTGGACCTTCCATTATATTGTCAGCATCAAGTTTATTTGCAATTTCATTAGTTAAAAATATTTAGAAGTGAGACTATTTTAACTTACTTTTATGATGTTATTAGAAATAGTATTACTAATATCACGTAAGATATTGGCCAATTTCACTATTAAACTGAGCGGATCAAAGGCGGTTCTGGAGGCCTTCTATACCTATGTAAATTCAAGAGTTTTTGGTCTAAATCTGCTGCTGCTTTCTCGATATCAAATTCCTCTTCACGATTTTTCAAATTCTCATCCGCTTTTATTTTTGTTGATACCAAAACTTCTATTGTCTTTGTGATTATTTTTGTAATATTCATAGGCGATGCTGAGTTACCTAGCTTTTTAAGCTTTGTTTTCATTTCATCATCACTTGCTTTACCAGATGTAAGAGGATCTATGACCTCATTGTCAACATATGTTACGAATTTTTCAAACATATCAATTACTTTATCTAATACGGACACTAACTTATTTATACTGTTATTTTTTTTAGTCATAAATTCTCCTATTATCTCAATCTTAATAAAACTAACTACAATATTTATTAATAACCCAATAAAATTTTCTATGGAACTCTTCAATTTGGTTTTATAGTCAACTATGAAGTAGCATTGTATGAGTGAGAAGCAAAAGGAGAGGGGGGTGGTAAAAGCCTGTTATATAAATTGCAAGATTTTGAGTAAGACCACCCAAAAATTCTGAAAAAGTTTTTTGGAGACCGGTAGTGAAGCTAGCATAAAATGCCCAGATACTGGGAGAAATAAAAAACCGGACTGTACACCGGAGTGCACATGTGTTCAATATAGAATATAATTGAACACCAAAAGCATTATTTTGACTGCATATATAAGTTTTAGAGACTTTTTTGCGGAGGCTTACTTCATAATGCCACTAAACCAACTTTACTAAAATCATAAAACAAATCTGTTGCTCAGTTTTACTATTTTTGTAGCAAAGCTATTTATTTTGCCATAGACACAACCAGTTATGTCTGCAATTAAGGTAGTGAGGGCGGAGTAGCACGCCACAACAAAAAGCAATTTAAAGAGCTTTGCTGTATCATCTTCTATAGTATTTTAGCCAAATGTTTCCTCATCATTGTCTACCTGTTTATCAGCTGCAGCTGAGTCTCCAATCAAATCTCTGTAGAAAAAAGCTATTCCACCTGTAGCTTCACTATATCTTCCAATCTTATCACTATTAACTGCTAATTCTCCATAACAAATTTGAGCATCAGTTAAGTTCGAAAAAAAATTATTTAAATTATCAAACATACTTTGCATAGAACCATAATCTTGAAAAGCAGACCAGATATTAGTTAAATTCTCTTGACTTGGCATATAATATAAATTTCTTGCAGTTATTACTCCTCCGTAAGCTTCTTGTAAAGAATATCTTGAGTCGCAATTAGAAGCATAATAATAATAATCTGCAGCAAAAATCTTTGCACATGCTAAAGTTGGACCAAATAAGCTATCCATAGATAAAACTAAGCTATTAGCTATCGAATCTGGAGATTTTTGAGCGAAATAATGTAAATCCCACACCGAATTTTGAGTGCTAAAACTGGTGACAGCTTCCTTTTGAGGTAAAAATTTCACATTATCAATTTTTTTACTTTCACCATCTAGCTCTCTATACAAAAAGCTAGCGTACACGTAGTTTTCACTTTTTCCACATTTTACCCCGCTCTGAGAAGCAATAGATTTACCATAACAAGCTTGCGCTTCAGTTAAATTATTATTCAAAAAAGATGCTAAATTTTCAAACGCATCACTGGAATTAGTATACAAAGGTGTTTTATATATAAGCCAGTCATTACTTAAAGTGGAGATGTTTGGCATAGTAATCATTCCTTGAGGAAACATTATTGCCCCAGAGCATTCGTTTATATTCGAGTAAAACATTTTTACCGTATGAGAGCAATTCAAGACTGCTCCTCTTAAAAAGTCTAAAAAACCTACCATACCTTGAGTTACAGGCTTAGATCCAGCATCGTGATATTGTGCTACTCTCCAGTTGATGTTATATTGTGTAGTCATATGACCCCCCTCTATTAATTGATATAAATAAAACTTATATAAAAGTTTTATGCCCTAACATAGCACATTACTAAGCAATGTCAATTTATGATCCTCTCTTATTCTTATATAAGTAAAAATTGATAGATAAATGCGCGAATTAATCCGTCTAATTTGTTTTTTGGGTAGCATAATAACTTTGCAAGGCCTTTTTCGCACCAGGTTGTGATTTCATCTTGGCAGGTTATGAAGAAGCAGCTTTTAATTTTTGCTTATAGGACTTATTTAATAATTTTATATTTACTAACCATACAACTATTAGCAGTAGGAATATTATCATTAAATAAGGCGCTATTTGGTCATAATTAGTATCAGGAAAAATTATAAATAACAACGACTGTAAAAATGCTCCGCCAGATTTTGCCCATCTTGCCCCTACCACATCCACTGCTGCTTTACCCTTGGACTTTATATTTCTACTTGCTGGGATATAAGTCATTTCTTTTGTAGCATCAAAGAAAGAATACTTAGTTCCTTTACTTAATATGTTTTGTAGCGCACCAAGCATAACCGCAATATATATTGGATCATACCCGAAAGCCTCCATGTAGGGCAAAAATTGTTCTTCAAAAACAACAAAGATGAAGAAACCTAAGCCAGTAACTAGCATCATGATCGGAGTAATTAATGCTCCAAATAACCAACCTAGTATTCTCAGTATATGAGCTCCTAAAATCATAAATATCATAGTACATATTGCAGTGTTAGTTAGCACTTCTCCCATTAAATATGCAAATTTGCTAGTATCTCCACCATAGAGTGTTTTTATTTTAGCTTTCCATACTCCTTCAATAATATTGATTGAAATCCCGTAAGAAAAAATTAAAATTGCAATTAACCACAGATATTTAGTAGATAAGATAATTTTTAAACTCTCTTTTAAACTAATTTTTGATTTTAACGTTTCCTGCTTTTTCATCGATAGAGTGATATGTTCTTTTTCGATAACGCATTCTTTTATATAAATAAATATGGCAAGAGAAAAAACTGTCGCAACAGCAGCTAGTAACATAATAATGAGAATAAATTGATTGCTATATCCTAAGCCAAAAATACTGACTACTTTATCTCCCCTGAGAGCAGCATATTTTACCACCATTCCTCCAAGCATAGCTCCTATATGGCCAATAAAACCACACATAGGATACATTCTCTTTGCCTCCTCAGTACGAGTAATGTTATTGGCGAATTGCCAGTAGAGCATAAATATCATTGCAGATCCCCACAGCTCGGCCACAATATAATAAAGGGTAAAGATCCACTTTCCATAAATTTTAAAGAACCACTTAAAGTGGTCTAGATTGAAGGAGAATAGATAAAGGTCAACTTTAAGATTAATGAGTTTATTAACAGTTTCTGCAGATGGATGAATTAAATCGCTGAAGGGATATAATACCAGTGCAAAAAGTATAAAAAAGGCTAAAAAAAAACTCCCAATGGAGTAAAAAATTTTTTCAAAAGACATTGCCTCACTCATATAAGCGTATAAGAGCATAAATGAGAAAGCAGCAGGTGTTACAACATACATTTTTATAAAGCTGATAGCTTCAGCTCCTATGCTTGGCACAATCAAACTATCTTTTACTGCTCGCAGAACAGTATAGTTAAATAGAATGAAGAAAAGCATCGCTCCCATTGATAAGAATTTTTTCCATTCTCCCTTATGAATTGGTGCTAAAAAATACAAGAATTTTCTAACCATAATAACCCGCTATTATTAAAAATGAATATTTAAATTTATTCTGATAACCTTTAAAAACTGAAAATTCCTTCTTATCTCTGGAGTTTGCTTTCAGTTTTTTCGCGTATTGAAAACTTTCTTTTTCTTCTTCCAAGATCTTACATGCGTAAAAGATTTCGTATAATATAACTCCTATTCTCATCTTTTCAAGATAATTTTTATAATTATAATTTAAAATTATCCTATAATGAATTCAGATAAACTCGGAACGTGGATAGAGAAATAAAAGCTATAAAAAAGAGGACGATAGGCGATAGATAATCTATCTCTACTCAAAATAAATTTTACTATATATATAATATAGCTTAGCTATAACAGATATAATTAAAAATTAGCTGTATTCTCCTCTGTTGCTGTTTTACCAGGAATGAAAAACTCTGGGTTATCTCCTTCATCTTCAGAATTGGTTTCTTCTTGGATTTTCTCTATACTATATTTTTTGTTTTCTTTGTCTTCAAGAATGGCTCTTCCTCTCCTAGGTTCTGCCATAAAGCCAATTTCTCCTTCAAGCTCTAATTTTTCTGCTGCAGTAGTTTTTATAATAGGAGAGCCTACTACCACATCACTACTTCCTGATATAGGTAAAACATCATCGCATTTAGTGTCTTTATTATTGTTATGTTGATCATCAAAATTATCTTCACTATCATTACTATTGCTAGAGTTGTCATGAGCATTTTGCTGGTTATTACTTGTAAATAAATAAAACGCTGCTTTGTATAATAATTTGCACGATATTTTTAATACAGCTCCAGTCAATTGTAAAAAAGACATAACTACGATACTAACAAAGAAAGTGCCTATTACACCTTGAACTTTAAGAGGTGCTTTATGTTTTTCTTGTGATTGTTCTTCCTTTGACGATGCTACTTGAGCCATAACCTTTTCCTCCTTATTAGATAATATTTTATTTGTTTTAATCTTAATAAGTATAATGCTGTTATTAGCAATTTGCTACAATAAAGATTTTGACTTTTTTCTTACTTTGTATTAAAATAAATTTAATGTATTTATTTTGAAGAGAAGTAATGTCATTATGCTTATACGGGAAAGATTTTACACCAAGTCATCACGTAAATAGTTACAATTTCAATATAAATAACAACACTTTAGGTAGTAAAACAATAGACCTCACTAGTAAGTTCCTAGATATAGCTTTAGCGATGGATACGCTTTCATTTGCTGGCTCTTATGGAACGTTGATTGGAGGAATGATAGGGGTAATGTCATTAACCACTGAAGTAGGTTATTGCTCTGATAGCAAGGATGGCATATATTTTGGTTCCTTAGATATGACACCAAGTCATTACATCAATAGTAATGCTATAAAAAATTCTAACTTTATTACTGCTATAGTAGATACAGCTGGAACTTCATTGGATATTGTTGCGACTGTTTTTTTGGGTATACCAATTTTTATAACTAGCATGCAGTTAGCAGCTGAAGCAACTGAAATTACATCAGATGTAATTAAGTTTTTCCTAGATTATTCCAATATTATTCCTTTGAACACACCAATTTTCACAGTCAGCATGGCATTAGTAGTGGGAACAATTGCTATTGTTAAATTATCATCATTTCTTAATAATGATTCCGATATAACTGATGATAGCATCAATGATGCTGCTTGTTCATGTAAAATTATAGGAATTGATAATAAAGCCATGCAGCAAGATACAGATGATCTGCTTTAGTTACTATCTAATTATTCACAAAAAACAAAAATATTGTGAAGAATTTTATTTTCCTCTTTGTTGAGTTTTTTTCTGTTGCCCAACGCCGCTTTTAGGAGATAAATTCCCAGCTTTTTTCTTTACTTCTGTATTTTTAAAAAGCCCTGAAAATTTTGCTTTTACGGCTTCTTTAACACGTTTCATCTTACTAGGATTTTTGCTTTCAAATTCTTTTATAGCTGCTTGCTTATCAGAAGGTGTTTTGGCGTTTCCAAATTGCTCTTTAATTTTTTTAGTTTCTTGAAGTTTTAGTTTAGCTTTTTTCGTTCTATCTGCATATATTCTATCGATTTGTTTCTTAGTTTTAAATGCCATCACATTTGGTTTTTCCTTCTCTGCTATATATCGTTGCTCTTCTATTATTTTATTAAGTTTTACTTTGGTTGCATTGAATTTCTTCTCGAGTTCTTTGTTAATTTTTTTTTGCTTTGGTGAGATAAGCACTGTTTTTGCTGTAGGTTTTTTTTTACTCATGTAAATATTTTTATATATTAAAATTACATTCTACTTCATTAAAGTTAATTATTAGTTAAATAAGTATTGTTAAAAAATTAGTAAAAATTTAATATTTCTTTCTTAGAATAATATAATAACAATAAAATATTATAATGGTTGATGAGTCTTTAGACTGGCAACAAGATACTGTTACAACGCCATCTAGTGAAAATGTATCGCCTGCAGGGGGCTAGGTCTTTATCCATGAAATCATCTTTTTCTCAACAATTAGACAAGCCAAGTTTGACATATCAAGCTCAACCAGATGGGTTCTGGTTTCGTATGGATGCGAGGTTAGATAAGGTAAAAAGTAAAGCAGAAAAAATATGGAATAGTAAACCTTTAACTCCTGTAAAAACAACGTTTCGTGTTGTTAAAGAAGGATGGCAAAGTAAATGGGCTGCGCCAATTAGATTGCCAGTCACCTACACATTAAGAGGCTTAAATAAGATTACTAATCATCCAGCAATGAAGATAGGTTCCACAGGATATTTTATTGCCACAGGAGTAAAAGGTGCAATAGCTGGAGCTGCTACTGGCGGTATAGGTCTTGGTATAGTTTTAGGTATTGGTGTGGGCCTTGGTGTGACTGCTAAAATAGTAAAAACAGTCAAAAAAGCGCATCAAAAAAATAAGATACGCAGTTTAGAAAAACAAGCATCGTTACTATTAAAGTTGCAAAAAATAAGAGAAAAAGAAAATAACGCTGTAAGAAAAATAAAAAAAAAGAAAAACGGGCGCGCTGCACTAGAGGAATTGCAAAATTATACATCTCGTAGAGCTCATGATCTAGGAAAAGTTTTTCAAAGAACTCTTACCGCTAAATCAAAAGAATTAGCTAAAAACTTAGCTATTACTGTGCTGGATGCTAGCTCAATAGGAATAGATGCATATAGTGTAGCGCATACAGCTATAATTGATAAAACAGCAGAAACTAAAAATATTGCAGCTCATCACGCAGTACACCACGCTGGCAGAGTACTAAGCCACGCAAATCTTGGTGCAAATATAAAAACAGGTGTGAAGGTAGCAGGTAAAGATGTGCCTTTGGTACAAAATATCCCTAAAAGGTTCAAAAGTGAAAGAGAATATGAAAATGCTCTAAAACAGCAAATAAACGAGCTTGCTAGGGAGTTAGATGTACCAAAAATGAAAAATACTGCAGAATTAGCCGATTATGTAAGAAATAGTGCGAGTGATGCTCGTGCCCTAACTAAGCTTGCTCGTAGCACTGAGCCATTTGATCTAGAGCGTCCATTAGTTAGGTCATATTATGGCCAACCTGTAAGAATTGGAGGTGAGCCAATAAGAGAAATGACTTCTGGTGTCGCAAAGGATTTCCTGCGAGAAAAAGACAAAGCCCAGCGCGATCACTCGCTAGATTTACCAGAGCAATCTAGAGCATCATTTTCAAAAAGAATGGTTATACGTTCTGCGGAAGTATTTTTTGGCACAAGCGAAGAGTGGGTGAAACCAATTAAATCAATTAAAGATAAGGCAAAAGTTATAGCTAGTACAATGGGTAATTTATTATTTAAGAATATAGAGAAAAAAAAACATTCAGTTTCTTCAAATGTAGCAACAAGAAAGTTTAATAAAACAGAGGGAAAAGGCAGATTTTAAAAATATATTACTAGTTTTTAATATTTTATTAATAATATTATAAGAAAATAATTCTAATAAACACAATAAAGTGATTAACATGGAATATTTTTCTAAAGAAGATATAGAAAGTGCAATCGAAAATGGATATGCAGGTAAATTTAATAAAGACGGAGTCACTATGCTCATGTCTGCAATAAAGCTCAATGATGAAAAGCTTATTGAAGAGCTGCTAAAAGGAGGAGCTCGATTAAATAAAAGTGCTGATACCAGAGGAAGGACTCCACTCATATATGCAGCTGTTTATGGTGACGCGGAAACTATTAAAGCTTTAGTGGAAGCAGGAGCTGATTTAAATCAGGATAATCCAGGTGGGAGGACTCCACTCATGGAAGCAGCTACTCATGGTAACACAAAAACTATTAAAGCTTTAGTGGAAGCAGGAGCTGATGTAGATAAAGTTGATAAGAATGGAAAGACTTCACTCATGGAAGCAGCTGCTCATGGTAACGTGGAAGCTATTAAAGCTTTAGCTGCAGCAGGAGCTGATGTAGATAAAGTTGATAAGAATGGAAAGACTCCACTCATGGAAGCAGCTACTCATGATAACGTGGAAGCTATTAAAGCTTTAGCTGCAGCAGGAGCTGATGTAAATAAAGTTGATAAAGACGGAGTCACTATGCTTGTTAATGCAATTTATGGAGGTCAAGTAGAAATTGTTAAAGCTTTAGCTGCAGCAGGAGCTGATGTAAATAAAGCTATTGATAATAAAAATAGTCCACTTAATGGAAAGACTCCAATCATGTTTTTGAAGGAAGTTAATGAATTTTTTGAGGCTAATCGCACTGAATTAATACAAGAGAACGTTAAAGAAGTGGAGGATATGTTCAATATATTAATAGTGAATGGAGCTGATTATGAATTAATAGTGAATGGAGCTGATTATGATGGGGATAAATTTCCAGAAACTGTTGAAGCGGCTCGTGATGCAAGAAAGTTACTGATAGGAGAAATGAAAGTTGAAGATTTGAAAGGTCGTTCTGAAGATAAGATTGAGAAAATCAAGAGTAGCATGCTTGATTTTGCAGATGAAGAAAAAGCAAGAGATCTTCGATATGAAATAACAGCACACCAAAAAGAAGAAAAACTAAATTCCTTAGTTCCTACTTTATTATATGAGTCTGGTATTATAAGTAGTACTGCAGATGATCAATTATTAGGTCCGTATTCTACGAAATCAGGAGAAGAGTACGGGAAAGCAACACAAGAACACGCAGCTAAAGCAAAGAAATTTTTTGAAAATAATCCTAAGTACCAACCTAAAAATTTCATAAGAGATGTATTGCTAAATACGAAAGAATTAGAAGAATTTAAAAAGAAAATTCTTACGTCAGCTCGATCAGCAATTAATCTTGAATTCATATTTGAGGAACTCGAGCCAATAATAAAACTTGTCTTCAAGGCTTATTTGCCGCATCAGGAAGAACGGGATATAAATACCTCTTATAGTGAAATTTTAGGTGGTATATTAGAGAGCGCGAAAATAGGGGAGACAAAGGAGGAAGAAAGAGCAGCAACTAAAATACAAAAAAGCTATAGAGGAAAATTAGAAAGAAAAAGAGGAAAAATATCAGAACTAAAAAACGAAAAAGAGGAGCAGAAAAAATCTGCAATAGAGGATGAGGAAAAAACTGCAGCAGCAATTGATATTCAAAGAGTAGCTAGAGGAAGATTAGCAAGAGAGAAACTGAGGAATAATCAAAAAAATGAGAAGGGTACTTCTTGGGAAAAAAGAATTTCTAGTGGAGGATCATCAAAACCTTCTAAAGGCAGAGAGTGAGTGAAATTGCAAAAGTAGGAACTTAATCTGATAGTTAGGTGTTATTGGGTACGTAAATAAAAGATAGTATTGTTGTTTATTGCTCTGTCTATAGTTATCAGGCAGCGCCGGATTATTATTTACAATATTTTTGCTCAAATTGATCTATAGTTACTTTTTCTTTTTTGATATACCTAATCAATAGATTTTGTATCTCTTTTTTTCTAAGGATTTTATTATTTTAAATCCTCTTGGTATTCTAAATATTTTGTATAATTATTATGCATTAAATCAAATACTTATCTTGTGTATTAATTACAGTTATATTATTGTTGTGATAATTTTTAAGGAAAGGTAAGGCTATATAAGCAACATAGATTTCCTGGTGGAATAATAAGATATGTGGTGATGCTGTACCATAGGTATAATCTAAAAGTATGTCTAAATTTTATAAAAGATGTCCCTGGGTTGGCAGAAGCCAGCTTGAAATTGATTATCACGACAAGGAATGGGGAGTACCATGCTATGATGATCAAAAACTATTTGAATTTATTGTTTTAGAATCAGCAGAAGCCGGCCTTTCTTGGAAGCTAATACTCAACAAAAGAGAAGGATATAGGAAAGCTTTTAGTAACTTTGATTTCAATAAAGTCGCTAATTATTCGGAGCAAGATATAAAAGAGCTCTTAGAGAATACAGGTATCGTTAGACATAGGCAGAAAATTGAATCGGCTGTTAACAATGCAAAATGTTTTCAAAATATCATCACAAACCATGGTAGTTTCAGTCGCTATATATGGAGTTTCACAGGAACTCCTGTTCATAATACTAGAGAATTTAAGGACATACCTACTAAAACAATTTTATCTGATACGATAACAAAAAGCTTAAAGCAAAGAGGATTCAGATTCTTTGGCACACAAATATGCTATTCTTTTCTTCAGGCTATAGGAATTGTTAATGATCATACTGTTGAGTGTTTTAGATACAAAGAGCTTACCTCATGACAATACTATTATTGCAAAACACTCAGAAGAAACCAATGGTAGATAAAATAAGACCAAAGAGTCTGAGAGAAGTATTTGGACAAGAGTATTTATTAAAAAATAATGCAGAAATTCAAAAAAATAATAATAAGCATTCCCAATATAAAAAAGAGCAAATCACTTGACAAAGCGTACGTTATATAGTACGTTATAGTTTGTGATTATCTATGAGGTTAAAGATGAAAAATATAAACATCACTCAAGCTCGTGCGAATCTATATTCTTTAGTTGATGAAACCCACGAAACCCATCAACCTATACATATTATTGGAAAAAGAAATAATGCAATACTAGTATCTGAAGAAGACTGGAATGCAACCCAAGAAACGCTTTACTTATCAACTCCTGAAATAAAAAAATCTATATTAAAGGGCAGAAAAGAACCTTTGGACAAATGTAGTAAACAGCTTGAATGGTGAAATACACCCTTTATTTTACGTCCTCTGTAAGAAAAGATGCTAAGAAATGCACAGATGCTGCACTGAAAGTAAAGATTCAAAGGTTGCTTGCTATCTTAGAAAAAAATCCTTATCAAACACAACCACCTTACGAGAAATTAGTTGGGGATCTTAGCGGATGTTATTCGAGAAGGATCAATATAAAACATAGACTTGTATATGAAGTAGTAGAAGAGAAAAAAGCTGTGAAGATCTTAAGACTGTGGACTCATTATGAGTAACATCAACGAAACCATTCAAAATGGCCTGGACCTAAAGATCGAAGTGCAAAATATTGTTTTAAGAAGAGTTGCCCCGCCTTGAACGAACGTACAAAAAGCGTAAGCTTAATTTTATACACTTTAAATTATTTAGAAGTTTATTTCTGCTAAATTTCTACTTTGACACCTAAAGTAATTGCGTCTATCACTTTTTTTAACTGCTCCATTTTATACGGTTTGGCGATAAATCCTTGGATGCCGAATTTGCGGACCTCTGCTACCTCCTTGTCCTTGGCAGAAGCGTAGCCACTCTGGATGATTACTGGAATATTGCACCATTTGTTTGATTTTCTTATTGCTTCTAGAACTTTTACTCCTCCTAAGTCTGGCATCATTACATCTAGTAAAATCAAATCTGGTATTTCTTTTTTTAGCATTTTAAGAGCTGCAAACCCGCCTTCCGCGGTAAGCACTCTATAGCCAAAGGAGGGCAAAATTAACGTTGCAGTATCCAAAATTGATTTTTGATCATCAACTACTAAAATTGTTTTTTCGTAGGAGTTTTTTGCCTCTATGTTGACAATTTTATCATCTGGTATTTCGGCATCAATCATTGGAAATTTAAAGCCAAAGGTTGTGCCTCCATTTTCATTATTCCTAACAAAAATACTACCGCAATGTGACTTGATAATTTCTCTAGATATTGCAAGGCCAAGCCCCGTGCCACCGGCATTAGTTCTCGTTCTGGTGCTTTCTTCGAAAGAGTTAAATATTCTTTTTAAGTCAGATTCTGGAACACCAACCCCCTGGTCAATAACGAGCAACTCAACATACTGATCGTCTTTAACCGATACCTGCACATTAATAGGCTTATTATTACCATATTTTAGCGCATTAGAAATAAGATTGCGGATCACTTGTGCAATACGGTCTTTATCGCAATCACAGATAATTGTATCTAGAGTTTTGGTGTCTAAGGTGATGAAGTCTTTTTGCAAAGGATTTTCAAACTCTGCAAGTGTTTTTTTTGTGATTTTAATAAAATCATGTTTTTCCTTATAAACACTGAATTTCCCAGCAGACATCTTCGACACATCTAGGATATTAGATACCAGATCCATCAATTGATCTCCACTATCTGCCATTTTCCCAACCAAAGATTGCTTTTTATCTTCTGATATTTTATGCCACTGATCTCGAACTGCTGATGCCATGCCCAATATTACATGTAACGGTGTTCTGATTTCATGGCTGACATTACGCAAAAATCTTTCCTTTGTATCGAGGGCTTGGTTCAGCTCTTTCGTTCTCTTATCTACCAAATATTCCAACTGAGAAATAACCTCTTTTTTGATATATATCGCATTGTAAATTTTTTGTATGATCGCAATGATAAAAAAGAAACAAGAACATATTGGTAGCATTTTAATGGTTAGCAACTCAGGGCCAGCATAAGGCATTGTAGTACTCATGAAATATGCAGCTACCATCGACAGCGGCAGCAATAGAGTAAGCTGCATTGCGTTGGTCAAAACATAGAAAAGTGTCACTGACATTGCAAAGTTGAGTATCCATAAAAAGCTAAAGCCAGTAACAAATAATATATAGGACGGAATAGCAAGCAGACTGAAGGTTAAAGTCATTTTCCATAAAGGAGGTATATATTTTTTTAATTCAGCATGCCAGCTATCTCTTAGTAAGAGCATAATAAATATTATACTGCTTCCTATAAAAGCTGCACTTATAAAGCAGAAAGATTGCGTACTAATAAACATTATAAACATTGCTGCAATGATAAAATTTATTGCCAAAACAAAACTAATCATAGGCATCGTTTTCATGGAAAAATCATTCACTTTTGCTGCTTCGATTAATCTTGTTATAAGTGGTTTTTTGATAAGTTTTTCAGTAAGTAGATGAGGATTATCTTTCTTATATTTCCTGTTACCCACAAATAAAACAATTATCGAAGTAATCACTCCTACTGCAAGGCTTCGTGTATCAAAAGTACCAGTGAAAAAGCGAGTTATGACGGTTGTTGACAGTGATAGCACAATTAAAACGTTGAAACTTTTATTACTTATGCGTGCACCAACCAGACCTGCAACTAATGGAAATGTGACTAGAGGCATCCAGAAATTATTAGATAACCAAGAAATATCCAATATACCAGCTTTGAAAAATACTGCTAAAATAGATACTGCAGATATAGCTACACAAGAAAGACGTGCAATCAACAACTCTTGCTTATCGGTCAGTGATGGCCATATTTTCTTACAGATATCTCGTGATATAAGCGAGCTCGTAGTATTAAGATATGAATCTTGAGTTGACATAACTACCGCAAGAAGACCAGCGATTAGTAACCCTTTTATTCCCGTATACAGAAAAGAATCCATAAAAAGATATAGGGCAATATTAGGGTTGATATTAGGATTAAATGCACACATTATTATTCCTATTAAGGACACAACCAACAACAAAGGCACCATTAATATACTTACAGCTCTAAAGCTGGTAACGAACTGTTTTTTGCTTTTTGCCATTAATGCTCTTTGCATATAGGGAATATCTACGTTGGGTACAATTACAAACAAAACAAGGCTTAGAAATAAAGGAATGTCGTGCATATCTAATGTGATATGTGTTTGAGGTAATTTAGCAATAACATTTTCCATACTACCACTAGACTTATAGCCAATAGTACATGCTATAGGGAGTGCAACAAAAAATATTAAAAACTGAAAAACATCGGTAAAAGCAACTGCAGTAATGCCTCCAAAAGCTGAATAAAGAGTTACTACAGCAATACCAATAATCATTCCTGTATTTTCTGGAATATCAAAAAAATAATGTAAAAGATACCCAATGGCTGTTGCGCTCATAGTTATAACTGAAATCGTTATAATGATGGATAAGACATTCGCAATCCATCTTCCCGAATTGCCGTACCAATACTCCATCATATCACCTAATGATATAAATTTAAGTTTTTTGAAATTTTCTAAATTTGGTGCAAAAATTTTTGCTGTGATAAGCCAGCTTACGGGTTCAAAAATCATAGAGAGTATAAAAATGAAACCAAGCTCATAAGCCTTTCCTACATTACCAAGGATTAATCCAGGACCGGTGGTTGTTGCAAGAGTGGTTGCAATCAACACTGAGGTAGGAAAGCTCTTAGCTCCTAAAGTATAATCACGAATATTTTTTATTTTGCCGTATTTGAGCAAGCCGATAATTATGCAAAAAACTAAATAACCAACAACTATGGTAATATCTATATAGTGTAAATTCATGATAATATGTTTTTACTTTATTAAAAGTAGGATTGTATATTAAAATATTATTAATGTAAAACAAAAAAATATTGATCCGAGCAGAGTGCAGGGTGGTCAAAAGAAAGCAAAACAGCTTAGAATTAACAGGTCATACTATTCTTATCTAAAGCTCTTATTTTTCAGCATATACTTTCAATAATTTTTCTTCCATTTTATGTAAAGTATCGCGAGTTTTGGCGGCTTTTTCAAATTCTAGACTGCTAGCGTAATCTAGCATTTCACTGCGTAACTTACTAATTTGTTTTTCTAATTTTTTAGTATCTACTAGCTCTTCTCTCTCTTCTTCTAGAGATACCAGTGCTGAATCTTTTTCGTAAACACTATACAATGCATCACTAATTGATTTTTCAATAGATTTTGGAGAAATATTGTGCTGATTATTATATTCGATTTGTAAGTTTCTTCGGCGTTCTGTTTCTGATAATGCTCTTTTCATAGAGCCAGTAATATTATCTGCATATAAAATTGCTTTTCCATGTATATTGCGCGCAACTCTGCCAATAGTCTGGATTAGAGCAGATTCCGATCTTAAAAAACCTTCTTTATCTGCATCTAAAATTGCGACAAGAGCGCATTCTGGGATGTCTAAACCTTCTCGTAGTAAATTTATTCCTACTATCACGTCGATATCACCTTTTCTTAGGTCTCTGATAATTTCGATTCGTTCTAGTGTTTTTACATCAGAATGGAGATAAGAAACTTTGATATCAATTTCGACTAAATATTCAGTTAGTTTTTCTGCCATTTTTTTAGTCAGAGTTGTGACTAGAACTCGAAAACCTTTAGTAATTACTTTTTTTATCTCTTTAATGAGGTCATCTACTTGATTTTGTGCAGATCGTACTTCGCAGACAGGGTCCATTAATCCGGTAGGGCGTATAATTTGCTCTACATAATGATAGTTTGTTACTTCGAGCTCATATTTTCCAGGCGTTGCAGAAACAAAAATTGTTTGCGGGCGGAAATTATCCCACTCATCAAATTTTAAAGGCCTATTATCTAATGCAGAAGGTAGCCTAAACCCATATTCAACTAAAGTAGATTTACGTGCTCTATCACCGTTATACATTCCACCAATTTGTGGAACAGTGATATGGCTTTCATCAATAAATAGCAGTGAGTCTTTTGGTAAATATTCAAATAAAGTTGGTGGAGGATTACCTGCTTTTCTACCGCTTAGATAACGAGAGTAATTTTCAATGCCTTTGCACATACCAGTTTCAACCATCATTTCGATATCAAATTCTGCTCTTTGCTGTAATCTTTGTGCTTCTAATAGCTTATTGTTGCTATAGAGGTAATCTAATCTTTGCTTGAGTTCTTGCTTGATATTCTTTATTGCCATGTTGAGTGTTGGCTTGGGAGTTATGTAATGTGTGTTTGCATATAGGGTCATTTCATTTAACGCAGTAGTTTTTTTATTTGTTAGCGCATCAAATTCTGCAATAGACTCTATTTCGTCACCAAAAAATTCTATTTTCCAAGCTCTGTCTTCGTAATGAGAAGGGAAGATATCTATAATGTCCCCTCTAACTCTGAATTTACCGCGGGTAAATTCAAGTTCATTTCTTTCATATTGTAGTTTTACTAATTCTGAGATTAGTTGCTGTCTCGAGTATTTTTCTCCTTTCTTCAGTTTGATAATCATCGAAGAATATAACTCTGGTGAGCCGAGACCGTATATGCAGGAAACTGATGCTACAATAATAACATCTTTGCGTTCTAATAGGGATTGTGTTGCTGAATGCCGCATTCTGTCGATTTGTTCATTGATTGATGCGTCTTTCTCAATATAAATATCGGTTTTAGGAATATAAGCTTCTGGTTGATAATAGTCGTAATAAGAAACAAAATATTCTACTGCATTTTCTGGAAAAAACTCTTTCATTTCGGAGTAAAGTTGTGCAGCAAGTGTTTTATTAGGAGCCATGATAAGAGCTGGTTTCTGCACTCTTTCAATGATATTTGCCATAGAAAAGGTTTTTCCTGATCCTGTCACCCCTAATAGTATTTGGTTTTTGTAGTTTTCAGCTAACCCTTGGGTCAATTTAGAGACTGCTCGTGGTTGATCTCCAGATAATTTATAGTTAGAAATGATTTTGAATTTGTTGGGGACCTGACTCATAAGGTAGTAGTAGCTATATGCATACTTTTAATTTATTATGAAATATAATTTTTTACCTAGTTTTTATAGGAATTACTGCTTGTACCATGGTAAAATTAAAATATTTTTGCTATAATAATATTTAACATAACTAAAAGAGGGAAATATGTCAAATATCGTAATTTATACAAAGGACAATTGTCCTTTTTGTACCAGTGCAAAACAATTACTAGACTCTAAAAATGCCAAATATGAAGAAATTAATATTGGTAATGATGCTAAACAGCGTGAAATGTTAGTACAAAAATCCAATGGGCAGATGACTGTGCCGCAAATATTCATTAATGATCAACATATCGGAGGATATGATAAACTATCAGAATTAAATAAAGAAGGAAAGCTAGATAAACTTCTTGGTAGTGAATAGAAAATGGCTGTGCGTGTTGCAAAATGAATTTTTGTGTTGTAGAGAAGTTAGCTCGTGCTAATTCATTTATCCTTATATGTAGAACCTAATATTCTCAGAATTTTTTGTAAGATTTATCTTTAAAGCAGCCCAACCGTATAATAAACAACTCTTCCGATTACTACTGCTAAAAGAAATTTACGATAACTAATATTTAAAAATCCTGCGGCAGTAGTTATTACGACTCCAAAAAGTGTCAAAGAAGAAAATGCAGCAAGCCAAAATAATTTACTATCTGCATAGCTAGCTAGATTTACTAGTTTTTTAGAATCAGCATATTGAGGAGATTTTTGTTTGATGCTACGCATTGCTTTGCCTAAGATATAATTTATACTAGATCCGATTGTGTTGCCGCAAACAGCGATGATAAACATATATGTTTGATTGAAATTTTTAAAAACGAGCATTAACTCATAAACCATACCAGTGTTAGGTACTAGTATAAGTGATGCCATAATACTGTCGAAAAACAAAAATAAATATGCTTCTGTAAGGGTCATATTTTTATATCATAGTGGAACTATTTTAAATTTACCATCATTGTTGTTTTTTAGACAGCGCTATTTTACATCTTAAAAATTGACTATTACCCCTCCACCAAATTTAAAATCTGAGTCATGCAATAATGTTAATAACACAGTTTTATTGACTGCATAATTGAGCGATAATCTATATTCTTTATCGGTATTCCACTGCCATTCAAAGTTCATTCTTTTTGTTAGCTGCAGATCAGATCCTAACTCTAGCCGTACACGACCTTTCGAGTTAATTCTAACGTCAGAGTCAATAAGAAGAGGTAACATATATTTTATTCCAAAAATTGCTGTAGTTTCTACTTTTTTATCTTCATCTCCTCTTTCAAACTCTCCTCCTGCATATATGTTGAGGAATCTATTAAGGTTTCTTAAATAGGTAACTTCAATATCATATTCTTTTTTGTAATCATAGTCGGCTTCAACTGCAAGTTCATTGCGTGTATTTGAAGCGCTTAAATTCCCTAGAGTCATATTTGATAAGAACCCAGCATTTCCAGAAAAATACCATTCCCAATCTTTGGCCAAATTATAGACTACTTCTTTACTTGGGAACCTTTCGGTACCATAGGAAACAATCCTTTCCATGCCTGCTTTCATATGGTAGAGATTATGACAATGAAAAAACCAATCTTTTTCTTCATTTGCTTCAAATTCAATAATGACAGTATCTCTCGCAGGAACATTGACACTATGTTTCATCGGGCTATACTCGCCCTGACCATTTAATACTCTGAAAAAATGACCATGCAAATGTATCGGGTGAGGCATCATGGTATTGTTCTTCAGTATAAACTGAACATTTTCTCCTTTTTTGATGAGAATTTTCTCTGCTTCACTCAATGTTTGATTATTAAAACTCCAAACATAGCGATCCATATCTCCAGTTAAATTAAGTAACACCTTACGTGTTGGATTACGTTTTGGAAGGGTAGTAACATGAGTTGCTTTTAGCTTAGAATACTTCCCCTGATGTATATCCATCATAGATGTGTGATGCCCCATTTTATTGTCCATCATCATAAAAGGACTAGGTTTTGGCATATCCGGAGCAGAAACTAATTGCCCTTCACCAATTATAGTGGAGCTATACCCCGTACCATCAATCGATGTAGCTCTTAGTTCATAAGCTTTATCTTTTGGAATAGTAACCACAACGTCATAAGTTTCTGCGATAGAAAAATACAATTTTTTCGTATGATATGGCTGCACCTCAATTCCATCTGCAGCAATGACTAACATATCCCCACCTGCAAACTCAACATTAAAATAACTTGAAGATGCTGAATTAATTAATCTTAACCTAACTTGCTCATGCGCTTTTGCCGGCAGTCTTTCCTGTTTTTTGCCATTAACTAAAAATGCATCATATCCAACATCCGAAAAATCCATAGAACCCATACGCGTCCAAGCACCCATCAGACGGTGCTTCACCGCAGGCCAGCCGTGCATTAATATCTTATCCCAAGACTGAACACTGTCTTTTTTGGCAGCATAGTAATCACCGTCCCTTTTTAAGTTAGCTATTACTTTACTCGGCAACTCGTCAATCCAATCTGAAAAAGCTAGTACATATTCTCTATCATATTTTTTATGATTAATTTGAGGGTAGAATACTAGCGCTCCATGCAACCCTCTTTGCTCTTGAAAGCCAGTATGCGAGTGGTACCAGTAGGTACCAGTCTGCTTCACTTTATATTCATATGTAAAATGTTTTCCCGGTTTTATTGGCGGAGTTGTCAAATAAGGAACTCCGTCTTGGCTGTTCGGTAATAACACTCCATGCCAATGGATAGAAGTTTCAACATCCATTTTATTGTGAAATGTAATGCGCAAAATATCGCCAATGGTTGCTTTGATCGTAGGACCAGGAACTGTATTATTGATCGCCATCGCCTGCACCGGAGTACCGGTAATATTGACAGTTTTATAATCAATGTCAAAACTATGTTCTATTATTTTTGCATGAACATTAGAGAAAAATAATAGAGTGATTATAAACGCAATAAAACGCATGAACCTAATATTGTAGATTTAAATCAACTATAATTAATTGTACCTCTATTATTTATAGGTGTCTTCTGTAACTGTATATCGAGCAACGTTATAAGCAAAATACTGAAATATTGTCTTTTTGTTATCACTAGTTTGCAAAATTGTTGACTATAATTATTAGTATTTCTATTATGCGAGATAGTAAGATATATACAATGAGGAGGTAACTTATGTCTGCAATTTATAGTAAAGAGATCCAAAATGATCAGTATGATAGCAGTAGCGAAAATTATTTAACGTATTTTTTAAATCAACTTACCACAATCAAGAACTATGTAGTAGATAATGCTGCTCCGCTGGTAACAGGTGCAGCCATAGGAGCGGGAGCTGTTCTTATGATGCTTGATAAGAAGCAGAAACCTGTTGATCACCAACGTGAAAACAGAGGACCAGCACATGGTAATACAGGAGACCATCACAGCGGAGATTCAGGTGGAGGTAAGGGAGTAGGCAATACTAACTTGCAGGCTCCTCAGAATATATTGTTTTCAATAGATGGACGGACTTTTATTGGTATTGATGGAAAAGAGCAAGATTGGGTGGAACTTAAACCTGTAGATAAAAGTAGCTCTTCAAGTTCTTCAAGTCACGAACCAGAAGAACAACATACTGAACACAGAGATATAAACAGCAACAACCAGGACCAGGAATTCACTTCAGGTTCTATTATAAGTACTCACTCCGTAACTGCTTATAACCTGAAGATTAAGACTGCTACTGGAGGTGTAACAACTATATCAATTACTCCTCAAAAAAATGTATTTAGATCGATAAATGAAGTTAAAGAAGCTATAGAAACAGAGTTGTCTGCAAAGAAAATTGTCTTAGTAGATACTGATGATCTTGTTAAACACGCAGATTATATCCTCAAGTCTGACGAACACTTGAATATTCTACCCTTCACCGGTACAACCCACTCAGATAGCGATGATGAAAATATTTTTGTAGGAGGTTAGCAGCGCACTTGCTAGCCTACTATCGTATTTTTTGTTAATCACCATAAAAGATATATTCACTACTATCACTATTGCAATTACCGCTAGGAGGTATAATATTTTATAAAAATTCTGTAGAAAAAAGATTACTGTATCTGGAAGTGTGTTTTAGATTTGACAATATAAGAATTAAATTATAAATTAATCACTATTCTATTCCTAGAAGGAATCTTTCAGCTGGGGCGTAGCCAAGCGGTAAGGCAACGGGTTTTGATCCCGTGATGCGTAGGTTCGAATCCTACCGCCCCAGCCATTTTATCTTTTACTCACTCTGAGCACAAAGAACTTACTCTAATTAAAAAGCCAACATTTATTATTTTGATGCTTTTGCATCACAAATATGCAGTTTATTATAGTTTTTTGAAGTGAAATGAGTGCTAAAAGCCTTATTTGTATGAATTAAATTTAATTTTCAGTTAAAATTAATAGTGATTAAATTTATATTGGATACTTAATGCGTAGACTAATACAAAGACTTGCAGTTATAATATTTTTGCTAAACTCCGCATGTTTAGCAGAAGCAAATATATCAAACTCTTATCAAGGAACTACAAAATCTTTATGTGGCCTTTATTTAAAAGGGGCAATAGGAGCATTGTTGCCGAGTAATAAGTTTAAAGAGGAAGGTCCATATTTAGAAAAAAGACCAGAAGGCAATCCTATATACATATTAGGTATAGGTTATAAATTTAACAAATTTTTTCGTACAGATTTAACTACTGAGTATAGCAGTTTGAAGTACGAGGCTTCAGATCTAGACGTAGGAACAGCACTTGCTCAAAGAGTAAAGTTATTTAATATAATGGTGAATGGATATTTTGATTTTTATACAGGCAGAATATTTACTCCTTATGCAGTAGTTGGATTAGGATATAGTAGAAGTAATGCTAAAGATTTAATAGACTCAGAGCTAGATATAACGTATTCAGGAAATAATAAAAATAATTTTGCTTGGAATGTAGGTTTGGGAAGCAAGATTACATTATCAAAAAATATCGATTTTGATATAACATATAAATATGCTGACTTTGGCAAAATTAGTATTAATGATGTTACGTCTGGGTTATTAGGAGCAACTCAAAAAATCAAAGCTCATCTCATAACTGGTGGAGTGATTATAAATTTATAATTTTTTTACCCCTACAGATCATACGGGCATGCGGTGTCGTCGTATTTTATTTCTCCACCAAGTTGCCAGGTTTTTGTAAAGTCTTGAGTCGCAATTCTATCCCCTATTTCTTCACATATGTGTGAGCTATCTGGTTTTTTAGGATTATGAGACGATTCCCATGTTTTTAAATTCTTACAAAAGAGATCGTTCCATGTAAGTACTGCGTCATGATGAGGTAGTATATTTAGATATCCATAAGGAAGTAAAGCATCTTTATCAGTTGCATGTTTTGTAAATGCTACTGATAACATAACAGGTCCAGTAGCAACAATAGTCCTCATGTAATTAGTACATGGAGATTTTACATATTCTGGGGCTAAATCTCCATCAAAAATATTTCTATATGATAAATCTAGCGCTTCTTTGATAACTTTATGATGAGCAGATGATGCTAAAAAACCATTTCCTAATCTTACGTCGTAGTCTCTTTCAACGCCAAATAATGAATTATAAGAGCACATAAATTTCTCTAAACCACTAATCGAGAAAAAGTTATAATCTCCATCTTTATATACGCCACCTTCTTCCAACATAACTAGGTATCTTGCAAGATCGGTTGCAAGTCCGAACGATTTCTGCTCAGCAAATTGATTAGATGCTTCTGCGATTTTTTGGTATTTTTCTTCTGATAATTTAAGATCTCCTAGAGATAAAAACTCTATATTATTATCTTTTAAGTAGTTTTTTTCTGCTTCTGGTATTAGAGTTTTATCATTTGTCCACAAATAATGTTTCCAGTTAGGAGTAGCTTTTAAATTTTCTTTCAAATACTTATTGTGCTCCCAAAACTTCTTTTGGCGTTCCTGCTCAGAGTATTCACTTGAAGTAAACCAAATATGGTGCATTTTTTTAGGAATGATAAATTCTTTGTCTTCATTACAAGACTTGAAATTAGCTTTGGTAATAGGTTTTCTCTTTAAATCTTCGTTCTTTAACTGTTCTTGCATGAAAATTGTATCCATAGTATAGTCGTTAATACAATATGGCTTAGCACAAGGATTAATTGCTTTTTTCTCAATTTTAGGATGCTTTTTTAAGAAAGCACGTGCTTCGTTTGTATCCTGATTAAATAGAGAGAAGAGTTCTATCTGATTTCTCTCATTTTCTGTTAAAATAGCAACAGATGTTTGTATAGGAGTACCTTGGCATGAACCGCTTACACAGACATCGTTTTCAGTTTGCGGATCATTGTCGTTACACGCTTCTCCATCTGGTTTGTTTGCTTCTTTGCAGGTTCCATCTTTTTGTAAACTACTGGTTTTACAGAAGTTTACAGGAGTATCACAAGTTTTTAGAGTGCCTTGGCATGTACCAGTTACACAGACATCGTTTTCAGTTTGCGGATTTCCATCATTACAGGCTTCTCCATCTGATTTGTTTGTTTCTTTGCAGGTTCCATCTTTTTGTAAACTACTGGTTTTGCAGAAGTTTACAGGAGTATCACAAATTTTTAGAGTACCTTG
>JAUHXQ010000004.1 GCA_030426905.1 Alphaproteobacteria bacterium
ACAAAGAGTGAAAATTACTGGTAAACAATATGTAAGATGGAATAAGAAGCAAACTATAAACCAATACACTCCTCCAAAAAAATGTAATATATTTCCTGCAACTCTCTATCCAAAAGTCATTCAGTAGTACTAACAAAAACACGCTACTGGTAATAATATATGATACGTTAAGAAAATTAAGAGAACTGATGTTAAGGAAATTAGGAGAATTTAAGTTAGTAAAAGCAATTCCTATAACAAAGTTAATTCCCATAATAATGCTAACCATAGACATAAAGTTAATAGAAAAATTATTAACTTTTATTGCTTCATTCAATCTTACCGACAAAGGCTGTTTTTGTGGTTTTATGGGAGATAAATGAGGATTTGCTTTTTTATATCTCCTATGTCCTATATATAGTACTGTCACTGAAGTTAGCACCCCCACCACAAGACTGCGAGTATCAAAAACTCCAGTGAAAAAACGTGCAATTATTAAAGCGGATAACGATAATACTATTAGAATGTTAAAAGTTTTATTACTTACTTTAATTCCAAGTAAACCAGCTAATAGAGGGAAAGTTATTAATGGATCCCAAAAGTTATTACCTAACCATATGATATCCATGATACTTTTTTTGACAAAAATAGTACTAATAGAAACTACAGATATTAGAACACAAGCGCCGCGTGCAAGTAATAACTCTTGTTTGTCAGTGAGTGATGGCCATATTTTTTTACAAATATCCCGTGATATAAGAGAGCTAGTAGTATTTAAAAACGAATCTTGAGTTGACATAATAACTGCTAAAAGACCTGCGATCATAATTCCTTTCATACCTACAGAAAGATAACGATCTATAAAATAATATAATGCTGTGTCGGGATTTATATTAGGATTAAGTTTATAAGAAACTAGTCCTATTGCAGCTATCATTAGCAACATAGGAAACATAAGTATTCCTACACCAATAAAAGTACGTGTAAACTGTTTTTCATCCTTAGCTATTAAAGCTCTTTGTATGTAAGGAATTCCTGTATGAGGTAATAAAGCAGAAAATATAAGACTAAAGAAGAATATGACATTTTTACTGTCTATTGTTAGATATTCATTAGGCAAAGAAGATATTGTGTCTTCAAAATTTCCAATATTATTTAAACCGATAAAACATGTTACAGGCAGGGCTATAAAAAATATTAAAAACTGAAAAACATCAGTAAACGCAACTGATGCAATTCCTCCAAAAGCAGAGTATATAGTTACAACGGCAATCCCTATAAGCATTCCTGTAAATTCTGGTATATTCATGAAATAATTAAGTAAATAGCCTATGGCTACAGCACTAGTAGTTGTAACAGCAACAGCAATAAAAATAGACATAATATTTGCCGCCCATCTACCTGTGTTACCATACCAATGCTCCATTATATCACTTAAAGACATGAACTTAAGTTTTTTAAACTCTTCTAAATTTGGAGCAAGTATTTTGGCTATTATAAGCCATTTTATAGGCATAAAAAGTAAGGCTATAATAAATACCAAACCTAACTGGTATATTTTACCTACAGTGCCTACTACTTGGTTTGCGCTGGTTACTGTGGCAAAAGTAGTTGCAATCATTACTGCAGTGGGAAAGCTTTTAGTGCCTAAAGTATAATCGCGAATGTTACGGATCTTACCATATTTAAATAGGCCAATTATTATACAAAATATTAAATAACCAGCAATTATTGTGATGTCTATATAGTGAAGATTCATAAAGCTCCCCTTGTGTATTGAATTTACAACTATACAAAGATTAGTCATATAAACAGCTGCTATAACACTGTTTTGTGTGGCAAGCTGTATTCTAATAGTTAATTAATCTGGTTTTACTAAATTAATTAACAGCTAACATAAAGTAAATATTAGCCTGGAAGAAAGATAACATTTTTGTAATAAATTGCAAATGATTAATTAATTAAAATACAAATTACTTATATAGTTTAATATTTTATTCGCAATAAAATCTTTAGTTTTCTCTTCAATCTTAATAGATTTACCTTTTGCACTCATTATCACAACGCTATTATAATCACTCTCAAAAGCTAAATTTTTTCCAACCATATTAGCTATAACCATATCTAATTTCTTTTCTTCAAGCTTTTTCATAGCATTTTTTTCTAAGTTTTGTGTTTCTGCAGCAAAGCCAACAATAAATTTTTTAGGAAATTTTTTAGCTAATTCAGATAATACATCTGGATTTTTTATAAGCTCTATATGATTAAAAGATGTGCTTTTCTTTATTTTGTGATCACTAACAACTTTAGGGCGATAATCTGCAATTGCAGCACAAGAAATAAATATATCATGGTCTTCAATATTATTTAAAGCAGCTTGGTACATTTCTAGAGCAGTTTGTACCTTTATTAACTTACAATTATCAGGGTATATGTTAACTGGTCCTGAAATAAATGAAACATCTGCCCCGTAATTGATAGCAGCTTTTGCAAGAGCATTGCCCATTTTTCCTGAGCTGTGATTAGAGATAAATCTAACTGGATCAATTGGTTCTTGAGTAGGGCCAGATGCGATTAATATTTTTTTTCCTCCTAAAATACTTGCAAATTTAGCATTAGATGTGATTGCATCTACAATTTCTTCTGGTTCAAGCATTGTGCCATATCCTATATCTCCACAAGCTTGTATTCCAAAATTAGGCCCTAGAACTGTTATACCTCTTTCCCTTAATATTTTAATATTATTTTGGGTAGCTTGATTCTCCCACATAATTTTATTCATAGCGGGAGCAACAAAAATAGGAGCTGTACTTGCAAGACAAGTTGTTGAAATATGATCTGCTGCTACACCATAAGCAAGCTTTGCAATCATATTTGCAGTAGCTGGAGCAATCACTACTATATCTGCCCAGCGTGCTAAATTTATATGCTCCATGGCACTGCTATTATCTTCGTCGACAAATTTGTTCTGTGATAAGGCTTCCATGGTTATAGACGAGATAAATTTCTTTCCATTATAGCTAGCGGAAACTTTAACTTGAGCTCCAATTTTTATAAAATTTCTTACTAGATAAGGAGCTTTATACGCTGCAATACTTCCAGTGATGCATAATAAAATGTTCTTTCCTTTAATCATTTTTAATATATAATTAATTTGTAGTTAATCTATACCAGAAAAACTAAATATCTCAAACAAAAACAGTGTTTATTTGAATAAGAATATAAAAAATATTAATAGACCTAAAGAGCCGTTTTTTTTAAAAAGGTTCATGCAAATTTTAGATGAATTTTTATCAAAGAAATATGTTTGCCATATTAAATGTAGAGTTACAAAGCACCATATTATATAAGATTGCCAAGAATATGAGTTTATATGAATAGTAATTAACAGCAGTAACGCCATTAGAGCATAATTAGAAAATATAAATATTTTAGCATGTTTTTCAAATTTAAGAGCAGTAGATTTTACACCTATTTTCTTATCGTATTTAGTATCCTGATATCCGTATATTGTATCATAACCTATAGTCCAAAACCAACAAGCTATATATAAAAGAGTAGCAGAAAAACTAATTTTGTCTGTTATTGCTGCATATCCTATCAATGCTCCAATATTAAAAGTAAGTGCCAGAAAAACTTGTGGATAATTGCTAATTCTTTTCATAAAAGGATATGTTACTATCAATAAAATAGAAATAAGACCTAAATAAATTGCAGTTTTAGTCAAGCTAAACAAAATAAAAGCTCCAATTAACAGAAGCACTGCAATAACTAAGATTGCCTGAGTTAGTAAAATAGTACCAGATGCAAGAGGTCTACTTCTAGTACGTTCAACATGTTTATCGAGATCTTTGTCAATAATGTCGTTAATAATACAACCTGCAGAACGCATTATTACGCTGCCAAACAAAAACAATAATATGGTTTTCCAGGGGAAAGAATTATTTTTAGTTAGTAATATGCCAAAACTACAGGGCCAAAATAATAATAAAAAACCTGTGGGTTGATGTAATCTCATTAATCTTATATATTCTTTTATATTATTTATCATTATGTATAAATTCGATGAAACCATTTCCTAAAAAATATAATCATATTGAAACGCAGTCCAAATGGCAAACTTATTGGTGTGAACATAATATATATAAATGGGATAGTTGTAGCGCAAGAGAAGATAACTTTGTTATTGATACTCCTCCTCCTACCGTATCGGGCTTGCTTCACATGGGGCATATTTTTAGTTATACGCAAACAGATTTTATTGCACGATATCAACGTATGAAAGGGAAAAATGTCTTTTACCCTATGGGATTCGATGACAATGGCTTGCCGACGGAAAGGTTAGTAGAGAAAGTAAAAAAAATTCGGGCTAGAGATTTACCGCGCGGAGAATTTAGGAATATGTGTAAGGAAGTTGTTGATGTAGCAGAAAAAGATTTTGAGGATGTATTTAATGATATGTCAATCAGCGTCGATTGGTCTCAAAGGTACCAAACTATCAGTAAACATTCTATAACAATTTCACAAATGTCTTTTTTAGATTTATATGATAAAGGGCATATTTATCGTTCGTTAGAATCTACAATCTGGGATCCTGTAGATCGTACAGCTTTAGCTCAGTCTGATCTTGAAGAGAAAGAATGCGATACGGTAATGAATGAAATAAAATTTCTAACTCAAGATGACGAAGAAATTATTATTGCCACTACTAGACCAGAATTATTACCAGCATGCGTTGCTATATTGTTTAACCCTAATGATAATAAATATAGGAGTTTACACAATAAATTTGCTATTTCACCTCTATTTGGCGTTGAAGTTCCAATTATTGCAGATACATCAGTAGATATTGATAAAGGGACTGGTTTAGTGATGTGTTGTACTTTTGGCGATACTATGGATGTAGAATGGTGGCGTACACATAAGCTACCAACAAGAATTATCATAGACCATAATGGTAGGGTAGTATTAAAAGATAAAGTAAATAATCCTCTATTTCCATTTAAGTCTCCTGATATTGAAGAATTAGTCGAGAGATTAGATTCTTTAAAAGTAACTGAAGCGAGAAAGGTTGTCACAGAGCTTTTAAAGGAAAAAAATCTTTTACTAAGTCAAGGTGCAATCACTCATACTGTTAAATGTGCAGAAAGATCAAAATCACCAATTGAAATATTAATTAGTCCTCAATGGTTTATCAAAGTCCTAGATAAAAAAAACGAGTTAAAGCAAAATGCAAATAAATGTAATTGGTTTCCAGAATTTATGAAGCATCGTATAGGAAATTGGATTGATGGATTAAAATGGGATTGGTGTATAAGCAGACAGCGTTATTTTGGAATTCCTTTTCCTGTGTGGTATTCTAAAAAAGCAGGAGAAGAAGGGAAAGTAATAATTGCTAAAAAAAGTCAACTTCCTGTTGATCCATTACTTGATTTACCTGAAGGGTATACAAAAGATGAAGTGATAGCAGATAGTGATGTTATGGATACATGGGCAACGAGCGCTGTTTCTCCACAAATTAATAGTCATGCGATCAATGAAGATTTTGCTATAAATATAGATCGACATAAAAAGCTCTTTCCAGCAGATCTAAGACCACAAAGTCATGAAATTATTAGAACATGGACATTTGGTACTATTGCAAAATCTTTGATGCACAATAATATTACTCCTTGGTATAATATTATGATTAGTGGATGGGTACTTGCAGCAGATAAAACGAAAATGTCTAAGTCAAAAGGGAATGTTGTTACTCCAGCTGAATTAATAAAAGAAAAAGGTGTAGATGCTATCAGGTATTGGGCATCTTCTTCAAAATTAGGTAACGATGTTGCATATTCTGATGAGATGTTTAAAGCTGGTAAAAAATTAATTACAAAACTATGGAATGCAGCAAAATTTGTATCATTACATTTAACTGACGTAAATTTAAGTAATACAGGAGACTTATCTGTAGTTACTTATGATATAGATAAATGGTTGCTTTCTAGGTTACATAATACAATAAAAAAGGTTACAGTAGAGCTAGATAAGTTTGAGTATTGTAATGCAAGAGAAGAAGTTGAAGATTTTTTTTGGAATGATTTTTGTGATAATTACTTAGAGTTAATTAAAGTTAGAGTATATAATAAGGATAATGAAGATATAAAAGGTAAAAATAGTGCTGTCAGTACCTTAGCATTTACACTAGAAATGCTACTAAAATTATTTGCTCCGTTTATACCGAATATTACAGAAGAGATATATGATATTATTTATGATAGAAATTCTTCTATTCATACTAGAGGTAATTGGCCCAGCTATGAAATTGTTCCATATAGTGAAAAACATATAGCATTAGGGGTAGATGCATTAAATATACTAAATATTGTAAGAAAATTTAAAACTGACCAACAAATTTCATTGCGCACACCAATTTCAGCAATAAACATATCATCAACAAATCAAAAATTATTTTGTGATAATGCGTTGGAAGACTTACAAAATGTAACTAATGCAGAAAAGTTGTTGTTCAATAAGATAATAGATAATAAAGTACCAGCATCTTTAATTGTGAAAGAGGAAAATTTCACTATAGCTATTTATAAATAAAATGATCAAAATACATTTTTTAATTAGAATATTATGTTTGTTTTTTCTTATTAACGTAATTGGTGGCTGTGTTCCTATTATTCTAGGTGGGGGGGCTGTAAGTAGCAAAATGTCTTTGCAAGAAAAGACTGTGGGAGAATCTTTAAGTGATTCTACAATTTGGACTAAAATTAGAGCAGCTTTTATAAAGAATGAAATTGATAGTTTATTTGGATCAGTTAATGTAGAAGTAAACGAAGGAAAAGTTCTTCTTACTGGCTCAGTTGAAAAAAAAGAAGATATTATCACTATACTAAGATTAGTGTGGCAACAAGACGGGGTTAAAGATGTAATAAATGAGTTGAAAATTGTTCCTAAAGTAGAAAGACCAGGAGTTTTTGAATATACACGAGATTCTTGGATTACTACACAGATTAAGACAAAACTTTTTTTATCAGGTAAGGTTCGTTCTATCAACTATAGTATAGAAACCATTGATGGTACTGTATATTTATTTGGTATTTCACGCAATGAAGAAGAAATAGAAGATGTAAGAGATATAATTTCTACAGTAAAAGGAGTAAGAAACATAAAAGTATATGTAAGAGTAAAAAAAGATATAGATGCAAGAATAGAGGATACTAATAGTAATAGTAGCTCTTTACAAGAAAATGACAAAATGGATGATGAATTAGACCTCGATCACGAAGTTGAATCTGAATTTTCTAATAAATCTAAAAAAGACCGTCAGGTAAAAATAGAAGAAGACGAAATATTTGATGAGGATAATTAGTGAAAGTAGCAGTTCAAATGGATCCTCTTGAAATGCTCGAATTAGCAAATGATTCTACTTTATGTTTAATTAAGGAAGCATTAGCACGAGATTTTCAAGTATGGCATTATACTCCAAATGATTTATGCCTTAATCAAGGTAATGTAGAAGTATTTGCAAAAAAATTTAGGGGTATCAATAATACAATAGAACTACAGCAAACAGAAGAAAAGCTGAATTTATCTGATATGGATGTGGTGCTAATGCGTCAGAATCCACCTGTAAATATGGATTATATAACTTCTACATATATTTTAGAGAAACTAAAAGGAAAAACATTGGTTGTCAATAACCCTAGAGAAGTTCGCAACACACCAGAGAAGTTGTTTATATTTAATTATCCGGAATTTATTACTCCTACGTTAGTAACTAACCAACTACGTGTTGCTAAAGAGTTTTTGTTATTGCATAAAGATATAGTGATAAAACCTCTATATGCATTTGGGGGAAAAGATATTTATAGGGTCAATAGCTCAAGATCTAGCTTCAATGAGTTTGAAAAGATTTTTAATAATGTACAAGTTTCACATAATACGGCTTTAATGCTACAGAAATTTCTTCCTGAAATATCAGATGGGGACAAAAGAGTATTAATCATAAATGGCAAAATATTAGGAGTTATTAATAGAATTCCAGCTGAAGGGGAGATAAGAGCGAACATGTGCATAGGAGGTAAGCCTGAAAAAACTATACTCAACCGTCATTGTTTGGGTATGTGTAAAATCATAGCATCTGATTTAAAGAAAAGAGCAATTAGTATTGCTGGTTTAGATATAATTGGAAATTATATTACGGAGATAAATGTTACTTCACCTACTGGTATTCAAACCATTAACCAGTTGTATTATCTAGAAGGCAAAGAGAGAATAGAATATAAATTTTGGGAAACATTATTAAGATAAAGAATAAATTTTGTTAGAAAAATTATGAATAGGCCAAACTTATATTTTTTAATGAAGTATGCAATAAAAGGCTTATCTATTATTTTAATATTGCTCATTTTTACTAGTTGTGTACACAGAATAGAATACCAAGATGTTCCTCTTAAGCCTAAAGAGCCGACAAGAGATATCTATAATGCAAATATAGCTTTAGTGCTGGGCGGTGGCGGTACAAAAGGCTTTGCACATTTAGGCGTAATCGAAGTTTTAGAGAAAAGTAATATACCTATTGATCTTATTGTTGGCACTAGTGCTGGTAGCATAGTAGGGGCTTTATACGCAGATAATGCTAATATAAATATTACAAAGAAAAAATTTTTTTCTGTATCGAAGAAGGATATATTGGACCAAAGTTTAGCGTCTGCAATCTATGGACCTGTTAGAGGTGAATATTTAAAGAAATTTTTAAATACAAATGTTAATTCGCATGATATTGAAAAACTTAAAATAGCTTTTGTTGCAGTAGCTACTAGTTTAGAAACTAACAAATCATTTATATTTAGATCTGGGCCTGTAATTCCCGCGGTGCATGCATCTTCTGCATTACCAGGGATATTTACGCCAGTATATGTTTATGGTCAACATTTGATAGACGGAGGGGCAACAGAACCAGTACCTGTAGTGACAGCAAGAAAATTTTCTCCTAAATTAGTGATTGCAGTAGATATAACTACTTCTCCACAAACTACTAAAGATTATAGTAAAGTTTCGATTGCTGGGGGGTATAACGCTATAGGTTTAGCATACCATGCATTTAATATTGCATATTACCAGCTTGCTAGTTATCAATCTAATCTTGCTGATATTACTATTAGGCCGGATCTAAGTAATTTTCATTTTCTTGATGATACACATAAACTTGAAATGTATGAAAGAGGTAAATACGCAGCGAAAAAAGCATTGCCAATAATTCAAAAAAAGATCAAAGAATTAAACATGCAAATTAGGTAAGAGGGTACTAAATAAAGAAAAGCATAAAAAAAATTCACGGATTTAGGTGATAAGGTTATGTTGATGAAGGGGGGGGGTGTTGAAACAATATGTTTATCTAAGTTTGCTAGCTGTAAAAAAAACAGCTAGCAATAAAATTCCCTATAACTCATCTTCATTATCGTTTGTTATCGGGTTTCCTGCCATATCAATCGGCTCATAAGTTTCTTTATGCAAATAAATAAAATCATGATTTCTTTTATACACATCTCCATAGTCAAAACACAGTGGTTCTCCCTTCTTGATGTCTCTTGTAGATACTAAAAACGATCTTGTTTCCGCTCTGTCATCGCACAGCAATGGGGTATCTTTCAAATTAGCTGTCAGCACAATATCTGCTAAAGCAGATTCAGCAATTTGTTTACTTTCCTTAGTTTTGAGATCACCTGGAGCACTATGAAAAAATCTTGCAATATTTCCTTCATGCATAGCATCTATCTGACTCTTTTTTATTACAGAATCACGAAGGACTTCTGCTGTAATGTTTACTCCACCATGATATGCAAGTTTTAAGAAGGCATCAGTAGAAAAAACATACTCCGCTGACTTAATTTCAAAGAAATACGGCTCTGGTCCTGATCGTGCACCAAGATACTCAACAACCACTGTATCCTTAGGAATACTTTCTGTTGCTGACGCAATATATCCCATTTTATCTGTTAATTTATGAACGGCTATCTTATTCTGATGTTCCTCTAGTACTTCATATCCTGTATAGAATTTTTTTATCGCGTAACCAGTCTCAGAGACTGAAAAATGCAGTTCCTTTGTGAATTTTTCGCACTGCTTATATGATTTTTCTAAATTACTACTATCCATCAAAGAAAAACCAAATTTTTCTTTGACTTCTTGCTCATTTAAGTCTTTAAATTTAGAGTTCTCACTAATTAATTTATCTTCAGTATACAACATAAAAATTCCTTTAATTAAAATTAACAATCTCTACTATTATCATAAATATTAATTTTTAGCAATATATGCTTTCGAAATCGGGATTGCAGAATAATTATAGACAGCAGAAGAGATTTATATTTCTTATCTTTATATGTGAAGTGGGCGAGAAAAAGCAGCAAGCACCGATTCATGCATTGCTTCCGATAGCGTAGGATGAGGAAAGATAGTGTGCATTAACTCTTCTTCTGTTGCCTCTAAGGTCATGGCAAGTGCGTATCCTTGTATCATTTCCGTAACCTCAGCACCAACCATGTGAGCTCCTAGAAGCTCCCCTGTTTTTTCATCAAAAATAGTTTTTACAAAACCTTCAGTCTCGCCTATAGCAATAGCTTTACCATTAGCAATAAAAGGAAACTTCCCTATTCTTACCTTTAATCCCTTTTCTTTGGCACTTTGCTCAGTAAGACCTATACTAGCTATTTGAGGCATTGAATAAGTACATCCTGGAACTAAATGTTTTTTCAAAGGCTTCACTTTTGATGCTCCAGCAATCTTCTCAACACAAATTATTCCTTCGTGACTTGCCTTATGAGCAAGCCAAGGAGCACCTGCTACATCACCAATAGCATAAATGTTTTTGTCATCTGTTTTGCACCATTCATCAGTGACAACCGACCCTCTATCAGTTTTAACATTAGTGTTCTCTAGCCCTAAATTCTCAATATTTCCTTGTATACCAACAGCCATGATCACAGCATCAAATGTTTCAGTAAAGCTATCTTTGCTACCTTGAATTGTAACTTCTGCGCTTTTCTTTGATTTTTTGATAGATTTGACAGTAGAGCTGGTACAAATTTTGATTCCTTGTGCAGTTAATGACTTTGCCATAAACTGAGAAACCTCACTATCCTCAACAGGCAAGATACAATCCTTGACTTCAACTATTGTAACAGCAGAGCCCAAATTATGATAAAAGCTAGCAAATTCTACTCCTATTGCTCCTGAGCCCACTACAAGAAGTCTTTTTGGCAAAGATTTAGGAACCATTGCCTGTTTGTAGGTCATAATAACTTCGTCATCTGGTTCAAAACCCGGTAAAATTCTTGCTCGAGCACCAGTTGCAATAATAAGATGTTCTCCTCTAATTTTTTCTGAATTTACCAACAATTCCGTAGATGATGAAAATTGCGCCTCACCCATAAAAACATCTATTTTGTTTTTCTTGAGCAAGTGCTTTATTCCTGTAGAAAGTTGTCCTGCAACGTCACGCGATCTTTTTACTATTTTATCGAGATCATAATTAGCTTTAGAAATTTTAAAACCAAACTCACTTGCTCTTTGCAACAAATGGTTAATTTCTGAAGAACGAAGCAAAGTCTTTGTTGGAATACATCCCCAATTAAGGCAGATACCTCCCAAATGCTCTTTTTCAACAAGACAAGTTTTAAGCCCTAGTTGCGCCGCTCTAATTGCTGCAACATAACCACCAGGACCACCACCAATAACTACTACTTGATAATTCTTGCTCATATTTTCTACTTAATATCTCACTATAATAAAAGCCTCACAGGATTTTCAATATATTCCTTGAAGATGTTCAGCAAGCGTGCACCATCTGCTCCATCAACAACACGGTGATCACAAGATAGAGTAACATTCATAATATTGATTACCGTCACTTCACCGCCTACAACTGCTGGAACTTCTTGTCCTGCACCAACCGCAAAAATGCAGCTTTGTGGAGGGTTGATGATCGCATTAAATTGCTTGATGCCATACATACCTAAATTAGAAATCGAGGCACTGCCTCCTTGAAATTCTTCGGGTTTTAATGTACCTTCTCGAGCCTTTTTCGCAAGGACTTTCATTTCTTGTGAAATAGTAAAAATTGATTTTTGATCAGCATTTTTTATTATTGGAGTGATTAATCCATCCTTAATTGCTACTGCAACCGACATGTCAACATTATTATACTGAATCAAAGTTTCACTATTAGACCAGGAGCTATTTGCCGCCGGAACTTGCTTTAATGCATTTGATGCTGCTTTAATAACAAAATCATTCACTGATATTTTCCACAAAGGTTTCTCTGCATCCGTAGAAGAATTAATATCTGCACGCATTTCAAGCAATTTATCAATATTGCAATCTAGAGAAAGGTAGAAATGAGGAATTTGTTGTTTAGCTTCGCAAAGTTTTTTGGCAATAATCGATCTGATATTTGACACAGGAAGCTCAGATACTTCAGGAGTTGCTCGATCTATCTCCCCTTTACTCAAATGTTTTAAAGGCTGACTATATTGTTTTTTCTGCTTCGCAAGATGAGCTTTTACATCATCTTTCATCACTTTATTACGAGAACCACTACCTTTAACCGCACTAATATCTATACTACTCTGCTCAGAAATGCGTTTTGCTAAAGGTGTTGCTCTAACAGCTGTATCTTCTTTTTTGGTTTCAGCATCAGTAGCAACAGACGACGGAGATTGAGTAAGGGGCGACTCTTTTTCAGTTGCATCATCTTCGGCCGAATCATCTTCTTTAGTATGTTGCTTTTTATTTGAATCTTCTTTGAGTTTTTCTTCAGTTTTTTTTGAAGATGCAGAGGAAACATCTTGAATTGCAGACTCATCCTCACCTTCTTCCAACAAGATTGCAATTACACTGTTAACAGCGACATCTTTTGTCCCTTCGGGAACAACAATTTTACCTATTTTTCCTTCATCAACAGCCTCAACCTCCATTGTTGCTTTATCAGTTTCAATTTCTGCAAGTAAGTCTCCAGCCGCTACTGTATCCCCTTCTTTTTTATGCCATTTTACTAAGTTACCCTTTTCCATAGTTGGTGATAACGCTGGCATTGTGATGTTTATAGGCATAATTGTGATCTATTTAAATTCATTAATTTGCTTGCACGCGTCAATTATATCTTTTATTTGAGGTAGCGCAAGCTTCTCTAAATTAGCTGCATAAGGCAAAGGTATATCTTTTGCCGTGACATTCAAAGGAGGAGCTTTTAAAACATCAAACGCTTTTCTTGTAGCAATAGCTGAAATCGATGCTCCAATCCCACCAAAAAACCATCCCTCTTCAACCGTTACCAACCGCCCTGTCTTCCTGACAGAGTTGATTATTGTTTCTGTATCAAGAGGCTTTAAAGTTCTAAGGTCAATGACCTCAACGCTAATTCCTAATTTTTCAAGTTCTTGCGCTGCTTCTAAAGCAAGACCCAACCGCAAAGAATGAGAAGTTACTGTAATATCAGTACCTTCCTTAACAATATTTGCCTTACCTATTGCAACTTCAGTATCGCTCATCTCAAATTTGTGACCGTAAACCAATTCGTGTTCCAAAAACACTACTGGCCCATCATATCTTATTGCTGCTTTCAACAAAGCTTTTGCGTCTGAGGCAAAAAATGGAGAAATTACTGTAAGTCCTGGAATATGAGAGTAGGTACTGGAAAAATCTTGTGAATGCTGTGCTGCAACTCGTGCTGCTGCTCCATTTGGTCCTCTAAAGACAATCGGGCACTTTACTAACCCCCCAGACATATATTGGGTCTTAGCAGCAGAATTAATAATATGATCTATAGCTTGCAAGGAAAAATTAAAGGTCATAAACTCAACTATCGGCCTTAGTCCAGCAAAAGCAGCTCCTACCCCTATTCCTGCAAAACCATATTCTGTAATTGTTGTATCAACTACTCTTTTCGGACCAAATTCCTCTAGTAATCCTTGACTAACTTTGTAAGCTCCTTGGTACTGAGCCACTTCTTCGCCCATGAGAAAAACATTTTTATCTCGACGCATTTCTTCAGCCATTGCATCGCGTAGCGCTTCTCTTACTGTAATCTCAGCCATTATTTTCCTCCACATACACATCTGTATACAGCTCACCTACATCTGGCTCAGGACTATTTTCTGAAAAAGACACAACCTCCTTGATGGTTTCTTTAATTTCTTTTTCTATAGTCGCTAATTTTTCTTCTGATAGATGTTTTTTCTTTAATAGGAAATTTTTGAGGATGTTAATTGGATCCTTCTGTTCTTTAAATTTTGTGACTTCCTCTTTACTCCTGTAAGTTGCAGGATCCGACATTGAATGTCCTCTATAACGATATGTTTTTGCTTCGATTAAAAAAGGCCCCTTACCATTTCTTGCATGGTCTGTAGCTTTTTGAGCAAGCTTCTCTACTTTGAAAAAATCCATACCATCAACTTGCTCACCTGGAATACCGAATGACACTCCTCTTTTGTACAAGTCCGCCTCAGCTGTAGAACGTGCAACAGATGTTCCCATAGCATACTCATTATTTTCTATGATATACACCACAGGCAAATTCCATAACTTTGCCAAATTAAAGGATTCGTACACCTGCCCTTGATGAGCAGCACCATCTCCATAGTAGACGTAAGTAACATTTTTGTGCTTCCTATATTTGTCGGCAAAGGCAATACCTGTTCCTATTGGTACTTGCGCACCTACAATGCCATGCCCTCCATAGAAGTGATTCTCAAGGTCAAACAAGTGCATCGAGCCTCCCTTCCCTTTAGAACACCCCGGAGCTTTACCCAACAACTCTGCCATTACTGCTTTAGGGTCAACACCAAGTGCAAGAATATGACCATGGTCTCTATAGCTCGTTACATGTTTGTCATTCTTCTTTGCCGCCTGTAGCATACCAACAACCACAGCCTCTTGGCCGATATACAGGTGACAAAAACCAGCAATCTTGCCCATACCATAAAGCTGACCTGCTTTTTCTTCGAATCTTCTAATAAGAATCATCGTTTTAAGGGCATCAATATATCTTTGCTTATCCGAGTACAAATAATAACTCCTTAGTCAGTTTTTATGTAATGTAATAATAATGCATAAGACAATTGAATTAATTTGTCCATATAAAATCTAAACATTTACTTAGATTCTAATTGAAAATTTAATTTGATTAAATTATTAATTGTCTAACAATAGTAATTGTTTTGCCCCTGTGGCGGAATTGGTAGACGCGACAGACTCAAAATCTGTTGTCCTATGGACATACCTGTTCGAGTCAGGTCAGGGGCACCACCAAGGTAGTATTTTTATAGACCAGTTGAGCCAAACCCCTTAGTTCCTCGTTCTGTATCGTCTAGGCTCTCTACTAATGCAAGTTCTGGCTGGACAGTATTTGCTATAACCATTTGGGCTATTTTCATTCCTCGCTCAATGATGAAATCTTCATCAGAAAAATTTATAAGTATTACCATAATCTCTCCTCGATAATCTGCATCAATTGTTCCAGGTGTATTTAATACGGTAATACCATACTTTATTGCCAATCCCGAGCGAGGTCTAATTTGCGCTTCATAACCAACTGGTAAAGCTATAGAAATTCCAGTAGAAATCAACTTACGCTCACCTGGAGATAAAGTAATAGGCTCTTGTACATTTGCGGATAAGTCCATGCCAGCGCTATTCTTAGTAGCATATTGTGGTAGTGGTAAATCTTTAGCTGACTGATGTTGTAGAACTTGAATTTGAATATTTTTATTCATATTTCTTCTAATGTTAATTTATTAAATACTCTTATACATAATTCTTAGATATATTTCTAATTATTACTTCTATTTTATCATATACACTATGTAGCTGCTCACTTGTAGTGCAATATGGGGGCATTATGTGCACAACATTGCCAAAAGGTCTAATTAGCAAGCCCTGTTTTAAGAATTCTGGTTTTAGTATTTGTCCAATTTTAGCTGTATATGAGCTATTTTGATTCACGAGGTTAAAAGCTGCGGTTCCTCCTTTAACTCTAGGTCTGTTTATTAATGGTGTATTTTTATCAAGCTCTAAAAGCCTTTCATGGTGAATAGAACTTATTTGCTCTATTTTTTCAAAGGTGTTTTCTTCTTCGAATAGGTCAATAGCAGTATTTGCAGCTACGCATCCCAGAGGATTTCCTGCGTATGTGCTACCATGTAATAATGCTCGATTGATATCTTCGTTTAAAAATTTTTCATATATTTTATCGGAGGTAATTGTTGCAGATAAGGGTAAAACTCCACCACTCATTGATTTTCCTAGACAAACAATATCAGGGTTTGCTTTTATATGATCAGATGCAAACATTTTGCCAGTTCTGCCGAATCCAGTCATAATTTCATCAAATATTACTAATATTTGATTTTCATTACACAATTCTATAACTTGTTCGATAAAGCAAGGACGGCAGAAATGAAACCCACCCACAGCTTGAATGAGTGGCTCCACTATTAACCCTGCAATATTCTTGCCATTTTCGCTGATTTGTAATTTTAATGCTGCTAAAGATATTTTTTCTTTTTCCTCTATGTCTTGGTCATTGATCCAGCAAGAAGCAAAAGGGACAAAATCTACAGAAAATAAATTTTTTTCAAAAGGCGTATAATAGAAGCCGCATGTTTTCCCAACAGACATTGCACCAAATGTATCTCCGTGGTAACCATTTTGAAATGCTATGAACCTATTACGTTCTTTGATGCCTGCATTATGCCAGTATTGTAAGGCCATTTTTAATGCAGTTTCTACAGCAAAAGCACCATTTTCTGATAAGAAAACTTTGGATAAATTTTTATTTTCTAATAATTTGCATAATTTTGATGATATTTCTAGCGCAGGGTCATGCGTAAATCCTGCAAACATAACATGGTCTAATTTTTGCACCTGATTCTTAATAGCTTCAGTGATTTTTGGGTGGCAGTGTCCATGAGTAGTGGTCCACCAGCTAGAAATCATATCTAAATATTCTTTGCCATTTGAATCAGTTAGAATTGCTCCTTTTGCATGAGCAATTTTAATTGGTACAGAAGCTATTTTAGCTTGAGTAAATGGATGCCAAATATTATGCTGTGTTATACTTTCTATACTCATTATATGTTCTCCTTGATTAATTCCGGTATATAGTCAATGTTAAATAAAGGTATTTTTTTTAATGATTCATAGGTAACATTTTGAAGAATATTAAATTCAGCTAATATTTTAACATTGCCATATTTTTCTATAGCTTGTCTATTTTCGTAATTTTTTTCTCCGTTCATTATTACACCTAATATAGGAATATTTCTTGCTTTTAAAGATTCAATTGTAAGGCAGGTGTGATTGATTGTCCCAAGAGAACTTCGAGCTACAATAATTGAAGGAATATTAAATTTTTGCATAATATCGATTATTTTATAATCATTATTAATAGGCACCATTACTCCGCCTGCTCCTTCGATAACTAAAGGATCTAAATTGGGCAAGACAAAATCATCAAAATCTATATATTGATCTTCAATTGCTGCAGCTAGATGAGGAGAAACAGGTGTTTTAAAAGAATGAGCACATGGAACAATGCGCTGATCATCTAGTTGTGCTAAATTTTGTACTATCTTATAGTCAGGACTTTCATTTTGAGCAGATGAGCTTATAGGTTTCCAATAGTAAGCATTTAAATGCAAAGCTATCCAGGATGATATAATTGTTTTTCCGACGTTAGTATCTGTTCCTGTAACAAAAAATTTCATATCTATCAGCTATTTTAGAACGCAATAAGCAATATCGTAATTAATATTTATTCCTTTAGCAAAGACTTTTATTAATTTTTTTAAGCAGGAAGGAACATAATGGTTGGTGCTCGTTATTGCACCTGTGTATCTTAAATTTTTTATAAAATCAGAAGCATTATTAAAATGCAAATTAATTGTTTGCGTTTGTATATGATACTCAGATTTACAATATTTTTTACATAAATTGTTTAATTCTTCTAGTGATATCATATCAAGTATATGGTACTGAATATTTAATTCTTGATGCTTTTGCTTCCACTCACGGAATGTATTTTTTGTTAGGGTAGAAAATGCTAAGACTTCTGTATGTTTACTAAGAAATGCAAGCGAGGATTGCAAATTTTGAAACCACTGAAAAGTAAGATTTGATATAATTAAATCTAATTGATTTGATATAGGAAGACTCTCTCCATCTGCAATACAAAATAAAGATTTACTGCTGTAGTTATTACTTTTACAAAGCTTAAGCATATTGTCAGCAATATCTGAAATTATATAACTAGAAGATGAAAATTTTTCTTTAATCAATTTTGTTAAAAAACCTGTGCCACATCCTAGCTCTAAAATTAATTTCGGATGTATATTTTCTATATTTGATAAGAGCTGATATGCGGCTTGTTTTTGTACATGCGCATGTTGCTCGTATGTTATTGCAGCTTTATTGAAATTATTAATGATAGCTGTTTTTGTATTATTCATTTTAGTTGTTCGTAAGTTTTTATCGATGAAATCAAGTGATCAATTTGTACTTTGTTGTGCCCAGAACAAACAGATAATTTAATACGTGAGGTGTTTGGAGATACAGAAGGAGGTCTAATTGCTGAAACAATGATTTTTTTATCTTTTAGATATTGTTGAAAAGTCAAAACGCACTTTGTTTTTTCTAATATAATAGGAACTATGTGCGTGGAAGAATTTCCTGTATTAAGTCCTAAGTTACACAAATTAGACAATAAATAATTAGTATTTTTAATAATTTCATCTCTTTCTTTATTTAATGTTGGTAAAAGGTCCCACGCTTTTTCAATCGCTCCTATAATCATTGGCGGTAACGCAACAGAGTAAATAAGTCCAGCACATCTATTAACTAAATATTCTTTTAGTTGCTTAGAGCAAATAACATATCCACCGAAAGATCCAATAGCTTTACTAAAAGATCCAAGAATGCAATCTATATGTTTAGTGTATTTGCTGGTAATACCGTATCCTTTATCTCCTAACATACCAATATCATGAGACTCATCGATATAAAGAAAAGCATTGTACTTTTTGGCAAGAAATATAATAGCTTCTAGGTCTATCACATCTCCATCCATACTGAATATGGTTTCAGAAAAAATAAATTTTGGTCCTAAATAATCACGATTTTCCTTTAATAAACTTTCCAAGTGATTTAAATCTAAATGTCTATAACGCACATGTAATGCACCAGAGATGTGGATGCCTATATGCATGCTTGAATGAATCAACTTGTCACTGAAAACTATAGGTTTATGCTTAAAAACTTGCTTGTTAAGTAAAGCAGCAATTACTGTTACATTGCCTACAAATCCAGAATTTAAAATTAAAGCATCTTCACTATTCTTGGAAAGTGCAATTTTTCTTTCTAAATTAGAAAAAATCTCTGGATTATCGATAAGCCGAGAAGATTTGCTGCTTGTTCCCCATTTTGAAGTATAGCTTCGGGCAGCACTGATAACGTCAGCATTTTGACTTAAGGCTAGATAATCATTAGTTGCAAAATTAATGACATCTTCTTCATAAGAATTATTAGCAAGTTTTCTAAATAAAGTTTTTCCTTTTAACTTTTCGCAATATGCAATATAGTCACTACGATAACGACAACCATCTAAATCTTGCATGGCATTAAATATTATTTAAAGAGTTTAATATAAATATGAGTAAAGATTTAGTCCAGGAAAATATGAATTCACGAGATATTAGACATAATTGGACTTTAGAGGAGGTGTTAGGTTTATATAATATTCCTTTCAATGATCTTATTTTTAAATCACATTCCATGCTACGCAAGTATCAGGATCCAAATTCAATAAAATTGTCAACATTGTGTAATATTAAACAAGCTGGATGTCCAGAAGACTGTAAATTTTGTAATCAATCCGCTCATTATAATAAACAAATTGAAAAAAAAGCTTTTATTGGAGTTGAAAATACTGTTAAAGCTGCAAAACAAGCAAAAGCTAAGGGAGCAACTCGTTTTTGTATGGTTGCAGCGTGGCGAGGAGTGCATGATAAGTATATGCCAGAACTTATTGAATCAGTAAAGGCTGTGAAAGCTTTAGGAATGGAAACATGCTTGAGTGCAGGTTTTTTAAAAGAACATCACGCTAAGCAGTTAAAAGAGGCAGGGCTTGAATACTATAATCATAATATTGAGACTTCTGAAGATTTTTATTCGCAAATTTGTACTACACATAAATTTTCAGATAGATTAGCTACAGTTAGATACGTTACAGAGGCAGGTATTGAAAATTGCGTGGGTGGCATCATAGGTATGGGCGAAACTATTGAAGATAGGCTGAAGATGCTGATAATACTTGCTAATTTACCAAAACATCCTAAGAGTGTACCGTTAAATAGAATAGTACGTCTTCCTAATACACCTGCTAAGGATATGGAGGGAAGCGATGATATTGACTTTGTTAGGATTGTTGCAGTAGCTCGTATAATGATGCCAAAGTCTTTTATTCGATTTTCTGCAGGGCGCAGACAGACTTCTCAGTCAGTGCAAGTTCTTTGCTACTTTGCTGGCATTAATTCAATACATTTTGGCGAGGATCTTTTGACTAGTCCTAATCAATTGCCCGAAAAAGATGCAGAGCTCTTTAAAAAATTAGGTGCTACTACTTGTTAGTACTAATAAACTAAAGTTATATAAATTGAATTAATGCTTATTACGAAAATTATCTAATGCTACTACGTTACTTGTTGTGTCTTTGTTAGTTGTAGTTTTAGTTGGGCTTTTTATATTTTCATTTTTTTCTTTTGCATTAATATTATCTTGTTTTGCTTCTAGTGTATAATGTGTAAATTGTAGCCCAAAGTTAACACTAGGATCTACGAATGAGGTCATAGCAATATAAGGTACGGTAATATTTTCTTTTTGATTATCAAAAGTAAGTACGACATGAAACTTATCTGATTCAACAACTAAATTCTCAAACTGATATTGCAGTACTATAGTCATTTCTTTTGGGTATTGCTTTTTTAAAGTATTAGAGATAGCAACATCTGGGTGATTGGTTAAAAAGGAAATATAAAAATGATGATTACCGGGTAAAGTATCATTTTGTATCAGATTTAGAGCTTTACTAACAAGAACTCGCATAGCTTCGTCAATGAGCTGTTGATAGTCAATTTTATTATATATATCACAAAGCATTATGTTACTAACGTAAATTTTATATTATGGCAGGCTTCTGTTGCCCGGTGCCTGCCAGACCGCGTACTAACGACTACAATTACGCAGCCATTGCTAGTACAGGTTTTCTATTTTCGTTTGCATTTATTGCAAATGACCCTTAATCAACTTAATGATCAGCGGTATCATACTGGACAAAAATTACTTCTTTACCATGCACGTCGATCCTATTTCGTCCCCTTTGGCTTGTTATTGGTGGAGACGCCGGGTACCGCCCCCGGGTCCGCTACACTTATTTCAAGTAACATTTTATTGTCGTAGTCTTATAAAAAGACAAGCATATTATATCATAATTACTAGAATCTTTGAAGTACTTTAAAAATAAGTCTTTATGAGCCAAAAATTTCTTTCTAAATAAAATATAGCTCGTTTGCATATTATAAGAAAAGCTTATTGACATATCCTGTTGTTGCTGTATATAATCACGGTCCTTAAGGATAAATCAAAATTAGCAGGTTTGTGTGACAAAAATAGTAAAAGCTAAATATAAAATTTCTAGAAGAATAGGAGAAAGCTTATGGGGTAGTGCTAAAGACCCTGTACACAAAAAGAATTATCCTCCAGGACAACATAGCGCTCTTGCTCAGAAGCGTAGCACTGTGCATGGAACACAATTGCAAGCTAAGCAAAAAATTAAAAAATATTATAATATTGTTGAAAAGCAATTTAAGAGTACTTATTTAAGGGCTCATAAGCAAAAAGGTAATACAGCTGAAAATTTAATAGGGTTACTAGAGCGCAGACTTGATGCTATAGTATATAGGCTCAATATAGCACCAACAATTTTTGCCGCAAAGCAGTTAGTTAGTCATAAACATATACTGGTAAATGGCAAAGTCGTTAATGTATCTAGCTACTTAGTTAAATTAAATGACGTAATTGAGTTGAAAGAATCATCTAAACAACTTCCTCTTTGCATTGAGTCTATACAGAAAATGGATCGTGCTGTGCCAACGTACTTAACTTTTGATCAGAAAGAAATGAAAGGAACCTTTGTTAATGTACCTGTATTAGCTGATGTGCCATATCCTATTAATATGGAACCTAATTTGGTGGTTGAGTTTTATTCAAAATAGAAATAAAGCTGAAATTATATTTCTTAACCTGTAGCAAGATGCTACTTTAGTCTTTTTCATGTTTTAGTCTATGAAAGAAACTATCAGAGAAAAGTTTAAGATTCTTAGAAGAAATATAAATAAAAAAGACTGCCTCTACCATTCTGAAATAATAATACAAAAATTATCTTTTTTTCTACTTGCGCAAAATTTTCCAGTTATATTGGGAGCTTATTGGCCTTTGAAGGATGAGATTAATATTATTCCGCTACTGCGTTTTCTTAATAAAAGATCGATTACTTGCTCGTTACCTGTGATTTTAAATGATTTTGATATGCAGTTTCAAATTTGGACAGAAGTAACAAAATTATCATTGAATCATTACAGTATTTTTGAACCAGTAAATACAAAAGTTGTAAAGCCAAATATTGTCATTATTCCATCTATTGTGTGTGATCTACAAGGCAATCGTCTTGGCTATGGAAAAGGATATTATGATAAATATTTAGGTGTTTCTAATCCTGCTAATCTTTTAAAGATAGGAGTATGTTATGAAATGCAAATATATGAAGGTGTACTGCCTAACGAAAAACATGATCAAAAACTGGATATTATTTTTACCGAAAAACGTCAAATAAAAATTTCAGAGAGTACGGTCTAAAATAATATTTACTTCTCAATTCATGTCCTGAGCTCATCTGAATTTACTATAATTGTTGCACCAGCATTTTTCATTTCTATCACTGCTTTTTCTACATCTCCTGGAATTATGTCTATACCACGGCAAGCAGATGTTAATAAATTTACTTTATACCCAAGATTTAAAGCATCCAAGACGGTGTGTTTTACACAGTAGTTGGTTGCTAATCCAACGATGTCTAAATTTTTAATACATTTGCTTTGTAAATATTCATGAAGTCCTGTAGATATCGTGTTGTTGTTATCAAAAAATCCAGAATAGCTGCTTATTTCTGAATTTGTACCTTTATATATAATTTTATTGATTAAATCTGCTTTTAGCTCATTAGTAATTTCGCTACCATAGGTATTTTGTATACAGTGATCAGGCCATAAAACTTGCTCTATGTCATTTAGTATAATTACATCACCCGGATTACATCCTTTGTGTTGAGATGCAAAGCTCTTGTGATTTGAGGGATGAAAATCACGAGTTGCAATTATTATATCATAGCTTTTTATGATTTTATTGATTTCTGGTATTATTTCATTGGCGTTAGGAATAGCCAAATTTCCTCCTGGTAGGAAATCATATTGCGCATCTATGATTAATAATGTTTTCATCTTTATATTTGTTTTTTGTTATTAATTCTCAATGATAGAAACTATACTATTATAATCATTTATATCTGTAGCAGGGGTAACCTCTATTAAATCTGTTCCTACCTTAGTTACTTTACCTACAATGATATCTAGCGGGAAAAAATCTCCATCTCCAGAAGTTAGCACTAATTCTCCAAGCTGCGGCTGAGTTTCTCCATGAATGATAGTAAGAAGTAATTTACCATTACAGTCTCCTCCAAGAATAGCTTTTGCTTTAGTTTGAGAAAAAATAACAGGTATTTCTGATGTTGGACTACTTATCAATAATACTTCTGCAGAGCCATAGTTAACTGATACTATACGTCCAATTAATCCTTTTTCATTTATAATTATATGGCCTTCTTTTATTCCCTCTTCATATCCTATTGATAATTTAGCTAACTTGGTATAATCGTCAAAAGACTGCATGATGATCTTGGTAGATTTAATAAATTTACCTTGAGTAAATGAAAATTTATTTATTTTTCTTAAATTTTCATTTTCTACGACAAGAGCTGTATAGTGGTTAAGTTTATTGACTAGTATTTCATTTTCTTCTTTTAACTTATTATATTTTTCTCTTAGAGATATATAATCCTTGATATTTTGGGCTTTTTTATGAATTTTATAGTTAATTTTATTGCTTTGATTATAAAAATATAATGAAAATTTATTATAAATATTAGCAATGTTCTGGGGTAATATGATATAAGGGGTACCATAAAAAATTATGATTGCTAAAATGATGAAAGAGATAATTTTGATATTATTATAAATTTTCTTCCACGGACTTTTTAGCTTAAGTTTGGCAGAAATTTTATATCGTAGAGGATCATTTGAAAGAGGCATAAGGCATAAATTTTATATAAACTATAGTTTAAATAATACATGCTTAAATTTTGACATATTTTCTAAAACTGCACCACAGCCTTTAGCAACACAAAATAGTGGATCTTCAGCAATAATTACAGGAAGTTCAGTTGCTTCGCGTATTACTTTATCCAAATTTGCTAATAATGCTCCTCCGCCTGTTAGCACTATTCCCCTGTCTGCTATATCAGAAGCCAGTTCTGGTGCAGTTGCTTCTAAAGTTACTCTAATTGCTTCTATAATTTGTGATATTGGATCAGACAAGCTTTCTGCAATGTGATATTCATTTAATGTTACTTTTTTTGGCAAACCATTAACAAAATCTCTGCCTCTGATACGCATAGTTTTGCCTTTGTTATCACTAGGGTAGGCTGCACTACCAATTTCTTTTTTTATTAATTCTGCTGTAGCTTCACCTATTAAAAGATTATGCTGTCGTCTAATATAATTAATTATAGCTTCATCCATACTATCTCCGCCTACTCTGACAGATCTAGCATTAACTATTCCTCCTAGCGATAATATACCTACTTCTGTAGTTCCTCCACCAACATCTACTACCATAGATCCTATAGGCTCAGTTACAGGCATATTTGCGCCAATTGCGGCTGCCATTGGCTCTTCAATTAAGAAAACATCACGTGCTCCAGCGCTTTCTGCAGCTTCTTGGATTGCCTTACGTTCTACTGGAGTAGAGCTAGATGGAACGCATATGATTACCATAGGTCCAACAAAGGTGCGCCTATTATGTACAGTATGGATAAAATGCTTAATCATTTCTTCTGCACTTTTAAAATCTGCGATGACTCCGTCTTTTAGAGGTCGTATTGCTTCGATATCTACAGGGGTCCTACCTAACATAATTTTTGCTTCATGACCAAAAGCATATGGTTTTGCCACTCCATTTTTGTTTAATATGGCTACAACTGATGGCTCATTAAGTACAATACCTTTGCTTTTTGCATAAACTATTGTATTAGCTGTTCCTAGATCGACAGCCATATCTGAAGAGAAAAACTTTGTTAAACCGAACACTGCTTATAAAATGTAAAATTTACTTTATTGAATTTAAGGTTTATTATAGCTCAAATACTATTCTATATAAATAGGTTTATGAAATATTTTCTAATTTTTTGTTTTTTATGGTGGATATTGTTTTTTATGATTTTACCTATAGGTATTACAACAGAAACAAATTTACAAAAGGGGTTTGCTGAAGGTGTTCCAGTAAAGCCAAGAATCGTACTAAAATTCATTGCTACTACCTTGATATCACTATCATTTATTTTACTTCTGCTTTATGCTGTAAGCTTAGGTTACATTGATAAAAATATATTTAAATAAGATGAAAGTAATAACAAGATTTGCTCCGTCTCCTACAGGTGATCTTCATATAGGTAGCGCTAGGACTGCGTTATTTAATTTTCTTTATGCTAAACACTATGGCGGAAAGTTTTTTTTGCGCGTGGAGGATACAGATAAAAAAAGATCAACTACAGAGGCTACGCAAGGGATTTTACAAGGCTTGAAATGGTTAAATATAAATTATGATGGTGATATAATATTTCAAAGTAATAATATAAGACGTCATCAAGAGATAGCAGAGAAACTAGTAGAGATTGGAAGAGCTTATTATTGTCTAACACCTTTAGTAGAGGTACAAGCAAAAAGGGAAGAGGCTCAGCAGAAAAAACAATCTTATATTTTTAAAAGTGAATGGAGAGATCGTAAATTAACTAAGAGAGATATACCTGCTGGAGCAAATGCTGTAATTAGACTTAGGGCTCCTCAAGACGGAACTACAACAATAGATGATTTAGTGCAAGGTAAGGTCACGGTTCACAATGATCATTTAGACGATATGATTTTACTCAGGTCTGATGGTAGTCCAACGTACATGTTGGCAGTAGTTGTAGATGACAATGATATGGGAGTCACTCATATTATTAGAGGAGACGACCATCTTAACAATGCATTCAGACAACTTCACATTTATCAAGCATTGGAATGGCAAATTCCTCAATATGCGCATATACCTCTTATTCATGCTGAAGATGGGACAAAGCTATCAAAAAGACATGGAGCAATGGGAGTAAAAGAGTATGAAAAAAAGGGGTACTTGCCTGAAGCATTAAATAATTATTTATTAAGGCTTGGTTGGAGTCATGGAAATGACGAAATTATTTCTATTAATGATGCAATAAAGTGGTTTGACGTTAAAGATGTGAATAAAGCAGCTGCAAGAATGGATTATAATAAAATGCTTCATCTTAATGGACATTATTTGCAGCATACGGATAATCAATATTTAATCAATTATATGGAGTCTTTTTTAGAAAAAAAGTTAACTGATGAAAAGAAGCAAATTCTTAATAAAGGACTAAATGGTTTAAAATCAAGAGCCAAAACAATTGTTGAACTTGTAAAATATGCAGAATTTTATCTATACGACGAACCTATTGATATTACTGATGAAGCGAAGGATATCATAAAAGGTTCTGATAAAGCACTGTTTCGAAAATTACAATCTATATTAAAAAGTATAGATAGTTGGACAGAAAGCGAAATAAAAAATGTATTAAAGAAATTCCTTAAAGACCATGATATCAAATTAGGAGAAATAGGTCCAGTTCTTAGGGCTGCATTAACTGGGAATATCAACGCTCCTAGTATTTTTGAGGTTATGTATGCTCTTGGTAAAGCTAAAGCTGTATTGAGGATACAGCAATCTTTTGCATGAAAGTTAATTTAATTAGCTCTGTATAGTAAAATTTTCTTATTATTTGTTTAATTTTTCTATTTTTTCTGTTGCTCTTAAGCTACATGGTCTGCTGATATATGAAAAAAACTATTGCGTTAACTTATTGTTAATAGAATGCCCCTAACGTTATTAACACTGGGAGGAATTTAACGTCAATAAAAGAGGGTTTTTATGTCAACTGAAAAAAGCTGTAATAGTCAAGGCACATGTGGTATTCGCTGCGAAAAAGATAGTGAATGTGATGATAATAATACATGTACAGAGGATACTTGTACACCACATGGCTGTAGGTATACTGCATCTCCTAAGGGGAAAGTATGTCGCGAACCTAATGGGCTTTGCGATGAAGCTGAGGTTTGTAGCGGTAATGGTGTTCCATGTCCTGAAGATAAATTAAAAAATGCCGGGGAAGTATGTAGAGCGGGATCTGGTGATATGTGTGATCCTGCAGAGAAATGTGATGGTGTATCCATTGATTGTCCTGAAGATATATTTGCTGCTGCTGGGGAGGTATGTAGGGAAGGTTCTGGTGATATATGTAATCCTGAAGAAAAATGCTTAGGTAAGCCTGGTGTAGCTTGTCCTAAAGACAATTTTCTAGTAAATGGTACTCCTTGTAATGATGAAAATCCTTGTACAATTGACGATGCATGTAAAAACAAGGTTTGTAAACCTGGGCAACCTAGGGATTGCTCATCTTTAAGCGACCAATGTAATGTTGGTATTTGTGATATTGCAGATGGATCTTGTAAAAAGGATCCTAAAGCAACAGGTACTGTATGTGATGATGAAAATCTTTGTACAGACAATGACAAGTGCATAAGTGGTTCTTGTGAAGGTGTATCTAAAAACTGCGATGACGGTAATGTATGTACTGTAAATACTTGTGATAGTGAAAAAGGTTGTATTACAACACCAATCTCTAATTGCTGCGAAGAAGATTCTAAGTGTAAGGATAATAATCCATGCACTGTTGATAAGTGTGATGTTGCTACTGGTATATGTAGTAATGATGGTACGGGGGTTACTGAGGCTTGTGATGATAATAATGCATGTACAATAAATGATACTTGCAAAGGAGATAGCAATGGTACTTGCTTAGGTAATGTTAGATCCTGCGATGATGGTAATATTTGTACTGTTGATGGATGTAATCCAATGTTAGGTTGCGTTTATACAGCTCTTGGGTCTGGAGTTGTGTGTCGTCCTGCGGCAGGCGAATGTGATCGTGTAGAATATTGTGACTCAGGTAGATGTCCAGGTGATAAATTTAAATTTGAAGGTGAAATTTGTAGAAAAGGGTCCAATGACATGTGTGACCCTGATGAAGTTTGTAGTGGAGTTTCTGTTAATTGTCCTGAAGATGAGGTTACTGATAAAGGTACTGTGTGCAGAGAATCTCAAGGTGATTGTGATCGTGTAGAAAGATGTTCTGGTATAGCTGGAGATCCTTGTCCTTCTGATGCAAAAAGATCAAAAAATGCTGTATGTAGACCAGCTGATAATATATGTGATATTGCTGAAAAATGTGATGGTACTACAAACGATTGCCCACCAAATGGATTCAAGGCGCAGGGCGCATCTTGTGCTGACTCAACAGTTTGTAATGGTACAGAAATGTGTGATGGAGCAGGTAATTGTCAGCCAGGTACTCCACTTAATTGTAATGATGGTAATGTATGTACAACGGATAGTTGTAACTTTGAAGAAGGGTGTGAGCACGAAAACAATACTGCTCCATGTAATGATGGAGATCTTTGTACAATCAATGATCAATGCGCAGGGGGAGTATGTCAACCAGGGCAAAACGTTGATTGTTCTGCAATTAATGATCAATGTAATACTGGCGTTTGTAATTCTTCTTCGGGTGTTTGTGAGGTTGAAGTTAAAGATGGTGTTTCTTGTGATGACGGAGATCCATGTACTGATGCTGATGCGTGTACAATCAATGGTGAATGTGTTGGTACACCTAAAGACTGCAATGATAATGTTTTTTGTACCGATGACTCTTGTGATTCTGCTACAGGCCAGTGTGTGAATACTCCTAACGATACTTATTGTAATGATAATTCTTTATGCTCTGACGATAAATGTGATGCACAAGAAGGTTGTATTTTGACTCCTATCGAAGGGTGTTGTGATGAAAATAGTGACTGTGCAACTAATAATGTTTGTTTGCAGAGCGCTTGTGAGATTGAAACGGGTAAATGTATTTCTGATGGAAGTCAAACTGGGGGATTGTCTTGCGATGATAATAACCCTTGTACCACTGATGATAAATGCCTTGGTGATGTTGCAGGAACTTGTGCTGGGAAACCAGTAAGTTGTGATGATGATAATCCATGTACAAAGGACAGTTGTCATCCTGCTATGGGTTGCGTCAATATGCAACAGCCAGGAACTATATGCCGTCCAGCAGCAGGCCTATGCGATGAAGCTGAGGTGTGCGGTAATGTCGGCGGGTGTCCCCCTGATGGCTTTAAGCCAAACACTGTTGTGTGTAGAACGGGGTCTATGGATATGTGTGACCCTGCTGAATCTTGTCCTGGTAACAGTGCTAATTGTCCAGAAGACATCATTGCTGATGATTCAACTGTATGCAGACCTAAAGCGGGTCCTTGTGATAGGGTAGAGAAATGTACAGGTGAAGCAAAAGAGCCTTGTCCTGTAGATACTAAAAGACCTAGCGGTGCTGTATGTAGGAAAGCTGAAGATGTTTGCGATGTTGCTGAAAAATGTGATGGCGTGAATGATGGTTGTCCTCCTAATGGATTTGCCGCTATAGATACTCCATGCCCTGATTCAACAGTTTGTAATGGTGCAGAAGTTTGTGATGGGGATGGTAACTGTCAATCTGGCACTCCTCTAGATTGTAATGATAGTAATGTATGCACAACTGATTTATGTAATTCTGATAACGGATGTTTCTCAGTTAATAATACTGCTCCTTGCGATGATGGAGATCCATGTACAATAGATGATACTTGTAGTGGAGGCGTTTGTCAGCCTGGGTCTCAGACTGTTGATTGTAGTGCTCTTACTGACCAGTGTAATGATGGTGTATGTATGCCTGATGGTAGTTGTCAGGCGGTTGCTAAAGTTGGAGATGACTGTAATGATGGGGATCCATGTACTTTAGATCCCGTTTGTAATGCTAATGGTCAATGTGTTGGAACTCCTATAAATTGCAATGATAGTAAAAGCTGTACAGATGACTCGTGTGATGCTGGTCAATGCGTAAATACTCCTAATGATACTACATGTAATGATAGTAATGAATGTACGCAAAATAAATGCAATCCTAGCAATCCATCATCTAATCCTACTACTGGTTGTGTAACAACTGCTGTTTCTGCATGCTGTACTTCAAATAATGATTGTAATGATAATAATATTTGTACGTTGGATACGTGTGATGTTAGCACCGGTATTTGTACAAATAATGGAAGCGGCATTACTCTTGGTTGTAACGATGGTAATGCTTGTACAATGGGAGATAAATGCCAAGGAGATATGTTTGGTACATGCCTTGGAATGCAGGTAAATTGCGATGATAGCAATCCATGTACTGATGATTCATGTAATGTAATGACTGGTTGTTCTAATGTATTCAACAACTTTTCTATGAGTTGTTATACAGCTGCTGCAGCAACTTTAAATGTTGGTGAGTGTAGAGCAGGTATCAAGACTTGTATGAATGGTAGTTTCGGCCCTTGTGAAGGAGAGATCATACCACAAGAGGAAATATGCAATGGTAAGGACGATAGTTGTGGAGGTATTATAGACGAGGGATTCAACCAAACCTTGGGTAACGTTTGTTATGAAGGTACAGGAGCTTGTGAAGAAGCTGGAGTAATCGTTTGTACAGCTGATGGTAGCGGTACGGAATGTAACGCTGTTGCTGGTACCCCTGCTGATGAGACATGCAACGGTATAGATGATGATTGTGATGGTAGTACGGATGAAGGAGATTTATGTAATGATAATGTGCTTTGTACTACTGATATATGTACAGGAGCTGGAGGGTGTGAAAATATTCCTATTAATGAGGCATGTGATGATAATAATGTCTGTACTGACGATATTTGCACGGAAAGTGGCTGTATAAACTCATATAATAATATTCCTTGTGATGATGGGGATCCATGTACAACTAATGATCAGTGTAGCACTGGTGTTTGCGTTGGAGAGGAAGTGGACTGCTCTTTCTGTGATGATATTTGCAGTATAGGTGTGTGTAATCATTATACTGGTGTATGTGAGAAAGAAGATAGACCAAATGGTACTAATTGCGATGATGGGGATCCATGTATTATTAATACTCAATGCCAAGATGGTGAGTGTGTAGGATCTCCAAAAGATTGTGATGATAATTATCAATGTACTGTAGATATGTGCGGTCCTGATGGTAATTGTGTATTTACTCCAAACGATACGCTATGCAATGATAACTGCATTTGTACTGAAGATAAATGTTCTCCTACTAATCAGATGCTTCCAGTAGACGCTAACGGGTGTACTCATCAGTCAGTGCCTGGTTGCTGTAAAATAGATGAAGATTGCGTTACTTCAAATCCTTGTTTAATTGCAAATTGTGATCACAAAACTGGTCAATGTAATTTTACTACTGTTACTGTGGGTACTCCATGTGATGATAATAATGCATGCACAGAGAAAGATATCTGTTTGGATAATGCAGCTGGTGTTTGTGCAGGGACTCCTGTAAATTGTGATGATGAGCTTTCCTGTTCGACTGATAGTTGTGATCCAGCTATTGGTTGTGTGAATGAATTTGTTGCGGCAGGAACAGTGTGTCGTCCAGCTGCAGGTCTTTGTGATTCCTCGGAAACCTGTACTGGAGTGGATAAGGAATGTCCTCCAGATGCGTTTAAACCAGCTACGGAAATATGTCGTCCTGGATCTGGAGATCAATGTGATCCAGATGAGTTTTGCACTGGCAGTAGTGCTACTTGTCCTGAAGACATTATCACTGCTAATGGTATTATATGTCGTCCAGCAGCAGGTCCTTGCGATCAAGTAGAAAGATGTAGTGGAATAGCAACTGAGCCTTGTCCAGCGGATGCTAAAAAATCTAGTAATGCTGTATGTCGTCCAGCAGCAGGTCCTTGTGATATTGCTGAAAAATGTGATGGTATTAGTAATATATGTCCTCCAGATGTGTTCAAGCCAGAGAATACTGCATGTTTAGATGGGACCGTTTGCAATGGTGACGAAGCATGCGATGATTCAGGTAACTGTTTACCTGGAACACCTATAAATTGTGATGATAGTAATATTTGTACTGATGATATTTGTCATCCTGCTCTTGGCTGTTTATACAGTAATAACGACGATCTTTGTGATGATGGTAATGCATGCACAATAGGAGATCAGTGTGCTAATGGATTTTGCCAACCAGGACCGCAAAACTTTGATTGTACGGTATTAGATGATCAATGTAATAAAGGTGTATGTAATCCTTCAACCGGTGCATGTGAGAAAGATGTAAATGTGTTTAACGGTAATTCTTGTAATGATGGTGATCCATGCACTGAGTTTGATGAGTGTGATTTTGGAACATGTGTAGGAGAAGAAAAAAACTGTAACGATAGAGTTTTCTGTACTGATGATAGCTGTAACCCTAATAATGGGTCATGTGTCAACACTCCTAATAATACTGACTGTAATGATGGAAATGATTGTACAAATGATATCTGTGATAAACATGATGGTTGTATTAACACTCCAATAGCTGCATGTTGTACAAATGATAACGATTGTACGATTCCTCATAATGCGTGCAAAATTGGTATATGTGATCCTCAGACTGGTATATGCAGTTTTACACCAGCAGCTGCAGGTACTTTATGTGATGATAACAACGCATGCACAGAAAATGATATATGTTTGGAGTCTCCTAATGGAGGTACTTGTGCAGGAACACCTATAGATTGTAATGATGGATTTGCTTGTTCAACTGATAGCTGCGATCCAGCTGTTGGTTGCGTAAACGAGTTTGCTGCAGCAGGTGTAGTATGTCGTCCAGCAGCAGGTTCTTGTGATCTTCCAGAAACCTGTACTGGAGTGGATAAAGAATGTCCTTCAGATGCGTTTAAGCCAGCTACAGAAATATGTCGCCCTGGTTCTGGAGATCAATGTGATCCAGATGAATTTTGCACTGGCAGTAGTGCTGCTTGTCCTCCGAATGTAGTGAGTTCAGCAGCTACAGTATGTCGTGTATCGGCAGGAGAGTGTGATTTTGAAGAAAAATGTACTGGTATAGCTGGAGATACTTGTCCTCCAGATGCAAAATCAACAGCAGTATGTCGTCCAGCAGTGGGTCCATGTGACCTAGAAGAAAGCTGTAATGGCATATCTAATAACTGTCCTCCAAATAGCTTTAAACCAGCAAATACTCCTTGTCCTGACTCGACAGTATGTAATGGTAATGAGGTTTGTGATGCCGTAGGAAATTGTCAACCAGGTACAGCTCTTGTTTGTAACGACAATAATGTTTGTACAACTGATAATTGTGATGCTGTTGTCGGTTGTGTGTTTACTAACAATCAAGCTCCATGTGATGATGGCGATCCATGCACAATAAGTGATCAGTGTGATAGTGGCTCTTGTCAGCCAGGCTCTTTAATGGTTGACTGTAGTGCACTTGATGATCAATGCAACATTGGTGTTTGTAATTCAAGTACTGGTTCTTGTCAGTCTGAGTTAAGAGATCCGCAGCCTGTATGTAATGATCAAAATGCTTGTACCGAAAATGATATATGCAATGCGGGTACTTGTGAAGGTACCCCTATAGATTGCAATGATAATGTAGTGTGTACGGATGATTCATGTAATGATGGTTTATGCAGCAATACACCTAATAATACACCTTGTAATGATGGGAATGCATGTACTACTGATTTGTGTGATCCAAATAGTAGCACATTACCAGTAGACGCTAATGGTTGCACTCATCAATCAGTAGCAGCATGTTGTCAAGAAGATGATGATTGTCAAACCAATAATCCTTGCCAGGTTGGGACATGTGATACAGGAACAGGGTTATGTAATTTTGTTGGTTTTCCTATAAATACTCCGTGTAACGATAGTGATGCATGCACAGAAAATGATGTCTGTACAGGTGGTTCTGCAAGTATGTGTTCTGGTACACCAGTGAACTGTGATGATGGCAAAGAGTGTACGATAGATAGTTGCGATTCATCAACTGGTTGCATTAATGATGCTGCAGCTGCAGCAAATCAAGTTTGTAGACCTGCATCAGGGGATTGCGATGTTGAAGAAGTTTGCGATGGCATATCTGAGATATGTCCAATGGATGCAGTTGCAGGAACGAATATAGAATGTAGAGCATCGGAAGGCATTTGTGATATTGCAGAGAATTGCGATGGAGTGAATAAAACTTGTCCTACTGATGTAGTTGAGCCTCAAGGTACAGCATGCCGTCCTGGTTCTGGTGAACAATGCGATCCGGACGAAGTATGTGATGGTAGTGCTAAAACTTGCCCACCAGATCAATTTGAGCCTGCAACAACTGTATGTCGTCCAGCAGCAGGTCCTTGTGACATTGCGGAATCTTGTCCTGGAGGGCCAGGGTTACCATGTCCAACAAATCTATTTTTGCCATCATCTGTTATGTGTAGACCGGCAAATGGACCTTGTGATGTTGCTGAAAATTGTGATGGGCAAAGTCCTTCATGTCCAATGGATGTATTTGCACCAATTAACACTCCATGCCCTGATTCTACAGTGTGTAATGGTAACGAAATATGTGATGCTATGGGTAATTGTCAACCTGGAACTCCTATTGTTTGTAATGATGGAGATCCATGTACTGATGACAGTTGTAACCCATCAGCTGGTTGTGTATTTACTGATAACCAAGCACCATGTGATGACGGAAATCCATGTACAACAGGTGATCAGTGCTCTAATGGATCTTGCCAGTCTTCTGGAACCATTGACTGCAGTGTTCTTAATGACCAATGTACAGTTGGTATATGCAATCCTTCGACAGGCGCATGTGAAAAAAGTTTTAAGGATGGTGATCCTTGCGAGGACGGAAGCCTATGTACGATAGCTGATTTCTGTGACAATGGTGAGTGCATAGGGACACCAGTTAACTGTAGTGATGGTAATAGTTGTACTGATGACAGTTGTAATCCTAATAATGGAAATTGCATCAATACACCTAATGACGCAAGCTGTAATGATGGTAATGCTTGTACAGAAGATACATGCGAGCCAGATGGTTGCGTGAATACATCAATACCAAATTGCTGCAGTATAAATGCTGACTGTTCAACTCATAATACATGCAAAATTGGTATATGCGATCCACAAACTGGGATATGTAGTTTTACACCAGTAGCTGCAGGTACTTCTTGTGATGATAATAATGCATGTACAGAAAATGATATGTGTTTAGGTTCGCCTAATGAGGGTACTTGTGCTGGTACTCCTGTAAATTGCGATGATAACAGTGAATGTACAACTGATACATGTGACCCAGAAGTAGGATGCATTTCTACTCCACTTGCACCAGGGGATGTGTGTAGAGTAGCAAGTGGCCCATGTGATATTGAAGAAGTTTGCGATGGAACGTCTGCCCCATGTCCAGCAGATGTTGTTGAGTCTTCCTCGACAGTATGCCGAGCAGCAGTGGGTCCATGTGATGTTGCAGAGAATTGTGATGGCACTAATAAGAATTGTCCAGCAGATCAATTTGAGCCTGCAAGCACAGTATGTAGAGCGGGATCTGGTGATATATGTAATCCAGATGAGTTTTGCTCTGGCAATAGTGCTACTTGTCCTCCAGATGTAGTAGCGTCAGCAGGTACAGAATGTAGAGCTATTAGTGGTCCGTGTGATGTTGCTGAATTTTGTAATGGAACAACTGCACCATGCCCAACAGATGCTGTTGCACCAGCATCAACAGTATGTCGAGCAGTGGCGGGTCCATGTGACGTTGCAGAGAATTGTGATGGAGTGAATAAAACTTGTCCTACTGATCAATTTAAAGCAAGTACAGAAGTTTGTAACTTCGGATCTGGCGGAGATATATGTGATCCAGAAGAGTTTTGTCCTGGTAACAGTGCTAATTGTCCTCCGGATGTAGTAAGGCCAGCAACTACAGTTTGCAGAGAAAAAGCAGGAGATTGTGATTTAGAGGAAAGATGCACAGGTATTGCAGATCAACCTTGTCCTCCAGATATGAAATCAACAGCTGTATGTCGTCCATCAGAAGGTCCATGTGATATTGAAGAAAGCTGCGACGGTTCTAGTAATGATTGTCCTTCAGATGTATTTCAGCCAGCAAACACTCCTTGTCTTGATGCAACGGTATGTAATGGTGTAGAACAATGCGATGGTAACGGAATTTGTCAGCCTGGCACTCCTATTAACTGTAATGACGGTGAGCCATGTACTGATGATAGTTGTGATCCAGTAATAGGTTGTGTATTTACTGATAATCAAGCTCCTTGTGATGATGGTGATCCATGCACAATAGGCGATACCTGTGCTAATGGATCTTGCCAGACAGGTTCTGGGTCTATCGATTGTAGTGCACTTAATGATCAATGTACAATTGGTGTATGCAATTCATCTACTGGTGCATGTGATGCAGATACTACTACTAAAAATGGTGATAATTGTGATGATGGCAATCCATGTACAACATCAGATGCTTGTGATGATGGCGAATGTATAGGTCAACCAATTGACTGCAGTGATAATAATTTGTGTACTGATGATACATGCGATAATGGTTCTTGTGTCAATACTTTCAATAATGATAATTGTGATGATGGTAATGTATGTACAGATGATACATGCGAGCAAAATGGTTGCGTAAATACGCCAATACCGAATTGTTGTGAAAACGATGGGAATTGTTCAACTCATAATACGTGTAAAGTTGGTACATGTGATACCGAAACAGGTATATGTGGTTTCACACCAGTAGCTGCAGGTACTTCCTGTGATGATAATAATGCATGCACAGAAAACGATATGTGTTTAGGTTCGCCTAATGAAGGTACCTGTGCTGGCGTTCCAATTGCTCCATGCGATGATTCTAGCGATTGCACCACGGACACATGTGATCCAGCAGTAGGTTGTGTATTTACTCCGCTTGCAGCAGGTACAGTATGTAGAATGGCAACTGATGATTGCGATGTTGCAGAAACTTGTGACGGAACAGCTGAGCCATGTCCACCAGATGGAGTTGCAGCAGCAGGTACAGTATGCAGACCAGCTTCTGATGATTGTGATGTTGAGGAAACTTGTGATGGAAATACAAAAGTATGTCCAGCAGATGCTGTAGCGACAGCAGGAACAGTATGTAATCCTGGTTCTGGAGATTTATGCGACCCAGATGAAGTTTGCAATGGATCGAGTAAATCTTGTCCTCCAGATCAATTTGAACCTGCAAATACAATATGTCGTAACTTTAATGGAGTATGTGATTGGCCGGAAAGCTGTCCTGGTGTTCCTGATCAACCTTGTCCTCCAGATATGGTTGAGCCAGCAGGATTGACATGCAGACCAGCAAATGGGCCTTGTGATGTTGCGGAAACTTGTGACGGTGTAACTATTAATTGTCCACCAGATGGAGTTGCAGCAGCAGGAACAGTATGTAACCCTGGCTCTGGAGATTTATGTGACCCAGATGAAGTTTGCAATGGATCGAGTAAATCTTGTCCAGCAGATCAATTTGAGCCTGCGAGTACAGTATGTAGGCCAGCTTCTGACGATTGTGATGTTGCCGAATTTTGTCCAGGAGTGGCTAATCAAGGATGTCCATCGGATGCAGTTGCAGGATCAGGTGTGCAATGCAGACCATCTGTTGGTAGTTGTGATATAGCTGAAAATTGTGATGGTATGAATAAACCATGTCCAGCAGATCAGGTGGTATCAGCAGGTACAATATGTCGTTTTGGTTCTGGTGACCAATGTGATCCTAACGAAACATGTACTGGTAATTCAGGGACATGTCCTCCAGATGTAGTAGCATCATCAGGTACAGTATGTAGAGCATCAACAGATCCAGATTGTGATCCAGCTGAAGTATGTTCAGGTACTCCAGGAGCACCTTGTCCTTCCGATGCTTTCACTCCTGATAATACTCCTTGTGGTGATCCAACAGATGATGATTGTACGAATCCAGATCGTTGTTCTCAAGGTGTATGTTTGTCTAACGACGCTCCTGCAGGATTCTCATGCAGTGATGGTGATGATTGTAATGGCGATGAAGTTTGTGATGGTATGGGTAACTGCTTGCCTGGAACACCATTAAATTGCGACGATGGTATTGGTTGTACTGTTGATTCATGTGATTCAGGAACTGGTCAATGTATGAATGTTCCAAATAATAGTTTATGTGATGATAACAATGCTTGTACTGAAGATATTTGCAGCACAACTTTAGGCTGTGTTAATACTCCAGAAAATCAGGGATTTGTATGTCGTCCAGTAGCGGGTACATGCGATGTTGAGGAAACTTGTCCAGATAGTAGTGGTAGTCCTTGTCCTGCAGATGCATTTGCTCCGGCAACTACAGTATGTAGACCTTCAATGGATACAGATTGTGATCCAGCTGAAAACTGCACTGGTTCAAGTGCTACTTGTCCTGCTGATATGTTTACACCAAATGGTACAACATGTACAGATGATGGTGATCCATGCACAACTGACGAATGCTTGAATGGTGAGTGTACATCTACTCCTTTTGCTCCTTGCTGTGGTAATGGAGTTGTTGAGACTGGTGAGCAATGCGATGACGGTAACGCCATTTCAGGCGATGGTTGCGAAACGAATTGCGTATGCACACCTTGTACTGTTTCTCCATTTGAATTGTCTTCGCTTCTTCCAGCTAATGGTGGTGATGGTAGCCAAGGGTTTATTCTTAACGGTATTGATAATGGTGATAATAGTGGTAGAAGTTTAGCATCAGGAGATATAAATGGTGATGGTTTTGATGATGTTATTATTGGTACTTATCAAGCAGATCCACACGGTAACGATTCAGGAGAAACTTATGTATTTTTTGGATCCGCGAGTGGATTTTCTGCAACGTTTGAGTTGTCTGCGTTAAACGGTAGTAACGGCTTCGTTTTAAATGGCATTGATGCAGGTGATCGGAGCGGTTGGTTTGTATCATCAGGAGACATTAATGGAGATGGCATTGATGATGTTATTATTGGTGCTCGGAATGCAGCTCCAAACGCTAATAGTAATGCAGGAGAGGCTTACGTATTTTTTGGATCTGCAAGTGGGTTTGCTGCATCGATTGAATTATCTTCGCTTCTTCCAATTAATGGCGGAGATGGTAGCCAAGGATTTATTCTTAACGGTATTGATAATGGTGATAATACCGGAAATAGCGTGGCATCAGGAGATATCAATGGAGACGGTATTGATGATGTTATCATTGGTGCTACAGATGGAGATCCAAATAGTAATAGTAATGCAGGAGAGACCTATGTATTCTTTGGAGCTTCAGGTGGATTTTCTGCAACGTTTAATTTATCGACGTTAAACGGTATTAACGGCTTTATTTTAAACGGTATCGATGCAGGCGATCAGAGCGGCGTAAGTGTGGCATCAGGAGATATCAATGGAGACGGTTTTGATGATGTCATTATTGGTGCTTGGCAGGCAGATCCAAATAGTAATAATAGTGCAGGAGAGGCTTATGTATTTTTTGGTGCTGCAGGTGGATTTTCTACAATGTTTAATTTATCGACGTTAAACGGTATTAACGGCTTTATTTTAAATGGTATTGATAATTCTGACCTAAGTGGGTTTAGATTGGCATCAGGAGATATCAATGGAGATGGTTTTGATGATGTTATTATCAGTGCTTGGCAAGCAGATCCAAATAGTGAAGGTGATGCAGGAGAGACCTATGTATTTTTTGGTGCTGCAGGTGGATTTTCTGCAACGTTTAATTTATCGACGTTAAACGGTATTAACGGCTTTATTTTAAACGGTATTGATGCAGGTGATAATAGTGGATACGGTATATCATCAGGAGACATCAATGGAGATGGCTTTGATGATGTCATTATTGGCGCTCGATTTGGAGATCCTAGCGGAGAGACCTATGTATTCTTTGGAGCTTCAGGTGGATTTTCTGCAACGTTTGATTTATCGACGTTAAACGGTATTAACGGCTTTATTTTAAACGGTATTGATGCAGGCGATAATAGCGGCTGGAGTGTAGCATCAGGAGACATTAATGGAGACAACATAGATGATTTAATCATAGGTGCAACTAATGCAAATCCAAATGGAAGCAGCTCAGGAGAGACTTATGTGGTGCTTAGTTGCAGCACTGGTTGTTGCACGGTTGGACAGCCTTGTGATGATGGTGATCCATGCACGACTGATGAGTGTGTTGCAGGTGAGTGTGTTGGTACTCCTATTACTCCATGTTGTGGTAATGGTGCGGTTGAATCTGGTGAGCAATGCGACGACGGCAACACCGTTTCAGGCGATGGTTGCGATGCAAATTGTCAATCAGAGTGTCATCTATTCTCATCACCATTTGAGTTATCATCGCTTCTTGTAGCTAACGGCGGTGATGGTAGCAACGGGTTTATCCTTAATGGTATTGATGGGTTTGATCAGAGTGGCTGGAGTGTATCGTCAGGAGATATAAACGGAGATGGAATAGATGACGTTATCATCGGTGCTAATCGAGCATCTCCAAACGGTGCTGAGTCAGGGGAGACTTATGTGGTATTTGGTTCTGCAAGTGGATTTCCAGCGTCAATTAACCTATCTACATTAAATGGTACCAATGGGTTTATCCTTAATGGTATTGATGGGTTTGATCAGAGTGGAGCTAGTGTATCGTCAGGAGATATAAACGGAGATGGGATAGACGATGTCATTATTGGTGCTCGTTTCGCTGATCCTAACGGTAATAGTTCAGGAGAGACATATGTGGTATTTGGTTCTACGAGTCCATTTACTACACCAATTAATCTATCTACGTTAAATGGTACCGATGGGTTTATCCTTAATGGTATTGATGCAAATGATCAGAGTGGCTGGAGTGTATCATCTGGAGATATCAATGGAGATGGTAGAGACGATGTCATTATTAGTGCTAATCTAGCAGATCCTAACGGTAATAGTTCAGGAGAGACATATGTGGTATTTGGTTCTCCGAGCCCACTTGCTACACCATTTAATTTATCTACACTAGATGGTACCAATGGGTTTGTTATCAATGGTATTGATGCAGGTGATACCAGTGGAGCTAGTGTATCGTCAGGAGATATCAACGGAGATGGTAGAGACGATGTCATTATTGGTGCTACAAATGCAGATCCAAATAGTAATGGTAATGCAGGAGAGACATATGTGGTATTTGGTTCTCCGAGCCCACTTGCTACACCATTTAATTTATCTACACTAGATGGTACCAATGGGTTTGTTATCAATGGTATTAGTACAGGTGATCTGAGTGGTTATAGTGTATCATCAGGAGATATCAACGGAGATGGTAGGGACGATGTCATTATTGGTGCTATTGGAGGAGATCCAAATAGTATTAGTGGTGCAGGGGAGACGTATGTGGTATTTGGTTCTCCGAGTCCGTTTACTACACCGATTAATTTGTCTACACTAAATGGTACCAATGGGTTTGTTATTAATGGTATTGATGGGCTTGATGTTAGTGGTTGGAGTGTATCGTCAGGAGATATCAATGGTGATAATATAGCAGATGTCGTTATTGGTGCGATCGATGCAGATCCGAATGTCATTAATCAAGCAGGAGAGACCTATGTTGTGTATGGTTCTACAAGTCCATTTGCTCCATCGATTAACTTGTCTACACTAGATGGTACCAATGGTATTGTTATTAATGGTATTGATGGGTTTGATCAGAGTGGTTGGAGTGTATCGTCAGGAGATATCAATGGTGATGGAAAAGACGATGTCATTATTGGTGCTGTAAATGCAGATCCAAATGGTAATGGTAATGCAGGAGAAACCTACATAGTATTCGGCTGCGATAGCTAGTAGAGAACTATGGTTAGCGGCTCTGAGGTTCTATATGTGAACCTCGGAGCCTGCGCCGTTCTTCTATGCATAGTCTTCTTATTGTAACGATTCAGTCAGACGATAAATTACAAGCTATATTAGCTTGCTTCTTTTGCAAGTATCTTGACTAAATTATTGACTGCATCTTGGTAGACGGAGTTTCTAATTTTCATGAAATTTCTAGATACTTCTATGCACATTCTTTGGTGTATAGTTCTAACTTCTGGTATAGAAGTTTCTTCTACTATATTTTCATAAAAATAGTCTATGCTCTTATTAAGAACCTTTGCAATAAGCATTAAACGCCCTGCAGTTATCCTGTTTGTACCTTTTTCATATTTTTGACATTGTTGATGTGTCACGCCAATTTTTTGGCCCAGTTCTTGTCTGGACATGCCTCTTGCTAGGCGCAATTCATAAATTTTTTTGCCGATATGCTGGTCAATAAGTTCTAATTTTGTATTTAATTCTTTCATCATTACTCCAATTATTAAAATCTCCTTTATTGTTTGAATAAGATCTTTATCAGAACAGTTAATATATTTTAATATAAAAGGCAAGTTTTTTTGTAATTTTATTAATCTTAGAAAAAGATGCAGGCTGATGCTAACAATATTATAGTAAGAAATTGAAAAAGTTAATTGACATTTTGTAAGCAAAATATTAAAACTAGATCTTCATATAAATAAAATATAACTTAAATAAAGATATTTTCAGATGTTTGCAGTAATTAAAACTGGTGGAAAACAATATAAAGTCGAAAAAGGGCAACAGATCACGGTGGAGCTGCTAGAAGGAGATCCAGGAGCAAAAGTAGATTTCGAGGAGGTTTTACTAGTAGCAGATGAAAATAATACTAATATAGGTACTCCTTTACTTGAAGGGGCGTCGGTAGAAGGTGAGATATTAGAGCAGTTTAGAGGCGATAAAATCATAGTTTTTAAGAAAAAACGCCGACATAATTACAGGCGTAAAAATGGACATAGGCAATATTTAACAAAAATTGCAATTAAAGATATTAAATTAGCTTAATTCAAAATAAGTAGTGTAATATAAGGAGTCGTAGCTATGGCACAAAAGAAAGCAGGTGGTAGTTCTAAGAATGGTCGTGATTCAGCTGGGCGAAGGCTAGGTGTTAAGAGATACGGTGGAGAAACAGTACTTGCTGGTAGTATTATTGTTCGTCAAAGAGGAACAAAATTTTATCCTGGTACAAATGTCGGGATAGGCAAAGACCATACAATTTTTGCATTAATTAATGGAAAAGTTGAATTCCAGAAAAAAGCTCAGAATAGAGTGTATATTAACATCGTTGCTGCCTAATTAGGCTTCTAAATAAAATACATGCTGCCGTTGGACTGACAGATAGTCAAGCTTTGTCCTGTAGCGAAGCTAAAATAATTTAGCTATTTCTGGGTAGCACCTTTACAAATTTGATCAAAAAAATAATCTGTATTATCAATGAAATTTATAGATGAAGTCAAAATATATTTAAAAGGAGGAGATGGAGGCAATGGTTGCGTTAGCTTTCGACGGGAAAAATATATTCCTCATGGTGGCCCTAATGGAGGCAATGGTGGTAGGGGTGGATCTATTATTATTAAGGCTATAGCTAACCTTAATACTTTGATAGATTATCGCTACAAGCAGCATTTCAAAGCTGCAAAAGGTCAACATGGTAAGGGGAGAGATATGGATGGTTTATCAGGAAGTGATTTGGTATTACCAGTTCCAATTGGCACAACGATATATGCAGAGGATGGAAAAACAGTTATTGCTGATTTTGTAAAGGAAGGTGATGCAATTGTTATTGCAAAGGGAGGAAGAGGGGGGCTTGGTAATAGAAATTTTAAAAGCTCTACTAATCAAGCTCCGCGAAAAGCTACTGATGGGGAAGTTGGAGAGGAGAGTTGGATATGGATGAAGCTAAAATTGATATCTGATATTGGGATTATTGGCTTACCAAATGCAGGTAAGTCGACTCTGCTTTCAGTTATAAGCGAGGCAAAGCCTAAAATTGCCAATTATCCTTTTACTACTCTTCGTCCAAGTCTTGGTCTAGTACAAGTTGACTATGATGCTTTTGTTATCACTGATATACCTGGGATAATTGAAGGAGCAACAGAAGGGCTTGGTATTGGTTCAAAATTCTTGAAACACATAGAACGATGCAAATTTTTACTACATTTACTTGATGTTAGTTCACCAAAATTAATGCAAGATTACCAAACTGTGCGTGAGGAGCTAGCAAAATATAGTAAAATTCTTGCAAAAAAACCAGAAATTATAGTGTTGAGCAAAATAGACCTTATTCCTACGGAAGAGCTACAACTGATTAAATCACAAATATCTTCAATTTTGGAAAAGGATGTTTTTGCGATTTCTGCAGCTACTAATAAATCTCTTAGTGAACTCAAATATTTTCTTAACGATATATTACAAAATAAATTAGAAGAAACGGTTTAGCTATCTGGTCGGTATATACCCCCAATGTTTTTGGCGGAGAGAGAGGGATTCGAACCCTCGGTGTAGAGACTCTACACAACGGTTTTCGAGACCGCCCCATTCGACCGCTCTGGCATCTCTCCTGCATAGTTTCTATGTTTATACGTGCATCTGTAATAGAATTTGCATAATAGCAGTTTATAAATTATACTCCATCTTTTCTTACAATTTTATATGCATTAGTTATGATAGTAGGCCTAGGAACAGATATAGTAAAAATATCTCGTATTGAAAGTTTATTACAAAAATATGGCAATAAATTTTTAAATCGTATCCTTTCTATAGAAGAACGTAATAAGCTAGTGTCTTTAGCACCTAATATGCAGCAAAAATATCTTGCAAAAAGATTTGCTGCAAAAGAAGCTTTTGTCAAAGCGCTAGGAATGGGATTTAATGGAGAAATTTCTTTTGCGGATATTTCAGTAGTAAATGACAAACAAGGTAAACCATATTATAATATATCAAGTAAGCTAAATAAATATATTAAAAACACGCTAAATGTTGCTGAGTATTCTATAAAAATATCAATAAGCGATGATGCGGACTATGCAAATGCCATCGCTATTATTGAAACATCAGATTAATTAAAATAATATGCATCATATAAGTAAATTACTTCCTAAAGGTCTTATGCATTTTACCGGTATAGGTGGAATAGGCATGAGTGGTATAGCAGAAATATTATATAATCTAGGCTATGAAGTGCAGGGATCAGATTTGACAGAGAATGCAAATATTGCTCGATTAAGAGATCTAGGGATTAGTATTAATATTGGGCATAATCAGGCTAATGTTAAAAATGCCTCCATATTGATAAAATCTACAGCAATAAAAGATGATAATGTTGAAGTAAAATATTGTAAAAAACATAACATACCTGTAATTACACGTACAGAAATGCTAGCTGAGCTCATGAGGTTAAAAACTTCTATAGCAGTTTCTGGCACTCATGGCAAAACTACCACTACATCTTTAGTAGCATCAATGTTTGAAGCTTCGCATTTGAACCCTACTGTAATTAACGGGGGTATAATTAATAATAAATCTACGAATGCATATTTAGGTGATGGTGATTTTTTAATTGCTGAAGCAGATGAGTCTGATGCAACGTTTATTAAAGTTCCTGCTACTATTGCTGTTATTACGAACATAGATCCGGAGCATTTAGATTATTATGGCAGCTTTAACAAGCTTAAAGAGGCGTTTTTATCATTTATAAATAATTTACCATTCTATGGTTTTGGAGTGCTATGTATAGATCATCCAGAAGTAAAAAAGTTAGTAGGTAAAATTAAAAATAAAAAAATTATTACTTACGGAATTAATTCAACAGATGCAGATATACAAGCTTTCGATATAATACAAAGACCATCTGGCACAAGCTTTAGAGTAAAAATTAGTAAAAATCTTAATACAAATACTGCTGAGATAGGTCCTATTTTCTTAAAAATACCTGGAGTTCATAATGTACAAAATTCTCTCGCTGCTATTGCTATTGCATTAGAACTCAAATTTGACCAAACAAATATTGTTAATGGTTTTGAAAAATTTCATGGAGTAAAAAGAAGATTTACTCTTACTGGGGAAGCTGGAGGAATAAGGATTATTGATGATTATGCTCATCATCCAGAAGAAATAAAAGCTGCTTTGAATACGGCAAGACAGTCAGTAGGTAATGGTAAGATTATTGCTGTATTTCAGCCTCATAGATATACTAGATTACAAAATTTATTTAAGGATTTTATGTCATGTTTTTGTGAAGCAGATATATTATATATTGCAGATGTTTATGCCGCTAGTGAAAAGCCAATAAAGGATATTAATAGAGATTCATTAATTGCTGCAATAAAAACAACTAGCTTTAATAAAGATGTTAGGCCGCTAATGACTCCAGATCATCTTCCAGAAATAATATACAAAAACTGCTCTAAGGATGACTTGGTAATATTTTTAGGTGCTGGAACCATAACAAAATGGGCAAATGACTTGCCTAAACAACTTGCTACCTATTATGTTAATTGAGCATTTACCAAAAGTACAAGGCAAGTATAGAAGCAATGTAAATCTTGGTAAAACTAGTTGGTTCCAAGTTGGTGGAAACGCAGAAGTAGTTTTTAAGCCCTACGATACTAAAGATTTAGCCTTTTTTCTTAAAAATAAAGGGAAAAATATTAATATTGAAGTTTTAGGTCTTGCATCTAATGTTATCATACGTGACAATGGGTTAGAAGGAGTGTTAATACGGTTGGGTAAAAATTTTACTGACATAAATATCGATCAAAATATAGTAGAAGTTGGCTGCGCTGTTATAGATTGTAACTTAGCAAAATTTTTATGTGAGCATAAGTTGTCGGGGCTAGAGTTTTTAGTTGGAGTGCCAGGAAATATAGGGGGTGCAGTTGCTATGAATTCTGGTTGCTATGGTAGTGAAATTGCAGATTATCTTATTGACGTTGAGGCTATAAATAAATTTACAGGCAAAATACATAAGCTTTCTAATAAAGAATTAGGATTTGGTTATCGTTGCAATGATTTAAGAGAAGAGTTTGTTTTTACTAAAGCTAGGTTTAAGTTAACTTCAGTAAAAAGCCAAGAAATTGCAAGAAATAAGATTAATGAAATAGCAATGAAGAGAGAATTATCTCAACCAATAAAAGAAAAAACAGGAGGATCAACTTTTAAAAATCTTTATAATAAAAAAGCATGGGAATTGATTGATGGTGCCGGATTAAGAGGGTATAGTTATGGCAAAGCAAAATTTTCTGAAAAACATTGCAATTTTCTTATAAATACAGGAGATGCTAATGCTAAAGAATTAGAGACATTAGGAAAAATTGCTATAGAAAGAGTTTATCAGCAATATAAAGTTAAGCTAGAATGGGAAATTAAACGAATAGGGTTAAAATAAATATGCGTGTAACTAAGATATACCCAACACAACAATCTATGACTAAAAACTATAATAATAGCATACATGTTGCATTATTATACGGAGGTATGTCATCTGAAAGAGAAGTATCTTTAATGTCAGCAAAAGATTTTGAAAGTGCTTTGCTAGCTTTAGGTTATACTGTGACCCCAGTAGATGTGGGTAATGATATAGCTACTGTATTATATAATTTAAGGCCTGATGTGGCTTTTAATGGATTGTATGGTACATATGGAGAAGATGGTTGTTTGCCAGGGATGCTAGAAATTCTAAATATAAAATATACACATTCTGGGGTTTTATCATCTGCAGTAGGGTTTAATAAAGAAGCGACTTATAAAATATTTCAGGATTGTAACTTACTTTGCCCAGATCGTAAAATTATTAATAAACATGATAATATAAAGCAAGATCCGATGCCTCGACCGTATGTGATAAAGCCTCTTAGCGAGGGATCTAGTGTTGGAGTAAGATTAGTTTTTAAAGAAGATGATTTTAATTTTATAGATTACGAATGGAAGTATGGTGACCGTATAATAGTAGAAGAATACATTCCTGGTAAAGAAATACATACTGCAGTATTTGCTGGTAAAGCTATAGGGTCTATTGAGATAGTTCCTTTGAAAAATAGATTTTATGATTATGAAACAAAATATACTGATAATATGGCAAAGCATATTATGCCTGCACCGATTGACCAAGAAGACTACAATCAAATACTTTATATGGCTAAACAAGCTCATGATGCTATAGGGGCAAAAACTTTAAGTAGAGTTGATTTTAGATATAATCCTCATAAAGCGAAAGACAGGTGTTATTTATTAGAAATCAATACACATCCTGGAATGACTCCACTATCTTTAGTGCCAGAAGTATGTGCTTATCATAATATTACTTATCAAGATATAGTTAACCATTTAGTACAAGATGCTCTTAAGTAAAAAACCATCTCGTAATTCGCTAAAGAAAAAATTTTTACTATTAATTGTATTAGCAAAAATATTATTTGTTTTTTATTTAATTCATAACAACATCCCACAGTCGTTGCTACAATCGTTTGTAGTTAAATATAGTAATGATTTTAAATTTATTTTAAATAATATAACGACTAATTCTCAAGGGGACTATTGTATAAATCTAGATGAAGACCCATATTTGGTTAGTTATTATCATAAACCTACTATACTTTTACCGATCAAAGATATAAGGCGATATATCAACTCTATCGATTGCGTAAGCAATGCAAATATAAAAATAGTTTTACCAGACCAAATGATTGTTGATATACAAACAAAAAAAGTTATTGCTATTTGGCAAAATAATAGAAGATTTAGCTTTATTACAGATAAAGGTGATACTATAAAAATTAGAAGCTCTGAAGGTTTAGATAAATTTATAATAATAACAGGTAAAGATGCTCCTCAATACGCTCCTAAGCTATTAAAGATTATTACTTCTGATCAAGATGTTTTATCACAAATTGCTTCTGCAATATGGGTAGGAAACAGGAGGTGGGATATAAGATTTATTAACGGAGCAGAAGTCATGTTACCCGAGCATAATGTTGATCTAGCTTGGAATAAATTCTTAAATATATATAAAAACAAAGCTGAATTTAGTAATTGGAAGTATAATAAAATTGATCTTCGAATTGAAAATCGAGTATATGCTAAGTAGGAATTTTTCCGCGGCTGATTTGATAGTGGTTTGCTTATTTTCCAGAGAAAGATTTTTAAATCGATGGGGCGAGCGACCGGATTTGAACCGGCGACCCCCAGAACCACAATCTGGTGCTCTAACCAACTGAGCTACGCTCGCCATAACAAGAATGCTGGCACTTTGACAAGTGACTTTTTTGAGTAATTTCATAGTCAATTTTTTCTGCAATTCTTGCTTTAAAACTTTTTTAAACTTAAGCAAATTTGCTTATTCCTAAACAGCACTATGTTTACTTGAAACAATGAGTAAAAATTAATGTAAAGAATAAATGTAGTCAAGTAAATGTTTTTCTTCGCTACACAACATAAGTGCTAATTTGTATCACTATAGTGGATTTAGATACATTAGAGACTAAGAAACAGGGAATAAATGCAAGTTAACTAGGAAGATAATAATATAAAGTCTGGAGTTAAAAATAAACTCGTTATAATTTTGTTGTAGCGCACAAAATGTAATTAACATCCAAGTCGTTTGAACTTAATGACCAGGAATGATTAAGTAGGGGATTATATCTCATGCCCTTAATATCTATAATTTTTGATTTATTTTTAATTAGTACTTGATGAATTTCTGAAGGTTTTACAAATTTTTTCCACTCATGAGTCCCTATAGGTAATAGCCTAAGTAAAAATTCTGCTCCTACAATTGCTAGTAAGTAACTTTTAATCGTTCTGTTGATAGTAGAGAAAAATATTAAACCATCAGGTTTAAGTAATGATAGAGATTTAGCAATAAATAACTCTATATTTTGTACATGCTCTATTATTTCCATACATAATATCACATCAAATTTTCTTATATTTTTTTTATTGGCATATTCTTCTACTGTTGTTGCTAAATAAGTTATATTAAGGTTTGATTTTTTTGCATGTTCTTCGGCAGCTTTAATGTTTTCTTTTGAAGCATCCAGTCCTGTTACTTGTGCACCTAGTTTTGATATAGGTTCTGCAAGCAATCCTCCACCACAACCAATGTCTAAAATTTTTAATTTTTTCAAAGGTAATTTAGTGTCAGTGATATTAAATTGATCACTCACTTTTGCTTTAATATATGATATTCTAATAGGATTCATCAGGTGTAAAGGTTTGAATTTGCCTGATTCATCCCACCAATCATTAGATAGCGAGGAGAATTTTTTTACTTCTTGAGAATCTATAGTAGAATTCATATTTATTAAAGAGTTAGAAACCAAAAGTATTAGACAATCCTTCTAAAACCTTTGTGGCATCATTGCCGCTTCCTATTAATCCCTCTGGTCCCTTCTTAATGGTTTCTGCCATATTTTTGAATTGCTTAATATTTTTAGCTACAGCTTGTATAGCAAGCTTTGCTATTAATGCGTTTAGCTCTGCTTCAAATTGTGAAGAGCTATACTTACCTACAGCGGGGTAATTACTTTTCCCATCGTTTACAATAGTCCAAGACAAATTATGTGATGATGTATTAGGATTGTCAGAGACTCTTTTTATAAATCCTTTAATCTCCTCTCTTACTTCTGAAGAGAGCTCAAAGTTTATTACTTGAGTCAAAGCTCCTCCAGAACGAGATTTTACAGCATCCAAATACTCTAATATTTCGTTTAATACATAGTCATAATTGTCAATTCTTACCTTTAGGCTATATATATCACGATTAGAGCGCTCCTTAATATTTCCTTTTACGTCAATATAAAATTTATTAGTACCCAGATCAAAATTACTAATATCAAGATCAAAATCGCCGTTTTGCTTCTTATCGTGATTAATATTCATGTCTAGCTTGACATTGCCCATGTTATGCAACTCTGGAATCGTAATGATTTTACTATCTTTGGAGAAGACATTAAATATATTACCAAGTGGAGCAAAAGCATTGCCCAAAGGAGAATTTGGAGCAAAAGGCAACTTAAGACTACTAGATCCCTTAGTACTAAAGCGATTTATATATCTTTGCATTAAGGCATGCCATTGAGCAGTAAATTTAGAATTAGATTTGATATCAATATGGGTTTTATTGTTTGATACGTATACCTTTCCTTTTAAGGAAATATTCTCTATAGCATCTTTAATTTTTAGTTTATGTATTTCTATATTATATGCATCTTTATCTTGGTTAATATCAAGCTTAACTGAGTGGTTAATATTACCTAAAACTGGCAATGAAAAAATAGAAAAATAATTTTTCACATTAGGATTGATATCTCTAATAATTTTTTGTATTGCAGGAATTTGACTAGCATTACTCCATAAAGTCATAAATTCATTATAGAATCTAGCATTCTCTAATTCCTCATTATAACTAATACTCATAGAATTTTCTTTTACTGAGGCTTGAATTTGTAAGTCAATTTTATCTAAAGAGAATAGTTGTTCGTTGTTTAGTTTATTGATAGTTTTTAGATCTTCTGCGTGAATAGTAATTTTATCGACTGTGTTCATAATAAATTTTGTAGACTTAGCTGCTTTAATAAAATCGTTATATAGTCTAGGGCTAAGTAAAAAGTGTTTCAGTTTAACTTTATAACTTGTGTTATCTCCGGTAGATACTAAGTGAAAATGATAATTGTTAATATGTCCTTTTAAGTGTAAGTCGCCGTTAGTAATCAATTTAATAGAGCTGGAAAAAAGGCCTAATCTAATTCTAATAGTGCCGTCATAAAGTATGTTGTATACTCCTCTATGGTCTTGTGCTTCCAAATGGATATTTGGATGTTCTAATGCTATGTCGAAATGAAATGGAAATCCTTTAACCTTAACTGGAGCAGAAAATTTTTTCAAACCCTTCTCCTGTGTTGTTAGTTGTGATAATAGTGATGGAATTTTATCTTCTGCTATCTTAGCAACAATAAACCATGCGGATGTATATAGTATAAGTAAGACGATAGCGGAAATAAGCAAAAATTTCTTCATGATGAATTAGCAGCCTTTATGAGGTTTTCTTGTATAAATATATTTTATTTTTTTCACGGTGAAAAGATAAATTTTTTATTTGATTTACTACAGATATCAACTTGTCATAATTTAGGGGTTTATCAATACGAAGGACAAGTTTTGTATCTTGTTTATATTTGCTAAATTCTGCTTTTTGAGTATATTGAATCCCTAGCATTAATACTACTGGTATATCGCTACTACATTTATTATTAGCAATGTATTTTATAAGTTTAAAATTATCTAACAGAGCTAGTTGCTTATCTAAAATCATTAAGTCAACTTGATTTTTCTTAAGGAATTCTGTTGCTTTTTTAGTTGACCTTGCAAATACCATATCAACTTCTAAGCCTTCTTTTTCTAATAACGCGTTAGTTAATCTAAACTCATTTTTGCTGTCTTCAATAAATAAAATTTTTGCTAATTGCTGTTTCATGTAATCATTTTTCATAATATATTGTATAGTATGCAGCTATTTATTTAAAAAGAAGTTAATAAAGTTAAACTTTGGAGATAATTTTTCTTGACTTATTAAACTAAACAGCCTAGAGTCTTGAATATTCTACTTAAGGTGTCTATATGCATAATCAAGCAAAAAAAGGCATATTTTTTAAAGTTCTTAATTTACTGATATATTCCTTTATTTCTATAAATCTTAAATTTGTTATCGAGCAAAAGATACATATTTACCAGGTAGTATTCTTATCTGCTTTTTTTGGATTAATAATTTCAAACATTATTCCCCATAGAAACAACAAACCAACTTATAAATACACGATTACAAAAATGTATATATTACGAGGAATTTGTAGTACTGTCGGGTTAGTTTGTTGGGTAAAATCATTGAGTATTATTCCTTTAGTAGAAGCTACAGCAATTAGCTATATTACTCCAATTTTTGCATCGATACTTTCCTTATTATTACTAAAAGAGAGAATTACTCTTAATTTATTTATAGCTATAATTCTAGGGTTTATTGGTATGATGGTCATAGTCAGGCCTGGTGCTGATGTACTATATGCTGGCTCGATAATGGCAGTAATTTCTGCTTTTGCATGGGCATTGCACGATGTGATAGTCAGATATAATAGTAAAACTGATAATTACTTTTACCAAATGCATCTTGCATTTTTGATGGTAGTAGTTTTTTCTATGCCACTAGCTATCACTCACTGGGTATCATTAACTCTTACCCAATTGATACATATAACGTTTATTGGAGCATTATTGACGTTAAACAAAATATTTTTGGTCCAAGCTTTATCTAATACTACCTTAATAATTTTATCACCGATAAGCTTTTTGCGCCTAATTTTTACTTCTATACTTGCATATCTTTTCTTTTCAGAAACCATTGATTTTTATATAGTTATTGGATCATTAATTATTATTTTTGCAACATCTATCACTATAAGAGAAAGTGCAAAATTAAAATTTAGTTAGATAATAATTTTTAGAGTTTACTTATGCTGAATCATTTATTGCTCATAGGGTATGGGTATGTAGCCAGCAACTTATGTTATGAAGCAAAAAAACATTTTCATAAGGTTACTATATTTTCTAGAAGTAAGCCTCTTGATAACATGGATATAAAATGGATTGATATTAATAACATAAGTTATTTTCGTGAAGGTGATTTTTCGCATATCTTAATTACAATACCTCCCCATAGTGAAGAACAAATAATTTTCTTTAGAATTGCTCATCTATTAACTCAAGTAAAGTCTATAAAATGGATTGGTTATGTTTCGTCGACATCGGTATACGGTAATCACTATGGAAATTGGGTTAATGAAAAATCTTCACTTAAAACTGCTACAACAACTGGCAAAAACAGAATTAAGTCAGAGCAACTATGGTCAAAGCTCAGTCAATATTGCAGCTGTTCTATTAACATATTAAGATTAGCTGGGATATATGGCCCTAACAGATCTACTATAGATTCTTTTATAAAAAATACTGCAAAAAATATCAAGAAACCTGGGCATTACTTTTCTAGAATACATATAAGAGACATAGTGAATATTATATTAGAATTAATGGACAAGGAAACTCAGAATGAAATATTTAATCTTGCTGATGACCTTCCAGCAGAACAAGCGGAAGTTGCTAAGTTTACTTCTAGGATGATGAATTATCCTTTGCCTCCTGCTACAAATATTGATGATGACAATATTTCTCCTAGGCTAAAAGAGTTTTATGCTGAAAATAAAAAAATTGATAATAGTAAAATAAAAAAATACTTAAAATATAAAATGCATTATCCAAGTTTTAAGGAAGGTTTAAAAGATATATGGTCTAAAAATTATTGAGGCGTATGGTAAGAAAATTTGATGACGAAATTGAGCAAAAGACAATTTATGAATAATAGCTATTGCAAATACAATCCACCATTTACAGATATTGTTTCACCAGTAATAAAACCTGCATGATCTGAGGCTAAAAATAAAACGACTCTTGCAATTTCTTCTGATGTACCAAGGCGTTTTACTGGTACTGAAGCAATGATTTTTTCTAGAACTTCTGGTTTAAGGTTAGCTAACATAGGTGTATCTGTATATCCAGGTGCAACTGCATTAACTGTTATACCCTTTATAGCACTTTCTAATGCAAGAGACTTAGTAAAACCAATAATACCAGCTTTAGATGCAGAATAGTTGGTCTGGCCTAATTGACCAGCCAGAGCGTTTACTGAACTGAGGTTGATGATTCTACCAAAATTATTATCTCTCATTTTGTTGATCACAGCTCTTGACATATTGTAGCAAGAAGTAAGGTTAGTCTCAATTACCTTATGCCAATCCTCAATATCACTTTTATGGAGCATCGAGTCTTTGGTGATACCAGCATTATTAACTAGTATTTCAACATGTTGACCAAAAGAATCTTCAATTTTACTGATATTAGCTTCACATTCTTGGTAGTTAGAAACATCCCATTTGAAAACTTTAATATCTGTTTCTGCTGCAAATTGATCTGCTGCATTAGTATTATGTACATAGTTTGCTGCAACTTGATAACCGCTGTCTTTCAGCGACTTACAAATTGCAGCGCCTATTCCTCTAATTCCTCCAGTAACTAATGCGAGCTTTGACATTAATTTATTACTACTACTTATATTTATTAATTCCTTATCTATTTTCGTTTTTACTAGATAGACCATTTCCTCTAGTAAGGAGGAGCGCTAACTCCAGGTTTAGCTTTCCTTTCTCTTGGTAACATATAATAATATTAATTGGTGCGCCCTTCCTTATGATTCCCCCTGAGCTTCTTTTGTCCCTTCGAGCTAGTAGGAGCGCTAACTCCAGGTTTGCCTCTCTTTTCTGATAACATAGTGGCAAGTTTCTCAATATTTTCTTGAGACCTCTGTCTTTCAGCTGCTTTTTCTGATTTTCTTTGTCCTAGTTGGGTAGTTAAATCAGTTTTTTCTATTGATGATGTGTATTTACTTAAAATTTCACTTTTAGCTTCAATTCTAGACTTACTAGCTGCGTATGATTTATCATATTCCCTTGAAGCATTTTGAAACTTAGTTTTAGCTTTATCAAGTTTTTTCGCGTTATCACTTAATAGTCCTCTGGTGTCTTTTTCTATTTTATATGCTTCTTGAAGGTTTTTTAACTCTTTTTTCTTTTTTTCATCTCCTAATAATTGATCGTGTTTTTTTCGGAACCACCCTTTAATACCTTCATATCCTAAATCGTGTTTTATATTATCTATTTCTTGTTTTGCACCAATATTTATTTGGCTATAAGTTGTTTGTTTTTGGTCAAGCTCTCCTAACTTGTTGTGTAGTTCATTCATTTTTTTATAAGAGTGTTCTAAATTTTTAAAACTATCATTCAAATTTCTAAAACCAGAAAATAATTTTTCACCTTTAGCATCTTTTAAAGTATTTTGCATTTTTTGATGCTCACTATTAGTTTGCTTTTGTATTTCTTTCTCTATATCTTTTAATTCTTTAGAAGTAATATCTGAAGGAATGCCTTCAGGATAATTTTTATTTAAATATTGTTCTCTTATGTGTCCAAGTATATTTGGCTTGCTAACTTTTGTCTCATAATGTTCTATTTTGCTCGTTAATTTCCCAAAATTTAATGAATCTTCATCCATTTTTTCTTGTGCTCGCATATAATACTGAGTAACTTCTTTTTGAATTTCTTCTAAATCTTTCGCACTTTTTGCATTATCCACGGCTGGGCCAGCTCCGCCATGCCTATTTAAAGCTGGGTATGGGTTTCTATTTTTTTGTTTCTGTTGAACTTCTGCTAAAACTTCTTGTGTACTGGTAGTTGTATCTAGTATCTCTTGAGCACTTTCTTTGAGTTCTTGTTGTGTAATATTCTCTTCAGGTGCAGTTTTTGCTTTACTTGCAGCTTCTCTCCATTTTTTTACGTTTTCTTGAATTACCTCTATATCTTTTGGGGAAAATTGAGAAATGTCGTCTGCTTCCTTTGATAACTTAGTAACGTTATAGCTAGTTTGTAATACGGCTTCATCTAATTGTCCTTGAACTTCTCTTATATCACTTGTCTTTGGGTTACTGATAGCGCTTTGAGCTATCGTTTTTGTTTGAATTAAATTATCGCTTAAATTCTCTTGCGTTATTATTGATGAATCTTGAAATGGTATACCTTGACTTTTCTTACCTCCAGGACCTCCAGGATTTGAAGGAAGATCAGGGTTCTTTACTACTGTTTTTTTCATATCGCTAACCTATATAAATAGTATATTAAATAATTTCACTTCTAATGTTAGCTAACAAAGATTAACATTTTATTAATTATGATATATGGGTAGTTTTATTACTGGTTTTCTTGGAAGGAAGCTTGTGATATTGCAGATCAATGACCAAATAGCATTAATCGTGAAGTAAAAATACATATAAATCTCGACATATAAAAAAATATATTTTATAAACTCTTTTATACTATTAGTGGTTCTCTTATCATCTTAGTGTTAGTAAATGATATTTTAGAGATAAGTAAATAAATTGGCTGGATAGCTCAGTTGGTAGAGCAAAGGACTGAAAATCCTTGTGTCGGCGGTTCGATTCCGCCTCCAGCCACCACCCCACAAGAGTGGTTCATACTGAAAGCTTAACATACATAATCTGCATTAAAGTTTATATACACTAGTTACAGGCAAAAACTTTCATAATAAAGATAAAGCCAAATCTCATTACAAATTAAAATTTTGTTAATAGATTAGTGATACAATTTATTTCACAATTATTATTGTATAGGAAGTTAATGGGGAAAGCACGAAATACAAATCCTAAACTGCCACTTAAAGATACTCCTGAACTGTTATCTAGGGATGCTGTACATGCACATAGCGATAATTATGATGATATTACTATTTCTGAAGAATCACAGAAGGAGGATTTAAAAAAGCAAGAAGCAGCCTTTGATAAGTTAAAAAAAATCATTCCTAAAGGGATGTCATTACCAAAGGTGAACATAAAATCACTAATGGGATATGATAAGAAAGAAGTAGAGCGTATGCTAGATTTTTCAGTGACTAGCTATAATCCAAAAGAGAAAGTTGTAAAGGAGTTTGGTTTTCCTACTATAGATGCTCTTAAAGGAGAATATGAGATTTTACCTGTTGGAAATAAAAATACAGATGTGCAGCTATATATTTTTAAGAAAAAAGACTCTAATGAAGCTACATTTGCTTTTCGTGGTACAGTGACATCAAAAAATGTTAAGTCTGACATAAATATAAAAAAGACGGCTCTTTCATTTCAAAGCAAAGATGGAAAAGGCACTGATCTTCCAGGTAAAACTCACCGAGGTTTTAAAGAAGCTTATGATTCGATGAGGGATGAGATTCACTATTTACTAGAAAATACCCCTCTGAAAGACTGCAAAATAAATATTACTGGCCATAGCTTAGGAGGAGCTTTAGCGAATTTATGCGCTTTAGACTTACATCAATCGAAGTATGGTATAGAGAAAGTGGTAACTTTTGGTGCGCCAAGAGTTTTTGATGAAGAAGGAGCTAAGCAATACTATAATAGTGAATTGAGTGATAAGACTTTACGAGTAGTTCAAGAAGGAGATCCAGTTCCTAAAATACCATTTGGAAAATTTGGGTTTAGGCATGTTGGTACTGGAGTGAAGCTAGAGAAGTTAAAAGAATTTGATCGACATAAAGGTAAAGGATACAAGAAAGAGTTAGAGGCTACAGATTTAGAACAAATTTCTATTGAGAAATCTTTACATTTTTATGAGCCGCCTAAATTGCTTTTTAAAAATTTGAAAATATCTAAAGTACTTAAAAATGTAGAAGAAAACATTAAACGTGCTAATACCATACCCAAAGAAGCGCGACCAAAGGCGCAAGTTAAGATAGCGAGAAAGCGAGGTTATTTTAATAGATAAACTAACTCTTTCTAGGTAGAGTCAGCATTTTTGAAAAGAGTGATTGTTTTTAAGCAATTAAGTGTGAAGGAGTATTTTTTGCTGCTGATTAAACAGTGCCATGAGGGTTAAGGCAAGCTGCGTAGCATAATCAAATTAGATATGTTATAAATGGTGTAAGCCACTACCAGATAGTATATGCACATGGAAATGAAAAACTGATTGTCCTACTTTAGACCCATTATTAGTCACTAGTTTATAGCCTTTATCGTTTAAACCATGTTCACGAGTAATTTTGCTAATAGCTTGGAAAAAGTTAGATATCTCTTGAGATGTAGCTTTAGAAGTAAAATCATCAAAGGATGTATAGCTACCTTTTGGTATTACTAACCAATGTATGTCAGCTGCTTTTGATAAATCTTCAAAACACAATACTGAGTCATCTTCATATATTTTTTTTGCTGAGAGCTCATTTCTCAATATTTTAGCAAATGGATTATTGTTATCGTATTCTTTTACCATAGTGTATATATTAATTATATGTTGAAAATAATGATAAACTCTGACATCATATCTAAAACTTAAAATAAGTATTATAATGTCATTACACGGTACTACAATTTTATCAGTGCGTAAAGACAAAGCAGTAGCCATAGCCGCAGATGGTCAGGTATCTCTTGGAAATACGGTTTTTAAATCAACTGCTAAAAAGTTGCGCTCAATAGCAGATGGCAAGATTTATGCTGGATTTGCAGGATCAACTGCAGATGCATTAACTTTGTATGAAAGACTAGAAGGGAAGTTAGAAAAATATAATTTTAGTCTAACTAGAGCCTGTGTAGAACTTGCAAAAGATTGGCGTACTGATAAATATTTGCGTAAGCTTGAAGCAATGATGATCATTGTTGATGCAACAACCTCTCTTATTTTAAGTGGTACAGGAGATGTAATAGAGCCAGAAGATGGTATAGCTGCTATTGGATCTGGAGGAGCATATGCTAAATCTGCAGCAAAAGCTTTACTTGATGTAGAACAGTACAATGCAGAGCAAATTGCAAAAAAAGCAATGAATATAGCGGCTGATATTTGTGTGTATTCTAATCACAATATTATAATTGAAACAATAAATAGCAAATAATAGTTAATGGTAATGTCAGAATCACAAAATAGCGTAAAAATACTGCGGAATAATCTAACTCCACGAGAAATAGTAAAAGAGTTAGATAGATTTATTGTAGGACAAAGTAAGGCAAAAAAAGCAGTAGCGATTGCTTTGCGTAATAGATATAGAAGGCAGTTAGTAGACGACAATTTGCGTGAGGAAATAGTCCCTAAAAATATATTAATGATAGGCCCTACAGGTGTTGGGAAAACTGAGATTGCAAGAAGATTAGCAAAGCTTGCGCATGCTCCATTTATCAAAATTGAAGCAACAAAATTTACCGAAGTAGGGTATGTTGGTAGAGATGTTGAATCAGTAATACGAGATTTAGTAGAAGTGGCAGTTTTGATGGTCCGCAACCATCATAAGAATTTACATTCTGTAACTGCAAAAAAGAATACCGAAGAAAGAATGTTGAATGCCTTAGTAGGGAAAGACTCGTCTGAAGCTACTCGTAAAGCTTTTAGAACTAAATTATACAATAAAGAACTTGAAGAGAAAGAAATAGAATTAGAAGTATTAGATACTAAACCGCCTGCTGCGATGCCTAGTTTTGATATTCCTGGAGGACAAGTGGGGATGATTAATTTAGGTGATATTATTAATAAAACTTTAGGCACAGATAAGAAAAAGAAGTTAAAGAAACTGAAAGTAAAAGATGCATATAGAATATTAATGGATGAAGAGTCTGATAAGCTAGTAGCAGATGATGATGTTGTTAGTGAGGCGATGCATCTTGTACAGAACGATGGTATTGTTTTTATAGACGAGATTGATAAAATCGCTTCAGGTGAGGATAGGCGAGGTAGAGATGTAAGCCGTGAAGGCGTACAAAGAGATTTATTGCCGTTAATAGAAGGAACAACAGTTTCAACGAAATACGGATCTGTGAAAACTGATCATATCTTATTTATTGCATCTGGAGCTTTTTATATGGCAAAACCATCAGATTTATTACCAGAATTACAAGGTAGATTACCAATAAGAGTAGAGTTGTGTGACTTGACTAAAAGTGACATGGTGCGAATTCTTGAAGAGCCAGAAGCAAGCTTAGTGAAGCAATATATTGCATTATTAGCAACAGAGGATTTGCAGTTAAAATTCACTCCAGATGCTATTGAGACTATTGCTGACATGGCCATTTCTATAAATCAGAATGTTGAAAATATAGGAGCGCGGAGACTTCATACGATTATGGAAAAATTATTAGAAGAAATTAGTTTTACTGCATCAGAAAAGTCTAATAATAATTTTGTTATCGATCAAGCCTACGTTAATAAGCAATTGGGTACAATTACAAAACAACTTGATCTGTCAAAATTTATTTTGTAATTCTTAAAAAGAACAGAAACAAAAAATTATACCTATTGCAGAAATAATTTTTCACTATTACAATAAGAATAATGGCGAATAAATTAAAAAATGTTCAATTTTGTTTATATATTGCGGCGTAAATTACTCTATCTAATATTAGCTCTAGCAGTCTTTTTTAGTATGTCTACATCTTATAGCGAAGATCAGCGTGTAAAAAAAATGCAATTAGTGTTTGCGATGGATGTAATTCGCCATGGTGATAGAACTCCACTTTATACTATTCCCAGTCTCTCTACATCTTGGCCTGATGCAAAAAAGGGACATTTGACAGCTCTTGGAGTACAAAATTCAGAGAATTTTGGTAGGAATATAAAGAATTATTATATAAATAAGCAGAAACTTTTATCGAGTAAGTTTAATAAGAACCATGTATTAATTAGGACTACTAACTACCAAAGAACCATAGCAACTGCTAAAGCTGTTCTCAAAGGCATGTATCCAAAACAATCAAAAAACATACCGATTATGGTAGTAAAAAATGAAGAAGATAAATTATTACGCACTGTATATCCACGAGTAGCAGAATTAAAGCAAAAATACATATTGTATAAAACCTCAGAAGTTACGAGAAAAGAGATTCAAGATTTACTTGGCCAGATTAACTCTATCTTAGGGGGGAAACTAGAAACAACTCAAGATTTTTTACACGTTGCAAGTGTCTTGATGGCTAATAGAGTGCATCATATTAGGCTGCCAAAAGGTTTTACTAAATCACTGGTGGATAGAATAATTACTATTCGGAATCAGTTGGTACTAAATAGATATACTGTTCCTGCGATATATTGTACGGTTGCTTCGAATTTATTGCTCGATATCGTTGAAAATATTAAAGATGCACAAAATAATCGTGTTAATCATAGTAAGTCTTCTCTTAAATATATATTGTATGTTTCTCACGATACTATTTTAATGAGTTTGCTCAATTTGATGAATTATGAATTAAAGAAAGTGCCACCGTTTGGTGCTAATGTAAGATTTGAATTATTTGAAGATGTGGTTACCAAAGAGTTTTTTGTTAGAGCTTCCTATAAGGGTAAAAATATAGAATTATGCTCTTCAGAATATTGTAGCTTTTCTGAGTTTAGTAGTCTAATGCTTGATAAAATCAAGCAGCAATGCGAATGATTTCTCTGTATTACCTAGTTTAATTCTCATTAATAATATTTTAACTATTATAGTTAATAATTATTACTGTATAGAAATTATTTTGGGGAATTATTATGGTAGATAAACAAGAATCGTTAACAGTGCAGGTTGTTGATGAAGTTACAGGGAATATATCACGTAATGCAAATCAGCCAATTAGTGAAGATGTAGTAAAAAAAATAGTAGAAGCAGCAAAAGGAGAAAGACAAGGGTTGAGAGAGACATTAAAAAATAGTGTAGGAAATTCTTTTTTCCCTAGACAAAGAAAATTTGATTATCTACAACAAGCTCAAGATTTAGCTACTAGACTTAAAAAAGAGAAAGGTGCAGATAAGGAAGCGTATCAGGATGCAATCATGTTACTATTGTCTTCGCAAATAGAAAATAAACCTGGTATTACCGATAAAATGCTTGATGTGTTTGTCAGTTTACCTATAGAAGGTGCAAAAAGGTTATTCAGTTGGGCACATGAATTTGGTAAAAAACTTGTAAAGAAAATTGATGAATGTGCTAACAAAATATGGGAAGAGACAAAGGGGTTAGCAGCTAAAGGGAAAGAAAAATTAGAAGATATCTCGCAAGTAGCATCTGAAACAGTAAAAAAACACTGGGGAAAGTTTTCAGAGGCTGTAAAAGAAATGTGCGATGAAGCGAAAATAAGCTTCCTAGAAGGGCTTGAACAAGGGTTGAAAGACGTTGAGAAACAAGCCGGTGTAGCTGCCGCTGCAGTGGAAAAGCGGAAAGAGCATCAACAACAAAAAAAAGCAGCAGCAATAAAAGCAGCTAAAGAAATTGGAAAAGGTCTTGCACAGAATCAGCTTCGTGAACAGACCTCATTACAAAGTAGTAAAAAATCTACAACACAAAAACAACAACACCAAGGAAGGGGATAGACATAGTGGCTGAGGGAGATGGGGTTGGTAGTAAAGCTTTAAAAACCCCCTCTAGAGAAAAGTGAGAAAGATAGAGAGAATTAAACTTTGAGGTCGGAGACTTGCATTTTGAATTCATCGACGATAGAAATATAGAGTCGTTTTTTGAAATCAATAACGAGATTGGGTAGTGAGTTTATATCTACCCATTTCCACTCCTCAAATTCAGCATCGGCAGTGTTAATATTGATTTCGTCCTCTTTGCCAGTGAATTTGAATAACACCCATTTTTGTTTTTGGCCTCGATATTTACCGTTCCATAGTTTACCGATCAGAAACTCTGGTACATCATAATAAAACCATCTTCTGCTTACTGATATAATTTGAACACTGGTAATATTAGTTTCTTCCTTTAATTCTCTAAGAGCGGCTTCTTTTATTGTTTCATCTTCGTCTATACCTCCTTGAGGCATTTGCCATATATCAACTCTGGTATCGATTCTTTTACCAACAAATACTTGTTTGTTTTCGTTTAGAATCATCATACCAACTCCACGTCTATAAGGTAATTTAGTATAAGTAGGCATCAGAAGATCATTCACTGACATTTTTTACTCCGAGCTTTTTCTCAATCATATCTTTGATAGGCACAATCTCAACATTTTTATTTTTAAACTCATTACACCATTTATACAATGCTGCGATAGCTTGTGTGTTACTATTTACTACTCCTATAGCTTTCTTTTGTTTTATTGCAATGGATTCTAATAATTTTAATTTATCTAAAGTTATTGCATAATCATCACCTGTGATATTTATATCAGAAGAATTGACTGCGAAAGATAAATCTCCGTAAGGTTCTAAAGTTGGAGTTTGATTGTTGATACCATAAAGAAAAATAGAATTGAGAGAGTATATTTTTTTAATTAGCGCATTTGCTTGCTCTTGTTTATATAAAAAATTGCTGTTATCTCCCATATTATAAAACCCGATACTCCCTGGGACCTTATTGTATATCTTTTTCAACTGTATTTCAATTTCATTTATTGTCATATTATTTTGTAAAGCTAAGTCCTCTTGATTTTTATCTGCTGAGGTTAAAGGTAATTTGATTAGATAGGGAATATATTTACTTTTTAATGTTTCAATATTTTGCATTAGCTTTTTATTATAGATAGAGAGACCTACAGCGACATTTTCAGGAATGAGCTCTAAAATTTCTGAGACATCTAAATCTTCATCATCATCTATCAAGATTGAGGTATAAGATGTAGCGGAGTTTACAGTTACTGAGGATTGATGATGTATGGTGCTGCTATCTAAAGGAAGGATTACTTTGCTACCGTCATCATTCTCTACTTTATTATTAATATTTACTATTTCCCAAAATATTATAGAAACCCATGTAATAATTAGTGCAATAGAAATAACAGCTGTGAAAATAGAGTAGCGATTTTTTTTATTCATTATTTCTATCATTGAGGGCATTAGTATTATAGTTATAGATATTAATTCCTTTTAATAGATCTACTGCTCTTAAAACCATTAAATCTCCTTTGTATAAAGGATCTTTATTGTCAGTATTCTGGTTAGTAACAATAATTTTTTTCTTGATACGGTCAATTATACTTGTTTTATTATCTTTGTCGTTACGTTTTATATTTATTGCTTGACTTAGGTGTCCCTTTATATTTTCTTCTCGAAAACCGTGATCTGCACGATATTTTTTTATCTCTACATCTTCTATTGCTATATCAGGTATTACTCCTTCTAGTTGAATAGATTTGCCGGAGGGAGTGTAATATAAAGCAGTAGTAAGGCTTATTGCTTTATCTTTATCTAGATCAATAACAGTTTGTACAGATCCTTTCCCAAAAGATTTAGTACCTAAGATGGCTGCTTTTTTATGGTCTTGTAATGCACCTGCAACGATTTCAGCAGCTGAAGCAGTTCCGTTATTTATCAGTACTACTATAGGCACATTTTTGACTTTAAATATTTTTTTATCTACAGGATAGTTAACAGCATTCATATCTTTTTTTCCTTTAGTATAAACAACATTTCCTTTATCAATAAACATTGATGCTACTTTCACTGATTGTTCTAAAAAGCCACCAGGATTATTGCGCAAATCGAGAATAATCCCTTTTAAAGATGTATTGTTGGAAGCTTTCTTTATTGCTTCTTCAAGGAGCTTATCGGTATTGCCATAAAAATAGCTAATTCTTATATAAAGTAAGTCTGTTTCTATTATTGAAGTATTTACAGAATGTATCGTAACTTTTTCACGGTGTAGTTTATATTCGGTAGGAGTGGGGTTATCTTCTCGTAAGATAGTAAGCGTTATAGGGGTGTTTGGTTTTCCTCTAATTTTTTGTACGATATCATAAGTTGATAGGCCGTAGGTGCTTTCATCGTTTATAGAAATAATATAATCTCCAGATTTGATACCTGCATTATAAGCTGGTCCTCCATCGATTGGTGCTACTACTCTTATCAGACCGTTGTCAGAGGTGACTTCTATACCAATGCCTTCAAATTCTCCAGAACTATGCATAGCAAGTTCACTTGCTTCTTCTTTATTTAAATAAGTAGAATGAGGGTCAAGAGAAGAGAGCATGCCGTTTATCGCGTACTCAACTAGTTTGTTATCGGATATTGGATTTACATATTCTTCCTTTATGATACGCAAAGTATTCATAATTGTTTTTGCTGATTCTATATCATTATTATCTAAAATTTCTTCGGTCTTTACTCTTTCAGCTTTAGCAATTGCAAAAGTAGAGTATAAGCTTATACAAGCTATTAATAAAATTTTTTTATACATCTTTATTATCCTCTCGTTATTAGGTCATTTAACTATTAGTCACTATTGATCTTCCCTCATAGATATCCATTCTGCTTGAATTGCTTCTAAAATTTTTTCATTGCAATTTTCAGGTAAATCATCAAATCCTTCTAGTTCCAATATCATTTTTTTAAGCAAAGTAAATCTCAATGCAAATATATCTTGATTTGGAAACTTTGCTTCTAATGCTTCGGCAATTTCTTCTATTTCTAACCATTTCATATTAACAATCCTAATTATTAAAAATCTAGTTTACGTAAAGTCTTACTCCAATAATGTGGCTTAAATAATAACTGATAAAATGCTATAAAAAAAGCTATAGAATGTAATAAATAATAGAAAGGGTGTAATAGTATAGAGTAATTCATATCTCTCCAGTTATTTTTAATAACCGCACATATAGCGAAAAAAATAGATATTATAATCCAAAATGCTCCATTTATCATAGTTACTAGTTTAATGAACGCTAAAAATTTAGTATCTGCTTGAATAAAAAAAGTAAAAGGTAAAAATACTTGTACAAGATAAGTTGCTATAGGAAGTATCAGAAAAAAATGAAATCCTACTATTCCTAGTTTACTAAGATGATGCTTGAATTGGTTTAAAGTTCTTAAATGGACTATATAAGTTTGAATATGTCCCTTAATCCATCTTGCTCTTTGTAAGAGCCATGTTTTTAATTTTACAGGAGATTCTTCCATGGTATAAGAGTCTAAAATTTTTGTAGTGTAACCATATTTTGCTAGTCTATATCCAAGATCAGCGTCTTCTGCAACATTATAAGGATCCCAACCTTTTAATTGTTGTAATTTATCTTTTTTAAAATGATTACTGGTTCCTCCAAGCGGTATTGGAATTCTAAGATTTTCAAGTCCTTTGAGTAAAAAGTCAAACCAAACGGAGTACTCTATTGCAAAAGAAGATGATAGAAAATTATCATCACGGTTATAGTAGTTTAATCTAGACTGTAAACATACTACTTTTTTAGGACTGCTTCTAAACATTTGCACAGCTTTTAGTAGCTGGTTAGGATCTGGTTTATCTTCAGCATCATAAATAGTTATATATTTACCCATGGCAAATTTCAGTCCATAAGAACAAGCTTTAGGCTTAGTTTGGGGATAGCTTTTGGGAATGCAAATAATTCTAAAGAATCCTTCTAGACCTAATCTATTAAGGAACCTGATAGTCTTTTTATCAAATTGTTCTACAAGAATAATTACATCTAGCTTGGATTTAGGATAGTTGATTTGTCTAATATTATTAAGTAAGTTTAAGATTGTATGTTTTTCTTTATGCAGAGGCAACAGTACCGTATAGACAGGCAAGGAATGATCTTTAATTTGCGTATAATTAGTTCCAATTTCTCTTTTAAATGCATTAGAGAAAATGAAGAATTTGAATATTGTGCTTGCGGCAATAATTATATTGGATGTTATTATTAAAAAAATAATTAGTTTATAAGGCATCGTAGAAGCTAAAAATAATAGCACTATCAAGAAAAGGGTGATAGTGATTTTTTGCTTTGTTGTTAGCAGATAATATGCTGAGTATTTAGGGTAGATTTTTTTTAGTTCGCTTTGAACAGTTAATGTAGTGGTTGTGCTAAAATTTCTTTGTATGGCTCTGGTGATGGCAGATTGCGTTGTGATAACTACTTTAAATTTTTTGCCATATATCTTTTCTAATAACTTTATAAGTTCTGCTTTGATATTTGTTGCTGCAACATATGTTATGCCTTTATCTTTTTTCCATGGTATAAAATTTAACTTTATATAATAGTTTAAATGTTTTTTAGATAAGATAGAAGGGTCTGGTAAAAATTTCCTTAGGTCTACATAAGGAGTATTGAAATAGTCAGAAAATGTATTTGCCAACTCTTGGTCACTAATATAGCCCTCATTCAGCAATGCTTCTGTTACTGTGCTTTTATACTTAGAACTATATTGCTGAGCAAATCGTAAGTAACGTTTTGAGATAATGCCTTTATAGATTAATAGTTGTTCTATAGACTTAGGATTGGATTTTAAAAATTTTGCTTTAACCATGATATGGCTTTCTTTATAGAGTGATGTTTTTTTATAGGTACTTGGCTGTTTTTAGAAATAGAGCATTTTATCATGCCGTACATCGTTGAAAAACTAGCGTCAAGGTCAATATCAGAAACCGAGGCAAAATTAATAGGCAGTCCTTTTCTTGCAGATAAATTAAATTCTTGTTTGATAAAATGCTCTAATCCAACAAATTGGCTACTTCCTCCAGTAAATATAAATCTTTCAATACAGTCTTTGTCTAAATGTTTTTCGTAAATTTTTTTAATGAAAATACTAATTATTTCTTTGAATCTCGATTTGATAACCTTATTGAGTAAGCTATTACTAATTTCAGTAATATTATTTTCTCCTTGGATATTGGTTGTATTTACTGAAATTATATTATTTTCATCTAAATAAAAATCGCATAATTTACCATATAAAATTTTTATTTTCTCAGCTTCTACAAAATCTATCGCGAAATAATTTACTATATCTTGCGTGATAATTTTCCCTCCAAGTGGTATTACTCCACTAGCAAGAATCTTACAATCCTTTATTACAATATAATCTAGCATATTTCCTCCTATATCAGCAATTATGCAACCTTTTTCACGTTCTTGATCTGTTGCGCAAACCATTGCTGAGGCATAAGAGCTAATAATGAAGTCGGAGATTTTTAGCTGGCATCCAAGTAAGCAGCTGCTTAAATTAATTAAAAATTTTAATGGAACAGTAATGACATTAATATAAGATGTTAAACTGTTTACAAACATAAACTCAGGGTCCTTGATTCCTAGCATCTCATCTAAATCATAGTTCAAGGCTGTATTATAAAGTATTTCATATTTATCTAAGTCAACTTTGCTTAGTGCTAAATTTATTATTCTTTTTAAGTCATTGGATAAGATTTGTTTCCCATTAAATTTGCTAACTATTTTTATAGTGCTAGACTTCATAAGTGGATGAGAAACATTAATGACTATATTATCTATCATTTTTGAAGATTTATGCTCTGCTTCGTGTAGAGAAGAAGCTATTGCAGATCTTAATAATTTCACATCTTGAATCAGGCCATTTCTCAATCCTTCTGATGCAACATTTCCTACGCCGAGTATTTTTACAGATCCATTACGATGTACTTTTGCTATACTGGATGCAATTTTTGTTCCTCCTATATCAATTACTGCGATGGTTTTGTTATTTCCTACTAGCATATTAATTAAATCATTTGACCTATAATAAAGTAATGATGTATTGTAGTGATAATCATATTTAACATCAATAGGGAAAGATATGGCACAAGAAGAAACACAACAAAAAATTCAACAAAATGATCAACCACAGGTACTAATTAATGCTCAATATATCAAAGATTTATCTTTTGAAAATCCAGAGGCACCAAGCTGTTTTACAAAAATTAAGACTCCACCTAAGATTGATTTAGCTCTAGATGTTAGAGCTAACAAGATAGAAGAAGATAATTATGAGGTTACTCTGAAAATTAATGCTAAAGCTCTTAATGAAAAAGATACATTGTTTGTAATAGAGTTGGATTTTGCTGGAGTTTTTTCAATTAAAAATTGTCCAAGTGATGAGCAGAGAGAGCAAATTCTACTTATTTATTGTCCAAGTTTACTTTTTCCATTTGCTAGGAGGGTAGTTGCAGATGTAAGCAGAGATGGTGGATTCCAACCTTTGATGGTTAATCCAGTTGATTTTGCAGGTTTATATTTACAACAAAAAAATAAAAATAAAGCTGCTAATTAGTAATGCATTTATAGATATTAAAGCTGCTTTAGGAGATTATTTGATTTTACTTAAAGCAGCTTAGTTTATATTTTTTACACATAGTGCAACCCCCATTCCTCCGCCTACGCATAAAGTTGCTATTCCTTTTTTTAGCTTATTTTTTTTCATTTGATGTAACAATGTGACTAAAATTCTAGCTCCCGATGCTCCTATTGGATGTCCTAAGGCAATAGCACCGCCATTCATATTAACGATATCTACATTCCACCTTAAAGACTTATTTACTGCAATTGCTTGAGCAGCAAACGCTTCATTTGCTTCTATTATGTCAAGGTCATTTAATGTCCAATTTGCCCTAGCTAGAGCTTTATTTACTGCATCCACAGGACCGATGCCCATGATACTTGGGTCTACTCCTGAAATTCCACATGAAATTAGTTCTGCCATAGGTTGCCACGAATATTTTTTTACCATTTCCTCATTAGATAACAGTACTATTGCTGCGCCATCATTAATACCTGATGAGTTACCAGCAGTGACAGTACCATCTTTTTGGAAGGAAGGATTTAGCTTGCTTAGTTTCTCAACAGTTGTTTCTGGCTTAACAAACTCGTCAGTATCAAAAACAATTGTTTCTTTTTTAGTTTTGATTTCTATAGGAATAATTTCATTTTTGAACTCTTTGGATTTTTGCGCAGAGGCAGCTTTTTTTTGAGATTCGTATGCAAAGATATCTTGTTCTTCCCTACTAATTTTATATTTATTTGCTAGATTTTCAGCTGTAACTCCCATTTGATATTGCTTAAAGGCATCTGTTAACCCATCTAACATTATAGTATCTACTAATTCAATGTTACCTATCTTATTTCCTCTAATTTTAGCTGCGTGGCATGCTAGGGACATACTTTCTTGTCCTCCTGCAATGATTAAATTTGCATTTTGTTGAAAAATAGATTGAGCTCCTATAATTATTGACCTAAGTCCTGATCCACATACCTGATTCACTAAAAAAGCTGGGACAGTTTTAGGCAGACCAGCATTAATACTTGCTTGTCTTGCTGGGTTTTGTCCTTGTCCAGAGGTGAGTACTTGTCCTAGGATTACTTCTGAAATATTGTCTGTATCAATTTTTGTTTTTTTTACGAGCTCTTTGATTAAATGAGCTCCTAATTCATGCGCTGGTTTAGTCTGTAAGCTTCCCAAAAAAGATCCTATTGCTGTTCTAGCCGCATCGATAATATAAACTTTACTCATTTTTAGACAGTGTTATGGTTGATTTCTTATTTTATAATGATTATTTTAGTGATGAAATCCAATTAAAAAGCGGAAACCATAGCTCTTTTTTTGCATTCTTACCTAAAATCATGCCTATATGACCAGAATTAGATAAGTTGATTTTTTTATGTTTTATATATTTTAAAATATATTCAGAAGATTGCTTAGGTACAATTGTATCACGATGACTAGCTGCATAAAAACATGGTATATTTTCTAGGGCATTAAGATTTATATTAATTTTGTTAAGATATAGTTTATTTTTGATTAGCATATTATTAACTATAAAATCATTTATTATTTCTTTAAATACTCCTCTTGTCATACTCAAATTATCTAGTGACCATTTTTCTACTCTCATAAATAACTCTCGTTGTTTATAATCTGTACTGTTAATGAAATGCATGAATTTGCTATATTTTTTATCAAATGAAGTTAAAAGACAGAAGAGATTATTTATGAATAGAGAAGAAATAAGCGTAAAATTTTGCTGCACATAGTTGAAGAGAAAACTGTGACTATCGATCTCTTTAGCGTAATAAGAAAAATCAAATGGTGTTGCAATTAAAGCTATTCCTTTTATATGATCTTTATTTAGTATGGCTGTTATGGTTCCTAGGATACCACCAAAACAGTGCCCTACTAAAATAAGATTTTTATAATTTTTACAATATAGGAGAACATCAATAATTTTAATAATTTTTTTATTATAATAATCCACAATAGTATATTCTGATTCTTGTGATAAAGGTTCTCCCCAGTCTATGCAAAAACAGTCCTCTTTTTGCTGAGTCATGAATTCTATCAAACTATAGCCACTCATTATGTCTAATATGTATCCTTGGTTAAGCAACGAAGGAATAAACAATATAGCGCTTTTATAGGGACTGTTATTTTTTTCGGGGAATTTTAATAATCTAGTATTATTATGTTGCCATATGGTTTTGTGATCTGTTACAAAGCCTTTGGGTTGAAACTTTATTATGTTAGAGAAATTTTGGTATAGTTTTTGAAAATTCTCAAAAGAAGTTTGTTCAGCGTTTAAGTACATACTTGCCAGGAGCTTTATCAATAGAAAGTTTTTTAGCAATTTTACCTATGTGAGATGAATCGATTTCTGCTCCAGAGTTATCATTTAAATAGCTTAACCATTCTAACCACCAGGAACCATTGAACTTTATTGCATTATTGATCCATGCTCTAGAGTTAGAGAATATTTTTTCGCTTTTCCAATAGCAATATTTATTTTTATGAGGGGGGTTAATTATACCTACGACATGTCCTGAGCCTGCTAAGATAAAATTTATAGGGCAATTTAGATATTTGAATGCATTATAAGTTCCTTTCCATGGCACGATATGATCATCATATGTAGAAATAAAATAACAAGGAGTTTTTATAGAGCTAATATCTATTGGTGTATTGCATATATTGAGTTTATTGGGTTTAATTAAATTATTTTCTAAATACATATTTTTTAAATAATAATCATGTACCTTAGAAGTTAACCTAGTAGAATCGGAGTTCCAGTATAATATATCAAATGGTAATGGTTTTTTACCTAGTAAGTAGTTGTTGACTGCAAAAGACCATACCATATCATTAGCACGCAGTATGCTGAAGAACATATTCATCACATCTCCTTCATAAAAACCACTGCTAGCTAATTGTTTTTGCATATATTCAAGCTGTTTTTCATCAATAAATACCGATAACTCTCCCCCGTCTTTAAAATCTATTAACGTTGTTAGCATAGATGCGGTATTTATTACGTTTTCTTTTTTATGATAATGCAAGTATGATAGTAAAATTGATACTAGTGTTCCACCTATGCAATATCCTAATATGTTAAGTTTAGGAACATTAAAATTGTCTTGTATTGCAGAGATTGCTGCTAATGACCCTTCGCAAAGATAATCATCAAATGATTTATTTTTATGTTTTGTTCCAGGATTAACCCATGATACGAGAAACACTGTGATCCCATTATCAACAAGAAATTTTACTAAAGAATTATCAGGACTAAGGTCTAAAATATAATATTTATTTATCCATGGAGGTATAATTAGTAATGGTATTGCAAAATTTGTTTTTTTGCTAGGTGTATAACATATTAGTTCCATTAAGTCATTTTTATATATTACTTCTCCAGGGGTAACAGCAATAGTTTCTCCTATTTTAAACTGGTAATTATGAATTCTTGAAATATCAAATAGTTTATTGCTGTTTTTTATATCGTGTAGTAAATGCTCCATTCCTTTTAGTATATTTCTACCATTAGTAGCAATAGTTTCGTGTAGTACTACTGGATTGGTATAGACAAAATTACTTGGTGATATAGCATCGAAAAACTGTGTGATAAAGAATAATGCTTGTGCTCTTGTTTGTTTGTCGATAGTTTTATCATTATGTATTATTTCTGTGAACCATTCTTGGTTCATGAGATAGAATTGCTTTATAAAATCAAAATATATGTTATTAGACCAAGACTCATCGTCAAATCTTTTATCCTTATAAGAGGGCGCGTATAGAGGGAGCACTTCTTTCCCTTGCACTTTTTCTAGGGAGTGAGTAATAAGCTCTAAAGATTTTTCTATGTAGTTCTTTTGAAAATTCATAAAATGAGAAGGGTTCATATATAAGTTAGTAAAGATCTTTATAATTGCGTTTACAAACTTATTTGCATTTAAAATATTATGGTGCTGCTTATATATGTCTGTCTTGTTAAGCAAAGTATTTAAAATACTCTGGTATGTATTAAGTATTTCTATAGAATTTTTAGAAAATTCTGTAAAATTAAAAGCGTGATGGAACATTGCATTAATTCTAGTAATTCGTCTTATATCTTCTATTGTATATCAATAACAAGCTTCATTCAATCTACTTAAGATTATTTGCAATTTTTTAAAGATTGTTACAGGCTATACATGGAAATTGTTCTGCCATGTATTTTGCAGTGATGAATTTTCTCTTTTTGCTTAGTGTTTCACCCACTAATCCCCAATAATATGCAGCCGTACAACATGCTTGAAAAGGGGGAGCTTTTTGCGCTATTAGACTGCCAATAATACCTGCTAGTACATCTCCTGTTCCTCCTACTCTCATTATAGAACAACCAGTAGTGTTATGGTAAGTTTGTCCTAAAGAGTCTATAATTATATCGATAGCGCCTTTAACTATAATTGTTAAATTATACTTCTGAGCTTGTTTTCTAATGTTTGTTTCTGTTGCAGTAAGATTGAACATTCTTTCAAATTCTTTCTTATGGGGAGTAATTATCCACTCATTTTGGTGATTAATATCTAAGATTTCTGGAATCAAGGCTTCAGCATCAAGCACTATTGGTATTTTTATAATACTTAGTAGCGCAACTAAGGCTTCTTTTGTTGCAGCTTTGTTGCCTAAGCCGTTTCCTATGACTGCAGAGTCTTGTTTTAAAAGAAGATTTGCCACTATATCTAAATCTGAAAGTGATAAATAATTACTATATAACTCATGAATAAAAAAATTAAGAGAGTAATTTCGAGCATTAGCAGCATACTGAGCTGGAAGACACAATGTAATTAAATCTGCACCTGAGTTTTCTGCTCCCAATGCTGTTAGGATAGGGGCACCATAATATTGGTTACTCCCTCCGATAATTAATATTTTTCCTACTTGTCCTTTATGAGATTTTGGATCATGATGAGGAAAAGAAAATTTCATATTTATTGATAATTAGTTATGTTAAAAACTATAGCAATTGCTTCTGACCATAAAGGCTTTAACTTAAAACAAAGTGTAATCAAATATTTACAAAAAGAAAATTATAAAATTATCGATTATGGGCCAAGTACAGATTCTATTTCTGTTGACTATCCAGATTATGCACAGCAAATTTGTCAAAATATGTTAGAAAATGTAAATTTACTAGGTATTTTAGTGTGTAATACAGGAGTAGGTATGGCCATAGCTGCAAACCGTTTTAAACATATAAGAGCAGCTGTATGTAATGATATAGAAACTGTAGAAATGTCACGTAAACATAATGATATTAACATTTTAGTACTTGGGGCCAGTAAAATTAGCGGTCAGAAAGCTGTTGAAATGATAAAAGTTTTTTTGAATACAAAATTTGAAAGTGGTAGACATTTAAAAAGAATAGATAAACTTTGATAGTCCTTGAGAGTCCAAATCAATGTTATATAATTGCAAATAAACTTAATACTGGTAATTAATGATATACTCCCCTTCTTTTGATAGAGATTTTTTTACTGCAGACTTTAAACAAACAGATCCAGATGTAGCTTATTTTGTTGATCAAGAATTAGCAAGGCAGCAAAATCAAATAGAACTTATTGCTTCAGAAAATATAGTAAGTCTTGCAGTCCTAACAGCTCTTGCTACTGTTCCAACCAATAAATACGCTGAGGGTTATCCAGGTAAGAGATATTATGGAGGATGCGAATATGTTGATGAGATTGAGAGAATTGCAATAGAGAGAGTAAAAAAATTATTTAATGCAGAATTTGCAAATGTGCAGCCACACTCAGGCTCTCAAGCAAATCAGGCAGTATTTCTTGCTTTATTAAATCCAGGGGATACTATACTTGGTATGTCTCTTAGTGAAGGGGGGCACCTTACTCATGGAGCAAGTCCTAATTTATCAGGTAAATGGTTTAATGCTATTCATTATGGTGTTAACTTAGATGATGGTTTAATTAATTATGATCAGTTAGAAGATTTAGCATTAGAACATCAACCTAAATTAATTATTGCTGGGGGTTCTGCGTATCCAAGAAAAATAAATTTTAAAAAATTTAGAGAAGTTGCAGATAAAGTCGGTGCTTTTTTGCTTGCAGATATTGCTCATTATTCTGGATTAATAGTGACGGGATTATATCCTTCTCCTATTGAATTGGCTGATGTTGTTACTACTACTACACATAAAACCTTGAGAGGGCCTAGAGGTGGAGTAATCTTATCTAATAACGCTGATCTATTTAAAAAGCTTAATTCTGCTATATTTCCTGGACTACAAGGAGGACCCTTAATGAATAATATTGCTGCTAAAGCTGTGGCATTTGGCGAAGCTTTAAAGCCAGAATTTAAGCTTTATAGCCAGGATGTTATAAAAAACGCAGCAGTATTAGGAAAAGTTATTATTGAGAGAGGCTATAATTTAGTTACTAATGGAACAGATTCTCATCTTTTGTTAGTAAATTTATTTACTAAAAATATTACTGGTAAACTTGCGGAAAGCTCTTTGGAGAGAGCGGGGTTAACCTGTAACAAAAACACTGTCCCGGGTGAAAAAAAATCGCCATTTATCACTTCAGGGATTAGGTTAGGATCACCTGCCGCAACTAGTAGAGGATTTAAGGAAAGAGAGTTTCAAGAAGTAGGAAATATGGTATGTGATATATTAGACGGTTTAGTTATAAATGGTGATGAAAATTCAGAAATTGAAAATAAAATTAGAGATAAAGTACGAGCATTATGTGCACAACATGTAATTTATCCGACTTTGAATAGGTAGCCTATGAGATGTCCATTTTGTGGAGAAACTGATACTCAAGTAAAAGATTCTCGATTAAACTTAGATAATAATACCATTAAACGTCGCAGGTTTTGTAGTAGTTGTAATTCTAGATTTACTACATACGAAAGGATAGAAATGCAAGAGCTGGTTGTTATAAAAAAAGACGGTTCTAAGAGGCCTTTTGATAGACAAAAGCTTTTAAAATCAGTTACTCTTGCAACTCGCAAAAGGCCTATCAATACAGATCAAGTTGAGAAAGTAGTAAATAATATTACTCAAAAAATAGAACAATTAGGAGAAGTAGAGATAGAAAGCAAAAAGATAGGTCATCTAGCAATAGAAGAATTAGCTAAGTTGGATGATGTATCTTACATTAGATTTGCATCAGTTTATCATGATTTTTCTAATATCCAAGATTTTGAGAATTTTTTGCATAAATTTCATCAATTACAAAAATAATAAAATTATTTTATTGGCCTTGAGCCAAAGCAAAACCTATGTTGTTATCAAAAAAATATAAATTTTCAGTTTTGATAAAATCGATATTATTTTCCATTAGTTTTTCAAGTAAATAAATGATTTCTTGGTGTGTTGTAGTTTTTTCTTTGTTTTTTGAGATAAATCGTAGTCTCCAATGATCTCCTGATATATCTGGCAAAAATGGGATATCATTAGGCCATATTTTTGCTCCTTTAAAAGAAATGAATTGCAGGCTTAGTTCCCGGTCAGCAATTTTACTAATTTTTTCTCCTATTTCCTCTGGTGAATTTGAAAACAGATCAATAAAAACATCAACTCCAACTAAGAACTTTTTTTCTTCTGTTTTTGTAGTTGTTGTATTTCTAATTTTTGGTTTATGAGACATTAGTTTGTATGCCACACTTTTTAATTTACTTGGATTTTGTCCTAATCTTTCTATAACTGCATGAGTAAACTCTTTTGTTCCTAGCTTTTTAACGCTGGAATTGATATCGTATATGTCTTGAGTATGCATTCCATCTTCTATTGTTTTAAGCCATGCGTTTTCTATAAGAGATGCTATATTAGACTGACCAATATGCACTAACATCATGATGGCTGCATTAAGTAATCCAGAAGGGTTAGCTGTGTTAAGTCCAGCTAATTTAGGCGCAGATCCGTGAATTGCCTCGAACATTGCATGAGTGTTGCCAATATTAGCTGATCCTGATAGGCCAACAGAACCTGACTGTTCTGCTAATACATCTGAAATAATATCTCCATATAAGTTTTCAGTGACTATAACATCAAAATTTTGTGGTTCGCTAGCAAGTTTTGCAGTGCCTATATCTATTATATAATGTTCATTATTAATGTCAGGATACTCGCTAGCTATCTCATCAAATACTTTATGAAACAGTCCGTCAGTAATTTTCATTATATTATCTTTTGACATGCAGGTTATTTTTTTACGATTGTTTGCTACTGCATATTCAAAAGCGTATCTAATAATTTGTTCACAGCCTGATCGACTAATAAGCTTTATAGCATGACACATATTTAAGGTTTGGCGATATTCAACGCCTGCATATAAGTCTTCTTCGTTTTCTCTAATCACTACCGTGTCCATTTCAGGATTATTTGTTTTTACATAGGGATGTAGAGACTTTGTTGGTCTAACATTAGCATATAACCTTAGTAGCTTCCTAATTGTGACATTAAGACTTTTATAGCCTTTACCCTGTGGAGTGGTTATTGGAGATTTTAAGAAAACATTATTTTTAGTGATTACTTTCCACGCATCTTGAGATATGCCAGATTCATAGCCTTTTTTATAAAGATCCTCTCCTATTGTAGCTATATCAATTTTAATTCCTGCTTTTGCCTCTTTTAATATCAGCAATACTGCATCCATTAACTCTGGTCCTATTCCGTCGCCATATGCAACTGTTATGGGAATAACATCTACCATGATTTTTCCTTTATTTAAAATTAAGCTGCACTAAAAATTATATTAATACATTAATAATGTTCTTTTAATTCAACTATAATATTATTACACCTGCCTAGTTTTATGGTATCTGCTCTTATGCATCACAACTAAAGCAAACCAGCTACAACAAAGGCTTTTTATGGCTAAATATAAGTTTTTACAGCATTATAGATGATCATATATTGCAGTTTACTATCTAAGATTAATTTTTCAATATCTTTTTCCTTTGCTTTGCTAAGATAGACTTTTTTATATAGATGCGCTAGTTTTTGTGCATTAATTTTATTTTTAGATTTTTTGAAATATATAAGCATCAAGACCCCCCAGATAACTTGAATCTCAATATATTACAAAAACACTAACGATGCAACTTTAATCTTAATTTTTTTATTATCCTAACTTAGGGTTGTTATAAAGGTACAAATTTTAAATTTAATTCCAATTATTACCTACTTTTACTTCAACTATCAGAGGGATAGAAATATTTTCTATATTTTCCATAACTTTTTTAATTAAAATTTTTGCTTTGTCAGTATCTGATTCTTTAACTTCAAATAGTAATTCATCATGTATTTGTAATAGTAGGCTAAAATCTAAGTTTGCTTGCTGCAAAGCAGTCGTAACTTTTACCATGGATTTTCGTATAATATCAGAGCTACTGCCTTGCAAAGGAAAATTAATTGCAGCTCTCTCAGCAAAAGATCTGAGCGCACGATCTTTAGAGTGTATATAATTAACGTAACATCTTCTGCCAGTAATAGTTTCTACATAGCCATGATTATGAGCAAATTTCTTGTATTTTTCCATATATTCAAAAATTCCTGGATACTCATTGAAATATTGTTTTATATAATCACTTGCTTGTTCTCTTGTGATGTTTAAGTTTTTTGCAAGGCCATAGGCACTAATTCCATAAATTATTCCAAAATTGATAGCTTTTGCTCTGTTTCTTAGTATAGGTGTTACATCGTTTATATTTACTTTGAAAATCTGGCTGGCTGTTATTGAGTGTATATCGTTTCCTTTTAGGAAAGCCGTTTTAAGGTTTTCTATGTTGCCTATAGCTGCTAGTAACCGAAGCTCAATTTGAGAATAGTCAGCAGATAAGATTTTATATCCTTTTTCTGCAACAAATGCTGATCTTATTTTATTTGAGAGAGTTCCTCTGGCAGGTATATTTTGTAAATTAGGTGATGTAGAACTAAATCTACCAGTGCTAGTTTGTGCAAGGTAAAAATTAGTGTGGATCCTATTTGATTTTAAGTTAATATGTTTTACTAAGCTTGTAGTATAAGTTGTTTTTATCTTGTATAATTTTCGCCATTCAATTAACAAATCAGCTATTGTGTGTCCTTGTAATTGCAAGGTTTCTAAAATATCAGAGCTTGTTTTGTAATTACCAGTTTTAGATTTTTTAGTAGTTACAATTCCCATTTTATTAAATAATATATCTGAGAGTTGTTGTGGTGAGGCAATATTAAATTCTTCCCCGGCAATCTTAAAAATTTCAGATGATAATTTATTTAAATTTTTTTCTAAATCTTTTGCTAAATCAAGTAATATATCTTGCTTAACTTTAAAGCCCTTACGTTCCATCATATAAACTATTTTTGATAGTGGTCGATCAATTTTTTGGTAAAATGTTTGTTGTTGAAATTCAAATAATCGATCAAGCAATACTTGATGTACTTTATAAATTAAATATGATTGTTTGGTTACATAAACAGACTTTTCTCTTTCTTTAAACTTATTGTAACGGCTTCTAGATTTTGTTATTCCTCCTCCGACAAGTTTTTCGGTATTTTCATCTAAGTAAAAGTCAATTAATTCAAAGAATTTGATATTATTTTGTCCAGAACCCAAGTCATAAGACATTAGCATAATATCATCTACAGCACTTATTAGGTTAATATCCAATATTTCTTTAGTTAAATGTAAAAAACTCTTGTAATCGTAGAAAATTTTTAAGATAGAGTCATCGTATAATATATCTTTTAGCGAGGTAATAACTTGGTTAAATGATATGTTTTTTTTATCTCCATCATAGATGTTTTCTGCTAGTAAATCCTGTTTATGGTTTTCGTCAGCTATAGGTATGAAGTAATGGTATTTTTCATTTATTGTAATGCTAATACTAGCAATATCGCTTATAGATCTTACTTCCTCATGCTTAATAAAATTTGGTTGAAAATAAAAAGATACTTTCCCATAATAATTTGCTTTCGTTATGATCTCTTCTAATTCTTTTTCATCGTGAATTGTTTTTAGGTTATTGGTATTAAAGGTTGTTTTGTTAGCATTAAGTTCTTCTGCATCTTTTATGCCAAATTCTGATTTTACTCGTGCAATTAAACTCTTAAATCCTTGCTCATGAAGAAATTCAAGTAGTATTTTCGAGTCAACTGGTTGAGATTTTAAATCTGCAAAATTGACATCAAGAGCTAAATCGCTAACCAAAGTTACTAGTGTTCGTGAGAGAGATAGTAACTCTTGATTGTCAATAAGAGCTTGTTTGCGTTTCGACTGCTTGATATCATCTATGTGGCTATATATTCCTTCTATATCACCAAATTTATTAAGTAATTCTGAAGCAGTTTTGGGACCAACTCCAGGAATACCAGGAATATTATCTGATGTATCTCCTACTAAAGCTAGAAAATCTCTGATTTTATCAGGTGAAACACCATATTTTGCTTTTACTTCTTCTGCTCCAATTTCTTTTGACCTAATTGCATCGTACATCTTAGTGTGACCGTTAACCAAAGACATCAAATCTTTATCGGACGATATAATGAGTACTTCTTCTTGATTGTGGAGAGCTTTATGTGCAAGAGTAGCAATAACATCATCAGCTTCATACCCAGGCTGTTCAATCGTTTTAATATTTAACGCTGTTATAGCTTCTCTGATTAAGGGGAATTGAGGGACTAAATCTTCTGGAGGTGGTGGCCGATTAGCTTTGTATTCTGGGTATATTTCATGGCGATGAGTCTTCTTGCCACAATCCAAAACTACTACTAAATGCGTTGGTTTCATATCCAGTAATACGCGAATTAGCATTGAGATAAAACCATATAAAGCTCCTACAGGTTTGCCGTCTTTAGGGCGTGATAGAGCTGGCATGGCATGATACGCTCTAAATACGAAGCTATATCCATCAATGATAATAATTTTTTCTAAACTCATTATAGTGCGGGTTTGTTTTCAGATTGTTGTTTTAATTTTTTTTTACGAATTTCTTTTGCTTTACCTATTATGTTATGCTGCTTAGATCTAGATATTGCTAAGTCGCCTTTGTTTATGTTTTCAGTAATAACGCTACCAGCTCCAATTATGGATTCTCCATCAATATTAACTGGAGAAATAATTGTTGTATTTGAGCCTATAAAAACATTATTTTCTATATTAGTATGGTGTTTGTTAAATCCATCATAATTACAAATAACTGTTCCTGCACCTATATTTGTTGACTCGCCAATGGATATATCTCCAATATATGATAAGTGGTTAATTTTGGTTTTTTGCTTGATGTCAGCATTTTTAACTTCGACAAAATTTCCTATTTTTACTTGCTTGTCTAAAGTGGTCCCTGGTCTTACTCTAGCGAAAGGTCCTATGATACAGTTGTTGCCTATAGCAGCACCTTCTAAATGAGAAAATGATTTTATTTCACTACCAGATTTTACTTCTACTCCTGGACCAAAAAATACTTGAGGATAGATAGTAACATCTGGTTCAATTGTTGTGTCTGAGGCAAAATGTACTGAATTTTGATCTATTAAGGTTACACCATTTTCAATAAATTTTTTTCTTAATTGTCTTTGAATTATTTCTTCTGCTCTCGCTAATTCTTCTCTAGTATTAATTGCAACAGCTTCAAATTCATCTATTGTTAGATAACAACAGGTTAAATTTTTACTTAGTGCAATTTTTACTAAATCTGTAAGATAATACTCTTTTTTAGCATTATTAGGCTGCACTTGTTCTAATAGATCACTTATATACTCTTTCCTAATTAGCATTACTCCTGAGTTGCATAGGTTAATTTTTTTCTGTTCTTCAGTGCAGTCTAAAAATTCTATTATATCTTTTAAAATATCTTTTTGATCTACTATTAGCCTACCATATTTAGCTGGATTTTTGGCTATAAAACCAAGGACTACTAATGCATTTTGTTGATTTTTATGAAGTAATTCATACATTTTTTTTATAGTACGGGGTTTGATAAAAGGAGTGTCTCCATATAACACTAGGATATCAGAGTTGCTATTTAAAGATTTAAGTCCTACTTTTACTGCATCTCCTGTTCCTAATCTTTCTTCTTGTACAGTTAATTTGATGGTTCCATTTTCTAACATTACATAATCGCGGAGGATATCCATGTTTGGTCCTATAACGATTAAGTTTTCTTTTGTTTTTAACTCTTCTATAACGGCTATAATATATCCTATCAGAGGTTTAGATGCTACTTGATGCATGACTTTTGGAATGCTAGATTGCATTCTTACTCCTTGTCCTGCTGCTAAAATTATTGTAGAAAAATCCATATTTATCTATATTTATTGATATGGTGTTAAATAATATAATAAATGTGATTTATATAAAATGATTTTTATAGTTTATGCTGCATTAATTTTAGCTATTTTAGGTATATTTTTTTTAGTTATTGTTATTAATATTAAAAAAAATACTATAACTACACTGCAACAGAATATCATTGCGTTAGAAAAAATAAGGGATAATCTTGATCTTCAGTTGGATGGCATGCACAAAGAAAAAGGTTGTATGCAAAATAAAATTGAAGAGTTAATAGCGGATAATGCTTCTTATAAGGCAAAATTATCTTCTTCTAATGAGTATAGTAGTAAACTTAGTGCAGAATATGAAGCATATAAGCTTTCATATAAGACAATACAAGAAGAGCTTTATCAAGCACAGAAAAATTTAGAGCTAAAAACTCAAGAAATGAAAGAGTTTGAAAAGCGTGTTAAGGATTGGGATGAGTCACGTCAAGAAGCAATAGTACAAGCAAAAGCAGCGATATTTGAAACTGCTTCAAAATTATCAGAAGAACTCATTTCTAAACATAAACAGGAAACAGAAAATTCTGAGAAAAAATTAAATAGCTCAACTCAGCAGCTACAAGATCAATTTGAGAAAATTGTCAAATTAGTTTCGGTATTGGATAGTGATATGAAAGTTTCAAAAGAAACGATAAGTCATGTACAGCAGTCCTTGCTTTCTCCATCAGGGGCAGGAAATCTGGCCGAGATCACATTGGAAAATATTCTTAAAGCGTCCGGATTAGAATCAGGTAGAGATTTTATAATGCAATACTCGTTTAGTAATAAAGCAGAAAACAAAAGACTTAGACCAGATGCGATTATATTTTTGCCAGCAAATAATTTAATGGTTATTGATAGTAAGGCATCAAAATACTTTACAGAAATAGTTGGAGTAATGGAACAAGAGAAAAAAGATGATATTAACGGTAAATTAAAAATAACAATGCGTAATCATTTACGTAGTTTATCAACAAAAGATTATCAAGATTCTTTACGTGATTTTTTAGAAGACAAAAAAATAAACCATATTTCAAGTATAATGTTTTTGCCTAGTGAAGCTGCTGTAGAAAAATTATCACAAATAGATAAAAACTTTCTCCATGATGCTTGGGAAAAGGATATTTTTCCTGTTGGCCCATCTGGTTTAATTAATATTTTAACTCATACTAAGTTTCAATTAGCAGTCACAAGGCAAAATGAAAATCATATGCTTATTGTAGAAGAAGTAAGAAAATTATTAGGAGCTTTAAATACTCTTTATGGGCATGCTAAAAAATTAGGGAATAGCTTATACAATGCTAGTAATCATTATGATAAATTTGCAGCTTCGTTTAATGCTACATTGCTTCCTAAAGCTAAAAACTTAGAAAATTTAGGAGTTCATCTACAGAAAAATAAATCTCTACCTTCGTCTATAGAAAGGTTTTCTGTTATTTCTTCCAGTAACATAGATTTAATAGAAATTGACTCGGTAGATAATATAGAAAAAAGAGATGATAAAAAAACAACTGAGAATGCTGGCTAGAAAGTAGAGTGTAAAGAAGTGATGTGTATAGTGAATTTATTTTAAATAGAACGTAGGGCATTTGTTGCTTGTTATTTTCTCTAGTTTTTATAGTGTTTATTCCCTCAGCTTTAAGCTCATCTAAGTTCACTATAGTCTAGAAGAAACGCTAGCTATAGTATCCATAGCGCATTTGAGTTTACGGTATTTATTAACGTTTTTATTATGTTCTTTTATATTGCTAGCAAAATTATGATTTCCTTTGCAGTCAGATACGACAAAATAAAGATATTTAGTTTCTAATGGATTTAATACAGATTTAAGAGATGCTATACCTGGATTAGATATTGGAGTAGGAGGTAGACCTCTGTATTTATAGGTGTTGAATGGAGATTTAATTTTTAAATCTTTACGAGTCAAAGGTTTTTCTAATATGTATTTGCCTTTTGTTATTGCATAAATAACTGTCGGATCAGCATCAAGCTTCATATTTTTTTTAAGGCGATTTAAAAATACTGATGCAACTAATCTACGATCTTCATCATTTTTTGCTTCTTTCTCAACTATTGAGGCTAAAATCAAGGCTTCTTTTTTATTTTTTAAAATTGTATGGTTATTGTTGCTTTCCCATAGAAATTCTAATGCGTCTTGCATTTTTTTATGCATTCTCTTTAAGATTTCTTCTCTGCTGTCACCATAAATATAAAAATAAGTTTCTGGTAATAAATCGCCTTCGCCGTAGATAGTTGTGATATCATTTGATAATTTTTCTTCATTCTGCACTATATCTATAATTTGTTTAGTAGTATACCCTTCTGGTACTACTATTTTTCTAGTAATTATATTTCCTATTTGCATTTGTCTGATAATGCTGAAAATAGATATTTTAGGTATAAATTTATATTCTCCGGCTTGTATAACATCAAAATGATTCATTACTTGAGCTAATAACCAAAATGTTTTTTGATCGTAAATAATATTTTCTTCATATAGTAGTTTACTAATATTTCTGATAGAGTTTTTTTTGAGAATTACTACTTTTTCTTTTGTTAAAGGTCCTGGAGAGAAAGCAGTAAATGCAATGATAGCAGTAGCAAAAACCACTCCTAGAGTGATTATCTTGATAATACGAAGCATAAAAATTAAATTTTACTAAATATTAGGCTGGCATTTGTTCCACCAAAACCAAAAGAATTTGTCATTACTGCTTGTAGTTTTTTCTCCTGTGATGTATGTGGAACTAAATCAATATTACAATTTTCAGGTGGATTATATAAATTTAAGGTTGGTGGAATGATTGAATTTTTTAGCGTTAATAGGGAAAAAATTGCTTCTACACTACCAGCAGATCCTAATAGATGTCCGATAGAAGATTTTGTCGAAGACATTTTTAAACCCTTTAAGTTATCCTTAAATAAGCGCTGCACAGCATTTAATTCAATATCATCTCCAACTGGTGTGGAAGTTCCATGTGCATTGATATATCCTATATCACATAAATCTAATTGTGATTTTTTCATAGCCATCAGCATTGATCTATAAGCTCCTCTCCCTTCGGGATGTGGTGCTGTAATATGGTATCCGTCTCCTGTTAATCCATATCCAGAAAGTTCAGCATATATCTTTGCTCCTCGTTTTTTTGCATGCTCATACTCTTCTAGCACAACAACTCCTGAACCATCACCCATGACAAAGCCGTCTCTATCTTTATCCCATGGTCTTGATGCTTCTGTGGGTCTGTCGTTAAAATTTGTAGAAAGAGCTCTTGCTGCAGCAAAACCTGCAACAGCTGATTTACATATTGCAGATTCTGCGCCTCCAGCAATCATTACATTCGCATCACCTGATTGAATAATTCGCGCGGCATCACCAATAGCATGAGCACCAGTAGAACATGCTGTTACCACTGCGTGGTTTGGTCCTTGATAACCATATTTTATTGATATATGTCCTGATGCAAGGTTTATTAAACTTGCAGGAATAAAAAATGGACTAATTTTCCTGGCTCCTCGCTCTTTAACAGTAATTGAGGAATCTTGTATGATTTTAATTCCGCCAATACCGGAGCCAATCATAACTCCAGTCATTTCAAAGTCTTGTTGTTCTTTTGGATCCCATCCTGAATCTTCTATAGCTTGTGCAGCAGCCCCCAAGGCATAGATAATAAACTTATCCATCTTACGAGAGTCTTTAGAAGAAACATATTTAGATGAGTCAAAACCTTGAGGAGTATCTTTTATGTCTGGAATTAAACCAGCAATTTTACATGTTAAATCTGAAGTGTCGAATTCAGTAATGTTAGCAATACCTGACTTAGAATTAATCAAAGAATTCCAAGAGCTCTTAACATCACCTCCTAAAGGTGTTACCAGGCCTATACCTGTTACTACGACACGTCTCATTATTTATTATGCTAATTAGTTTGCTTTTACTTTTCCATGTTCTTTTATGTAGTTAACAGCATCAGATACTGTTTGAAGCTTTTCTGCATCTTCATCAGGTATTTCTGCTTCAAATTCTTCTTCAAATGCCATAATTAACTCTACTTGATCTAAGCTATCTGCGCCTAAGTCATCAACAAAGCTAGCGTCATCAGTTACTCTAGATTCATCAATATCTAAGTTTTTAGCAATAATCTTTTTTACACGTTCTGTGATATCGCTCATACATTATACCTATTTGAATTAAATTATTTAATTTATCTTATTTATCACATTTAATCTTAATAAGATAGTAAAAAATTACACCATAAGCAATCCGCCATTAACATGTAGCGTTTGTCCATTGATGTATTTAGCTTCGTCACTTACAAGATATAGAGTCGCATAAGCAACGTCTTCAGGAGTTCCAAGTTCTCCAGAAGGTATGCTATTCATTATTTTTTGTTTTTGGCTATCATTTAAAATATCAGTCATTGGAGTCTTAATAAATCCTGGTGCAATGCAATTTATAGTAATGCCTCTAGTTGCTACTTCACGTGCTAATGACTTACTCATACCTATCATACCTGCTTTTGACGCACAATAGTTTGTCTGTCCTGGATTTCCGCTAAATGCAACTACTGATGATATATTAATTATTCTTCCTTTTTTATTTCGCATCATATGGCGTATAAAATTACGATTAAGTATAAAAGTAGATTCTAAGTTTACTTTCATTACTTCTTCAAAGTCATTATCATTCATGCGTATAGCTAAGCCATCTTTAGTAATACCAGCATTACAAATTAAGCCATCTATTTTTTCTAATTTTTCTAGCGATATATTTAATAAATTTTCTACTTCACTGCGATTAGATAAGTTACATTTTTGAATAAAAACTCTATCCTTAAAGGAAGATTGTAAATCTTGAAGCTTTTGCTCATTGGTGCCAGTAAGAACTAATGTCGCCCCTTGGTTGTGCAATGTTTTAGCGATAGCCTGACCTATGCCTCCTGTTGCACCAGTGATAACAATTTTCTTATTTTGCAAATTAAACACTAGTCACCTCTTTAGACCCTTCAGAGAGAGGGGTATTTTTTTGTGAGCTATCAAGTTCAATGCCACATTTTATTGCTATTTCCTTTTCTATTTTTGTTGCTATCTTTGGATTGTTTTTTAGGTATTCTTTGGCATTTTCTTTTCCTTGAGCAATTTTCGAACTATTATAGGAAAACCATGAACCAGATTTATCAATGATTCCGTGCTTTACTCCTAAGTCAATAATTTCACCATATTTAGATATTCCTTCCCCGTACATAATATCAAATTCTACTGTTTTAAAAGGGGGAGCAACTTTATTTTTTACTATCTTGATTCTAGTTTCATTGCCTATTACTTCTTCTTTATCTTTGATGGATCCTATTCTTTTTACTTCAATTCTAACTGAAGCGTAAAATTTTAAAGCATTCCCACCTGTGGTTGTTTCAGGGTTACCAAACATGATTCCTATTTTCATGCGTGTTTGGTTGATAAAAATTACTATGCAATTAGTTTTTGCTATTGAGCCAGTTAGTTTTCTTAGAGCTTGGCTCATGAGTCGTGCTTGCAGTCCCATGTGCGAGTCTCCCATTTCCCCTTCTATTTCAGCTTTTGGGACTAAAGCTGCAACACTATCTACAACTAATAAATCAATTCCACCAGATCTTACTAAGTGATCTGCTATTTCTAGTGCTTGCTCACCAGTATCAGGTTGTGAAATTATTAGATCATCGATATTTATTCCTAATTTTTTTGCATAAACAGGATCTAGTGCGTGTTCGGCATCAATAAAAGCACATGAACCTCCTGCTTTTTGACATTCTGCAACTGCATGCAAAGCTAAAGTGGTTTTACCAGAGCTTTCTTGTCCAAAAATTTCAATTACCCTGCCTTTCGGATAGCCTCCTATTCCTAATGCAATATTCAAACTGATAGAGCCTGTTGATACCTTACCAACTTTAACTGTTTCGTTTTTTCCCAGCTTCATGACGGAGCCTTCTCCAAACATTTTTTTAATTTGAGATAATGCAGTTTCTAAAGCATCTTTTTGACTCATAATTTACCGTATATAATTGAAGTTGAACAACAAGTTTAGATCATAGCAAACACAAGTACATTGTACAATAGCGAGTATTGAGAGAATCTAATTTAGAATATATATTTTATTTTTAAGTACAATAACCAAGAACTTTATATAGCGCAATCGCTGATTTTGAATATTCTGCTAAGGATTCTATTTTTTCCATTTCTGATTCATAAACATCTTTTTCAGTTTCAAGTACTCTTGTGTAAGCTACAGTAGAACTGTTATACAAATCTTTTGACAGTTGGAGAGATTTGTTATTGTTTTCAACTAAATTTTTTAACTCTAAATAATTATTGTGATAGCTAATATATTTTACAAAAGCTGATTCAATTTCTTCTAGAGCTTCTCTTATAGTTTGTTTGTAATGAAGAAAAGACTGTTCTTCTTGAGTAGTTCTAATATCAATATTTGCTTTGATACGATTAAAATTTATTAGAGGAGTAATAGAGGAAGCTCCTACAGACCATATTAGCTGATCTGGTAGTAAGTTAGAGATTTTATATCCTACAGAAGTAGCTAATGTAATTTGAGGATATTGAGATGCAATTGCTGACTTAGTTAAAGATGTTGCTGCTATAAATTCTTCCTCAGCTTGAATTATATCAGGACGATTTCTTATAATATATAGGGGGGAGTTAGCGATTATCTGGGTGTTAATCGTAGGTACTGCTTTTTTTTCTTTCAAAAGACGTGTGAAATCACCAATTAAGACTCCACATAAAGTTTCAATTCTATATTGAGCTTGTAATCTTTTGTAATTAAATTCATGGCTCATTGCTTTTGTGGTTAAATAAATCGCTCGAGCTCGCCTTACTTCAAAATCACTTTCTATGCCAGATTTTTGTCTGGATTTGATCATATTCAGTATATCTAGTTGAGATTTTACATTTTCCTCATTAATTTTGAGTAATTGTTGATATTTACGATATTCTATATAATTTGCAGCTACATCTGCTATTAGCGTAATCAAAAAATGATTACGTCCGGCGATTGTAGCAAATAATTTATGCTGCTCTGCATCTCTTAGATTACGATTAACTCCAAAAAAATCTGGTTCCCAGCTTGCTTCTAGAGCTGCAGTAGATAGAGTAATAGCTTTTTTAGGAGAAAAAGTAGTTCCTGTTGTAGTAAAGTTTTTTTTCGCAACACTTGAGCTTTTAGTCATATTGATTTCAGGAGCAAGATTCGCATTTGCTTTGATAGCATTAGCTCTGGCTTCTTTAATCCTGAGTTGTGCGATTTGAAAATTGGGATTATTCCTAATAGCAATAATTATTAGATTGTTTAGGGTGCAGTCATGAAAATTTTTCCACCACTCGGAACGATAATTGTTGTCTCTATAGTCGGCTTTTATTACCTTATTAGTTGACACTGTATGCCAGCGTGAATTTGTGTCTATGCTATAATTAGGATTAGGTCTTTTAGCGCATGAGCATAAGAATAAAATGACTACTATGTTCAGAAGTTTTATAGCCTTAGCCAACTGTTTCTTTAAAGTTAATTGCATAATGTGCACCTAGGAGTAAAACGCCTGTAGAATAAATTGACACAATTGTTATGTAACAACACCACCATAACGATGGTATTTTACTAGAATGAGTTGTGATAGGGCAACTGTTTTTGATAAAAAAACAAATAATCTTAGTTTAATATACAAAATTAATGGCGCGTCCGAGAGGATTCGAACCCCTAACCTCTTGATCCGTAGTCAAGTACTCTATCCAGTTGAGCTACGGACGCTTTTATTTTTGTACCTGTTTTACTACAGTTTACACGTTGAAGCAACAATATAAGTAAGTGTTGTTGTAAGTATATTAGATTTTCTAAATATAAAATGAACAAGTTACAATACAGTTTGTCCCTCCATATATGGCTGTAGTATTGGTGGAATGCTTATTGTCCCATCTTCATTTTGATAATTTTCGATTATTGCAACTATAGTTCTTCCGACTGCTAATGCTGAACCGTTCATAGTATAGATAAAGGTTGTTTCTTTTGTTCCTTTTTTTCTATATCTAGCCTTCATTCTTCTGCCTTGAAATTGATTAAATATTGAACAACTTGATATTTCTCTGTAGCAATTTTGTCCTGGAAGCCACACCTCTAAGTCTATAGTTTTTGCTGCAGAAAAGGTTGTATCTCCAGTGCATTTCAATATCTTTTGGTAAGGCAAATTAAGTCTTTTTAAAATTTCTTCAGCTGCGTTTGTTAAATTCTCGTATTCGGTTAAATAAAGCTCTTCAGTAGAGAGTGTAACAAGCTCTACTTTGCTAAATTGATGCAATCTAATCATACCTCTTGTGTCTTTGCCGGCGCTACCAGCTTCTGATCTAAAACATGGAGTAAATGCTGTGTATCTCAGTGGTAGTGCAGATTCGTCTAATATTTGATCTGCTACTAGATTAGTGAGAAAAACTTCTGAGGTAGGGATAAGCCAATAACCGTTTTTAGTTTCAAAGGCATCGTCTCCAAATTTTGGTAGATTGCCAGTGCCATACATAGCATTTGCTCTCACCATTACTGGGGGGGAAACTTCTTCAAAACCATACTCTTTTGTATGTATATCAAGCATGAAGCTTGCGAGAACTCTTTCAAGTTTTGCAAGATTTTTTTTTAAAGAAACGAATCTACTTCCTGATATTTTTACAGTTTGCGAAAAATCCATCAGGTTTAGTTGCTCTCCTAGTTCAAAATGATGTTTTGGAGGAAATGTAAATTTTTTTGGCTCTCCCCATTTATCAATGACAATGTTATTATTTTCGTCGTTGCCTACTGGGATATCTTCGGCAACTAAATTGGGAATAGAGCTTAAAGTGTTTGTTAATTCCAATTCTATTTTTTGTTCTAGTACTTTAATTTTTTCTATATCCTGGTTGATTGTATGCATATTTTTTTTAGCATGTTCAAATTCCTTTGATTTTTTGTCTTTGATTTGCCCAATAGACTTTGATCTCTCGTTTCTTTTCTTCTGAAGTTCTTGGAGTTGCGCAATTAGGTTTCTTCGTTTTTGGTCAAGGTCTAAAATATGCTCTATATTAATTTTTTCTCCTCTTTTTTCGATATTATCAACGAATTCTTGTGGGTGATTCTTTATCCAATTTAGATCGTGCATTTTACTTAACATTCTGTTTTTTTAGAAATATACATCCAAGAATTGAAATTTCATATAAAAAAATCATGATTGTTGCAAGAATTATTTGGCTAAAAACATCAGGAGGGGTAATAATTGCTGCTATGATAAATATTATTATAATAACCATTCTTCTCTTTGCTCTTAGAGATTTTATGGTGATTACATTGAGTTGATGAAGTAGAGTTATAATTACAGGTAATTGAAAAGCAATGCCAAAAGCAAGCATTATTTGCATCGATAGGCTAAGATATTCGCTGATACGTGCTTCTAATTTTACTGGTAAATTATTGCTAGGAATTCCAGTCTCAAAGCTAAGAAAAAATTGCCAGGCTGCAGGAAAGATAAAATAATATGCAATACATATACCACAGATAAATAATACTGGGGTTACAAAAAGATAAGGCAATAAGATTAATTTTTCACTTTTGTATAAAGCGGGTGATACAAAAATGTATGTTTGAATCAGAAAAAAGGGAAATGTGCAAAAGAGTGCAGAATAGAATGAAAGCTTGACATAGCTAAAAAATGCTTCTGCTAAACTAGTGTAGATAATACTACCTTGTTTCCCTTCTTGGTAATAATGCTTAGCAAGGGGGGTGAGTAGAAATTGATAGATTTCTTTTGAGTAGATATAGCTAACAGCAAAGCTAATCATAAATATGATAAATATATAAAAAAAGCGTTTACGTAACTCTATAAAATGTTCCTTAAGGGTGCTGGTTTCCATTTTTATACGTATATTATTAAAAGTTTTTTAATAATAATAGTCATATAATTGAAATAAATACAGTAGTTATTATGTCGGGAGAAGATTACTCAAAATCATCTTTGTGGACAGCATTACCTAGTATGAGTTTCAATTTGCAAAGCGAGATTGTAGAGGGTTCTACTAGCAAGGGAGTTTTAATGATAATATTTCCTAATGCTGAAGCTATGTTTAGTTGGTATGGAGGGCTGATGGGTAAAGGCCTTGCAAAACTTGCAATATTTAACTTGATTAAAGCTAAAGGACTCGAGGGTCCAGGTAGAATACCTTCTCCGGTAGGTATGCCTAATATACCTGGATTTATTAGGGGTAGTGGCAAAGATCGATAAAAATCATCTTTAAATCATATCGTAGAGTTCTTTGTAAGAAAATTTCTTGTAACCTTGTTATATATATATTAGTTTAAATTATCACCAATACAAAATTGATTATGTGGGTAATTGAAAGTTTATATATAATATTTGCAGTAATAGCTGTTTTAACTGTAATTGTTTTTATTCATGAGTTAGGACATTATTCTGTTGCAAAACTTTCGGGTGTAAAGGTAACAGATTTTTCTATAGGATTTGGCCCTAAAATTGCCTCTATTCGAGATAGGTCTGGTACTGAATGGAAAATTTGTTGGATTCTTTTAGGGGGGTACATTAAGCTTTTTGGTGATGTAGATCCAACTAGTACGAAATCAAAAAATATCGATAAAATGTCTGCGGAAGAAAAAAAATATGCTTTTGCAACTCAAAGCCTGTGGATTAAATCAGCTGTAGTGGTTGCAGGTCCTCTTGCTAATTTTTTGCTTGCCATTATTATTTTTGCTAGCTTTTTTTATATTTTTGGGCAAGCAGTTTCTGGTACTAAAATTGCAGCTATAGAGAAAGATAGTGTAGCTTGGAAATCTGGTTTGTTACCTGGTGATCAAATTCTTACGATAGATGATGACCAAATGAAAAATTTTAGCGATATACAAAGGTATGTTTTAACACATCCTGGTATTGAATTAGAGTTTAAGATTAAGAGGAATGGTCAAGTTTTTATCAAAAAAATTACTCCAAAAATTATTGAGACCACTGATAGGTTTAATAATAAAGTAGTTATTGGTAAGATTGGGATTTCGCCTTCTCCTTTGGAGTATAAGAAACACAATGTTTTCACTGCTTTAGGCACTGCGGTTGTTGAGACAATCAAAATTTCTGATCTTACTTTAAAAGCTTTAGGACAAATAATTTCTGGGACTAGAGATACTAGAGATGTTGGTAGCATAATAAAGATTACTAAATACACTGCTCAATCAGTAAAACAAGGCTTGATCACGACTTTATATTTTATAGCTCTGCTATCTGTTAACTTAGGATTGATTAATCTTTTTCCTATACCACCGTTAGATGGAGGCCATTTGTTTTTTTATGCTGTGGAAGCGATTTTTGGAGAAAAAATATGTACATATGCAAGAAAATATGCAATTAAAATAGGGTTTGCTTTTTTAATAGCACTTATGGCATTTGCGGTGGTAAATGATATTATTCATTTTTAATAACGGATAAGAGGTTATGAATAGGGTTATATTTCTTTGCTTAACAATTCTTTTTTTTATAAAATTTTCTTCAGCAGAGGAAATGATGGATACTGCGAACGATAATCTTATAAGAAAAATAGAAATTTCTGGAAATAAAAGAACTGAAAGTACTACTATAATATCATATTTAGGTATGAAGGTAGGTAACGTTTATACTAGAGAAAAAGCAAGTGAATCAGTTAAAAATCTATATGCTACTGAGTTTTTTTCGGAAATAAAAATTAATTTTAGAAATAATATTCTTTATGTTAAAGTTGAAGAAAATCCACTGGTGAACCATATTGAGATCACAGGAGGTGATGCGATAAAGGCTGACATACTAAAGTCTGAATTATCTCTAAGATCAAGGTCTTTTTTTTCTAAAGCTAAATTACAGCGTGATGTTAACAGGATAACTGAAATTTATAATAAAACAGGAAGATTTGCAGCTTCTGTTAAACCTAAAATAGCAAAATTACCACAAAATAGAGTAGATGTATTATTTGAAATAAAAGAAGGGAAAAAAGCAAAAATTAAAAAGATTTACTTTGTCGGTAATAAACGTTTTTCTAATAACACATTAAAAAATGTCATTAATTCTAAAGAAGATAAGATTTATAACATTTTTAGAACGAATCACTATGACCCAGACATTGTAGATTATGATAAGATTCTTTTGACAAGATTTTACCATAACCATGGTTATGCTAACTTCAAAGTTATATCAGCTACTGCTGATATTGTGCCTTCTGAAAATGGTTTTTATATTACTTTTTCTATTGAAGAGGGACAGAGATTTAATTTTGGTAAAGTTGAGATAAATAACAATATTTCGACTATTGATATCAAAAGCATTGAAAAATTAATTACTGTGAAAAAAGGGGAGTTATTCAAGGCTAAGACAGTAGAAAATAATGTTAATGAAATTATAAAATATTTGTCAAATAAAGGTTTTCCTTTTGTTAAAGTGACTTCAGACTACGATATAGATAATGAAAATAAAGTGGTAAATATTGTTTTTGCAATTTCTAAATCTCCTAAAATTTACATAGGTAAAATAAAAATATCTGGCAATAGTAAAACGTATGATTATGTAATTAGAAGAGAAATGCGAGTAGCAGAGGGTGACCCGTATAATTCATTCCTTATCAAAAGGTCAGAACAAAGGATTAGAAATTTAGATTTTTTTGATAAAGTTAATATTACAGCTGAGAAAACTGCGCAACCTGATGTAGTAGATTTAAATATATCTGTTGCAGAAAAATCTACAGCAACATTACAGTTATCTGCTGGATACTCCAATACAGAAGGTATTTTAGGAATGATCAATTTTACTGAAAAGAACCTTCTTGGTAAAGGACAGAATTTGTCATTAGGTTACAAAAAAACATATTCAACTTTTGCTGCAAATTTAGGATTTGTAGAACCTGCTTTTATGGGCAGTGATATAGATGCTGGTTTCTCTGCGTCTGTTAGCACAGAAGATAACAGGAATACTAAATTTGGTCAGGATGCTAATTCTTTACCTTATAATTCAAGACATTATTCTAGTTCTGTTTTTATAGCATATGAAATTACTGATCGTCTTACTCATCAAGTTATATACACTGTAGCTAGTACCACAATAAAAAATGTAGGCGCTGATTCTCCTATTATTATGCAAGAGCAAGAAGGTAGAAATGTAATTTCAGCTATAGGGCATAAACTAACTTATGATAGGACAGATAGTAGAATCAAACCTACTACTGGTTATATAGGCGTTCTAAATCAGTCTATAGCTGGTTTAGGAGGAGATTCTAAATATTTTCGTAATATATTAGAAGGCAATTATTACTACCCGATTACTGAAGATGTTATTTTTAAATTAGGAGCTGAAACAGGTCATATACAAAATTTAGGTCGTGCTGTTAGAATTAATGAAAATTTTCATTTAGGAGATCAATCATTGCGGGGATTTGAATATGCTGGTTTAGGGCCTCGTGATAAAAAATTTCCTTCTAGAGGATCTTTAGGCGGTACTACTTACTATAAAGGAACTGCAGAAGTATCTTTCCCTATACCTATGGTGCCCAAGGATTTAGATATTTCTGGCTCTGTATTTACTGATATAGGTAATACTTTCAATATTGATTTGCCTAAAGATACAAAATACACTAAAAATGATTTTTATAATAGTAAATCACCTAGGGTTTCTGTAGGAGCTGGTTTAACCTGGATTACCAATGTCGGTCCTCTACGATTAGATATAGCGGAAGCGGTCAAAAAGGAAACTTTTGATCGTACTAAATTTGTGTTATTCTCAATGTCTACTGCGCTCTAGGTAGTAGCATTAGTAATGTTAATGAGAGTTTATATTAAATTTGTTACAAAAATTTTATTAGTATATTGTCACCTTTTTCTTGCTGGTATGGTTTTTGCTGAAGGTGATAAACTACAATATGTCGTTATAGACTTTGATAAAGTTATTACACAATCGGATGCATATAAAAATTTTAAAATCTTATGGGATAGAGAGAATAATAAATACCAAAAAGAGATAGAATTTTATGAGTTGCAGATTGTTGAGCTTGATAAACAGATAAGTGCAAATCAGGAAACTTTAAATCATGAAGTTCTAACTAATCTTAAAAAACAATTGAGTAATAATGAAATAAAGGTACAAAAACTCATTCAAAAAAGAAAAATATATTTAGATGAAATTTTTGCAGATGCCATTGAACAATTACGAATCGTAATTATTAAAATTATAAGAAAATATTCAGAAAGAAATAACCTAAAATTAGTTATACCTAAATCTTATACTATTTACATTGATAAAAATATTGATATAACTGATAAAATACTACACAGCTTGAACCAAGAATTGACAAAGATAAATACTAAACTAAGGTGACCTAATGCCGGGCAATAAGTACCAAGAGAGAAGATTTTTTGATAATCTAGGTCCATTTTCTTTGAAGCAAATAGCTAATCATATCAATGCTTCAGTGTATCAAAATTCTCAAAAGTTGACTGATAGTCAGCTTAAAAATATAGAAAATGAGATTTTTATTGAGAATATTACTACTTTAAAAAAAGCTAGTGATAGAGATATAAGTTTTATTGCTCATAGCAAATATGTTGATGAGTTTTTTAATACAAAAGCCAAAGCTTGTATTGCTAATGAAAAACTAGCTTTGCGTGCTCCTCAAAATATTTTTGTCTTAGTAGCAGATAGTCCAAAATTAGCTTATGCACAAATTCTTAGGTTATTTTATAGCTCTGATGAAAAAAATAACAAATTTCATACAGGTTCTTACTATCTAGATCCTTCTAGTAAATTAGGCAAAGATGTAAAAATAGGATACGGTAGTTATATTGGTAAGAATGTAGTTATCGGAGACAATGTCCAGATACACCCTAACACATATATCGGGGATAAGGTAATTATTGGTGATAATAGTATAATATATAATTCAGTGTCAATTATTAATGCTATCATAGGCGAAGAAGTAACTATACATTCTGGTGTTAGAATAGGGCAGGATGGTTTTGGTTATGTTACAGAAAAGGGGATTCATAATAAAGTTCTCCAAATAGGCAGAGTCATCATTGGTGATCAAGTAGAAATAGGCGCAAATTCTACTATAGATCGTGGTTCTTTAGGAGATACTGTAATAGGTGACATGTGTAAACTTGATAATTTAGTACAAATAGGTCATAATGTGATTCTAGGTAAGGGATGTATTGTAGTAGCACAGGTTGGTATCTCTGGGAGTACTATAGTTGGAGACTATGCTGTACTTGGTGGTCAGGTAGGAATAGCAGATAATCTACATATAGGAGATTTTGTGCAAATAGCAGCTAAATCTGGAGTAATGAAAGACGTTAGTGCCAAAGAGATTGTTGCTGGATCTCCTGCTCAACCAATCAAGAAATTTTGGAAACAAACAGCAATATTACAAAAACTTAGTAATAGGAGTTAGTAATGATAGATAATGTTATAGAAAATTCAGAGCAAGAAGAGGAGCTACTTATAGATATCCATGATATCATGAAATTCTTGCCGCATCGATTTCCTTTTCTGCTAGTAGATAAAGTGGTATATAAGAAAAACAGTAACTCTGCGGTGGGAGTTAAAAATGTTACAGTAAATGAGTTTTTCTTTTTAGGTCATTTTCCTAAGAAACCAATTATGCCTGGAGTATTAATACTTGAATCTTTAGCTCAAACAGCTGGTATTTTGGTTTGTAAGGCGCGAAATTTAGATGCCAATGACAGACGCATGGTATATTTTTCTTCTATTGAAGGTGCAAAATTCAGAAAAATAGTTCTTCCGGGAGATCAGTTGATACTTGAAACTAGGATATTAAAATCAAAGTTAAATTTTTGGAAAATTAACGGTATTGCGAAGGTGAATAATAATATTGTTGCTGAAGCAACTTTTTCAGCATTATTAGAAGAGAATAATGACTAATATACATCCCACATCACTAATTGAAGAAGGAGCCAAGATAGGTAAAGGTGTTACTATCGGTCCTTTTTGTGTAGTTAGCAAAGATACAATATTAGATGACAATGTAGAATTGAAATCTCATGTGTACTTATCAGGTAAAGTATTTATAGGAAAAAACACATCTATTTATTCTTTTGTTTCTATTGGTTGCGTGCCTCAAAATAGGAATGATGAAGGTAAGGAATCAGCAGTATCTATAGGTCAAAATAATATTATAAGAGAGCATGTGACAATTCATCGTGGTACAGATTCTGGTAATATAAAAACTATAATAGGGAATAATTGCTTTATTATGGTTGGAGCTCATATAGCTCATGATTGTGTTATTGGTGATAATGTAACTATGGCAAACAATGCGACTTTAGGTGGTCATGTAGTGCTTGAAAATTTTGTAGTTTTAGGTGGTTTAGTAGCAATTCACCAATTTGTACGTATAGGCGAGTGTTCAATGATTGGTGGTATGTCTGGTGTTAAATATGATGTGCCTCCGTTTTCAATGCTGATAGCACCAGAGCCAAATATGGAAGGTATAAATGTTGTAGGTATGAAGAGAAGAAATTTACAAAAATCAGATAGAGTTGCTCTTAAGTCATCGTACGAGCTACTATTTAATAGTGATTATAGTTTATCTGAGGCTGTAGATTTAGTAGAGAGTAAATTTGCTTCTAATGAAGTAATTGATAAATTAATAAAATTTATAAAAAGCGACAGCATCAGAGGTATTAGAAAACCTAATTATTGTTATGGCAGAATTAAAGTATGATGGGAAAATAGCAGTTATTGCTGGAGGGGGAGCGCTACCAAGTCTAATAATAAATCAACTACAAGAATCTAGAAAAGATTTTCTTGTTTTGGCTATAGAAGATAATGCTGATCGCATGACCTTATCTAATACTCATCATTATTGGGTTAACATCAATAATCCTGCTTCTATAATAAAGTTATTAAAAGAGCAAAACATCCAAAATTTGGTGTTTGCTGGAAGTATAAAAAGGCCACCTTTATTATCTATTAAGCTAAATAGTACGATAATGATATTTTTAGCAAAATTAGGCATTAGCAAACTAAGGGGGGGTACTGACTATCTGCATAGAATTATAACGCAGTTTGTTGAAGCACAGGGGTTTAAAGTGATAGCTCCTGAGGTTGTTGCTGCTGGTCTAGTCACTCCGGTTGGAGTATTAGGGAAGTTTAAACCTTTACAGTCTGATATTCGAGATATTGAAATAGGTAAGCAGGTATTACAAAAGCTGGGGTGTATGGATATAGGTCAATCTGTAATAGTAGAAAATAAATGTGTTCTTGGTATTGAAGCTGCAGAAGGAACTGATCAATTAATTCAGCGGTGCAAAGCTTTAAAATTCGAGGAGAAGCGATTAGGAGTATTAGTTAAAATGAGCAAAGTTATGCAGGAGAGAAAGATAGATCTACCAACTATAGGTACGACTACGATTGATAAAGTAGCTGAAGCTGGTTTTCGTGGAATCGCGTTAGAGGCAAGCTCTAGCTTGATTATTGATATAAAACAAGTTATAAATAGAGCTAATGAACATAGAATATTTTTATTAGGTATTTAGTAAATGGATGCGAAGAAAAAGGTAAAATTCTTATGTGAATTTATTCCTCTAATATCTTTTTTTGCAGTGTTTAGATTATTTGATATTATTATTGCTACAGCTACGATAGTAATTTTGACATTGGTCAGCACGCTAATCAATTATATAGTAAATAAAGAATTTTCAGTGGTAAATCTTATTTCTGTAGCGATGATAACGATTTTTGGCTCTATTACTGTGTTTAGCAATAACCCTATCTTTATTAAACTCAAGCCAACAATTATTAATTTATGTTTTGCTGCTATTTTGTTATTTGGAGTAATAAAGAAAAAAGTTTATTTAAAATTTTTATTTAACAAAACTGTAGTACTACCAGATGAGATTTGGTTAGTTCTTTCTAAAAGATTTATCTTGTTTTTTGTTTTATTAGCTTGTCTAAATGAGATAGTTTGGAGAAATTTTTCTGATTCTATATGGGTTTCATTTAAAGCATTTGGCTTGATTACTCTAAGCTTAATATTTATGTTACTACAGATTCCTCTGTTTAAAAAGCATGCGGTAAACACTTCTTCATTATCTAAATAATTGAGTGAAGAAGTATTGCATATTCCAGAAGAGCATTAGAGATATAGTTAATTTAGGTGGATGCTTCAAAGTTTCTTATACAAGCAGAACCTAGGATTAAAAATAATTCGCTCTAGTTTTTTTGGTAATCTTGGTGTTGCTGTGAGCGTTTTATAACATAATTCTCTATGTTAACTTTTTCTTAACTAAACACCCTTACAATTAAATTATTATTAATTTTAATTAAGGAGAGTGTTATGGGACATTATCATACACCAAAGCAAAAATCTAGTAAAGAAAAAATAGAAGGATTTGCATGGAAAGTTAGACAAGAGTTGAGTGAAGAAGAAGAAGATTTTTGTGATGCTTTTTCAATCATGGCATGTTGTGGTACAGGTTACGACAATAAAAAAGTATGTAACTATGATGGCTGTGAATATAAATGTACATGTAATGGTGAAGTAGTTGACAATCCTCATGGTAATTGTGAATCTTCTGATCATGGACATTATTAAGATTATCTTATTTTATCGAAGATAGTTTTAGGGTATACAATTTTTATTGTATACCCTTTTTTGTATATGTAGTGCAAGCATGCTAAATTTTCTTTTATAAAGCTTCTTCTGTAAAATATTGTACAATTGAGTCAATAGTATTTCCTATGATATGACTGGGGGAATAATTTTTATAAAACCAACAAAAGTCATTTGTAGTCTTAACACTATCTTCTTTCAAGTAACAACCAATAAAACCTGAAAATTCGAGATTAACTAACATAGCTATCGCAAATCCCAAAGCAGTATATGCTAAATCATGTTTGTGAATTAAATATAATTTTTTTAAAAAACTTGGGTTTTCTCCTAACAATTTTAATAACTCTGCAGGAGAACATTGGTCATCAACCTTATGAAAAAACTCTTCAAATTTTTTATTGGGTATTTCTATTCCTGCCTCTAATGCTTTGTCAATAAAATTAATAGAGCTTCTACCATTAGCTAAGTGTTTGTGTAAGTGTTTTTCGAGTAGTTCTTTGAATTCATCAGACATTTTATTTACCAAAATTATTGTTTGTATTTATATATAAATATAATCCTAAATTTTGTCAATAATTGTTACGAGATCATTAATTGCTAAGTTTTATAAGCTTAGAGCCCAGAGAAATTCATAACTTTTTGTCTTGTAGTGAATTTATTTTGAATTCTAGGCATTGTATGTCATCACTAGTTTCGTTGTTTAATAGTGAGTATTATTACTTTGGTGCTTCTAATTTACTAAACCCTTTATAGGTGCGATAAAGTTGTACCTTGCTAATATGACTCTTTTATTTGTTTTTGCTGTGAGTCTCAAATAACATTGAGCTTTTTATTTTTAGATAAAGACAATAGCAAGTATATCAAAATCAGAACCCGATATATTTATACTCGCTACCAGTTATAGCCATTGCTTTAAACAAAGAGCCCATTTGCGTGGTATCAAGAAGTCTGTTATACCCAGAAATAAGATCATGATGTTGTTGAGAGTTTTTACTGTTTTTTAACAATATATCTCTGCGAGCTTCAATCTGCATATTGAGTAGAAATTGACGTTGAGTAATCGGACCATGCACTTGTGCACCATATATTTTAGCTGTATTCGCTAATGATGCAAAATTAACATGTGCGCTAATATCTGTGCTTCCGATATTTTCAAAAATAGGATGAAATTTGTGATCCTTAATTGACTGTAAAGTAGAGATAAAATTTCTGTGTTGATTATCAGTATAACCGTAATCTATAATTAGTATTCCACCTTTATTTTTATTTAAATTCTCTGATATTTTTTTTACTAAAATATTTGCTGTATCATTAATCTCAACAATTCCATCTTCTGGAACATGGTTAAATTCTTTAAATAAAAATGATCTAATATTTTCTCTCGCATTGTAAGAATTTATACATAGATGGTGCTGATCTTTGTGCAAATCAACCATATTGATATGCCATTTATTTTCCTTTTTCACATATTGATTTATTGGTAAGGCGTCAAAAAATTCATTGGCAATTATTATAGAAAATTTCTCATCTACTTCGTCATAAGATTTGTGCCATTCTATTCTCGGATGACTTATATTTTCTTTTTGTTTTTCTATTAAAGAAGAATTGATTTCTATCAAGTGAATGTTCATTGAGTCATGGAAATTTTTTACATTCTTGGTAGCTCTGAGTAGGTCTTTCATTAAAGTGCCGTTGCCTGGACCTAGTTCTATAAGGTTAAAATTTTTTGGAGATCCAGAAGCTTGCCAAAAATTAGCACACCAAACTCCTATAATTTCACCGAATAATTGACTAATTTCTGGTGCAGTAATAAAATCTCCTTTTTTTCCGACTGGAAAGTCTTTTGAGGTATAATAGCCATCTGCACAATGCTGTAAGGTAAATTCCATAAAGCTAGCTATAGGCATGGGACCGTTTTCTAATATTTTAGATTTTACTTTTTCTGTAAGATCGACAATAATATTCATACTAATAACAGTTCAGATATAAGATAATTGAGTAGCATTTTTCCTCTATCGGTAAATTTCAAATTTTGCTGATCATATATTATTAGATGCTTTTTTATATAGAAATCAAGCTTTTCTTTATTAATAAATTCTACTAATGGTTTCATAAATTTCTGTTTGAAGTCTTTTAGGTTTATTCCTGTTTCTAGTCTTAGTCCCATAAGTAAATATTCTGTCACTATTTCTTCAATGAATAAGTCTTTTTTATGCTGTATTCCATGGCGTTCTTTTGCAACATTGTTGAGCCATTTTTCGGGATTGTGAATCATCATTAAGGCACTAAGCTTATTTTGATCTAAGCTAAGGCGGCTGTGTGCTCCTGGTCCTATACCTAAATATTCATTATAATGCCAGTAATGCAAATTATGCTTACATTCTTTTCCAGCTTTAGCATAGTTTGATATTTCATATCTAACTAAGCCATGCTCTAATAACATTTCTTGCGTTTTCTTATAAATTGCAATGGATAAATCTTGATTAGGCATTTTGAATTTTCCTTTTCGATATTGACTATAAAATTCAGTGCCTTTTTCAATAGTAAGCTGGTATAATGAGATGTGATTTTTGACATATTTTAATATTTCTTTCAGCTCAGCATCCCACTCTTTTAATGTTTGTCTAGGTCTGGAATAAATTAAATCTATTGAATAATTATCAAAAAATTTATCAGCTATTTCTATTGTTTTGATGGCTTCTGTAACATTGTGTTCGCGTCCTAAGAATTTAAGGTCTTTACTATTGAAAGATTGCACTCCGATCGAAACTCTATTAATGCCTACAAATTTAAATTCTTTAAATTTTTGTGCTTCAGATGAAGTAGGATTTGCTTCTAAAGTTACTTCTATGTCGTTTATGTTGCTAATAGCATTTATTTTATTTAATATAGTTTCTATTATATAAGCAGGCATTAAAGAGGGTGTTCCACCGCCAAAGAATATTGACTTGATTCTACGAGAAGCAATTAAATTTTTAAAGTACTCTATCTCTACGAGGTAGTTTTTTAACCAGCGATTAGTATCAATTGTTTCTCTTACGTGGCTATTAAAGTCACAGTAAGGACATTTTTTTTTGCAAAAAGGCCAATGTATGTAGATTGCTAGGTCTTTCATGTAATCTTAACTTTTTATTAATAAAAAAATGTTACAATATGTTTAGCATTAATTAAGATAAGGTAAAGCAAATGCCACTTATAGGACATCTTTTTGTAGCTATTTTTTATAATACTATCTATGGATTAAAAAAATGGTTTAAAAATTTTTTTGATTTTAATACCAATAATCAAGAAAATACAGAAAATTATGAAGAAATGGAAGAGAATGATGATTATTTTCCTGCAGGAGAATTTCAGAATGATAATGTAGAAGATGAGGCTAAAGATGATAACTCTTTTTTAGAGAATGTACAAGATTTTGCTCATGACTCTTGGGATCAAGCAAAAGAGACGTTAGAAGAACATTTAGATGATTTAGGTTTGGAAGATGTAGCTGATCATTTTGCTACGGGAGTAGCAGAGGTACAAGATTTTGCTCATGACTCTTGGGATCAAGCAAAAGAGACGTTAGAAGAACATTTAGATGATTTAGGTTTGGAAGATGTAGCTGATCATTTTGCTACGGGAGTAGCAGAGGTACAAGATTTCGTTTATGACTCTTGGGACCAAGCAAAGGAGACATTAGAGGAACATTTAGATGATTTAGATTTGGAAGATGTAGCCGATCATTTTGCTACAGGAGTAGCAGAGGTACAAGATTTCGTTTATGACTCTTGGGACCAAGCAAAGGAGACATTAGAGGAACATTTAGATGATTTTGGTTATCTTCCAGATAGAGATTTGGAAGGAGATAGTGCCGATCTAGAGGAAGATGAACTCTAGTTATAGAGATGAAAAGTTATAATTCTAAGATTAAGATTGTAGGTAAAATTTTTTATCTACAATTCTTATAATGAGGTCCACTTAAAGTGTCTTAGTTGTAGTACTCTAGGGATATATGTAATGCATTTATTTTGAAGAATAAATATTGTCTTTAGTGCTCACTTTTCATTTTGTATTAGGAATTAGACTAAATTTGTTATAGCAAGCTCACTTTCTTTGGTTAGTAAAATATTTTTGTAATAGGGATATGCTTTCTTTTTCTAAAATTCCACTATAAACTTGAGGTACATACAAACTTAGATTAGATTGATATATTTTAATATTACTATCTACTGCACCAAACTTGCTATCATAACCTCCAAAATACAAACGTTCGATTCGTGCATAAGATATAGCTGCAGCACACATTGCGCATGGCTCTAAAGTGACATATAAATGACATCCTTCTAATCGTTTGCTGTTCATTACATTACATGCATTTCTAATAGCAACAATTTCTGCATGTGCTGTGGGGTCATAGGAGATATTATTACTATTATACCCTGAGCTAATAATTTTTTTTTGTTTTGGATCATATATTACTGCTCCTATAGGAATATCACCTTTTTGTTGAGCAATCATTGCAAATTCTAGTGCTTTGTGCATGCAATGATTATCAAAATATTTCATAGACCTAAAAATTCTTTCTTCTCTTTTATTCCAGCTGGATCTTGGTGTATAATAACCTCTGCTCCTTGAAATCTGTCTTTTATTTTTTCTTCGATTGTATCGGCAATAGTATGTGATGCGTACAAAGACATTTTACCATCTAATTCAAGGTGGAATTGTATAAAAGGTTTTCTTCCTGCATAGCGCGTTTTAAGATCATGGTATCCTTTTACTTTAGGATGAGACATTATAATTTTATCAAGTTTACGTTTTTCTGACGTTTGTAGTTCTTGGTCCATTAAGTTGCGAAATGCAGTGGATAAAAGTCTCCCTGCTCCATATATAATATATATTGCAATAAATAGAGCAAAGATAGGATCAATGATTTTACTATTAAATAGTGTTGATAGATACAGTGAGATTATAACTGCGATATTTGTTAGTAAATCTACAGAGTAGTGAAGTCTGTCTGCTTTTACTATACTTGATCTAGTTTTATGTACTACATATGACTGATAGCTTATTAAAACTACGGTAATTAGTATGGATATTAGCATAATAGCAATGCCAACAAATCCTCTTTCTATCAGCTTGGGGTGTATTATACGCTTGATTGATACAACGATAATAAATATACCTGATAAGCTAAAAAAAGTAGATTGAGCAAACACAGCTAAATCTTCTGCTTTACCATGGCCAAATCTATGTTCGTTATCGGGAGGTTGTAGGGCATATTTAGCAGCGATAAAGTTAATTAAAGACGCTGCAATATCTAGCAGAGAGTCTGTTAAAGACGCTAAAATTGTTGGTGAATCAGTGATATACCAACCTATGATTTTTGCTATAATTATAAGTAATGCTACGATTATCGAAGCAAATACAGCTCTAACTATTAAAAAATTACTTCTCATGCAGCCTATTATCGTGTATTATCTACTTAACATATTAAGTGAAAATTTGAGTAAAACAAAATGAAAAATATAAAAAAGTTTGTTGCGTTATCATTAATACTACCTTTTTTTACTATTAGTTGTACTAAGCAAGAGCAAGGGCAATTGCTTGGAGGTGCTACTGGTGCGTTAATTGGTTCTCAATTTGGTAAAGGTAGAGGAAGAGTGGTAGGTGCAGGTGTAGGCGCAGTTCTTGGATCTCTCGTAGGTGGTAAAATAGGCTCGTACATGGATGAGCAGGATAAGATGAGAGCAGAAGCAAATGCACAGCGAGCATTAGAGTATTCTAGATCTGGTAGTACTTCAACTTGGAGAAATCCAGATTCAGGACATCATGGTTCTATAACTCCTTATAAAGCTTATAAAGAAAATACTACCGGCAGATATTGTCGTGAATACACCCAGACAGTAACCGTTGGAGGTAAAACAGAAAAAGCTTATGGTACTGCTTGTAGGCAACCTGATGGAGATTGGGAGATTGTTGGTTAATTGAGACGAATCTTTGTCAGTTATAAGGTTTTAGTGAGACTATTTAAAAAATCCAGAGAATAGAAGATTCTGTTTTGGTAGCGTAAATAAGTATTTTGGAGCTTCTTTTTACGAAGAAATATGATGTATTATTTTGAATAGGGACATTGCTGTTTGTTGGGATCCTATTTTGTGCAGTACTGTATTACTCGTTTGTATTGATTTTCAATGTATGCCATTTGTTGCTAAAATAACGCCAGAGGAATAAGCTAATATTAGCTATTGCATATACTAGGATAATAAATCCTGGTGTAGAAGGAGAGTGAGGAAAATAATGCAATATTATATATATCGGAGTTAAGGCAAATAACCAAAGACTTGTAATATTAGCAATGAGTATAAATCTTGTATCTCCTCCAGCTGTAAGAATTCCTGCTATTATCCAAACTAATCCATCAATCATAAAAAATATCCACATAGGTTTCATCACTAACGTGCTATGGTATTTTATTATTTCACTTTGAGAGTCTTTAGTGCTTAAAAATAAATCAACAAAAAAATGAGGAAAAATGACCATAGGAAGAAGTAAAAATGCTGCGATTCCCAGGTGAACCAAAATGCTAGAGGAGAGTAATTTTTTTATTAAATCTTTTCTTTCTGCTCCCAGCATATTAGACGCAATAGCGGTGATTGCTTTACTCATTCCATCGCTAAAAAAAGCAAATAATATGAAAATTCCTTGATTAATGCTATACACTGAAATATAGCTATGTCCTACACTAGTTAAAAATAGCGGTATTATTGCCCAGCATAAAACTTCCATTGTACGGCTAAATGCTACTGGTAATCCTATTTTTAAGCATTGCTTCATTAATTTAAAGTTAAGTCTTGCTCTTCTGGTCTTAAATTTCTTTGCATATTTAGGGCTTAAAAAAACTACAAATAAGATTATACATTGTAAAGATTGTGAAATGACTGATGCAATTGCGGAACCTTCTGCCCCCATAGATGCAATTACATCTTTATAGCCAAACACAAATATTATGTCTAAAAAAAAGTTTGCAATATTTGAAATAATTGCTGTTGCGGTTACTAAAAGTGTTTTACCTTGTCCTATGAAAAAGGATCCTAGAGCGCTAATTAGAGGTAGCAGAAAGCCGAATTTCATCATCCATTTGAAATAAGGATCTCCATATCTAATTAAATGCTTGTGTATGAGTAAGTGACATGCGAATTCTGCTATAAGATAAAATATTACCCCTAGAGCTAAAGAGAACCAAATCATTTGCCATACTGGTATTGACATTTTACTAAATTTTCTGTCACCGTTATATTGCCCTACGAATACCTCGGCTATTGCAGTGATACCTATGCCAAAGAAAACAAAAGTTGCATACATAGTCGCAGCAGCGCTGGCAGAATTCATTGCTTCTAGAGAGTAACGAGATAATATTACTCTGTCGCAAAAAATCATAAGATTTGCAGATAAAGCTGTTAGCATCAAAGGATAAGATATCATGATAACTTCTAGAACTCCACCTGGAGTAAACCTAGTAAGTCTATAGCTTGTGGCGTTAGTATCAGACATTTTTAATTTAATTAAGCAAAGCCTTGCAGTTTAGCATATTATTCTGCTATAATCTTCAGTAATTGCTATTTGTAGCTTTTATGATGCTTAAAAAAACAATTTAACTGTGATAAAATTATCAAAAATAGGAGTGATATGTTTATTCAGACTGAAGAGACACCAAACCCTAATTCTTTAAAATTTTTGCCTGGGGTTATGGTGAGTCCTGAGGACACTATTAGTTTTGTATCGAAGAAAGATTGTAAAATTTCTGCTCTTGCACAGAATTTATTTAACATTAAGTATGTTAAGTCTTTGTTATTTGGTAAAGATTTTATCACAGTGACAAAGCATAAAAATAAAAAATGGGAAGTAATAAAGCCTGATATACTATTAACTATTATGGAGCATTTTTCGGCTAATTTGCCTGTTTTTAACAGTAAAGTTAATGGTCGTAGTGAAGAAAATGATGAAGAGCAAGATGAAGTTACAAAGCAAATTAAAGAAATCATAGAGCATTATGTTAGACCTGCTGTGGCGCAAGACGGAGGTGATATTGTATTTCACAGTTTTAAAGATGGTATAGTCAGTCTTGAGTTACGTGGTGCATGCTCTGATTGTCCCAGTTCTACTTTTACCTTAAAAGATGGAATTGAAAATATGTTAAAACACTATGTGCCAGAAGTAAAAGCAGTCGAAGCAATAAATGATATGTCTACAATCAAGTTATTTTAAGTAGTATTTGCTGTGCTACCTAATATACATATCTATAGTAAAAATCACTTTCTTGATGAAATCTTACAGCAAAAAAATACAAATTATAATATTAACAAATATAACTCTTACGCAGAACCTAATTTAATATTAAGAGGTGCGCAGCAAAATATAGTTTTAATAGATTGCTTAAGTTATTCAGAGAAAGTGCAAGAGTTGCTTGATAGGTTATATACAATTTGCAACATTATACTAATCTTTCATAAAGAATCAGATTTGAGTTTATCCATAGAGCATAAAAATATTCATTTGCTAGCTAGTCCGATAAATTATAAACAACTATTCTCTCTATTAGATACCAATCACTTTTTGGTATATGCGATATCAGAAAACTTAATATTAAATCGGAAACTTAAAATGCTAGTCAAAATAAAATCTGATCAAATGTTCAATATAGCTTTGACAGAAAAAGAGTTTGCGTTAATAGATTATTTGCTAAATCAGAAAGTTGAAAAAAAGAGAGACGAGATATTAGGTGAAGTTTTTGGCTATAGTAATTTAGCTAATACTTATACGTTGGAGACTCATATATATAGATTGCGTCAAAAAATTGGAAATGATATAAAAGTTATTGCAAATACAAAAGAAGGTTATAAAATATTAATAAATTAATAAAAGGAAAAAATATGAAAAAAATAATATTACTTGTTGTAGTACTTTGTTCTACATTTTTTGCAACGGCAGATAATCTTGAAATAAAGAATATATGGGCAAGAGCAGCAGAAGCTGATAAGTCTACAGCAGTATATATGGAAATAACTAACTCTGGTAGTCAAGACTATGAAGTAATTGGAATAGAAAGCGATATAGCAAAAATGACTATGCTACATAAGACTGTCATAGAAAACGGAGTTTCACAAATGGTTCATATTGATCATTTGGTAGTTCCTGCTAATGAAACAATAAAGCTTGAGCCTAAAGGTTTGCACATCATGCTTATTGGTTTAAAAAAAGACTTAAAAATTGATGACAGTTTTGAAGTAAAATTATTGCTAAAAGGGCATGATAGTAAAGTAGTAACAGTATTTGTCAAAAATAACTAAGATCTAATGATTGAAGGCAAATCAATTATTCAAGAGATTAAAGATAGAGGGTTTTTTTATCAGTGTACAGATGAAGAGGGTTTAATAAGCTCCTTGAATCTAGATAAAAGCCCCTCTGCTTATATAGGTTTTGACTGTACTGCTTCTTCTCTTCACATAGGTAGTTTAATACAGATAATGCTGCTGCGTATGCTGCAGCGACATGGTATTAAGCCTATTGTTTTGATTGGAGGTGCTACGACTAAAATTGGAGATCCTACTTTTAAAGACAAAGCACGTTCTATGCTAGGCGAAGAACAAGTGGTAAAAAATAGTGTTGGAATCAAAGAGTCTTTATCTAAATTCATAAAATTTGGAGATGGGCATACTGATGCTATAATGCTCAATAATGATGCTTGGCTTGGTAATTTAAATTATATAGATTTTTTACGTGACTATGGTAAGCATTTTTCTGTTAATCGAATGATCGCTCTTGATAGCATTAAAATGCGTTTAGAGCGAGAGCAAAATTTAAGCTTCTTAGAGTTCAATTATATGATATTTCAAGCTTACGATTTTCTTTATTTATATAATAATAATAATTGTATACTGCAATGTGGAGGATCTGATCAATGGGGTAACATTATAAATGGAGTAGACCTGATAAGGCGTATTAATGGTGCCGACGCTTTTGGCTTGACAACTCCTCTTGTTACCAATGCCAACGGCACTAAAATGGGAAAAACTGAAAAAGGGGCTGTATGGCTCAATGAGAGTATGGCGTCCCCTTATGAGTATTACCAATTTTGGCGTAATATTGATGATTCTGATGTTTTTAAATTTATGAAGCTTTTTACTGATTTACCACTAGAAAAGATTAGTGATTTTGAGCAGGATAAAAATATTAATATTAATGAGTTAAAAAAGATATTAGCATTAGAAGCTACAAAAATTTGTCATGGTAATAAAAAAGCTAATGACTCTCATGATGCTGCAGTTGCTGCTTTTGAAAAGGGAGATATGCAAAATATTGACTGTATCACCATTCATAAAGATAAATTTAGCCAGGATGTTTTTTTGTATGAATTATTTAGACTATCTGGGTTATGCTCTTCAAATAGCGAAGGGCGCAGGCTAATTAAAAGTGGTGGTGCAAAACTTAATCAAGAAAAAATTACTGATGAAACTTTTAAATTTAATTTCAAAAGTTTTAAAAGAGATTATCTTATTCTATCTAGTGGCAAAAAAAGACACATAAAAATTTTGATATCATAAAATATTTTTTTATCTAGGATATTTGCTTGTAATAAATTATCTATCACTTATATATAATCTATTTATTTTATTAAATTTGGAGTTGTATATGAGGATAGAATTAGAAAAAGGTTACAAGCCTTCTGAAGGTGAAGAATATATGAATCCTAAGCAAAAAGAGTATTTTAGAAGAAAATTAGTAGCATGGAAGGAAGAGTTACTTGAAGAAGCACAAGAAACAATAGAGCATTTGAAAAAAGAGAAATTAAATGAACCTGATATTAATGATAGAGCTACTAATGAAACAGACACTGCATTTGAATTGAGAACTAGGGATAGGTATCGAAAACTAATCAATAAAATTGATCATGCTTTGGAGGCTATAAAGGAGAATAGATACGGTTATTGTGAAGAAACTGGTGATCCCATAGGATTAAGGCGTTTGGAGGCAAGACCTATTGCTACTTTATGCATTGAAGCTCAAGAGAAGCATGAAAATTATGAGAGCCAGCATAGTACTGACTAAAAAATGAGCTGATTTGCACCGATAATCATGTATATTATTTTTTATGCAATGGAAAGATTCGGCGATTATTATAAAAAAGTATGATCATAGTGATCATTTATCAATTGTTTCTTGTTTTACTATTAAGTATGGCTTACGTAAAGGGATAGTAAAATTAGGAAATAAGAAGCAGCAGCAAGCTTGCATTGGTAATGTAGTAGAGATCATATGGAAAGGACGTTTAGAAGAGCATCTTGGAAGGTTTGATATTCAGGCGCAAGAATTTGTTTATCCTTTTATTTATAATGATCATAAAAAGTTAGTTTCTTTACAGAGTATATTAGAATTGCTAAGTGTTTGTCTTGTAGAAAAAGAACCTCAACAAGAATTGTACGAACATTTAGAAAATTTTATTTATAAATTGAAATTTGGTGAATCTAACTGGCTACTTTCCATGGTGTTTCTTGAAATGCATATACTTGCAAAACTTGGTTTCGGTTTTGATTGCAGTAAGTGTGCAGTTACTGGCTCTGCTGAGAATTTAGCTTATCTATCACCAAAAACGGGAAGAGCTGTTTCGGAAAGAATAGGTAAACCTTATGCTGAAAAATTATTTGTATTACCTAAAATTTTTATTGATGCAGATTATAGTCCAACTTCAGAGGAAGTAACTCAAGCTTTTAAGATTACCAAATATTTCTTTGAAAAAAATCTTTTTAAATTAAAAGGTATAAATTTGCCTGATATAAGAAATATTTTGCAACAAATATTGTAAAATTAATTAACTGCTTTTAAAATATGCTTTTTATCAAATAGTTGTGAGATGATAGTTACTTGTAAACAATGCTTTACTAAATATTATATAGGTGATGAAGCAATAGGAAAAAACGGGCATAAAGTTAAGTGTACTCAGTGTAACTATGTGTGGTTTCAAGATTATCAGAAGTGTGAAGAAAGCGATAATGATGATAAGAATACAGTAGCAAATTTGCCAGTAGTTATACAATATGTACTTCCTTATTGGATAAAGTTAGTACCTGTGTTTTTTTCTGCACTAATCTTGATTACAGCTTTATTTGTATTCCAAGGTCCTGTTGTTAGCAAATTTCATTTCATGAATGTATTTTACAATAAAATCGGATTACCTGTGACTGAGGGGTTAATACTGAATGGAATAGAGGTAAAGAAAAAAAAAGATAATACGGTTGATATTAATGGTTTTATTACCAATAAATCTACCTTGCGTAGAAGTACTCCTAACCTCATAATAAAATTTCTTTCTGTGAATAAAAAAAGCATTGCAGTAAAAACAGCTTATATTTCTTCTTCTTACTTGGGTAAGGATGATAAGATAGCTTTTTATAAAAACATCGAGATGCCACTTGACGCTAAGTTTGTTTCTGTATCAATTGCTAATAAGTATGACATGCTAAGCTATTAACATTAAATTAACTACTGGTTAAATATTATCAGTTATCATAAATATATTTATAAGTAAGATTTATGACAAAAATAGAACCAGAAATTCTTGCAAAAAAAATAGCTGATAGCCTGACAAAAAAGCCACAGATTCTAAGAGGTGTTGTTGGGCGATTAGGGAGCTTACCGTCTCCGCAAACTCCTACAGTAGGCAGGGAAAGTGGTAAAGGTGTCTCTGTATAGACTTAAGTCGCAAGCAAATAAGCCAAATTTAATATTAAAAATTTATTGTACCGTCTAGCAATTTGTGATACAAGATTAAAAATCATATTAAACTAGAAGTAGGTAGTTATGAAGAGGGTTCTGGTTGCCGCTGCATTTTTCGGCATTTCTATGTCAGCATTAGCTGATAATATTCCGCGTTATATAGGTAGTTCGAGGTCTGCCAATAGTGATCCTGGGATTTATCTGGGTGGAGGTATTGGTGGCTTTGGTGCCAATAAATTCAAAGAAACTGATAGCTATGTTGCTGATAGACCTCAAGGTGATCCTGCACTAGTGTATAATCTGTTTGTTGGATATAAATACAATAAATATCTGAGAGCTGATATTAATGCTCAATATCGTAAGCTAAAATATAATGCACAAAGAGAGCTAAGAGTTGTTCCAATAGAAAAGGTCTCTTTAAATCAAAAAATCAAAAGTTTTTCTATATTTGCTAATGGATATGTAGATTTACCCAATTATACAATATTTACTCCTTATGTTACTGCTGGTATAGGGTATTCACAAAACGATTCTAGTAATTTAGACGCAATCTTTACTAGCCCTAGTCTTTCTGGAAGTGCTCCTGGTAAAAAATCAAATGATTTTGCCTGGAATTTAGGTGTCGGCACTAAAATAAAAGTTTATGAAAATTTAGATTTAGACTTAAGTTATAGATATGCTGATTTGGGCAAAATTAGACATGGTGCCGCTAAGATTGCTGGTAGTGCAGTTCCTGAATCTTTCCAAGATCTAAAAGTGCATCAAGGCATAGTTAGTTTAATATATAATTTATAAAAATAAGGAGGGTATAATGGGGTTAATAGATAACGCTAAAAAAGCATTAGCAGAGCAAGATAGGCAAGTTGAAGCTGATTTTCAATCTATTTTAATAGGTTGTTATGATAAAGCACTAGAAACTATGAGGTTCTATTTAGAGCTTGGTAAAATTCCTGTAGGTCATGTTATCGAACAAAATTGGATGCCTAGGATGTTAAAAAATGCAGGTTATTCTGAAAATGAAATCAATGCTGCAAGAGTTTTTGCTACAAACGGCAAAGGTATTTCTACAGAGATGGCAAAAAAAATATTGCATAAGACTACTGAATTTGCAACGATAGCTGATATTTATATATTATGCCCAAACGCTAGAGAAAAACTTAATAATACTATTAATGCTCAAAAATTTCCTAATGATCAGCAGAGAACGCAATATCAACAGATGATGATGCAAAAATTTGATGATGCTTTGGCTAGAATAAGGAAAGGTAGCAAAGAGGCAGATTTGAAAAATGCTGGATTTTCAGAGCATATTGTTAAAGGAGCTACAGAGCTTTATACAATAACTCTAATTGATTCATTATTCCCAGCAACGCTACTCAGCAAATCTGGTAGTACAATAGAAGATCGTGCTTCTAACCATAAGATCAAGCGTTCGCAAAAAATTCAAGAGATTAACAAAGAATTATCAAAAATAGATCCAAATACTGGTTTAGGTGCTGATCTTTCGGTTTTCCTTGATGAGCCTACAAAAGATATTTCTTCTGATGTCGAAAAAATTTCTAATATTGCAAAAGGTATTGCAGGAATTGAAATTAATAAAAAAGCTCTTGAAAGTTTATTGTCTGAAGATTTAGTTAATGCTATCAAAGCGATTTATCCTGATTTTGAGACAGATATTGCAGATGAAAAATCAAGATTAGAATTTATATCTTCGCTAAATATTTTAAAGAGTAAAATTGAAGGAGGATCCGGTTTTATCGAGACTAGTGATAAGTATATTTTAAAATTTATTCTGAAAGATCTTGAAGATGGCATAGATGATAGCTCAGGTATCTTTGTTAATGCAGACGATATAAGTGAGGCAATCTATAGTATTTTTAATAAATATTATAATAATTTCAGTGCTAGTACTTCTCCGGCTGGTTGGAAAGATGCTAATTATGTTCAGAATTATATTTTACCATTGGTAAAAATTAATATAGATGAAGCGGTAAAATATCATTTTAGTGATTTAAATGATTCTGAGCTTAAAAATTTAGCAGATTGCATAGGAAAAATTTATGACGCATCAGCTAATACTTTTCTCTCTATAGATGGAACAAATTACAATTGTCAAAAAACTTTACAAACTTATGACGCTACAAAACTTTCATTTGTGCTTAGTGATATTTCCGTAAGTAGCATAGTTGATGAAAGTGAGGTTACTGATAATCTTAAAATAAATTTAGAAGAAGCAGTAAATTTTTATTTTTCTGATTTAGCTGATACGGTAAGAGTTAATATTGTCAATATATTAGATGAGCTATCTATTGAAGATGTAACGAGTGGAGCATATAGTCTAAGTGATCCTGAGAAAGCTGTCTTTAATACCGAGGATTTGCAAGCTATTAGTAGTACTTTAGACAACACGAAGACTCTTAAGTCTTTTTTAGAAAAAGTAAGAAATGCGTTGATTGATGTTACGGGTGATAATACTACTTATAAGATTGAAAATTATCATTCTGTATTGCTAGATAAATTGATAGATGATGTTGTTGTATCGGTGTTTTCTAATAACCCTAATGTTGTTAGTAATGATGAATTAAGAGATATTATTAAAACTATAATTAGATATGATGAAAGTCTCGAAGGAGATGAGATGCCAAAAAATTTATCAAAATATAGTGCTGCTCTAGATACTTTAGAACTTGATAATTTTGATGGAAGTAATCATGTATATGATGGCACTATCTCTGTGAGTGAGATATTTGCTTCTCTTAATATAGTAAGTGAGTATGCAACAGGGCAGCCTGTTTCTTCTGAATTGAAAAAGCCATTAAGTGTAATCTTTATGGCAAAAACAAATAATGGAAATGACGAATTAGAAATTTATAATTTGGCTAACTCAGTTGTAGAGTTAGTCCAGAATAACTTTTTTGATATCGATACTGGAAATATAAAAGACTTAGCTGATATCAATTGGGAAACATTACCAAATGATTTAGTAAATGCATTGAAAAAGTCTCTTGGCATTATAAAGTCTGATACAGGATCTGTATTGTTCGGTAAATATTTGTCTTATAAAGAGATTGCAAGTGCTGTTGCAGAGGTCACAGAAACAATTCTTGGTGAAAATTCAGCATCATTTTCTGATAAGGATGCTTATATATCAAGTTTAAGAGACTTACTGATTAAAACAAGTATTCAAGATAGTTTAAGTGGGTCTTATTATTACGGGCATGATAATGAAGATTTGACTAGTGCTTTATTTAAGCTTATTCAATATTTTGATGATAAAACTAGTGAAAATGAGTCTTTATTAGATAGTTCAAGCAAACTAAACCTTATTTCATTATCTTTGTCTGATGCTGAGAAAGAGGAATTAAGTAATTTTGTTACTAGCGGTGATATGGCTGACTTTATTAAAGCTGTACGTCCTAGTGATGAGCTTAATTCACTTAATGATGATGCTTATTCGGAAGCTTTCATTTTAAATGATGATAATGAAAATGAGATAACATTAACTAATAATATTACTATAAAATTTGATAAACCTTCGGATGTTGTAAAAAATATTTATGAAAATACTCTTAAATATCATATCCCTTTAAGCAAATCTCTCAAAGAATTAAAGGATAATTTAGGAGATCCAGATAATGATACATCAGTTGCGTCTGAGCTTGCTAAATTAAATAATAATGAAGAAATTTCAGATTTACAAAAAAAACCTATTTTTGTAGGGGCATATAATTGGATAAGTAACTTTACTGAGAATGTTGATAAGATTCCTGATACTGTGTTATGTAAGAAAGATCAAACTAACAGTGGATTTTTTATAGTTGGACCAGATAATCAGATGATTTCCAATAATAAAATATGCGCTACTTTTGTTGAAGGTATACAAGGAGGTTCAATTCTTGCAAAAAATTTATTTGCTAATCTTAATAAAATTAGTAGTTTTATTGAAGAATCTATTCCTCAAGCAAAGCATAAAATATTAAGCGAGATGTCTCCTTCTACTGAAGAGGCTGTACTTAATGATTCTAGTCTTGTTAATGAAGTATATACTTCGGATGCATTCAAGGAAGCTCTATGTTCTGGAGATAATACTTGTAAACAGATCTTGAGTGGTGACAGTGACAAAGTTCCTGATTTAGCTAGCCTTTAGAGATAACAAGGATAACTATTTTTTCTATAAAAGATAAGAGTATATTAAGTTAATAATTTTGTTTTATTTTTAATATACTAGAGTAAAAATTAATTTTATAAAAACAAACTAACTAAGAGGTAAAATATGACTGCTAATTTTATAAATTTTTATGAGGCTTCAGATGATAATTTCGATACGGAATTAAACTCTATAAGTTCTTTAATAAAAGATAATTATGATGCAAGTAATCCAGAAAATTTTCAAAAATTCTTAGCTAATGGAGATGATAATATATTATCTATTTTATCAAAAACTTCTTTGGTAAAGTTACAAAAACTTAATGAAAATATAAGACTCAATCAAGAAAGTAATGCATTAGAAATTTTATATACTCTTTGGGGTAATAACCAAGAAAGTGTTTATAAAAAATCTTTATTACATTTATTTGTAGAGCAAAATAAAGTAGATGAATTATCATCAATTATTCCTTCTTTGACAGATGTTATGAAGGAAAAGAATCAAACTATTTTAGATATAAAAGATGTTTTTGGAAACAACATTCTCTTTGATGCTTTAGCAAAAGGGAAAGTAGATCTTTTTAAAGCAATTTTTAGTTCTTTAAGTGAAGAAGACAAAGCAAAATCTTTTGATGTTAAAGATTTAAATGATAATGGCATTTTCTACTTATCGATAGCAAAGTCTCAAAACAAGAATGATGTGGAGTTTTTTAGATATACTTTTGAACAAGCTAAAAGTACTATCGGTATGAATAAAGTAATAGAATTATTAAATGTAAAAGCGATAGCTACATTGTCATCAAATACTGAGAATATAGATGGATTATTGGATGTTCTTATTAGCAGCCTGAGTGATGATGAATTAAATCAAGTAGCAGAGAGAACTAATTTAATCAAAAAACTTAGTAAAGATCACCATAATGACCAATTAGAGCAGTTATTCTTGAAGTTAGAATCACCTAATTTAGTTAAAGTAATCGAAGAGAAAAAAGAAGATTTAAAAACTAATAATATAAAAATTTCAGAAAAAGTTAGTGATAAGCTCCTGAAAGCATACAATAAACAATTAGAGAATACTAAAAGCTTTGAAGGAAGCAGTGTGTATATAGGTAAGTTAGAAGAAATAGAAAGTGAAATGAAACAATTCTTGAGTAATGCATCAGATTTATTACTGAATGCAGAGAGTTATAATAATATTATTCTAGATGTTCAAAATTCAATAAAATTGAGAAAACAAGAAGACAAGGAAGGTGAGTTAACTCAGTTACTACAAATAGGCAAAAATTTTTCAGAGCTGAGTCAAGATTATAAGCATTTAGCAAGCTATAATGAAATTTTAAGTAAATATAATGATGTTGATATATCAAGCCTTAATCCTCATAGCTTTCGCGATGATGAAAAATGCCAAGGTAATGATAAAGTAGTATTATTATGTAAAGAAGGTAGTGATGAGAATAATGAAAAATGTGAGGATCAAGATTATTTTTCTGATTCTCAAGGATATTGTGCAATTGATAATATAGATGCTTTAGAGAATTTGAATAATGCTTATAGTGATCATAAAAAAATAAAAACTAGTTGTGTTCAATATAATGTTAATGGTTGTTCTTCTTATTATTTCTCTCCTTTGTCTAAGTTTCAAAGTCGTGATTTAACATTTGCTACGTTGGAAAGCTATAAATCTAAAGGAAAAGAAATTGTTGAAGAAGCTGTAAAAGGTATTGAAAATAATATAAATGCAAAATTAACAGAAAATAATCTTGGTCAATACGCAGCAGAAGGTTTTGATGGCGGACTAGTCCAATTTTGTCAAGATGTAGAACAATTTCTTACTTCTACAGAAGATGATGCTAGCGCCTTTGAGAAGAGAAGTGATTTAAAGTCTGTTTTTATTGATTTATGTGAAAAGGAAGTGGACAATAGCGGTAAAATTCCTGGTATTGACCCACAAGAAGGTATGTAGCACTTATATAGCTACTAAAAATTATATCAAATAATGTTAAAATGTGTTACAAGTACTTTCTGGGTATTTGTAGCACATTTTCACATTATGGATGGTGTTGAAACGCTTAATCTTTAGAATTATGTCTTATACAATTGTTTATATTACTTTTGGCGATATTGATAATGCACGTGAAATAGCTAGAATATGTGTTGAACAAAAGCTTATTGCATGTGCAAATATTTTTCCTCATATTGAGTCAGTATATTATTGGCAAGGTGAGGTAAAAAACGATAAAGAAGTGAGTGCTTTTTTTAAGACGACAGGGGATAAAGTTACTCGGTTGATAGAGTGTATTAAGGAAAATCATACATATAGTTGCCCTTGTATTATTTCTTTGCCGATTAAAAGTGGAGATGAGGGTTTTTTGAAGTGGCTAAGCGAGAGATGCAATTAAGCTAGATGAAATCATATGTTTGGACAGCGTCAATTACTTAAAATAATATTATTACCACCTTATGTTTGGTTAGTGGTTTTATTGCTTTTGCCTTTTGTTTTTGTTTTTACGATTAGTTTAAGCGAATATATTACTGCTTCTCCTCCTTTTAGGTTATTTTTACATCAGGACCAACTTGGTAAATGGGTAATCAGTCCTACTTTTGAAAATTTCAAAATTCTTATAGAAGAGAAATTTTATATTGTATCGTATGTTAGATCTTTAAAATTAGCATTAATTACAACTATTGCTAGTTTGATTGTAGGATATCCTACTGCTCTTGCTATTGCTAATTCTGACAAAAAAGTGCATAATTTTTTATTGCTTTTGGTTATCTTACCTTTTTGGACTTCCTTAATAATTAGAGTATATGCATGGAATATAATACTTGGTGACAGTGGTATTTTGAATAAATTACTGCTTAATTTAGCAATTATTGATAATCCTGTGCAGTTTCTTAATTCAGAATTTGCCGTGATTTTAGGGATGGTATATTGTTATCTTCCTTTTATGATTTTACCAATTTTTGTTATAATAGATAAAATTGAGCCAGAAATTATAGAGGCTTCTTTGGATTTGGGATGTACTCCGTTAAAATCATTTTTAAGGGTTACATTACCTTTATCTATTCCTGGGGTAATAGCAGGTTCAATGTTAGTTATGATACCTGCAATTGGTGAAGTAATTATTCCTGATTTACTTGGAGGAAATAAAATTCTTACTGTAGGTAAAGTTATTTGGAATGAATTTTTCCATAATCGAGATTGGCCTGTTGCTTCTGCGATTACAATAGTGCTAACTTTTACCTTTGTCATTCCTGTTATGGTTATCCAAAGGATCGTTGCGAAGAAGGAAGAGCAAAATGTCCAATAAGCAAACTTCTTTCTATAGAATAGTAATGATACTAGTGTTGACTTTTATTTATACCCCTATTGCTATATTGGTATTTTACTCATTTAATAGTTCAAGATTTGTCAATATATGGGGAGGATTTTCGGTTAAGTGGTACAGTACTATTTTCCAAGATAAAATACTAATAGATGCTGCTTTGACTAGTTTAAAAATAGCTACTTCTTCTGCAACTATTGCAACAATTCTTGGAACTATGGCAGGTCTTTCTTTAGCGAGGCTTAGAAAATTTTACGGCCGTACTATTTTTATTGGCATGTTATCTGGACCTTTTATTATACCGGAAGTAATTACAGGATTTTCATTGCTATTGATATTTGTAATGGCAGAGCAAATTATTGGATGGCCGACGGACCGAGGTAGTTTAACAGTAATACTGGCTCATACTACTGTTGGTATATCCTATGTGGCAATTACAGTTCTTGCAAGGCTTGCGTCTTTTGACAATTCTATTGAAGAGGCAGCTCTAGATTTAGGTGCTTATCCGCTTAAGGTGTTTTTTGTTATTACCTTGCCAATTATAGCTAAAAGTTTAGTGGTAGGGTGGTTGCTATCTTTTACTTTATCGTTAGACGATGTAGTAATAGCAAGTTTTACTTCAGGGGCAGGAACTATGACCCTGCCAATGTTAATTTACTCAAGGGTAAAAGTGGGTGTTAGTCCGCAAATTAATGCTCTTGCTTCTCTTGTTATAGGTAGTGTTATTTTAACAATACTAATTGCATATATAATTAGTATGAGGAAAAAGTAATCTATCAAGAAGAATGATTATCGATATTACTGTTATATAAAAAATCTTTGGCTATTAGGTACATTTCAGATGACTCTTTGCGGCTAGATTCTGGCTTGAAATGATATACTTGTCTAAAATATTTCTTTATTTCTTTGAGTAATTCTTTTTCAGTTCCTCCTTGAAATATTTTCATTATCATGACTCCGTTGGGCGCTAACATTTCTTTAGCAAAATTAAAAACCGCTTCACATAATGCTATAATTCTTACATGATCAGTATTTTTATGCCCTGAAAGATTTGGAGACATATCAGAGATTAATATATCGATTTTTTTATTATCTATAAGTTCAGTGATTAAATGAATTGTTTTAAAGTCAGTGAAATCACCTTGAATAATTTCTACTTCTTTAATCGGTTGTATTTCTAGTAGGTCAACAGCTATTACTTTTGCAGGAGAGTATAATTTTACAACTTGCGACCAACTTCCAGGTGCTGCTCCTAAATCTAGTATTATCTTATTTTTGCTGAAAACATTAAATTTTTTATCTATCTCAAGTAATTTATAAGCTGCACGAGAGCGATATCCTTCTTTCTGCGCCATGGCAACATATTGGTCGTTTAATTGCCGTTTTAACCACAACGAAGAAGATAATTTTCTTCCTTTCGCTGTTTTTACTTTAGTATGAATGTTTCTATGTACCATTTACTTTCTTACTGAATTAGGTTAAGTTTTACTTTTATATTAAGGTAAAGATTATAAAGCTTGTTTTTGCGATTTGCTATAGCATAGTATTCTTATATTAGAAGATTATTTGAAACTAATGTAGTAACTAATTTTATTGAGGATCGATTGAGTAATTTATACAAAGATTTGGCTAACTGTATTCGTATTTTAACAATGGATGCGGTTGAAAGAGCTGGATCTGGGCATCCTGGTATGCCGATGGGGATGGCAGATGTAGTAACCGTGCTATCAGCAGAGTTTTTGAACTTTTCTCCAAATGATCCTAAATGGCTAAATAGAGATCGTTTAATTCTATCGGCCGGTCATGGTTCTATGTTGCTTTATTCTTTGTTATACCTTACTGGTTATAAAGATATTTCCTTAGATGATATAAAGAACTTTAGACAGCTCCATGGTAAAACAGCTGGACATCCAGAATATGGTTTGTTAGCAGGGGTGGAATGTTCTACTGGGCCTTTAGGACAAGGGTTTGGTAATGCTGTTGGTTTTGCTTTAGCACAAAAGATTCATAATGCAAGGTTAGGTCAAAATTTACTTAATCATAAAATTTATACCATTACTGGAGATGGTTGTTTGATGGAGGGTATATCTCATGAGGTGGCATCTTTTGCAGGGCACCTTAATTTAGACTCTTTAATTGTATTATACGACAGTAATAATATTACTATAGATGGGGAAAGGTCACTTGCTGATTCAGAAGATGTATTGTTACGCTTTCAGTCGTATGGTTGGCATACGATGGAGATTGATGGGCATGATTTTGCTCAAATACACAAGACTTTTGCTGCAATACAAGATATAGATAAGCCTACTATAATAAAATGCAATACTGTTATAGGTTATGGTGCGCCAACAAAGTCTAATTCTGAAAAATCTCATGGTGCTCCATTAGGATTCCAAGAAGTGATGGATACAAGAAAGTTTCTTGATTGGCAAAATAATGAACCATTTTACATTCCTGAAGATTTATTAAAAGTATGGCGAGGAAAGATAGGGAAAAAATCAGAAAAAATATATCAAGAGTTTGTTGAAAAAACTAAAACATTAACTGAAAATCAGCAAAAGTATCTGAAGTCGCTTCATCATCGAGGTTTGCCTAAAAATTTTTTTGCAGCTATTGATCAATTTAAAAAACAGTGGTCTCTGGATGGAGCGTCTGAAGCAACGAGAGCGTCATCCGGGAGGGCAATAGCTAAATTAAGTCAAATTCTTCCTAATTTAATAGGTGGATCAGCTGATTTAACGCAATCAAATAATACACGATCAAAGGGAATGGAAGCTATTTCTAAGGGTAATTTTAATGGTGATTATATTCATTATGGTATCAGAGAGCATGGTATGGGAGCTATCATGAACGGCATGTTCTTATATGGTGGGATAATTCCTTATGGAGGATCATTCCTTGTTTTTTCAGATTATTTAAGGCCATCTTTAAGAATGTCTGCTTTAACAGCAATACAAGCAATTTATATTATGACTCATGATTCTATAGGAGTGGGAGAAGATGGACCTACGCATCAACCTGTTGAACATCTAGCATCTTTGCGTGCTATGCCTAATTTAAATGTTTTTCGACCAGCGGATGCGATAGAAACTTTAGAATGCTGGCAGGTAGCATTAGAGAAAAAAAATACACCTTCTGTGTTATGTTTAACAAGACAGGCAGTACCTCAAATACGCTCTTATAAGAAAGAAAATTTATGTGCAAAAGGAGGGTATATAGTATCAGAATGTAATAATAAATTAGACGTTACTTTATTTGCAACTGGCTCAGAGCTTAGCATTGCTCTTGAAGCGCAAAAAGAGCTGCATAAGAAAGCAGTAGGAGTGAGAGTTATATCCATGCCTTGTTTTGAGTTATTTGAGCAGCAAACACAAGAGTATCAAAGCAGTATCTTGGCTAATAATAGCCTAAAAATAGCAATAGAGGCAGCGACCAGATTTGGCTGGGATAGATATATTGGCAAAAATGGCATCTTTATAGGGATTGAAGATTTTGGTAGATCTGGTAAGAATCAAGATCTATATAATTATTATAAAATTACTGTTAAAAATATAGTAAATATTGTCACAGCAAAACTTAATACATTTGAGTGAGATAATTTGCTGCTTATATAAAATCTTAACTCTTACCCTTATTTGTCAAGTATATTTCTAGATAGTTGTGCAGTATCAAACAGGACCTTCTATAGAATTTTACATGTTTCAAATGATTCTCCTATAATGTCTCTAGGAAAGTCAACATTAGGAGTTGTATCTACAGTAGAGGAACACATTGCTAATTCGAATGATTTACTAAATTGAGAAGATAAGTATTTATGGATGCATTCCATATTCATATTTTTAGAATTCTTAAAAATCTTAAGGGTATTTGTTAATAAATTATAGTTATGTTGCTCTTTTGTATAAAGATTTTCGGGATGGAATTGAAAACCTACTTGGTAAAAGTTTAACGCTACTGCTTCTGGTACTCCATAAGCCGATACTCCTCCTAACTCAATATTATTGCCTAGTTTTTCGTTGACTCCTGCATAGCTGTGTTGAACATTTATAGGGAAAGTGATTGTGTCCGGATAAATATGCTTTTCTAATCCAACTGAATGCGCCTTTTGATTCATTGAAAGGAAGTACATAATAGATCCTGGTTCCATTTTTATATTAAAGCTGTATTTTTCTTCTTTATTTAAGTGTTTTAAGTAACCGTTTTGTTTTAAAATGAGATGTTGAGCACCGTTACACACACCTATATATGGTTTATTATTAACTAGAGCATGTTCTATTACAGTTTGGTAGTCATATTCCATAGGTAATGTTTCTACTACCTTATCCTGATCTTGCAGATAACTAATATTGAACTCATCTGGGTAAGGAAATGAGTCATTTGCTCCGGGATTGATGAGTCCATCAAATAATGCTAAATATTTATTAGTTATCATAGAGCTTACTAATGGAACGAACAATATTTCACCATTTGATAAATTTATTGCGGCATCGAGAAAACTACCTGACCATTCGCCGTCAATATTGTTCACTCCTATAATGACTAAATTTTGTATAGTGTGAGATAGTGCAGATTTTATATACTCTACCTTTTTAAGGCTCCCAGAAGCAAAAGCAGTTTCTAATATTGCTTTAGCTTGATCAAGGTTAAAATCTTGAAAATTGATATTGTTATTTATAATAAAGTTCGTAAATTGTTTTAAGTTATTTTCTTTTAATATATTTATAATTTCGGCTGCAGATATAGTATTCCTATCTATTCCATTTTTTATAAGAAAAGTAATTTTTTCCTGATTTTTATCTTTAATTAATTTAGATAAGTCTAAAGGGTTTATTTTGCTAAGATTCAGTCCATTGCTTATAAGGAATTTTAATTTTTCTAGCCCCGATGAATTAAATTGTGTTACAACCATATCAGCTATTCTTTTGGAGTGGGTTATTTTGCTAAGGTCCAGACCGTTATTAATAAGCCATGTTAATATTTCTTGGGAGAAGTCATCCGACCATTGCTTATCTAATTGATTAATTAATTTATTGATATCTAAACAATTGTTCTTGTCCATTAACTTTTTTAATTTTTCCGGGTTAAATGTATCTTGAGTTAAGAATTTTAGAAAAAAAGTGTAGGGATCCATGTTATTAAGATTAAGACCGTTATTAATGAACCATTCTAAGGTTTCTTGATTAGCCATATTGCTCATTGTATATAGTTTTGATGTAGCTTGGAAATTTAATTTGCTCAGATCTAATCCTTGGGTAATAAGAAATTTTATAATTTCGATGTCAGAGGCATAGTCAGAAATAAATTCGGATGCATTCTCCATTGTTATTTTGCTTATATCAAGGCCTCTATTTATAAGAGACTCTATCTGTTCTTTGCTATCTTTATTATTTTTGAGTAATTGTGTTATATAATCAGATTCTAAATGACTTAAATTACGCTCAGTTAATCCTAATTTAAGAGTGTTTGAGTAATGTTTTATGAAATGAAAAATGTTGCTTATAAAGAGTATTATATTGTTGATTGCCATATAAGATTTTTTATTGAGTATAAAATTAATTAAAATAATGTTAACGTTTTTTAACTAAAAGTCAACAGTGATTTAGCGAAGCAGATTTTATCATTTTTGACAAATTGTTGCTGTAAATAGAATAAGTATTAATCTGTAGCTTTGTCTGCATAAATTTTTTTGTATACTTGACTTTTGTTTGCTCTTATATATGATCAGGTGATACTAATAATTATTATAGATATCTCAATGAAAATATTCAGTTCTCTTAAATCAGCTAAAGCACGTGATAAGGATTGTCATGTGGTCAAAAGAAGAGGTAGGATATATGTTATTAATAAGAGTAATCCACGTATGAAAGCTCGTCAGGGCTAGTTATTTGATTAAATAAGGTTACTAGAATTTGGAAGCTTTTTTGAAGCTTATGTCTTTTTACAAAATAGTAATAACAACTAGCATTTGGAGGATGGGTGATGCAGTATGACTATACATATATCAGTAATTATAAGGATTCAATTACGAAAATAACTTCTATTTACCTTGGAAGTTATAAAGACCAATACCATGTAACTACTATACCTTTGCATAATTCTAAAAACGTTATAATCTACGACTATTTTCTTAGTTTTATTCGAGGAAATTTTGAGTGTTTAAAAAAGGTTTTAAAGAATAAACAAGTCTTATTCACTGAAGCTAAAACTGAGATATTAGATGCTATTAGAGATGAATATAATGTTAAAATGTCTGATAAAGGTATTTTAGTTAAGTACTTAAAGGAAGCCAAAAAGATACATCAAGAGTATAAAATTATTTCAGAGGAGGTGGCGCGCGAAGTACACGAAAATAGGAATGAAATTAAAGAATTCTACCAGGATCTTACTCCTGCATTAGCTAGGCTTGCAATTCATCAACGTAATTTAAAAAAATATGGCAATGAAGTAGGGCCTTCGTATGAATTTCTTATAAATAAAGGGAAAGACTCAGAAGAGATTTTTTATTCATCTTTTAAAACTGATGGCAAGGACTTGGGATTGGCTAATAATGGTTTTAATGAAGTTTTAGATCTATATAATCTGATTAATAAAGCGTATGGTGAGGCTGCTAAAGAAACAGGTATTTATCCTGAAAGCATAGTGTTAGATTATGGTAATAATTTTTCATTGGAAAAAGTAGAAAATTTTCAAAATCAGAAAAACATTGATGAATGGATAGAGGTGATAGAAGGAGATATGTGTCCTTTTGATCTCGTTGAAGTATTAGAAATTTCTGGTATTTATCCGTTATTTTGAGGTGGCATATAAAAGAAGTTTAGAATATTCGTACATGGCTATTGCTGCAGCATTCGAAACGTTAATGCTTTCTATTTCATTTGATATTGGTATCTTTGCTATAAGGTCGCAATGTGATTTTGTGAGAGGTCGCATACCTTTGCCTTCTGATCCTAAAATAAACACTGTTTTATTACTAAGTTTTAGCTGATTAATGCTATTTTCTGTGCTGCTGTCTAAGCCTATTATCCAGTAGCCTTTGCTTTGTAGATGTTTTATGGTGTTAGCAAGGTTCGTTACTTTTATTATTGGTATTTTCTCTATTGCTCCTGATGATGATTTAACCATAGATGGTGTTTCGTCAGGAGAATTGTCATTTGGCATAATTAGTGCATCGATTTTAAAAGCTAAAGCAGATCTTATGATAGAGCCTATATTTTGTGGATCTGTTATTCGGTCTAATATCGCGATGCAAGATTGTTTTTTTGTTACAATTTGTTCCAGGTGTGCTATGCCGTATAAAAAAACAGAAGTTGTTTTTAAGATTATACCTTGGTGTGGTGCATTTCCACACATAGCATTAAGGTCGTTATTTTTTTTAATACATATTTTGATTTTAAGATGTGATAACAAACCTTGATAGTGCTTATAAGTGTCTTGAGTAATATTTAAACTATGATGTAGGCGTGTTTTGTTTTCGAGTGCTGCAAATACTGCATGTTTTCCATAAATAATTACTGGTTTACTTATATCTTTGTGAGTAGCCATAGTAGTATTTTTTTGTTTTTTTCCTATAGTTATGTATCAATTATTCTAAGATATTATCAAATAATTCAATAAAATTGTGAAAATATTATTTCGGTCATTGACATATGCTAATATTTGTATTAAAAAAAACCGTCTAGATAGATTAGTCAATCAAAATATTTTTTGGTTAAGTAGTGCTTTTTAAAAAAGAGTACTTTTTTATAAACAAAAATAAAGTGTTTGTGCCTACTATCCCTAGGAGGGATGGCCGAGTGGTCAAAGGCAGCAGACTGTAAATCTGCCCGCGTATGCGTTCGTAGGTTCGAATCCTACTCCCTCCACCAAATTAAGAGGAGAGTAGTGGAAATTGAAATGCGGGTGTAGCTCAGTGGTAGAGCTCCAGCCTTCCAAGCTGGCGGCGTGGGTTCGATTCCCATCACCCGCTCCAAAAAAAGATTTGAAGGCTATTGGTTTTTTTGTAACAAAATATTAGTGAGAGAAAGAAAGAGATGAGCAAGGAGAAATTTGAGAGAGATAAGCCACACGCGAATATAGGTACGATAGGTCATGTTGATCATGGTAAGACTACACTAACAGCGGCGATAACGAAGGTTTTGGCGGAGCAAGGAGGAGCGAAGGCTACTGCGTACGATCAGATAGATAAGGCTCCTGAGGAGAAAGCTCGAGGCATTACGATATCGACAGCGCATGTTGAGTATC
>JAUHXQ010000001.1 GCA_030426905.1 Alphaproteobacteria bacterium
GTGATTATCTAGATAATAAAGACTTAGCGCCTCTTCATCAGATCGGTATTCAGGGGTTTGTCAATAAACCTTATAACAGAGAACAGCTCAGAAAAGAATTATCACTATTCCTCACTGTAGCTTGATTGAGACATTCATTACTTTTATAGTACTCTCTTGTATCTTGCATTACTTTAAACGCTAGTTTTGGATTCTTATTTTTCAAATAACTGACTTAGTTTTGTAAGCGCAAGACAGAATTTATTATATTCATTGCATAAAATTGCATCGGTATTTTTTTTAAATAAAAATGATGGTGTTCTCTCATACACACAAATATTTAATACTATCTCATGACACCGTAGCTGCTGTAGCAAATTTATTGCATCTTTAAGAACGGCATTTTTCTTTGCTATCCACAATTCATCTTTTTTATTTTTGGAACACTTATTAAAATTATATACCGAACTTACTTGAGATTTAAGATGATATAATTCAACTCTTAGCCTACATAAATAAATAAGATAGTTAGCAGCGTAGTGCATTTTTAGTGTAATCAATTTTTGCTTAAAAGTTATATCTAAGGGAGATAAGGTATTTCCCTTCTTATGCTTTTCTTTTAGTTCTTTTGTTATAGGAGATTTACGAACTCTAGATTTATAAGGGTATTTGTACTTTACTTGTTTCATGTTATATAATTACCTTCCTAATGATTTTAATAACTAATTTATTTTTATCTCCTAAACATTATCGTTTATAATTCATCTTCTTTTAATGCTTATTCCTAAATCTACACCCTAGCCTCACCTAAATTTATTGCAGCTAGTTTCATTTAAAATACTAAGCACTCCTGGCATAGTCGCCACTTACACCTTGTAATATTAACTCAGAATTAGTTGATTATGTTTTTATGCTATGCTAAATAAAATATTTATGGAATTACTCGGGAGAAAAAAAGTTTTTAATCCCTTCTAAGATCATTTCAGCTGCAATTGCTGTTAACAATATAGCCATTATTTTAGTTATCGTATTCATTCCTACCTTACCAAAAAGTTTTGCTAGGTTATCGCTAATTGCCAGTATAATAAATACCGATAATGAAGCTGATATAATAGCACTGAATATTGCTATATATTCTGGAAGAGCTGATGCTTTAGAAGAAAAAACTATAACTTTACTTATGCTTCCTGCTCCAATCAACATAGGGATAGCAATAGGCACAAGAGCCGGGTTAGTATATGGTTTTTTACTGCTATCGGTTGAGGATTTTGTATGCATCATAGAATAAGCGATAAGAAAAATTATAACACCTCCTGCAACCATAAAAGCAGGAAGAGTTATACCAAAAAAATCTAAAATAGATTTACCGCTTACAGCAATAATAGAAAGTATTATAAATACTGCAATAGATGCTATAAAAGTAACCTTTAATTTTTCTGTACTACTTTGATTTTCTGTTGTAGATAAAAATAATGGTATAGCTGCAATTGGGTTCATAATTGCAAATAGCCCAAAAAACATTTTTGTAAACAGTACAATATTCATAATAGTCTACTTATAGCTACATCTTGCTCTATATACTAATATCATGAGTTTAATTTGCAAACAATTTTTTCCTTTCTGCTTGCAGTTTTTTAAAATCATCTCCAGCATGATAAGAAGATCTAGTTAAAGGACTAGAGGACACCATAAGGAAACCTTTCGATTTAGCCATTCTTGCATAATAATCAAATTCTTGAGGCGTTATATATTTTGCTATTTTTGCATGTTTAGGTGTAGGCTGTAGATACTGACCAATGGTAAGAAAGTCTATATTTGCACTTCGCATGTCGTCCATAACTTGCAAAACTTCTTCACCTTTTTCACCAAGACCTACCATTAATCCAGATTTTGTAAATATAGTACTATCAAGTTCTTTTACCTTGCATAAAAGATTTATCGAATGAAAATACCTAGCTCCTGGTCTAATTTTAGTATATAGGCTTGGTACAGTTTCAATGTTATGGTTGAATACATCAGGCTTTGCGGCAACTACTTTTTCTAAAGCACCTGTCTTTCTTAGAAAATCAGGTGTTAAAATCTCTATAGTTGTTTTTGGTGAGAAAAGACGAATTTTATAAATGCATCGTACAAAATGGTTTGCACCTCCATCATCTAGATCATCTCGATCAACCGAAGTGATAACAACATGGGACAAATTTAGCTTAGCCACAGCTTCAGCAACGCGATCAGGTTCATGAGGATCTAGTTTGTCTGGTACTCCTGTAGCAATATTACAAAAAGCGCAATTTCTAGTACATACTGATCCTAAGATCATCATAGTAGCATGTTTTTTTTGCCAGCATTCTCCTATATTAGGGCAAGCTGCTTCTTCACACACAGTGTTTAGTTTTAGAGACCTTACTATAGATGCAGTTTCATGGTATCCCTGAGAATTAGGAGCTTTAGCTCTAATCCAATCAGGTCTCTTTAGTTTACTGACCCCACCTTTAGGGTTAGCAAGTTTTATAATAGATTTAACCATGATTTTTAAAATTTTAATTGCTTATAATACCACGTTTATCAAAAAAAAAGAAATAGAAATATAAGGAGCAAGTCAATAAAACTTTTTATTGTTAATTCGTTGACAATATCAAGCTGTTTTGAGAGAATTACTTTCAATAAACTCAACAATTCAATTGATTATTTTATGACAGAATATGTTTACGTTCTTAAAGGTCTCAATAAATATAACAACCAGAATAAGCACATATTAAAAAATGTTTGGCTTTCATTTTTGCCAGGAGCAAAAATAGGAGTTATTGGACATAACGGAGCAGGTAAATCCACTTTAATGAGAATCATGTCGGGCTTTGATAAAGACTTTGATGGCGAAGCTTGGGCAGCAAATAATATTAAAGTGGGATACTTAGAGCAAGAACCAAAATTAGACTCTAATAAAGATGTTTTTGCAAATATTATGACTGGAGCACAAAATGTTGTTAATTTACTCAATAAATTTCATCAAATTAGTCAAAAATTTGCCTCACCAATGTCAGATGAAGAAATGACAACACTCATAGAAGAACAAGGCGATATTCAAGAAAAAATTGACGCCATTAATGGGTGGGAGATTGAACGTGAAGTAGAAATGATTATGCAATCTTTGAATTGTCCTCCAAAGAATGCTGATATCCAAAAATTATCTGGAGGCGAAAAAAGAAGAGTAGCTATATGCCGCTTACTTATGGAAAAACCTGATATGCTACTTTTAGATGAACCAACAAACCATTTAGATGCAGAATCTGTAGCATGGCTAGAAAAGTATTTAAAAGAGTACAAAGGTACAGTCGTAGTAATTACTCATGATAGATACTTTCTTGATAACGTAACTGAATGGATTTTAGAGATAGATCATGGAGAATGTATACCTTGGAAAGGAAGTTACTCCGAATGGCTTGAGCAAAAAGATAAGAAACTTCAGGTATCTGAAAAACAGGAAAGTAATAGACAAAAAGAAATACAGCATGAACTTGAATGGATTAGACAATCTCCTAAAGCTCGTAGTAGCAAGAATAAAGCAAGAATAAAGAGCTACGAAAAACTTATAAGCCAGCAAAAAAATTATGACGTTGGTGTATCAAAAATTGTTATCCCTAACGGGAAAAGACTCGGCAATGTTGTAATAGAATGTGATCACCTAACTAAAAAATTTGGCAATCGAACACTGATTGAAAATTTAAACATTAAAATACCGCCTGGTGCAGTAGTTGGTATTATAGGACCTAATGGGACAGGAAAAACCACACTATTTCGTATGATTACCCAGCAAGATAGAGAGCATGAAGGAGAAATTAAAATAGGAGAAACAGTTAGCCTTGGGTATGTAGATCAGTTGAGAGATATCCTTGATGATAAAAATACTGTATGGGAAGAAATATCAAATAAACAAGAAGAAATACAGCTAGGTAATAGGCTTGTAAAAAGCCGAGCTTATTGTGCTAGTTTTAACTTTAAAGGAACTGATCAGCAAAAACTCGTCTCTCAATTATCTGGAGGAGAAAGAAATAGAATTCATTTAGCCAAAGTGTTAAAGGAAGAAAATAATGTGATTTTACTGGATGAGCCTACTAATGACTTAGATGTAAATACTCTGCGCTCTCTAGAAGAAGCAATTCTAAATTTTGCTGGTTGTATATTAGTAACTAGTCATGACAGGTGGTTTTTAGATCGTATAGCAACTCACATATTGGCTTTTGAAAAAGATAAGATTCATTGGTTCGAAGGTAACTATACTGAGTTTGAAGAAAAAATAAAACAAGTAAAAGCATACTAGTATGTTTTTTTCTTACTTTTATTTACATTGTAATTTTTGTTTTTCTAATTTAATAGTTCTTTTTTCTTCTTTAGAAATATAAGGATATTCTTTCTCTAGCTTTGATAAAACAGTGCAAGATTTATCAATTTTTTCTAATTTTGCTAATGACCTAGAGAGATAAAGCAAACTATCTGCTGCTCTAGGTTTATCAGGGTAATTTTTATAACTTTTAAGAAAATAAGTTGCAGCTTTTTCATGCATATTTTGGCCCGTATAAGCTTTCCCCAATAAGTAATAAGCTTCATCTAAATCTGTTTTATCTTTATTTATCTCAACAAACCTTAATAATTCGACAGATACTTCCTTGTATTTTTTTTCATTAATCATTGCCTGAAATTTTGCTATTTGTCTGATCGGATGAATTGGTGATTTATTAGTATTACTATTAACATTTTCAACTTTTTCTATTTTTGAAAACCGATAATTCATCTCTGTTGATAAATTGTTTATTTTCTCAATTATTTTTTGATATGTGTAATCAGAATACTGTACCTTACCATTTAACTCTCTGACTTTTTCTTCTAACTCTAAAACTTTTTTATACAAATCAGCACTACTAACATTATTATCATTAGACTGAGGTTTATTATTATTGTCATCATAAGTTAGGTTTTTACTCTGGCCTTCAAAATTATAAATTGACTTACTTTTGCTAGGCTCAGAATAACTATACCCATATAAAATTAATAATAAAAATATAGAAAAAAATGCACGCATACCTATTTTAGTTAATTACGGTTGCTGCTCTACGATTTTCTTGCCAAGCTTCTTCTTCATGTCCTTTTGCTATAGGCCTTTCTTTCCCATATGAAATAGTTGTAATACGAGAAGCAGACACACCCGAGGCTACTAAATAATTTTTTACTACTTGAGCTCTTTTTGCACCAAGCGCTAAATTATATTCTCTGGTACCTCTTTCATCGCAATGTCCTTCTATAACTACTTTTATATATTCATATTTTTTTAACCACTCTGCTTGCTTATTCAATATATAAGTAGCATTATTATCTAGACGTGTACTATTCAAATCAAACAAGACATAGTCACCAATATTTGCTTCAAGATCTGCCTGCGTTCCAGGTTCTACATTTTCTCTTATATTGTGTCCTCCCTGACAACTAGTGATTAAAAATAATATTAATATTATACTTATATATTTTCTCATCATACTCTCCTTTATAAGGTTAAGAATTTTTATAATTAAGGATAGCAATAAAATTTTTATAAGCAATAATTATTGATTTTATTATTATTCTCAACTAACTTATCAATTAGTTAAAATCATTCAATATTATAAGTATGCGCAAAATTTTCTCTTATTCAGTGATATGTATTTTTTTTGTTAATTTCTCTTATAGTGCTGAGTTAGATAATCGCGTAATAAATAAAGCAAAGCAAGCAGTAGTATCTATAACAAGAAATGTTGTAAAATCTGCTTATAACTCTGATAGCCGTGCTCTTGCAACAGGATTTTTAGTTAACAAAGCACAAGGAATTATCCTTACTAATGCTCATGTTGTAAACTCTACAATGGTAAGTAACCTAATTGTTACATTTTCTAATGGACAAGAAATTGATGCTAAATTTATCTACAACGATCCATTATGTGATTTTGCTTTTCTCAAAGTAGATCAAACAAAAATACCCCTCGGAGTAGAGGAATTAAAAATAGCCAAAAAAGATGCAGAATTACAGCAATCTGTTTTTATTATTGGCAATAATGAAGGACAATCCTTTTCTATACAAACAGGAACCATCTCTAGTAAATATCAAACTAGTGGATATTTTTCATGCCAATCCTATGCAATTTCACTAAATACTAAAGGAGGATCTAGTGGTTCTCCTGTTCTGAGTTACAAAGGAGAAGTTATAGCATTAAATTCTAGTGGTAATAATACTTTTGCCTATGGCATAAACATGCAATATATCCATGATGCTTTGCAATATATAAAAAATAATAAGCAACCTTTACGAAAAAACATTGGTATAATTTTTAATTATTCTGCTGTTGATAAGTTATTTAAATACCATAATTTCCCTAAAGAAATTGTTGATAGTTATTCAGAGAAATATCCTGACGCTTTAAGAAAGGTAGTAATAGTAAAAGAAGTTTTTGAAGACTCGCCTGCATATGGTAAAATTTTTCCTGGCGATGTGTTGTGGAAGGTTAATGGCTATGCAATTGGACCTAATATTTATAAAATGGAAAAGGTGATTAACGAATCTAAAGGAGAACTTGAGTTTATTATTTATAGAAGAGGTACTCAAATTACTACAAAAGTCAGTAGTTATGATCTACAGCAGAATCAAATAAAACATATGATAAATTTTGGTAATGCGGTATTTTACGAATCAGATGAGTTTATTAGATTACTAACTGGTGCAAAATTAAAATCGCTTTTTGTTTCTAAAATTTACCCTGGTTCACCATTTGACCCAATTCCTTATGTTTATGGTTTTGGAGGTCCATTTGCTAATTTAAACGGATATCGAGTAGTAGAGATAAAAAAAATTAACGGACAAGAAGTCAGAAATTTAAACCAGCTAATTAAGTTGATTCCTCAATTAGAAAAAGTTAAAAATTTTACCGTAGAATATATTAATTATTTTCCTACAGCAGGTTATAATAGTCTGCCATATATTAGAAGGAATATAGAATATTCAAATATTGAGTATGTAACTTATGGTGACGACCCTACAGAGCTTATTTTTGATGACTCAGAGTATAAATGGAAAGTAAAAAAAATAAATCATTCGCAAACTGTAAATTAACATGAGAACAGCTGATAGAGTTACTACGTGGTTTGCGTGGCTTATAATATCTTTTTTTTATAGTTATCAATACATTATTCGTGTATTACCTAATATCGCAATGAATGAAATCATGCAGAGATTTCATATTAATGTTGATATTTTTGGTCAATTTGTAGGAATTTACTACATTACTTATGCTGGTTTTCACTTACCTATAGGAACATGGCTTGATCGAAAAGGCCCTAAATTAGTGATTCCCTTTTTTATAATTATTTCTGTCATTGGTATGATTCCTTTACTTTACTCAAATTCATGGATAGCTGCCTGTATAGGAAGAGCCTTAATGGGCATTGGGTCTTCAGCTGCTATTTTAGGTCTATTTAAAGTAGTACATTTAGGCTTTTCAGAAGATAAATTTTCTCGGATGCTTGGCATAGGAGTAACAATAGGATTGCTAGGTGCAATCTATGGGTCTCAACCTATTAGTTCTATGCTACTAAAATACGGTTATGAGGTAGTGGTAACAAAATTGATATTTATTGGTCTATTTTTAGCGATAATATCATACTTTGTTATGCCTAAAGCAAAGGGAGTTCGCAATGATAATGTTAATTTAAAAAGAGATTTTATACTATTATGGAAGAAAAAGAGAATATTCCTAATAGGTATCTTTGGTGGGCTTATGGTTAGTCCATTAGAAGGATTTGCAGATGCATGGGGAACGACATTCCTACAAGTATCTCTAGGACTAACTAAAAACTTATCATCTTTTTTACCATCTTTAATTTTTTTAGGAATGTGCTTTGGTACTACAATTATACCTTATATTGCTGATAAAACACGCCGTTATTACGAAATGATAATTTTTGCTGCTTTTGCAATGTCAATTATGTTTTTTATAATTTTATTTGTTAAAATTGAAATAAATTTGCTAAAAATTTTACTTTTCCTTATAGGTATTTTTTCTGCTTATCAAGTATTAGCTGTTTATAAGGCTACAACTTATGTTCACGAAAATTTAATTGGCCTCAGTACAGCATCTGTTAATATGCTAATTATGTTATTTGGATATTTTTTCCATACAATTATTGGTAAAATAATCTACTCTATGTGGGATGGTAAAATTATTAATGGTACAGCCTTGTATAGTGCTGAATCATTCACTTATGGTATCATTATTATCCCCCTTGCTCTCCTATTAGGTGGAATAGGCTTTATTTGGATTTATAAGAAGCCCTATTAACTAATACTTAATGTTATTTTATTAACATTAAGTATTACAGCTATATGATCTGTTACTATAATACCTAAAAAATAATACATTATATGATTAGACCTTTAAAAATTATATGTTGCTGCAGTTATTTGCTCAGCTTTCTTAGTCCATTTGTTAATTTAATAGTTAGACTATATCTAGCAAATATTTTTATAAAAGCAGGCCTTACAAAAATAGATGATTGGGAAGCTACTTTGTTTTTATTTGAAAATGAATACCAAGTTCCTTTTTTACCCTACACTTTAGCAGCCATATTATCAGTAATAATGGAATTATTAGTAGCACCAATGCTTGCCTTAGGCTTAGCAACAAGATACTCTTCTATTTTACTTTTTATAATGACTTTTATAATAAACTATACTTATCAAGAAGCAGCAGAAAATTATTATTGGATGTTGTTATTTGCTACGTTAATCACTTATGGGGGTAGCTTTATTTCTCTAGATTTTTTAATTAAGAGGAGATTTTGTAGACTATATACAAAATGTTTATGCTGTATGGGAAGCTATTGTAGTAAAACAAAGCAAAAGCTTTAGCTAGCGGCCCTCGTTGCTATTTGATTTAGTAAAAAAATAAGAAAAAAGTGGAATTAGCTTTTGTGTGTCTGCAAGTAATGTAAAAATATCCGTCGTTTCCATAGTACCATATTTGACTTTATTGCCTTTACTAGCTACAGAGAAGATTATTATATCCTCTTGAGCATTATATTTATTTTCTGCAATATATAATATTATCTCTTTTAAGGAGCTTGAATATTTTTTATACAAGATTATGTCTAGAAATTTTGTAAATGAAGAAAAATTATTTATTTCTATATTAACTTTACTATCCCTATTATCTAATGAATTAGAATGATTAAAAGCTCCACTAATGTTAATATTATACTTATCAGTACTAAATTTAACTTTGTTAAAGAACATGTCAACATTACGTACTTCTTCATAAAATTTATAAACCATATCTAAGGTAAAATGATATTCACCTCTTATATAATTTGGAGCATTATCTCCACCTTCGCCGTCTAAGTTCATCGAAACTTCATACTCATTTTGTCTAGAAGCATTATTTTTGATAAACTTTATCCAGTTATTTCTGGAAATAAATATAATTTGGTTCAAATTTTTATCTAAGATGTTATAACCAGAGTCAAAATAAGTAAAATAATGAAGGCGATTGTCTTGTTTGGTAAAAATTTGCTCGAGGTACGAACGTTCTAATTTCGCCCTTATTGCTAATCCCTCATCCCATTTTACACAATAATAATTCTTATTGTTAAGATTAATATGCAAATTACGATTCATATCTACTTGTAAGTCTTTGAATGTTAAGTCAGCAAATAAATCTATTTCACGAAAAAGAAACTTATGATAGAAGTTAAAAATATTATTTGGTGATAAATTTAAATTTTTTACTTTATAGTGGTAAGCGAATGGATAGCCGCTTAGTTCTACTGAATCATATTTTACAATATAAGATTTATGCAAAGACGTAGAAATTATTTCCCCTAGATTAGTTTTAATATAAATTCCCCAGCAATACCAGAAAATGGAATAACAAGAAAATAATAAAAGAAATATTTTACTAAACTTTCTGAAAAAATTGATCATTTTGTTGAAATGTTACGAGTAGCAGCAGGTAATTTAACTTTTATTCCATCAAGCTGCTCTGTCATTTTAATCTGACAACCAAGCCTTGAAGTATTTGTAAGACCAAAAGCTAAATCTAACATATCTTCTTCATCTTCTGATGGCTCTTCCAACTTATTATAAAATTCTTTATCAACTATCACATGACAAGTTGAACAAGCAAGTGATCCTTCGCAGGCTCCTTCCAAGTCAATAGAATTTTTATGAGCAATTTCTAGTATAGAACTTCCTACAGGTGCTTCTATTACTTTTTCACTCCCATCTTTTAAAATAAATGTAATTTTTGGCATATTAAACCTTTTCACTAATCAGTAATTTATTGATATCTTTGACATTTACACCTCTTAAAGCACTGTTTATATGCTTTTCTATTTTATAGCCTATAAATTTTGAGGTAAGCTTATCTAACTCATTTACAGCATTATCAATAGAATGTCTATCTTTAGCTTTAATATGTTGTTTTATTTCTTCTATTTTTGCTTGAATAAGTTTACTATCTTCTTCAGAAAGTAAATCCCTGTCTTCGTTAATTGAATTAGTAACTTGTAAAATTATTTGTTTGCCGCGGACTATAGATTCCTCCACTAGCCTTTGCTTAACATCGTCATAAGAGTGCTTTATGGATTCCTCTAAAATTTCTTTTATATCAGAATTAGTTAAGCCATAGCTTGGTAAAATTTCTATAGTTTGTCTGGTTTTTGTTATTTGTTCTTCTGCACTCACAGTAAGAAGTCCATCTACATCTATAGTAAAAGTAACTTTTACTCGCGCAGTGCCAGCCTTCATAGGAGGAATATTAATTACATCTAATTTAGCTAAAGACCTACAATCTTTAGCCATTTCTCTTTCTCCTTGCACTATATGCAGATTTATTCCTGTTTGACCATCTTCATATGTGGTGAACTCTTTTGAAACTGATATCGGAATTGTAGTATTTCGATAAACTATTTTTTCAACAATGCCTCCTAGTAATTCTAATCCTATAGATAAAGGCGTGACATCAAGTAATAAATTGCTAGAACCTTGACTCAAATTTTCTGCTTGTATTGCTGCACCAATTGCAACGATTTCATCTGGGTTAATATCATCGTATATTTTTATAGTAGGATCAATATGTTCTAGTAGTTGATCCTTAATCATAGGAATACGTGTTGTGCCTCCAACAAGTACTATTCCACTAACTTTACTAAGGTCTATTTCAGCATCTTTAATAGTATCTTTTGTAATATTTATAGTTTTTTGTATAATAGGGAAAATTAATTCATTTAATTCATTTCTTGAGAAAGAGATAGATATATCGGTTCCTTCTATAGTTATTTTTACTTCAGTATATGGTCTACTTGATAAGTCTTCCTTAATTTGACAAGCATGACTTTTTAAGTCGCTTAAGTCAAAATTATACTTAGAACTAATTTTACTCAATATTTTTTTTGCGATTAAATAATCAATATCATCACCTCCTAAATCAGCATCACCACCTGTTGCAAGTACCTTAAATATGCCTTTATGCATTTTTAAGATAGACAGGTCAAAAGTGCCACCGCCAAAATCATATATAATATAAGTTCCTTCTTGCTTTTTACTTAAGCCATAAGCAAGGGCTGCAGCTGTAGGTTCATTTATCATGCGTAAAACTTCTAAGCCAACTAATTTTGCTGCTTGTTTTGTAGCTTGCCTTTGTGCATCATCAAAATGAGCAGGAACGGTAATAACAGCTTTGTTCACCTTTTTCCCTAGTCTTTGCTCAGCTATTGATTTTAGCTGTTGTAAAATTTTGCTAGATATTTCTACAGGCGTGATCTCCTTATCATTAACCTTTAATTTCAATAAATGATCTGGTGATTTTGTATCAATAAACTTTTGTAGATGTAGAATATTATTTGTGTCGAGCACCGACTTACCCATTAACCTCTTAATAGAAGAGATCACATAAGCATTATGGCTATCTTCTCTACGGTATTTAACTTGATTCCCTACTAATACACCATTACTTTCTGAAAAAGCAATAATCGAAGGAATCTTTTTCTCTCCAAACTCATCTATAAAAACAGAAGCTACTTGTTCTTTGCTATATGCTACCAAAGAATTTGTTGTGCCTAAATCAATACCAATAGCAACAGTTTCATCCTCTGGTTTACTCGATGGTTTCAATTTTGCTTCTGGTTCCTGAATATCAAATAATTTCATTATTTTACTAATTTAGTTCTTTGAAAAATAACAATATCTTGTAGTAATTTACTTTTATAGCGCATTCTTAAAACAGCTTCCTTTGCTTTTTCTAATAAATTTTTTTGATAATATTTTTTAAACTCATTTTTACAGTCATCTAAATCTAACTGAATTTTTGATAATAGATCATTAATGTCTTCTTTAGATTTCATGCTATCTAATTCTTGTCTATCTTCAAAAGCTTCTGTCAGTATTCTCGTAGACAAATAATCTTTACTTGATGCACAATCCATTGCAAAACCTTTTAATTCTAATAAATGCTCTGCTCTATGTAAGTCTGATTTTAAGACTTCATATGCTTTGTTAATATCTATAGAATTTTGTAAGTTATCAATGTGATTTTTTACTGGCTGATTAGATTGACTATCTGGATGATGTGCAAGCTGGTATGCAAGATATTTCTCCTCCAGTTTTTCTAAGTCTATATCATATTCTGGTTTCAAGTTAAATTTACTAAAGTAGTTCATTAGTATACTAGCTATTTATATTAAACATTAAAAGACTTACCACAACCACACTTAGCTTTTTCATTAGGGTTAATAAATACAAAGCCTGATTGAATCTTTTCATCTATATAGTCCATTACAGTACCTAGAAGGTAAATCACTGCTTTGGGCTCTATTAATATTTTTACTCCTTTATCCTCTATTAATTCCTCATATTTATTTTGGCCATCAGCATACTCAACATAATAAGCAAGACCAGAACAGCCTCCCTGCTTTACTCCGACTCTAATTCCAAATGAGTCTTTACCTCTTTGCTTCAATAATAATTTGATTCTATCTGCAGCTGCATCAGTTATACTAACTACGGCAGGTAGTGTTTCCCTTTTTTTCTGCAGTATCGGTTTCATTTTTATTTGTATTCTGAGTTTTACGTTTGTAGTCTGAAATTGCAGATTTTATTGCATCCTCAGCAAGCACAGAGCAGTGAATTTTTACTGGAGGCAAAGATAGGTGTTTTGCAATTTCAATATTTTTAATTTTTTCTGCCTCTTGCAAAGTTTTCCCTTTTACCCACTCAGTAATTAAAGAACTAGACGCAATTGCAGATCCGCAACCAAATGTTTTGAATTTAGCATCTTCAATAATACCATCGTCACTAATTTTTAACTGCAATTTCATAACATCACCACATGCAGGTGCTCCAACTAAACCAGTACCTATGTTTTTCTCATCTTTATGAAATGAACCAACATTCCTTGGATTTTCATAATGATCTAGGACTTTGCTGCTATATACCATGTTTACCTCGTTTTAATTAAATAATAAAATATTAATGATCAGCCCACTTTATAGATTTTAAATCAATCCCATCTTGCACCATTTCCCATAATGGACTCATTTCACGTAATTTATCTATAGCATTTTTTACTACTGTAATTGCATAATCTACTTCCCCTTCTGTAGTAAACCTACCCAAGCCAAACCTAATAGAGGTATGAGCAAGTTCTTCACTAACTCCAAGGGATTTTAGAACATAAGAAGGCTCAAGAGACGAAGAAGTACAAGCAGAACCAGAAGAAACTGCCAAGTCTTTAATTGCTAAAATCAATGATTCACCTTCTATGTATGCAAAACTTAAGTTAATATTCCCAGGCCATCTTAGATCTCTGTGACCATTTAGATAAACATCAGGAATATAACTTACTATTTCAGTATAAAATTTATTGAAAAATTTTTCTAATCTTGTTCTTTCACTGTGCATTTCTTGCTTCGATATTTCAGCTGCCTTACCAAATCCTATAATAAGAGGAGTTGGAAGAGTACCGGAGCGAAGACCTCTTTCCTGGCCACCGCCATTGATTAAAGGTTCTAATCTTACTCTTGGTTTTCTACGTACATATAAAGCACCAATACCCATAGGTCCATAGATTTTATGACTCGATATACTCATTAAATCTATGTTCATTTCATTGACATCAATTGGAATTTTACCAAATCCTTGAGCGGCATCTGTATGAAAAAATACTCCGTGTTTTCTACATATTGCTCCTATTTCCTTTATAGGCTGAATTACCCCAATCTCATTACTAACAGCCATTATAGATACTAATGACGTATTACTTTTTATTGCTTTTTCAAGACTTTCTAAACTTACTATTCCTTGATTGTCAACAGGTAGATAGGTAACTTCAAATCCTTGTTGTTCTAAATGTCGGCAAGTATCTAAAACACATTTATGTTCTGTGTTAATTGTAATAATATGATTTTTTTCACTTTTATAAAAATTCGCTACTCCTTTTAACGCTAAATTATTTGATTCTGTTGCTCCAGAAGTAAAGATTATCTCCTTTGGATTAGCATTAATTACATCTGCAACTTTTTTTCTTGCAACTTCTACTTTTTCTTCTGACTGCCAGCCAAAAGAATGACTTCGAGAATGAGGATTACCAAATTTATCAGTAAGATATGGCATCATTTCTTCTAATACTCTCTTATCTATAGGGGTAGTGGATTGATAATCCATGTAAATTGGTAGTTTTACTTTTTCTTTTTCCATATTTCCTCTTAGTAAATTAGCTAGCAGCAACTCTATAATCAATTGATGTTTTATATAAATTAGCCTTTATATAAATATTTTTCCATATATTAACGAATTTTTGAGCTTCGAGTAGTGTATTACCTCTCCCTAAACTTATTCTTATTGCATTTTGAGCTAATTTATCTTCTGAATTCATAGCAGATAATACATGAGATACACTTACTTTCCCTGAAGAGCAAGCAGAACCAGCACTTACTGATATTCCCTCTAAATCAAAATTCATTAACTGAATCTCATTGTTGACCTTTGGCATTGCTATGCAGCTAGTGTTTGGCAACCTACTATGTTGTAGTGAATAAATTTTTACTTCTGGCAAAAATTCTAATATTGAATCTTCAATGAAATCCCTTATTTTTTTTATATTAATATATTCATTTAGTATAGACGGCAATAAAGATACTGCTTCAGAAAACCCTATTATTGCTAAAATATTTTCAGTTCCTCCTCTTTCTCCTTTTTCTTGACTACCACCTACGACCATAGGAACGAGATTAAAATTTTTCTTTTTTATTAATGCAGCTGCCCCAAATAAACCTCCTATTTTATGAGCAGAAATAGTCATAAAATCTATATCTAAATCTTCTATATTTAAATTAATTTTACCAAGTGCTTGTACAGCATCTGTATGAATCAATGCTGAATATTTTTTTGCAATCGATGAAATTGTTTTTATATCTTGTATTACACCAGTTTCATTGTTCGCTAATATTACTGAGACAAGCTTTTTTTTACTGTTACAATTTTTGAGCTTAAATTCAAGATCATCAATGTTTAGCAACCCTCCAGCAGTTACTTTTATGAAATCAAAATTTTTACTTCTTTTTACTGGCTCTATTACAGATATATGATCTATAGAAGAAGCAAATAAATGTCCATCTTTAACATTTTCAATTAAAAGATTGTTAGCTTCAGTTCCTGATGAGGTAAATATTAAATCATAGTCTTTTTCTACGCCCAAAGAAAACAATATTTTCTTTCTAGCATCTTCCATAAGATGACGAGCTTTTCTTCCATGGTAATGAATTGAAGAAGGATTATATGGAAAATCAATAATATTGAACACTGCTTCTTTAACCTCTGGAAGCACTGTAGTGGTAGCGTTATGGTCGAAATATATATTATTTTTACTCATAGACGCACATCACTTTTATTATTAATATTTTGATTTATTACATCAAATAAAGATATAGAACCTAAATATTGCATAATATTCTTCTCTAATCCAACCCATATATTATGAGTAAGACATTTATTTCCTTTTAATATACACCCTTCTTTTCCAGAACATCTGGTCATTTTGAGAGAATTGTTTACAGCAATAATTATCTCTGATATAGTAATTTCATTAACATTTTTACTCAAAATATATCCTCCACCTGGGCCTTTTATTGATTTCACTATGTTATTACGCCGTAATTTTGTAAAAATTTGTTCCAAGTAATTTAAGGCTATGTTTTGCCTCACTGCTACCTCTTGCAGAGAAATAGGTTTATCATGATAGTTTAAAGCTATATCAACAATCGCCATAACTGCATACCTACTTTTTGCTGACAATTTCACCTTTTCTCCTACTTTTTTCTTGAAATTTCAAGTTTGTTATAGTATTATGATTCTTCGTGTGAAATGTTAGTATAAATACCCCAGTATTTTAGTCAAGTATTAAAGTGTATAAAAAGATTTTGATGTTTTATACACACTATTTTTTAAGCTTGCACCTTAAATTTTTATATACTGTACAACATAATATTAAGAAAACGGAGTTTTTTATATGCCAGAAGTGATAATTAGTGGAACAGAGGGGCGTATTGAAGGGAGATATCATCAATCTAGTAACATTAATAACCCTCCTATTGCACTTATTCTGCATCCTCATCCATTGCACGGAGGAACAATGAATAATAAAGTTGCTTACAATTTACATCACTGTTTTGTAAGGAATAACTTTTCTGTTTTACGTATTAACTTTAGAGGAGTTGGGAAATCTCAAGGTAAATTTGATAATGGAGTAGGAGAGCTTACAGATGCAGCTACTTCTTTAGATTGGCTACAATTACAAAACCCTACTTCCAGTACTATTTGGGTAGCTGGTTTTTCATTCGGAGCATGGATAGCTATGCAACTTTTTATGCGTAGACCAGAAATAGAACATTTCGTCTCTGCAGCGCCACCTATAAATAAATACGATTTTTCATTTTTATCACCCTGCCCTATCTCTGGTTTAATAGTACAAGGAGACCAAGACAGCATTGTTCCAGCTAATAAAGTACTAGATTTTGCTCGCAAAACACCAAAACAAAAAAATATCGATATCGATTTCAGGTTAATCAAAAATGCTGACCATTTTTTTAGAACAAAAATGGATAATCTTAATGAAGAAGTAGAATCTTATATAAAAGAAAAGTTAGAAAATTTTAAGCCAACTAAAATTAAAATCGATAGAAGGCGCCGCCAGATACCTCAGACAGCACCCCTGTAGTACTAGGCCAAGTTATAGGAAGATTATAAAAACTGCGTACAGCTAAAAAGCCGAATGCTTGGGACTCTATAAAATCACCATTGACAAACTTTTTATTAGGCAAAGATAATTCTATCTTATCAATAAGAATAACATTTAAATTATATTCCTTTTTCATTATCTCTAGTAAAAATTCATTATGTCTTCCTCCACCGCATACAAACCAATGCTTGGGAGTTTTCGGTAAGAACTTTAGCGCATCATGAATAGAGCTAGCAATAAAATAAGTTAAAGTTGCAGCAGCGTCCTTTGGAGATAATTTGCTTATCTCTCTCATAGCGCTATGAAACGCATTTCTATCAAGAGATTTGGGAGGGTGAAGTTTAAAATAATCATTTTGCAGCAATATTTTTAGCAATCCCTTATCTGGAGTACCTTGGCTAGCAAAAACTCCTCTATCATCAAATTTCTTGCTTATGTGCTTATAAATAAAATCATCTAGCATTGCTCCTCCTGGACCAGTATCAAATGCTAGCATATAATCATCTTCTATATATGTAATATTTGATACCCCTCCTATATTTAGTACTACTACTGGTTTATCTAGTTTCTTGCATAATGCTTTGTGAAAAATTGGTACAAGCGGAGCACCTTGACCTTTGTTTGCAATGTCTTTAGATCTGAAATCACTAATAACGTTTATTTGAGTCATCTGAGCTAGTAATGCAGCATTTCCTATTTGTAAACTGTGACCTTTATTAGGATCATGGTAGATGGTTTGACCATGAAACCCTATAATATCTATGTTATGACTTCCAAGATTACCATCTAATAACAAATCTTTGACAAGGTTTGCATGAAGAGTAGCTAGCTCATTGTGAACACTTAATAATAATTCAGGATCTAGTTTTTTACTTAATAGTAAACGAATTTTTTTACGAAATTTGTCATCATAATAGAGTGATTTATTAACGCCTATTTTTTCAATGTTACTGCCATCAGTCTGAATTATAGACGCGTCTATTCCATCAAAAGAAGTACCTGTCATCATACCAATAGCTGTTAATGATTTGCGTGGAGAACTCATAACGCTCATAATATTATATTACTCTAGAGAGTGTTTATTGCTTTAATCAGCTAAGGCAGATGCTAAATTTTCTTCTGCAAAATCCCAATTAACAAGATAAGTAAGAAAAATATTTAAGTAGTCTGGTCTTCTATTTTGGTAATCTAAATAATAAGCATGCTCCCATACATCGCAATTAATTAAAGCATGTTGATTTTTAATAATAGGAGTGTCAGCATTAGCTGTCTTTACAATAGCAAGTTTTGCTTCCGCAGCATCATAAACTAGCCATACCCATCCACTACCAAACTGGCCGATTCCAGCATTTCTAAATTCCTCTACGAATTTATCATAACTACCGAAGTCTTCTCTAATTTTTTCCATTAGTTTCCCTTTCGGCTCTCCACCACCATCACGACTCATAGACAACCAAAAAAAGCTATGATTCCACACCTGCGCTGCATTATTAAAAATTCCTACTTTATTTTTATCTCCAAAAGTTGCAAGAATTATTCGTTCTAGCGTTGAAGTAGTAAGGTCAGTACCTTCTAATAATTTATTAAGATTTTGCACGTACGCGTTATGATGCTTACCATGATGAAAATCAAAAGTATTAGTGCTCATATGTGGCTCTAAAGCAGCTTTATCATAAGGCAATTCTGGTAAAGAAAAAGGGTAGCTAGTTTGATTAGTTTTGTAATTGCCATAAGGAGTTTGGTTTACTCCTTTTTTTTGATCACTCATAGTCTCTCCATTTTATTATTTAATTATAAAAAGAATTTAAAGGCTAACTTTTTGAGCACTTCTATGCCTAAAAATGTTGCTATTAAGACAACAGCCCCAGAAATTATAATACCTATAACACTTACTATCATTCCAATCAATACAGCAAGGCCATCTTTATATAAAAAGCCAATTGACATAATAAATATTCCAGCACTAGGAATAGCATTCCCGAATAATATTGGTAATGCCACAGAAACAGCACAAAGCAATGCTAGTAAGCCTATTATTCTTTCCATGTGCTTAGTAGTGAATTTATCATATCTTGGTTTTAAAAGCACAGTTAATTTATTAAATAAAGGCTCTGCTTTATTGATCATTGTTTTAAAATTTGTAACTTTTAGTTTTTTATCTGCAATAAATTTAGGCATCCATGGAGCACCAAGTTTATAAAGCATTTGCGCTGATAATATACATAACGGCACCCCAAATAGAGTAGTAAAACCCGGAGGCGTTGGAATTGGAATAGCGGTTGGAAATGAAATTACAGCAATAAGAAAAATTAACCCCTCATCCTTTAATGCTTTCATGATATTACCGAAGGATATATATTCATCTTTACAAGAAGCAAGCAAATCTTTTAGAGATGCAAGGAAATGTATCTCTGTTTGTACAATTTTTTTCGTAGAAGTATTTTTTTTACTTTTCGTTGATTTGCTCATTTTTTTCTTCATTTTCTCCCTTTAAACCTTGACGAAAATGCTTTAATCCCTTTCCTAGATCTCCCATGACTTTTGGTAACCTACCAGCACCAAATACTATTAACACTACTAATAATACAACAAATAACTGAACTAGAGATATACCCATATAAATTTTCTTTTTAAAATTACATTTATATTTTCGCAGAAAAATTAAAAAAGTCTAGTTCTTTGTGGGTTTTAGCTAAATATAAGTAAATAAATTCTACTAGAAATACAAGATCTATATTGCAGGTTATGTTTTTTTCAACGGTATAGTAGAGCCAGACTTCATTGCTTCATATATAATAATAACATATTTATACATTATCAATAATGGTATTAGGTAAAAAGTAGGCACTACCATATTTAGCCCTTTATTTGAAACCAACAGCAGAAATAAAGCAGCAAAAAGCATTACCACAAAAGTATTAGTAATAGATATATCTAATGGTTTCAGAGAAAAAGCAATGATGATAACGAGAGAAGTAAGAGCCAAAAATTGCAATAACGGAACTATTGCTATCGTAGATACACTAGATAACACATGAAACAACTGCTGCACATTATCAAGCATAAAAGATTGGTTTAATACTTTTACATAAGCAAATTCTATAAAAGCAGTCACCACAAACAATACCCAACAAGAAAAACGATAAGTTTTATTTTTACTATTTAAGAATATTATTATCCCCCAGAATCCTATAACCCATATTACTGCATTAAGTAAAAACTGATCATTAAACTGAAGCTCTGAAGCATATTGCACATTTTTAATAAATTTTAGAAAGGATGGATCATAAAAATACATATGAGCAGCAAGCATCAATATAAATATAAGCAACTTAAATAAATACTTTTGTTTCATTCAACTATCCAACAATTTGATTTCATCAGCAAATACTTTTGCTATATCTATTATATTAATCTTCTTACATTTTATTGCAAGATCAACTTCAATACTATTTGTAGTAATTAAAGATTTTAAAGATGATTTATTTATCTTATCTATTGCATCTTCTGAGAAAATAGCATGAGTAATGCATGCACGAACCTCTTTAGCTCCTTGAGATAGCAAAAATTTTGTAGCTGCTACAAGAGTGGATGCAGTATCTACAATATCATCCACCAAGTAACAAATTTTATTTGTAACTTTACCCTTAATATTTAAAATCTCTACATTCCTTGGGCTATTTCTTTGTTTAGAGATAATTGCATAAGAGGTTAATAATTGCTTGCTTAATTCTATCGCTCTACTTTTACTGCCCTCATCAGGAGCAACTACAATTATATCTTGAAGATTAGGTTGATTTGCTTGGATTTTTAAACAAAATAATAAACTAGGATCTAGTATTATAGTAGGTATTTGAAAAAAATTTAGAGCTGTTTTGGAATGAATATCCATAGAAATAATTTTTGTTACTCCTAAGCTGCATAAAATTGTTGCAATGGATCTAAGCGCTAAAGACTCTTTATTACTATAAGCATGATCTTGCCTAGCATAATAGAGGTAGGGCATAACTAAAATAATATTTCGAGGACTCATTTGCTTTACTGTATCAATAAGTAAAAATAATTCAATTAACCTCTCATTGAGTGATCTTGAAAAACAGCTTAATATAAAAACAGTTTCGTTATTATAATTCTCATTAAGTATAACCTTTATTTCTTGATTAGGAAATTTTTCAGTTTGAGCTATAACAAGGGGTTTATCTAAAAATCTGGCTACCTTTAATGCAAAAGATGAAGAGTGTAGAGCTAAAATTTTCATAATTATATGCTTAAAAAATCACAGGTAAGATATATATTACTTTTTTCTTTTCAGCAAAGACAAATGTTCTTTGCTCTTTTGAGAATTGAAGAAGTACAATTATATTGTAACAATAGATAGAGATTCTATGTTAAAAAAAATTTTTTTATTTCTGCTTATCGTATCTTCCAGCTTACTATTTTCAACAGCTGCACCAGAAAAGAAACATATTAATGAAACTTCAGATTTACGGAATCTTTATTTCAGAACCAATCTTGCACTTCCTTTTTATAGAAAAGAAAAAGATCACACACATGAAAAACCAAAGTTTAGACCGTTTGTTAATGCTGCTTTAGGAGCTAAATTGCATAATAATTTCTCTTTAGAAATAGAGTTTTTTTATTGGAAGCAAAAAACAAAATTTTTAGGAGACAATAGCGATAGAGAGGAGTCAAATATAGAATCTTATGGAAGTTTAATTAATGCCATTATGCATCCTAAAATATTACAACAAGGAAAATGGCAACCCTTTATAGGATTTGGTATAGGCTATAGTGGAAATGAGACAGATAATACTACTTCTTCTTTAGGTGTAGGTGGAGGATATTTTGGTGATACTTCTAATAACTTTATTTACCAAATAATGCTTGGAAGCAGTTATAATGTTAATAGTCATTTCGATATTATAGGGGACTTAAGGTGGCTAGATCCATTAAAATTTAGACATAAGACTCCTCGTAATGATAAGGTGAGTGATGATTTTGTAGAAGCAAAAGGTAAGCTAAGAACAATAGCATTTACCATCGGAGGAAAATTTAAATTTTAAGCAGAGAGGCGCATTATGACTGGCGAATATGAATGTAATGGTAAATTAGATGGTTGCGCTCGAGGTTTCACTATTGGAACAGCAGTACCAGAGGCAATTGCACCTTGTAGAGGATTAATTTCAAGAACAATCGCTAAAACAGATTGTCAAGGCTTTGCAAGTATACCTAATACTGATATCCGCCTTTGTAAAATACAATTGGATTATCCCTCTGGTTTTAATTTTTTATCACAAGGACAGTCTACTTGCGGTGCTGCTCTCCGTGCAATTGGAGTTGACCCATGCGCTTTTTGTACTTTGCCTCCTACCCCAGAGCCAAATGGACCATGTAATTCTGACTTAACTACATATAATATAGATCTTATTCCGGGCACTAGATATTCAAGCATAGGTAATATATTTAGTATCGGAGATTTCAATGGAGATGGTAATAAAGACCTCAGCATAGCTATGAATTATTTTAACCAGTTTAATATTGCTTCTCCTAGACTATTTGTTGAGCTTGGTACGTTTGCGCCAGGACAAAAAAATCTTGCAGTAGCTCCAGCAAACTTTGACGGAGTAGTCCCAAGTAATGAAGGGTTAATAGGCCTTTCAAAAATTCAAGATGTTAATGGGGATAATATTGATGATTTAATTTATCATAATACTTTAACAGGAGGAATTTTTGTTTATGCAGGCAGAGTAAATTTACCACCAACTATTAATCCACTTGACCAAACAAATGCTGATTTAATTATTACTACTACAGTACCTAATGCAAATTTTGGTCAGTCTTTTGCTATAGGACCAATATTAAGTGGTAGCAATGGACCAGATATTGCCCTTGGAGACATGTTTAATGTATATGTCTTTTCACAATCTACCATAAATTCAATTTTTGGAAGAGGAACCAGAACATTAAATCCAGCTGATGCTACACTTACTATCAATCGAGAAGACGCAGGATGTAATTTTGGAAGTGCAATTGCATTAGCAGATTACGCAGATACTAATAACCCTGATTTGGTTATTGGAGATAGTTGTGTCCAGCCTATAGCTCCTTTGACTAGTCCTGGTAAAGTTTATGTTTTCTCTGGACCTTTGCCTTCAGGGACTATTCAAGCTTCTTCCACTGACATTACTATAACAGGAGTATCACCTACAAATGGTGTAGTCTTAGAAAATATAGGTGGAACAAGAGACATTATCACAGGAGATTGGAATGGTGACGGGAGAGATGATTTAATATTATTAACTTCAGCAAATGCTCAAAGTACAGGAGCTGTATTCATCTTTTTCGGTATCCCTTTTGCTATACCTTTAGTACCAAGACTTACTTCTGATGCTGATGTTATATTAAGAGGAACAAATCCAACTGATTTTTTTGGAATTAGTGGAGATTTTACTACAAGTTTGGGAGTGAATAACCAGCCTGCAATATGTATAGGAAAGCCTGGAGCAGACGATTTAAAAGGAGAAATTGATTGCTTTTTCGGAGGCAGTTCACCTAATACTGATGCAAATAACCCTGACTTGAGAATAGTTGGAATCGATAGAAAACAAATAGTTGGCTATGATTTTAAACTGGGTAATTTTGGCCAAGGAGATAGCACTGATATCGCCATGGCTGTTGGCACTTTAACATCTGCTGGAGATGTGCATATTTGCTTTGGTCCAACCTTTGATTGTTCTACTTTATGCTAAATAATAATTCTTATTATGGACGAAAAAACTTTACAGTATAAAATGCTAAACTTGCTGAAAATTGTGGTTGTTCTGATTGGCACTATCTTACAATTTTATGACCTTTATACGCACTCTTATACACATGATTTTGTTTATAACCCTATAATTTTTTCTATCATTTCAATTATTATGATATTGGTTGAGAGAAAATATGTAATATTTGGATTTTTATTATCTACTTTTGCATTAATTACTGCTTGGCGATTATCTAGTTTAATAGGAATGCATTATGTGATTTATATCTATGCTATCGCATTTATTATTGCTTTTATACAATTTATAGTCATAGCAAAGTCTTTTGATTTTCATGAAGTACAGCTAAAAAATAGTTATGATTGGCATCTTACTTTTATTAGAATGTATTTAGGATACGATCTCATTCCTCATTTCTGCGAGAAGTTATTTGCAGGATCTTATTACCGTAATATTGATGTAGACGCTTTTACTAGACTCGGTGTAAATAATCCTGCTTTTATGGTGATTTTAGCTGGCATCATTGAGTTTTTAGGTAGTTTATCACTAAGTTGCGGCATTCTAACGAGATTAAGTTCAATTGGTCTATTTGTCTACCTGATAATTGCAACTATTATGGGACATCATTTTGCGCTTGGTTTTATTTGGGCAAGTAAAGGTGGAGGATGGGAATATCCAATGCTCTGGTCAGCAATTATATTGAGCTTTGCGTTCTTTAGACCAACTAGTTTTTCCATAGATAGTTATGTAGCAAATACTTATAAACTACCTAAATTTATATCACCAATAGTAAAATAACAAAATATCGTCTAGCTGTGTAATACCTCAAGTTTACTTAGCCCTTTGGTTATTACCATAGTCATAATTAAAAAATCAATATCTTTCGCATATTTACTTGGAATACGAACTAGATCCTTTTCTGTTGTAATTAACTTAGCATCTAACCTTTTAGCTTCAGATATTAGAAAATCAAAGTCTTGTATTTTATAATCATAATGATCTGGATAATCTATGGTTTTTACTACATTCAATTTCATATTTTTTTCCAGTGCAGCAAAAAATTTCTCAGGATATGCAAGCCCAGCAAATGCAATATATTTCTTAGCAGCATTTTTACTAGATAACTTAAATTCAGTAGCTAAATTAATTATACTATTTTTTTTCAACTTTTTTGCAGTATTTCCTGGAATGTTGTTGACTACAAAAATATAGTCTATTTTTCTTGCTAGTGCTAAACCTAGTGGTTCACGTAAAGGCCCTGCAGGTAAAATCAAATTATTTCCAAAACCTATTTGACCATCAATTACTAATAATGACCAATCTTTGTAAAAACTATTATTTTGCAATCCATCATCTGAAATTACAAAATCTATATCTTTACTACTAGCTGCTTTAGCAATAGCATCTCTCCTTGATTTTGCTACAAAAGTTGGAGCTATTTTTGCTAAAAGCAAGGCCTCATCTAACACTTGCTTACTGTTATGTTTAGATAAATTTACTTCAATTGATCTTACTATGCTTCCAGTATGATTTTTGCATGCATATGCAACTTTATATCCTTTTGCTTGTAGGTATTTCCCGATCATTATTGCAACAGGAGTTTTCCCACTACCCCCTACATTAATATTGCCAATGCATATTACCTTTGGCTTAAATTTCTTTGGAGAATATATTTTGAATCGTAACTGTGATACACATAAATAAATTAGCGATAAAGGTAATAAAATTAATGAAATTATATTAAAGCTACGCCAAAATTTTGGTGTTTTCATCATAGTCCAAGCTAATTTATTATTGCAAGATTTCTTTTATACATTCTAGAGTTTGAGGCAAGATCTTCTCCGTAGTTTGAATTAGCGCTAAAGCGTTATTAATATATTTTTTATGAGTTTGCCTATTGTGCCATAGTGCTTTTATTGCTTTGGCACATTCATTAGCATCATTCACAAATATTGCAGCGTTAGCATTTTTAAAGTCCTTACATATTCCTTTAAAATTATGCATATAAGGTCCCATTATAACAGCAGATTTTAATCTTGCTGGCTCTATTGGATTATGCCCTCCTATATTAACAAAGCTCCCTCCCATAACTGTTATAGGTGATAACTTATAAAATGTCCCAAGATCTCCAATAGTATCAACAATATAAAATTGTGTATTATTTGAAATACTCTCATTTTTTGATTTCATTGCTACTTCGTAGTTATCTTTTTTTAGCAGCAATTCAATTTTAGGTGCTCTTATAGGATGTCTAGGTGCTATAATAATTAATACTGATTTGTCTTTATTCTGAATTTGTTTATACACATCAATGGCAATCTCTTCTTCCCCTAGATGAGTGCTAGCAAACAAAATAATTTTCCGTCCTATAGCTTTATTAGTAAATTTTGTTACTGTATTTTCATTGTAAGGCAGATTTCCGGTAGAATATTTTAAATTCCCAAAATATTTAATTTTTTTAATTCCTAAATTTTCCAACTTTACCTTATCAGGTATACTTTGTGGAATAAACATAAAAAAACTACCTAAAACTTCTCTGCAAAATTTATTAAATAATCTCCATTTCCTGTAAGAAGCATCTGAAAGACGAGTATTCAGAGAAATTATCTTACAATATTTAGCAGTTTCAGAAATTAGACATGGCCAAAATTCAGATTCGACAAAAATAGCTGCATCTGGTTTCCAATATTTTAAAAAACGCTTAATAATGAAATAGTTTTCAATTGGTATATATTGATGAATTACACTACTGGGAACTTTATTTTTTGCTATTTTTGCAGCCAAAATTGTTCCTGAAGTCAATAAAACTCTATAATTTAAAGAAATTTCTAAAAATTTTAATATATGTAAAATAGAAAGCATCTCACCAACACTAGCAACATGAACCCAGCATAGCTTGCCTTTAGGCCTCTCAATTAATGAAAAAGCAAATCTTTCTCTTATACGCTTTTTATCCTCTTTACCAACACAACACCTAAAAAGAATAAAGAGAAGCAGTAAAGGAGATAAAATTATATTTAGTATTTTATATAGAGTCAGAAACACCTTCGCTCCTCACTAGTTGTTCTGAGTGTTTAGTAACTCTGTCTAATTCTGACTTTAAAAAATCATTTACACAATTTATATTCACATCGCTTACTATTTTAGGCATTACTACTGGCTTCCCAATAGAAAAATATATCTTACTAAACGGCAGAGGTAATATAAAATTATCCCAGCTATTAAATCTTTTAACTTTATTTGAATAATAAGACGCAGGAATAATTTCTAAAGGTATTTTTGATGCAATTTTGGCAACATTGCTATTAATACAATAAACAGGCCCTCTCGGTCCATCGGGAGTAATTACAATAGAATTACCTTTTCTCAATTCATTTTCTATGTTTCTCATTGCTGCTATACTATTTTGGCTAGAAGATCCCTTAATAATATTAATACCAAATAATTTTCCTGAAGATGCAATAATTTTTCCATCGCGATGCATAGAAATTACCACGCTAACTTTTATATTTTTAGGCTTAAGAAAAAACATTAGAGCTAGCCTATTATGCCAAAAAACATAAATAGCATTCTTTTTTTGATATAAATTCTGGTTAAAATTGTCTGAATAATGTATAATTTTTTTACTAGTAAAGTATACAAAATTCAAATATAGATATATAATTAGTGCAAAAAAGCTTGCTATTATATCGTTATCTAAAATACTTTTATATATTCTCTTTATTTTACGCATAATTATATCAAAATGTGTAATTCGGGATGTAGATTATGTCAAAGCATAAAAAAAATTTATATATATTACCATATATTTTTCTATTCTCTTGTATGCTACTTGAAGCATCCACTAATAGTTTTCTACATTTTCTTGGTGGAAAAACTCCTACATATGAATATATGATAATATTTTACTGGTCCTTGTTTTTACCAAACAGCCTACCTTTTATAGTATTATTTGCAATTGGTTTATTAAGAGATTTAATTTTATTATCTCCTATCGGTTTTTCAGCTATATCATTCGTACTATTAAAGTTTTTACTTGAAAAACAAAAGCTAACTGAAAATCATTTTATAATGATATGGGTGGCATTTGTTACTAATATTGCTTTTGTCATGCTTATACAATTTATATTAGTAAATTTAAATTTTAACTATAGTCGCAATTTTTTTAATATTACTACAATGTTTGTAGGAAAATGGATAGTAACTAGTTTGCTATATCCTATTGCCCATTTATTATTTTTCTTTTGTAGATATCCACTAATTAAGAACCAAAATGTTTCATAGTAATGCAAAATGGGAGAAGTCTAATTTTTCTAGAAGAGCATTTATTTTAATAATAATAAAGTGTTTAGTATTTTTCATTATCTTAACACGGTTATTTTTTTTACAAGTATTGAGATCACACGAGTATAGAGCTCTTTCAGACCGCAATAGGATAAAATTCCTACTCATAGAGCCTAAGCGAGGCTTAGTATTAGATAGAAACAATACAGTTCTAGCTGAAAATCAAATAAATTATCATTTATATTTTTATAAACAGCGCAATTACGACTATAGTCAAATATTGAAGCATTTATTTGACTTACTTGAATTCACAAAAGAACAAAAAAAAAATATCTTGGCGAGTATAAAGGAAGCAAATTATATCCACCCAATTTCAATAGAGGAAAATCTTTCTTGGGTACAAGTTGCTAGAGTTAAGGTACATTTACACAAGATGCCCGGAGTATATATAGAAAAAGGATACAGAAGATTTTATCCTTTATCTCAAATATGTGCACACGTTATTGGTTATGTAGGATCTCCAACAAAAGAATATATCAAACAGCATAAATTATATTACAACAAAGGGTTTAAGATTGGTAAAACAGGTATAGAAAAAGTCTTTGATGAAAATTTCATAGGCCAATTTGGTAGTAAAAAAGTAGAAATTAATGCTCATAGAGTAGTAGTTCGAGAGCTATCCTATACTAAAAGCACTGCTGGTCAAAATATATCAATTTCTATAGATAGTAAATTACAACAATTTATTTATAATCGAATTAATCAAGCAAAAGCTGCAGCAATTGTTACTGAAGTAGATACAGGCGACATTTTATCAATGGTTTCTACCCCTGCCTTTGATCCTAATATGTTTACTTCTTCAATTAGCCAAAATATGTGGAATAAAATTCTTGAAGATAAGTCATATCCTCTAACTAATAAGGCTTTAAATAAATTGTATCCTCCAGGTTCTATATGGAAAATTATTATAGCTCTAGCAATATTAAAAGCAGGTATTAGTCCTAATAAAACTGTATATTGTTCTGGTGCCGTAGAAATTGGTAACAGAACTTATAGATGCTGGAAACATAGTGGTCATGGATATGTTGATTTAAATCATGCTATCGCTTGCTCTTGTAATAGTTATTTTTATGAAATTGCCCCTTTAGTAGGCATTGATAATATACACTATATTGCTCATATTTTAGGCTTTGGCAATAAGGTTGGAATAGAATTACCAGGAGAAGCTTCAGGTATTAATCCTAACAAAGCTTGGAAACAGAAAGTTTATAGATCTGATTGGGTTGTAGGCGATACAGTTAACGCATCCATTGGCCAAGGTTATAATTCGGTTACTTTATTACAATTAGCTACTATGATGAGTAGAGTTGCTAGTGGTAAAAGTGTTGTTCCTACTCTATTACCACAACAACATAAGTCTATCAGCCAAAAGCCACTAGATATTAGTGTACCAGATTTGATTTTAATTAGAGAAGCATTATCAAACGTTTTCAATAGGCCTTATGGAGTTGCTTACAATTTAAGAATTAATGAGGAAGATATGAAAATTGCAGGCAAGACAGGAACAGCGCAGATAATTTCACAAGATTCAATAAATATAAATAATAGAAATTTACGCAGTCATTCTATTTTTGCAGGATTTGGACCAGTACACCTACCTAAATACTCTGTTGCAGTTGTCGTTGATAATGCGGGATGGGGCGCAAAAGCTGCTGCACCTTTGGGTAAAGAAATATTATACTTTATACAGCAAAATTATGACAAATAGAGTAGTACAAGTTGCTTTACCTTTAAGCCAAAACAAAGCAGTATTTGATTATCATTGCGAAAAAGATGTTAATGTTGGTGATTTTGTGAAAGTTTCTTTCCGGGGCAAAGAATGTATAGGAATAATATGGTCTAAAAACCCAACATTACTTGATCAAACAAAAATAAAGCGTGTTAGCGAAGTAATATCAACTTACTCTCTAAAAGCAGAACAGATAACATTCATACAGTTTTTTGTATACTACAATATGTCAAGGCTAGGTGCAGTTTTAAAAATGCTAATATCTAATATAAATTTTTTAAAAGATGACGATAAAAGTATAGAAAATTATAAATTTAACTTGCCTGAACTAAATCAGATACAGCAAAATGCGTTTAATAATTTAGCTCAACATCTTGATCAATATCAAGTTTCTTTATTAGACGGTGTTACTGGTTCAGGTAAAACAGAGGTTTATTGTCATATTATTCAAAAAATATTGACCAAAGATTCTACAAGTCAGGTTTTAGTATTAATGCCTGAGATAATGCTTACCAATCAGTTTCTTAGCAGGTTTAAACAAAGATTTGGGATAGAACCTAATGTTTGGCACTCATCAGTATCTAAAAAAAATAAAAATAACTTATGGAATTTCGTAATAAAAGGCAAAGCAAGACTTATTATTGGTACACGTAGTAGCCTATTTCTTCCATTTAAAAATTTGAAATTAATAATACTAGATGAAGAACACGATTTATCCTATAAACAAGAAGAAGGGATAATATATCATGCTAGAGATATGGCTATTGCTCTTTCATACTATAATAAAAATCCAATCATACTCTGTTCTGCCACTCCTTCAATTGAAACTCTATATAACCTTCAAATCAAAAAATATCATAAAAAATGCAGTTTAACTAAAAGATACGCTGATAACGTAATGCCTCATATATCGATTGTTGATATGAGTAAAGCAAAGCTGAATCCATCGAAATGGATATCTAATAAACTACAAGAGAAAGTATCTTATGTCTTAAAACAAAAGCAACAAGCAATGTTATTTTTAAATCGCAAAGGATATGCGCCGATTATCTTATGTAAATTTTGCGGCTACAAAGAACAGTGTAATAATTGCCAATCATTCTTAGTCACATATAAAACAAAAAATAAATTAATATGTCACCATTGTGGCTATCAAAAAGACATAGATAATACTTGTACTAATTGTTTACAAAGTGGATCCCAGATAAATTGTGGTCCTGGAGTTGAAAGGATAGCAGAAGAAGTTGCTAAGTTATGGCCCAATGCTCGGACTTTAATAGTAACACGTGAATCTACTCAGCAGAAACAAGCAATAGATGTATTAAGGAAAATTTTAAATAGAGAAGTTGATATAATAATTGGCACTCAAATTTTAAGTAAAGGACTACACTTCCCTTCCCTTTCTTTAGTGGGTGTTGTGGATGCTGATATAGGGTTAATAGGCGTTGATTTAAGAGCTATGGAACGTACTTATCAATTACTACAACAAGTTAGTGGTAGAGCGGGAAGAGAAGTAAAAGGAGAAACTGTAATTCAAACTTATTATCCAAATAATAAGATTTTACAATCTTTAAAAGCTAATAATTTAGAAGAATTTTATCGTTCAGAAATAGAAATTCGTAATTTAGTAAAAATGCCTCCATTTGCAAAACTTACCTCTATAATTATTAGCTCTAAGGATCAAGCAAAGCTTGATACTACAGTACAAAATATTGCGAAACATATTCCTAATGCTAAAAACGTAAAAATTTTAGGCCCCGCTCCATCACCTATTGCTTTATTAAGAGGGAGATATAGATATCGTTTTTTAGTTAAAAGCAATCCTAATATAAAAGTACAATCCTTTATAGAAAAATGGTTATCAAACATTAAAATACCTAGCAATATTCGACTAAAAATAGACGTAGATCCATATAATTTTTTATGATATCTATTGCACTTTTGAATAAAATGTGGCTAAATTTTTAATACTTGTAAGAATCTATTATATAATTATACACCTAGTGCAGCGAATAAACAAAAATTTAACAAAATTACCACATCCTTATTTAATTTTATTTTTCTTGATGCTACTCACAGTTTTCTTGCTGTCTATCTATTTTGCATATAGAGAATACCAATTAAACCATCAAAGACTAACCCAGAAACTAGCAGTAGAGACTGAAAGAATTGAAAGAAGATTTATAGATATAGTAAAGCACACTGAATTTGTTATGAAAGTTATTATATTGCAAATTAAAAAAGATTATAGAAATCTAGACCATATAAACGGTATACTTACTAAGTATTTTGTCAATCCTAATTTAAATAATGCACTGTCTTGGACAAGTTTTGCTTGGCTTGATCATAATCATATTAGGATAATGGATAGTTTGACTGGCTCAGAAACTGTCCATTCTAATCACTCCAATCGTGAATATATAAGAGATGCAAAGCATTATCCTGGTAGAATGCTAATAGGATCTCCTACATTTGGTTTTACTTCACAGAGATATTTAATACCAGCAGTAATAGGAGTAACAGACAATGAAAAATATATAGGATCTCTTACTATTGGTTTTGATTTAGTAAATCTCAGTGTTACTCTAAGTAATGTTATTAGTAATAACGACATTTATTTTGCCTTATTGGATACTAATCTTGACATAATAATGCAATCTCCTAATAACTTAGTATATGCAACTAATCCTATAAATGCTAAAGCGTTAAGGCAATTTTTAGAAGAGCAAAATCTTAATTTTAATAATATTACGACCTTTTCTGCAATTGATTTTTTAACTGATGGAACTAATCATTACTTATACAAAATGAAAGGGTACCCATTTGTTATATATCTACATTATGACAATAAAATGGTGATGCAGAATTTTTGGAGAGACATAATATATAGAATTATTGAAATTTTAGCTATTGCATTAGTATCTTTATCTATAATAATTATTATCTATAAGCGTGAAAAGTTTTTACGTGAAAAAGCTGAGCATTCGAGACAGCAAGCTTTCGATGCATCACAAGCAAAAACAAATTTTCTTGCATATACCGCTCACGAGCTCAGATCTCCATTAGGTTTTATTATTTCTAGTTCTGAAATGATATCTAATAAAATTTTTGGCCCTATTAACCAGAAATACCTTGAGTATATAAAAGGTATTAACCAAAGTGGCTGTGAGTTATTAGAGTTTATAGATGATTTATTAGAAAATATGAAAATTGAGAAAGGGAGTTTTCAAATTAGTGAAACTGTAGTAGATGTACAAAAATTAATTTTAAGAGCAGTCAAAGCCAATAATATTACTTATAACCATAAGATTAGTATTGAAACAATATTCGCTAATAATTTACCTTATCTAATTACCGATACCAAAAGACTACTTCAAATACTAAATAATATCATAAGTAATAGTATCAAATATTCACCTGTGAATTCTCTTTTAACTATCGAAGTAAAGATGCAAAAAAGAGAAATGGTTATTATTTTCCAAGATCAAGGCTATGGAATGAGTAAAAAAGAACTGATATCTTCTTTAAATGAATATGAATTTAATGTACAAAACAAACATACTAAAATAAAATCCTTTGGATTAGGACTACCGTTAGTAAAAAATTTACTAGATTCAATGGGAGCAAAGTTTTTAATTAGTAGTAAGTTAGGTAAGGGCACAAAAATCGTTATCATTTTTTCGCAAAATAAAATAAAAAAAAGTAATGCTAATGATACAAAATAGAAAATTTATCCAAAAAATTATGCTATTTCCTAAGAAGTTAATTTTTTTAATTTTTTTTATATCTTTTTTAGGTCTTCTTCTAATGTATGATGCTTCAATGGGGCATTTTGGAACAATAGCTAAGAAACAATTACTATATTTCTTATTATTTTTACCAGTAATGTTTTTAATAGCATTAATTGACATACGAATATTATTCAATTGTTCGTACTATATATATGCCCTTTCTCTTTGTTTATTATTATTAGGAACTGTACTGGGATACAAAGCAATGGGTGCTACGAGATGGATTAATCTAGGATTTATAAGATTTCAACCATCAGAATTAATGAAGATAGGGGTAATTCTTGCAGTTGCTAGGTATTTTCATTCTATTGATGACGAACAAAAAAATAAATTGAGCTTATTAACTATGCCAATAATCATGGCTGTTATCCCTTTAATCGTTATCTTAAAACAACCAGACCTTGGCACTGCCTTAGTTTTAGTAACTATTGTATTTGTAATATTTTTCCTTGTTGGAGTGAGAATTTGGAAATTTGCTATTGTAGCAGTTGCTGGACTATCTGCGTCTCCATTTATATGGAACCACCTTCATGATTATCAGAAAAAAAGAATCTTAATCTTTTTAGATCCCGAACGCGATCCTTTAGGCGCAGGATATAATATTATACAGTCAAAAATTGCTGTTGGCTCTGGGGGTATTTGGGGGAAAGGTAGAATGGAAAGCACTCAAGCAAAATTAGATTTTTTGCCTGAACATCACACTGATTTCATTTTTTCTTTATTTGCTGAAGAATTTGGTTTTGTTGGAGGAGTAATTTTATTAATTAGCTATTTATTTATAATATTAGATGCTTCTTTTATAGGAACAAATTGCAAGAACACTTTTGGAAAATTAGCTGTTTTTGGTCTTATAACTATTTTTAGCACTCATGTATTTATGAATCTAGGAATGGTAATAGGTTTATTGCCAGTAGTAGGAATTCCGTTGCCATTATTATCTTCTGGAGGAACAGCTATGGGGGCAACTATGATAGCATTCGGCATTATCATTAATATTCATTTAAATTACAACGAAAGAATACCTAGTAATAAACTTGGCTATCTTTCCTAATTTTAGACTTCCTGGACAGCACTATATCTATGACATTAGAGATTTACTCCACACTGACATCCTGTAAGTATCTTCTAAATTAATCATCGGCTTTGTAAGCTCAACAATAATTTTTTGGCTTGGCATTCTTATATCTTTTGTTATTTTATTTGCAGCAAGTATGTACCAGTCTAGCTTTAGATTTAAACTTATCAAATTATTGTTTAGGCCATTTTTTGCTGTGCTAGAGTCAGAATTTTTTACTATTTCTAATTCTTGAACCTTTATAAAGCCTCTTACGTTTTTTATCACAGAATCAACAAATTTTATAATATTCTCATCGCTATTTGCTTGCAAATTTAAAACCAAAGAAATATTAGCTAACTTAGAACCGGATAAATAATTATTATAAGTTACATCTATTACCACAGGAGAATAAATTTGGTAGTAGTAAGACAAGTTATTTACAACATTCCTTATTTCACTAGTGTACGATTGTAATGAGAGATTTGATTCCATATTCATGGAATTTAATATATACAAAGTTTTATCAACTGCATTATTTGCTTCAATTAGCTGGTATAATTTTTGTTCGACATTAAGTATCTCTGTTTCCATTACTTTAGAATTGTCTTTTAAATTATAAATCTTATGCAGTTTATAAAAGTTTATTCCTACTAAAATAGTTAAGATTACTGCATAATAAGTCCAAACTCTAGTTATCCTATTTTTTATAGTATAATAAGAAGTTTTTTCTAATTTAATTATGTTATTATGAATCATTCGTATTCTATATTATCATCAATTTTAATTTCTATAGGTATATATTGATAGCTGTTTTTCGATTTCAAGTGTTTTGCTAACCGATAAAACGATATTTCTTTATCTGGCAAATAAGATTTTAAACTATCTATAAATTTGGTAACCTCTGAAAAGTATTCTCTGTTTTTATTAAAACTAAAAACTGGATAATCAATATTTATAATTGCTGTAGTATTTAATATGCTATCTTTTGCCTGTCTGTAAATAAACTTTTCTAACAATATGTTACTCTCTCCTTTTGCTAGTTGTACTATATGTAATACATCTATAGGGTGTCTTTTATTTTTTACTATGTTATACAATGCTTTGATATCTGGATTCGTTCCTAGTGCATCTTTTTTTTCTTTTTGCTTAATTCTTTCCTCATGATAAAACTTATTACTATTTTTAAGCTTATTTGATAAAGATTTGTAGGTTTGCTGATGAAGCAAATATTGATTTTGCACTTTATTCGATATTAATACAGTTAATATCGTGCAAAGCAAAATTGATACATAGGATACTTTATACATCAAAGATAAAAAGTTTACTTTTTTTATCGCTGTTATATTTATAGGAGTTGATCGCTGTTTAATAAAATGAGCAAGTGTTAATGCATCAGAATACTGGGTATATTTTATAAAATTTTTAGGTAGCTTTAATTTTATAATGGCATTTAAAACGGACATAGTACGATTTTGACTATCTCCAGATATTGCAAGCTCTAACTTATCAGGCAATACATTAAGAGTACAAATCGCTTCTTTTTTATTACTAATAGACTTGATATTGTTTTTCATACTATTATGTATACTAGAAATATCCGTAACAAATTTCTCCTTTGATGTATTGTGCGAACTAATATGATGAACTGAATTATTATAAAAAACTATTTCATAAATATGCTTGGAATCATTATGCATATTAATTACATAGTATAAATTTGTATCTGGCTCGATATTATTATAATTTAAAAGTTGCTGTTTAAGTTTTTTACATAAATAAATATTTTCAACAGCAGCCAAATATACTCCTTTTACTTTTAGACAATTATTAATTATATGCTCTAAAAAGTTTAATACTTCTTTGTTAAGTTGCACCGTAATTATTATCACTTTCCAAAAAGGAAAGTTTTCATGTGGTTTTTCTATAATTAAAGGATGTATAATATTTTTGCTTTTTTTCTGCTCGTTTATTAGCTTACTAATTTGTTTCTGAAGATTGATAGAACCAGTATCTGGAATATTTATTAAGTTATAATCTTCTTCTCCTAAATCTAAAAGTATTCTAACATTTTTATTTTTACATTGATTTATTAAGTTATGTAGTTTACTTATTTCTTGGCTTTTAAAAGGAATAAAAATTTGGTTTTTTATTTTGTCATAAGCAATTTCATAGAAAATTGCATAATCCTGTTTTAGTATTATTAATATGTCTTTTGTTAAAAATTGCATTTACAAAATGTTATATTCTCTATAATAGAAAATTTGTATAGTATACCACTTAATAATTATTATAATCAAGCTAGCACAATTGAAGATTTTTACTTATGGCTGTTTTGCCACACGTCTAAAAATATATTAACAAATTCATATAAAGATGATTGTATCTTTATTACTTTGTGTTATACCCAGGGTAGTTTTTAACCTTTGTTGAGAGTAGTAATGAAATTAAAATATTTGTTAGTTATTATAGGGATTACAGTTCCTACATTATTTTCATTTGCAAAAAAAGAGAAAAAAGAAATATTTGATCAAGGTATTCAAATGAATTTCGGAGGAGAAGTCAATTTCCAATCTGGCATTAGGCATCAAAATAAAAAATTTATTAGTAATACTTCTCCTAACAATCATAGCTCGGTAGCCTTTAATAGTGACTCAGCCGTACATGCGTCATTAGACACAAGATGTGCTAACGGATGGAAATATGGTGCACAATTAGGGATTATGACTTCCACTTTGAGTAATGATCCAGCAGGAACAGATTATCTGGATAGAACTTATATGTATGTAGAAAAAAATACCTTCGGTCGAGTTGAAGTTGGAAGTAATAAAAGCGCTGCCAACACAATGAAAGTTACAGGAGGAGCCGTTGCAGCAGCAACAGGAGGTGTAAATGGTGCGTGGTCTAATTATATTAGCGTAGACCGATACGAAGATTTTGAACTTAAAAAGCAAATTATATCTGGAGATAATTTTCTAGATAGTGCAAAATTAATTTTGAAAGAAGGAAGTCTAGAAGAAGGTAGCCACGAGAGATATAGAAAAGTTACCTATTATTCACCAAAGTATAATGGATTTCAACTTGGAATCTCTTACGGTCCTGATACTGAAAATAGAGGAGTATTCCCTTTCCCACCTTTTAATGGAAAGAGAGAAGGAAGGTTGAAAGATGCGGTAGCAGGAGCTATAAAATGGCAAGGGAATGTTAATAATGGTAAAGACTATGCTGAACTTGCAATAGTAGGAGAGCATGCTAAACAACAACAGCCTTCAGATGCAAATGGAGAAAGAGTTTATCATCCTGTCCAGTCTTTGATGATTGGAGGAAAGTATCAACATGGCAATGTATCATTTGCGGCTTCTTACGCAAATCATTTTAAAAGTAAATTTGAAAAAGTTGATCATATAAATAATGCATATTTATATGATGTTGGCATAGGTTATAATTTTGGTAAAGCAAATATAAGTCTTACCTATTTACATACCGATAAAAATAAAAACAAACTAAATGCAGTAAGTGCAGGTGCTGACTATAATTTAGCTTCAGGTGTCTTACCATATGCAGAAGTAGCATATGTACAAATTCATCAAAAACGCAATTACAAGGAAAACAAAGAAAATAGTAATCGTGCAGAAATAGAATTTACAGACTTAAAGAACTCTGGTTTAGTATATATATTAGGAGCAAAAGTTACTTTTTAGAAGGCACGAAATCCCTTAATACAAATCTCATTTGCTGTATTGCAGTATTTATCGATATGTGGTAACTTCAGCAATAATAACATACAGAAGTTTTAGTTAATTGAGAAATTAACTGTATAGTAATTGGGTTCAAATAATGCTGTCATTAAGGGAAAATGCTTCAAGATATTAAAGTTTCTCGGATATACGCTCTTGCTTTATTCAATACTTCTCAAAAAGTAAAATGTAGAACAGAGTTCACAGAACAATTAGATTTAGTTAAAAATTTATGGATTAAATCGTATCATTTAATTAAGTTCCTCAATTGTCCTATACACAATAACAATAACAGACTAAGTATCATTAAAGAGATCACTAAAAAAATGAATATTGCTGATAATATTTGTAATTTTCTATCCATATTGGCTCTTAATCGTAGACTGCATATTTTTTTACTAATTCTTGATGAATATCATAAATTTTATAGAGCTATAAAAAATGAAAAAGTAGTTGTAGTAATTTCTGCTGAAAAAATGACAGATAAGCAAAAAAATAATATTAGTAAAAATTTAGAGAAAAACCTTAAAAAGAATATTGTTTTAAACAATATAATTGACCAATCTATTCTAGATGGTTTAGTGATAAAATTTGATTCATTTGTGATTGATAACTCTGTTAGTAACAAATTAAATAATTTGCAATTACAAATCAATAAGAAAGTAAGCTAGTAAAGAGAAAACATATGATGTCAAGAACACCAGAAATCGTTGAATTACTTCAAAAGCAAATCGACAATTTAAATACTAAGCCTGAGTTTAAAGAAATTGGGCAAATTATTTCTGTGGGTGACGGAGTAGCTAAAGCTTATGGTCTGGATAACATCCAAGCCAGTGAAATGGTTGAATTTGCTGATGGTACTAAGGGAATGGCTATTAACTTAGAAGAAGACTCTGTCGGTATAGTAATATTTGGAGACGAACGTAATATTAAAGAAGGAGATATAGTTAAAAGAACTAACAATATTGTACAAGTTCCTGTGGGAAAAGAACTGCTTGGTCGTGTTGTTGATGCTCTTGGCAGACCAATAGATGGCAAAGGCGATATTAAAACAGGAAAATTTAGTAAAGTGGAAGTAAAAGCTCCTAATATTATTAGCAGAAAATCAGTACACGAGCCTGTACAAACCGGTATTAAAGCTATAGATACCTTGATACCTATAGGTCGTGGTCAACGTGAATTAATAATAGGTGATAGACAGACTGGGAAAACTGCAATTGCTATTGATACTATTTTAAATCAAAAAAGAATTAATCTAGGTGATGATGAAAGTAAAAAACTATATTGTATATATGTAGCTATTGGACAAAAGAAAGCAACTGTAGCAAGAATAGTAGAAAAATTGGCAGAAGAAGGTGCCTTAGAATATAGTATTATAGTTGTTGCATCTGCTTCTGATGCTGCTTCTTTACAGTTTTTAGCTCCTTACACTGGTGCTGCAATGGGAGAATTTTTCCGTGACAACAAAATGCATGCACTTGTAGTTTATGATGACCTATCCAAACATGCAGTTGCATATAGACAAATGTCTCTCTTACTACGTAGACCTCCAGGGCGCGAGGCATTTCCAGGAGATGTATTCTTTTTACACTCTAGATTACTTGAAAGAGCAGCGAAGTTAGACGATGAATATGGTGCTGGCTCTTTAACTGCATTACCAATTATTGAAACTCAAGCAGGAGATGTATCTGCTTACATCCCTACTAATGTTATCTCCATTACAGATGGACAAATATTCTTAGAAACAAACTTGTTTTTCCAAGGCATCAGACCTGCAGTAAACGTAGGATTATCTGTAAGTAGGGTAGGATCTGCAGCACAGATCAAAGCAATGAAGCAAGTATCTGGGACAATAAAACTAGACTTAGCTCAGTTTAGAGAAATGCAAGCATTTGCACAATTTGGTTCTGATCTTGATGAATCGACAAAAAAAATGCTTAAAAAAGGAGAGAAACTTACTGAGCTGTTAAAACAAAATCAATTTCACCCTATCTCAGTAGAAGAACAGATAGTAATAATTTATGCTGCTGTTAATGGATACTTGAACAACATTGATATAAAGGATATTAAAAGATTTGAGCAAGAGTTAATATTATTTTTAAACAACGCAGACAATAAGAGTCTGCTTGATCTAATAACAAAAGAAAAACAGGTCAACGAAAAAATAGAAAATTTGATAAAAAAGATTTTAGGAAAATTTTTAGAAATTTTTACATAGTAAATATGACAAACTTAAAAATTCTTAAGACAAGAATAAACAGTATAAAATCTACTCGTAAGATTACTCAGGCTATGAAGCTTGTTGCAGCATCTAAGTTAAAAAAAGCCCGAGAAGCTATAGAAAATAATCGCCCTTATACTGAGGAAATAAATAATCTTGCCACTATTCTCTTAAAGCAAATACCTTTTAAAAATAACCCTATATTTTGTGGGAGAGATACAAGTAATAGAACATGTAATCATTTAATTCTAGCATTAGGATCTGATAGAGGACTATGTGGATCTTTTAACAGCAACTTAGTAAAACAAGTACTCTTGAGTATAAATAACCTAAAAAATAAAGAATCCACTATTAAAATAGGGTGTATAGGTGCCAAAATTTATTCACTTCTAAAGTGGTCAACAAATTACCACGTAGAGTTAATTTATCCCAGTGCCAGCGCTCTAGCTGAAAATGCTAAAACTTTTGCACTAGATTTAATTAGCAAATTTGATACTGAGAATTTTGATATATGCACAGCACATTACAATAGTTTTGTTACTGTCTTAAATCGCGATATTTTATCAAAACAAATTTTACCGATATGCGTTCCAAATTCTGATGAAAAGCAGCTTTTCGAATGCGAACCGAAAGCGCAATTCATAATGCAAGACCTTATAAAAGACCTATTAATTGGTAATTTAATTTCAATGTCATTTGAAACTTTAGCAAGTGAGCATAGCGCTCGTATGACATCAATGGATAATGCAACACGTAATGCTGGAGAAATGATAGGTAAACTTATTACTCTATATAACCGTACTAGACAAGCAGCTGTTACAACAGAACTAATAGAAATAATTTCAGGAGCTGAATCAATAAAAGAAGGAGCATAGATGGAAAAATTAATTGGCGTAGTAACTCAGATAATAGGTGCTGTAGTAGATGTAAAATTTGAAAATAAGCTACCAGCTATTTTAAATGCTTTAGAGTGCAAAATTGGGGATAGAAAACTAACCCTAGAAGTTGCCCAGCAAATAGAGAATAAGCAAGTTAGAACTATTGCTATGGATTCTACAGATGGCTTAGTTAGAGGAACTCAAGTAATAGACATAGGACATCCTATAACAGTACCAGTAGGCCCTGCTACTTTGGGAAGAATAATGAACGTTCTTGGCAATCCAATAGATAACAAGGGTAAAATAGAAAGTAAATTTCATACTTCTATTCATCAACCTGCACCAAAATTTATAGATCAGTCTACTAAAGGAGAAATATTACATACAGGAATTAAAGTAATCGATTTACTTGCTCCTTATGCTAAAGGGGGTAAAGTAGGCTTATTTGGTGGAGCTGGAGTAGGAAAGACTATCATAATAATGGAGCTTATTAATAATATTGCTAAATCTTATGGTGGATATTCAGTATTTGCTGGAGTAGGTGAACGTACTAGAGAAGGTAACGACCTTTACAGAGAAATGATTGCTTCTAATGTAATAAATGAAAAAAATCTATCAAAATCTAAAGCTGTACTTGTCTATGGCCAAATGAATGAGCCACCAGGAGCAAGAGCAAGAGTAGCTTTAACTGGCCTCTCTCAAGCTGAATATTTTCGCGATCAGGAAGGGCAAGATGTATTATTTTTTGTCGATAATATTTTTAGGTTTACTCAAGCTGGGTCAGAAGTATCTGCCCTTCTGGGGCGTGTACCTTCTGCTGTTGGTTATCAACCTACTCTTGCAACTGAAATGGGTATACTACAAGAGAGAATTACTTCTACAAAACAAGGATCTATAACTTCAGTACAAGCTATATATGTACCCGCAGACGACTTAACTGACCCTGCACCTGCTACGTCTTTTTCGCATCTTGATGCAACAACAGTTTTAAGCAGGCAAATTGCAGAATTAGGAATTTATCCTGCAGTTGATCCTTTAGATAGTACTTCAAATATGATTGATCCTATGATTATAGGTCAAGAGCATTACGAGGTAGCTCGTGCTGTACAAAAAACCTTACAAACGTATAAGGCTCTACAAGATATTATTGCTATTCTTGGTATGGATGAGTTATCTGAAGAAGATAAGCTAACAGTATATCGTGCTAGGAAAATACAAAGATTTTTATCGCAACCATTTTTTGTAGCTGAAGTATTCACCGGTAAACCAGGCAAGTTAGTCTCTTTAGAAGACACAATAAAAGGCTTCAAAGGTATTGTAGAAGGCGCATATGATGAATTACCAGAAGCATCATTTTACATGGTTGGTTCTATAGAAGAAGCAATAGAAAAAGCTGAGAAACTTAGAAACCATTGAATATAAATGGAAAAAAAACTATCAATTTCTATTTTGAGTCCTTACAAAGTTATTCTACAACGAGACACAGAAATGGCTTTGTTACCTGAAAGCAATGGAGAAATAGGCATATTACCCTATCATATATCTTTAATTGCTTCTCTAGGTCCCGGAGTAATAAAATTATATAATCGTAATAAAATAGATTATACGCTGTTTATTGCAGGAGGATTTGTCAAAATTGATCAAAATCAAATTAATGTTTTAGTTAGTTTTTATAGCGAAATAAAAGACCTTCACTCAAAAATTGCAAAAAAAGAATTATCTGATTTTGAAGATGAACTAGCTACTTCTGAAAACTCAGAATACTTAGATTATATATTTAAAGAAATCAATGTTAGACGTAAAATTATAGAAATAACCGATAAATTATAATTCTTTAGCTATTTTCTTTATTAGATTTGCTGTTTTTTACGTCTATTGTGTCATAAGCTTTATGTATTCTACCTTCATCATCTAATATATAATGGTAGTTGTCTTGCAAGATAGGATCATCATTTATTGGTGATACAATATCATTATGAATATAACGTAAATTCTCTAATAACTCTCTTTTAATGTTTACAAACTTAAAAACAAATTTTTTATATGCTGTAATTAAATGAGGTATATCTGATGATCTAGTAAAAATTACCATCACAAACAATATTATAAGTAATTCAAAAAAAGATATGCCAAACATCTACTATCCATTAATTAAAACTTCTTCCTTTACTAATGAAAGATCATATTCCTTTAGTAAATTAGTAATAAAATCAATTTCTTTTTCTACTTTATCTTTTGTAGCCCCTTCGAATCTACACACTAATACTGCTTGAGTGTTAGAAGCTCTAATAAGTCCCCAGCTGTCATTACTCTGAGAATACCTGATTCCATCAATATCATTAAATTTTATTTTGTTCTGCTGAAAATATTTTTTTAATTTTTCTATAACTGTAAATTTTTTATCATCTTCACACTCAATTCGTATTTCTGGAGTGTTATAAGTGCTTGGAATTTCCCGTAAAATCTCATTGATTTTTTTGTCTTTTATAATATTAATAAGCCTAACAGCAGCATATAATGCATCATCATAACCATGATATTGGTCTGAGATAAAAATATGACCACTCATTTCGCCAGCTAAAGGAGAAGATATATCTTTCATATGTTTTTTTATGTTTGAATGACCTGTTTTCCACATTATAGGTTTTCCACCATGTTGCTCAATCATATTAAAAATTACTTGGCTAGTTTTTACATCAGCAATTATTGGAGCTCCTGGTATTCTAGATAGAATATCTTGCGCCAAAATGAATAAAATCTGATCTCCCCATATAATATTTCCATTATTATCAACTACTCCTAATCGATCGCCATCTCCATCAAATGCTAAACCTAGATCGCATTTTTCTGCCTTTACTGTTGAAATAAGTTGCTCAAGGTTTTTTGCTATTGTTGGATCAGGATGATGAGAAGGGAAGTTACCATCGATTTTACTATTAAGTAAAATATGAGTCCCTGGCAATTTCTGGCATAATTTTTCTATTATTTCTCCAGTAGAACCATTGCCAGCATCCCAAGCAATTTTCATGTTATCTATGTTGCATACTGTTCTGCATAACATATCCACATAAAGATTTACAAAATCTTGCGAAGAAGACTGCTTATTTATAGAACTTGATTGAGAGTAAGTTTGAGAAATTTCCTGTAAATTCTTTATTTCTTCACCAAAAAAGGGCTGGCGATTAACTATAAATTTAAACCCATTGTACTCTGGAGGATTATGTGAACCAGTAACCATTATACCAGCATCTGCTACTGTTTCGTGAAAAGTAGAAAAGTAAAGCATAGGAGTAGGACCAACGCCAATATTGACCACATTTGCTCCTCCTGCATTTAATCCTTTGATTAGAGCTTCAAGTAACGCAGGAGAACTTAATCTACCATCTCGACAAACATTAACTACACTATTATTTTTATTTAAGGCTCTAGTAAAAGACCATCCTACTAAAAAAGCATCATTTTCTGTTAACGTATCATTGTATACACCTCTGATATCATATTCCCTTATGATAGCTGGATTTATCATATTGTTTTCCTTTACTTATAGTAATAAAATAAGTTATAATTTTTTCTTTTTTAAAAAAGTCATAATAACCGAATCATTTTTAAAATCAATGAAGTTACTTACTTTTGATACTTCCATGGGGAAATGTTCTGTCGCATTTTCAGATAATAAGTTAAAAGATTACCAAGAATCTAAGGAAAAGCTAATGCAAAGCGAAGAATTACTTCCTATGATTATAGATATTCTTGCTAAACATGATAGTAAATTGGCAAATATCCACGCAATTGCTTGTACTATAGGCCCTGGTAGTTTCACTGGAATAAGAATTGGTATAGCTGCTGCACGAGGTATAAAAAAAATATTACCTCAATTAAAGCTACTAGGAATTTCAACTTTAGAAATTTTGGCTTACTATGGTAAAACACAAAATAGTAGTAATAAGAATATCACTGTTTTTGTTAACGCTTATAAAAATGAATTTTATTTACAAAGATTTAGCAACAACCTTACTCCTGTTAGTGAAATAAAGTTAGTTAACTCAAAAAAAATAAAAGAAACTGTAGATAAAAATGATATTCTAGTAAGCAACAACAAAATAAGGGATATGCACTGTTCTTGCTATGTGACTGAGACTAATGCTACTCTACTACTGGAGTATTCTAAAAAATTATTATATACAAATGTTTGCCATACAAGTATATATCCGTTATATATTAAGAGTCCTAATATTACTATATGATTTCTAGGTTATATATTAGAGATTTTTAGGGCCTGTAGTTCAGTGGTTAGAACACACCGCTCATAACGGTGTTGTCGTAGGTTCGAGTCCTACCAGGCCCACCATTACTAAAGAGTATCTTTTGCTAATAAAATTATTACTGTTGCACATTCCTGTAGGCTCTACATGCAAAATAATAAATTCGATTTGAGTACTTTATTTTTGCTGAACAAAAAGTTGGCATGACTCAAGTTGATGATAAAATTTGGCTTGTACAATTTATGAATTTTGAATTAGGATACTTTGACGAAGAAGGTTGCAGATTAGAAATGATTAACTATCCTCTCTCCTCTAATCTGTATAATATGTTTCCGGTATAATGTGCTCCAGAACGGACCTAAAAAGATCTGGTGCCGGATGTCGGATTCGAACTGACGACCTACCGCTTACAAGGCGGTTGCTCTACCACTGAGCTAATCCGGCAGCATATTCAACAAAGGTATTATACCATTGTCACTAGATATGTACTAATTTATTTTTTTATAATTTCATTATAATCAAAAAATAAACTAATTTCTCTTCTTGCTGATTCTTTACTATCAGAACCATGTACTGAATTTCTATCTATTGACTCAGCATATTTTGCTCTGATAGTATCAGGAGCAGCGTCTTTAGGATTAGTTGCCCCCATAATTTCTCTATTTTTTTTAATTGCATCCTCACCAGCAAGCACTTGTAATAATACATCTCCAGAAGTAATATAACTTACAAGGTCATTGAAAAAAGGTTTTTCCTTATGCTCATCGTAAAAATCTTCTGCTTGATCTTTTGTTAAAGTAATTGTTTTTTGGATAATAATCTTAAGATTATTATCAGTAAAATGCTTATTTATTTCATTAGCCAGATTTCTTTCCATTGCATCTGGTTTTATTATAGATAAAGTGTATTCGTAACTCATTTAATGCTCTTCATTCAATATTTAATCATTAAGAATATAAATGTGAGCATAGCTCTCTTAATCTTTCAGATCACCGCTAGCATCTATCGCTCACTTTACAGTATAGCCAAACAGATATATTATTATGTTACATATGTAAAGAATATTTTATTGTATATAGCTATAGTACGAAGATAATAGTTCTTTTTTGTACTGACTATCCAACCTTATTATTTCACTAATAGATGAGATAGAGTGATGTGAATAGTTACTAATACATTTCTCTACTATTTGAAAAATATTAGTAAATTTTATTTTATTCTTCAAAAATAAATCCACAGCAACCTCATTACTAGCGTTAAGTATTATTGGAGCTGTGCCACCAATTTTTATTGCATCTTTGCATAAATTCAATGATGGAAATTTTTTATAATCAGGAGTAGCAAAACTTAATTGTGCTAAAGATGAAAAATCAAGGTTTTCAATAATATTTGTACCACGATATCTTTTTGGCCAATATAATGCGTGAGTTATTGGTATACGCATATCATGCTTACCAAGCTGAGCCAAAGTAGATCCATCTTTGTAGTTTACCATGCTGTGAATAATTGACTCAGGATGTATTAATACCTCTATTTTATCTATTGGCATGTTAAAAAGGTGATGAGCCTCAATAAGTTCTAATCCTTTGTTAAATAAACTAGCTGAGTCTATAGTAATTTTTTGTCCCATATTCCAGTTAGGATGATTTAGCGCCTCTCTAACTGTTACCTTTTCTAATTGATTGAAAGTATAATTTCTAAAGGGACCACCTGAAGCAGTAAGAGTTATACTTGATACCGCATCTAAGTTATGTATATCTAATACTTGAAATATTGCATTATGTTCTGAATCTACCGGAATTAATTTTATCTTGTTTTTTATACATTCTTGAATAATGATATTGCCCCCACACACTAAACTTTCTTTATTAGCTAAGGCAATATTTGTTCCACTTTTTATTGCTTGATACGTCGAATACAACCCAGCACTACCGACAACAGCAGCAATTACCAAGTCATTGTCAAATCCACATATTTCTTGGATACCATCATTCCCTGCTGCAGCTTTTACATCAGTTCCTGACAATAATGATTTAAGCTCGTAATAAAATTGCTCATTAGTGATTACTGCCAGTTTTGCATTTGTGTTTATAGCATACTCAGCGAGCCTTTGATAATTACTATGGGCAGATAAACCCATAACTTCAAATTGATTTGCAGGAGATTTTTGTATAACGTCAATACTGCTAGCACCAATTGATCCTGTTACACCAAAAATTGATATTTTTTTCATTTTCAAAATATATAATTTTCATATAATGCAACCAATATAGCAGCTGCAGGAGTAGAAAAAATTAACCCATCTACCCGATCAAGAACTCCACCATGTCCTGGTATAATTTTACCACTATCTTTAATAGAAAATTGCCTTTTTATCCAAGACTCAACCAAATCTCCTATTATAGCTAAAGCTGATATTAATAAAGTAGCAGCAATTAAACCTATTTTTGAAAAAGGTTCAAAATATACTATACTTGCGAAAGCAAAAGTAAAAGTTGTAACTAATGCTCCTATCATGCCAGACCATGTTTTATTTGGACTAATAGTAGGAACTAATTTAGGACCGCCAATTATTTTCCCAAAAACAAACGCAGCAATATCCGTAATCCACACTGTTAATAATAACCAGATAACAACCGAAGTACCTTGTAATGTGTTTATTAAATACACCATTGAAATACAAGGAATTGTTATATAAAATCCTCCGATTAATTGCCATACAGTTTTATTACCACTAGCACGATTAAATACTTTCCATTCCTGCGCCATTATAACAACTGCTATAGTTAGCATTATATAAAAAATAAAACCTCCACTATATACCACAGATAAAACTATAGGTATTAGTATTAGTGCAGATATTATTCTAATTAATAAGTTAGAAGAAAAAACTTTTTTATTTTCCATAACGCCTCTCTCTATTTCCAAATTCAATTAATGCTTTATCTAGCTCTTCTGGGATAAAATCTGGCCAGTGAACATTAGTAAAGTAAAACTCAGTATATGCAAGTTGCCATAACAAAAAATTACTAATTCGATACTCACCACTAGTCCTAATAAGTAAATCTGGATCTGGTATATCACAAGTATCTAGATATGAAGAAAATTTTTCTACAGTTAAGTCATTAAGAGAAATTTCTTGTGATTTATATAGTTTTGCTATGGAGCGCACTGCATGCAATATTTCATCTCTAGAACCATAACTAAAAGCAATTACCAAAGTTAATCCTGTATTATCTGCTGTTACAGATACAACTTCATCAATTTCGCTACGTAAATCATTAGAGACTTTTGTAAGATCTCCTATAATTTTAACCTTGATATTATGTTTATTTAATGACTCTCTTTCTTTACTTACATAGTACTTGATCAACGACATTAAATTGTTTATTTCTCCTAAAGGCCTTCCCCAATTTTCAGATGAAAAAGTATATAATGTTAAGTACTGTATTTTTCTTTTTTGTGCATGCAATATTATTTTTTTTGCGATTTCTGCCCCTTTGCGATGACCTGATATTTTTGGGAGAGCATGTAACTTTGCCCATCTGCCATTACCATCCATAATTATAGCAATATGCTTGGGTATCTTGTTTGTTGATTTTAGACTCACATTACTTTTTAATAAATTATAATTTATATATAATACTAAGCTGCATAATTTTTGAATACTTTTCTGATTAAACTTTCTTTTTTTATCATTTTTTCTTGGTAAAGGCGCTGAATATTGATACGTAATCTATTAGGGTTATACCCAGCATAGCAGCATATAACATTATATGTACTATTATTAGTAAATAAAAACTCATAAGCATCTTTTTTAAGCTTGCGATTTTTTGTGTTTGTTTCTGGTAAAAATAAATCTTGTATATGCTGACGTATACAAGCTTGCCATAAATTTTTCTCGCCTAATGTCATCAAAGACATATTAACATAAGATACCATTCATACCTCTCCTCTTAAAAATGTTAACAATTAATAATAAAGGTAAAATAACTAGCAACTTACAAAAAAATGTTAAGGTTTTTATAAAAACTAAGGCCATTTGACAACTGGAGGTAGAGACATCAAAAATGCTTCGGGATTTGCATTAGTCATTAAACCAAACCTGGTTCCTCTGTCATAAATTAGATTAAACTCTACATACCTACCTCTTTTAACAAGCTGAATTTCTTTTTGCTTAAGTGTCCATTGCTTATTCATGTGCTTACGAACAATTGGTAGATATATGTCTAGCAAAGAATTACCTATATCTTTTGTAAAAGCAAAATCTGCATCAAAATTAGAAGTATCAAGATTGTCATAGAATATACCCCCTATTCCTCGAGCTTCTTTCCTGTGCTTTATATAAAAATATTTATCGCATTCTTCGCTAAATTTTTTATAATAGCTATCATTATGTTTATCACAAACTTCTTTTAACTTAAAGTGTAAATAATGATTGTCTTCCTTATCAATAATGGTAGGAGTCATATCTATACCTCCGCCAAACCAACTTTTATTAGTAACTATAAATCTAGTATTCATATGAATTGTAGGTATTAAAGGAGAATGCATATGAGTTACTAAAGAAATGCCTGCAGCAAAGAATCTAGTGCTGGTTTCCGTACCAGGAATTTCTTTTCGAAACTCCTCAGTAAAATTTCCTTCAATTGATGAAAAATTCACTCCAACCTTTTCGAATACTCTGCCCCTCATAATACCCATTTCTCCACCTCCACTCATTCCATCACGGTTCCATGAAGTAATTTTAAATTTCCCAGGAAGTTTGTCAGCATTTATCCCTGTTAATTCTTGCTCTATCTTTTCAAAAGATTGGCATATTATAGTTCTAAGATAGCGAAACCATTGAGAAGTAGCGTTTTTTTCTTTCATGAATAAATCAATCATGATTTGTACAAATTATAATTAAAACACAAAGCAACACAGTAAAATAATTTTTCTGCTCTGACAATGAACAATTTACTGCACCATCTAGAAAAAAGAAATTTCATTCAAGTTAAAAAAGTATAAGTATAGCTACAAATAGATAATCACTAAACTATTGATTAAAATTTAAAAATAATTATAGTTGTAGTTGTGCTAGGTAGGTTACGGGGTCTTAACCTCCTAGCATTTTTTATTTAGTTTTTCACTGCAATTAATATTTACGTATTTAATTAAATATAAATATAATATACAATTGCTTAAAATCTGTTGTTTTAAGAACAGACTACTATTAAAATTTTTCTTAACTTGTAGTAATATAGCTAGCAATCATGAAAAATTCTTTCGAGATTTCTTTAAATGGATCGTTAGCTAAAAATAATATCTTAGCAAAATCTACTAACCTTAATATTAAAGGAAACTATACAGTTTTAATACACGGTTTATTTCCTTCTGCGTTGTTTATGAAGAAAATAAGCGAAACACTAGAAAAGCGTGGCTATTATTTAGTAAACGTAACCTACCCTACCAGACAATATTCTATAGACATAATTGTTGAACAGTATATTAAACGTTCTATAAGCGAATGTTGTGTAAGCAAAAAAAGAAAAATAAATTTTGTAACACATTCTCTTGGGGGAATTTTATTAAGAAAATATCTTATTACTAATACAATACCTAATCTCGGGAGAGTAGTAATGTTTGCTCCACCCAACCATGGTAGCAAAATGAGTGATTTTTTCAAAAACAACCTTCTTTACAAGTGGTTTTTCGGTCCAGCAGGTCAACAACTAGGTACAAGCAAAAATTCTTATGTTAACTTATTACCAAATAAAGTTAACTTTGACTTAGGAGTAATTGCTGGCAGCAAAAGCTACAACCCAATATCTTATTTTATAATGGATCAAAAAAACGACGGAGCAGTATCGGTAAATAGTACAAAAATTATAGGAATGAAAGACCACATAACAATCCCAACTTGCCATACTTGCTTATTATATGATAAAGAAGCAATAAAGCAGATGTTATTTTTTCTTGATAACGGCTATTTTGACAAATAAAACGACCTTCTAATCTTCTCTTGAATCTACAGTATAATGCTTATATCATTATTATATAAGATAGAGGGAGATGCTTATGACTAAACCTTTAATAGCAATAATATTAGATTATGATGAGAGAGGTGTATCAGATGGAGGATATTCAGACTTACCTTGGTATGCACTACGTGTTGACTACTCCAAAGCTATAGCAGAAAATGGAGGAATACCCGTACATATAGGTTATGAAGATGATTTACTTGAAGAATTTGTAAATCATTTTGACGGGTTTATTATGCCAGGAGGTGATTACGATATTAATCCTGAATATTATGACGAAGTTGTTAGTGATAAAGCAGAATTAGTAGAACATGATAAGCGTCATAAATTTGAATTTAAATTGCTAAAGTATATTTTATCGAAAAAAATTCCTTTGCTTGCTATCTGCGCAGGACAACAGTTGCTCAATGTCGCTCTAGGAGGTAGCTTGTATCAAGATATTTCTTCTAGTATAAAAACACAAATCGAGCATCGGCATAATACTGATATATCTTTAGATTGGCATGAAATAGAACTATCAAAAGAATCCCATTTGCACAAAATTATTGGAAAAACCAAATATAAAGTAAATAGCCACCATCATCAGTCAATAAAAGATTTAGGAGTAGATTTGATAGTAAGTGCAGTTACTTCTGACGGAGTTATTGAAGCAATAGAGCACAAACATCAGCCTTTCTGTATAGGAGTTGTGTGGCATCCTGAACATCAAAAAAATCCAGAGGATAAAAAATTGATAAACAAATTCGTAGAAGAGGCTAAAAAATATTCATTATTAAAAAAGCATCCTCATGGCTAAAAGTCCTATAAAACTTCTAAATCAGGACTTAGCAAATCCATAGATGTAATAGTGTTTATTGATGGGTCAATTCTTTTGTTGAGATTAGTGTACACTGTCCCTGGACCTATTTCTGCTATTCTTTTCACACCAAGATTTTTTAGATGCTTGATTGAATCACACCACCTAACTGTATCCACTACTTGCGTTATTAAATTTGTCTTAATACTAGAAAAGCTTGTTTCTTGCGCTGTTACATTAGAAATTAATGGAACTACAGGGTGAGATATCTTAACATCATTTAGTGCTTCTGCAAGCTTTTCCTGTACAGGTTTCATCAAACGTGAATGAAAAGGAGCACTTACACTTAATTTTATTACTTTATAGCCTTTATCTTGTGCAATTCTTATGGCATTTTCTATTGCTTCTGTTTTACCACTAAGTACTTGTTGACTTGGCGCATTATCATTTGCAACATCGCATCCTGCTGCATCTGCTATTTCGGTTGCTAATTCAATATTTGCACCTAATAAGGCAATCATAGCTCCTTGACCTACAGGCACAGCTTTTTGCATTTCTTTGCCTCTAATTTTAAGTATACGAGCACAATCCATTAAGGAGATAGACCTCGCTGCTGTTAATGCAGTAAATTCTCCTAGTGAGTGCCCAGCTACGTATGAACAAAAATTTTCTAATTTCTTATTCAACTTATGTTCAACAACCTTGAGTATTGCTATGGAGCATGTCATTAAGGCAGGCTGAGCATTCTCGGTTAACATTAGTTCTTCATCAGGTCCTTCAAAAATAAGCTTTGATAATTTTTGATTTAAAGCTTGATCTACTTCATCGAAAACTCTTTTTGCAATGCTAAAATTTTCATACAAATCTTTACCCATTCCTACTTTTTGAGCCCCTTGACCTGGGAAAATACAAGCTGTTTTCATTATAAGTTCTCTAATTAATTACAATACTTACTTTGTTTATTAGTAATACTTTTTGTATCAGTAGTCAATTGTTTGAACTTGTACAATAAGACATTTAAGTATATTGTATATTAACTTACTAGTTATCACTAAAACTTATATGATTGACATAAAATTACCTGATAATAAGATTATCACTTATGAAAGACCTGTTACTGGGACTAAAATTGCCTCTGATATAAGTAAAACTCTTGCAAAAAATGCAATAGCATTATCAATAAATGGTGAAATTATTGACTTAAACACAGTTATCACAGACCATTCTTCTATTAGATTTATCACTTTGCAAGATGAAGAAAGCTTAGAAATCATTAGACATGATACTGCTCATATATTGGCACAAGCAATTAAAAATTTATTCCCAGATACTCAGATTACTATCGGCCCAGTAATTAGTGACGGTTTTTACTATGATGTTCTTCCTAAAACACCTTTTTCAATAGATGATTTGCCAGCAATTGAAAAAGAAATGAAAAGAATAGTAGCTAAAAATTTTCCTATCGTAAGAGAAACATGGGAAAGAGATGACGCAATTAAATTCTTCCAAGATATGGGAGAATATTTTAAAGCTGAAATTATTGCTGATATACCTAAAAATGAAAATATTAGTCTTTACAGGCAAGGTGATTTTATAGATTTATGCAGAGGCCCCCACTCACCTTCAACAAAATTTGCTAAACATTTTAAGCTAATGAAAATTGCTGGAGCATATTGGCGTGGTGACTCAAAAAAAACAATGCTACAAAGAATTTATGGTACTGCTTGGGTGACAAAAGAAGATTTAGATAATTATTTACACAAACTTGAAGAAGCAGCACGCAGAGATCACCGCAAAATCGCTAAAAAGATGGACCTATTCCACATCCAACCAGAAGCACCAGGTATGATTTTTTGGCATCCTAATGGCTGGACTATATATAAAATACTTGAGAATCATGTTCGTAATAAAATCACAACACTTGGGTATTTAGAAGTAAATACCCCTATATTAGTTGATAAGACTTTATGGGAAAAATCTGGTCATTGGGATAAATTTGGTGAGCATATGTTTACCTCTCAAGATAAAGAAAAAGATAAAACTATTGGTATAAAGCCAATGAATTGCCCTTGTCATATTGAGATATTTAAAACCGATATTCGTAGTTATAAAGATTTACCTATTCGCATGGCAGAATTTGGGTCTTGTCATCGCAATGAGCCTTCTGGATCTTTGCATGGATTGATGAGAGTTAGAGGAATGACTCAAGATGATGCTCATATTTTTTGTACTGAAGATCAGATAACAGAAGAAACTATAGCATTTACTGATTTAGTTAAAGACTTATATAAAGACTTCGGCTTCAATCAACTAATAGTTAAATTTTCTGATAGGCCAGAAGTAAGCGCTGGAAGTGACCAAGACTGGCAAAAAGCTGAACTATCACTAAAGAACGCTATTGAAGCTGCTGGAATCAAATATCAAATAAACAAAGGAGAAGGAGCTTTTTACGGACCTAAAATAGAGTTTCATCTTAGAGACGCAATTGGCCGAGAGTGGCAGTGTGGCACTCTACAAGTAGACTTTGTTTTGCCTAAAAGATTAGATGCTTATTATATTGATAAAGAAGGATTAAAAAAACATCCCGTAATGCTACATCGCGCAGCATTAGGCTCTCTAGAGAGATTTATTGGAATTCTCATTGAACATTACGAAGGTAAATTTCCATTATGGCTTGCACCAATACAGTTAGCAATTCTACCTATTACAACCGATGTAGTAGATTATGCACACAAAATAAAAGAATTTTTAGATCACAAAAGCTATAGATCCTATCTTGATGACTCTAATGAAAAAATTGGCTCTAAGATTAGAACACATTCTTTAACAAAAATACCAGTGTTAATAATTATAGGTCGAGAAGAAAAAGAAAAAAAATCAGTTACAATACGAGAATTAGGATCAAATAAACAGCTATTTTTTAACAATATTCTAGAGTTCATAGAGTATTTAGACAAAAGAATTGTACAAAAATCATAAATCATAATATAATTAAGCAAAGGAGTAAATTATAACTAGAGAGCAAAAAATAAGTAAGTTACCTAAAACAAATCAACAAATTTCGTCACCTAAAGTAAGATTAATAGATCAAGATAACAACATGGTTGGTATTGTAGATCTAAAAGACGCTTTGGATAAAGCTTCTTCTTCACAGCTAGATTTAGTAGAAGTTTCTCCTGGAGCTTCTCCCCCAGTTTGTAAAATATTAGACTTTGGTAAATATAAGTATGATGCCAAGAAAAAGTTACAACAAGCAAAAAAGAAGCAAAAACTAATTGCAGTTAAAGAGATAAAATTACGCCCTAATATTGGTACCCATGACTTAGAGGTAAAATTAAAGCATATTAAAAAATTTATTGCTGAAGGTGAAAAAGTAAAAATCACCCTTAGATTTAAAGGAAGAGAAATCTCTCACAGAGATCTAGGTATGAATCTTATAAACAAAATATTAGTAGATACAGAAGATATTGCTCAAGCGGAATCTAAGCCTAAAGTTGAAGGAAAGCAGATTATTGCTATGCTAGTTCCCAAATAAAAAATGCCTCTCAAAATATTACATATATATAAAGCATTTTTTCCCGAAACTACAGGGGGAGTCGAACATTCCATTTATAACATGTGTAAAGGAATGCAAAAATACGGCATCGAATCTAAGATATTGTGCGTCGCAAAAAAAGATATAGGAAGAACTACATTCGATGGTATTGAAGTTTTTAAATATCCTTATGATATCAGTATCGCAGCATGTCCTTTTTCATCAAAACTCCTATTTGCCTTTAGAAGAGAAAGTAAATGGGCAGATATTATACATTTTCACTACCCATGGCCTTTTGGAGATTTACTCTCAATAATCGCACCAAAATCTAAAAAACAAATCGTTACTTATCACTCAGACATAGTAAAGCAAAAAATTCTAAAAGTCTTATACCATCCTTTAGAGCAATATTTTTTATCGCAAATAGATCAAATAATTGTTACCTCCCCTAATTATATTAAAGCAAGTAACAATCTCAGAAAATTTAAACACAAGGTCTCTATGCTCCCGTTAAGTATCAATAAAAGTAATTATCCCAATCCTGAGCTTAAAAGAGCTTCAGAGATACAAAAGAAATTTGGGAAAAACTTCATCCTATTTATAGGTCAGCTTAGATACTACAAAGGATTACATTTACTCATTGAAGCTATCAAAGGGCTCAACACTAATTTAGTAATTATCGGGAAAGGAAAAGAGGAACTGAAGTTAAAAAAATTATGTAAAGAGCTCAATATACAAAATGTATTTTTTCTTGGAAAATTATCCGAGCAAGAAAAAGTAAATTATTTATATTCGTGCTACTGCTTAACTTTACCATCTCATCTAAAGAGTGAAGCTTTCGGCATATCACTACTAGAAGGTAGCATTTTCGCAAAACCATTATTATCTTGTAAAATTGGTACAGGAAGTGAGTATATTAATAGCCATATGAACACTGGTTTAGTAGTTGAACCAACCGCTCATGAAATACGTAAAGCTTTAATATACTTACTCTCAAATAAAGAAATAGCACAACAGATGGGTATCAACGCTAAAAAAAGAGCTAATTCTTTGTTTACTTCTGATACAATAAATTATAAATTATCACTTACTTATAGAAACTTGTTAGTAACAACATGATTATTCCAATAATATTATGCGGAGGAACTGGCAGTAGATTATGGCCTGTATCACGAGAAAATTATCCTAAGCAATTTTTAAAAATAGATGGAAAGCAAAGCTTATTTCAAAAAACTATATTACGAATAAAAAGCAATCATTTATTTTTATCACCTATTATTATTTGTAATGAAAATTATAAATTTAGAATAGCTTCAGAATTGGAAGAGATTTCAGTAAAGCCCGAAGTAATTATTGTTGAACCAAGCGTAAAAAATACTTGTCCTGCAATTTCTCTTGCTGCTCATTACATTAAAAAAAAATTTAATGAAAATGTGTCTATGCTAGTGATGCCTTCTGATCATGTAGTCAAAGAAGAAAAATCGCTTATAGATAGTATTGCTAATACAGCAGAAAATTGTAAGAATTATTTGCTTACATTTGGTATCACTCCCTCATACCCAGCTACAGGTTATGGATATATCAAAGCTGGAGATAATTTTCATGGCACAATAAAAAGGGTAATACAATTTACAGAAAAGCCCGATAAAGAAACTGCTCAAAAATTCATCGCTACTCAAAATTATTATTGGAATTCTGGAATATTTTTATTTGGTTTAGAAGTTTATTTATCAGAACTGGAAAGATTTAATCCTAAAATTTGGAATGATACAAAATCTGCTATCACTAATAGTAAGAAAGAGCTGGATTTCTTGCAAATAGATGAGGAAGAATTCATCAAATGTGAAAACATTTCAATAGATTATGCTTTGCTGGAGCAAACAAAAAAATCTCTTGTAACGCCATTAAATATTGAGTGGTACGATTTAGGTAATTGGCAATCAATATATGATTATAGTGAAAAAGATCATAATAAAAACGTTGTGATCGGAGAAAATATTCAAGCTAATACAAGCAAAAACTGCTTTGTTTACTCCAATAGTAAATCGCACATTGTTGTGCACAAAGTTGACGATATATCGATAATACTAACTAACGATGCTTTATTAGTTATGAAAAAAAACACTGCAGAAGAAGTTAAATCTATTTATAATGAAGTAAAGAAAATAAACCCTGCAATTGTAAAACACTCAAATAAACATTATAGACCGTGGGGATATTATGAAGATTTGCTAGTAACTGACAAATATCGAGTCAAATTAATAAGTCTAAATCCTCACAGCCAAATATCATTGCAATACCATAATAAAAGAGCTGAACATTGGGTAATTACTAAAGGGTACGCTAAAATTATTAGAGAAAAAGAAGAATTTATTTTAAAAAAAGATGAGTCTACTTATATTCCTATTGGAGTCTTACATCAAATTAAAAACACTACTAATATATCTATAGAATTTATTGAAGTACAAATAGGAGATTATGTTGGAGAAGATGATATTGTTAGAGTAAAAGATCCTTACAATAGAAAAAACAACAGAGAAATAGAGCCTAAAGCTTTATTGTAAAACTTGTGATATTATTTCAGTAATGCTAATATGAGTTTTATCTTTTTCTTGAGCAGAGTCAATTATATGACATCTATTAGAATTTAGTGCTGCAATTTTTCGAAAACCAGCAATAACTTTTTTATGATAATTATCTGGAAGATTTTCATAACGATCACCCTCATTAATTTTCTGAGAGATTCTTTTTTTATACAAAGAAAAATCTATGTTAAGAATAAATGTTATATCTGGAGTAATATTATCTAAGAATTCCATATGCATTTTTTTCATAAAATCTAAATTTAGACCATGACCATAATGTTGGTATGCTACTGTAGAGTCAAAAAAACGATCACATATAACAACGATATTTTTAGATAAAGCTGGTTTTATTACTTCTGTAACATGTTCAATCCGAGAAACAAAATGTAATAGCAGCTGACTTCTGATGTCCAGTTTAGTATTATCATCTAATAGAATTTTACGTATTTGTTCAGCTGTAGATGTCCCACCAGGTTCACGAGTTAAAATAGCATTAATGTTATTTTTTTGGAACCATTGTAGTAAGAGTTTGCTCTGCGTAGTTTTGCCACTAGCTTCACATCCTTCAAACGTAATAAACACTGGACGCTGCTTCATGAGATTAATGAAACATTATTTTTTTATTATTTGTAACATCCATGACTTCACTTAAATATTGGTCATTAATTTTTTTTGGTTTGTTATCTGTTAAATATTTTTGGACAATAAATAGTGATTTAGTTAGTACTTCAATTTTGATTTCATTTATTTGTTCTTTCTCATAAATTTTAAGTTTTTCCTCATGCATTTTCATTTTTATAGCAATTTGCAATTCTAACTTTTTCTGATTGACTTCTAAGAGTTTATTTATGTTATCCGTAGTATTTTTATATATTTCACTTACTAGCTGCCGTAGAGAGTCTCTACGCTTCTCATAAAACTTTATTGCCTTTTCAGCTTCTACCCGTATATTTTCTGAATCTATTATTTTATTTTTGATATTATCAGAATATTTATCAAGGTATGATAAAATAAACTTTGTTACTGGTTTGTATAGCAGGATTAGAAATATTAAAAAGCATACTGCTTCCCAAAAATGCGTACTCATAATTTATGCACTAATTAATATATTTTGCAATTTCTTCTTTGTTTATATCCGTATCAATAACTTTATCTATAATTAACTTAGCAGTAGATAATACCATATTATCTACATCACCTTGAATTGAAACCTTCATCTTTTGTAACTGCTCTTCATAATTTTTGAAGTCATTTGCAAGTTTTAAGTCAATTTGTTTTATTTGCTCTTCATTTTTCTTTTTTATCTCTTTAATTGTTTCATCCATTTTAGTAAGAGCCTCTGTTTTTGCTTGATCTAATTGCTGATCATATTCATTTTTCAATTTTATAGAGTTATCAGTTAGCTTTTGAGCCAAATTCAATTGCTCGTCTATATATTTTTTCCTATTTAAAAAAATTTTCCTAAAACCTGGAATAATTACTTTTACTGATACTAAATACTGCATAGCAAATATGAGACAAAGCCAGAATATTTGTGAAGTAAAAGTTGAAAAATTAAATTGCGGCATGTGCTATTTACATAAATATTAGGATTATAGCAATAATAAGTGCAAATATTCCCATAGCTTCTGCCATACCAGCACCAATAAATGCATATCTAGACATTTTTCCTTCAGCAGAAGGATTGCGTGCTATAGAGTTCACTAATGATGAAAATACATTTGCAACAGCTATTGCAGCACCAAACATGCCAAATGACATTAGACCTATTGCAATATATTTAAATGATTCTGCTTCCATTTTCCTCTCTATTTTAGTTACTTATAATGTTAAAGTGTATGAATTTAGATATAGAATATAACTCAATTTAATGCAAGTTAATAGCGTCATTTAAATATACACAGCTTAAAATAGTAAAAATATATGCTTGTAATACAGCAACAAACAATTCAAAACCATCAAAAATTACTACGAAAGGTATTGGAATCCATCCCCAGAAACCCATTGTCGTAATAAATCCAGCTACTATAAAGAGCAAGATATGACCTGCTATCATGTTAGCAGCCAGACGCACAGACAAAGTCATAGGTCTGATTAGGTAAGAAAAAAGTTCAATTAGTATTATTAAAGGGGCAAGAAATAAAGGAGTTCCTTTAGGCAGGAAAAAAGAAAAAAACTTTTTACCATGGATAAAGAATGCAATAACTGTTACTGTAATAAAAACTATAACAGCAAGTGATAATGTTACTGAAAGATGACTTGTTACTGTAAAACTGTAAGGCAATAACCCTAGCAAATTCAATGTCAAAATAAACATAAAAATGCTAAAGATAAAAGGTATAAATTTTTCACCTTTTTCTCCAATATTATCTTGTACAGTGTTGGAAATAAATTCATATAGTATTTCACCCGTTGATTGTAATGTACCTGGTACCATCTTAGCATTTTTTAGTGCAGCAATAAAAAATATTGATACAATGATAAAAGCGATAAGCATAAATAATGATGAATTGGTAAAGTGAAAATTATAATCAGCAAGTCTTATGCTAATTAAATTTATAATATTAAACTGTTCTAAAGGTTGCTCTGACATAATTATTGAGAATTTGATAATTTATATATAATTCTAAAACTAGCAATACATCCTAGTATTAAGCACACTACTTTAAAGGTAAACTGTGTTCCTATAAAAGAATCAAGTACACTACCTATAATAAGGCCAACTATGATAGCAGAAACTATTTCTGCGCAAACACGAAATGGACTTAAAGCTTCTTTATGGAATTTATGCACTCTCCTATAGTTAGCAGCTTTATATTCTGTAATCTTCTTTTTTAGATCTCTCAAATTCATTGTTTTCATCTCCTAGGATTTCTTTAAAACAGAATCTATTGCTTCTATCAATCCCTTTTTTGAAATTCCCTCCTTATAAATTTCTCCCTCAATAATTATAGTAGGAGTTGCATTGATTTGAGTTTCGTTCTGAGCTTTTTCTCGTGAATCAAGTATTTTATCTTCTAAATTCTTATCCATGAAGCATTGTTGAATATGGTCTTTATCTATCCCACCAAGTTTAGCAATATGCTCTAGTGTTTCTTCGGAGTTGCGCGACTCATGAACCCAATTCTGCTGAGTTTTAAATAAAGCTTTAATAAAAATATAGTATTTCTCCGAACCACCACATAGCGTCACAGCTGCAGCTTTTATATCATTAGGATAAATTGGATAATGACGAAAAATCCATTTTACCTTGCCAGTATTTATATAGTCTTTTTCTATAATAGGGAATATATCATTATGCAAATAAGCACATATAGGACAGCTCATAGAAGAATATTCTATCACTGTTACTCGCGCATCTTGTGCTCCTAGCACGATATCATCTAATGATTGCTTTGCTATAGAGAAATTCCCTTTTTCTGAATCAGCAAAAACAGTGCTTAAGAAAAAAAAAGAAGACAGTAAGGTAGATATTTTTAGAAAAATAAATAATTTTCGCATCATCTTTACATAGCCGGTAATGTTACCCCGGTTTGGCGCATATATTTACCATTTTTATCTTTATAAGATGCCAAGCATTCTTTATCTCCTTGTAAGAATATAAATTGGCATGCTCCTTCATTAGCGTATATCTTAGCTGGCAGTGGAGTAGTATTAGAAAACTCTAATGTAACATGCCCTTCCCATTCCGGCTCAAGAGGCGTTACATTTACAATAATACCACATCGTGCATAAGTTGATTTACCAACACAAATAACCATTACCCCTCTAGGAATTCTAAAATATTCAACCGTTCTTGCTAAAGCAAAACTATTAGGAGGTATAGTACAAATAGATTCTTTTTTATCAACGAAACTATGTTTTACAAAATTTTTAGGATCAACTATGGCTGAATTTATATTAGTAAATATTTTAAATTCATCCGATGCTCTTGCATCATAACCATAAGAAGAAAGACCATAAGATATTATTTTTCCATCACCTCTGTATTTAACTTGTTTAGGCTCGAATGGTTCAATCATTCTATGCTTTTCTATAAGTTCGGTTATAGTTCTGTCTGATAAAAGCATTGCAATTACTGTTTATTGATTATCATAATACTAGCTAAATATAGTAACAAAATGTATTTTTTTCTATGTTTTTTACATAAATTGTAATTTTCCTCGGACTTAAACAAAGTTTTTCATTTATAAACAGCACATTATTAGAGAAAAATAAGGCTAAAAACCATAGTTTGGTAAATGAAACTCTAGAAAAACAAATTACTTCTTTAACATTTGCTAATTTTGTGATAAGATCTCCACACTATGTTCCGATAACTTAATAGGTAAGCATAATATGAACAAACTTCCTTTTAAAATAGGAGATGATGTGGTGTATCCTTCACACGGAGTAGGTAAAATTACTGATATAGAGAATCAAGTTATTGCTGGAGTAAAAATAGAGTTATTTGTTATTCAGTTTAAAAAAGACAAAATGTCTTTAAGAGTACCAGTAAAAAAAGCGCTAAAGATTGGTTTAAGACACTTAGTATCTCGTGAAATTATGGATAAAGTCATATCTGTACTGCAAAGCAAGGCCAAAACTTCGAAAGGGATGTGGAGCCGCAGAGCTACAGAATATGAAACAAAAATAAACTCGGGTCAGCTAGAGTTAATAGCAGAGGTAGTACGAGATTTACACAGAGGAAACGACGATACAGATAGATCATACAGTGAAAGAGTAATATATGAATCTGCATTAGAGCGACTAGCAACCGAATATAGTATTCTTTATAAAATAGATTTAAAACAAGCAACTGATCAACTGCTAGAGCTAATTAAAACAAAAGTAGCGGCCTAATTTTTTCTTTTTTAGTGCGTACCTTAAATAAAATTCTTTATGAAAGAAATTTTCTGATAAACAGCATATCTTGCCATGCCAGCTTTTTTTGAGAAGGTTGCCTTAACAAATAAGATGGATGATAGATAACTATCGTTGCTATTTTTTCATCAAAATATTGATTACAGTACTTGAGTATTTTTTGTCTTTCTTTTGAAATAGCACCTATAGTTACTCCCATAGTATCAAATAATGCCCTTGTTGCTACGGATCCTGCTAAGATAATTAATTCTGGCTTTACCAGTGCAATGTGCTTTTCAACAAAAGGTAAACAACATTTAATTTCTTCATCGGTTGGCTTTCGGTTACCAGGAGGACGCCAAAAAATACTATTAGTGATATATAAATTTTTCCTTCGGTCTAAATTTATTGATTTTAATATATTATCAAGTAATTGACCGCTTTGACCACAAAAAGGTATCCCTTGTAAATCTTCATTGGCACCTGGCGCCTCACCAATCAACATTACCTTTGCTTGGGAGTTACCATCAGAAAATACGGTATTCATTGCTGTTTTTTTAAGATTACACCCATCAAATGCTTCAACTGCTTTTTTCAATTGATCAATGGAATTACATTTATTAGCTATTTGTCTTGCTAAAACGTTCGCATTATGAGGAGGAATATAATTTTTAGAGAAATGCTTTTCTGTATGCACATCATATGTTTTTGTTTGTTGCTCTATCATTTTATAAGATTGTGGTTGTTCATTAATTTTTTTTGTATAAGTTCTAGTATTATTTGATATAATTTCATCAATACCTTGGCTATTATACCACTTTAAAAGGTTTATATCTTTTTCTTGTATCATCTAAAAAATCGTGTCAAAAATATTAAAATGACTTTAGATAATAAAATCATAAAATTGAAAGCAATACAATCAGAAATTTTTGAACAGTCTAGCAATATTAGACTTGATAAATTCATAACTAACCAAATTCCTGATATTAGTAGGTCAAAAATCCAGTATTTAATCAAAAACAAATTTGTACTACTTGGTGATATCCCCATAGTAGACTCTTCATACAAGGTTAAAATAAACGATGAGTTTACTCTACAAATTCCCGAAGTAAAACCTACTGATATTATACCAAAAAATATTGATATTGATATTGTATTTGAAGACGATGATCTAGCAGTAGTTAATAAACCTCCCGGCCTTGTGACTCATCCAGGAGCAGGCAACTACGATAATACTTTGGTTAACGGTTTATTAGCTCATTTTAAAAAAAATCTATCCTCCATTAGTGGAATAGAGCGCCCAGGTATTGTTCACAGATTAGACAAAAATACCAGCGGCTTACTGCTTATTGCAAAAAATGATATAGCCCATGCTAAACTTGCTAAGTCTTTACAAGAGAGAAAAATCAAGAGAATATACTGGGCAATTATCTGGGGAACAACTGCAAAACTACAAGATACTATTATTACTAATATTGGTAGACATCCACGCGACAGAAAAAAGATGTCAGTACTACAAGATAAAGGCAAAAAAGCAATAACTCACTATAAAATTCTGAAAATTTTTCTTCAGAAAGCTTTTTCATTAATTGAATGTCAATTAGAAACAGGTAGAACTCATCAAATCAGGGTGCATCTAAATTATTTAGGTCATCCTATAGTAGGAGACCCAGAATACGGTAATGTTAAGTATAAAAAATTTTTAAAAATACCCTCTACAATTACCGAACATCTCAAAATAATAAACAGACAAATGTTACACGCTAAAAAGCTAGTCTTCTACCACCCAATTACAGGAAAACTATATGAGTTTGAAGCTAACTTACCAGAAGATATGGACTATTTAAACAAATGCCTCTCAACAACCAAGTTGTAAACAAAAATTATGTTACTTCTTTAAGATCCTTCAAAGTATATGCTCTAGTGGCATGGAGAGAATATAGGTATAATATCCCTCCACTAACTATTATAAACATAAAAACTAGAGGTGAATAAATACTTTTACAGAATATATATTGACGACATAAACTTACAGAAGCTTTTAAGAATAAATACAAAAACATGCAAGAAAGTAAAATTTTTAATGTCTTTAACTTTATCACATGGTCAAATACAAAGATATTTTTCTTATAAGAAAAAATATAAAGCAAAATAACATTAACCCAAGCAGTAACAGCAGTAGCCAAAGTAATTCCTACATGAGCTAAATATTGTATTAATATTAAATTACTTACAACATTAACGATCAAACAGACAATTGAGATTTTAACTGGAGTTTTGGTATCTTCAACAGCAAAAAAGCTAGGGATCATAATTTTATTCATAACGTAGGCAGGAATCCCTATCGCTAAAGTCATCAAAGCAGGGGCTGTACTAACAGTATCAGCCTGTTTAAATGCTCCACGTTCAAATAACACATAAATTAAAGGCTCAGAAAGAGCAAATAGAGCAGCTGCGCAGGGTAAACTTAACAATAAGGCTATCTCTAATGCCCTATTCTGGATATAAATTGCTTTTTCGCGATTTTCAGATTTAAAACAGCGCGATAATTTTGGCAATATTACTATCCCTATTGAAACACCAATCAGTGATATCGGAAGCTGTACTATTCTTTCAACATAATAAATCATTGATACAGCTCCAGGAATTGCTGTAGCTATAATTGTACCAATCCACAAATTTAACTGAGTTATACCACTACCCATTGATGCTGGAGCAATATTTTTAAAAAATTTACTAGTATCAGCATTTAACCTAGGTTTGGCAAAATTAATCCACATATTTTTCTTTGCAATAGGAATTAATATAAATACTAATTGTAATAACCCACCTATAAAAACAGCCCAAGCTACTGTGACAACCTTTTCTTCCTCATTATTACCAAAGTAATGTAAAGATAAAATCATTGTTAGATTTAAAATGACAGGCGCAAAAGCCATTGATGCAAATTTATCGATTGAATTAAGAATACACGCGTAAAACGTTACTAGAGAAATAAAACATAGGTATGGAGTAGTAACTCTGGTTAAATATATGGTTAAATTTAGCTTATAACTGTTTGCTTTAAAACCAGGTGCAAGCCCCATAATTACAAAAGGCATAAATATTTCAAATAAAAATATTATTGCTAATAATACAAGCGTAAGTATGGTAAGAATATTGCTAGCAAATTTTAATGCTTCTTTTTTATTTTTGCTATATAATTTACCAGTAAACAATGGAACAAAAGCAGCACTAAAAGCTCCTTCTGCAAAAATATTCCTAAAAAAATTAGGTAGTTTAAATGCCACATTAAAGGCATCAGCAAACATTCCAGTACCAAAATAAGTAGCAATTAAAATATCTCTAACAAAGCCAAAAATCCTTGAAATAAAAGTAAAAAAAGAAAACGTGGCACTAGACTTTAAAAACAAGTTTTATCCTCAAATAATTTGTTGTATAGTACAAAGTTAATAGTAATAATGAATAATATACCTTGATTATTTCTATAAATTCATTAATTTCTAACTTTAGATTATTTTACCTATTTAAATATTAAATGGAAGAACTATTTACATTGCATAATCTTGTTACCTTTCTTTCCCTTTCAGGGTTAGAAATAGTACTTGGTATCGATAATGTCATATTTATAGCTATTATTATTTATGGAATCCCAAAACCACGTCGTAATAAAGTAAGAATTTTTGGTATTACCCTTGCTATAGCATTAAGAATTATCATGCTTTTTGGTGTCTCATGGGTAATGACTTTAGTTAAACCTCTATTTTATTTTAAAGATATTGAATTTACAGGCAGGTCATTGCTGCTACTAGCTGGAGGAGTATTTTTAGTGATAAAATCCGCTACAGAGCTATACGACATGCTTAGTAACCCTGATGACGGAGCCCCTGTAGCACCAGGTAGAAAAAAATATGATATTAACAAAGAGTATAAAATAATTTTACAGATCATCTTTGTTGACTTAGTATTATCTTTTGACTCAGTTATCGTAGCAGTAGGAATGGTTAATAATTTATATTTAATAATACCTGCAATATTAATTGCAATGGTTGTGATGATTGTGTCAGCTAAAGCAATTGGAGACTTTATGCACTCTAATCCTAGCATAAAAGTATTAGGATTATCTTTTGTGCTCCTTATTGGAGTATTGTTAATGTTAGGAGGAATTAGCATAGATATACCAAAAAGTTACATCTACACAGCAATGTTCTTTTCATTAATTGTAGAGATAGCAAATATTAGAGTGCGAAAAATTAGAAAACACAGAAGTGATAGCCTAAATCCAGAAATTAAAGACTTAGTATGAATAATTCTTTATTACTTAGAAACATTTTTCCAAATAATACAAATATAAATTTTGTTAGATTAAAGTATTTAACTCTTATTACAGCCTCCGTTTTAATTATCGCAAGCTTTTTGAGCTTATATATAAAATCTTTAAATTTTGGTATTGATTTCACTGGAGGAATAGTTTTTGAAGTGCGATTTCCTGAAAAAACTACTGTTTCACAGGTTAGAAAAATTTTTGATAGCTTGAAAACTGAAGAAGTTATTATTCAGACTCTTGAAAATAGTAGTGATATGCTGATAAAAGTAGCTGTTAAAAATGAAGCGAAACAGGGCGACTATATTAAATCAATCAAAGAAGTTTTATCATCAAAAATATCAAAAGATATTGAGTTCAGGAAAGTAGAGTTTATAGGAGCCGAAGTAGGAAATGAAATGATTTCAAAAGGTATAATAGCTATATCTCTAACTTTTCTTGGCATCATAGCATATGTCTGGATCAGATTTAATTGGCAATACTCAGTTGGTGTAGTAGTGGGGTTATTACACGATGTTATTCTAACTATTGGTTTTTTAACTATCGCACGCTTTGAGTTTAATATCACCTCAGTCGCGGCAATATTAACTATATTAGGATACTCAGTAAATGATACCGTAGTGATTTACGATAGAATAAGAGAAAAAATGAGAACCTCTCTTAGAACTGATATTGATACAATTCTTAACAAGAGTATAAATGAAACTCTATCCAGAACACTTTTAACTGCAATCACTACACTACTTGCAGCATTAATTTTAATACTATTTGGTGGAGAAACACTAAAAAGCTTTAGTATCACAGTATTTGTAGGCATTGTTATAGGTACTTATTCTTCTATATTTATTTCAGTACCTTTATTACAAGTATTACATAAAAAAACCCATTGATACCTTTTTTCTTACCGCTAAGGAAATTTACCCTTTGGGTAACTTTATTAGTATTAATAGCCCTCCCATGTGACTTCCTAATAATTCCAAGGTACCTTTGTGCCTGGAAACTATGTCATTAGATATAGAAAGACCTAAGCCAACACCTCCAAAATCTTGATTTCTAGCATTATCAACGCGATAAAAAGGTTCTAATAATTTTCCTATCTCTTTATTAGAAACCCCTGGACCATCATCATGCAACTCTATTATCACTTGATTTGTGTCTTCATACAGCTTCATTACTATTTGAGATTTTGCGAACCGCACTGCATTATCAACTAAGTTAGCAATAGCTCTTCTAAATTGATTTTCTTTTATGTTTAGGTAAATTACATTATTTTCTATAAAACTAGCAGTAATGTTCTTAGGAGTAATTTTTGTCAATATGCTTTTTAACGTGTTATTAAGGTTGACTAATTTTACAGAAGAAAGATTTTCTCCTCGAGCAAATTCTAAATAATCATTGATCGTTTTCTCCATTTGCATAATATCTTTTTTCATTTCACTACTATGCTTATTTTGATCCATTAGCTCTAATTCAAGCTTAAAACGAGTCAAAGGAGTTTTGAGATCATGAGAAACACCTGCCAATATCTTTGTTTTTTCTTTGACTTGAATTTCAATTTTTTCTTTCATTTTAAGTAAAGCATACCCAGCATTTCTGACCTCTATAGCGCCATGAGGAATAAAATTTTTTACCTTTCTACCTTCGCTAAATTTTGTAGCAACAGTGCTAAGTTTAGTTATTGATTTAATCTGATTTTTAGCAAACAAAATAGCTAAAGTTAGTAAAATCAGAGTACTTCCTAACATCCAAAAAATAAAAATATAAGTAGAAGATGCATATACTCTTTTTTTAGATATATCAAACGATATTACCCCATCCTTGATTTGTATATCCACCTCTATTTCTCCACTATATTTATTAAATTTAATATCTATATTATTATTAGGTAAATTGTATTGGAGATTATTTTTTAGTATACGTAATTCTTTAGGTAACTTTGTATCTGTTGGAATAAATCTTCTCTTTTTATGAAATTTATATTGTAAAAAGGTATAGGCTTTTATCTTTTCCATTTTTGTTCTACTAACCTTACTATGTACCTCAGAAATAAAAGCAATTTCTCCTGCAAGAGTATAAATCATATACCTCTTTACATCATTCCAATGTTTACTATAAAACATGTATGTAGAAATACATTGTGCAGCTATTGTTGGTAGTATTATAATTAGCAGTATACGCGCTAATAGAGAACGAGGAAAAATTCTATATCTAATCTTATCTATCAACATGTAAGATATAGCCTTTTCCTCTCACAGTTTGTAAAAACAGAGGTTTCTTAGGATTAGGTTCTACTTTATTACGCAATCTGGTAACCTGTACATCTATAGAACGTGGGTTGATTTTTAGCTCTTTGCTTAAGAATTCACGATCAAGTGGAATACCCATGTTTTTTATAAAAATATTTAATAGCTTACAATCACAAAAACTAAAATCATAATCTGTATAATCATTTTTTTCTAAAGCATCCTTAGATAAATTATACTTTATATTGCCTATAGATATAATTTCATCCTTTTCTTTTAAGTATTTCTGAGTTCTATATAAAATTTTATTTATCCTAAGTAACAATTCTTTGGGTTCAAAAGGCTTTGCTAAATAGTCATCCGCGCCAGATTCTAAACCTTTTATACGTTCTTGAACGTTACCCATAGCAGTCAACATCAGTATGGCTACCTGCGATGTTTCCCTCAGCTTTAGAGCAAAATCGGTACCTAATTCTCTAGGTAGCATTATGTCTAAAATAATTAAATCAAAAACAAATAATTCCAGAGCTTGTCTTGCTTCTTCAGTATCGTGAGCAGAAGTAATAAAATAGCCATTGCTACAAAGATACTTCTTTAACAGAGATCTAATTCTGTGGTCATCATCTACTATCAATATATGACTATTCCCCATCAACATTACCTATTTAGAGCTCAGTTAATAGCTTCACTAACGAATTTATCCTGTTCAATGTTATGAGTTTTAGAATACCCAGCTGCAGGAGAAGCAGACTCAGCCCTACCTACGTATTCTATTTCACTGGTTATTTTTAAGTCTTTAAGCACTTCTTTCAATCTAGGCTTAATAAAAAACCATGCACCCATATTATTTGGTTCTTCCTGACAATATATTATTTTTTTGACTTTTGCGAATTTACTTATTTCTTGTGTTAAAGCATCTTTAGGGAATGGATAAAATTGTTCAATCCTAAATATTACGATATTCTTTTTTTCCTTTTTTTCTAGGGCTTCAAGTAAATCATAATACACTTTACCGCTGCATATTATTATTTTATCTATTTTAGAACCTCCAAAGTGATTAGTAACTATAACAGGCTCAAAGTTGCTTTTCTCTGTAAATTCTTCTAGGTTAGAAACCGCTTTTTTGTGTCTCAATAGAGATTTCGGAGTCATTACTACTAATGGTTTTCTATAATTTCTATGGATTTGCCTACGCAAAACATGAAAATAGTTAGCAGGAGTGGAGCAATTAACTACCTGTAAATTGAATTTTGCACATAATTGCAAATATCTTTCAAGCCTTGCTGAGCTATGCTCCGGCCCTTGCCCTTCATATCCGTGAGGTAGCAATAACACTATAGCACTCATTCTCAGCCACTTCTCTTCAGCAGAAGATATAAACTGGTCAATAATAATTTGTGCTCCATTGGAAAAGTCTCCAAATTGTGCTTCCCATATTACTAAATTATCAGGGGATACAGTACTATACCCATACTCAAACCCCATTACTCCATACTCTGATAAAAAGCTATCTACTATTTCTAACTTTGCTTGATTTTTTTTAATATGATTTAGAGGTATATACTCTTCTTGATTACGCTGATCAATAACTACACTATGCCTATGAGAAAAAGTACCTCGCTTGCTATCTTGCCCAGAAAATCTTATATTAGTCCCTTCAATTAATAGAGATCCAAAAGCTAGAAGTTCAGCTGTAGCCCAATCAATGTTCTTCTCAGAAACAACTGTATTTCTCCTATTTTCATATCCTTTTTGAACAATTTTATGAGCTGTGATTGTACTTGGTATTGTAGTTGCTTTACTTACTATTGTCTTTAATAAGTCACCTTCTAGCCCAGTATTATAATCTCGCCCCTGACTTTTGGTATAACGCTTTATTTTTGACCAATGGTTACCTAACCAATCAGCTTTATCTTGCTTAAAAATTTTAGCTTTTTCTAATTCTTCAGTTAACTCACCTTTAAACTGAGCTTTAAATTTATCATAATAATCATCTTGTACTACTCTAGTCTTGGTTAAGTTATCACAATATATTTTCCCAGGAGTTTTAAGATTTTCTATTATTTTATACATGACTGGTTGGGTAAATCTAGGTTCGTCTACTTCATTATGACCGTATAACCTATAACACACTATATCAAGAACAGTATCTTTGCCGAACCTATTTCTAAACTCAGTAGCAATTTTACTTGCTTTTAACACATCTTTTATTGAATTTCCATTCACGTGAAAAATAGGCGCCTTTATTATTTTAGCAATTTCTGTAGGGTATCTACCAGATCGAGCGTCTTTTGCGTCTGCAGTAAATCCAACTTGGTTATTAATAACAATATGTAAAGTTCCTCCAGTATTATAGCCTGGGACATCATCAAGCATTAATGATTCCATCACAACTCCTTGGCCTGCAAAAGCAGCATCCCCGTGGAGCAATAATCCCATGACTTTTTTTCTATTTTTATCACCAATAATATCTTGTTTTGCTCTTACTTTACCAGCGACTACAGAGTTAACTGCTTCTAGATGAGAAGGATTGGGTACAAGTGAAATATGAACTTTACCTTCAGGTAAAACTATATCATTAGATATGCCCAAATGATATTTTACATCACCAGAAACATCTAGGTCTTCTGGATGAGCAAAACTACCTTGAAACTCAGATAACATTGAGTAATAAGGCTTATTTAAAATTTTGGTCAACATACTTAACCGTCCACGATGAGGCATTCCAAGAATTACTTCTTGTACACCTTCACTAACAGCCACTCTGATTGCTTTACGCGCTGCTATTATAGATGCTTCTCCTCCTTCTATTGAAAATCTTTTAGTTCCAGGAAACCTCGATTGCAAAAATTGTTCAAATGTTTCTATTTTTAGTAGTGTATCTAAAGCTTCTTTTTGATTGCTGTCAGAAATTTCAGCGTCAAAATTAAAATTTTCTATTCTCTTTTGAAGCCAATCTATTTGTTCTGCATCATCTAAATGATTAAATTCATAACCAATTTTATCACAATAAATTTTATCAATTCTATCTAAAACAGATTTCGCTTCGTTACTAGATTCCAAGGCAAAAGCCTTTAAATCAAGCCCTAAATCTTCTCTTGCAGGAATTTTTTCTAAATTTAAAGGGTCTATAGATGCTAAAAAATGCCCCTTTTTTCTATAAGCATCAACTAAGTTATTTATATCTGCTTTCAATAAAAAATTTTTTGTATCTGAAGACGTTATTGATTGCAAAGAATTTTGATCGCGGTCATCAACTCTACTAATATTGAGTATCTTTTTTTTATATGGATGCCAAGAAGGTGATTTTAGAATTTCTTCCTTAATATCATCTTTGCTTATAGAGCTAAAAAATTCCCTCCATTGTGGACTTACTGCGTCAGGATCATTTAAGTATTTATCATATAACTCTTCTAAAAACACCCCATTTAAACTAAAAATATAAGAAGAATTTCTGAAGAAATCTGCCTCTTTAGTCATACTATATTTTCATAACCTCCAACATAGTTTTCCCTATTTCTGCAGGAGTAGGCACTATTGCTATACCTGCAGATTTAAAAGCTTCTAACTTATCTTCTGCTCTACCTTTCCCCCCAGCAATAATAGCTCCAGCATGCCCCATTCTTTTCCCAGGAGGAGCTGTAACTCCAGCAATAAACCCCGCTGTTGGTTTTTTTATTTTTGCTTTTTTAATAAATTCTGCTGCATCTTCTTCAGCAGTTCCACCAATTTCACCTATCATAAGAATTGCTTCTGTTTTATCATCATGCAAAAACATATCAATCACATCAACAAAATTAGTACCATTAACAGGATCTCCACCTATGCCAACGCATGTTGTTTGTCCTATGCCTGCTTTAGTAGTTTGGTCTACAGCTTCATACGTTAAAGTTCCTGACCTAGAAACAATGCCAATTTTTCCTGGCTTATGAATATATCCTGGCATAATACCTATTTTACACTGACCTGGAGTTATAACTCCAGGACAATTGGGCCCTATCAACTTTGATTTTGAAGATTTTAAAAATTGCTTCACCTTAACCATATCTAAAACAGGAATTCCTTCTGTTATACATACAATTAATTCTATTTCAGCGTCTATTGCTTCTAAAATTGAGTCTGCAGCAAAAGCAGGAGGCACATAAATCACTGATGCATTAGCTCCAGTCTTCTCCTTAGCTTCAATCACCGTATCAAAAACTGGAAGATCAAGATGAACACTTCCCCCCTTACCAGGGGTAACACCTCCAACCATTTTTGTTCCATATTCTATAGCTTGAGTTGAATGAAAAGTACCATTTGCACCAGTAAATCCCTGACAAATAACTTTAGTTTCTTTATTAACTAATATAGACATAGTTCCTACTCTTTTACTGCATTAACAACTTTCTGTGCTGCATCAGCTAAATCATCGGCAGACATAATAGCAAGGCCAGAACTATCTAATATTTGCTTGCCTAGCTCAAAATTAGTACCAGCTAACCTTATAATTAGTGGAATTTTTATACCAACTTCCTTTGCAGCAGCCACTATACCTTCAGCAATAATATCACACTTCATAATACCGCCAAAAATATTCACCAATACTGCTTTAACATTTGAATCTGATAATATTATTTTGAAAGCTTCTGATACCTTATCTTTTGTAGCTCCTCCTCCAACATCCAAAAAGTTTGCTGGTTCTTGTCCATAGTATTTTATAATATCCATAGTAGACATCGCAAGGCCAGCGCCGTTAACCATACAACCAATATTGCCATCCATTTTTACATAGCTAAGATCATGATTTTTAGCTTGCACTTCTAAAGGATCCTCTTCGGATTCATCACGCAATTCTTGAATGTCAGTATGCTTAAATAAAGCATTTTCATCGAAATTAATTTTTGCATCCAATGCTATAAGCTCGTCATTTTTTGTTAAAACCAGAGGGTTAACTTCTATTTGATTAGCATCTAACTCTATAAATATTTTATATAATTTGGTCACTAAATCAATAAAACTTTTTAACTGACTACCTGCAAAACCAAGATTAAAACCTACTTTTCTAGCTTGAAAAGTCCACATATCATTAGTTCTCACATATACTTTTATAATTTTCTCAGGAGAGTCTTCTGCAACTTTTTCTATATCCATCCCTCCTTCTACTGATGCAATAATTACAGGTACAGACTCATCTCTGTCTATAATTATACTCAAGTAAAACTCTTTTTTTATATCAGAACCGCTTTCTATATATACTCTACCAACTTTTTGCCCTTTTGGTCCAGTCTGATGAGTTACCAATTTCATGCCAAGCATCTCTTTAGCAAGCCTCTCAGCTTCAGTAGCAGATTTTGCAATCTTTACTCCACCCGCTTTCCCTCTTCCTCCAGCATGTATTTGTGCTTTCACAACCCAAACGTCCGTATTTAGCTTTTGTATGGAATCTTTTATTTTTGCAGAATCAAGGATTACCACTCCTTGCGGTACTGGAACATGATATTGTCTAAATATTTCTTTAGCTTGATATTCATGTATATTCATAAGCTTCTCTCTATAATTTTACTTCGTTAATTAGGCTTTTAACAGAATTAACAGACTTAGCAAAGCTTTCTTTTTCTTCATCTGATAATTCCAACTCTATTATTCTTTCTACTCCATCACTGCCTATAACAACAGGAACTCCTGCATATATATCTTTTTCTCCATACTCACCATCAAGATACGCAGCGCAAGGGAAAATTACCTTTTCATCTAGTAAATAAGCTGTTGCCATAGCTACAGCAGAAGATGCAGGAGCAAAAAACGCAGATCCTTTTTGTAATAATCTTACTATTTCTTCCCCTCCTTTTCTAGTTCTTTCTATGATCTTATTTACTCTGTTTTGGGATATTAAGCCTTGATGAATAAATAATTGCAAAGGGATACCTGAAATATTAGTATAACTAGGCAGAGGAACCATTAAATCTCCATGACCACCTAATACAATACTGCTAACATTATTCACAGAAACTTTTAGTTCTTGACTCAAAAAATAATTATAGCGAGACGCATCAAGTATCCCAGCCATTCCCACGACCATATTTGTTGGTAGTTCAGATAACTGTTGAGTCACCCATACTATTGCATCAAGGGGATTAGTAATTACTATAACAAATGCTTGAGGAGAGTACTTTCTTATACCATTTGCAACATCTCTTATTACTTCTGTATTTGTTTCCAACAAATCACTCCTGCTCATCCCAGGTTTTCTAGTGATACCGGCAGTGACAATAATTACATCTGAATTTTTTATATCTGAATAACTATTTGTCCCCATAACATTGACTTTAAATCCTTCTATGCATGAAGACTGAGATATATCTAGAGCTTTTCCCTGAGGCATTCCTTCTACTATATCAAACAATACCACATCAGCAACCCCTTTAAGCGCTATTAAGTGAGCTATTGTTCCACCGATATTTCCAGCACCGATTAATGATATTTTTTTCCTCATCTAACTTCTCTTTAATTAAATTCTTAAGAATTCATTGTCTCAAAAAAATCTGCATTATTTTTGGTCCCCTTTAACTTACTCATTAGGAAATCCATAGCATCAACTCCCCCCATAGGAATTAGTATCCTTCTTAACATCCACAGCTTAGATAAGGTTGCCTTATCGTATAGTAAATCTTCTTTTCTAGTACCAGATTTAGTAATATCTATTGCAGGAAATACTCTTTTATCAGATATTTTTCTATCCAAAATAATTTCAGCATTACCAGTACCTTTAAATTCTTCAAAGATCACTTCATCCATGCGAGAACCAGTTTCAACCAAAGCAGTAGCAATTATCGTTAAAGAGCCCCCTCCTTCAATATTTCGTGCAGCTCCAAAAAATCGTTTCGGACGTTGTAAAGCATTCGAATCAACTCCTCCAGACAACACTTTACCAGAAGAAGGAACTACTGTATTATAAGCCCTCGCTAGTCTAGTGATATTATCAAGTAAAACCACTACATCTTTATTTTGTTCCACTTGCCTTTTAGCTTTTTCAATAACCATCTCAGCAAGCTGGACATGTCTAGTTGCCGGCTCATCAAAAGTAGAACTTACTACTTCTCCTTTAACAGAGCGCATCATGTCTGTCACCTCTTCTGGCCTTTCATCAATCAATAAAACCATCAACGATATCTCTGGATGATTATGTGCCAAAGAATGAGCAATATTCTGCATCAGCATAGTCTTACCGCTTCTAGGAGGAGCCACGATAAGAGCTCTTTGTCCTTTACCCAAAGGACAGATTAAATCTATTATTCTAGAACTTAAATCTGGCTTATTCTCTATTTCAAATCGTAATCTTTCATTAGGATATAAAGGCGTAAGATTATCAAAATTAACTCTATGCACTATTTTCTCAGGAGATTCTGAATTTACTTTATGTATTTTAAGAAGAGCAAAATATCTTTCACCTTGCTTAGGAGCTCTTATTTGTCCCGATACAGTATCTCCTGTTCTGAGGCCAAATCTTCTGATCTGGCTAGGAGACACATATATATCATCTGGTCCTGCTAAATAATTTGTTTCGTAAGACCTTAAAAAGCCAAAACCATCCTGTAATACCTCTAACACTCCTTCGCCCTTAATTCCGTCTCCTTTTTCCGCAATTTTTTTCAGAATTAAGAATACTATATCCTGCTTCAACATAGAGCCTGGATTTTCTACTCCTTGTTCTTCCGCCATGGCTTGCAGTTCAGATGGAGATTTTTTTTTCAACTGCTTTAAATCAATACACCCTTCTAGCTCTTCTGCTGTTACAATGCTAGAAGCCATTTTGTCTTGAGAAAAGCGATTATCTCTATTTGGTTTTCTGCTTACCTTCCCCTGCTTTCCTTGAGTAGACTGTCTTTCTTTACTTGGTAAGTCTTCTTTGTTTTTTTCTTCTTTTTTTGTCATTGCTTTTACGTTGCTTGTCATTGTTATAGATAAATTAGTTAAACTGGTGATTTTAATTTTTAGTTTAAGAGATTGGCTCGTTGAACTCAGAACAGCATAAGATCTCGAGGACCGACTTGTCTTAACCTAACAAAAACCCGCTTTTATGTCAAATATATTTTTTTATATTGTGGTATCCCATAACATATGGACTTATTTGCATAACCACATCTATATACGCTAACTAAAAAAACCTATATCTGTTTGAGATTATTCACAATTTAGCAATAACTTGGATTATAGCAATCATTTGATTAATACGACAGCTAAGTATTCTTGACAATAAACTAACTTCAAGTACCATTATTTGTTTACAAATATATCAACCTAGAGATCTTTATGGTTATTAGTACTATAACTATAGTAATTTTATTATTAAGCTTGATATATTTATTACACGATCGATTCTCATATATCTTATCAGATAAAGATCAATATTTATCTCTTATACAATTAGTTATCATACTTGCTTTTATAGTAGTTTTTTCATTTAGAAATAAGACAAATTATCAAAAAATCATAAAAAACATAAGCTCGTGGCTATTAATATCCCTAGTAGCATTAATTGGATACAGCTATCAATATGAGATTAAAGCATTTGCTAATCGGCTAATTGGCAATATTACACCATCTCTAGGATTAGAAAATTCTGACGACTCCATCACTTTTTACGCAAGTCAGAACGGCCATTTTATGATAGATGGGAAAATCAATAATGAATCAATTCGATTTTTATTAGATACAGGCGCTAGTAAAACTACTCTTAACCATAATGATGCTTTGAGAATAGGAATTAATGTAAAAGAGTTATCATATGATATTCCAATCAGCACAGCAAACGGTACCAGCTTTGTTGCACTTGCAAAAATACAATCAATAGAAATAAAAAATATTTTAATTAGAAATATTGACGTTTACGTCTCTAAAGACAATTTATCCACATCATTATTAGGCATGAATTTTCTGAATAAACTCAAAAAATATGAAGTTACTAAAAATTCATTGACATTATGGAGCGATTTTACTTGAAAACAACTAATTTGCTCTATCAAAATAATTAGCTTAAAATTTTTATTATCTTAAATAGAGTACATTATGAAGGCAGTGACATTTCACAAAATAAGTATTTTAAAACCTTTAATATCCACAATCAGCCTGGCAACAATAAGCTTATGGAAAAGCTCTTTGTTTAAAGTAACATTTATCGGATGGGCAACAACTCACAGCTCTAAGCAACTAGCATCTTACTATCTTGAGTCTCAATGCAAAAATTTTAAAGAAAACAATATTAGTAATAGCAAAAATGATCATTGCTACCATATGTATAAAGTCCATAACTTCACTACTAGCTTAGCCCCTATAGCAGATAATGTATTACTTGGTATTTCACTGCATATTGCATGCCCAACAGATAAAAAAGTTATACATAAATTTACAGAAATTTTATCCAACCCAATTTTTATTGGCTTAGCCATTATACCTCGTTATGTTGGCTGGTATACTCATAATGAGTATATCAAGAGCGCAATTCCTTATACAGATAATCTAGCTGTAAATAGTATTATTCTAAAAATTTTAATGACATCAACAAATAACCAATTAATAAATTCTTGCCTGGAAAATCCAATAAAAGCTTTGCCTATATATGTAATAATTCACTATTGCTTGCCCGGCGCTACTAATTATATAAAATATTTCAATCATGATAATTTTTTAGAAGCAAATAAATCTTTAGACTTTTTCCTAACATACATGCTACCAAGCTATGAATTGACAATTTTATACCCTATTGTCAAACAGATTAAATTTAGTGAAAAAATAGGAAGTATTGCCTCTATATCATTTGCAATACCTAGAGTTACTTTACTCTTAGCAGGAACATCAAATTTTTATGACATAGATCTAAAAAACATAGTACAAATTACCGACAATATCTCGGTATTTTTTATACCTAAAATTATTTATTGCTTTGCTAATTTCTGCCCAACAAAAAATTTAAAAAACATCTGCAATGTTTTTGGCAAAGACGCAACTACATATCTTTTATACCAATTGAATAATATTATAAAAGCTATAGACTATGCAATTATAGAAGAGATTGACAGTATTTTTGGCACCGAGTGGATACAAGCCTCTGCAACTCCCAAAGCACAAAAAACACTTATAAAAGAATCAAGTATTATGGCTTGCAAATCTTTTATACAAAGACCTAATGAATTATCTAAGTTATTCTGCAATTTTCTTGGAGAAGTTGCTTTAGACTCAGTGAATGTTCTGTGTGCTGGATACCATAGTAATTTTTTCCAACTCATGCCTCACAGATTTGTTAAATCTGTAATAAAAACTAAATTTCAAAATTATGAAGCTATTGCAGCTAAAGATGAATTTCTAGGTAACCCCCTTGGTTATTTTGCAGTATCTCCATGGAGAACGCCAATAACAAAAGTATTTAATCTTAATAATACAGCTGTTAAAAATACCACGCAAAAATTTTTATATAATGATGATAACCTAAAATGTTTTTTTAAACTTTCACACAATGTGCAGCAAGGAGTTTGCCACGAAAAAAATCAATTTAGCGATTATACAACTACTCCTATTTCATTAGAAGACACTCCTTCTTTTAAAGAAGATTCAACACAACAAAATCATAAGAAAACTTTTACATTCCCTCAAAACCACTTAATATGTACATTTATTGAACTTTCGCAAAATAAATTACAAGGAGTATGTTATAATGATAATGATACAAATAAACAAAGCTTAATAGTATCAGATCAAGAAAAATTTGACGCAATTGAAGAATTGAGTACGTTATCTGGTACAGTCATATGTCATATAATGAACTATTAATTAACGATAAATAATTGATGAAAAACTTTTTTGTTACCACTTTTACTATTTACTTCATTATTTGCTTATTACTTTTTATATTTCAAAGACATTTTATTTTTTTACCTATGAAATGGACAGAAGATTTTTCTGGTTATAGCCTCAAAAACTCTGACGAAGTTATACTCACTACAACTGATAATGAAAAAATTATATCATGGTATAAAAAATCAAAAAGTAATGATTTGACTATTGTTTTTTTTCATGGAAATGCTGGTAATTTAATACATAGAATAGAGAAATTGACTATTTTCAATAATTTCTCTGCTTATGGGTTATTAGCCATAGATTATCGAGGGTATGGTAAAAGTAGTGGCAAGCCAAGCGAAATAGGTTTTTACCAAGATGCAAGAGCCGCTATTAACTTTTTAAAAAAACAGGGTATTGCCGAAAGTAATATGATTTTTTATGGAGAATCAATAGGTAGTGCAGTAGCTATAAAAATGGCTACTGAATATTCTCCAAGGTTTATTGTACTTGAAGCTCCATTTACTTCGATAAAAGATATAGCCAATGAAGGAATTTTCAGGTTCTTTCCAGTAAGTTTATTATTACAAGATAATTTCCCTTCTATTAATTTAATAAAAGAAATCAAATCTCCTATATTGATAGTACATGGCATAAAAGATACCATAATACCTTTATCTCATTCTTATAAATTATATCAAAAAATCACTACAGAAAATAAAAAATTGTTGCTATATGAAGAATTAGGACACAATAATATGGATCCCAACAAAATAATAAGAGATATAGTACAGTTTAATGACTCTCTGCAACAAAACCTGAATTAATCATTACGATCATTTTTTTTAAAGATTTCTAGTGCCTTCTCATACTCTGTTGAAAGAAGTTTTACATCCGCTATCCATATTATAGAGACAATAATAAAAATTATCATCAAATAAGGAGTAATTGTTACAAAAGTTGCTGCAGGAAATATAATAAATAACATAGATTGTATCATAGCACCACCTGACTTTGCAAATCTTGCTGCCACTACGTCTGCTGCGGCTTTTCCCTTAGTCTTTAATTCTTCATCAATAGGAATATAAGACATTTCTTTAGTAGGATCGAAAAATGAGTATTTTGTACCTTTACTACACACATTTTGCATCAATCCAAACATTACAGCGAACCATAACGGGCTAAAAAATGAAAACCAAGCAGAAAGATAAACATTTATAACTTGATCAAACACAACAAAAACAAAGAAACCTAATCCTGTGACAGCGAGAATCAATGGTGTTAATACAGCTCCAGAAAACCAGCTTATTTTATTTAAAATATTAGCACCTATCAACATCGCTATCATAGAGACGGCTCCTGTAAATATTTGTAAAGTTCCCATAAAATCAGCATACTGATTTTGACTAGGAAACAACTCTCTCACTTTAGCCTTCCAAGGTCCCTCTATTAAATTCATACTTATACCGTACGAAAGAAGTAATACAGCTATATATCCTATATATTTTGAAGAAAATACTACTTTCAAACCCTCCATAAATGATAGCTTTGGCTTTTTCTTTTTTGTCTTTTTCCCAGACTCCAAAGCATACCTAGGATCAGTTAATACTTTTGTGTTAATATAGTAGCGTAAAAAAATCAAAACTGCACAAGATGCTATTACAAGAGTTAAAAGCGCACTAATCATGTAAGAAGTTTTAGAAAAGAATTTTAACAAAAGACCTCCTACTATTAGCCCTATATTCGCTATAAAGCCAAACATAGGATAGAATTTTTTAGCCTCTTTCGTTTTTGTTACATCGTTTGCAAACTGCCAAAATAACAGTGATAACATTACAGATCCCCATAACTCTGCAAACACATAAAATAGAGGAAATACCCATTGTCCATATAATTTAATAAACCACTTGAAATGCGCCAAATCAATATCAAAAAACAACAAGGTCACTTTTGCTTGAGATAAAGCTTCAATTACCCCAGGATCCGGATGTATAAAATGCATATACGGGTATAATAAAGTTCCAAAAATTATATAAAAAGAAGAAAAAATCACAATCCATGTATAGTAGATACGCTCCCTACTCATAAATGTAGTCATTTTTGCATAAGCTAACATCACAATAATTGCTGCAGGCGGTACTATATAAGACTTCACAAAAGAAATAGCTTCTGCGCCAATATTAGGAACTAACATTGCATCTTTCAAGGATCTTAAGACATTATAGTTAAATAATGTAAATAACATCATTAGAGCCATAGGCAGAAACTTCTTTAATTCGTCTCTTTTAATTGGCCACAAAATACTTAATGTTTTTTGAAAAATTGTTAAGCTCGGTGCACTTGAAGCAACACCATTTACAAATAACTTTTTACTATCAGTCATTTTTTAATAGATTAATGGAAAACAAGAGTATTTTATAAAAATTTTAATTTTAATCAAGCTCTATTTGTTTTTTCTTTAAATTTCTTTAAATACTGGAGATATTCTTTATTCAATAAATTTACATCAATTATCCAAATGAGAGCAATTATTGTAAATATTACCATTAAAAACGGAGATATACTAGAATATGTTGCTGTAGGAAAAATTATAAAGATAGATGATTGTATAAATGCGGCACCTGATTTAGCAAATCTTGCCCCCAAAACATCAACCGCAGCCTTACCTTTTGACTTTAACTCTTCTTCAATTGGTATATAAGTCATTTCCTTTGTTGGATCAAACAACCCATATTTTGATGATTTACTAAGAATATTTTGTGTAGCCCCAAGCATTATCGCTATAAACAGTGGATCAATGAAAAAAAACGAGCTCATCAGAACATAAATCATGTTATCAAACACAACAAACGAAAAAAATGCAATTCCTGTAGTAAAAATCATTATGGGAGTTATAATAGCTGCAGCAAACCAACTATATTTTTTTAGTATAGTCACCCCTACTAAAGAAAAAAACACTGCAAGAATCCCATTCCATTGATTTATATTACCCATGAAATAGATATAATTGTTAGTTTCAGTGTATAATTCTCTTAGCTTAGCTTTCCAAGGCCCCTCTAGTAAATTTATAGCAATGCCATATGACAACACCAGTACCACTATATAGCCTAAGTATTTAGATGCAAAAATTACTCTAATACTATCCATTAAAGGCAGTTTCTTTTTTATTTCTCCTGTCCTAACTTCTTTTTTACACCTCTCTTGAAAAAGAACCTTTTTATTAGTGTATAAAAGCAATAATAAAATTAATAGAGCAAAGCTTGCAAGTATAAGAAGCAAAGCTTGAACACTAGTAGTTGTACTATTACTAGCCGCATTAGAACCTTTAATATCGACAATGAATTTTATAACTCCCCCAGAAAAAAAAGTCCCCAAACTTCCCATTAAATTAAGCATTGGATAAAACCTTTTTGCTTGATCAGTTGGAACTATCTGATTTGAAAATTGCCAAAATAATAAAAAAATCATGGAGGACCCCCAAAGTTCAGCTAACACATAAAAAATTATGTATAACCATTTCCCATACACTAGCAAAAACCACTTAAAATAAGATAAATGTAAAGAAAAGAACTTTAGATCAATGCTTGAATTAATTAATGCTGTAACTGCATTAGGATCAGGATGGAGTAAATCTTGGTTTGGGTAGAGTAAAAACGCAAATAACAAAAAATATGAAAAATAAAACAGACCAAAGAGTATATATATTTGGTTTAAAGAAAACAAATTTGCTAATTTTATGTAAAATAACACAAGCAATATAGCAGCCGGAACCACAAAATAAAATTTTACAAAGCTTACAGCTTCAGCACCAATATTAGGAACTATGAAGCTATCCTTCATTGCTTTTAGAGTATTATAATTAAAGATAGTTAAGAGCAGCATTAAAGCCATAGGGATAAATTTTTTCAATTCCCCTTTTTTTATTGGCCAAAGAAAGGATAACATGTGCTCCATCTACTTCTTATAACCTATATTTAGTAAAATGCAAAGAAAAATACAAAATTTTAGCATTTTTTATGCTAATAATGCGCAATGAATTTGCTATGATAATAAAAATAATATATAATTTATAGTATACTTATTATTAAAAACTAAGAGGTTTTTATGCAAAATACTTATGATGCAACAAGTTATTTTAAAGATTTTTTTCAGAATATGCTGTCTTTTAGCAAAGCTTTTGATTTTAAAGACTACATGTCAAAGCTTGATTTTAACAAAGTAATGGAAATAAATAAAAAAAATAGCCAATGCGCTTCTGAAATAAATGATATCATCAACAACAAAGCTCAGTGTATAATGATGAAACAATCAGAAATGTTTCAGAATAATGTTAAAAATCTAATGGAAGCTTTCCAAAATTTTCCTAGCAATACCAATGACCCTAACGATATAATTGCAAAGCAAAATCAGCTATATCAAATTAGTATGAAGCAGAACATGGAGTACGCTAAAGAAATCGCAAATCTCTTTACTCAAGCAAACATGGAAGTGTTTCAGAAATATATTGAGCAAATGCAAGAAAATATGAGTGAATATAGCGAAAATGCTATGCGCCAAGCACAAAAGGTAGAAAAAGCTTCCCAGCAACAGCAAAAAAAAGATAATTTTTCTTGATACAAAAAATTTGTTGCACAGATATATTAAAAGATATTAGGGTGGAGTTAATTAGTTCTGTGTGATAAAACTCATTACTAATCTAGTTTTAAACAAAGCTTGTTAACTTTTTAATACAAAATTTATGATTGGTAAAATCAAAGGAATAATAGACACTATTTATTCTGATTCTTTGATATTAGACGTACAAGGAGTAGGATATCTACTTCAATGCCCAAGAAAGACCCTTGGAAACATTAAAATTAATGACGAAATTGTATTATTCGTAGAAACATATGTGCGCGAAGATCAAATTACATTATACGGCTTTATCAGCTTAAGCGAAAAACAGTGTTTTTTAAAACTCATCACAGTTAAAGGAGTAGGACCAAAACTTGCTTTGCAAATTTTAAGTATACTCAGTGCAAATCAGATAATTAATGCTATTGTGGCAAAGGAACATAGTGTATTTTCACAAATAAATGGAGTAGGGCCAAAATTAGTTACCAGAATATTCACTGAATTAAAAGAACAAGACTTTGCTGGATTAGTTGCTACTAACTTTATTTGTGAAAAAGAAAATAAATTACATAACTTAAAAGACGATGCAGTTTCTGCGCTAATAAATTTAGGTATCAGCAAGATAGATGCTCACTCTGCTATATCTAAAATAGTCAATGAACAAAAAAATATTAATCTAGGCGATCTAATTAAGCTTGCATTGCATTCCTTGCCTAAAAAAGTTACATAACATTCTAAATATGCTTAATAATATTGTTAACCAAACAAAACAAACTGAAAAGGATGCAATAATAGAAGGAGGGTTACGTCCTAGAAACTTAAGTAATTTTATAGGACAAGAAAAAGTCAAAGAGAATCTAAAAATTTTCATCCAATCTGCCAAGCAAAGAAAATCAATACTTGACCATATATTATTATATGGCCCCCCTGGTCTTGGAAAAACTTCATTAGCTCAAATTATAGCTAGAGAAATGGAAGTTAATTTTAAATCAACTTCTGGACCTTTACTATCTAAGGCAGCTGATCTTGCTTCTATAGTGACTAATTTGCAAGAAGGAGATGTATTATTTATCGACGAAATACATAGGATTAACACAGCCATTGAAGAAGTATTATATTCTGCAATGGAAGATTTTAAACTCGATTTAATTATTGGAGAAGGACCAAGCGCTAGAAGTATTACAATAGATATAGCCAAATTTACTTTAATAGGAGCAACAACAAGAATAGGTTTGCTAACTAAACCTCTGAGAGAAAGGTTTGGAATTCCACTAAGACTAAACTTCTATAACACAAGCAACTTAAAAATGATATTAATACAAGCAGCGCAGAAGCTCGCTATTGATATTAGTAATGAAGCAGCACATGAAATTGCGACAAGATCCCGAGGCACTCCAAGAATTGCCCTACGTTTATTAAAAAGAGTAGCTGACTTTGCACATTGTAGCGATAGTAAAAAGATTGATAAAAAAATTACTGATTACTCTTTAGAGCAGCTCGAAGTAGATAAATATGGATTAGATAATAATGATTATCGCTACTTGCAGTTCATTGCTAATAAATATGATGGAGGACCTGTAGGCATAGAAACTATCTCTGCAGGACTAGCAGACCATAAAGACTCAATAGAAGAAACAATAGAGCCTTATTTAATTCAGCAAGGCTTTGTTCAGCGCACTTCTCGAGGAAGAATTCTTACTAAACTTGCCTTTAATTATCTTAATGGAAAACATTAAAAAAGAACTCAAGAAAGTTACAAAGAATTATAGTACTTTTATTAAATCTAATATTTTTTTACGAGTTTCAGTACTAGAAACCTTAGAATAATATTTTATTAGGCAAATTAATTCTTTATCAGGAATATTTTCAGAAGACCAATCAAAATCATCTCTTTCTTCTTGCATCTCAAAAGAAAAATTACTGACTTCATTCTCTTCTATACCTTCAAAAAAGTAACTTATATCAGTTTTTAAATAACGTGCTAACAAATAAAGATTACTACTAGAAATTTTATTTTGCCCCTTTTCATATTTTTGTATTTGTTGAAAAGATACACCTAAAATATCGCCAAAATCTTGCAAACTTTTACCAGATTTTGCGCGCTTTAGTTTTATTTTATGGCCTATATAGCCATCAATAATTGAAGGAGAGGTCTTAACCATTTACTATCTTATACACAGAAAGCCCTGTTCACTGTTAAATTAATTATCAGTAAAAAGAATAAAATTATAAATAATGTATAGTCACCATTTATACTATAAATAGTTGAATATGCAATGGGAAAAGGTATTTTTTCATCTATAACACCCTCTTTATTTAATGGTAGAGAATGTAAATACCTACCATAAGGATCCGTGATAGCAGAAATACCCGTGTTAGCCGCTCGTATTATAGGAATTCCATACTCTATAGATCGTAATATAGTCATATCTAAATGTTGATACGGCCCCGGAGAATTACCATACCATGCATCATTTGTAAAATTAATTAACAATTTAGGAATACCAGATTTTTTATTTAGTATCTCCTTTGGAAAGAAAGATTCATAACATATTAATGGTCTAAAAGAGGGTAAATCCTTGATTTTTATAACTTTAACTGTTGTACCTGGGCTAAAGTCAGATAATCCATGGGTAATCTTGTTAATGCTAAAAGGTAAAAACTTCCTATAAGGTATGTATTCTCCAAATGGAACTAAGTGAATTTTATCATACGAGTCTACAACTTTGCCTTCATGATCAATAACAAAAATAGAATTCCACACCTCCAAATTTTTACCATATTTGAGACCACCTGATATGAGATAGCTATTTTTAGGAATTGCTTTTTTGACCAAATTACGCGTTTCCTCTTTATTTAGAGGGTAAGTAGAAGTAGCTGATTCTGGCCAAATAATATAATTATTATCTTTTAAAGATTCACTAGTTAAGGCTATAGTCTTTAATAAATTTTTATATTGTTGTTGAGCACTCCACTTCAAATGTTGGCTTATATTAGGCTGCACTATTCTAATGTGATATTTGGTAAACTCTACATTCGCATTTTGTAGTCTATATTTGCCATAAATATAGTTGATTATAGGTAGAGATATAAATGCGCATATTGCAATTATTGGAAGTTTTAAACTACCCTTATTAAAAGCAGAGTTAGCTATTACAAAAATTACTGATATAGAACAAAGCAGTATAAAGCTTAATAAAAAGACTCCTCCTATAGATGCAGATTGTAGCATTACAGTACTTCTACTTAAGCTATAACCTAATGCTAACCAGGGAAAGCCTGTAAAAAGGTTAGTTCTTATAATTTCAAATAATGTCCAAAGACATACAAATAATACCGCAAAACCAGTAGTAGATCCATTTTGCGGCTTCAACTTGTGCACTATTATTCCTAATACACCTATATATAAAGCTAAAATTAGTGGAATAAAAATTATCGCAAATGGTATTAACCATCCAAATAACTTATTATCAACTAATAAAGAATATGAAATCCAATACAGCCCTCCTAGAAAATAGCCAAAACCAAATGACCATCCGATAAAAAAGGATTTTCTATAAGACTTAGACTTATACAACATCCTCATAAATATCGGGAAAGTGATAAAAATCAGTAATAACCAATAAGTAGGCGCAAATGCATAAGAACTCACAAAACCTATAATGATCGAAAGTAAATAATTATATAGGCTTTTATTTTTACTCATAAGGAGAATCTATTCCAAATTTATGCAAAATTTCTACTTCGAGTTTCTCCATAATTTTTGCCTCTTCTTCTGAATTATGGTTAAAACCTAGCAAGTGCAATAAAGAATGTATAAATAAGTGAATAAAATGATCTATAATAGAAATATTTCTAGTCAGAGCTTCTTTTTTTATTGTTTCAAAAGAAAATAAGATATCACCTAAAAATAAATATTCACTGATAAAGCCATTTTGCTTAACAACAGGACTTTCTGCAGGAAATGATAAAACATTCGTAGAACTATCTTTATCACGAAATTTTGCATTATACTTTCTTATGACGTTATCATTTGTTAATATCAAAGATATTTCTACACTCTTCACATTCAAGGATAATCCCTCTAAAGTATATACTACTAACTCTTCTAGAGAATATTTATCATTGAGCAAGATGAGATAATTACTCCATTTTTGCTCTTCTAAATTTACATCTATATGTACATTTAATTTTTTATTAATCATATTATATGATAATTAAGTGAATTATAATTTAGGTGGTTAAAAATATGGAACTTTTGCTTGTTAGTATAATTCTTGTATTAATTTTTGCAACTATCTTTGTCATCTATATAAAGCATAAACATAAGCAATCAAATATTATATCTAGCTCAGAAGATTCATCAGATCCTCTAGAACGAAAAAACCTATTCAGCAAAGGAGGAATAAAAATCATGTCTTATGAAGAAGCTCTAGAAGCATCTAAGCAATTCATTTATGACATTACTAGGCTAGTTATGCAAAAATTTACTCCTGACGCAAAGCAAGAGTTATCAGATATTGGTAGGCAAATGCTACAAGCTGGTATGGAATATTTTCATGTCGTTGATATATTTAGCTTATCTCTACAAAAACAACAACGCTCTATATCTAAGAAAAAGGATATAACTTCTAGTAAAAGAGTTTAATATTTAAGTTTATTCCTCGTAGGAATTATTATTCGCACCTATGGCAAAATTAAAATGGATTTGCTATAAAAACTAAGCAATAGCTTTTATTTTTGCAGATAATTTACTCACTTGTCTTGAGGCAGTGTTTTTCTTTAACACACCTTTAGTAACTCCCTTCATAATTTCAGATTGAGTTTCAATAAATTTTTTTGATGCTGCTTCTTTATCATTTTTGACTATTAACATCTCAAGATTTTTTATATAGGTACGTATTCTACTGACTCTATTCTTGTTGATGATAGTACGCCTTGCACTGCGCCTAATTGCCTTTTTGGATGAGCTATGATTTGCCATTATTAAATAAAAGTTTTAGTTTAATTATTTTAAGTATAACTTTTAGCATTTTTTGCTATAATATGTCAAGCTCATAATAAGAGCTTATGAATATTTGAGTCTTTATGAATACTATAGATAATAAATGCTATTGCTTAATACAGAAAATACCTAAAGGCAGGGTAACAACCTACAAAATTATAGCTGAAAAATTAGGCATTAAAGCTTATCGTTTGATAGGACAAATAATGAAAAGAAACCCTTACCCGAAAAAATGGCCCTGTCATAGAGTTATAATGTCAAATGGGAAAATAGGAGGCTATGCCTATGGCAAAGAGGAGAAAATTGCTCTATTATGCGCAGAGGGTTTGAAAATAAACAATGATACGGTTATTGAGTATTCAAAAAAAATATGGATGCCTTAAGTTTGACTAAATATTAGAGCAAAATTTCACTTTATAACAAAAGGTTAACTTTTTATTTACTAATATATGAATAAAATATAAGTAACAATTAATAATATTTGAGCATAATATGAAAATCATTAATATAACTATTACCTTTATTTCAGTATTTTCGTTAGTTATTTTGTCTTCATGCACTCATAGCAGCGGCAAAAGATCACATCATCATCATTCTGCAGCACAAACTGAGATAGAGCTGGATCATAATCAATGCGTAAGCAATGGCTTCACTCCCGGTACTTTTGAATATAGAGAATGCAGAGATAAGTTGATGAAACAAAGAGCTGAAACTTCTAAATACAACTCGTATAGCTAGTTTCATTTATGGATACGTAATCACTCAAGCTTTCCTCCTAGTTTTTATATATAATACTTGTTGTGTGCTTCTTGCACTACAGTAGGTTTAGATGAATTAGGGAGGCAAAGCAAGAAATGAGCTCCATAAAAATAGGTAAATAACTAGCAACAATACCAAAGATAAATTCGCTATATCCTCAAGCAAACTGACTAGATATAAATTTTATAATCATAGATTTTTCCTTAGAAATATACAAGTTGCCCCATCAACATATCCGCTCCTCTCAAAATCAGGTGAGTATCCTAGTTTTTTATAAAAATTTAGCGCATTTTGAAAGCTCATAGTAGAGACTGTTGCCATAGAGCATCCTATTTTTTTACCATACTTCTCTACTTCTTCTAGTAATTTTTTACCAAATCCTAGTTTTCTATGATCAGAGTGTACCCATAACTGATCTGTATAAATACAACCAAATATAGCAAATCCATTGCACCCCGCAATAATGATTCCTTTGTTATCACGAATAAAAAAAGCAAATGAATGAGAGTTCCTTTTATTAGGGCTTTCCTCATTGATCTTTTGACTTAAAAACTCAATATCTTTGATTTCCGGTGATAATGTATGTTCTATTTTCATTTTCTCACTCCATATTTTATTAACCTATTGAAGTAATAGCAAAATATTTAACTGCTTTCTATAAAAAATAATTACTAGCACATTAAAAAAAGATAATGAAACCTGGATTTAGATTGCTGTTAATAACAAATCAAGTAAAATAAAAATAAACATCCAAACTCAGATGAGCCGTAAATACCCTAGCTACAATACTAATTCAGCAAGAAATAATATTACAAAACTCAAACAAGAATTGCAATTACGTGCTACAAATGCACAATCTTTATCTCCAGCTGAGCTAGCATCATTACACAGTGATTTAGCTTCCTTAATAGCCAAAGGACAAACAGAAGGATTAGATATATCTGATCTTATAGGGATACAACGCAATATAGAAACTTATATCCAAGAACAAAAATTAATACTCGACGCAACAACAGTTTCTGAAAATTCTCAAGAGCTTCAGCAAGAAAAAACAGATACAGAAATGATATTGGCTATGAAAAAACATAGGCAAGAGTTTCAGCAAGAAATCGATTCTTATGATCAAGAGATTACAGAAAAATCACGGGTTATATACGATATATATAATCAAACAAAGCTCAATCCTAATCTTATTTTTTCAAAAGAAGAAGAAAAACTGATTAGAGTCAATCAAGATGAGTTTATAAAACGTCAAAGGCTTAAAAAAACTCGTGAACAATTAGACACAGATTATCATATTGCTCACTACAGAATTTCTAATTACGAAAACGAAATTCAGCAACTAGAAACACAAATAGAAAGCTTAGAAGACAAATTACGCAAAACCACTGGTAATCGCCTAGAAGAAAAAAAATTGTATCAAAAAATACAAGAAAACAAGAAAATATTAGACTCTATTGAAAATAATACAAAAAAATTTGATTCTGAAATCTTCGAGCACGATAAAACTCTTGAATCAAAAAAAGAGCAATTACAAAATATAGAAAAATCTGATCAAATGAGATTAGAACTGTTAAAGCAACAACGCCAAAAGCAAAAAGATCAACATATAAAGAATGCAGACTCTATTAAAAAAATCAATGAAACTAGAATTTTAAGCACAGAAAGTAAAGAAATAACAAAATTAAAACAACAAAGACAAGAACAATCTCAAATAAGAGAGCAACGTAGAATAGAAAGAAAATCAGCAACAAAAATACAATCTGCCTTCAGAGGATATGCAGCAAGAAAAGCTGCGGCATCAGCTAAAGCTACCTCAAATTCTAAAGCATCAGAAAAAAGTTCAGAAACAAAACAAAATCTGCATATCCCCAATCAAAAGGAAAATGATATAAAAACCCCTACAAATCTAGAAATAACAAATAGACATCCATCAATACTGCAACCTTCTTCTACTCCTCAAAGAAGAAAAAGATCTCTAAATCAGAAAAGATAAACTTGCTTAAATTCATTTATGAACAAGAAATTTTAACAATGAAAGCAAGTAAAAATCAAACTTCAACAGTATCGCTTACTTAAGAATTAGCAAGCGCAATAGCAGCCATATTCACTAATTCCTCAACTGAAGCTTCCATGCGTACAATCTGCACTGACTTCTCAAATCCTAATAAAATTGGTCCGATGACAGCCCCTCCGCCAACTTCTTTTAGTAATTTGGAAGAAATATGTGCTGTATGCAAAGATGGCATTATTAAAATATTAGCTGCTTTTGACAACCTAGAAAATGGATAAATTTTCCTCATAATATCATAGTCCAAAGCAACATCTGCTGTCAGTTCTCCTTCATACTCAAAGTCTATATTTTTAGTATTATCAAGAATTTCAATTGCTTTTCTAAGGCTATCTGTTCTTTCATAAAGTTTTGCATTCCCAAAATTTGCAAAAGATAAAAAAGCAACTCGAGGCTCTTCACCAAAGCTTTTAACTTTTTGAGCAGTCTGTATAGCCATATTAACAAATTGCTCTGCTGTAGGATTAATATGCACTGCAGAATCTGCTAAAAATAGCGTTTTACCAGATGCCATCATTATTGATAAGCCAAAAACGTCATGCCCTTGCTTTGGTTGCAATATTTTAAAAATATCAGTAAGAGTAGATTTATAACTTCTAGTGTATCCCGCAACCAAAGCTTCTCCATCCCCACACTGTAACATGCAAGAAGCAAATATATTTCTATCTCCTTTTACTAACCTTATACAATCTCTATGTAAAAGTCCTTTACGATTAGATTGAGAATATAAATACTCAACATATTTATCGACATTTTTTGAAATTTTAGCATTTGCTATTTCAATACCTTGTAATTTTTCATGTTCAGAAAATTTTCTTACAGTATCAATAATTTTTTCACTGCGCCCAACTAATATAGGTTTTCCATATCCATTATTACGCATACTAATAGCAGCCTTAATTACTGCAGCTTCTTCACCGTCAGCAAAAATAACTCTCTTATCTTGAATAATTGCTTGATCAAGCAGAGTATTCATCATACTTGCAGTCGGGTTTAGTCTGGATATCAGATCTTTTTTATAAGTATCAATATTGATACTTTTACGAGCCACTTTACTTTCCATTGCTGCTTTTGCCACAGCTGTTGGTACAGCATAAATAAGCCTTGAATCAAAAGGCACAGGAATTAAATACTCTGGACCGAAAGATAGGCTCCTACCGGAGTAAGCTGATGACACTTCATCAGGAACAGGCTCTCTTGCTAAATCTGCTAAAGCATGTGCAGCAGCAATTTTCATTTCATCATTAATATTCTTAGCTCTAACATCAAGTGCTCCCCGGAAAATGTATGGGAATCCCATGACATTATTTACTTGATTAGGATAGTCAGACCTACCAGTTGCAATAATTGCATCATCTCTAACTTCCTTTACTTCTTCAGGACTTATTTCAGGATCTGGGTTAGCTAAAGCAAAAATAATTGGATTTTTTGCCATAGACTTCACCATTTCTTTACTTACTAGACCTTTAACAGAAAGTCCTATTAGAACATCAGCACCTACCATCGCTTCTTCTAATGTTCGCAGTGGTGTGTCAATAGCATGTTTTAACTTCCAAGGATTCATACCTTTTTCACGCCCTTTATATACTACTCCTTGAGAATCAACCAATATAATATTTTTATCTAATATCCCTAATTTTTTCAGCAACTCTACACAAGCAATAGAAGCTGCTCCCGCTCCAGTTGAAACAATCTTCATTGTATTAAACTTACGCTTTGTAAGATGGGCAGCATTAATAAGTGCAGCAAGCGCAATAATAGCAGTACCATGCTGATCGTCATGAAAAACTGGTATATCAAGCATTTCACGTAGCTTTTGCTCTATAATAAAACAATCCGGAGCTTTAATATCTTCTAAATTTATACCTCCCCACGAAGGAGCTAAATATTTTACACAATTAATGAATTCATCAACATTTTCTGTGTCAACTTCTATATCTATTGAATCAATATCTGCAAATTTCTTAAATAAAACAGACTTTCCTTCCATAACGGGTTTTGAAGCCAACGCTCCAAGATTACCTAATCCTAAAACAGCTGTACCGTTAGAAACTACAGCAATTAAATTAGCTTTTGAAGTATAATTATAAGCTAAATCTGGATTTTCATGTATTTCCAAGCATGGATAAGCTACGCCCGGAGAGTAAGCAAGAGATAAATCACGTTGCGTGAGCAAAGACTTTGTTGGTAATATGGATAATTTACCTGGTTGTTTATGTTCATGATAATTTAATGCTTCTTCACGTGTGATTTTTCCATCTTTTCCCATATATTTACCCTATGATAATTTATATTGTTACTTTTGTTTTTGATAATATCCTACTAACTCTGCTTTTTCAATTATATGATTTGCCATAGCTTTTTCAAGATCATCTTTCGTAGGATTTTCTAAATTTGTTAATACAGTATCTAACGCATATAGTTTAAAAAAATATCTGTGTTTTCCTATTGGAGGACATGGCCCTCCATAACCAATTCGCTTCCAATCATTTACTCCTTCTGCAACATTGTTTTTTAAATCAGAATTTGTAAAATCTTCAGGCAAATTATTTATAGTTACCGGTAAATTATAGACAATCCAATGAACAAAAGTCATTTTAGGATCTTTAGGATCAGGCGCATCAGGATCATCAACAATTAAAGCTAAGCTTTTTGTCATCGCTGGAATACCAGACCAATTAATAGGAGGCGATATATCTTTCCCTTCACAGGTGTATATAGAGGGTATTAAGGTATTATTTTCAAACTTGCTAGATGATATTTCCATATATACACTCTTTAAATAATGATAATAGGATTAAAATTACATGCTACAGTATAAAAATCATAATAATTGTTTTCAATATAAAAAACCTAGACCATTAAAAGCTTCATTAAAATTGAGCCTTTTGCGTATCAATCTAATATTTTTTTTATCTACGAGTATTTCTGCAGCATATGGTCTGAGGTTATATAAAGAACTCATAGAGGTAGTATAAGCTCCAGCTGTTAGTATTGCTAGAATATCACCTTCTTCAGGCATAGCTATTTCAACATTATTACCAATAACATCCGAAGATTCACATATATTCCCAACTATTTGCACCTCATGTATTGGAGCTTTAGGCCTCGATAAATTAATAACATGATGATATGCTCCATAAAATGCAGGACGAATTAAATGATTTATTCCCGTATCAGTACCAACAAATATTGTATCATTGTTATGTTTTATTGTAGTAACTTTTGTTAACAAGCATGTAGATTCTGCAACTAAAAATTTTCCTGGCTCTACAACTAAGTCTATTTCTTTACCGTTGTACTGGTTAAATTTTTGAATTATGTTCTCTATCGAATCATAAAATGCTTTGAGATTAATTTGAGATTCATTGGGCTTATACCTAACACCGAATCCTCCACCTATATCTATAAATTTGAGGCTTTTAAAATGCCGAGCAAGATTTGTGATCATAAACACTGCCTCTTGAAATTTCTCAGTATAATAAAAACCTGAACCAATATGGCAATGAACTCCTGTTATATTAAGATTATATTTAGCTGCAATTTCTTTAGCTACTTCTATGTCTTGATGTAGTATACCAAATTTTGATTTAGATCCTCCAGTGATAACTTGATGAAATTCTCCTTCCCCAACTCCTGGATTAAATCGAAGAGATATTGCAGTGCCAGGACACAACTCTCCTAATTTTTTTAATTCTGATAAAGACCCTATATTAATCAAAATACCTTCACTATTAACTAGCTGAAGTTCATCAGCGTCTGAATTATTACCAGTAAAAATGATTTGATCACTTTTAAATCCTAGTTTTTTAGCAAGCTGTATCTCGTAAGGAGACACTGAGTCTACTCCATCTATTCCTGCATCTTTTAGAACATTCAGTATTGCTGGATTATAATTTGCCTTTAATGCATAGAATATTTTTGTGTTAGCAAAAGAGTCTTTGAATACTTGCACTCGATTTCTTAAAGTTTCAGCATCAGTTACAAAAGTCGGTGTGCCATGATTCTGCACTATGGACTTAGCCAAATCATATTCAGGGACGTATAGATTCATTTTATTTATTTCATTTAGTTAAAACGTTAATACATTTATCGTGCAGTATTTTGACAAACCTACTTTTATCTCTGTTATCTATTATCAAAGTTATATTGTGATAAGAAGCACTTATGCTTACAGCATGAATATTAATTTGATTATGAGTAGCTGAAGTAAATACCGTAGATAATAATTCTTGATCTTTAGATATTTGGTACCCTATTACACATATTTTAGTTACTTTTTTTATAATTCTCACATTTGCTATTTCCGCTAAATCCTTATGAAGTTTCTTAGAATAATCTTCTTCCCTGATCGTAAAAGAAAATGATATTTCAGAGGTTGCGCAGACATCTATTGAAACATTATATTTTGCTACTACAGATGATGCTTGCGCAAGAAAGCCAATGTGGTCTATAATTTCTGGATGTTCTAAAATAATCATTATATAATCAGAGCTAGCAACTACTCCTCTAGCTTTTCTATTAATCTTATTAGTTATTTTTGTTCCCTTAAAAGAAAGGTCAAATGTATTAAAGACATACACCGGTATATTTTTTTGTATCGCCAAGGTAATTGTTGCAGGATGCACTACTTTTGCACCACTGTAAGCCATCTCAGACATTAACTCTACATCTAATTCATCCCAACAAACAGTATTATTTATTAACCTTGGATCCCCTGACATAATCCCATTAACATCTGTCCAAATTTCAATCAAATCTGCCTTGAGTGCAATTGCAACAATCGATGCCGTATAATCACTGCCTCCGCGTCCTAGTAATGTTGTGTCACCATGAGTATCTTTACCAATAAACCCTGTTATTATAGGTACAATTCCTTTGTTTATTAAAGGAAACAAGTGAGAACGGCATGCAATATTAGTAGTTTTAGAGTGAACATTAGCTTTAAGATAATTGCTATCAGTTCTAATAATTTTCTCAGATTCAATTCTACAGTTTGCTATTTTTAATTTTGTTAAAGCATTTTTCATTAACTGACTTGATAATTTTTCCCCAAAAGCACAAATCAAAGATTTGGTTTTGTTAGTCAAATCACCTACTAAGCTTACTCCTGATGCTATAGCCTTCAATCGTTTAAATAGTAAATCAAAATCTTGTAACCATATATAAATACATTGATCTTCATCTCCTATGATTTCAGACAATATTTTACTATGTAATTTTTCAAGCTCAGCTACTTTCTTATTAACAAGCCTTGGCTTTTGATTTTGCGCTAATAAAATAATTTCCAGTAATGTGTCAGTAACACCAGCCACCGCTGATACAGTAACTATTACCTTATCTTTTGCAGCTTGATTACGTATTATATTCGCTGAAGCCATAATAGCTTTTGCACTTCCCATTGAAGTGCCACCAAATTTAATCGATTTTAATTTCATAATTAATAAGAAAGATTTTTATTTATATTTTATATCTCAAATAAAAATTTCATCAACAGTTTTTTATTTTAAATTTAAAACAAAAACTCTTTATTGCTTTATATACCTAGATAATAGTGGTAAAAATACATCGAGTATTTCTTTTATTTAAAAGTAAAATTTTAAAGTTGTAAAGTTATATGAAATCAATATAATAACTATAAGCATACATTTTAATAAAGAATTAAATGACGAAAATAGCAATAATTGGCTACGGAAAAATGGGACGCACCATTGAACAAATAGCGTTACAGAATTCGATAAAAATTTCACACATTATTGATTCTTATAAAGACCTAGAAGATGCAGTTTTTCAAGGAGACGAAATAGCAATTGAATTCACTCAGCCAGAGCATTGCATTAATAACATCAAGTTACTGTCAGAAAAAAAAATTAATACTGTTTGCGGTACTACTGGATGGTATGACAAACTAGAGCACCTCAAGAAAATCATAGCAAACAGTAGAATAGCATTTCTTTATGCTTCTAATTTTTCCATCGGAGTCAATATTTTTTGGAATACTATAGAAAATATATCCAAAACAATGAATAAAATTGAAGATTATGATGTAATGGGACATGAGCTTCACCACAAACATAAAAAAGACTCTCCATCTGGAACTGCAATACATACTGGAGAAATTTTACTAAAAAATATTGTTCGCAAAAAGAAATTGCTAACCGAAACCTTGGCTAATAGGGAGATTTTACCAGAAGAATTGCATTTTACTTCCACTAGAATAGGAAGCACAATAGGTAAACACACAGTGGTATTTGATAGCATTTATGATACTATAGAAATTAGCCATAACTCTAAATCACGAGAATGCTACGCCATAGGAGCAATTAAAGCAGCTAAATGGCTTGTAAACAAAAGTGGTTTTTTTAATTTTCAAAAATATACGGGAGAGATAGGAAATGTTCAATTTTAAAGGCTTAGCAACAGCATTAATTACACCTTTTACAGACGATGATGAAATTGATTACGAAGCACTTGGAAGATTAATCAATGAGCAAATCGCAGAAAAAATACCCGGGATAGTAGTTTTAGGATCTACTGGTGAAAATTTTGCTATTTCTAATAAAGAATACGAAAGCATCATTCAATTTGCAGTAAAAAATTTTACAGGAAAAGTAAAAATCATTGTCGGTTCAGGCAACAATGATACTCATAACTCTATCCTAAGAAGTAAAAAAGCTGAAGACTTAGGAGCCGATGCTGTACTGACCGTTAATCCATATTATAACAAACCTACACAACAGGGCTTGTTTAAACATTTTTCAGCAATTGCCGAAAATATAGATATTCCACTTATATTATATAACATCCCAGGAAGAGCTGCAGTGAATTTAGAAGCGGATACAGTACTGAACTTAGCTAATACTCATAAAAATATTATTGGTATAAAAGAGTCAAGTGGCAGAAGGAAACAATTGATGGACCTAATTAAGGATAAACCAGATAATTTTATGATTTTATCTGGAGATGATGATTTAATATACCCAACTATGACACTTGGTGGCACAGGAGCTATTTCTGTTATATCTAATATTATACCTCATTATACACGAGAAATGATGTATTTATTGCTAGATCACCAATATAAGCCTAGTAGGGACTTACACTATAAAATGCTTCCTTTAATGCAGTCTTTAATATCCATTGGCACTAACCCAATAGCAATAAAAACTCTTCTTGCTTATCAAAATAAAATTAAAGAGAATTTCAGATTGCCTCTTTGTCCTCTAGAAAACGAGCAAAAAAAACAATTGATAAAAATTTTTGAAAGTTTCTGTAATGGCTGATTTTTATAAATATCACGGGTTAGGAAATGATTACTTAATAATAGACCCTCAAAAGTTAAATTTTCCCTTACCTATGAACGCCAACAATATCACTTTACTATGTAATCGTAATTTAGGAATAGGCTCCGATGGGGTATTATATGGCCCTATAATAAAGAACGGAGAAATACATTTTCAAATTTTTAACCCCGACGGATCAGAAGCAGAAAAAAGCGGCAATGGTATTAGGATTTTTGCTCAATACATATGGGACATGAATTATGTTGACACTAAGCAGATAATTTTAGAAACAAAAGGAGGTAGAGTTGTTGTTGACAGATTGGACAAAGAAAAAAATCTAATAAAAGTTAATATGGGAAGATTTTCATTCTTAAGTGACGATATTCCAGTTTTAGGAAAAACACGCGAAGTAATCAATGAAAAAATACATATTGAAGATCGAGATTTTTATATTAACTGCCTAACAATAGGCAACCCTCACTGCGTCATAATATGTAAAGATATTTCTCCTGAATTCACTAAAAAATATGGTGCTCTAATTGAAACTCATGATATTTTCCCTAATAGAACAAATGTACAATTTGTAAAAATCTTAGATAAAAATAACATTGCAATTCAAATATGGGAGAGAGGCGCTGGATACACCCTTGCCTCTGGCAGTAGTAGCGTAGCTGCTGCCTGCGTCTCACATCAGCAAGGTTTAGTTGAAAGATCAGTATTTGTAAATATGCCAGGAGGAACAGCACAAATTAATATTGATGGCGATTATGCATTTCTAACAGCAACAGTAGCTAGAGTAATGTTTGGAGAATTTATTGATGATTTTAAAAAACAATTATTGAGGACATAAATGAAGATAAGTTATTCATATAGAATCAACGCAACTAAGCCCTATGCTTTTGCAGAAATAGATAAAAAAGTAGCAGCAATAATACAAAAAGGGATTACTCCGATAGACTTTGGAGTTGGAGACCCCAAGGCTCCTACCCCACAATTTGTAATCGATGAATTATCAAAATCAGCACAAAAACATGCAACTACTGGCTACCCAAGCTATATAGGCAGCACATCATACCGTGAATCATGTGCTATTTATATGAAAAGAGAATTTGGAGTAGAGCTAGATTACAATTCTGAAATATCATCTACCATAGGTTCAAAAGAAGCGATTTTTAACTTTCCTCTAGGTTTTATCGATAAAGACGATATTGTAATTTGCCCGACTCCTGGATATCCAGTATATAAGCTAGGGACTGAGTTTGCTGGAGGTATACCTTATTTAGTACCTCTATTAAAAGAAAATAATTTTCTTATAGATTTTAAATCTATCCCACAAAATATTGCTAACAAGGCTAAAATAATTTGGATTAATTACCCTAACTCTCCAAGTGGAGTTATGGCACCATTCGATTGGTTAAAAGAACTTGTTGAATGGGCAAATAAGAACAACATCATTATTGCTGCAGACGAAGGATGCTATATAGATCTATATTTCGATACCAAACCTCACTCAATTCTTGAAGTTCAAAAGGAAGGTATTATTACTTTTTACTCTTTATCTAAAAGAAGCAATATGACTGGATATAGAATTGGATTTGTTGCAGGAGATGAAAGAATTATAAGTGGCTTCAAGAAAGTCAAAACAAATATTGACTCTGGTACTCCTCAATTTATTCAAGACGCTGCTTCTTTAGCCTTGAAAGATACCAAACATGTTGAACTAATGAGACAAGAATATCAAGCAAAACGTAATATTTTAATACCCTCGTTAGAGTCATTAAATTTTCCTAAAACCACTGCAAATTCTACTTTCTATTTATGGCAAGAAACTTCACGAAACATTAGCGATTTAGATTTCGCGACAAAATTATTGGATTATGGTATAGTTGTAACACCAGGAAGTTTTATTTCTGAGAAAGTAGAAAATATAAACCCAGGAAAAAATTTTATAAGATTTGCTCTCGTACCAACTATTGAAGATATAAAAAAAGCTGCAGATATTATTGCAAGGTTAAAATTTTAAAGACGTAGGAAATAAAATATAATCATTCACGATAATACCTAGAAGTAATTTATATTAATATTTTTTTAACAAAAAAATAATATTATTATATTTTTAACATTATTTTTACTTCAAATGTCTAAAAAACCCTGCATACCTTTACATAACATTAAATTATTGTGTGAAGAAGAAATAGATGTTTGTGACGAATCTAATCAATATCGATTTAATTTAAGCAAACTATCTGCAATTAAATATAAAAATCTACAGCTAAATTATATAGAGTTAAATGAAATAAAAATACCTAAAATTTTACATCTTATCTGGTTTACCAATGCATATAATCCTAAAGAAATTAGCGAAGATAACTTAAAAATAATTAGAGAAAACATAGAATTTCTTAACGAAACAGAACCAAGCTGGCAAATAATTATATGGACAAATAACAAATTATTAATTCCAGATACAGTAAAGTATCTTAGTAAAGAGGTATCCATACCTGTTGTTACTAAAACCATACAAGAAATCGATTTTATTAATTATGATCTACAAAAAAAGCTTTATGAGCTAATAGATAATAATTTTTTTGGTATTGCTAGCGACACAACAAGATTTGTTTTGCTACAAAATTATGGAGGAATATATTGCGATATTAACTATAAAATTCAAAAACCTATTACTCCATTGCTAAAATATGATTTTTTTGCAAGCATAGTCCCTGCATTTGAATATGTTATTGAAGTTACTCCTGTAGCATGCAAACCTGGCCATATAATTGTTAACAAGACTGTAGAACTTCTGGAAAGAAATTTACTAAACATTGATACTGCACCTTTGTATGTTCAATATCCTTGTAGTGAAACCTTATCCAAAGAAAAATTAGAAACATATACATGGACAGGAACACCTTTATCAATTGCATTTTATAAATATGCTCACCAAAAAGAAAATATAGATATTGTTTTCCCAGGAGGAGTACTCGAGACTTATGCACCACCCTCTCATAACACTACAGAAGAATTAAAAGCTGCAAATTATATACAAACTCATAAACAAGAATTATTAGGAATAGGTTTTGATTTGAAAGAAGAGAGTTGGGCATCACCCAATAATCAGGAAGATTTATAAATAATGGTGGAGATGAGCGGAATCGAACCGCTGACCTTCTGTGTGCAAAACAGATGCTCTACCAACTGAGCTACATCCCCGTAAATAGAAAATATTTAATCCCTTTTTAAGGTAAATCAAATATCTCACCTTGTTATGGAAAAAATAATTACAACATTTCATCTTATATTACAACAAAAACTATAAATAATATACAAATCTTTTATGTAGTTTCAGGTATATAAAATAGCTTATTACTATAGAGATTATCATTAACACCACTAACCTAATTATATCCATGTGAGAAGGTAAAGTTCCATAATAAATCAAAGTAGAAATAGGCCTGATCATTATATAAAATGGATTAAAAAAGAAAATAAATTGTTTTTCAGGAGGAAATATATCAATCGGATAAACAATAGGAGTAGCCCAAAAGGCAAAATTCATTGCTACAGCTACAATTTCTCTACAATCTTTTACATAAGGAGTAATAAAAGACAGAGCTATGGAAACTGCTCCAAGAATAACTAATACCGGTATCATAAAAATTGGCAGTAATACAACTGTAATATGACAATGAGAGTATACTATAGTTGAGAATATGTACATTACCAAAAATGATATAATAAAGTTATATAAATATTGCACTAGTTCAGACAAAGGAAAAATACTCTTCGCAATTGTGCATCGCTTTATAATTTCAGCATTAGATATTAAGGATGTAGCTCCAGATAATACTACATTATTAATAAATCCCCACAATAATAAAGAACTTATAAGAAATGGTACGTATTGCTCAGAAGGGAAGCGCATAATACGTGGCATGACTATTGCGTAAATTAATATCTGACTTATCGGTTGTAATAAAGTCCAAAGCATTCCTAGATATGAATCTTTATACATACGTGACAAACGATTTCTAGCTATCACCAATATGGAGTAATAATAGTATTTATTAAAAAAAGTATTTTGTATTAAACTGCGCATTTAATTTTTCTTTTATTATATTGGTTTGGCTCATTTGTAATAAATTTTAGTATATCTAATTCGTATTTTCTTAACACATTTTTTAAACTATCTTCCATTATAATGGTACCTTCATGTATTAGTATAAAACGGTTACAAAGCCTTTTTATATCATCAATTGAATGATTTACTAACACAGCAATAGTAGAAGCTTCTAGTTGTGCTTCTACAAATTTCTGTGCTTTTTTCACAAACCCTCTATCTCCTACTGCAAACACCTCATCTAGAAGTAAAATTTCAGGCTCTTGGAAAATTACTGAAGCAAAAGCAAGTCTAGACTGCATTCCTGATGAATAAGTTTTCATCGGCACGTCAATTTTATCCTCTAATTCAGAGAATTTGATTATTTTTTCTTCTAGTTCGTCATTGTAAAGTGCTAATTTCCCCCGAAATGCAAAAGATAATTTAATATTACTACGCCCTGATAATTCTGGATCAAAACCCAAGCCCATCTCAATTAGTGGTGATACCTTCCCTGTAATAGAATAATAACCACTATCTACAGGATATATTCCTGAAATCACCTTAAGTAAAGATGATTTACCGCTACCATTCATACCTATTAACGCTATTTTATCTCCATGCTTTGCTTCAAAGCTCAAGTTAGTTAAAATAGGAATCTTTGTAGAAGTAAGCGATTTTTTGCGTACAAACCACTCTTTAAAGGTAGATGCACGTCTTTGAGTATTTACACCATTTACACAAATAGCTTTTAATATTATGTTGGCATTAGTAGTCATCAATTTTTATTTATTTAATGCAAGATATAATTTTAATCTTTTTCTTATCATTTTTAATATCATGTACTATTTCGAAGTATATGATAAAATTATTACAACGTTATTCTGTTATGGACATTCCTATAAACAGAAGTAATCACAAAACTCCCATTCCTCGTGGTGGAGGAGTTAGTATTGTAGTGACAATATTAATTTTCTCACTACTTTATTATTCTATTAATAATAAATTAAGCATACTATACTTTATATCATCTTTAATCATTGTTGCAACAATATCATTCATAGACGATATAAAAAATCTACCAATAATACCTAGAGTTCTTTGTCAATCTATTGCGATATCAATACTTTATAACAGTTTTGATGTTTCTTTTATAGATTACTCTTTTCTAAAGTATTTTATCTTACTATTCATATTCATTTTCATAAATTTTTATAACTTTATGGATGGAATTGATGGATCAGCTTCATCCGAAGCTATACATATTGGTACTAGTATATTAATTATCAATCTTATTACTGGAAATATTTTACCAGAAGTACAGTTTATAATGATCGTACTGATTGCTGCTTGCATTGGCTTCTTAGTATTTAACTGGCATCCAGCTAAAATATTTTTAGGTGATGTAGGAAGTATTTCTTTGGGAATAATTTGCGCTTGGGCATTAGTAAATTTAGTTTTGTCTGGTTATTTAGCAGCCGCTCTTATCATTCCGTTATATTATATTTCTGATAGTTTCATTACTATATTAATACGACTTTATCAGGGTAAAAAAATATGGCATGGTCACTCAGAGCATTTTTTCCAAAAAGCAGTACGCAATGGTGCTTCACATAAACAAGTAATAAAAAAGATTATTTTTGTGAATTTAATATTATGTGCATTAAGTGTAGTGTCATTATGGTACCCTAAATCTTCTTTAATGGTCTCTTTAATATTTGTAGCTATCTTTTTATACAAACTACAAAAGCCTACTTACAATAACTCTAAAAATTTAGTGAATCCTTTATAAATTTTATTTAATTAACTAACTCTATTAACTTGATAATCTAGAATTTCATTAAAAATATCGGTGAATTTTTGGTTTTTAGGGACAGAATCAAGACATGCGCGTGCTTGTTCTACAAATCTTATCGCCACCTGTTTTGATTGATTAAAGCAATCATATTGTCGTAGCAAATTGACCAAAGTAGAAAAACTATCTAATTGCTCAAAAGAATTAGACCTGAAAATTTTTTTTATATATTGTCTATCTGCTTCTAATGCATTTTTATAAGCAAAAATTATTGGTAAAGTTACTTTTTTTTCCTTAAAATCATTGCCTATATCCTTTCCAGTACCTGTAGAAGTATAGTCAAGTATGTCATCAATTATTTGAAATGCAATACCAAGATATTTCCCAAATAAGTACATTTTATTTTGTACTATAGAATCTTGTCTCGCGATAACAGCTCCAGATTTACAAGCTGCAGCAAATAATTCTGCAGTTTTTGCTACTACAACATCAATGTACTCTTCCTCTGTTATACCAATATTACCTACATTATTTAATTGCTTTATTTCACCTTCAGCAATGATACTAGAAGAAGATGACAAAATATCTAATATCTCTATCGAACTGGTTGCAACCATAAGCTTAAATGATTGACTAAATAGAAAATCTCCAACTAGTACAGCATATTTATTCCCCCATTTTTCATTAGCCGTTATTTGACCACGACGTGTTTTACTTTCATCAATTATATCATCGTGAAGTAAAGTAGCAGTGTGTATCAATTCAACTGCTGCTGCAATCTTGATATGATCTTGCCCCTGGTATCCAAATAATTTTGTAGATAATATGGTAAATACCGGTCTTAACCTTTTGCCTCCAGCAGAAATCATATAATTAGCAATCATATCTATGGATTTATTGCGATAAGAAAGAGAATCTTTGATTAATTTATCAACTAATTCTAATTCATCTGCAATGATTGCATGAACATGTCTCAGGGTAACAGTGGGAGGATGATCGCTGTTGTAATTCATTATATTGTATTATATGCATATCAACACGCCTACTACACGCATCATTATCTGGAGCAGACGTTGGTGTTATAGGATCATATTCTCCAAAACCTTTAATTTCAATCATTATATGACTTTCTCTAATAACTCCACTATTGACTAAAGCACTCTTCACAGCATTAGCTCTTTTTAAAGAAAGCCTGTAGTTGTAATCTTTTGATCCAACTCTATCTGTATAGCCTCTTAATAGTACTTTTACATTTGATATTTTAGATAATTCATAAATCATCATGTTTACTCTTTCGATACCTTCTCCTCTAATTGCCGCACTATCAAAATCAAAAAATACTGAATTCCGGCTTCCAGCATAATTATAAAATTCTCTTTCTCTGTCTATTCTTCTTTCAAAGGCTGGACAGTTATGATGTGTGTAGTGGCACTCATCATCTATGGTATTAATGAAATTTCTTGTAGTTCTCTTGTGACAGGAAGAAGAGTCCTCGTGAGTATGATGACAACACGAAGTTAGCATCGTAATCATCAACATTATTGTTATAAGTATTTGCACTATAGAGATAATTGATTTTATGAAATTACAAAAATACATAAAAAGAGTAGATTAATGATAAATTTAATTTTATTAGTAGAACTATATTTTAGCAACTTAAATTAAAATCTATTAGTGCCAGATCTTTCCATTGAGCAAAAATATAGTAATTATGTTATAGCTGGAGTTGATGAAGTAGGAAGAGGAGCTTGGGCTGGCCCCGTCGTAGCTGGAGCAGTAATTGTCAGAAATAGCATTATTAAAGGTATCAATGACTCAAAAAAACTATCGAAAAAAAAACGCCAAGAACTAAATAATGCAATTTGGCAAGAATATAACTGCTCTATAGGAGTAGCAAGTGTAAAAGAAATTAATGATAATGGAATAAATCAAGCTACTTTCATTGCAATCGACAGAGCCTTAGAAAAACTATCAGATAAAGCTACTATGGCATTTATTGATGGTAATTATAATAAAAAGTTTATAATCCCTAGTGTGAATATCTTAAAAGGTGATAGTAAAAGCCTATCTATCGCAGCAGCTTCCATTATTGCAAAAGTATACCGCGACCATATAATGGCAAACCTATCTGAAAAATTCTCACCATACAAATGGGGAAAAAATGTTGGATACGGAACAAAACACCATTTAGAAATGCTATTAGAATATGGATGTTCTCCCCATCACCGTATCAATTACAAACCAATTACTAAAATTCTTCAAAAAAACTTACCCTCTCATTCCTAGACAGAGCCATTATCGTTCTCTGCCTAAAAAGACACCTCTTTGAAAAGTAATGCATTAAACCTGACAGGGTTATCTCTTTTCACACCTGCAACAATAATATCTTTCTTAAACGGAGCTGCTACCTCTAGATCAGCAAAAATATCATACACTAAACCAAGTCTTACACCAGCACCAGCAGAATAAAATTGTCTTTTGTTAATTGTATCACGAGGTTTTGAAATATAAGCTCCTTCTTGGAATATGTAAGGCTGCACTCTTTTTAAAAATTTATTATGCATTTCATGGTTATATCTTATCTCTTTATATAAGATAATACCTTTATCGGAGCTAATTAGACCAGGTCTAAAACCTTTACCTTGATGTGACCCACCAACATAAAATTGATTTTCTATTGGCAAAGAATCACTAGAATAATGCCCGAGTATATGAACCATACAACTCAAATTCTCAATAAATTTATTTTTATTGTTTGCAAAAAAAGCTGACATTGGTTGATGTCTATAATAATCTACTGTCCAAAAACCAAAGCTACGATCAAAACTTCTTTCAGCAGGATCCAATACGTCTATATTAGTATTGTCTAAAGTATTATAGTAATGAACAGCAATAGTATTTTCTGCTTTTAAGAAATCTCTATGACGCCCTTTAACAAAAATAAAACCAGTTTCATAGTCATAAGCACTAATTTTACTACCTGTAGCACCAAAGTTATCAACTTCTCTATGGTCAATGCCTAAACCAACATCTAAACCATTTCTATTAGTAGCAATAATTGGCTGAGTAACTTCACCACGGAAATAATTTGCTTTACTATCCTTGGTATTTGTAAAACCTTGCTCGCGGAATGCATCATCCTGTAGATAAGAGCCAAGTAAAGAAAATTCTGTACCATAATAAGTACCTAGCTTTTTGTTATACCCACCGGTAACCAAAAATAGAGAAGAAGGCCTATTAGATGTTCCTAGACTCAATACATAAGAGTCATTCCAACCAAAAGGATTTAACACTTGGCCAGTTCCAACAAACTGATAGCGTCCTATTTCATCAACTCCATAGTTACTTGTTTCTAGTGATAGTTTAGCTTTTGTACGATGTATCTTTAAAATTAACTCTACATCTTCCCTATTATAAGAGCCTCTAAATGGTCTAAAGTCATATTCAACATCATAACCAGGCAAGTCTTTAATTAGCCAAATATATTTCTCAATAGTTTTTTCGTCACCTTTAGCTTCTAATATTTTTTTCATGTAGCATCGCAACAAGCTATTATTAGCAACAGATGAATCATCAGTAACTAAATCTATATCTCTAACACGCTTTGTTGGCTTGTGTTCTATATAGCGATCTGCATGATGGCGCTCCTTATATTTTTGATGAAGACCCTCTTTTTTAGCCTGATGCTGCCTATTAATCTTAGCTTCGTTATTAGCAACAGCTAGTACTGAATTACTAACACTTAGCGTTCCTGCTATTAATAAAGCAACTACAGATGCTTTTATTTTATTATTATTTTCCATAACCTTTACTCCTTATTCTTTATCTTGATCTGAGTCAAATAATTTACTAAACCAACTTTTCTCTTTTGTTTTTTGTTGAATATCCTTTTCTTTTTCTCTAGCTATTGTTCTTGCAGCTCCACGTGCCTCTTCAGTTTTTTGCTTCACTTCAGGCTTCATTTGCTCTGCTTCCTTCACGCTATCAGGTGCTGCTTGAGAATGCTGTTGCGGCTTTTTCCCTTGCATAATACCTTTCTGCTGCGAAGTTGGGGGCTGCTGTGGTTTCCCTTTTACAACAAGACCTTTTGAATCTGGTGCATCAGCAACTGTTGATTTCACTTTAGTCTGTATTTTATTTTTAGCTCTGTTTATGAATGAATGCATTTTTTCACCCGACTTAATAGATAAACCAGACGCACTACTCCAATGTTTTACGATCTTGTCTTTATATACATCTACATTATCGTTAGGACTGTAGTCTATTTTTACTTCTTTACCATAAGAATCTCGTAATATTCTTAGCTCTTTACCTCTCTCAAGAGTTTGCTTCAAACTTTCTGAACTAACAGGAGTTACATCGTATTGTTTATCTATTTTACTTTGTAAAAACTTATAATAATGATCAAATTTTTCTGTATCTTGGTACTTTCTAGAAGATTCTAGCTTCTGCCCAACATTTTTATAAAGCTCCTGCAGTCCTTTACCTCTATCAAAAGTTTTTTCCAAATTTTCTGAACCAATAGGAGTTACATTGTATTGATCCTTTATTTTTTCTTTTAAAAGCCCTTTATAATCAGCTATTGTAGTGCTAGGCGCATATGATACCTCTACAGCTCCTCCTATATTATTATAAAGCTCCTTTAACTCCTTACCTCTGATTAGCATACTGTGATTATTTTCACTTGATAACTGCTTCACGTCATATTTAGTTTCAATTTTCCCTTGCGCTTTTGATTGTATTTTTTCTAAATTATGCTGTTTTTGCTTTGCACCTATTTCTATTCTTTTTAAATGTAAATGGTCCAAATAGTCCGTACTATTATCTATATTAACTAAACTTTTCCCTCCTTTCTTTATAACATTACCCTGACTATCTTTTGTAAAAATGTAGTTTTCTTTTTTTGGGGAAAGGAAAAAAGCAGCATGCTTGCCATCTTTATCCTTAAAAAAAGCTGCCTGCCCTATATTATTATCTTCCATATGTTTTTGAGCTGTAACCAGTATCTCTTCATCTACTTGTTCCAACTCTTCCTCGCCTAGCTCTTGAGCAGTATCGAGATCAAAACTCCAAGAAAACAAGGTAAAAATAGTTGCTAATATAACTGATAAAAAGACTCTAAGTAAATTAGGCTTTACAATTTGAGTGTACATAATAATTACTCTATTTTGATGCTAATACTATAATTGTAAGACCATATCAATTTTACAATCAACAGTTTTATTGGGGTTAAAGCAAAAAAAAAACTAGCAGCAAAATCTAAAGGCGATATGTGTCTTTTATAACACTAGTACCTCTGAAAAATTACCACAATATCGTATATACATATAATAATGTTGTCATAAAGAGCAACTATTTTCTCTTTGAGAGTGGGTGAAATTTTATTACAGTTTCTCTTAATTTTGCATTTGCTACATGAGTATAAATCTGCGTTGTACTAATATCTTTATGCCCCAATAATTCTTGTATTATACGCAAATCAGCACCATTATTTAGTAAGTGTGTTGCGAAAGAATGACGTATTTTATGAGGAGAAATTTTACTATAATCTACACCTGCTTTTATTGCTAATTGTTTTAATATTTTTGCGAAATATTGTCTGGTAATATGCCCAATTTTTGATTGCTTAGAAGGAAAAAGCCAATGACAATTAAAATCACTAACAAAAATCATTCTTACTCTTAAATATTTTTTTAATATATTGATAGCAGCTTTATTTATAGCTACCAATCTTTCTTTATTACCTTTACCTTTTATAATTATATATGGTTTTATTTCCTTTGAATCCTTGGTTAGTCTCAAGCTAGAAATTTGCAGTGATACTAATTCCGACACTCTCATTCCAGAAGCATATAACAATTCAAGCATTGTTGCATTTCTAATAGCTTCGGGATTATTTTCTTTATAGGATTCTTTGATTAGCGTAATAATATCATTTTCACTCAATGTTGTAGGCAAAGATTTAGCAATTTTGGGCATTTCTATATTTATCATAGGATTATTGTGTAAAATTTTTTCATTACAGAGAAAATTTAAAAATTGCCTTATTGCCGAAATCCTACGATATATGGTTGTAGTCTCTAATGATTGCTCTGAAATTAATATTATGTAGTTTCGTATAACATCCGCATTAATATTGACTATATCTATTTTTTCTTTTTCTAAAAAAACTGCAAAAAATTTTAAATCACCTTGGTAAGCGATAATCGTATTATCAGATAGACCGCCTTCTATAGACATTGTTTCGAGAAAATTTTGTATCAGATCTGCAAAATTCATTCAATTGCTAAATCAGAATTTACAACATGCATTTACTACAATTGCAATAACTGGAGGCCGGAGCCGGAATCGAACCGGCGCGTAGAGGATTTGCAGTCCCCGGCATTACCACTTTGCTACCCGGCCTCAAATAAAACTTCATTTCATAAATAGCGTTTTAAAGTTATATTGCTGTAGTAACTGGAATAAGGCTAAATTACAATATATTTTTTTACAAGCAAATTTTTTTATTTTTGAATAACTTTTTTATAATATACTTATACCACTACACTTCAACTCTGGTATAACAGAAAAAATGTATATTCTTGTTCGCTGATTTAGCCTTCAAATAGTATTTGGTCTTAATATCATAAAAATATTTGGAATCTTTGAATGATAAACTGTGTTCATCTTTAAACTTACTATTTAACATAAAATTATTTTGTATCCACTCTGCATAATCTTTGTGATCCGTTACTATATAAACGTTGCCACCAGATCTTAATTTATCAGCAAGCAAATTTATAAACTCTTGATTAACCAAGCGTCTCTTATGATGTCTTGATTTAGGCCATGGATCAGGAAAAAGAATAAATATATTTGATATGATATTATCTAAAAATGCCATAAGCAATATACGTCCATCCTGAGGCCATATTTTAGTATTAGCAATAGAATTACTACTGATTTTTGCTAATAACTTTGCTACTCCTCCAATATAAACTTCGCTAGCAATAAAAAACTCATCTTGATAAGATGAAGCTATATCGCTAATAAAATCACCATTACCAGAGCCTATTTCAACATTAATTTTTTTAGATATATCTAATTCTTTAATCAATTGAATGTCGATTTGAAAATTAGGCAATACTTCTTTTAAGAGTACTTTTTTAATACTATTTAAACCTCTGTTTCTAGGAAGATAGGACCTAATTAACTGATCACTATTCATACTTATATAAGATTGCAATAACATTTCTATTTTCAGATATAAGAATATTGTATGTTCTACATGCAGCCCCAGTATCCATAATTTCTATAGGTATGTCATCATATTTTCTTTTATATAGTTCTATAGTTTTTTTTGGAAAATCAAGATAAGTTGCCCCGACACCAATAAGCAAAATCCAATCATTATTCTTGCTATAACCAACATCTTCTATAGATAAAGTCTTTTTTTTATCTATTTCTGCAATTTGAAAAATTTTATCTCTACTCATTAAAATGTGAGTACAAATTTTTTTTTGATTGATCACAAAAAAACCTTCGCCATACCCTGTTACAATATAGCTATTATCCGTAGGTAGTTGTTCGATATTCATGAAATCTTATAAATAAATTATTTTCTCCTACCTAACCAAAAAAATATCATGATTCTAGTTAAGGTAATTGCAGTAAACATAGAAGATATAATTCCAATAGTTAAAGTAACTGCAAAACCTTTAATGATTCCAGAACCAAATATATACAAGAAAAAAGCTGCAATTAAAGTAGTCAAATTAGAATCAAGTATAGTTGCAAAAGCTTGTTTAAAGCCTCTACTCACTGCGTATTGGGGACTTGATTTTAGCATTAATTCTTCTCTAATTCTCTCAAAAATTAAAACATTAGCATCAACTGCCATTCCCATAGTCAGTACTATCCCTGCAATACCAGGCATAGTTAAGGTTGCTTGCAACATCGACATCGTAGCAATAATAAAAATGATATTAAAAATTAGTGCGACAGCAGAAAAAATTCCATATATACCATAAGTTATTATCATAAATACTATTACGACTATGATACCTATAAAAGCTGACTTCTTTCCCAGTTCTATAGAATCATCTCCTAAACTAGGGCCAACAGTTTTTTCTTCTGCTATTACTAGAGGAGCAGGTAAAGAACCAGCCCTCAAAAGCAATGCAAGCTCGTTGGCGCTATTTACAGTAAAATTACCTGATATAATACCACTTCCTGTTAAAATAGGCTCATTGATTGATGGAGCACTAATCACTTTATTATCAAGTATTATAGCAAGTCTTTTTCCTCTATTTTTTTTTGTAAACTCAGCAAAAATTTTTGCTCCTATAGTGCTAAGGTTAAATGATACTACAGCTCCACCTTCGTTATTAGACAATCGCGCATCAGTTAAAACATCTCCTCCTAATATCGCTTGCTTATGCACTAAATACCAATTTTCATCCTCTCCAGAAAGTAACTTCAGATTATGAGGGACTTTACCTTGCTTCGCTTGCTCAATCGAGTAACTGTCATCAACAACATTAAAGGTAAGTTGAGCTGTTTTCCCTAGGATCCTTTTTAAATTCGCTGGATCATACAACCCTGGTACTTGTAGCAAGACTCCTAATTTTCCATATCTTGTAATAGAAGGCTCTAAAGTTCCTGTTTCATCTATACGATACCTTATTATTTCTCTAGTTTGATCAATAACTAGCTCTTGTAATTTGCTTAATTTTTCTTCTGAATAATATATTGATACATTAACACTATCATTAATTTTATAATCCAAATCCCTATCAATTTTTTTTAGTACTTTATGTAAATTATGCTTATCATTATTGTTTTTTAATACTAAAAAAATCGTATCATCAACTACCTTTAATCTAGAGTATAGAACTCCTTCTTTTCTTAAAGTTTTTCTAATTAAATTGGAGGAAATCTCTAATTGTTGCTTCAAATAAGATTTAAAATCAACTCTCAATAAAAGCTGAGAACCTCCGCGTAAATCTAACCCATAGTTTACTTTTGTATTTGGCAAAAATGGTATTTTGACATCAATAAAGTTTGGTAATGCAAATAAAATAAAAAAGATACATATAGAAAAAATAGAAGCTAACTTCCATTTTGGAAATTTATGTAGCATATTTAAGATTTTTTATTTGTTTTCGGTTGCACTTTTTCCTTTTCTGCAGTCTTATTTAAGATATTTAAAATACTAGACTTCATCACTTCCATAGTAGAATTTTTTGCTATCTCAATTTCAATTATGTCTTGGTTTTTTTCTTTTACTATTGTTCCTATAATACCACCAGCTGCAACAACTTTGTCACCTTTTTTTGCAGACTTAATTAAGTTTTGTTGCTCTTTTTGTTTTTTCATCTGGGGACGGATAATAAAAAAGTAAAAAATTACAAAGATTAACACTAACGGAACAAAACTCATCAGAGTATCTTTAGGTTGAGATTGTGTAGAAGATACATTTTCTGCATCTTGATTTACTAGAGTTAATTTTTCTTGTGTCATAAATCCTCGCTTTTAATTATTAATTACTTTCTATTTTTCTAATTTTTTATTATACAACCTGTAATATTCGCCTTTTTTATTTATAAGATAGTCATGGTTACCAAATTCTACAATTTGTCCTTTTTTTACAACATATATAATATCTGCATCTTTTATTGTAGAAAGCCTATGAGTTACCATAATAATTGTTTTATTTTTTTTCAATGATATTAGTGACTTCTTTACTATTTTTTCTGAAACTTGATCAAGCGCTGATGTTGCTTCATCCAAAATAACAATAGGACTGTCTTTTAGCATTGCTCGTGCTATCGCTATTTTTTGTTTTTGCCCACCTGATAACTGTATGCCAAATTGGCCTACTTGTGTATCATAAGAATCTTCTAAATCATGTATAAAATGATCGGATGAAGACATTGACGCAGCTTGTGCGATAGAAATATCGGACGCACCATCATTACCATATAGCATATTGTTTTTAATATTTGTATTAAATAACATTATATCCTGACTTACAAAAGATATGCTTTTCCTAATTGTAGAAGGAGAAATATTTGCTAAATTTACATCATTAATATAGATTTCACCTTGAGATGGATTATGAAATTTTAATATCAAGTCTATTAAAGTAGACTTACCACTACCAGATTCTCCCACTAATGCTACAAACTGACCTGGTTTTATAAAAAAGGACATATTTTTTATTACGGCTTTACGTCCCTCGTGAACAAAAGAAACATCATTAAACCTTATAGAGGGAGCTTGAGCTATTTTTATATTTTCATAGTAGTCCTGCTTTTCTATGTTTTGATCTGTATCAAGTATTTTAAATATTCTACGTGCTGAAGATAATCCATTTTGTAGAGTAACATTTAAATTAGCAAGGTTTTTCACAGGTCTATATGCATTAATAAAAGCAATGATGAAGGTAAAAAAACTTCCTATACTTGTTGAGCCTTCTAATGCATGATATCCAGCATATAAAATAATTGCAGCTACAGCTACAGAGCCCAGCATTTCAGTAAGCGGAGAAGCTATAGATTCTATACGTATTGCTTTGGTATAAAATTTTAATAAACTATCAAGATGCTGTTTTGCGTTATTAATTTCATGTTGTTCCGTACAAAATGATTTTATCACTTTGATGTTACGAAAATTCTCATCTAATTTTACAGTGTAGTTACTCAGTCCTTCCTGAGTTTTATGAGCAGTTTCTCTCATTCTTTTACCTATTTTAGCAATAGGTATAACAGCAAGAGGGAACACTATAAATGTAATCAGTGACAACTTTATATCTGTATAAAACATTATAGCAACAAGACCAGTAACAGTTAAAATTTCTTTTGCAAGGTTAACTATGATTAAGGATATAGCTGTTTTTAAATTTAAAATATCATTGGTAAATTTAGATAATAACTTTCCAGAAGGATTTTTATTAAGAAATTGTAAATCAGAATATAATAAATATTTATACAAGCTTAATTGTAGATCATTAAGTATATTTTGACCTACTATTTTTATGAAGTAGCTTTGAAAATAATCAGCAACAGCTCTAATTAATGAAATTAGCACTATGGCACCAGGAATTAACCAAAGCAAACTGACATTCTTACTAATGAAGATCCCATCTAAAGCAGGTTTTATTAACCATATAGTAACTGCATTAGCTATAGCAAATATAGTCATGAATGTTATAGCTAAGTAGATTTTGGTGAGGTACTTACGAACGTACTCTTTGAATAACCGTTTGATTATAGAAGAAGAGCTGTATTTTTGTTGCAATTTATTTTTGTAATAATTCATAGCCATTAAACAGCTATTAGCGGCTTCCTGGAAGCTCCAAACAATATCCAGCAGATCTTACAGTTTTTATAACTGATATGTCTTCATGAGGCTGTCTTAGAGCAGATCTTAGTCTATTAATATGCACATCTATTGTTCTAGTTTCCACATTATCTTTTGAGTTCCAAACATAACTCATTATATCTTCTCTTGAAAAAATCTTTGTTGGAGTTTCAATTAAACATTGTAAAATTCTAAATTCTGTAGGGCCTAAATGCACTTCTATTCCTGCTTTTTGGACTTTATAAGTTGCAAGATCTATTTCTATATCTCTAAATTTAATTGTTTTACTTTTTAATTTAGGTTTAGTCTTATTAAGCCAAAATTTTACCTTATTAACTAGCTCGTTTTGAGCAAAAGGTCTTATTAAGTAATCATCAAAATCTCTTTCTTTATTCTGTAGAAGTTTTATTATTTCTTCTTGGCTTGCCACCATAATTATAGGAATATTTTTTAGCTTTACTCTTGATTTTAATATTTGCGCTAACTCTACTCCTTGAATTCCTTCTAATACAGAATAAATTACAAAGATATTAGGTATTTGATATTCAGGAATATCATCTAATATTTTTAAGGTTTCTTCACAATTTTTTGCTGAAAAAATATTGAACCCGTTTCTTTCTAATACGTTAGAAGATAAGGTTCTTGTAACTATATCTTGTTCTACAATCATTATAGTTGGAGGCAAATGCGACAACATATTCAGTACCTTGTTGACTCTTTAAATAAATTTATTAGGACAATAACACATTTATGACGTATGTAAATCATTTTTAAAATCATGCAAGTTTACTTTTATTATCCATAATTAGTATCAAAACAAATATATCACTACTGTATTACTTCCATTAATTCTTTCCATTCACGTTTACTCATGCCACTTTCTGCTTGAGTAATGCTATCACCAGAAATCATTTTTTTGATCACTAAAATTGCTTTCCTGGAAATATATGCACCATTTAAACAATATTCTTCAAAAGCTTCATAAGCAAAAGGCACCCACTGCTTTACAATTTGTAACATTGCTTCTGCATAAACTCTAATCTCATACTGAGAATGAGAATCGGCACGAAGTTGTAAAAAATGAAATAAATTATGTAAATCTATTTTCCAATACCATTCAGTATAGTAGTTCAATGTAAGGTTCATTCTAGCAAGCTCTCGAGCAAGGTTAGATTTAGAATCATCCAATACATTTCCTTCAATATCTTCATTAAGCATTTCCTCATAATGCTTATAACACTCAGCAGCATCTTGCTTCAGCAAATCAAGAACTCTCTTAGCTTCTTTATCATTTAAAATATCTTCTCTACCCTGCTTATTGCTTTTTGATTGAGCAGCTAAATGTTCTCTTTTAGGAAGATAAAAATCTTTTCCTAGTATTGAATAACGAGCAGAATACTCATTAACATTTGCTGTTCGATGTCTAATCCATTGTCGAGCTACAAATATTGGTAGCTTTATATGAAACTTTATCTCACACATTTCAAAAGGAGTAGTATGGCGATTCCTCATCAAATAAGCTATAAGATTACGATCTTGACTAGTTTTTTTTGTACCTGCACCATAAGAAACTCTAGCAGCTTGTACTATAGCTGAGTCATCCCCCATATAATCAATAACTCTAATAAAACCATGATCCAAAACAGGAATAACCTTATAAAGTAATTCCTCTATAGCTGGAACAGTAGCCCTTATAGTAGAGAGAGTTTGTAAAGAATTTTGTGTTTCTTGGTCCATATAATCTAAATTTTTTATACAATTTATGCGCTAATTGCCCGCTCACAGCTAGTAAAGCAAAAAAGCATACATCTTAGGCTATAATAGCAAAGTTAAGCTAAAGCAGAATTACAGAAGTTTTTTACTTTTTTTAAAGCTCTAGCTTCTATCTGCCTTATTCTTTCACGAGAAATATCGTATTTTTTGCTTAGGTCTTCTAGTGTAATTGGCTTCTCTACTAAATGTCTAGAACTAAGTATATCTTTTTCTCTGTTATCTAAACAAGTCAAAATAGCTTCTTGAAATAATTGTTTCCTATAATTTTCTTCATCACTATCAATAATAATCGATTCTTGATTTGGTAAAGTATCATCTTTTATTGTTTCAAGTAAAGTGCCAGCTTCTTCATTGTTATCTAGTATAATAGGGCTATCTAAAGAAGCATCACTCAAACTTAACCTATTATTCATTTCCTTAATATCTTTTTCAGGAAGATCTAGTTCACTAGCTATCTTTTTTGTATCTTCCCTAGATAGTTCCCTAGAACCAGACATACCATCTAGGATATTAATTCTCTTTTTTATCTTATTAAGGTTAAAAAATAATTTTTTTTGCGCAGCAGTTGTTCCAATTTTAACCAAAGACCAAGATTTTATAATAAATTCCTGCATTGCTGCCTTAATCCACCACATTGCATAAGTTGACAACCTATATCCCAAGTCAGGTTTAAATTTTTTTACTGCATGCATTAAACCTATATTGCCTTCAGATATTAAATCCATCAAAGCAATACCATATCCCCTCATATTTATAGCTATCTTGACTACTAACCTTAAATGACTAGTAATCAAATCATGGGCTGCCTCTAAATCTTGGCAATCATGCACTCTTTTAGCAAGGGCATACTCTTCTTCTGCATCCAGAATTGGATAAACACTGATTTGCTTTATATAATCAGTTATTGCTTGGTCTTGAGTTATTAAAGGAAGGTTTGCTCTCATCTTTTACTCTAAATTTTAATATATTTATACACAAAATACAGGAATTTTCAAGCTTTTTCCAATAATATTTATTTTACCATACCCCGAAAAGATGTTATATATTAAATATGAAGTACTGGCTCGCAAACTTAACTGCTCTATTCATTGTTATAACAATAACATGCTCATGCTCTTCTACCAGCAGAGATAGCAAAGCTTATATTGGGCATTACAAAGTAGGAAAACCTTATGAAATTAATAAAATTAGATCTACACCTAAAGAAGTATCTACATATAATAAAACAGGTTTAGCATCATGGTATGGACCAAGGTTTCATGGCAAAAAAACAGCTAATGGCGAAATTTTTAACCAAAGAGAGTTAACAGCAGCTCATAGAACATTACCTTTGCCATCTTTGGTGAGAGTTACTAATTTGCATAACAACAAAACTATTGTGCTCAGAGTAAATGATAGAGGACCTTTTGCTAGAGATAAAAAAAATAGGATTATAGATGTATCAGAAAGAGCAGCAGAAATATTAGGTTTAAAACATAGAGGTATTGCAAAAGTTAGAGTAAAATTTTTACCTAATGCTACTGCTTCTCTTCATGAAAGATTGCGTATAAAAAAGCATAAATACTTATATGCATCTAAAAATCATTCTATTTCTTAACTACTAAGGAGTTACTAATAACAGATGAAAATTTATAAACTAATAATCGTAACAATAATTTTCCTACTCACAAACATTTCTAATGCTATTTCTACCACAGCAAAGCAAGCTATACTGATAGATGCTAGTAACGGAGCAATATTATATGGTAAAAATCATAAGGAGAAAATGCCTCCTTCTTCTATGAGCAAATTGATGACTATATATATTGCTTTTGAAAAATTACAAAACAACCAAATACATTTGGAGGACAATTTTATGACTTCGATAAATGCTTGGAAAAAAGAAGGGTCTAAAATGTTCTTATCTCCCAATAAAGAGGTAACAGTAGAAAATTTAATCAAAGGAATTATTATTCAATCAGGAAACGATGCCTCTATAGCTTTAGCAGAAGGAATAGATGGGAATGAAGAAGACTTTGTGATAAGAATGAATGCTAGAGCAAAAGAAATAGGTTTAACAAATTCTAATTTTACTAATTGCACGGGATGGCCAAATCAAAGCCATTATATGACAGCTTATGACTTAGCGCTATTAGCAAACAAAATAATGAATGACTTCCCAGAATATTATCATTATTTCAGAGAAACTGAATTTACGTACAACAAAATAAAACAACTCAATAGAAATATCCTGATAAATAAAAATATTGGAGTAGATGGATTAAAAACAGGACATACATCAGCAGGAGGATACGGCATAGTTGCTTCAGCAACTAAAAATAACCGTAGATTAATAGTAGTAGTAAACGGTCTTAAAAATGAGCAAGAAAGAGAAAAAGAAACAAGGAAATTACTACAATATGGCTTTTTAAATTTTACTAATATTACTGTTGCAAAAGCTAATATTCCACTAACTTCAACTCGAGTATGGATGGGACAAGAAGAAAAAATAGGACTAGCAACTAAAAATGATATTATAATCTCTACTTCTGTAGAGGACAAAAAGAATATTAAAGCAAAAATCAAATACCAGCATATGATTAAAGCACCTATTAATAAAAAAATATCTATAGGAACATTAGAAGTTTTAACAAAAAATCAAAAGCAATTATATCCAATATATCCATTATATGATGTTGGAGAAGCAGGATACTTTAGTAAAATTATAAAAAAAACAAAGTTTTTCCTACAAAACATGAAAACAACCATTCCAGAAACAACAATTGAAGAAAAAGATATCTTACTCTAAGCTTATTAAAAGTTTCTTAATTTTTGTGGATTATACTAAAGCAAAAGGAAGAGTATTTTTAATGAAATATTTTTTTAAACTAAAACATATTTTTGTATTATTGCTGATTATGTCAGCATTTTTAAGCACTCCTTATAATCATGCTCAAGGAAAACTACTTAAGCATAACCATTATGCAAAATTATTAATTCAACATAATGGGAAAGTGTTATATAGTAAAAATGCAAAAAACAAGATGTATCCTGCTTCTCTGACGAAACTTATGACTTTATATCTAACTTTTGAAGCAATAAAGTACCATAAGCTTAATCCAAAAACACAAATGTTCATTACAAAACGAGCATCATCAATGCCAAGCTCTAAAATATGGTTAAGAGCAGGAAATAGAATTACAGTTGAAGAAGCAATAATGAGCTTAATAGTCAGATCAGCCAACGACTCTGCTGTTGCAATAGCAGAAAATTTAGGTGGAAGTGAAGTAAATTTTGTAAAAAAAATGAACATAAGAGCAAAGCAATTAGGCATGCATAACACCAACTTTGTTAATGCCTCAGGGTGGCATCATAGAAAGCAAGTTACTACAGCATATGATATTGCTAAACTTGCAATAGCAATAAGACGCGACTTTCCAGAATATTATCACCTTTTTTCCAGAAACTCTTTTTATTATAAGAATACTCTTTTTAAAGCAAATAACTATGTACTCACAAATTTATATGGAGCAGAAGGACTAAAAACAGGATACACCTCTCAAGCTGGGTGGAATATAGTAACAGCAGCAAACAGAGGAAATATTAGGCTGATAGGAGTAATCTTAGGAGGAAAATCACAAAAATCTAGAGATACAGAAATGATTCAACTAATGAATCTGTACTTTAATAAACACAAAAACAAAGCCTCACCTGTATATGCATCTTCATATCATACACATACTAAATTTATTGGAAAAACAAAAAAAATACATGTTAAAAATACGCAAACAATAAACCCCGCTTAATTATTTGCGCATAAAATTAGTTATAAACTCTGTTAGTTTATTTACAGAAATTCTCTCTTGTTTCATACTGTCTCTATACCTAACAGTAATAGTTTCTTCATTCCCTTCAAATGTCTGAAAATCCACTGTAATACAATAAGGAGTACCTATTTCATCATGGCGACGGTAAGCTTTACCAACATTACCTGTATCCTCATACTTAATTCTACCAACACCAGCTTTGCGAAGCATAAAAGAAATTTCTTTTGCCTTCTTGGTAATTAGCTCATTATTTTTTGCTAGAGGAATAACAGCAGCTTTAAAAGGAGCTAAATGAGGTTTTATTTTTAGCACAATTCGTTCTTTACCGTCATCAAGCTTTTCTTTAGTATAACTCTCAATTAAAACAGCAAGAACTCCTCTATCCAAACCAGCTGAAGGCTCTATAACAAACGGTATAATATTTTGTCCATCATCGCTTTTAATACTAAGTATATCTTGAGATTTTTCATTTGCTTTCACCTTAGCTTGTAGAGTAAAGCTACCTTGAGATTTTGTATGAGATCCCAGATCGTAATCTCTTCTATTAGATACCCCCTCCAACTCTTCAAAACCGTGGGGAAATTTATATAAAATATCTACTGTTGATTTTGCATAATGCGCTAATTCAGCCTTTGGTTGATGAAAAATTTTAATATTTTCATCTGTTAATCCTTGCTCTTTCCACCATTTTAACCGCATTTGAATCCACTCGTTATGCCACATTTCATCAGTTCCCGGCATAACAAAAAATTCTACTTCCATTTGTTCAAATTCTCTCACTCTAAATATAAAATTCTTAGTAGTAATTTCATTACGAAAGGCTTTGCCAATTTGAGCAACGCCAAAAGGTAATTTTCTAGAAGTAGTATCTAGGATATTTTTAAAATTAGAGAAGATTCCTTGAGCTGTTTCTGGTCGTAAATAAACAAAATGACTACCATCATCCACAGGGCCAAAATTTGACCTGAACATAAGATTGAATTGCCTTGGTTCAGTAAGATCCGTAGAGCCACAATAATCACATTTATTATCTTTAATATGATCAGCACGCATCCTTTGCTTACAATTACGACAATCAACCAAAGGATCACTAAAAGTATCCTCGTGCCCTGAATATTTAAGGGTTAATGGGTGCGAAATAATTGAAGAATCAAGTCCTTCTATATCATCTCTTTCATATACTATGGAGCGCCACCAAGACTGTTTTAAGTTGTTTTTTATTTCTGTACCCAAAGGACCATAATCATAGACACCTTGAAGACCTCCATATATCTCTGAGCTTTGAAAAATAAATCCTCGTCTTTTACAGAGTGCTACTATTTCTTCAAGCGATACTGTTTTTTCCATAATTTGACTAGACAAACAATTCTCTCTTATCAACTAAACTTGCATTATTTCTTGCTTTCTCTTATCAAGAGCATTATCAATTTTAGTTATATATTGATCTGTTAATTTTTGAATTTCATCACCTTTTTTATGCATGTCATCTTGAGAAATTTCATTATCTTTTTCTAATTTTTTTAGCTTTTCCATGCCATCTCGTCTAATATTACGAATTACAACACGTGCCTGCTCAGCATATTTAGAAATAATTTTTGTTAAATCCTTACGCCTTTCTTCACTTAAAGGAGGCAAAGGCACTCTAATTAACTGCCCATCAGATGATGCATTTACACCTAAATCAGAATCATTAATAGCTTTTTCAATTTTCTTAACCATAGATTTATCCCAAACTTGCACTGTAAGCATTCTTCCTTCTTGTACATTTACAGTTGCAGCCTGATTAATAGGCATCATACTACCATAAACTTCAACATTTATAGGATCAAGAAGGTTAGGAGATGCCCTTCCAGTTCTTACAGCTTTTAACTCTGATTCAAAGGATTGCAGCCCTTTTTCCATCCTAGAGTTTAAGTCTTTATATAGCAAATCAGTCATTGTAATTACTTTATTATAGTAAAATTTCCATCACCAGTTATAACTTTATGAAATTCGCCTTTCTTCAGTATAGAGAACACAACTATTGGTAACTTATGCTCTCTAGCAACCATAATAGCTGATAAATCCATAACTCCAAGATTTTGATCAATAACTTGATCATAATTTAACTTATCATACTTTTTAGCATTTTTATCTTGCTTAGGATCTGAATCATATACCCCTGAAACTTGCGTACCTTTGAAAACAGCATCACATTTCATTTCAAGACCTCTGTATACAGCAGCAGTATCAGTAGAGACATAAGGATTCCCAGTGCCTCCAGCGAATATTAACACTTTTTCTTCATCCATATAGTGTAAGGCTCTATCACGAGAATAAGTATCACATATTGTATCCATAGGAACAGAAGAAAGAACCTGTGCTGAAACCCCTTTAGCAATTAAAAACTCTTGTAAAGTCAAAGCATTCATAACAGTTGCTAGCATACCAATGTAATCAGCCGCAGCTCTTTCTATGGTTGCCTCTTCACTACCTCGGTAGAAATTACCACCACCAACAACAAGACAAATTTGCGTACCATTCTGATCTACCTCTAATATATCATTACTTATACGATCTATTGCCTTATAATCTTGCCCAGACTCTAAATTCCCTTTAAAAGATTCCCCTGATATTTTAAGTAATACTCTTTTATAATTTTTACCAAACATCTATATATCTGCTTATGATTTACTTTCACCCAATTCGTATCTGATAAAACCCTTAATTGCGATATCTGTATCATTATCCTTAGCAAAGCTTGATAATACATCAGATATTTTTGTTTTATTATCAATAACAAATGTTTGCTCTAACAAAACTACCTCTTGATAATACTTTTTAATCCTACCTTGGATCATTTTATCAATAACATTATCAGGCTTACCAGATTCTCTAGCCTGTTCTACAAAAATTTGCTTCTCTCTATCTAAAGCTTCAGGGTCTACTTCATCAATATTCAAAGCATCCGGTCTTGCAGCAGCAATGTGCATTGCAATCTGTTTCCCTAAAGAACTTAGTTTCTCTATATCACCGAATGACGATTCAATTGCAACTAATACAGCAATTTTACCTGCATTTGGTATTACTGCATTATGAACATAAGGTACTATAACCCCATTTTCTACAGATATAGATTGCATACGTCCCAGAATAATTTTTTCGCCAATAATAGATGTGCATTCTATAATTTCATCTTTTACAGATCGATCAGCACCTGGATACTTGGCGTTTTCTAACTCTTCTAAAGAATTACAAGAAACAGAAACTTCCAATATACCAAGAAGTAGGTCTTGAAATTTCTCATTACGAGCTACAAAATCTGTTTCAGAGTTTAACTCGATCATTGTTGCTCTATTGTCTTTTACTTTTAGCGCAACAAGTCCTTCAGCTGCAGTTCTATCAGACCTTTTTGCTGCTGCTGCATGACCTTTTTTACGTAACCAATCAATTGCTAACTGGAAATCTCCTTGATTTTCAACTAAGGCTTTTTTGCAATCCATCATTCCTGCGCCAGTTTTTTCACGTAATTCTTTTACTAAATTTGCTGTAATAGCTACCATAGTTATTCTCCTTTGCCAGTATCAATAGTATTTGCTTTTGTATCTTTAGCTTCTATTTGTTCTTCAACTTTATCATCTTTTTTAGATAAAGTAGCCTCTTGTGTTATTTTTTTAACTTCTTTAGTTGGAGTAATTTTTGCCTTAGATACCGAACTCTTTCCGAGCACTTCTACTTCTTTTGCATCTTGTTTTACTTTTCCTACTTTTTGTTCAATCTTAGCATCTTGATTGAAAGGAGCTTCTACTTCTCCTATATCCACACCCGAATTAGATAAAAACTCTTCCATTCCACTAACTATGGTATCAGATATGATTCGACAGTAGAAATCTATTGCTCTTGTAGCATCATCATTACCTGGGATAACATAGTCTATATTATCTGGGCTAGAATTTGTATCTACTACACCTACTACTGGTATATTTAGCTTTTTTGCTTCTTCTACTGCAATTTTTTCTTTATTTACATCAATGACAAAAAGCAAATCAGGCTTCCCCGACATATTCCTAATACCACCAAGAACATTATCTAGCTTTTGCCTTTTTCTATCAATATCTATAAGTTCTTTTTTATTATATTTTGTTTCTTCACCAGTTTCTGCAGCTTTTAAAATATTTTCAAGTTCTCCCAAAGTTTTAATAGACTTAGAAACCGTATTCCAGTTAGTAAGCATTCCTCCTAACCACCTATGATTTACATAAAACTGACCACATTTAATAGCTGCTTCTTTTACCGCATCACCAGCTTGAAGCTTAGTGCCAACAAATAATATTTTACTACCTCTTTTCTTAGCAACATCCATTATTACTTTTGTTGCAATTTTTAATAATGCTGCTGTTTTTTGTAAATCTATTATATGTACACCGCTACGGTTACCAAAAATAAATGGTGCCATCTTGGGGTTCCATAACATTGCTTTATGGCCAAAATGTATTCCGGCTTCCAGCATTTCTTTGATAGTAAAATCAGGGAGATTAGACATATATATTTTCCTTCAATTTTAGTTTTTAAGTCCTCCATAAAGAATCATCTCGCAAAAGATACTAAAATTATTTCTTTATGTGCGTAGTAATAAAAAACTTATACGCTATTATCCTGGATTTTGCAAGCACAAATAAAATAGTGGAACGGCATACTTCGACAAATCACAACCTATATCTAAAAATATATAATCATGAGTAATATTAATTAAATATTAATAAATTAAATTTATAATCACAAAGTTTTAATAAATTAATTGTGGTTATTTTATATGCTAAATCAAGAAATAGATACGGCTTCATTCAAATCTTCTAACAACCCTAGCGACTATATTAAAAAAAGTAATTTAGGTTATATAATGTCAGGCGCTAATACGCAATCACAAACAGATCTCAGTATACAATCACAAACTTCTCCAAAAACAGGTAGCAGCACAAAATTGCGCCCTTCTCCTTTAGATATGCCTACTGACTCATTGAAAAACAATGAAGTACCAGTCAAGTACAAAGATGGAGAAGAAAGCCCTCTATCTAACTTTAAGATGGTTTTTAAAGATAAGAAAGTCGAAGTCACATTAAATGACGGCACAGTTGTATTGCTTGACATTGGCAGCGATAAAAATAGTGAAGACCTTACAGAAGATCAGTCATCTACTAGAAGCACCAACAATCCAGACACAATGGACACTAATACTATAGCAAGAGAAGCAAACCGTTCACCTTCTCCTAAGTGTACGCCTCCTCCTTCTCCTAATAAGGAGAATATACCATTTTGGATAGACTTAGAACAAATAAATTGCGATAGCGAATCTGAAACAGAAACAAATAGAAAAAATTCATCTGATAACAACTCTACTAGTCAAAAATCAGAAGAGGATAATAAAAGTAATCAATCAGATGATAACGAAGAACATACCAATGATTCTTCTAAATACCAAAATAGTAATAAAACCTCTAGAGACTTATTAGAAAATATAAAGAAGAAGCAAGATTGCAACGAAGAACTGGAGCCAGATGAAAACTACATCCACATAAAACAAGAAAATCTCATTTTAATGCTAGAATATTGCCAAAAATTACTAGAAAAAGATATTCATGATACAGAGCTAGATAATAACTCTAAATTAGAAAATGAAATTCTCCAAGAAACCGCGTCATTTAAAAATGCTAGCAACTCATACGATATGGAGTCTCATCCTGAGTATGAAAATAGAGAGATAGACATTGAAAAATTAATAGCTGAATCTTCGTCTCATACAACACTTAATAGTAACATTTTGGGAATTATTGATACCAATACAAATCACATGACACTATAAGACTTTAATAATTTACTTATGCATCAACTGCATTATTAGCAATATGTAATATTTTATCAGCAACCACTATTTTAGTGTTTTTTGAAAGATTGTTATAGTCTTCTATGCGTAGCAAAGCTTTTACTGTTAACCCATAAAAGGAACAAAAAATACCTATTTTATTACCATCTACGGTAATAGGTTCACCCGTTTCAATATCTTTTAAATTTTCTTCTGTAACTAATTTATATAATTTTTTCCTAACCACTCCTCTGTGTTTAGTACGAGCCGTTAACTCCTGCCCTAAATAACAACCTTTAGTAAAACTAATAGCAGAAAAACTATCCATCTCATACTCTAAAGGAAATGATCTTCCTTGTATCATATCTTTATGAGGTTCGGGTATTAAGTAATTATAGAGACTTTGCGAGTAAAATTTAGTATGAGTATTCGCTTTAGCAAATGAGTCTAAGTCTACTGACTTAATATATGATCTATAGCCCAGCTTAGGAGATCTTGGATCTCTAAATACGCAATCACCACAAGTAACAGGATTGTCATCTAATGCTGCTATGCAGTAATCGTTTGTTAGATCTTCAATAGTCACATCTGCTCTGAGTTTATAAAATTTTAATTTAGTGATCAGATCCTGAGTAAATTGAGATTCATGATCTATATATAGTTTATTTTGGTGCCGGAAAATAAAGAAGTCATACATAAACCTTCCCTGTGGAGTCAGCATTAAGCTATATAAAATACTGCCCTCAACAAGTGAAATAACATCATTAGTTACAATTCCTTGTAAAAATTTGATGCAATCCGTACCTTCCAAAGAAATTAAGGCTCTATTACTTAATAACTGAAATTTTCTCATAATAAAATAGGTTACTCCGTTACAACTATATTAATCTTATAATTATCTGAATGGTAGGAATTTTTCCTACTTCTTGCTTTAAAATAGATTTTATTTTTGATTTAACAATCTTCTGTAAGTCACTTAACATAGTTTTAACTTTTTGTTTTTTTCTCATAAACTGCTCTTCAACAATTATACGGACTTCATCTTGCATATGGTAAATTAAATGCATATCCTCTACATCATCTAAGTAACCAGGAGTTGCAATTATTGGGTCAACTACTAGTTGGTGATTTCTAGATACTACTATAGTTGCCATTACAATACCATCATTTCTAAGCTTGCGCCTTACTTTCATTACACTAGAGTCTGGCTTTAAAAAATAATTACCATAAACCCCTAGCTCTCCCGATTCAACTTTAGCTATTTTTTCTGGTTTTCCTGGTGCAAGCTTTAATACTATACCATTTTCAACCTCTACGGAATGCTCTATCCCTAAAGATTTTCCTATTTTTGCGTGTTCATGCATGTGTATATGCTCTCCGTGTACTGGAACTAATATATTAGGCTTAAGAAGCTTATAGAGTTTTTTTAATTCTGCTTTGCCAGGATGCCCCGAAACATGAACAAAATGATCTTTTTCTGTCAAAACATTTACTCCAAGCTTAACTAATTTATTAAATACGCGATAAATCTTCTTTTCATTCCCAGGAATAATTTTTGAGGAAAAAATAACATTATCTCCTGCTTTCATTTTAACTTTAGAGTGAGTACCACTAGCTATTTTTGTCATTGCAGCTAAAGGCTCTCCTTGACAACCAGTAGATATTAACATGATCTTCGATCTTTGACAGTTACCAATATCTTTTTCGTCAATAATCTCTGGAATATATTGCAAATAACCACTCTTACGGGCAGCGACAACTATTCTCTTCAAACTTCTCCCCAGCAACGCTACCTTCCTCTCTGATTTAGAAGCAGCCTCAAATAATGCTTCTAATCGACCAACATTAGAAGCAAAAGTAGTAACAACAACCATATTTTTGCAGCTTAATATTAACTTAATCAAAGATTCTTTTAATTTATGTTCAGAACCAGAATAATCTTCATAAAAAACATTTGTTGAGTCACCAACAACAGCTAATACGCCTTCTTTCCCGTATTGCGCAAGAAGATTTTCATCATTAACATTGCCAATAACAGGCTTAGGATCAAATTTCCAATCTCCAGTATGAAATACATTACCTAAGTCCGTTTTAATTACTAAAGCTTGCATCTCAGGAATAGAGTGAGACAGCGGCATCATTTCAATTCTAAAAGGACCTAACTCTATTTTACCTTGCTCTTGCAACACAACAATATCATTAGGAAAATCAACAGAGTTATCGCGTAGCTTTTCATTTAGAAAAGCTTGAGTAAAAGGCGTTGTATAAATAGGACAACCAATATCTTCCCATAAATACTGCACAGCTCCAATATGGTCTTCATGAGAATGCGTAAGAATTATCCCTAAGACATTTTTCTTATGTTTCATTATATAAGAAATATCAGGTATCAATATGTCTACACCAGGAAAATAATCTTCAGCAAATCCACTTCCACAATCAACAATAAGCCATTTTCCTTGGTAATGATACAAGTTAAAATTCATCCCTATTTCACCTGCTCCACCTAAAGGAACAAACAACAGATCATTCTTATGCTTATTTAAAGCGAATTGCATATTATAAAATTTTTATATGATTAGTCAGTATAACTCTTTACTCAAGAATAAAAAAAGCGAATTGATCTCTTTATCTTTATATAGTAAATATCAGATTTTGTTCCAAATTGGAATAAAAATGCTGCTTACAGGACCATATCTAGAGAAAATAGCCTAACTCTTTGCAAAAATTTCACCTGCATTAATTTTGTGTACAACACCTTTTTCGTCTTCAAGTATTAATTCTCCATTTTCTCCAATAGTCTTAAACATGCCTGTGACTAATTTATTATTATAGCTATAACAAAATTCTTTTTCTATACGCCATGCATAATTTAACCACTTTCTCTGTATAACGCAAAAACCATCTTCATGCAAAATTTTGTTGTTCAATTCAAAAAAATACATAAATCTATCTAACATCAATTCAGACTCTATATCTTTACAACCTTCAACTAACAAAGAAGTAGCAGGATACCTAGCATTATCTGGGTAATGTTTCAGATTTATTCCTACTCCTATAATAAGCCAGGTGTTTTTTGTTGCGTCCGATAAAGACTCAAGCAAAATTCCAGCAAGTTTTTTATCATTCAAAATAATATCATTAGGCCACTTTAATTTTAGATCAATATTGCTTCCTAATAAGTCAAGTATAGCTTCTGCGACAGACAGTGAAGTAACAAAAGTGAATTTAGACAAATCTTGCAAAGGAACTCTAGTTTTTAATAATAACGAAAAATAAGCATTCCCCTCTGGAGAAAACCAATCTTTCCCATATCTTCCCTTACCATCAGTTTGTGATTTTGCTAAAATTACAAAATTGTCCTTAATACCACGGCTTATCAGCCTATAAGCTTCAAGATTAGTACTATCAATCTTATCAAAAATTAAAAATTGGTATCTATCTAGCCAATTATTGCTGATATCCATAGGGAATTGCTCGCTAAAATTAATTAATAATTACTGCAAAATTAATTGCAGATTAGCTATAGATTATATAAATACCAATTTCTGTAAAACTAATATACTGATTATTTATGTATATCCACTAGAAAACTATTACCAATCATAATCATTATCATTACATCCTGGATCCTTCACGATTTGCTCAATTTTCCAAAGATCATGTTTTGTTGGTATCTCAATTTTGGTCTCACGCACTATTTTTTCTATATCATGCTCTCTCTGGTAATGACTATGATCACAGTCTTTTTCGCATAATTTATAATGTTCTCCTGATTCTTCTGCTATTTTTTTTGCTTCTTCTAAAATCTCATCAATAGCTATTTTAGACTTTCCTCCATCATCATACTTGTTATCCTCAATAGGAGGATTAACAGGACGATTAGTGTTAGATGAAGATGTGTGTAAAGCATTAAGATAGTAATTGCTATTTGCATCAATGTTAGAATGCTCCGATGTTGGAGAAGCAGCTTTTTTGCACGTTATCATCATTTGCACGATATCGTTCAAGCTTCCATTACCTGATTTATCACGAATATAACTAAATTCTGTACTAGTAAATTTTTGCCCAGAACTCATTTTTTCATGTAAATTTTTAATATTCTCCACATCCTCTGGATCACTTATCTTATAATTTTTAGAAATTTCATCTCTAAGCACAGTGTCACGTATACATTCTATAGTTGCATTATCCATTGATTGATGAAAAGGGCTATTGTTTAAGTTTGTACGAATCTGTGCTTGATCCATACCGCTTTTAATCAATTGTTTGACATAATCCCTTCTTGGTATAATAAAATCCCTAATGTGCTCTTCAGTAGCATCAAGAGAATGCTTACTCCTAATGAGATCACTTAAAGTTTGTACATGCTGTCCACCATTTTTACTACGGTATAAGTCTGTATCAAATTGGGCAACAGTGTCTTTACACTCAGCTTCTGATTGTTGTGACAATTGTAGTATTATTTGCTCTAATGTCATGGCACTCTCCTAAAAATGATAGTTTAAATTAAATAACACTTGATGCACTTTTAAATCCTGTGATGCAGCAGGAATATCCATGCCTGCTCCATTTTTTGTAGCATTTACTTTTACTTTACCAAGGTCTAGATATCTATAACTTAGGTCTAAATCTAAAAGATCATCTATTTTAATTCTTGACCCAATTCCTATATTCCAAGCAAAATCACCGTTACTATTTCCTGATGAAGTGAATGATGCTACAGGCACTGCTGAAGATCTTACCGTCAAATCCTTACCCTCATTATGAGAATAACCTACACCAACAGTAACATAAGGAGTAAACCTAGTTTTATTAGGAAGATCAGCATAACCATTAACAAATAAGCTATAATTATTAACTTTTTGATTGTAGCTTATAGTTCCACCTCCCATACTACTAGTTGATGTTGGATCATATCTGAACCTGCGGTATTGAGTGTTCAAATCTGCTCTAAAATATTTGTTAATCTTGTATCCAGCATGTATATTGAAAGTAGCTGACCTAGTATCGGGTCTATCATTTATATATACGGGATCTCTTTCTTTAAATTTTTGCGCTCCTGACCATCCTATACCGGCGCCCATATAAAAGCCAGGATACTTACTAACCTTATCACGATATTCAACGTGCTTACTAGAACGATCAGAACCTGATTTTTTATGAGCCACTGCTTTAACTAGCACTGAGGCAGAAAGTGAAAATACTATGAATAAGGTAAATAATCTCTGCATTTTATTACTATAATTAAGTGTAAAAATTTATATAAGTAGTTTTATAAAAGTTATTTTACTATCCCACTCTTTTGTTAATTTGCATTATACTTCCTCTATTACTAACAAAAGATTAACGGGAGTTCTTCGATATAAATAATGTGAGCAGTGTATAATTTCAGTCACAGTATTGTATAAATTTAATCTCATAACTCCCTTTTATCTTTTGCATAATAGAAATCTAACCGCCATGATGATGGTGATGATCATGGTCTGAAGTTTCTCCTACAGGACAACACGGATCAGGTTCAGCATATGGCAAAGTAAAATTACAACATGGATCTTCGTGATCTGCAATCAAACCTGTATTAAATTGCTTCTGAAATTCTATTTTTTCTTCAGTCACTTGTAATTTATGATATAGTAATTTTATTTCTTGTTTGGTAATATTTGCTTCTTTTTCTAAGAAATATAAGTCTTTTCTACCTTGCGCTAACAGCGAACAATAATCCCTTTCTTCAGCATTAAGTTTCTCTCTAATGATATGAGCAAAACCTTCTATGTTACATTTGCTTTCAGGATTTGCACAAGACAAACAATTACCACTGCTGCCTTGATCATGATCATCTGATCCATCGCCTTTACCATGTCCTTTTTTGCCTGAGTCATGCGAATGATCATGATGATGGTGGTGGTGATGAGGAACATCATTATCTTTGTGTCCATGTCCATGACCTTGATCTCCGTCATTATATGTATGCTCATTTTCTTTATTTGCCATAATTATTCTCCTTTATTTAAATAAACACTTATACAATTGTAACTATAAAAAAAATGAAACTACAAATAGAAGAAGCTATAGAGAAATGAAATCAAATAAAAAAGAAGAATATATAGCTTTTTTACTATAGTGATATTACCTAAAGATAAGAAATCTTGTTTAAATAAGGAAAAATCTTAAAATTATACCATTAGGATACTTAATGTTATAATAAAAATAGGTAGATCAAAAAGAAAAGAGAAGCAAACGTATAATTTATTCAAGAGCGGCAGCAAGAGACGATAATCTTGCAACTAAATGGTAATTTGCAAGCTCTTCTATTATTACATCACTCTTACTCAAAGATACAAACTCAGCACCAGATTTGTTTAAATTATTATAAGAATCTCGTGCTTCATTAAATCTTAGAAAAGATTCTGCTACATTCCCACCTATCAAATAAGACATTACTTCTGCAGGACAATTATTATAAGTAAGGCTAGTACGAATACCCTCCTGTATTATTACTTTACTGTTTATCTTGCCTTCTTTAATAATGTGCATTTTTTTTCTTAATTTTCTATTCATGGCATAAACTTCATCACCATTAGCAACGGTCATAATCCCCATACCAAAAGTACCGTTCTCAGCCTTAACAAATACATACGGATTGTCTTTAATTTGATATTCTTTATATTTCGTTTTTAAATGGTATATCATCTTTTCAACATCATTAGCTATACAGTCTAGCCCTACAGATTCTTTAAAATTCACTTTATCACAATTGCTAAACATACTAGTTAAAAAAAACGGATCTAAATCAAATGCTTTGCAGAATTTAGATACTATTGAAGCATAAGATTCAAAGTGCCTAGATTTATTTCTAATATGCCAGCCAGACTTTATGTTAGGAATAATAGGTTGTTTGATATTTTGTAAAATTTTTGGTACAGATATAGTTAAATCATTATTTAGTATAATGATATCAGGAACAAATCCCTCCTTGCTAATTAATTTTCCATTATCTACAACTAGATTATTATTAATATCTGCAATTTTTACCTTTCTCCCTGATAACTCAATAAGCTGCTGCAAAGCTTTTATGTTTTCCAGGTAAGCCTTGTTGCGAGTAATATTTTCAGGAACAATTAATATGTTATAGCTTTGTGTATATTTTGATAAAACCGCATTTATTTGCTCTGCGATTTGCTCATATTTGCTATGATGAACATTATTAAATCCAGCAGGAAAAATATTTGTATCAACTGGAACAATTTTATATCCAGAGTCTCTGATATCAACAGAAGTATAGAATAAAGGTTCAATTTTTTTGTATTCAGCATGAAACCATTCTTCTATTAAAGAAGTTTTATTTTGTAATAAACTTTGTAATTGACTATGAATACTATATTTTACCATTTTTATACATTTTTGACATAATATTACCTAAAGCTAAGATGGAAGCAGTCTCTGATCTCAATATATTGTTAGATAATTTGACCGAAACTACGTTAGGATATGCTGCAAGTAAAAACTTTTCTTCCTCCGTAAAACCACCTTCTGGACCTATTAGAATAATATAATTTTCTTTTAACTCAATTGCTGATAGCATTTTAACTTGCTCATCTTCATTACAAAAAATTATGGTGCTGTTATTATAATAATTTAAAAAATCTTTTAGATTACATATTTCTGATAAAAATGGAACGGTAATGCGCTCACTTTGTTCAACTGCTCCTGTAATATAAAGAGCTATTTTTTGTTTATTTATGGCTTTAATAACAGTACGACTTGTAATTACAGGAATAAAACCATCTACTCCTATTTCCGTTGCCTTTTCGATTAGAAATCTAAGTCTATCTGGTTTAATAGGAGCAAATGCTATCTGAATGCCAGATTCTTCTTCTCTATCTCTAATTTTTTTGATTACACTAGATGTAACTTTATTTTTTGTTATTTTGACTATTTCTGCTAACCACTCACCATCTTTCTGGTTAAAAACTCTTATGTTATCTCCAGACTTTAGTTTCATTACATTAGACAAATGATGAAATTTTTTAATATCATCAAATACTAATTCCCCTTTATCTATGTCTGCTTTAAGTAGTACCCGCTTAATAGTTCGATACATCTAAGTTTAATCTTCCTGAAGAACTTCTTTTACTTTACTTGCAAGCTGCTTAAGAGTGAATGGTTTGGAAAGAAAATTAAATCTTAAATCTCCTTCTAGAGTATAATTCTCAGAAAAAGCTTCTTCAGCATACCCAGACATAAATATTACCTTGGTCTTAGGGTAAATTTTATGCACCTCAGCAATAAAATCAGGTCCATTCAAGCCTGGCATGATAACATCGGTTATAATTATATCGATCTCTTTACCACGTTTTTTTATAACTTCAAGCCCCGCTTCACCATTATCAGCTTCTATAATGTTATAACCCTTATTAGATAAGGCACTAGCACTAAACATCCTAACTGGAACTTCGTCTTCTACTAATAGAATAGTGGCATCTCCTGTGAGATCCTGTTTGATAAGCTTGTTTTCTGTATCTTGTAGCATTTTACCGTCTCCTACTTCATTATCGTTAGATACTTTTAAATATACATGAAATCTTGTACCTTTATTCTTTTTAGAATTAACATACAAATATCCACCTGTCTGCTTTACTATACCATAAACTGTAGAAAGTCCTAAGCCTGTACCAGCTCCAAGTTCTTTTGTAGAGAAAAAAGGTTCAAAAATTTTAGAAATAGTGGCTTTTGTCATACCAATGCCCGTATCACTAACCTCAATTAACACATAATCACCAGATAATATTGGTTCATTAGAATCGGAAGGAACAAACCCTTCTTCTACTTTGCCAGTTTTTGTAATTTCAATATTTTCTGTACTTATTGATATAGTGCCACTATCTCCGTTAGCAAAAATAGCGTCTCTTGCATTTACTACCAAATTAATCAATACTTGCTCTAGTTGTCCCTGATCTACTTTAACTAATCCCAAACCTTTGCCATGCGTAATATTTAAAGTAATTTTTTCACCTACTAATCTTCTAATTAAATAAATCAGCTCCTCAATAAGATCAGAAATATCTAAGACCTCAGGTTTTAATACTTGTTTTCGTGATATAGCAAGAAGTTGCCTAACAAGGTTTGCAGCTCTATTAGAATTTTGTTTAATTTGCATTATTTCAGCAAATGACGGATCGCCTGCTGGATGTTTTATCAAAAGTAAGTCACAAAATCCTAACATTGCTGTCAATAAATTATTGAAATCGTGAGCAATACCTCCAGCCAATTGTCCTATAGCTTGCATTTTCTGTGAATGTATTAGATGCATCTCAAGATTTTTATACTCTGTTATATCAACTAAGAAATAATGAAAGTAGTTATTATTATCTTTATACAGTCGACATAAAAGTACTGTTAAGTTATCATCAGTATTAAATTTTACTTCAATATTAACATTATTTGTTTTGAAGCTTTGCATCAATAAATTTGCACTAATCTGGTCTAAATACGCATAGAAATCATCTTGTACTTTCTTTTTATTTACTTTTAGTAACTCTCTAAATAGTTTATTAGATTCAATGATAACACCTCTAGCATCCAATACCACATACGGTATAGAATAAGAGTGTAGATGCATTGAGTGATTGTCACTCACCAAAATATAAAAGCTAATATTTTTATTTAGCCACAAATATTTTTTTACATAAATATTGGTATTAATAGATATTGAGTTATCAGTAGAAAAATATTGTGATAGTTCATTAATATTTTTACCAAAATATTCTTGTGCCTTTGTATTATTATAAACGACTACCCCTTCAGTATCTATGCCTATTACTGGTAAAGCAAAGCTGTCAAATAATTTTCGTGAATAATTTGTTTTATTAATAACGAAATTATTAAGATTATATGCTATTCCTTTAAATGTATCTCTGATCATTGAAGTTTTATGCAGCAATAAATGTCAAGCTAAATAGTAGCAAATTATGTTATGAAATAACACTTCTATTTTTCAATAATTTTTCTAATTCACCTGAATCATACATTTCTCTCATGATATCACACCCTCCCACAAATTCCTTTTTTATATATAACTGAGGTATAGTAGGCCAATCACTGTATTCTTTGATTTTTTGTCTTAGCTCATTATCTTCCAATACATTGACATCTTTAAAATTAACACCAAGATTTTGCAAGATTGTACAAGCTACTTTTGAAAAGCCACAAAAAGGCTTGTCTGCAGTGCCTTTCATAAACAATACTACATCATTATCTCTTATATATTTTTCAATAAGCTCAGTAACATTACTTTTTGTCATAACTTTTGACATTTTTCCTCTTTATTTATTATTGTTTTTCCTTTGTTTTAATTGACAAAGCGTGCAACTTATCTCCCAAATAACCTTTTAAAGCATGATTTACCATACGATGTTGAGCTAACTTAGTTTGACCATTGAATTGCTCAGAAATAATTTCTATTTCATAATGATCACCATCATCAATAAGAGAATTAATTTTGATTGTAGCATCTGGTAATGCAACTTTCACAAGTTCATATAATTTTTCTTTTGCTATAGCCATGATCTATTTTACAGTTTATATAATAAAATAATAAATATGATAGGTTTTTACAAGATTTTTAGTAAAATATGATCGATTTCAAAAATTTTAAAGAAAAAAATCTTAGAATTGGATTATTAGGCGGTAGCTTTGATCCTCCACATCAAGGCCATTTACACATTAGCAAAGATGCCCTAAGAAGATTTAATCTAGATTATATATGGTGGCTTGTAATACAACAGAATCCATTCAAAGAAAATCAAGCTTCATCAATAAATCAAAGACTTAGAGCATGTAGTAAGATAATTGATTCTGACAATATTATTACATTTGATATAGAAAATAATATAAACTCTATAAAAACGATTGATCATATAAACTTTATTAGTAACAAGTGCTTTAATAATAAGTACTATTGGATTATGGGGTCAGACCTCCTTGTTGACTTCGACAAATGGGATAATTACCAACAAATCCTTAAGATTATTAAAATTATAGTATACGAACGTCCTAATTATTGGTATAAGGATATTCAAAAAAAAATAAATCCTTGGTTGCTTAAATACAAAACAGATATAAAAACTTTCCTTTTATCACCCTCACCATCCTGGGTATTAGTGAAATCTGCTTCTGTAGATATTTCTTCAACTCAATTAAGGTCTACTAATGAAAACACCTAATAAAAAATTTTGCGATATAGTTGAAGCAGTACTATTAGATACCAAAGCAGAAAATGTGATTAAAATTGACTTATTTAATAAAAGCACACTGTGTGATTATATATTTATTGTAACTGGAACTTCAGGAAGACACGTAAAAGCTTTAGCAAATAATGTAATAAAAGAATTTAAAAAAATTGGTATAAATACTGCTTTAGAAGGCGGAGATAGTGATAACTGGTTAGTATTAGATATCGGAGACGTTATTATTCATATCTTCCAAAAAAATACTCGTGACCTGTATCGTCTTGAAGAAATATGGCAACGTAAATAAGGAAGCAATAAATACTGATATCAAATAAGCGTTTGATCTCTAGTAATTTATTTAATATATTATATTTAACTATAATTTATATATTTATGGACGGGTTTGAGCTTAATAAAATTGCTGCCACTATTCTTATAGCAGGTATTGTTGCAATGATTGCAGGTAATCTTGCCGATATTTTATATCAGCCTAATAAAACCTTCAAACGTGGTTACCAAGTTGAAGTTGCAGATATCTCACCCTCAACATATGCGAAAGCAACTGAAGATGAATCTTTCGATATCCCAACATTAATGGCAAAAGCCGATGTAGAAAGCGGTAAAAAAGATATAAAAAAATGCTCAATCTGCCACACTTTTTCTAAAGGAAAGCCAAACAGAATCGGACCAAACTTATGGGAGATAGTAGATTCTGCAAAAGCAAGTAAAAAAGATTTCACTTATTCCAAAGCACTTCTATCTAAAGGGGGGCTTTGGAGTTATGAAGACTTAATACGCTTTATTTATAAGCCTCGTAAATTTGCTTCAGGAACAAAAATGGCTTTCGCAGGATATAAAAACCCTCAAGATGCTGCCAATATTGTCGCATTTTTACGCACTCTAAGTGATTCTCCTAAACCCCTGCCTAAATAGGCTGGGTATGTGGGGCTTAATAAAATTAAGTGCCCTTCCTAGAGAGCTCTTCTATTGCTTGAGAACACAGATCGCGAGCAGAACTATATTCTATACAGATTTTGCATGGCATTTGATTCCTAAACCAAGTTAATTGTCTCTTCGCATAATTACGAGTTAATTGACATGTTTTCATAATAACTTCTTGCAAACAAATTTTAGAGTCTAAATAATTTAAAATTTCTCTAAATCCAATAGCCTTATAAAGGTTACTACTTCTATCAATGACATTCTTTAGTTGCTCTACTTCTTCTATCACTCCTTTTTGTAACATTAATTTAAAACGAGAATTACAATTCTCATATAAAAAATCGCGTTTAGGAAAAAGAGATATATGAGAATATTCTTCATGTAACATCTTTTTATAAGAATTATTATAAAAGTACGTAATAGATTTCCCAGTTCCTAATAAAACTTCCATGGCTCTCATCATACGCTGAGAATCATTATGATTAATCTTCTTTTTAACATTAGGATCTTTGTCTACTAATAAACGATAGAACTTATCTTTCCCAGTTTCTTTAAATAATAATCTTACTTCGTTACTAATAGTAGAGTCAATTAAAGGAATATCTGCAATACCATAAAGTAGCGCCTTCAGATAAAAACCTGTTCCACCTACTAAAATAGCTTTTTTATTATTTGCAATGGCATTACTAATTTCTTTTATTGCAAGTATTTGCCAAGAATCCACTGTACAAATTTTATCATGGTCTAAGACGCTATATAATCTATATCTTTGATTTATTTTTTGCTTAGGTTGGCTAGTAAGTATAGGTAATTCTTTATATATTTGCATAGAGTCAGCATTAATGATTACCGCATCATATCTCTGTGATATGAATTCTGCTAAATAAGATTTGCCACTTGCTGTAGGACCACTGATTACAATTAAATTCTTCATTCTATTCTACATTCGTAGTAATTATTTCATTGTTTCTATAATTTATGGTTTGATCCGTATATAACTCTTGATTTTGTTCAAGATATAGTTTTTGCCATTTATTAGAATTAGAAATAGACGCAATATTTTTAGGATTTTTTGCTATTACTACCCATGAATAAATTTCCTCCCGAGCATTATCAGAACTTAATAGATCATTTTTATATACATAGTTAAATAGTCTCTCTGTTACTTTTAGTTTATTACTAGCTTGATTAAACAAACCTTTTATTTTAGCATTTTGAGTAGAAGACGCATTTTCATAATATGAATAGCCATATACTCCTAATTCATTTACTAGCTTTGCTAGAATGCTTTCAAGAATATTTCCATCATTAGTTATATGAAGAAGTAAAACACCTCTTTTGCTAAGTTTTTTCAAATATAACTTCATTGCTTCCAATGTTAAAAAGTGTTTTGGGATATTTTGTCCAACATATACATCTACACAAATTAAATCGTATAGATGATTACTTGCTTCGCTTAATTTGGTTCTAGCATCCCCTAAAATAATATTAATTTTTGCTGATGAACTTGCCAGATAATTAAAAAACTTCTCATTTTTAGCTATCTTTACAATTTCTGGATTAATCTCATAAAATGTACATAGTTGTCCTTTTTTAGCAAAAGTCGCAATTAATCCCGTACCTAGACCAAGTACAGCTATTTTACTGTCTTTGTATGTTCTAAGTAGTTTAAATATTGTTGCCACAGGTCCAGTCTTATGATGACCATAATATAATATACTAGTATAATTTTTGTCTAGATAGCGTTCTCCATGGTATATATTATCGTTTAACAGTATAATTTTATGAGCCTTATAATCATACTTTACTTCAAGATAGCCATACTCCGTATTTTTAGCGTAAACAACAGGACTTCGAATATGAAATAATAATATTATTAATGACAATACTGTATTATCTAAATATCGCTCAGAAATATGAGTAGGTAAAAAAGATACAAAATAAATACTAAGGACAACTAGCGCAAAATAATATTTGTTGTTTCTAAAACAAAAACACAGATTGATGATTGAAACTAAATATAAAAAATAACAAATAACATTAAAGCGATTTGTAAATATAGTTATTACATAGCAAAATGAGATAATCAATATATAAACATAAGATTTTTTATAATTACTTTTTATTATATTTTGAGAAATAGGAATAACATCTTTGTCTTCGCCTGAAATTAAATACAAAATTAATATTTGAAATAAAATTACATGCCTTACTTTATTGATAAGATATAAATTTACTATTACTAACAGCCCTATAGTGCATGAAATAAAAAGAATATTCCATTTAGATTTATACACATCCTGCCAAATTAATGATTTCTTGAATAGAAGATAAAAAATAATAGAGTTACTTAAAGCAAAAATTATAAAATCCAATACATATGAGAAAAAATTTGTATATCTTGCAAAAATTAAATTTACTAGAAAAGGTATAATATAAAATATTTGCAATCTAATTAAAGTAGAATAGTCTATGTCTTTATAAGTAAAATAACATAATCCAAGTATTAAAATAAAGCACAGAATTATAAAATAGTCAGAAATGAACGTATAGTGAAAAATAGCAGTATTCGCAAATAAAGACATAATACTCAAAGTGATCAGCATTGCTACAGATATTTGGTCATTGCGGAGCTTTGCTTGTATGCTTTTTAAAAATATCTTATAGTAAGTTTTCATGCTTCTATCTTATATGGATACACCCGTATGCAACGGCACTTTACTTTTTTTAGACATATTCTCTGTATATTTTGCTACTTTAACTGGATAATCTATCTCTTTCACAACGGAAAGAGCTCGCAGAGATGCAAATAAGTGAAAATCATAATCTGATAACCCACTGCTCACAGCATTTTTTTCAGAATATAAAATACTATTAAGTTCTTTTAGGTCTTTATTGATTTGTTTTATATATTCAGATGTTTTCAACATATTATTATAAAACTCTCCTTCATAATTTTCTTTCTTACGAGTAAAATAATTAATTGCTTCCTCCGTTTCAAATTCTTTAAGGTTAGCTTTAATCCACCTACATTTTGCAAGAGTAAAAATTGTTGTTTTAGTTTTTGTAAGCCATTCTTCTATGTTACTATTATTTATCTTTTTGACCACAGGAGCTTTTCCATAATTTTGATCAATATAATGTACTATATCCATACTCTCTGGCATAAAAGTGCCGTCTTCTTTTTGTAATATTGGCACCATTTTTTTCCCAATCATACTGATAGGAGTAGTCTCATCATCGTTTTGTAGTATTATAATCTCCACTGGAATATTTTTTATGCCAAAAATCATCCTAGCCTTAACACAATAAGGACAATGATCATATATGTATAACTTCATTTTCGTTTCTTTATATTTGCATCATTTCATTATCTAGAGATTTTTTATCTTTAGATAACAACATTATGTGTTTTAAATATTAAATTGCACAAAACAATAGTGCAACGAATAAAAAGTAATATTGATTAACTAAATATGTAGCTATTTAGAATTCAAATGAGAAATTTTAACATTCAAATAGCTTTACACTAAGTTATTTAAGAAGCTACGAAGTATCTTAGACCTACTAGGGTGCTTCAATTTTCTCAATGCTTTTGCTTCGATTTGCCTAATTCTCTCTCTTGTTACTGAAAATTGTTGTCCAACTTCTTCTAAAGTATGATCAGTATTCATTCCAATTCCAAATCTCATTCGTAAAACTCTTTCTTCCCTAGGAGTAAGGCCTGCTAATATTCTTGTGGTAACTTCCCTCAAATTTGATTGTACAGCCGCATCTATAGGCAAAGTAGCATTCTCATCAGCAATAAAATCACCTAATTCGCTACCTTCTTCTGCATCACCAACAGGATTTTCTAAACTTACCGGTTCTTTAGCAATTTTCATTACTTTTTTAACTTTTTCAATAGGCATAGAAAGTCTTTCTGCTATCTCCGCCGGTGTCGGTTCGTATCCTAATTCATATAGCATTTGTCTAGCAGTTCTAATAATTTTATTGATAGTTTCAATCATATGCACAGGTATCCGTATAGTACGAGCTTGATCCGCAATAGAACGTGTAATTGCTTGCCTTATCCACCATGTCGCATATGTAGAAAATTTATATCCTCTTCTATACTCAAATTTATCTACAGCTTTCATTAATCCAATATTACCTTCTTGAATCAGATCTAAGAACTGCAACCCTCTATTAGAATACTTTTTAGCAATAGAAATAACTAATCTTAGATTAGCCTCAATCATTTCTTTTTTTGCTGTTCTTGCTTTTCTTTCACCTTTTTGTACTGATAAAACTAATTTTTTAAAATCCTGCAGAGGAGTACCTAATTCCTCTTCCATGTCTTGCATGTCTTCTTGGATATCTTTTATAGCCTCATTTTCTCTTTCAATAAATTTGTCCCAAGCTGGCTCTTTAGAAACTGTAGCTAACCATTGATTAGTTAATGATTTACCCAAAAATTTACTAAGAAAATCCTTTCGGCTTATGGAGTTTTTCTCTGCAAGCTTTAAAAACTCTGATTCTAAATTGATAATTCTTCTATTATATCCGTACAAGGTATCGACTAGCAATTCAACACTATTAGTGTTAAGATGCACATCCGATACTTTTTCAATCAATTCTTCTAGTAATTCTTCGTATTTAATTGATTTTTTATCTGCAAATAATAATTTATCACATAGCTTTGCTATAGTTTCAAATTTTTCAATGATAGAAGGCGCGAGCGCAGATTCTATAGCTAAAATAGAAAGATTATTAAGCTCGTCTTCTTCCTCATCTTCACTATCTTCGCTATCCTCGTCTCCATTCTCATCGTCCTCTTTTCCTTCCTTGAAAGAGGACAATTCTGATTCTTCAGCGTTAGAAGATTCTTCTTTTGCCTTTAAAGAATTATCACCCACCACAGCTTCTAAATCTATAATTTCACGTAATAGTATTTTTTCATTAACTAAATCTTCATACCACGAAATAAGTTTATACATTACCGAAGGTGCATAGCATAACGATATTATTACTTGCTTTTTTCCCTCTTCTATTCTTTTTGCAATTTCAATTTCCCCAGACCTGGATAAAAGCCTTACTCCCCCCATATCTTTTAAATACATCCTTACAGGATCATCCGTCGTTGTAGAACTATCTTCGCTGAAAGCAATATCTTCTGCTGCATCATCGTCTATATCTACTATTGAATCATCTTCAACCTTATTATCATAATCATTAAAGACTGTTACGTTAGCTTTTTCTATAGTTTCGATTGCGTTTTCAATTATTTCTGCTGAAAAAACATCTGGAGGAAGTAATTTATGTATATCTTTACTATTTAAAAAACCTTTACTTTTGCCATATGTAATAAGCTTTTTAACCGCTATATTTACAGCATCTGTACCAGCATTTTTATTGTTGTCGTTTTGATTTTTTTTCCTTCTGCTCATATTAAATTAACCAATATTAGTTATTATAGGTTCTATGCAAATATTCTAATTTTGCTTTAATTTCTTTTTTCAACTCTAAAGCGAACTCAATATCCTTACCAGTTTTTTCTTGTCTAGTCAGGCACTCCTTATATTCATGCTTTAACTGTTCTAGGTTGTAATAATCAAAAGCTTTTTTCCATAAAACAACCATATCACTATAATTTTCTACATTTATTTGATTAACAAAATAAGAGTTGTTGCCACATAAATATTCTAAAGTAGAATTGCTTATTTTATCATTAAGAGCATTTTTAAACGAACTATCAAACGTTTCACTACTATCACAATTTTTAAGCTCTGAAAAGATATCCAAAATACAATTTTGAAGCTTATGAAAATACTGACTATTAGCTTCAATAGAAATAAAATCTTCGAATATCAACTCATTTTTAAGCAACAAAGGCATCTTTATCATTATTGCTGCCAGATTTAATTTTATTCTTTCCAGGTCTGGCACCCGATCTATTTTTAAAATATTTGATCCCTTATGTAAAGTGCTTTTGCAATAATTTCTACTTTTGTTAGAAATATTACTACGAAATAACTCAGAGAGTTTTTTATAAAAAAGCTGCTTATACGAGCATTTCACATGATAATCGTTAATCTTACCAACAAGCTCCATTAAATTTTTTCTTAATAATGCTTGTTTTTCAGGAATAGTTAAGTCTACTTTACCAAGCTCAATTTTCCACAAAAAATCACACAAAGAAATTTTATTATTTAATAGTTTATTTAGATACTCTGGAGTTGCATTATTTGCTATATCGTCAGGATCTTGTCCTTCTGGAAATTGAACAAAATCTATTGAAAAACCAGAAGATAATATAGGCAACACTGTATTTGCTACTCTCTCCATAGACTTCATTCCTGCCAAATCTCCATCCATACATATAGTTGGAATAGGAACTAGTTCCCATAGTTTTTTTATATTATATTCTGAAATCGCAGTACCAAGAGTTGCAAGAACATTTCTAACTCCTAATCTGTGCATGGCTATCAAGTCAGTATAGCCTTCTACAATATAAATATTGTTATATTTATTGCTTTTGTGATAAGAGAAAAACTGCTTTTCTCCATATAATATGCAAGATTTTTTAAATAATGCTGTTTCAGGTGAATTAATATACTTAGGGTGATACCCCAATATGCTACGACCACCAAAAGCTATTATTCTATCGTTTTTATTGATAATAGGAAAAATAATCCTACTCCTAAATTTATCTATGAGACTACCATCGTCTAACTGGGTTATAAGTCCAGCATTTTTTATGTCATTAATGGAAAAATTATGGGATTTTAAATGTTGTATTAAATTGTTTTTATAATTAGGTGCATAACCTATAGCAAAATTTTTTATAAGAGTATCGTCTATAGAACGTTTATATAGATAAGATAAAACATCAGTAGCTTTTTCAGAATACAAATTTTTTTGAAACCATCGTATAGCAATTTTATTAATTGATAGTATCTTATTCTCACTATCATCTTGTTTTTTATCCTCTTGCGGAATAACAATTCCATATTCTTCAGCTATATTTTGAACTGCTTCATAAAAACTGATACCTTTGATTTGTTGCATAAATTTTATAACATCACCATGTACACCACAACCGAAGCAATGGTAAAACTTTTTTTGATCATTTACCGAAAATGATGGAGTTTTTTCATGATGGAAAGGACATATGCCAAAAAAATCTTTGTTTTTCCTATGTAGTTTCACATATTTAGAAATAAATTCTGACGTTTTTACGGTATTTCTAATTTTTTCTAGAAACAAGTGGGAGTAACGCATTTTAGTTTGCAAATTATGTTTTTTTGTGCTATGATACCCCCTTGTTATATTGGCCTCAATATTAAATTATAATTTGGTATCAAACAATAACAACAAAGTAAGGATATAAATATAATCTGCTAATAAAGCAAACATTATCTTGCAATAATATCAAATAATCACTATATAACAAACAAGTAAATTAACAAATGGATGTGGTAATAACTATGCAAAAATTTCCAATTACACAAGAAGGGTTTGCTAAAATTTCATCAGAATTAAAAACACTAAAAACTGTAGACAGACCTGCTATCATTAAGGCTATATCAGAAGCAAGAGAGCACGGAGATCTTTCAGAAAATGCCGAATATCAAGCTGCTCGTGAAAAGCAAAGTTTCATAGAAGGACGTATAGCTTCTTTAGAAGATAAAATAGCACGCTCAGAAGTAATTGATATCACAAAACTATCTAATGAAACCATTAAATTTGGTGCTACAGTTAATTTATATGATGTAGAAACAGAGCAAAAAACTGCATATAAAATAGTGAGCGAATACGAAGCCGATCTTAGCAAAGGGATGATTTCTATATCCTCTCCAATTGCACGCGCGTTAATAGGAAAAAGCAAAGAAGCTTATGTAGAAGTGAACACTCCTGCAGGAATAAAAGAATATAAAGTTTTAAAGATAGAATACAAATAATATAAGCGCTGCCGAAAATGAGAAATTGAGCTAAATCTATTTTTCGACAGCACCATAAATTAATTTATCTGCAACTTGTTGATGTACCAGTTAATATTTCATATAGGCCTTTTTGGTCTTTTCTAAATAATATAGGCGCTAGCCAAATTAACTTTAACACTAAGTAGATTACACTGATTTGTGGGATAGCATAAAAAGAGGTAACATCTACTAAATATAATAGCTCCGGAATAAAAAACAAAACTACTTTTTGAGTTGACGTCAAAACGCTCATTTTTGAGACCGTAATCTTTAACAACATTTTGCCTACAGTTGCTTGTCTTGAAGATTCCATAAATATAAAATATAAGGCAAATATTACTATAAATATTGAATATTCTAAAAATATACCTAATGTGAAAATATTTAACATAGCAATGATGTAAATCAATACATTGGTAACTACAGAAAGCAATATAAAGTCAATTATATATGCTAAAATTCTTTTTCCTACGTTGAGTAATTGCATAAAGTTATTCCTTTAGTTAGTTTATAGCTAAAAATTATATTTCACTTCTTAATAAAAAGTTAATTTGCCCTTCTATGCCTAAAAGATTCATTGCCACAATAATGATGTGATTAAAAAAGCACAAATAGTATTTTCAAAAGTATTGAAAAATGCCGCTATTTAGACCACTGAAAAAAAACGAATAATATCTGAAGAATTACGAGCAGCTAGCTTTATTAACTGAGCAGTCTCGCATATTATAGATTGTACAAAACAAATTTTTTACTTAACTATTATAAACTTTTTATCTACTATAGCTACTAGATGAACTGGCTCATATATAATGAATAAAAATATTTTAACTGTAGGGCTGGCAATTTTTGCCATGTTTTTTGGTGCAGGAAATATAACCTTTCCTATATTGCTTACACAAAAATGGCCTGATTTATGGCTTTCATCTTTTATTGGGTTTTGCACTAGCGCAGTATTGGTTACTGTAGTAGGATTAGTTGGCGCAGTACTATCTCGTACTACTCGTAATTTTTTTGCTCCTCTTGGTTTGATCGTAGGAGCTATCATGCAGGCAGTACTAGTATCAATAGAAGGGCCTTTTGGCGTAGTCCCTAGGTGCTTTATTGTAGGATTCGGTGGTATAAAAGAAATTCTTCCTCAAATAAATGATTTGTATTTTTACTCTATTGCAGCAATAAGTCTATATTTTTTTGCTACCAATAAGACTAGATTAATAGAAGTGGTAGGATCTTACATTACTCCTATTATGGTAATTTCTCTTGCTGCAATAATTGCATACGTGCTGTATCAAAATAAGATACCCTCTATAGATCAGGGATTTTCTGCTGTAGCCTTTAAAGACGGCTTCACTACTGGTTATCTAACTTATGATTTACCAGGAGCTATATATTTTACTACTATTGCGATGAGATATTTAAATGTCATAGGCGATACCAAATCTCAAATGATTTCAAATGGTCTAAAAGCATGTTTAATTAGCGCTACTCTACTTATAATTGTATATGCAGCATTTTTTTATTTAGGAGCATCTTATGGCAGTCAAATACAAAACATACCAACAGAACAAGCTTTATTTTACATGTCCAAAAATTCTTTAGGCTATGTTTTTGCTGTAATACTTTCGGTTTTCGTTTTACTTGCTTGCTTAACTACAGCTGTGGCTGCTATAACAATATGGACTGATTTTATTTGTGAAATTCTTAAAAAATATAATGTAAAATATAATTGGGTTTTAATACCTAGTTTGGTTTTCGCAGTATTTGTTGCAAATTTACACTTTACTGGATTAATAAAATTCCTAAGCCCAATCCTGAATTTTTTATACCCTATATTAATTTTATTAACAATTTATAATATCACTACGAAATACAAAGCATTTAAAGAAAATAGTGCTGATTTGTAGCACAATTGCATTGGTTTAGTTCATTGATAAAGCATAATTTTTAGACAATGCTTCGCATGGTAAATTTGGAAGAGTGCATCTATATCACAAATGAAACAAATCAGCTCTATAGCAAATAAATTTTTTTATTCTAAATTAAGATAAGCCTATCTTGAGTAAGTTAATTTCTGTTACAATAAAATATAACAAAAAATAAATTATTTTATGCAAGTTACTTACCGAAGTCTTTTTGAGGGAATAGTAAGGTTTAATATAATATTTTTTATAGTAGCTCTATGCATGTTTTATGTAAAAACAATGGATGTAGCAACTTATTATCATTTGTTAAGCACTCAATTTTTAGTAATAATTTTAACTGTAATGTTCGCAAAATTTTATGATACTTTAAGGAATCATAACAAATTCAAAGAGTCCAAAATTACTAATAAAGCTATTTATATTGGATTTATTGATACTCTAATTGTCATGTACATATGTGGGTTAATCTTTGGATATTTTTCATGGAATATAAAATCTCTACACACTATATTTAATGAACTAATCTTTGGCATTCTTTTTTGGATGATAATTTTATATTTAGCTAAGTTACAATTATTTGACAGAATAATAAAATTCCTGACCAATGCCTTCACTTATGTTCAAATTTTTTATATTTTCGCAATGCTTAATTTAATATTTTTTGCCATCACAATAGTATTTTTTACTATTGCACCTGGATCAGGTAGAAGTTTTTTTGAAACAATATTTATAATATTGTATTTTCAAGCAGCTTTCTTTGTATTTCATATAGCAGTTGGAAGAATTATTGATATTTTTTGGTTACCTGATAAAGCTAATTATAATAAAGTTTCACTATTAGGAATTTTTTTAGGGGCAATTATATTCGTTACAAAAATTGCTATTATTGATCAAGAAATATTAAATATTGTTTATACTCACGGCATCAAAGCTCCAATGATTGCAGCACTTTCTATAATGGCTTTTTGGTCATTTTTTTACTTCTTATTCCATATTGAAGTACAGTATCCTCTGAAACACAAGCAAATATTTAGCAAAAGAAAGAAAAAAAAGTAGTCTAGAGCTAATATTTATCTGTTTATCCCTATATTAAACAAACTGGTAGTTGTATTTTTTTTATTAATAGAGTATTTATATGTCGGTAACATATAAACAAGATAAGGAGCCCAGAATGAATTTAGTCAACAAGCAAGCACCACAATTTATTAAACCTGCTGTAATGCCAGATAATACAATAGAAGATAATTTTGATTTTCATAAATATCGTGGATCAGATATGTCAATTTTATTTTTTTATCCTTTAGATTTTACATTTGTTTGCCCTTCAGAAATTATTGCATTTAATAACAGGTTGGCAGAATTCACACAAAGAAAGGTAAAATTAATAGGAGTAAGTGTCGATTCTCATTTTACCCATCTTGCTTGGAAAAACACCCCTATAAATAAAGGAGGCATTGGTAATATTCAATTTCCTTTAATAGCAGACTTAACTAAGTCTATTTCTAGCGAATACGGAGTATTAACAGAAGCAGGAATATCTTTACGAGGCACTTTTTTAATCGATAATGATGGAGTAATACGACATCAACTAGTGAATGATTTACCACTAGGTAGAAATGTCGATGAAACACTACGCCTAGTTGATGCTTTACTTTTTCATAAACAATATGGAGATGTATGTCCTGCTGGATGGCAAAAAGGTCAAACAGGAATGAAAGCAACTTCTGATGGAGTAGCAAGTTATTTAGCATCATACGCAGATCGATTATAAATTTTAATGAGTAATGCTGATATCGACTTAAATGAGGAAAAATTATCGGCTTTAAGGCTAATTAGATCAGAAAACATAGGTATAAAAACTTTTTTTTCTCTCATTAAGCTTTTTGATTCACCTATAAAAGCAATAAACAAGGTACAAGAATTATCAATAAGAGGTGGGAAGAAAAAGCCTATTAAGCTGTACTCTAAGGAAAATGTATTTAAAGAAATAGAAAAATCCTATGCTTATGGGGCAAGCATTATATATTATAAGGATATTTCGTACCCAGGACTACTTAAAAATATTGTAGATTTTCCTCCTATAATTACTGTATTAGGAAAAGATCTTGATATCTTAAAAAAAGATAGTATTTCAATTGTTGGCTCTAGGAACGCATCTTTGAATGGCACCAGATTTGCATATAAAATTGCGAAAGAACTCTCAGATAGTGGCTATATTATTACTTCTGGCCTTGCCAAGGGAATAGATACATACGCTCATAAAGGAAGTTTAGATAACGGAACTGTAGCAGTAATTGCAGGTGGTATAGATAATATCTACCCATTTGAAAATTATGACTTGTATAAAAATATCTCAAATCAAGGCGTAATAATCTCAGAAAATCCTTTTGGAGCCTTACCCAAAGCACAAAATTTTCCTCAACGCAACAGAATAGTATCAGGATTATCAAAAGCAACAATAGTGATAGAAGCCAGTATTAAATCTGGATCATTAATCACTGCTAACTTTGCATTAGAACAAAATAGAGAAATATTTGCCGTACCTGGCTTTCCTTTAGATAGTAGGCACTCCGGAACAAATAAGCTTATCAAGCAAGGGGCATATCTTTTTGAAACAGTAGAAGATTTATTTAATATCATTCACAGTAGTTATAATAATAATAGAATTAATCAAACCTCTATAGATGAGAACCAAAACTCTTTACATGATCAAATAATTGCTATCGATGATAAAAATTTAGAAAAAGATCTTGATAAACTTAGAGATTTGATCTTATCTAAGTTAAGTACTACTGCAACTAATATTGATGAATTATACAGAAGCATTAAAGTTCCGTTTGGTCTTTTGATGTTATCAATATTAGAGCTTGAGCTAGCAGGAAAATTACAAAGAGTAAGAAACAACGAGATTATTTTATTAAAAGAATAAAGAATATGAATCTAGTTATAGTAGAATCACCAGCAAAAGCAAAAACAATAAATAAATATCTAGGCAAGAATTATAATGTTATTTCATCGTATGGACATGTTCGAGAGCTACCCTCTAAACCTGGTTCTGTTGAACCTGAAAAAGAGTTTGCCATGCATTATCAACCTAATAGCAAAGGTTCGAAGCATATAAAACAAATTATTGATGCTGCAAAAAAGTCAGACAAGATTTATCTTGCTACAGATCCAGATAGAGAAGGAGAAGCAATTGCATGGCATGTCGTAGAACTAATGAAACAAAAAAAGTCCTTGAAGAAAGGCACTGAAATAAAACGTATTACTTTTAATCAAATAACTAAAAAATCAGTCAGTGAAGCAATTCAAAATCCAAGAGAAATAAGCATGGATTTGGTAAATGCCCAACAAGCAAGATTAGCTCTTGATTACCTGGTAGGATTTAGTATCTCCCCTATATTATGGCGTAAATTGCCAGGAAGTAGATCAGCTGGTCGAGTACAATCAGTGGCACTTAGATTAATTTGCGAACGTGAAGATGAAATTGATAAATTTGTTAGCCAAGAATATTGGACTATAGATTGCTTGCTAAACAAACAAAAAGCACAATTCACTGCTAGATTGTTTGTTCTTGAAGGGAAAAAACTTGAAAAATTTCAGCTATCCGAAGAAAAAATAGTAATACCGATTGTCAAACGTCTAGATAAGTCACAATATTTTGTTAAATCAGTAGAGAAAAAACAGCAAAATCGTAATCCATATCCGCCATTTATAACTTCAACATTACAGCAAGAAGCATCAAGAAAACTTCATTTTAATGCAAAAAAAACAATGCAGATTGCTCAAAAATTATATGAGGGAATAAATGTTAATGGAGAAACCATAGGACTAATTACTTATATGAGAACCGATGGAGTACAACTATCCACCGACTCTATTCAAGACACCAGAAATTATATTGAAAAGGAATTTGGTAAAGATTACTTACCTGATAATGTAAGGCTCTATAAAACTAAGGTCAAGAATGCTCAGGAAGCTCACGAAGCAATCAGGCCTACGCACATTGATTATACTCCAAAATACCTAGCAAAATTTTTGGATGACGATCAATTGAAACTATACGAACTCATTTGGAAGCGGATGATAGCTTGTCAGATGAGTAATGCAATTTTAGATCAAACACAAGCTATTATCTCGACTACTGATAATTTTGCTCAACTAAAAGCCTTAGGCTCTACCGTAAGATTCGATGGATTCTATAAAGTTTATAAAGAAAGTAAAGATAGCGAAAAAGATGAAGAAAAAGAAGTTATTTTGCCTAATTTAGGTTCAGAAGATAAATTAGAATTAGTTAAAACAATTCCAGAGCAACACCACACAGAACCATCTCCGAGGTATACCGAAGCTAGCCTAGTAAAAAAATTAGAAGAACTTGGTATAGGAAGACCTTCTACATACACCTCTATTATCTCAGTTTTACAGGATCGAAACTACGTCAAGCTAGATAAAAGAAGATTCATGCCTGAAGATCGAGGAAGATTTGTTACCGCATTTCTAATGAGCTTTTTTAAACAGTATGTAGAATATGATTTTACTGCTCAGTTAGAATCTAAATTAGACGAAGTATCAGATGGAAATATAAAATGGAAAAATTTGCTCAAAGAATTTTGGGAAGAGTTTGAATACACTATAAAAGAAGCCCAAAAATATTCCATTGAAGAAGTTATTTCTGCAATGACTCCTTTTATCGAACACTACATTTTTCCAGAAGACTCAGATAATACAAAAAATAGCCGTAAATGCCCAAAATGTGAGACAGGTAACCTAGAAGTAAAAATTAGTAAATTTGGTCCATTTGTTGGCTGTTCTGATTATCCAAATTGCAAATACACTAGAAAGCTGTACATAGACCTTGATCACGACTCTGAAAATAATACTGATATAATAGCCAATGAACAAGAATTAGGGAATGACCCTAAAACTAAGCTAGTAGTATCCTTGAAAAAAGGACCTTATGGTTTTTATTTACAATTAGGTAGCAACGATTCCGAACAAATGAAAAGAGCAACATTGCCAAAAGCCATAAATCCTGAAAACGTAAGCTTAGAAACAGCCCTGGATTTATTGTATTTACCACGCATTATAGGCACCCACCCCGAAACTAACAAAGAGATAGTAGCTAATATAGGAAAATTTGGTCCATATATTTTGCATAATAACAAATACACATCTCTATCTGATTGGCAGCAGGTTTTTACTGTTACCCTCGATGAAGCTATAGGAATGATAAAGTCTCTAAATGAATCTAAATCCTTGGGAGTTTATCAAGAGCAAGATATTTCAATACACCGAGGCAAATTTGGTCCGTACATAAAATTTGGTAAGAAAAACATTAAAATACCTAAAAATATTGATCCCAACACTATCGATCTAGAACAAGCAAAAAAAATTATTGCTACGCAAAAATAAATACTTTTTCTTGAATAATCAAGAATTTTCTAGTTGCAAAAATACAACGATACAGACAATTATTATAATTAATGGGTGCTTTTGTCTATATGATTTTCTACTAAATTTTGTAAAAACCTCAATTTTTATTTCCTAAAGCTTGACTGTATTTAATGCTTCTATAATGTATGGTGCATATTAAATAATGTTATTAATTTAAATTAAGAGTTAAAATATGAAAAAGTTATTGGGAATTTCTGCTCTTGCACTTACAGTCGCATTATCCAGCGTAGCAGATGCAAAAAAAACAAACTACTATGTACGTGGAGATATAGGTGCAGCCTTCTCCGGAAAATTAGCTGATAGTAATGATAAATCCTCCAAAAGCTCAAAAAAAGATAGATTAGATAAGCTTAATACTGCTCCGGTATTTGGACTTGGTGTAGGATATAGATTTAATGAAATGTTTCGTGCAGATTTAAACGGTCAATTTAGAAGTGCTAAGCTTAACCTTTCTAAAAATGAAGAAAATTATAACCTTAAAATAAAAAGTCTTGCAGTATTTGCTAACGGGTATGTAGATATCCCTAACAGCACTATACTTACTCCATATTTAACTGCCGGTGTTGGGCTAGCGCAAAATAGTGGAGATTTTAAGCATACTGACAGCAATAACCCAAATAATAATATTACATTTCAAGCTAAGAAAAAGTTTAATTTTGCATGGAATGCAGGACTAGGCGCAAGAGCAAAATTAAATGAAAATGTTGATCTAGACTTTGGCTATAAGTATGTCAATTATGGAAAAATGAAATTCAATCCTTCTAAAACCCAAGGTGGGAAAAGTCACCCAGGAGCAGTTATAAAAAACTCTATAGGAAGCCATCAATTCTTATTGGGTGTAGCTTATAATTTCTAAATAGAACTTTTATTCTACCAAAAAAAGCCGCAGCTGTCTTTAAAGACAACTTCGGCTTTTTATTTTTTTATAGTAGTTTTATTATTATTTAATAACTTGCTGATTATCTTCACTATCTTTATTACTATTTTTTGTAACCATTGGTACAAAGCTGACATCAAAAAACTTCTCTTCGATTATTCCAGTTTTTGTTTTAATAATTCTAAGAAGATGCTGAGCAGGATATTCTCCTACGGGGATAATTAATCTTCCATCTATTTTTAATTGCTTAATTAATATTTCTGGAACTTCTGGTGGAGCAGCAGTCACTAATATCGCATCAAATTTTTTCCTTGATTTATGAGCTTTATATCCATCATCTATGTCAACTATCACATTATTACATCCCATTTCTTGCAATCTGACGGATGCTTGATATGCTAATGACTTTAAAATTTCAACCGTGTATACAGTTTTACAAAGCTTAGCAAGAACTGCCGCCTGATAACCTGATCCTGTCCCTATTTCAAGCACTGTATCATTTGGTGATATATCTGCTGCTTCGATCATAAATGCTACCACATATGGCTGCGATATCGTTTGCTCATAACCTATTGGTAATGGCGTATTTTCGTACGCAAGGGATTGCAATCCTTCTGGAACAAATTTATGCCGAGGTATTTCAGACATAACCTTAAGAAGGCTTGCATTTCTAATACCAAGGTTTTTTAATCCTTCCACAAGCCTTGCTTGTAACTCAGTAAAATGTTGTTCTACCATTATCTAATTATACCTTCAAATCTTATAAAAAAGCAATTCACAAATCGCAACAATTTGTATAAATTAGATGGTAATATTGTAGAATTTAAAGTAAAAAAGTGAAGTATTTGCGTTTCCTATTTTTTATCACCATATTATTTATTGCCTATAGAAGTTCTTTTTGCGTAACTCACATCGATATAACTCGTAGCAATATATCTCCCGTGCCAATTGCCCTGCATATTTACAGCAAAAACCAAGAATACAAAGAGATTACACGTAAAATAGAATCAGTAATTGCAAAAGATCTGATTAGTTCAGGACTATTTAGACTTATTGAAAAAGATGCTTACATAGAAAATATTGATGACATTAACTACACACCTAACTTCCCATCTTGGAGACAAATTAATACTACAGCTTTAATAGCAGGTGAAGTAAGTAAGACACAAAATAATAAAATTAAGATGCATTTTAAAATGTGGGATGTGTTTTCTCAAAAGCAAATCAATAATAAATCTTTATCTAGTAATCTTAGTATTTGGCGCCGTATATCTCATAAAACTGCAGATATTATATATAAAAAATTAACTGGAGAAGAAGGATATTTTGATTCAAAAATTGCATATGTCTCCATTGATGATCACAAGTATGGTGAAAAAGTAAGAAAGCTTGCAATAGTTGACCAAGATGGTGAAAATCTTCGTTATTTGACAAAAGGAGATAACATGGTTTTAACCCCTAGATTTTCACCAGACGCTAAGTACTTACTATATCTCGAATATAGCAAAAAATCTAAACCAAAAGTACGTTTAATGGACATAGAACGCAATACTAGTAAAGTTATAGGTTCTTTTGCTGGAATGTCTTATGCTCCCAGATATACTAACAGTGGAAAAAGCGCTTTGATGTCTGTAGAAAAAGGAGGGATTAGCAATATACATTATATAGATTTGACTTCTATGAAAAGCCATCAATTAACTTTTTGTAGCTCTGTTTGCGTTTCTCCGTCATCATCGCCCAACCAAAAGAAGATAGTCTTCAATTCAGATATGGGTGGTAACAAACAACTTTACACCATGAATTTTGATGGTAGTAACATAAAACGCATTACTTTTGGTGACGGCAGCTATAGTACTCCAGTATGGTCTCCACGGGGAGATTTAATTGCTTTTACTAAAATGGTGCCAGGAGAAGGGTTTTATATTGGAGTGATTAAACCTGATGGTTCTAACGAAAGAATAATAGCCAGCGGCTGGCTAGTTGAAGGTCCCGCTTGGTCTCCTAATGGTAGGGTAATAATGTTCGAAAAAGAAATGCGCCCTGGCTTTGGTTCAAAAATTTATACCATTGATATAACTGGCCATAACGAGCAAATGTTAGAAACACGTCACAATGCTAGCGACGCTTCTTGGTCAAATTTGTTAGATTAATAAAAAATTAGAGAAAATATGGGATTTAAATGCGGTATTATTGGACTCCCTAATGTTGGTAAGTCTACTTTATTTAATGCATTAACAGAAACGATAGCTGCAGAATCAGCAAACTATCCTTTTTGTACCATAGACCCTAACGTTGGTAGAATAGCAGTCCCTGATTCAAGATTAGATCAATTAGCAAAAATAGCTGGATCGGCTCAAAAAATACCTAATTTTATAGAAATTGTTGACATTGCAGGCCTCGTAAAAGGAGCAAATAAAGGCGAAGGCTTAGGCAACAAATTCTTAGCTAATATCAGAGAAGTTGATTCTATAATTCACGTGGTCAGGTGTTTTGCAGATTCAAATATTACTCATGTTGAAGATACAATTGACCCACTAAGAGATATTGAATTGATAGAAACAGAATTAATATTAGCTGATTACACTGTACTGGAAAATCAACTAAACAAATACCAAAGTAAAAACAAATATAATAAGGATAAGTCTGTAATTGCAGAGATAAAGCTTATGGAAGACTGTCTTGCACTGCTAAATGCTGGGAAACCAGCTAGAGAGCTACTTAACCAAGGTTACGACGAAGCAAATATAAAAAATCTTCAGCTTATCACATGTAAGCCTTTCCTTTATGTATGTAATGTTGAAGAGCAGTCTGTAAAGCAAGGCAATAATTATTCAAAATTAGTAGAGGATTTTGCCGCAAAAAAAAATATTGAGACACTAATAATATCAGCTAAAATTGAAGCAGAGATAGCTCACTTCGAGCAAGAAGATGAAAAGCAATTTTTCTTACAAGAATTAGGGTTAAAGGAATCAGGGTTAGCAAAATTAATTAGGCACGGATACAAAATTTTAGGTTTAATAACTTTTTTTACTATTGGACCTAAAGAAGCTCGTTCTTGGACGTTAAAAAAAGGATCTTTAGCACCAAAAGCTGCTGGAATAATCCACACTGACTTTGAAACTGGATTTATTAAAGCAGAAGTAATAAAATACAATGACTATATTAAATATAACGGAGAACAAGGCGCTAAAGAAGCAGGAAAGTTACAGCTGCAAGGAAAAGATTACGAAGTTACTGATGGTGACATAGTACATTTTCGCTTTAATGTCTGACAATTTATATGTTCTAACTAATGGTAGCTTCTAACAGAGATTATTTAACAAAAACTTATCATTGGCTCATTATACTGTTTCCTCTGTCAATGCTTGGTAAGCAGATAGCTGTAATGGCTACTATGTCATCAGCTATTTTGCTGTTTTTCTTAAATATATTTTTGACTGCCGAAAGAATTAGAGTACCTATCTTTTTTAAAGTTGCTCTAACTTTATGTATACTTCTTATTGTAAGAAGTATATTTACTGATTTTCCAGTGATTGCTTTAAAAAAATCAGTAACACTTTTAGTATATGTGATGTTTGCTTTAGTGATACAAAATATTAAAGATCGTACTATTTATCCAAAAATTTTTTTCTTTTTATGCGTATTTCTCATCGCTTTGTCTCTTGATGGAGTAATACAGGTTATATTTGGAAAAGATTTTCTTAATAATCGTGCACCCTTAAAAGAGGGATACTTAAGAATTAACGGTCCTTTCTCAGGAGTGGGATTCTCATCAAGCTTAGCGCTATTTGCTTTACCTATATTCAATTTAATACCTATAGACAAATCGCTGCGTAAGCGTATTGCTTATTTTTCAATAATCATATGTAGCTTTGTTATGATAGTATTAAGTGGAGAGAGATCTGGAGTTTATCTGTTCGTTTTAGGCATAGCTCTTTCTTTTTTACTTAACCCTAGTATATCTAGAAAACATTATATTATTTTTGGCATATTTCTTATAATATTTTTATCCTTATTATCAATAAAAAACCTTAATATTAGATACCGGATATCCCTAGAAAATATTCTAAAAAGTGAATATTTGACACAATGGAAGCACGGATTAAATTTATTTTACAATAATATGTATAGTATGTTTTTTGGTATAGGACCTCATCATTATCATAAATACTGCGACATATCCATAGATCCTACATGCCGCCATAAGCATCCTCACTCGATTTATATTGAAATATTATTAGATTTAGGAATTATAGGTGGAGCTTTACTTTTATTGATGTTTGTACTACTAATACATAAATTCAGCAAATTTTATATAAATACTCGGGATGTATATATTAAAACTATAGCTTCTGCAATAATGGTCCCTATTCTTGCTAGAATACTTCTCTTCCCTAGTAATATCTCTTTTGTAAAATATGCGTACGCTGCGCCTTTTTGGTTTATGGTGGGTTTGTTATTATCTGTTATAGGTGATTATAATGATAAAAAAATTACAAAAATTTCCTAACCTATTACTTACTACTTTACTAATCATAGTAATCTTATTCCTTTCTCAGGTATATTGGAAACCATATTTTAATCATTATTTGGGAATATACAAATATTCCTATCCAGCACTAAATGAAGACTTTGTTGTTAATACCGAACCACAAGAACTTCATGTTCCAATATTTTTACATAAAATTTTAACCTTAGCATTTAAAGATAGAAATGTTGTGGTTAATAATAATAGGTCTCCTCACTTAATAATTAGATCAGCTGAATTAAGAAGCAGCAATCAATCTACCAAAATTGCCCCTTATATTACTATTTCTGGTGAAAGATATAGTATTAATATCAGAAGACTTAGAAGAAATGGCTTACCAATTGCAGAGATAGTATCTTCTAAGCCAAAAAACAGGAAACAACTTTATTTTCCTTTTATAATATGGAGCGGTGTAAAGCCAGAACGCATTTTCACTAATAGTCGCAATAAATTTTTAGCTTACGTTAACTCAAATTGTACCAAAACACGAGAGAAGCTGTTTAAATTAATCAAAGAAAGAAATGCTGATGCTGAAGCTTTGGGTAAATGCTCCAATACTAAAAAAAATCTTCCTGGTAGATGGCAAGAATTAGAAAAAGTATATGCAGATTATAATTTTGTGTTTGCAATGGAGAATCATCAAATCTCTGGCTATATCACCGAGAAAATAATAAACGCTTTTCGTAGCGGGGCCATACCTATCTATTGGGGAGACAGCGAAACAGTGTCAAAATATTTTAATCAAAAAGCTTTTGTTGATGTAGGAAGGTTTAGCTCCCTGGAAGACGCTGCCAATTATATAGTGAAATTGAACAATAACCCTTATAAGATTGCACAAATGAGAAAAGAGCCAATCTTTAATAATAACATAAAACCAGAAATATTTCGTCTAGATGAAAACAATCCTCAATCAATGCTTGTTGAAGCAGCTAATTTTATTCGGGCTGAATATTTCGCGATAATCACTATAAACAGCTAAAATTATAGTGCTAATGAGCATTCTACAGGCACATGATCAGATGGTTTTTCTAAGCCACGCATTTTATCATATATTTCTGTAGATTGTAAAAGATCAGCTGCTTCTGGAGAAAGTAGAATATGGTCTATCAACATACCGTTGTTGCGTTGCCATGCACCTTTCCGATAATCCCACCAGCTAAATTTTTGATCTTGTGGATTTGTTGTTCTGAAACTGTTATAGAATCCCATATTAATTAAAGAACGAAATTTTTTTCTCACAGATAGATGAAATAATACCGAGTCTTCCATTGCATCGGGACTAAAACTATCAATTATCTCTGGAGCAATATTGAAATCTCCTCCTATTATTGTTATTTCTTCTAGTGATAATAAGTTTTTGCAATGTTCTTTAAAAACTTCTAAAAACTCTAATTTATATTTAAATTTTATGGATTCTAAATCCTCTCCATTAGGTATGTAGACTGATGCCACTCTAATAGCTTTTTTTTCTATACTAATTACTGCTTCTATATATCGTGCTTGATCAGAAATAGGATTATTAGGTAAATTAGTACTAAATTCATCTATTGGAGATAAACTTAGAATAGCTACACCGTTAAATCCTTTTTGACCATTAAGTGCTATATTATACCCATATTCTTCTAATTCTTCTTGGGGAAATTTTGCGTTTTCACACTTAGTCTCCTGTAGCAAGATCACTTCTGGCTTGTTTTCTTTAAGCCATTCAAATAACTGCCTTTTTCTAATATTTATTGAGTTAACATTCCAAGTGGCTATTTTCATTGTTTTTTTACATATACTATATCTTCTTTAGCATCTACTATAATCACTTCTGTGTTAGCTTCCAATACATTATCTTCTGAATATTTTACAATCTTAGCTTTAATTTTCATACCAGACCATTTTATATATCCTATTTCCCCTTTACGCAAGGGTTCGCGATGTATTATGGCTTTTGAACCAATAATATGACTAAATTTACGTGCTATAGTTTGGCGACCAAATATTTTTAAAGGCCACCATAGCACTCCTCCCCAAATAATAGTAAAAGCAAAAAACCAAAATATATCCTGTAGTAAAAGATGAGAAATGATATCTAATTCTAGAAGCAAAAATATAGTAAAAGCAGAACATCCAGCAAATAAAAACCCGACATTGCTCATGAAAATAACTTCTAACACTAGAAACAAAATACCAATGATTAACCAGTAGAAGGCATGTGGAATAGTAAACATTTATATTATTATCGCTAAAAACTTTTTATGTTATAGTAATTTTAGCATATTAGAATGTTTATTGACAATATTTTCCATAGAGTCAGTCATCAAATGGCTTAACTATCACCATAACTACTATTATTACAAAGAATACGGTGATAATTTCGTTTAATACTTTAAAATACATAGATGATTTTTTATTTTCTCCTTTAATGAATGTTTTTCTGTGCTTTGCGAGAATGCCATGAATTAAAAATAAAGCTAGAACAAAAGTAATTTTTATATGAAACCATAATCCAACATTTGATATTCCGTATACATAAAGTAACATCAATCCTAGAGCTAAAACAGCTACCATAGCAGGATTCATAATTATCTTTAGCAACCTACTTTCCATCAAACAATATTTTTTATCTATCTCAGAACCTACTTTCACATCAGCATGATATGCATATAACCTAGGCAAATAAAACATACCTGCCATCCATGCTGTCATAGCTATAATATGACCAGCCTTTATCCAGTCGTAATAATTTTCCATAAATCTTTCTTTGTGTACTTTCTGCTATAAACTAATCATTTTTCAATAAACTTGTCAAATATTTTACATTTTCTAAAGGAGTATTAGGCAATACTCCGTGTCCTAAGTTGAAAATAAACCTCCCCTTTCCTAAAGTTTTAGTTATACGTGCAACATGATCCTTTATTTCGCTCTTATCACACAGTAAACATCTAGGATCAAGATTTCCTTGAATAATTACGTCATGTTTTTCCATTATTCTTAAGGCGTTTTTTAAGGGGAAAAATTCATCTATGCTAATAACATCTACCCCTGTTCCTTTTATATATTCTCCATACATGAAAGACGATCTTCTTGGAAATCCTATTATTGGAATACTTTTATTTTTTTCTCTTATATTAGAAACTATTTTTGCGGTTGGCTCTATTACCATATCATAATAGCAATCTTCAGTAACAAATCCTGCCCAAGAATCAAAAATTTGTATAATATCTGCACCAGCTTCAATTTGATTTAGTAAATGTTGAGAAATTACTTCCACTAACAACTTAATGATTTGTTTAGTAATCTGAGGTTCATATGAGGTAAAAACTTTTGTTTGAGCAAAATTCTTGCTTCCTTTTCCTTCTATCATATAAGACAATAAAGTCCATGGAGCTCCAGAAAAACCTATTAATTCTTTTCCTACAGGAAGCTTTTTTTTTACTATTTTTAAAGCTTCGTAAGTTGGTTGGAGTTTATCATTATGTATAGATAATTTATCAAAGTTCTTTTTAGATATCTTTTCTATGGAAGGACCTTGGTCTTGAATAAACTCGACCTTTAGACCTAAACTATTTGGTATAGTTAAGATGTCTGAAAATATTATTGCAGCATCTAAAGGCATTTTTTCTATCGGCAGCATCGTGATTTTTGCTGCAGTTTCTGGATTATAGCACATAGATAAAAACGAAGAATGCTGCTCTTTTATTTTGAGATAATCTTTAAGGTACCTGCCTGCTTGTCTCATTAACCAGATAGGAGTTTTATCTATTTCTTTATTTGATACTAATTCTTTAATATAAAACATATATATAATAGAATATTATGATTGTTGTGGATTATGTGGATTATTTTTTATTAACATAAGTATTCACAAATTTAGCTACCAATAATAGTAGTATTTCCTAGTATATAAAAGTTAATTCCACATATTCTTATTTATATAGAATTTATTGTACACACCTAATTATAAAAGTGGATAAAATTTTTTTTATTTTGGATATTACAAAAAGTAATGTATATAATTAACTTATCCACATAAAATTCACATGTTGGCGTGCGAAAAATATATGTACACTTAGTTTCTGATTCTACAGGAGACACTTTATCAGTGATAGCCAAAACTATTTTTGCCCAGTTTGAGCATATAGAAGTTAGGCAGTATCTTTGGGCTTTTGTGAATACTAAAGAGCATTTGAGCAAAGCAACGGCAACAATCAAAAAAAAACCTGGTATAATTATGCATACCATTTCTAATGAGGAACATGTAAAAACATTAGATAAGGTTGGTCAAGAAATTAATGTTCCGTGTATCGAAGTGTTAAAGAGAGTTATTGATATAATTGCTAATTATTTAGAAGAGAAGCCTAACCCTGAACCAGGAAAACATCATACAATTGATAAAGAGTATTTTTGCAGAATAGAAGCAATTAATTTCACAATAGCGCATGATGATGGACAGCATAGTGATAATTTGAATAAAGCTGATATAATTTTAGTGGGTCCCTCGAGGACGTCAAAGTCTCCTACTTCTATGTATCTTGCTTACCGCGGAATGAAAACAGCTAATATTCCTTATGTTTCTGGAATAGGTTTTCCTTTTGATGTAACTAAAATAAAAAACACTTTCATTGTGGGATTGCTGGTGTGTACTAAACGTCTTGTAGAAATAAGAAAAAACAGATTATTGTCGATTAATGGATATTACAGAGATTCTTATGTTGACGAGGAAAAAGTTCAAGAAGAAATGTTAGAAGCAAAAAGGATTTGTGTGAAAAATAATTGGCCTACAGTAGACATTACACATAAATCTATAGAAGAAACTGCTGCTATAATTATTCAAATGTATCACAAGTGGCGCAAGACAAAAAAGTAAAATTAGTAGCAATAACAGGATCTTTGTGTACTGGAAAATCACAAGTTCTTGATATATTTGCGAAGAACGGCATTCCCATTTTTAATAGCGATGAGGAAATCAGGGGTATCCTAGATAATAACAGTATAGTTATTAGCAAAATAGCAGATAGATATCCTGATGTAATTGTAAAAAACAAAATAGACAGGAGAAACTTATCTAAGATAGTATTTAAGAATTCAGAAGAGCTTAATTGGCTAGAAAATATAGTATATCCATTGCTGTTTAAAAGGCATGACGACTTTATAAAAAATAATGCTAATAAAGAAATTTTGGCATTAGAAATTCCTTTGCTTTATGAAAAAAAGCTTTCCTCAAGATATGATTTTGTTGTGGTTACATATGTCTGTGATGAGAAGAAGAAAGCTAGGGCTAAAAAAAGAGGAATGTCTGAAGATGTTGTTGAAAGTATTTTATCAAAACAATTATCAGACGAATACAAAAAATTCTATGCTGACTTTCATATAGACACCAGCTATAATTATGACGAGGTAAAAGACAGAGTTCTAAAAATAATTCAAAAAGTAATGAAACACAAATGAGACAAATAATTTTAGATGTTGAAACAACTGGTTTATACCCAGAGCAAGGGCACAAAATTATTGAAATAGGGTGTGTGGAAGTACTAAATAAAATAAAAACCAAAGAAAAATTTCATTGTTTTATTAATCCAAGAAGAGATGTTCCTAAAGAGGCATTTAAAATACATGGAATATCAACTGAGTTTTTAAAAGACAAACCCTTTTTTAAGGATATAGCAAAAGACTTTTTAGATTTTTTACAAGACAGCGAGTTAATAATACATAATGCTCCATTTGATATTAAATTTATAAATTATGAACTTAATGCTATAGGAGTAAAGCCTATAGGTATGAGTAGAGTGGTTGATACTCTGTTATTGGCAAGATCAAAGTTTCCTGGTTCTCCTGCTAGTCTTGATGCCTTATGTAAAAGGTTTAAAGTTAATTTATCTGAAAGAGAGAAAAGGGGGCACGGCGCTCTATTGGATTCTGAGCTTCTATACCATGTGTATATTTATCTAACAGAAGGAGTACAATCAGAACTTTTAGTGAAAAAAGAAAACAAAAAAAGTGAGTTAAAAAAAGAGGTTAAGGAATTTATAGAGCCAAGGCAATACAGTTATGCTGAGGATTTTCGTAAACATTTAGAATTCATAGGAAATATTCCTAACAGCATATGGAAAGATTAGTAGACATATAATTTTCTAACTTTTCTTGCTTAAATTAATAGCAAAAACCCTTGATGGATTTTATTATATCTTGATGAGTTACTTCGCTTTGTTTACTAATTTTGAGTGTTTTAACATTGTCTCCTAATGGTTTTGTGTACTCTGGCACTAAGTGTCTGAACGCAGGAAAAATGGCAATAGTTTGAGCGCCTGTGGCTGCTGCTATATGTATTGGACCTGTATCGCTACCAATCACACAAATAGACTCTCTTGCTAATTGCGCTATACCGTGAAACCCTACTTTATTTATAAGGTTTATGGGGTTGCTGTCTGAATTATCGACTATTTCCCTGATAATTTTTCTATCTTCTTCATTTCCAATTATTACAGATTTAATATTGAGGGTGTTCAACCAAGCAATAACCTTTATATATTCTTCAGCCTTCCATCTCTTTTCTATGTGTTTTGCTGAGCATCCTGGAATGAATAAACAAAATTTCTGTGGTAAATTTAGATGAGAAATGCTTGTTGTAAGCCATCCTACGGCTGGCTTGGGAGGGGTTATAGCACCAAAGGCTTTTGTTATATCAAAAAACTGGTCTATATCGTGTGCGTTTTCCCTTCTTTTTAGTCGCCAATATTTATTTTGACAACTAATAAATGGTTTATATATTTTAGTTCTACAAGATGATTGTAAATCAAAAACATGTGAGTAGTTATAGCTATTTATTTTTTTTAAAATTCTCCAAGATCCTAGAGGTTCTCTGGAATCAACCCATACTTCGTTGAAATATCCACTTGAGTAAGCTAATTGAGTATAAGGAGCTGAAGTAATTAAAATAATATTCGAATTTTTAAATTTTTCTTTAATAAATGCAAACAATCCCGTGGCTTTTATCCAGTCTCCTAAGCTACTGTGTTTGATGAGTAGTATATTACTGTGATTATTTTTCACTGTATAGGTAAGGATTTAGAGTTTTATCATTATACATTTTGAATTGATAATAAGCTTTGAATATAGCTTTTTTCTCTTCAATATTTTTTAACAGCAGATCAAGGCTTGTAGCTAAATAAATTCCTTGCGATAAAAGCTGACTAAGCTTTTGAGCACATAAATTTACATGTTCTTCGCTAGCTTCTTTTCTTTCTTTTTGCTTTTCCATATGAAAGCATTTAAGACTATTTATTGACATGCGGTCGATTATAGAGCCAACAGTCTCGCTGTTAATCCATATTCCTTTTAAATTAAAATTTTCTTTGGGAACTCTTGAGAGTATCATTTCATCTATTTTCTCTATAAAATCATTACGCTGTTGATTGTATTTATCAATGGATCGTTTATTTTTTGCTATGCAGCTATCAGAGACATTTGTGCGTCTGGCTTGATCTTCTTCTTCCCACAACAAATAATTGTATATATGATTTGATCTAATATAGTACCAAATATCTTTTTGTTGCTCGTCAAGACTTACTTTTTCAGCACTAATTAGATATTGTTTGTGGGTTTTGCGTATTGCTGTTGCTGTTATATCGCTAAACATGGTAGTAATTTTTTGTGAATTATATTATTTTTTATTACTATTAGCAAATTTTTTTAGTATATTACAATGTTATTAATTTAAAAACATATGGCACAGATATATTCACATGTAAAAAAAATTGTCTTTCCTCTTCTAAACAATGAAGATAAATGTGATTTTGCACAAATAGTTTTAAATTGGGAAAAAATTGTTGGAGAAGATTTAATGAGTTATTCTGTTCCACGGAAGGTTAGGTCTTGTGGAGGAAAAAAGGTTTTGTCTATTATGGTATATAACAGTGCTATTGGAGCTGAAATGCATTATATGAAAAAACACTTTATTGAACGAATAGCTTTTTTTGCAGGAAAACAGGTTGTGGATGATATTAAATTGCATTTTTGTAATAATGGGAATGAAAAAACGCATTTACTAGAGCAATCGTTTTTACAAAAAAAAATAAATCCTAAGAAAGACAAAAGGTTGTCTGGGATTAGAGATGATGATTTACAAGATAGTCTATCAAGGTTGCTCCATTGTATTGAGATTTTTAATAAAAGATAGCTATGAAATTTTCTTTTGATGTAATAGTAATAGGAGGAGGGCATGCTGGCTGTGAAGCTGCTGCAGCATCAGCAAGAATTGGAGCTCGTACAGCATTGGTGACTCTACAAGAGAGTAATTTAGGTGAGATGTCATGCAATCCAGCTATAGGAGGCATAGCTAAGGGGACGATAGTAAGGGAAATAGATGCATTAGACGGCATTATGGGGCGAGCTATCGATAATGCTGGTATTCACTACAAAGTATTAAATTATAGCAAGGGACCAGCAGTGTGGGGGCTTAGAGCCCAAGCTGATCGACAGCTTTATAAAAAAGCTGTACAAAACTTGCTTCGAGCACAAGAAAATTTAGTTGTCATAGAAGATATAATAATAGAATTAAAGTTGTCTAATGATGAAATCGTAGGTGTGGTTTCTCAAAAAAATGGCGAACTAAAAGCAAAAAAAGTGGTTTTGACTACAGGAACTTTTTTAAATGGAGTTATTCACATAGGGAAAAAGCAAATAAGTGCGGGAAGAGTTGGAGAGCTCCCTTCTGTTCATTTGGCTCGTTCTATTAATAGTTTTGGCTTGTTAATGGGTAGACTAAAAACTGGAACGCCTCCTAGGATACACAAGGACTCAATTTGTTATGATGGTTTAGAGGAGCAATGTGGAGATGAAGAGCCAAAGCCATTTTCTTATATGACTGATAAAATAACATTGCCGCAAATAAAATGTCATATCACACGAACTAATTCAGAGGTTCACAAAGTTATAAAAGATAATATTGATAAATCTGCTATGTTTTCTGGCAACATAAAGTCTTTGGGGCCGAGATATTGCCCTGATATTGAAACGAAAATCACCAGATTCGTTGATAAAGATAGTCATCAGATTTTTCTGGAGCCAGAGGGATTAAACAGTGATATAGTTTATCCCAATGGAATATCTACTTCGCTGCCAGAGGAGGTGCAAAAGAAGCTTCTTAGTTTAATTCCTGGCTTAGAAAATGCCATCATTACTCAGCCGGGCTATGCTATAGAGTATGATTTTGTAGATCCAAGAGAGCTGTATCATACGCTTGAAACAAAAAAAATTAGAGGATTATTTTTAGCTGGGCAGATTAATGGTACTACGGGGTATGAAGAAGCAGCGGGGCAAGGATTAGTAGCAGGGATAAATGCTGCTCTTTCCCTAAGGGGAAAGGAATTAGTAATTGATAGGTCGGAGGCATATATTGGTGTTATGATCGATGATTTGGTTATGAAGGGCACTTCTGAGCCATACCGGATGTTTACTTCTCGGGCCGAATATAGAATTTCACTTAGGGCTGATAATGCTGATATTAGGCTAACTAAGCTGGGGTACGAGACGGGATGCGTATCGCTAAATAGGTTTAGGAGCCTAAGTGCTAAGCTTGCTGCTGTAGAAAAAACTATGCTTTCGCTGAAAGCAAAAACCTTTTCTCCTAATTTTTTACTAAATTTGGGAATAAAAATAAACCAAGATGGGAAAAAAAGAAGTGTTTTTGAAATAATGTCTTATCCTCATATTACAAATGAGCACATTCAAACATTGATGCCAGAGGTTATTTGTTTTGACTGGCCTATGGGTGATTATATCTATGCTGAATCCAAGTATCATAAATACTTATATCGTCAACAAAGTGATATGAGTTTATTTAAAAAATATGAAACGAAAAAACTGCCACCTAATATAGACTATAATAAAATAGGAAGTTTATCTGTGGAGTCTCTTGAAAAAATTAAAAAATTCAAACCTAAGAATGTTGGGGAATTATCTAGAATACCTGGTATAACTCCTGCGTCTGTTACTGCTGTTCTCATATATCTAAAAAAGAGTCTGGTTATTAGTGAAAGTGTGTAGAGAAAAAAGATTGTTGTCGGCTGTTTCACGTGAAACATTTCTAAGGTTAAGTTTGTATGTTAAGCTTCTTTTAAAATGGAATGATAAGATAAATTTTATTGGGAAATCTACGGAAGATATAATATGGGATAGGCATATAAAAGATTCCTTGCAGTTAATGAAGTTTATAAAAAAACAAGAGATAATTATGGACTTTGGTACAGGAGCTGGCTTTCCTGGTATGGTCATATCTATAGCTGGAGAAAATAAAGTTATTTTAGTTGAAAAAAATAGTAAAAAATGTGCTTTTTTGCGACAGGTGAAGCTTGCAACAAATAGTTGTGCTATTATAAAAAACTGTACAATAGAAGAGACAAAAGATAATAATGTTGATACAATAACATGTAGAGCTTTTGCTTCGTTAGTAAAAATTTTTGAGATTAGTGCTGGATACAAGGCAAAATTATTGTTATTAAGGGGAGCTAATTACAAGAATGAAATAGAAGAGGCACTGGCTAATAATTGGAGGTTTAATTTGCAGGTTCATCCCAGTGAAACTTGTGAAGAATCAGCAATACTAATAATTGATCAGATAACTAATCATGGCTAAAGTTATTGCGGTAGCAAATCAAAAAGGTGGAGTAGGAAAAACAACTACTGCTATAAATTTATCTACAGCGCTTGCTGCTACTGGTAAAAAAATCTTAATTATAGACCTTGATCCGCAGGGAAATACAAGCACTAGCTTCAGTATACCGAAAGATAATAGTGAACATAATATATATACGGTTTTATTAGGTAAATCAAACGTTACTGATGCAATAGAAAAGACAATAATACCTAATTTAAGCATTATTCCTGCGAGCATGTCTCTTGCTGCGACAGAAATTGAATTAAGCAACATAGATGATAACTTTAGATTTATTCTAAAAAAAAAGATATCAAGTATTAACTCAAAGTATGACTATATAGTTGTTGATTGTCCTCCTTCCTTAGGAGTGCTAACGATTAATGCATTAGCAGCGTCTTCAGAAATTTTAATTCCTTTGCAGTGTGAGTTTTTTGCGTTAGAAGGGTTAAAGCATTTAATAGAAGTATTTAACTTGGTGAAGAAAAATCTGAATAGTCAATTAATAATTAACGGTATAGTATTAACTATGTATGATAAACGTAATAATTTAACAGAATTAGTAGAGCAAGATGTTAGGCAATGTTTAGGAGATTTGGTTTATAATACTAACATTCCTCGGAATGTTAGGTTATCAGAAGCTCCATCCCATGGGAAACCTATTCTAGCTTATGATATTAGCTGCTCGGGATCATTGGCTTACATCGAAATGTCCAGAGAATTTTTACAAAGAGAGAAAATTTACAGAGGTGTGTCATGAAAGCAAGCGAAAAGAGTAACTTAGGCAGAGGATTGTCAGCGTTAATGGGAATTGTTGATATTAAGTCAGAAGTCAGTGAAAATAATTCGCGCTATGATGTAATAGAAGTTCCTATAAATGATATCTTAATAAATAGTGAACAACCAAGGAAAAGTTTTGATGCGGAATCGTTGCAAGAATTGGCACTATCAATAAAACAAAAAGGCATTATCTCTCCAATATTAGTAAGAAGAAAAGAGCAAAATAAATTTGAAATTATTGCAGGAGAAAGGAGGTATCGTGCTGCACAATTTGCAAAATTAGCAACGGTACCAGTGCTTATCAAAGATATGGAAGATATAATGGCTTTTGAGGTTGCTTTAATTGAGAATATTCAAAGGCAAGATTTAAATATAATTGAAGAAGCAAGTGCTTATAAAAGCTTACTTAATAAACATTCTTACAATTACAACGAAATTAGTGAAATTACTGGGAAAAGTAGGAGTCATATTACTAATATAATACGATTGCTTGCTCTTCCAGAGAAAGTACTAGAATTGTTGGCATGCAATATGATCTCAATGGGGCATGCAAGAGCTCTTATTGGCAGCCCTAATGCTGAAATGATTGCAGATCGAATAGTAAAGCAAGGGTTAAGCGTAAGACAGGTAGAAAATTTAGTAAGCACAAAAGATAAGAATAAAACTTCTTTATTAAGCATTGCTACGGGCAATAATTTTAATGACGATATCAAGGCTATTGAAGATTTGCTTAGTAAGAAACTACACTCAACAGTTAACATTAAACAAAAAGACGAAAACACAGGGAGCATTTCTATAGCTTATAAATCTCTAGGAGAGCTAGATAAAATATTACAGCTATTAAGCAAGTAATGGATTTAGTTGTTAAGCTAACCATTTGTTAGCAGGTCTACGAACACAGGGGATAAAATTATTACCAAGGTGATTAGCAACGCACGGACTTTTTACGATACGTGGCTTGGATGTGCATGCTGATATCGAAAAACATATCCAGCTTATAATAATTAAAATTGTAAATTTTTTCATTATATTATGCAACATTACACTTATATGATAATCACAACAAAGTTTATCTGCAAGATTATACTAATAAGTGGTATAATAATTTTATTATATGTTTCATTTATACATAGGCTATAAAGTCTGACAGAATGCCATTCTCGAAACCAATTATCTAGAAGCTAGTGTGTAGATACTAAATCTCGTATTACCATATGTAAGATGCCACCATTTTCTATTTGATAAAGCTCATTCAGTGTATAAATCATAGGTATAATTTGGATATTTTTTTCATTCCCATGCTGATATTTAATATTGCAATTTATGCCTTTATTGGGCTGTAATTGAGATAGTCCTGTTATATTTATAATTTCATTTCCTTGTAATTTTAGCTTTTTTCTATCGGTATCTTTAAAGACAAAAGGTATTACCCCCATACCTATCAAATTAGATCTGTGGATACGTTCAAAGCTTTCTGCAATAACTGCTCTTATGCCAAGTAATTTTGTTCCTTTTGCAGCCCAGTCTCGAGAAGAACCAGTGCCATATTCTTTACCAGCAATAACAACAAGAGGGATATTTTTTGCATAGTATTTTATAGCTGCATCATAAATGCTCATCTGCTTGTTTGTAGGATAATGAATAGTAATGCCTCCTTCGATATCTGGGGTGATTTCATTCTTAATTCTTGTATTAGCAAACGTTCCTCTTATCATTACTTCGTGATTCCCGCGTCTTGATCCATATGAATTAAAATTTATAGAATCTATTCCTTGAGATTCTAAATATTTTGCTGCAGGAGTATTGAGTGCAATTACTCCTGCAGGAGAAATATGATCTGTAGTTATGCTGTCTCCAAACATAGCAATAATATTTGCTGCGTTTATATCTTCAATTTTGCTGTATTGTGTTTTCATACCAACAAAGTATGGAGGCTTATTAATGTAAGTGCTTTTTTTATCCCATTTGTAAGTTTTATTGTTTACTACTTTCATTTTTTGCCACATTTGTTCACCAGAAAATACATCTTGATACTTTTTTTTAAATATTTCTGGTGTAATAAAGCTGCTTATGTATTCTTTAATTTTGTCATTTGTAGGCCATAAATCTTTTAGAAATACATCTTGACCGTTTTTATCTTGTCCAATTGGCTCTTTTGTTAAGTCTGTATTGATGCTTCCAGCTAAAGCATAAAGTACTACTAAAGGAGGTGAGGCAAGATAGTTAGCTTTTGTTAGTGGGTGTATTCTCCCTTCAAAATTTCTGTTTCCAGATAGTACAGATGCAACTACCAGATTGTTTTTGGTGATGGTATCAGCAATATTTTTGTCTAGCGGGCCAGAATTACCGATACAAGTAGTGCAACCATAACCTACTAGATTAAATCCTAGTTTATCTAGAGGCTTTTGCAATTCTGTTTTTTCTAAATACTCCGATACTACTTTTGATCCAGGTGCTAAAGAAGTTTTAACCCAAGGTTTGACGCTCATCCCCTTTTCTATTGCTTTTTGAGCTATTAATCCTGCAGCTAGCATGACAACGGGATTTGAGGTGTTGGTACAGCTGGTAATGGCTGCAATTACTATATCTCCATTTCCTATTTTATAGTTGCTATTTTTTACTTTATGCTTCTTATCTACTCCTTCTTGTGAAGCAAAAACTTTCTTTAGGTCTTTTGCAAATGACTTTTTTGCCAATGAAAGCATGATTTGATCTTGAGGTCTTTTTGGTCCAGCTAGGCAAGGCTCTACTTGAGCTAAATCCAATTTGATAGTATCTGTAAACACTGGATCTTGTGACTTATTATCTCTCCATAATCCTTGAGCCTTAGTATATTTTTCTACAAGTTCAATATTTTCTCTGCTACGTCCTGTAAGTTTTAAATAATTTATTGTCTCTTGATCTACAGGGAAAAAACCACATGTTGCTCCGTATTCAGGTGCCATGTTAGCAATAGTTGCTCTGTCAGCAAGAGATAAAGACTCTAGCCCATCTCCATAAAATTCTACAAATTTTCCTACTACCCCTTTTTGACGTAATAAATGGGTAACAGTTAATACTAAATCAGTAGCGGTTACTCCTTCTTTAAGATAACCATGCAATTTAAAGCCTATAACTTCAGGTATAAGCATTGAGATTGGTTGGCCGAGCATTGCTGCCTCTGCTTCAATGCCTCCAACTCCCCAGCCTAATACTGCTAAACCATTGATCATAGTCGTGTGACTATCAGTACCAACTAAGGTGTCGGGATATGCTACTTTAGTGTTTTTCTCTTTTTTCGAGCATATGACGTGGCTTAAAAATTCTAGATTTACTTGATGACATATTCCTGTTCCTGGAGGTACGACTCTAAAGTTAGTAAAGGCTTTCTGTCCCCATTTTAGAAACTGATAACGCTCTTTATTTCGTTTGAATTCCATAGAGACATTTTGCTGAAAAGATTTGTTATTACCATAACTGTCAACTTGCACTGAATGATCTATTACTAAATCAACGGCAGATAAAGGGTTGATTTTTTCTGGATTTCCACCTAATTTTTTTATTGCTTCTCTCATTGCTGCCAAATCTACTATTGCAGGTACTCCTGTAAAATCCTGCATTAATACTCGTGCTGGCCTGTAGAGTATTTCTGAATTAGAACTGTTTGTTTTGGACCAAGTTGCTAATTTTTTTATATCATCCAGAGTTATGGTTTTATTATCTTGGTATCTAAGTAAGTTTTCTAATAAAATTTTTAAAGTGAAAGGTAATTTTGCTATGTTGTCACTTATCGTTGTTTCGGCTTTTTTTAAGCTAAAATATTGGTATTTTCCATGACTAGTTTCTAATATAGCACCAAAATATTGACTTTTATCCATAAAATCTCCATTGCAGTTTATTTGTAAAATATTAAAATATAATTCTTAAACACTAATTACTTACATATTTTAAAGCTGTGCTCACTTGTCAAAATTTATTTCTAAAAAACAATGAACAAACTATTTTTACAGGATGTAGCTTTACTATTTTACCAGGAAGTTTACTAATTATACAAGGACCAAATGGTAGTGGGAAAACTTGTTTGTTAAAAATAATTACAGGAAGATTAAATAGAAATAAAAGTAATATAAGCTGGAATAGTATCAACATATGGCGCGATATACATGCTTTTCAAAGCAATATTTCGTATATAGGGCATAAAAATGCTTTGAAACTTTCTTTGTCTGTTATAGATAATTTAAAATTTTGGTGTAAATTAAGAGGTATAAAGCAGTTATTAGCTCCTGCGATTGCGTATTTTCAGTTGGGTAATATTCTTGATGTAGAAATAGGAAATTTATCTGCTGGTTGGCAAAGAAGAGTAGAATTGGCAAAACTTATGATTACTAATACTCATTTATGGCTTCTCGATGAACCAGAAGTAAATCTTGACCATGAGGCAAAAGATCGTTTTTTAAACTTGGTAAAAATAAAAACACAAGAAGGGGGGATAGTGTTAATTGCGTCTCATAGTTTCAACTCTATACCTTTTGCTAACTATATTAATCTAAGGGATTTTCAAGATGAAAGCATGGTTACTTATAGTAGGTAGAGAATTACATCTCGCTTTATTTAAGCAGGGTTATTTTTATAACATCTTGAGCTTATTTTTTTTAATTTCATTCACTTTATATATAAGTTCTGTATTTAATAATAAGATTGATATGCCAGTTTTATTATTACTTTCATATACTATAACTGCAATTTTTTCATCTTCTTATATATTTTACGATGATTTCCATGACTCTTCATTAGTGCAGATGCTTATATCAGGAATTTCTACGATGACACTGATAACTGCAAAAATAGTTTCTTACTGGATAATGCTTACTGTGACTGTAGCTATTAATATTTTATATTGCATTATTTCGTATGATATAAGCGCCAAACATATTTATTTGATTTTTTTATTTTTTATTCCACTATCATTGATGGTAACTAGCATTACTGCTTTTGTTAGCGCTCTTACAATTAATTTGAAAAAAGCTGATTTAATTAGTTTTTTAATAGCTGTACCCTTATTAAGTATGCTGTTGTTATATGGTTCTTCAGTATTAAATAATTTTGCTCTTTTCAATGATAGCCAAAAAAATTTTATGACAGATTTGCAAATAATTTTTGCATTAAGTTTGATTATTACTCCAATATCAATTTATGCTTGTAGCTATATAATATCGAAAATATAATTATTGTTATGTTCTTTTCTATACTTAATTACTTAAAAAAATTTTTATACGGATTTTTCCATCATCTTGGTTCTTTCGTTTTATGGGCTTACAATGTTATTGTTCCAAAATCAGCTAAGGACGCTCTAACAAAATTGGTTGGTAAGTTAACAGGAGCAAAGTTTACAGATTATGTAATGACAATATTTGGTTTTCTCAAACACTGGTATTTTTTGTTGGCTATTTTTTCTGTAGTGGTAGTATGGCGTTTGTATAAAGCCTTAGAAAATGCTGGTGTTATAGCAAAATTTGAAAATATTGTTATGAATACTTTAAATTCAGTATCATATATCTCTGAAGTATGTTTTCCCATGATATTAAATATTAGCGATTTAATCCAGTGTATACAGACATCCCCTTGAGGCTTTTATGGAGATGAAGAATTTTGTAACCCATACAAGTCAGAAATTTTACCTTGAGGTCTAATTTGGATTTTTTGCGAGTTAGCAATCCCATATTTTGATTCTACAGACTCCTTGTCATAAGCTATAACGGGCTTTGCTGATATAGATGCAGTTTTTAATTTTTTTATTATATAATTAATACGTTTCCATACAATAGAGTCTTGGTTATGCTCGGCAACTTGCTCATGTTTGTCGGCAAAACCTACTACCTCTACATCATATGTTTCCCATCTCTTTAGCATCCATTCTATAATTTGTAATTTTCTCTCTTCCTGCTGTGTTAAGTTAATTTGGTCAACCATAAAATAAAGAGATGGAATTTGAATAACATGAGGGTATATTTTTATTTTCCAACCAGGAAATTTATAGGCAATATTTTGCTCATTTTCATATAAAAATATTACATCAAGATTTTTAGAATGAGCAGGGTAAATATAGACAATTTTTGTAATATGATTTATACTAATATTGTGTACAGGGAATAGGATTTCATCCTGTAACTTAGATTCCATTTGTTTTTCTGAAAGGGGATATTGCGTTGCTTCTGGATGCAATCCTTGCTCGTATATAACTTGTTCTAATCTTAGGGTAATTTTTTGTTTTATTTTTTGTCCTAAACTATGTAATATTTCATCTCTTGCTACATTGTTATACGCATCAGTAAATACTACCGCTCTAATATTAATTCCTTTATCATTAGTAAATAGCACTCGAATAAAATTTAGATCTTTATTTTTTATAAAATACTTGTTTATTGTAGACTGAATTATATTACGATCTTGAGTTTGTGAGGCAATTTTGTTTAAAGTAATCCCTAAGGGAATAGAGAGTGTGATAAAAATTGCTAGAGTCATAAAAACCTGCCAGAATGTTTGTGCAGTACTATTATGAAATCCAAACCCATACCATTTTGCCAAAATAGTAGTAGAAACAGCTATGGCAAGTAAATTAGTAATGAACAAAAAAGCAGCTCCTTCTGCAATGTTAAAATCGCCTATCGCAATTCCAAAGCCAACAACAGATAAAGGTGGCAAAATTGAAGTTGCTAAAGCTACTCCTATTATTTCCTCTCCTTTTCTAGTGATGATAGTATAAACTCCAGCTAAACCAGAGAAAATTGCTATTAGTAAATCGTATAAGCTAGGATTAGTACGAGACATGATTTGATCTGTAATTTGGTGAATTGGTGATATTTTAGTTAATATAGCGGATACAGATATTGCGATTAATAAACCACAAATTATTGCCTTTACGCTTATCTTTAACTGATTATAATCGACCGTACAAAGTGAAAAACCAAATAGCATAATAGGGCTCATTAATGGTGAAATAAGCATTGCACCAATTACTATAACTGCTGAATTTATAATCAAACCAATAGTAGCAATACCTGTAGATACCATCATCATAAATATGTATCTAGTTGTCAGTCTCCCTTGATATTTGATTGTAGATACTACTCTATCGTGATATACATCGTTCATGAAGTATTGCTTTCTAAAGCTGTCAGATCTTCGTAGAAATTTTTTTATTAACTTGAACATAATACGATAGTAGTGCTATACCTAAATCCTATTTATACTTTACATAATAATTCTTAAAAATTACTTAAAGATCGATTGAGTATAGGTAATTGGATGTTTCTAGAGTCAAAATATAAAATTGCTAGTGTAAGACAGCTGCTCAGTATCTCTTTTCCTTTGATGATGACTGTTTTTTCTACTACTTTAATGCTGCTTTGTGATCGGTTGATACTTTCTCGTTATTCATTGGAAGCAATGAATATAGCCACAGTAGTAGGCAATATTTATGCTGCTATTCAATTTGTAGGCGTAAAAATTGCCTATATTTCTGAGGTATTTGTGGGGCAGTATAACGGAGCAAAAAAATACCATAAAGTCGCATTGCCTGTCTGGCAAATGTTATGGTTTTCTATAGCATTATTTGTATTCACAGTACCAATCGCATTATATACAGGTAAAAGTATTTTACCTCGACAATTTTGGGAAGAAGGTATTGGCTTTTATAAGCTATTAATTGCTACTGCTCCTTTTTTGGCAATGACAGCAGCTTTAGCCTCTTTTTATGTTGGTAGAGGTCAAATGCGTATAGTAACTTTTACTGTTATTATAGCAAATATAATAAATATCGTTTTGGATTGGATATTTGTTTTAGGAGTTGAGGGATTTATAAAACCTATGGGTATTAATGGAGCTGCATATGCAACAATCATATCAAATTTAGTGCAGGTGATAATCTTACTATTTGCTTTTTTAAAAAAGAGTAATGATGATGTATATAATACTCGTCATATTATTTTTGATAAAAAATTATTTATAAAATGCCTAAGGCTAGGTACTCCTAGTGCTGTGGGTATAGCTCTAGATATAAGTGCTTGGTCTGTAATGCTTCTAGTTCTTGCTCATTTAAAAACTGAATTTCTTACTGTGCACACTATAGCTTTGACTATATTTCTTTTTTTTAATTTTTTTATCGATGGACTACAAAAAGGAATAACAGCAATTGCTTCAAATATAATAGGAATAAAAAAATTAAAATATCTAAATAAACTAATGAATTCTTCTTTATTACTGTATAGTAGCATTATAATATTTCTATTTTTTCCTTTGATACTGTTTTCTAACCATACAGTAAGTTTATTTATAAAAGATAGTAGCAATTTTGATTACATTATTGCTGAATCGGAAAATGCTCTAAAATATGTATGGGTATTTTTTATAGTAGATGGATTATTTTGGAGCTATACGGGAGTTTTGACAGCAGCAGGAGATACAAAGTTTTTAATGATAGTGTATGCTGCTAGTATTTTTTGTCTATTATTAATACCAGTATATGTTATGGCGCAATATTTTGATGTTACACCTTCTTCATTGTGGTTTATAATTTCTATATATAAAATTATTCCAACGTTATTATTTATTAATAGATATAGTAATGGTAGGTGGAAAACTATTAATATAGAAGATTGACAAGTTTTATGTATGCGGTAATACTTAGTTTAAGCAGTTAATAACTTTATATTTTCACTAATTAAAAAGAATTTATGGCTTTTTTTAAAATCACTTTGCCTGCTGTTATTCCATTATTTAGCACTGCTTTTCTCATGCTAGGTAATGGTTTATACAATACTCTAATTCCTCTAAGGCTTAAAGCAGAAGGGGATCTAGATGTTGTTATAGGTATTATCACGTCAGTCTTTTATTTGGGAATGTTCATAGGTTCGTTTAACTTATCAACTGTTATCACTAGAATAGGACATATAAGAGCTTTTGCTGCTTTTGCTGCGGTTTTAGCAATTTCTACTATTATTACTGGAATGAAACAGAATGTTTCGTTGTGGATGGTAACTAGATTTATAGGAGGATATAGTTTAGCAGGTCTTTATATTACCATTGAAAGCTGGATGCTTAATATGAGTACAAATAAAACTAGGGGAAAATATTTGGCATTATATATGATAATACTATATGGGGGACAAGCTGGCGGGCAGTTATTTCTGAATGTTTCAGAGTATAGCACCATTATGCCTTTTTGTATTGCCACTATTTTAACAATGACTGCAATAGTACCAATTTCTATTATGATAAGCAGCGCTCCTCAAATAGAGGAACCTCAGGCGCTAAACTTTAAAGAATTATATAGAATATCACCAACAGGAGTAATAGGATGCGTATTGTCTGGTGTATTACTTGCTTCTATATACGGTCTTTTACCTGTATATTTTAGGAACATGGGGTTTAATATAAATGATGTAGCGATACTTATGTCTCTTACTATTTTTGGAGGAGTAATACTGCAATACCCATTTGGGCATTTATCAGACATAATTGATCGTAGGTTAGTGCTAATAGGTCTTTGTGTAGTTTCTTTTGTGTCTTGTATTTTTATGATACTGTTCATGCAGTTTTTTGAACGCCAGTTAATGATTTTTGGTGTAATTACATTTATTTTTGGAGGGCTGCTTTTTTCAATGTATCCTATATCAATGACTCATGCTTGTGATTATGTGAAGCCAAATCATATAGTTGAGGCAACTCAAGGAATGCTACTTGCGTATGGTATAGGGTCAGTAATTGGTCCGACAACAATTGCATATTTTATGAAATCATTTAAGAATCAGGGATTATTCGTATCTTTTGCTTGTGTGGTGTCATGCTTTGCTGTTTATTCTATAATTAGAGTGATCAAAAGTAAAAAAGCAATAGAAGCTACGCCTCAAACTATGGTTTATGATACTCCAACCAGTCCAGTATCTGCAGAGCTTAATCCAAGATCTAGAGAAAGTAAATCTCAAGAGTCAATTAATACAAATTGATATTAGGGAATATTTTTTTTCCGATGATTTTGAAAGTAATCACATAAATCAGATATAAAACACTTATTACAAAGGGGAGATCTTGCTTTGCATATGTATCTTCCGTGTAATACTAGCCAATGATGTGCGTGTTTTTTCCATGGTGTGGGAATTATCTGATTCAAATCTCTTTCTACAGAAGCTGTACTCTTTTTATTACTTATTCCTATACGTGTTGAGGTCCTCAAAACGTGTGTATCTACAGCTATCTCAGGCTGATTGAACGCAGTATTTAATATAACTCTGGCTGTTTTTGTTCCTATTCCAGGTAAATGTATCAAATCTTCTAATGTACTTGGAATTTGTGAATTATAGTTTTCTATTAGAATTTTACTAGTATTTATAATATTCTTACTTTTTGTATTACAGAGACCTATAGTTTTTATATGTTTTCTTAACTTATCTTCTCCTAGTTTTACCATATCTTCTGGTGTTTGTATTAGTTTAAACAATATTTTTGTTGCTTTATTTACTCCTATATCGGTTGTTTGTGCAGAAAGCATTACTGCTACCAGTAAAGTGTAGTGGTTTGTGTAGTTCAGTTCTGTTTTTGGAGTGGGATTTTGTTTAGAAAATCTTTGAAATATTTGATCAATAACGGTTTTGTCCATATACTAGCCTATTAAATAATAACTAATTAAAGTCTATAATGCTTTATACAATATGCAGTTTAGAGGAGACTGTACAAGATTTACAAGATATTTTCCAAAATAAGTTCACTTCAAATGCTTTCTTATTATCTGGGGCCAAAGGTTTGGGCAAGGCGATAATAGTTGATAATCTTGTTAAGTCAATCTTGAGAACTTCTCATCACTATAATCAAGATTTATTATGGATTGATACAATACAAAAAGATATTTCTGTACAAGATATTAAAAATATTGAAGAATTTTCGTCTAAGACTGCCTTTGGTCGATATAAAATAATAGTAGTTAATATTATTGACGATCTTAATTCTTTTTCTTCTAATGCACTACTCAAAATATTAGAAGAATTATCTGATAATTGTTACGTTATGCTTATATCGAATAACATTTCTTTTGTAGCAAAAACTATCAGGTCTAGGTGTGTTAATATAAGATTTGCGCAACCAAGCTATGCTATATCATATCTATTAGTGCAAAAGAGATTTCCTAATGAAAATCAGCATAATATCTCTCTCTGCTTAGATTTTGCTGACAACTCTCCTATTGTTGCATCTTACTTACTAGAAAATCGAGCTATTATGTTGTACCAACAAATTATGACAGTAATGAAGTCACTTAGATACAATATAGAGTCTTTATATGAATTTATAGATAATAACTTCAGTACTGGTAATACTGCAAAACAGTGGAAAGTTTTCAAAATCTTGATAATATATTTTTTAAAACAATTTGTAACTTATTCTTCTAATAAAACTATCAAAATAGATAATGTACAATTGAAAATTACTGAACAAGAATTATTTACACAGACTCATATGATAAAAAATATTGAGACAAAATTAGAGTTATTTGAGCAAATTAATAAATTGCTTTACTACGCAGACTATTCTAATTTAAGCTTAGTTAATACAATATTATTAATCTTTTATAAATTAGCTTTTAAATGAGTAGCGCAATATATATAACAACTCCGATTTATTATGTAAATGCTAATCCTCACATAGGAACTGCATACACTACTTTGCTGGGTGATGTAATTGCAAGATTTAAAAGGCTTGAAGGATATAAAGTAAAATTTGTAACAGGGACAGACGAGCATGGGCAAAAAATTGCAGATGTTGCAAACCGGTTAGATATTACTCCTCAAAAATTTGTTGATGAAATGTCTGAGAAATTTCGAAGCCTTTTCCAAATAATGAATATTAATAATGACGATTTTATTCGAACTACAGAAAAGCGTCATAAAAAAGGCGTAGTATCGTTATGGAAGAATTTATATGAAAAAGGCGATATTTACTTAGGTAAATACTCAGGTTGGTACTCAATTCGAGATGAATCATTTTATTCAGAAAAAGAGCTTATTAATGGAAAAGCACCTACAGGGGCTGAGGTAACTTGGATTTCAGAAGAAAGTTATTTTTTTAAGCTTTCTAAATGGCAGGATAAGCTATTAGAATTTTATGACAAAAATCCTAATTTTGTAGTACCTAAAAGCCGTTTTACGGAAATAAAAAAATTTGTTGCATCGGGTTTGCGTGACTTATCAATTTCGCGTACTAGTTTTGATTGGGGAATTCCTGTACCTGGTGACAGTAAGCATGTAATGTATGTATGGCTTGATGCTCTATCTAATTATTTAACCGTTTTAGGATATCCAGATAACAAGCATGAATTATCTGAATTTTGGCCTGCTATACACTTAGTAGGGAAGGATATTACTAAGTTTCACGCAATATATTGGCCAGCATTTCTAATGTCTTTAGGATTGGAAATGCCAAAGCAAATAGTTAGTCATGGGTGGTGGTTAAATGAAGGAGAAAAGATATCTAAGTCTCTTGGTAATGTTATAGATCCTAGGGATTTAATAAGCCAATATGGACTTGACCAAACAAGGTATTACTTATTAAGAGATATTTCATTTGGTAACGACGGTAATTTTACTTACCAATCCTTTGTAAGTCGTGCTAATAGTGAATTAGCTAATAAGTTGGGGAACTTGGTGCAACGTAGTTTGTCGATGGTTTATAAAAATTGTGACGGTAATGTTCCTTTATTTCTTAAGCAACAACTGGAACATTTATATGCTGAAGAAGATATTTTGCAAAATGCTATGAAATTATTGGGTAAAATAAAAGTGTTATTCAAAAATTATGAGTTTAATAAAGTACTCGAAGTAATTTTTGATTTTATCGATTCAATTAATGCGTATATTGCTAAACATGCTCCTTGGGAGTTGTATAAAAAAGATTTTCAGAAAATGCAAAAAATTTTATTTGTATCTCTAGAAGCTATCAGATATGCATTATTGCTATTAATTCCATTTATTCCTGATTCAGCACATAAGCTTTTAGATCAGATAGGAGTTCCCACTAATTATAGAAATTTCAATTGTTTATCAAAGGAATTTGCTTTAAAATCACAAAAAAAAATAGAAAAGCCTGTCGCTGTTTTCCAAAAAATAGAATTAGAGGTATAGCATGTTTATAGTAGATTCCCACTGTCATCTTAATTTTAATTCCTTACAGGCACAGTTGCCAGAAATTATAAAGCATGCTGATGTAGAAAATGTTAAGTTAATGCAAACTATTTGTACAAAAATTTCTGAGTTTAGTGTTATTCAAGATATTGTAGAAAAAAACCATAATGTGTTTTGTTCTATTGGAGTGCATCCCAATGAGGTTGAAAACGAAGGAATTGTGGATACTGAAACTTTAAAAAATTTTACAAAACATCCAAAAGTTATCGGAATAGGTGAGACAGGCCTTGATTACTATCGAGAAAATTTTCAGCGTCAGTTACAGCATGATTCTTTTATCAATCATATAAATGTTTCACGTGAAACATCTCTACCAATTATTATTCATAATAGAAGCTCTGATAACGATATGATAAAAATTCTAAATAATGAAATGCTAAAAGGATCTTTTAAGGGATTAATACATAGTTTTAGTTCTTCAAAAGAATTGGCTTATAAAGCGCTTGATTTAGGTTTGTACATTTCTATTTCTGGCATTATAACATTTAAAAATGCACAAAATCTTAGAGATATTGTAAAAAATTTACCTCTAGATAAGCTATTAGTAGAAACAGATTCTCCCTATTTGGCTCCAGAACCTATGCGTGGGAAAACAAATGAACCTGCATTTACAATATATGTTGTGAGATGTTTAGCAGAGTTATTTAATAAAAAAATAGAGGAAATAGCAAGAACTACTACACTAAATTTCTTTAGTTTGTTTGATAAAGCTTCTGTATATCATGAATAAGATTGCTTTAGGATTAGGATCAAATTTAAAAAATAAACGGAAAAATATAGAAAAAGCTATAAATATAATTTTATCAAATAATATTCTTTGTAACGTCAAAACTTCCTCTTTACTTTACAATAAGGCGTTGCTACCGAAAAATGCTCCTAGAGAGTGGGATAAAGATTTTATAAATTGTGTCATAGTTGGTGATACTATCTTTTCTTTGCATGATTTATTTGAAGAAGTGAAATTCATAGAACAAGTTTTAGGGAGACAAAATGGACCAATGTGGGCTCCTAGAATAATCGATATAGATATATTATTATATTCTGATTTACATTTTAGCAGTGCGGATCTTACGGTTCCACACTTGGAACTACTAAAAAGAAAGTTTGTGATTAGCTTACTAACTGAAATTGCCCCAGATTGGAAATATCCTTCTCAAGGAGTATTTTATCAAAAATCTCTATCATATATAGAAAAAATGATATTTAATAATGAAAGCACCAAAAATAGCAGCAATACTTAACGTCACGCCTGATTCTTTTTCTGATGGAGGAAAGCATTTATCATACCATAAAGCTCTAGAGGCTGTACACGAAATGGTAAAATATAATGTTGATGTAATTGATATAGGGGCAGAGTCTACTAGGCCTAATGCTACAGTTATTTCTGTACGAGAAGAAATAAATAGATTAACTAGAATTATACCAGCTGTTTATAATTTAGTGAAAGATAAAAATATTAAAATAAGCTTAGATAGTCGTAATTATGAAACAATAAAAAATTTTATTAATTACATCGATATAATTAATGATGTTACTGGATTAGAAAATTATAAAATACAAGAATTAGTATTAGATAATAATAAGCAAGCTATAGTGATGCATAGTTTATCTATTCCTGTTAAGAAGTGTCATTTTTTAGCGCCAAATATCAACGTTATAGAGTACATGAACACTTGGTTGAAAAATAAAATAGTAAAATTAAAAATTTTTGGATTCCAGGGAAAAAACTTAATTTTTGATCCAGGAATAGGCTTTGGACTAAATGCTCAACAATCTATTATAATAGTCAAAAATATAGAAAAGCTTTATCATAGTAAAATAAAAATTATGCTTGGTTATTCTCGTAAATCATTTTTGGCCCAATTTGGTGAGTCTGAAGCAAAAAATAGAGATGTAGAGACTAATGCGCTAACAATGTACCTTGCTCAGAAAAAAGTTGACTATATTAGAGTACATAACTTTAAAGATACTTCCAAAGTATTAAAATTGGCAAAAACTTTATGGTGATTTTATGGTGTTTTTACCTCATTGGCCTCCTGTAAAGGAGAGTAGATCAATAAAATATGATTTATCAAGGATTGAACTTTTACTGAATATTCTTGATAATCCACAGTTACGTATTCCACCTGTTATTCATGTTGCTGGGACAAATGGTAAGGGATCAACTATTGCTTTTATAAGATCAATTTTAGAATGTTGTGGTTTGAAAACACATGTTTTTACTTCTCCTCATCTAAAAAGATTTAACGAAAGGATTGTATTAGCTGGATCAGAGATCACAGATGATTATCTCTATACTCTTGTTGAAGAATGTAGAATTGCATCAGAAAAACATAGTCTAGAGCCTTCCTTTTTCGAAGTGGCTACTACTGTTGCTTTTTTAGCTTTTTCAAGGATCAATGCTGACTTTACATTACTTGAGGTAGGTATAGGTGGTAGATTAGATGCAACGAATGTTATTAAAAACCCAATTATGTCTGTTATTACACCTATATCATATGATCATATGGATATTTTAGGTAATAGTTTAGAAGAAATTGCTCTTGAAAAATCAGGAATAATAAAGTCTCATGTTCCTTGTGTAGTTAGCCTACAAACTCCAGAAGTACATGACGTTATAGAGTGTACAGCTAAAACTAAACAAGTAAAGCTTATTAGATTTGAATATGATTTTGGAGTGAGCATTGTTAATGATTTGTTGCATTACAAATCTGATACTTTAAATATTGTTACTCCGCGTCCTTCTTTATTAGGATATCATCAATATATTAATGCTGCTACAGCTATAGCTGTAGTAAATAATTTATACAATATTAAAGTTCTTAAAATTCTTGATTCTTGTCATATAAAGCAGGGTATTACAAATACTAAATGGGAAGGCAGATTACAATGTGTAAGCAAAGGAAAAATAAATCAATTATTACCAAAAAACTGGGAGTTATTAGTGGATTCTGCGCATAATAACGCTGGGGCACAGGCTATAGCTAGTTGGTTAAGAGACCAAGAAAAAGTAAAAACTTATTGCATTGTTGGAATGACTAAAAATAGAAATATATATGAGTTTGCAAAAAAATTTGAATTTTTAGTAAGTGAAGTAATATGTGTATCTATAGATAGCGAACCTTTTAATTATCAAGCTCTAGAAATGTTACAGATATTGAAACAAACAAAGCTTAGCTTTACTGTTTCTATGTGTAATAAGGTTGACGATGCTATACGATATATCTTGAATAAGGAGATAAATTTGAATGAAAAAATAAGGATATTAATTACTGGTTCTATTTTTTTAGTATCAGATTTTATTCTTTGTAATCAAAATTGAGAAACAATCTATAATTGCTCTTCAAGTGATATTATTGCAGCTATACCATTAATTAACTGTTGAACTAGCTCTGTTTCAGTAAATCCTATTCTTATGCTATTAGAAATATCAAAAATATAGCCAGATACTAAGCTAGATTCACCATAAAAGCCACGTAAATCAAGCTTTTTTTCTCTACATATACCATAAAGTAAATCTTTATTTTGTATTAGTTTATTCAATTTAATTTTTATACTTACGCGCAATCCTGTGCCTAAATTTGATGGGCAAGAGGTGATAAAACCTAAATTAGAACTATGCATAATTTTGTTCCCTACACATTCAATTTTATCTCTAGTCATCTCATCTAACATTATAAAATTTTTAAATACTGATTCTATATCAGCATTGTTTTTCATGGATATAATGGTAAGATGATCTTCTTCATTGCACCAACACACACATTCTTTATTTTTGCTTATAAAGATACCTCGTGCTTCAGGCCATTCTCTAGCAGAGCCGGAATTAAATATTGAAGAAAATCGACCAGGAATTTGGAATAATAATCCTGCATTTCTTAATTCATTTTGTTCTTCAACTGAAATATCTTTAATACTACGGTACGAACCTCCTAGTTTTTTAGATAATTTATTAAATATACCTATTAGATGGTTTTCTAGCTCTTTTCTTTCTTCTCTATGTAAGCCAGGTGGTAGAGCAAATCCAGAAATATTTCTTACAGCTCTTATTCTTGTAGATTGAATGTATTTATTATAATCAAATCGTTTTAGAGGAGAAATATCTATTTTTTTAGGATTAACTTCACTTACGTGATTATGTAAACTGGGATCAAACTGATGTCGTGCTCTAATAACTAAAGTCATTATATCTTTAAATAATGTGTAGGATTCTTTATCTCCTGCGCTAATTCCTATTTTAATTTCTGGGCATTCTACTCCTGATTGTATAGCATTAGAAAAGCTATAGTTATTAGAAGTTTTTTTGTGGATTAGGTGATTGAAAATTTTCTCAGTTAGTAAATTAGATAACAAACTATTATGCTGGCGGGAAAATCTAGGATATTCAAGATAAGTAAAATATTTAAAGTTATCAGTATCTTTTGAGTCTCCTAATGATATCCCCCCAGCTTTAGATTCTAAAATAGATTGTCCTATCATAATAGTTAGCCTTTGTCTGAATGTAGTATCAAAATTAATTTTGATACTTGTATAAGACTAAGTCAATTGTTAAGAAAAATATCGCTGATTATTACTTGTGGATTTTCTTTATTTTGCCAATAATTGATGTTTAGGGTGACCAAGAGATTTAGATTATACTTTTTTGCTAGTAATATTTCTCCTAAAATATTGTGTGCAGCACGAAATGCTATAGCTTGAATAGTTATATTAGTTCTTTTTCCTATCTCAGTGATAATACAACTAATGTGCCCTCCTTTAACAATATTTGAATGTATGACTGAAACATTATTTAACATAAATCGGGGTTGTATATTATTACTACCAAAAGGACCTAATTTATTGATTTCTTTGATAAACTCAACGTTTAAAGAAGAAATTGATAGATGAGAGTCAAAATAATACATTCTATGTTGCAAAATAAGATTGTATTTCTCTTGGAATGACTTAATAAAAAAATTATTTAGGTCTTTTAATTTATCTTTCATAACGGTAAAGCCTGCTGCCATAGCATGTCCTCCTCCTTCCAGTACTAAGCCAGCTGTTTTTGCTTCTATTAGAGTACTGCCAAAATCGATACCCTCTATTGAACGGCACGAAGCTTTACCTAAATTATTATCATCAAAAGAGATAACGGCAATTGGTTTGTTAAAAATTTCTTTAAGTTTACCAGCAACAATACCTATTACACCTTGATGCCAATTGTTATTTCCGATACATATTATTGGAGAGCTAGCATTAACGTTTTGTGCTTCGCTCATTGCATCCTCAAAAATTTGCATCTCTATTGCTTTACGCTCTTCATTATATGAGTCTAACTTTTTAGCTATGGCTAAAGCCTCTTCATGATCATTAGTAGACAAAAGCTGAGAACCTAAATTTGATTGACCAATTCTACCTCCAGCATTAATTCTTGGCCCGATAATAAAACCAAGATGGTATGCAGAAATAAGAGAATTTTTTTGAGAAATATCTAGTAAAGCTTTAATGCCAGGGTTAGTATGTGTTCTCATTATTTTAAGCCCTTGATTAACTAGAGCTCGGTTAATGCCTCTTAGTGGTACCATATCGCAAATGGTGCCTAATGCTACTAAGTCTAGCAATGATAGTAAGTCAAAGCTATCTTGTGTACATAGGCCTTCTTTCGTTAATGATTGATATAATCTAATAACAAATATAAATGAAACTCCTACTGCTGCTAAATCGTTGTAACCAGAACTATCATCACTTCTATTAGGATTTACAACAGCATTAGCATCTGGTAGTTTTTTACATATATGATGGTCGATTACTACAATTTTTAAACCTAATTTTTTGCTTTCTTTTATTACTTCGTAGTCACTACTTCCACAGTCAACAGTAATAATTAGTTGGGAACCTTTATTATAAAGGTCTGTTAAAGTATTAGTACTAAGTCCATATCCTTCTGTAATACGGTCTGGTATATAAATATCTGCATTGTATTTTAAAGTAGATGCTAAAAATTTTTTGATAAGAGCTGAAGAAGTTGCACCATCTACATCATAATCACCAAAAATTGTTATTTTTTCCTTATTTTTTATTGAGTTGATGACTAAATTTGCAGCTGTATCAAGATCTTTTATTAGTGAGATATTACTTAGAAAATACTTTATTTTAGGATCCAAATAATGTATTAGTTCTTGATCGCTGATTTTTTTCCGTGAAAGAATTTCAGCAACTTCAAAAGGAATTTCAAGTTTTTGCTTGATTATATTTGCTGAAGAATAATCAGAATTTGCTTTTTTCCACTTTTGTTTTTTTACTGATACATAAGTAGTAGTATCACTTTTTTCTAAGTGCATTTTATTAAATTCAGGCAGCTATAAGTTTTGCAGATGTTCAGTATCGATATAACGTACTGTTTTATGTCTCGAGCTCATAGCAATAGAATTTGTAAAAATATTGCCATTAGCTGAAAAGCTTACACCTTTTAAAACCGCACCAGAGGTTACCCCTGTTGCAGCAAACATTACATTATCACCTTTTGCCATATCTGTTACAGTGTATTTATAATTTATATCTTCTATTCCCATGCTTCTTGCTCTCTCTTTTTCTTTGTCAGTTCTAAAAATTAGTCTACCCATCATTTGTCCACCAATAGTAGAAAGAGCAGCTGCAGCAAGCACACCTTCAGGTGCGCCACCTATGCCTATATACATGTCAGCAGGAATACTTTTATGCACAGTTGCAATTACTGCTGCAATATCACCATCTTTTATTAATCTAATTCTAACACCTGTTTCACGTAATTTTGCAATTAGTTCTTGGTGTCTAGGACGATCCAAAACTATAACATTTAAATCACTAATTTGGCATTTTTTTATTTTTGCTAAATTTATCAAATTTTGCTTAGGAGAGTTGTCTAAGTCTATAATTTGTTCTTTATGTGATATGCCAATGGCTATTTTTTCCATATATACATCAGGTGCATTAAGTAATCCTTTCCCTTCAGACATTGCAATTACAGACATTGAATTAGGTTCGCCTGTTGCACAAATTGTAGTGCCTTCAAGAGGATCTAGAGCAATATCAATTTTAGGCCCGTAGCCAGTACCAACTTTTTCGCCTACATAAAGCATCGGTGCATTATCTCTTTCCCCTTCTCCAATAACTATTGTTCCATCTATGTTCATTTTATGGAGGGCTGCGCGCATGGCAGTTACTGCTGCTTGATCTGCAGCATGATCATTACCTCTGCCTATAAAGTTGTATGTAGCAATAGCAGCTGCTTCTGTAACTCTTACAGCTTCTATAGCTAAATTATTTCCGATATTATCAAGAGCCTGCGCTTCTTTTTCAAGAACCATGATTTCTTACCTAGTCTGTTACTTATTAAGTTATTATATGATTTTTATTCAAATGGCAATGGAATAGGCTTATTTTCTATATCATAAGTTTCAATAGAGTTGTTATTTGTTGAGGATACAACATTATTTTGATTTTTTGGATTAACCTTTTTACTTTCTTTTTTTAACTGTTGATTTTGCTGTTGTGAACGATCATATTCATCTAAAAGATCTTGTAATTTTTTGTCTATATCTTTTGATTTTGTATTATTATCTGGTGAGTATTGTAATTGTGTAGGTGATTGTAAATTTTCTTCTGACTTAGGTTTTAATTTTTTTGTTGTTAAAGAAATTCTTGGTTGCGAATCTTGAATAGTAATTGGTTTTAGTTTTTTTGCTCGCTTTGTTATTAATTTTGTTTCTTCATCTTTTTCTTCAATCAATTTTTTATGTTTTTCTTCAGATAAACTTTTTTTAGGCATCTCTGTTAATTCTGTTCTGTTTGTTAACTTTAGTGAAGTAGTAGATTTAACATTAGTTTTCTTAGGCTTGATTTCTATAACTCTATTTTTATTTTGGTAAGCTTTAGTAGGTGTTTTGTAAATAGGTTTTTTAGCAATTCTCTTTTTTTTGTCATAAGGATTATCTTTTTCATCGTGTTGTAAATATACAATTTTTGGTTCTGGTAAATTGCTATACTCGCTCGTATAATCACTTCTAGTATGAAATCTATAATCTTTATTTTCTGATATATCTTTTGCTTTATAAACTTGATCTGAAGCAGGAGTATTATTTTGAAGATAGCGACTATTTTCTTGTGGTAATCTTCTTTTGCCACGATAGCTACCTTCACCACCTATGCTATAAGAGTGATTACACCCTAGCAAAGAACATAGTAACATAATGATGTAAATTAATTTAAAATATTTAATCATGAATTTATTTTTCAGTAATGCTATAAATCTTAATATTATTTATTATATTTAAGAAAAGCAAGTTAGCAAATATTAGTTCAAAATTCTTCTATTCTTTCTAATAATTGATCGCTAAAATCAATAAATTGAGAGCGCATATTTGTCGCAGCATCACGAAGTAAGTTTGGGTCCTGCAACAGTGCTTTTATAAGAGCTGCAAGATTGGAGGAATTGAAATCTTTTTCTTCTATAATCCATGCGGCATTTTTATCACTTAAAGACCTAGCATTAAAGTATTGATGATTATCTGCGGCAATTTTTAAAGGAATAAGAATAGCTGGTCTACCACTAGCTGTAAGTTCAGATATAGTTGCAGCTCCAGATCTACAAATTACAAAGTTACTCATGGCAAGTTTTTTAGGTATATCATCAAAAAAAACTGCTGTTTGTGATTTTATCCCATTTTTATCATATTTATTCTTCACTTTTTGTAGGTCTTCTTTGCGACATTGCTGAAAGATCTCAAGGCGGTTTTTTAAGTTACTATCAAGAGTAACAATAGCGTCTGGAACTACATTGCTTAGGATTCTTGCTCCTTGGCTGCCTCCCAACACAAGTAATTTGATTGTACTACTACTAGTAATAATAGGATATTTTTCTTTTCTTAGTTTAATTAGGCTTTGACTTACAGGATTGCCTGTAAAACATATTTTATCCCTAATAACATTCTTTAAACCTTTGGTGTTTTTAAAAGCTATAGACACTAAAGATGCTTTTTTTATTAGTATTCTGTTAGCTTTTCCTATTACTGAATTTTGTTCATGTATTAATAGTGGAATACGTAGTATTAATGCAGCAATCATAGTGGGGAAAGAAATATAGCCTCCAAAACTCAATACCATTTTAGGTTTGTATCGGTAAATAATAACTAATGCTTGTATTACTCCAATAAATATTTTAAATGCAGATTGTATTCTAAAAAAAATATTTCCAGAAAAAGAGCTGGTTTGAATTATTTTATATTTTGCATTTTTAGGAATTTGATTTTTAAATTGTAAAAATCTTTGATCAGCAATAATCAAGACGTTATGTTTTCTAAGCTGTAGTTTTTCTAACAATGACATAGAAGGAAAAATATGACCACCGGTTCCTCCAGTTGCAATTATAAATTTAGACACAATGATAACTAAAATAGTTAAAAAATAAGGAGCTAACGAACATCCATTCGATAATTTCTAGTAGGTAAAATTATAACATCATATCTTTTTCTTGTAAAAGCAAGTATCATTCCCAGCGCAATAAATGTAGCTAAGGCAGAAGATCCTCCATAGCTTATAATAGGCAAAGTTACGCCTTTTGTAGGTAGCAAATGTAAAGCCATTCCCATATTTAGCATTGATTGTAGTCCAATTTGTAATAATATGCCAGATACTGCCAAAATATTAAAATTATTAGATCCAAAAGTCACTATGTATAAGCCTCTAACTATAAGTAATGCAAACATAACTAATAAAAAAGTACATACAATAAAACCCATTTCTTCTCCCATTACTGAGAAAATAAAATCAGCATGAGAATCAGGAAGATATTGTTTGACAGTTCCTTCTCCTGGTCCAGTTCCATAAAATCCACCATGTTTAAAGGCTTCTATTGACTTTTTAATCTGATAATTCTCAAAATTTTCAGGATTCAAAAAGCTATCTAATCTATTTTTAACATGAGGCAAAAATATATAAGCACATATCATACTAGCTATACTAAAAACAGTAATGGCAAAAAACCATACCAGAGATAACCCTGCTATAAAAAGCTGTGCTACCCATACTATTGAGATAGATATAATCATACCTAAATCTGGTTGCATTAGTAGTAAGGCTGCAACAACTAAATATAATGCTAAAGATATCTTAAACGCCGGAAAATTCACTTCATCATATTTAATTGACATTATCCATGCTGTGAATATGGTAAAAAAAGGTTTCATAAATTCTGAAGGTTGCAGTGATAAACCAAGAACACTAAGCCATCTTTTAGCGCCTTTAACTTCATAGCCAAAAAATAGAACTATAACAAGAGCAGCAAGTGATACAAAAAACCCTATTATGGCAAGTCTTTTTACGGTGTTTACAGATAAGCTAGATATATATGACATGGTTGTTAAGCCAAAAATTATATATACAATCTGTCTTTTCATAAAATACAATGGCTCAACACCGATGCGATAGGCAACTGCAGGACTTGCAGTAGTAACCATAACTAAGCTAAATGCAGAAATTATTAGTATAATGCTGACAGAAAAGCGATCCAAAGAAGACCACCATAGCTTCAAAGAATTATTTCTTTTTCTTCTTATTCTATAGTTATCAGAAATATCTGAGGAATAAGACACAAAGTTAATGTATAATTTACCACTGTATGATAATATATTATAAGAATAATAACAATAGAGTAATAGCGTGAAACATGAAAAAATTCAGTGTTCCTTGTGATTTTGGTGGTACGAAATCTCCTTTTACAATTTACGTAGGTGCACCAAAAGATGACCATCATCCTTTGCACTTTCAAGCAGATTGGTTATCAAAAGAGAGGGGAGGGACTATCCCACAAGAAGTGATGGATAGCCTTTCTAGGCTTAAGGAGTTATCAGATAAAAATGGAGTATCCTTTGAAGATTTGTGCGTTTATGCGTTAGGGGCAGCACAGCAAGAAGCAGAAGGCGAAGAAACTGATGAAGATTTTGATGAGGAAGAATTCAGCGAAGAAGAGGATTTTCTTGATGAAAATGAAGAGTTAGAAGAGGATCAACAGCCTGATGATGAAAAAGATATTTCGGATGATTCAGAAGATATACCTGAAAAAGAAGAAGATACTGAGGATGATGAGTACTCAGAAGCAGAGTGGGAGGAAGAAGATATTGTTGATAAAAAAGATAAGTCAGATGAAAATGAAGAGGATATTCCTGATCAAGAAGAAATTCCAGAGAGCGATGAAAGCGAAAAGCCTCATGACATCCCTCCTAAAAAAAAATAATTTCTCTCTAATAGTTAAATAGTGGATTGTTTTTTGTGCTGTAATTGAATATAATCTTGACATATGGCAAGTTATTGTTATAAGATTCTTTCCCAAATAAGTTTAATAAAAATTTATCTAGAGCTGCCAGAGCAAACTTCAATTCTATTGTGAATTTCTAAATGTTACCTATAAAAATCATTGGTCTCTCAAAGCAAGAATTAATAGACCGTGTTTCAGCACTGGATATACGCGCATTCCATGCTAAACAAATTTGGTTATGGCTATATCATTATGGCAAAACTAATTTTCAAAATATGACTAATATTTCTTTTGAAAATAGAGAGAAGCTTTCTAAATACTTTGTAATTAACCGTCCACAAATAAGTAAAATGCAGAAGTCTTCTGATGGTACTATTAAATGGTTATTAAAATTTGATGACTGCAATGAGGTGGAAACAGTTTATATTCCCGAAACAAACAGAGGAACTTTATGTGTATCATCGCAGGTTGGATGTACTTTAACTTGTAAGTTTTGCCATACTGGAACTCAGCTTTTAGTACGTAATCTTTCTGCTGGTGAAATAGTGCAACAAGTAATGGTTGCTCGAGATTATTTTAATGAATGGGGTGTAGTTGAAGGCAATCGGCACATTTCTAATATAGTAATGATGGGCATGGGAGAACCTCTATATAACTATGATAATGTTGCTAAAGCACTGAAAATAATAATGGACGAAGAAGGCATTGCTATATCTCGTAGAAAAATAATTTTATCTACTTCTGGAGTAGTACCTAAAATTGAGCAATGTGCTCGTGAACTTAGAGTTAATCTAGCGGTATCTCTTCACGCTCCTACTAATGAGTTGCGGAATAAATTGGTTCCTCTTAATAAAAAATATCCAATAGAAGAGCTAATTCCTTTGTGTAAGAGTTATCAAAAAATGAGCAATTCAAAAAGAATTACTTTTGAGTATGTAATGTTAAAAGGAGTAAATGATTCTATAATCCATGCTAAAAAGCTTATTAAGCTAATCCATGGTATTCCTTCAATAGTGAATTTAATTCCTTTTAATTCTTGGCAAGGTAGTGATTTTACTTCAACATCACTAGATAATATTGAGAGATTTGCAAGTATACTAACTAAAGCTGGGCATTATGCACCTATAAGAAAACCGAGAGGGCAAGATATCTTAGCAGCTTGTGGACAACTAAAGTCAGAAACTATAAGAAAAAAAACTATTAACGCCTAATTTGATGTAAGTTATCTGGAGGTAATTGTTAAGAGGGAGGTTTGTGCGTTTAGGCAATTGGTTAAAAAACTGTTTATATGAAGATTATCATAATATTATTCTTTGGGTGATAGCATTTTATGCCTTCGGATGTGCATATTATTTTTGCTTAGCTAACGAACCTAGTTTAAAATTATTATTGCTTGTATCTGTTCTAGTTTTTGTTATCACAATCCTTGCAATACGCTTAGCCACAAAAAGTAAATTTTTTATTATATCTCTGTTTTTTTTCTCTTTTATCATAGGAGTATTGGTATCTTATTGTAAAACTCACATTATAAGTACTCCAATGTTAAAAAACAGCATCAATAGTGTATGGATTAAGGGAACAGTAGATCAAGTTTATCCTCTAGAGAGTGGCAAAAGATTAATATTAAAAAACATTAAAATTTACTCTCATCAGCAGTTAATAAAAACTAGTTTAAAAAAAATTCAAATAACTGCTAAAACTAATACAGATTGCAATATAGGCGATTACATTGGATTATTTGCTTCGATTAAACCAGTTTCAAATCCATTATTTCCAGGAAAATACGATTTCCGAAGGCATGCTTATTTTGCAGGAATTGGCGCTAGTGGCTATACGATGTCTAAAATAATTATCTTAAAAAAGGCAGACAACTTTACTCTTTTTGAAAAATTAGAGTTACTAAGATGGAAAATTTTTTCGTACCTCTATAACGAGGAAAATAAGACCGCAGCGATAGCAATTGCACTGATTATTGGAGAACAAAAAGCTATTGATAAAAAAACTCTAGAAAGTATGAGGCAATCAGGGTTAACACATATTTTATCGGTATCAGGTATGCATTTATCCATGCTATCTATGCTTTGCTTTATTTTAGTAAGATATATACTAAGCAATTTTGTATTTTTTGCTCAGAAATATAATGTAAAAAAAATTGCAGCCTGGATTTCTCTGTTTATAACTTTTTCGTACTTATTAATTTCTGGGATGCAGATAGCAGCTATAAGAGCTTTTATTATGATATCTTTTGTCATATTTGCAGTAATTATAGATAAAACAGAAGATGCTAAAAGATCGGTATGTTTTGCAGCTTTAATAATATTATTATTTAATCCTGAATCTATTTTTCATCCTAGTTTTCAAATGTCTTTTTCTTCGGTATTAGCTTTAGTTGTATCTTATGAATTTCTTGCTAAACACCTGTATTCTAATAAAAATACTAATTTCATAAAAAGAATTCAAATATATTTCTTTGGTGTAGGACTTGCATCGCTTATTGCAGGATCAGCTACTGCAATATTTGTCGTTTATCATTTTGGTAATTATTCTAATTATTCTATGATAGCAAATTTACTTGCAGCTCCAATAGTATCTTTTATTATCATGCCATCGATTTTGCTAACTGTTTTTTTATTACCCTTAGGTTTGCATAAAATAAGCTTATTTTTATTAGAATTTGGAATTAGTAATATGTTGAAAATAGCAGATTATATTAGTAATTTACCTTTGTCTTTTATACATTTTCCTACAATTAGTTTTGCGATTTTATCGTTATTTGTAATAGGGTTTTTATGGTTATGTTTGTGGCAAGCTAAATGGAGATTTTTTGGTATTATACCGATAATAATTTCAATTATTGCTCTATGTTATACTGCTTTTCCAGCTATTATTATTGATGCAAAATATCAAACTGTTTTAATTAAGCATAATAAAAATTTAATTCAAATTGGGGGTAAAAATTATTTATCACATTGGCACAAAGAATTGTGGTTTAATATATCAGGTGTTCAATCTATAAAAAGAGTTAAACCGGGAACAAATCATAGTATAAATTATTTAGGAAATAGCTTACAATTGTCATTTGAAGATCAAGGAAAAAAAGGAATGTTGTTAACTAATTTTAGAATTGCTCAAGGAACAAAATTTATAGAAATTGATAAAAATGACCTAGAACAAAAGGGCTCTTATTTTATTTATCTTCTCCCTAAAATTGATTATCAATATTCTATTAACTATAGTCATAAAAGGCCTTGGAGCTAAATATGTAGTAGTAGAAATTATTTTTCTGAGTACTTTAAAGAGGTTATTGCTATGATGTTTGTAAAAAGTACTAATAATGTAGCTACTGATATTGGTGAAATACTGCTATTAATTGTTGTTACAAGAGTTAATTCTATAATACAATACGTAAAAAAAGCTCCTAATAAGCTAGATATTATTAAATAAGTTGGTTTAAATATCCGAAAAGACTTAAGGCAAAAAATAGCTGCTATAAATAACAATGTAATCGTAACAAAAGGTTTAATTAGTATTTTATAAAATACAATAATGTATTCTTTAGCAGAATGGCCACTCTGCTGCAGTACAGAAATAAAATAAGGTAAATCCCAAACTGAAATATATTTAGGTTTTATGAAACTATTATGCAATTCTTGAGGTGTGGTTGCTGTAAAAATTTTATATTCATTGTAATGATTATTTTTTTGTTTTGGTAGATACTCTGTCACATCATGTAAGATCCAATTTTCTAAGATTAAAAATGCTTCTTTTGCTTTTATTTGTTTTATGAAACTATATTTTTTATCAATATATGTAAAGGAAGTCTCTATTAATTTAGTTTCATTTTCTGTAATAAGAAGTTTGTTAGCATGTATTATTATGTTGACATTTTCATCTGCAGTTCTATCAACAAACCATAAGCCAGAATCTAATAAAGTGAAGGTATTTTCTTTATTATTGCTCAATAATTTAACTTTATTCTTTTTTTCCTGTAATAAGAATTTTGCTGATATAGGATTCAAAATAGTTACGACAATTATGCTAAAAACTAGTCCTATTAAAATATAGGGAAATATAAATTGCCATATGGAAAAACCACTGGCTTTCATCATTATGTATTCATTGTTTTTTGATAATTGAAAAAAAGAATATATTGCTGCTATGAATATTATAAAAGGATATGTTTCTTGTATAAAAAAAGGTAATTTTAATAATATTATCATTACTAATAATGTCAAATCTATATTTGTTGCATTAGAAGATCTTCTAAGTAACTCTAAAAAATCTGCTATTGATATGGCTATAATGATGACTAAAAAAGTTATTAATATAGATTTTAAAAAATGTTTAACTAAGTAACGAAATAAAGTAAGATGCATATCTTGAGAAAATGTTTTTTTGAAGGGCTATTATATCTTAGTTACTACAATTTGGCTATAAATATGACGGATACAGTATACAGAAACTGTAAAAACATATAACAAAACTATAATAAATAAGCTGACCAAAGGAAATTTCAAATTTATGATGATTTTAAAATCGGGTTAGTAGGAGATATTTTATAATTGAGCAAGTTTTTTAAATTATGAGGAAATTGATATTTTTCCTGCATGAAATTAGCTTTTTCTTTTAGCATTTTTATATTTTTGTAAATTCCGTTATAAGCAATAATGATAGTATTATATTTTGATTGATAATAATCAGAATGGAGGAAATTTTGTTTTACTATTGAAGAAATAGTTTGTAGTTTTGATGGGTAAGCAACATTTAGTACTATTGCTCCATCTTTATTCAAGTTATTTTTAACGTTGTTATAAAAACTACTCTCTTGAACACACTTAGGTAAAGGAGAGTCAAAGCTGTTAGAGTAAATATCAATAATTATGAGGTCGTATTTTTTAGAAGTTTTTTGAAAAAATTTGCATGCGTCTGATATTGTTACCTTGATATCGTCGCTTTCTATGAGGTTAAAGTATTTTTTGGCTATATCGTAGATATTGTCATCTATTTCAACAACATCTAATTTTATTCTATGTAGATACTTATAAGAGTATTTTACAATACTTCCCCCTCCAAGACCAAAAACTAATATATTTTGTAAATTTTTGGGATAAATATAACCAATGGTCATTTGCGTTATATAATGCAAAACATAATCTGGATCCTTGCTAGGATTATAAATTGCTTGTATGCGTTTACAGAAAGGGTCGAAACATAATTTCATTTCCTTATCTTTTTGATATACGTAATAACGACTGTTATTATCTTTAGCATACATAACTAATTTGGGTACTAATAAATATATTAGTGCAACAAATAATATTGCAAAGATATTAGTTCCTATGCATATGAATCTAAGCATTTTAACAAAAATTATTTTGATATTGTGATCTAGTACATTTCTATATATTATTCCTAAAAAGCACATAGTGCTATTGAAAGTAGTAGATTAGATTAGTTATATTTGTTATAAGTAATCTTATGTTAAATAATTCCCCGGTAGCTCAGTGGTAGAGCAAATGGCTGTTAACCATTTGGTCGCTGGTTCGAATCCGGCCCGGGGAGCCAAAAAGTGCAGAATTATTCTTAGGATATACAAACTAGAGGAAAAGTTAAAATGAATTTGACTTTTTGCAGAATGCATAAATTTTCTAATAAGTTAACCATTCTTTGCTTGTACATTAAAATCTTTTCTTAGGTAGCAAAAAGAAGTGTTGTGAGCATAGCCCTTGCGTTCTAACTCTAGTACAAAACCAAATTTTTTATAAAACTCAGGAGCTTGAAAGCTCATCGTTTCAATAAAAGCAAAAGGACACTCTTTTTCTTTAGCATATTCAAATACTCGGTGCATTAGTGTGGTTGCACATCCTTTGTTTCTATGATTCTTATGAGTCCAGACATATTTAATATGTAATGCTCCCCATAGCATATGTACTACTACGGCAGCGATCACATTATCGTGAATATCTTTAATGCAAAAGCTAATTGATTCTGTTATTCCTACCGTGCCATAGAGAGAGATGTCATGCTCTTTGAAACCATCATATATAACTTGTTTTAATTCAGATGTAAGTGCTTGTTCGTGTATTTGCATAATGCATTTACTTTTACTCATAATGTTTTCCTCCTATTAACATTTATTATTAATAACTATACTAATTAATTTAGAGACTTCAAAAGATAATAATTATTTATTATATTTGCTTTTTAATAATTTTTATTTATATCAATTTACGGTTGATTGTTCTTCAAATAATGATATTTTTATCTCTTATTCAATTCATAATATATATGTAATGCCTAATCACTATTTCAAAGGTGCGTCTTTTCAAATACGCGAAGATTTAAGCCTAGGTGCGAGTACGTATTTTATTGACTCTGAAATTATAGTTGGTGGTAACGCTATTTTTTACAAAGCACCAAGTTTTGTTTGTAAAAATAGCATAATTACTGCTAATTTAATACAATTACCTTATAAAGAAAACTGTGATATAGAGAATTGCCATTTTAGTATTGCACCAAAGTATCTTGATGCTAAATACAAACGTGCTCATGAAATAACTAGCTATAGATTTTTTGAAGATGGAAGCTTTACTATTGATCTAGATAAAATTAAGACAAAGCCTGATCCAATAAAGATTTTTTATCCATTAGAAGAGGGGCAAAATTGTGAATTATCACGTGATTATTGTAAATATTATCACGGACATTACTATACTGCGCATTATGCGTTAGATCATAATATGCATTTTATTACTGACAGTGAAGTTGCAAAACAACATATATTAGAAGGAGGAATGCTAGAACACGAGTTTGATGAGTTATAATTTTTTGAAAGAACTGCTTTCTAATAGTTCATCTAGAAGTGTTTAGGTAGTATTATTATTTAAGTTATCAATTTTTACATATAGTGCTTTTATTTTATTAATCAGCTTAGTAGCTTCAAAATGGTTATCAAAAGATAATATTGTACTTAAATCCTTCCAAGCGCTAGTCAAGTTGTTTTGTTCGATGTAAATTTTAGCTCTTAAAAATAACGCATCAATATTTTTGTCGTGTAAATCTAAAGCTTTCGTAAGGTCATTAATTGCTAAGTCAAACTGAAATAATTTGTAGTATATAAAGCCCCTATTGTAAAATTGCATCGAAGAAGTAATATGGTATTCTTTATGTTTTTTACAAATTATTTTCACTGAAGTGCTCAGTAATTTCTCTGCCTTCTTAAAATTTTTTTGAAAGAAGTATCCAAGTCCAGCACTAAGATAAGCATTACTATATTCTGCATCTATTTTAAAAGCCTGATTACTATAACGAACTGACATTTGATATTGACTGTTCATTAAATAAGCCATAGCCAAATCATATAGTGCGTATTTGTTTTTTCTATTATGTTTGATAAAAAATTTTAAGTCTTTTATAGAGGACAGATATTTTTTTTGATTATAGTAAATAATACCTCTGATGTAATAAAGAAATATATTTTTGCATTTATTTTCTAGTAGCTTATTTATATATTTTAGTGTTGCTCTATAATTTCCTAGTGAGAAAAAAATATCTATTTTTTCTTTGTTAGATGTAGCATTATTAATGCTATAAGGTAATGCAGTTATTTGTGAGTATCCAAATTCTGTAATTAACTTATGTAAATAGCAGTTATTTTTGTTACTAAATATCCAATTAAAATCTTTAAAGGTAGTTGATTTTTTTTCTAATAACTGCTTACACTTAATTGCTTCCTCATTGAAATGATCCTGGAATATAGATGCTAATAAATCTTCTTTTGCAAGGTTATATCGATGTAAAAAAATATAAGAATAGGCACGAAAATAATAGGATGCGGAGCTTTGATAATGCAAGAAATGATGATATTTAGTAGTTAGAGATATTGCTTTATGCATATCCTCTAAAGATTGTTGCAAATCTTCTCCTGCTACTTCTATGATAGCTCTATTATTATATGAGTTTCTATCATTGGGAGTAGACTGAATAGTTGTGCTCAATAAATTAGTTAAATAAGTAAGAATATTGATCTTGGTTTTATTTAGAATGAATTTATACATCTAATACTTCGATTCTTCCTATTACATTAATTAATGTTATATTATAATTAGTATATAGAAAGACTAATTTTTATAATTACTAGATAAATACATTTGTACATGGGAAGAAAATTTTTGTGGAATAACAGCATAATTAAGAAAGTAACTCTGTGTGAAACATATGGAGAGTGGGAAGCAGATCAATTATGTATTGATAGTAGAAAAATTAAAAAAGGAGATATATTTATATCTATTAAAGGTCAAAATGTAGATGGTCATGATTATATTCAACAAGCCTTTGATGGTGGAGCGCATGCTGCGATAGTAGAATATATACCTAGGAACATAGATAAAAGCGTCAAAGAAAATCTAATTTTAGTTGCAAGTAGTATTAAAGCTCTCAATGATCTGGCTTTATTTAATCGCAAAAGAACTAATGCAAAAATTATTGCTATTACAGGCAGTATAGGTAAAACAAGTACGAAAGAAGCATTGCATAAGGCGTTGTCGGCTATTGGGGATGCATACTGTAATCCTGGAAACTACAATAACAATTTGGGTCTTCCTATTAGCTTAGCTAGCATGCCCTTAGACGCAGAATATGGCATATTTGAACTTGGTATGAATCATTCTGGAGAAATAGCTCAGCTAACAAAAATACTAAAACCGGATATAGCGATAATCACTAATATTGCAGCAGTACATTTAGAAAATTTTGATTCAATTATAGATATTGCAAAAGCAAAAGCAGAAATTTTTTTAGGATTACCTCCTGAGCAAGGTATTGTTTTGTTAAATGGTGATAATAAATTCTGCAATTTACTAATAGATGAGGCAAAATCACTCTCTATTAGAAGTATTTATACTTTTGGTCATAGTAATACAAACAATAGCTTCTTCACAAACCATGAAAGAAATGTTGATCATACCTGTGTTACAGCTTTTGTCATGGGACAAGTTGTTAATTATAAGATTAAAGCTTATGGGGAACATCAGATTATTAATAGCTTAGTTGCTTTATCAACTGTAAAATTGCTAGGATTAGATATAGAAAAAGCTCTAAAAGGGATAGAGAACTTTACTAATATTAAGGGTAGAGGGAAAGTAACTCAAATAACTTTTGATGGGAAAGCTATCATCTTAATTGATGATAGCTATAATGCAAGTCCAAACTCTGTTAAAGCTGCTCTAAATTCACTACAATACATTGATACATCACAAGCAAAGAGAAAGCTAGCAATACTTGCAGATATGTACGAGTTAGGAGCTAACGAAATAGAGATGCACAAAAACTTACTGGCTGATATACAAAATAGTAATATTGATCAAGTTATTACTGTTGGAAATTTAATGAAACATTTATTTGAAGGTTTACCTGATAATTTAAGACTATTTCATTTCAATAGCTATGAAGAAGTAATAAAAAATATTAGTAACATTATACTTAATAAAGACTGCATACTAATCAAAGGTTCTTCAGGAACCAAAATACACAAATTAGTTAATTATTTAGAGAAACAAAAATGATTTATTACCTTTTTACTTTAAATCCAGATTTTCCATTTGCGAATCTTTTTTCTTATATTACTTTTAGAAGTGCTATGGCCATGTTTACAGCTTTGATAGTAGCTCTACTTATAGGTCCAAAATTTATTCATATATTTAAAAAATTACACCCTAAAGGTCAACCAATTAGAGAGTATGGACCACAAACACATTTAGATAGTAAAAAGGGAACGCCAACAATGGGTGGCATTGTTATTATATGCTCCTTAATTATTTCTTCCTTACTATGGGTTAATCTACAGAGCCCGTATGTATGGATTGTGCTATTTGTTACAATATCTCTGAGCTTGTTAGGTTTTTTAGATGACTATTTAAAAGTCACTCATAATCACCATCATGGTATCTCAGGCAAAGTAAAACTAATAATTCAAACTATAATAAGTATTATTGCTTGTTTTGCGATTCAAAAATATAGTTCTCCAGAGTATTATAGTCATATCACAATTCCATTTTTTAAAAATGTCATTATTAATCTCGGATATTTTTATATTATTTTTGTTGTAATAGTTATAGTCGGTTCTTCAAATGCAGTTAATCTTACAGATGGGCTTGATGGGCTGGCAATTCTTCCAATTACTTTAGTGGCTGCAACATTTGCCATCATCTGTTATTTGGTAGGGAATTATATTTTTGCATCATATCTACAGATACATTATGTACCAGGAGTAGGGGAACTTACTGTGTTTTGCTCAGCGCTAATAGGAGCAAGCTTAGGATTCTTATGGTACAATGCTCCGCCAGCTCAAATATTTATGGGTGATACAGGTAGTCTTGCTCTAGGGGGTACAATAGGGACAATAGGAGTTATCACAAAACATGAATTTGTATTGGCTATCACTGGAGGATTGTTTGTATTAGAAGCGTTATCAGTAATTTTACAAGTTTATTATTTTAAACTTACTGGAGGGAAGAGATTTTTTCTAATGGCGCCTATACACCACCATTTTGAAAAAAAAGGGTGGAGTGAAACACAAGTTGTAATTCGTTTTTGGATAATAGCTGCAATTTTTGCCCTTTTAGGACTTTCTACTCTTAAATTAAGATAAAATTATACGGTTTATCTATTGAACATTAATTATAAATTCTGGAAATGCATTTCTTATCCAAGAAACATGATCTATTTGGTCAGTACATGTGACTATACCACACATTATTTCTTCCTGCCAAAATTGATTAATGTTACAAAATAAGTTAATTTCTTCATATTCAACAGAATCATTGTGATAAAACTCTGTTTGTACTTTAACACACTCATCATTATCAATAGAATGATTAAGTAATATTAGATCGGATAAAAGACTTTCATTATGACTAGTCTTGTATTTTATATACTCTAATCCCAATATAGAAGCAGTAGTATATTTTGTTACGCATGCAACTTTATCAACAATATTAATTGTGTGTTGGCAAAAATATGAGTAATAATCTATTGACTCCTGCAAATTATAAGAATTAACAAATTTTAAAGCTGGATGTTTAGGAGTAACCGCAAAGTTATTAATGTTAAAAGTATAAAAGTTATTTCCATAAGAAGCAAAAAAATTATACTTATCAATTATAGTATTGATATAGTAAACATCTGTACACATTAAGTCTACGTCAGCAATAAACCCTCCATAATTGTATGCTACATCGTACTTTACTGCATCAACTCTAATACCTAAATATTTACTATCTGCTAAAGAATAAACTTGTTTTGATAATTTTAAATTAGAATCATCATTTATATTTTTTATTTGTAGATCAGCTTTATATGAGTATGGTAAAAAAGGATTACGATAATCATAAATATTACAAAAAAATTGCAAATTAGCTCCTACTTTAGCGTAATATAGAAAGTTAGCATTTTGATAATAAATAAAACTATTGTCTACCCACAATGTAAAGTCCCATTCTGGATCTTGGGCAAATTTACAAATATTATTATATAAAATATGGAAGTCATCATTATTAATATAATTTAAAAGGTGACTTGATAGCCAGAAATAGTTTAAAATTTTTGGTACTTTTCTAGTTTGCGAAAAGCTATCATTTATAGTAGTAAATATATCTTTAGCATGATCATAGACATATTTTAGAGGTATATTATACTTAGTAAGGAGAATATTTGCGTCAGAACAAGATTTGTTTAAACTAATCATATGATATAACTCTATAAAAAAGTTAACATTAATATAATATTAATAATATATAAATAAGAATTATTGTTTTTTCTTGCGTCTTGCAAGATTTTGGCGCAATGCTTGTGCTAAAACCTGTTGGCGTTTCTCTTGTTTTAAAGAATTATTGTTATGATTTTTTTTCATGTATATTTTATAATGGATTGACTTTATTTTTCAATAATTATACAAAATATTATACTATAAATATAAAAAATTTATATATTAAAGCAACATGCCGTCATAGCTCAGTGGTAGAGCACTTCCTTGGTAAGGAAGGGGCCGTGAGTTCAATTCTCACTGACGGCACCATTCTAACTGTTTGTTCTGCAATTATGCATAAAATTTATTAAAAATTCTCTGCCTGTGCTTTCTTCCAATCTTCTGCGAATTCTGGATGTATTTTATCTGACAATAATTCTCCTTGCTCTAAAAATACATTCATTTGCCTATAAGAAACACTTTTTCTTTTTTCATTACGGCGATAAATAAGGTCTGGAATAAGATCCTCTTGGGAGTTACATCCCATTGCTCCAGCTAGTTCTTGAAAGCTTTTTATAGTATTTCTATGATAGTTTGCAACTCGTTTATATTTAGCATTCACATCTAATGCCCAGGATCGATATTTGCTTTGTGTCGCAACCCCTGTAGGGCAAGCATTCGTATTACAATGTAAAGATTGTATGCAACCAAGAGCAAACATCATTGCTCTAGCTACATTACAACTGTCAGCTCCTAGTGCTAAGTTACTTAACAAATGAAAACCTGTCGCTATTTTTCCGCTTGCAATAATTTTTATTTTTTCTCTCACATTTATTCCTACTAAACAATTATTCACAAACATGATTGCTTCGGCAATAGTCATTCCAAGCCTATTAGTAAATTCAATAGGTGCTGCACCTGTGCCACCTTCTGCGCCATCAATAGTAATGAAGTCTGGTAAAGTTTTTGTCTTTAACATAGCCTTGCAAATAGCCATAAATTCTATTTTTTTACCTATACATAACTTAAATCCTACTGGTTTACTACCAGATAACTCTCTCAAATTTTGGATGAAATTCATTAGACCCTCAGGCGAATCAAATTCACTATGTTTAGGAGGTGATTCACAATCTTTATCCATTGGAACAAGTCTAAATTCAGATATTTCCTTCGTAATTTTAGCTTTTGGTAATATGCCTCCGTGTGATGGTTTTGCCCCCTGTGATATTTTTAATTCTATCATTTTTACACATTCCATCGATGCTTTTTCTTTGAATATCTTAGGATCAAATCTGCCATTACTTTTTCTGCATCCAAAATAACCTGTACCAATTTGCCAGCATAAATCGCCGCCTTCCAGATGATATTTACTAATTCCTCCTTCCCCAGTATTATGGTAAAAATTTCCTAATTTTGCCCCTTTATTTAGTGCTCTTATTGCATTAGGGCTTAAAGCACCAAAACTCATCCCTGATATATTAAGGATTGAAGCGTTATAAGGTTTTTTACACTGAGGGCCTCCTATTATTATTCTTGTATTTTCTTCGGGATAATGACAAGCATTTATAGAATGTTCACAAAATTCATAACCTTCTGTATAAATATCATGTTTTGTACCAAATGGAACTGTATCCATGGTATTCTTTGCTCTTTGATAAATAACACTACGCATTTCTCTGCTGTAAGGTCTTTCGCTTTTATCATCAGCAATAAAATATTGATGTATTTCAGGCCTTATGAATTCAAGCATATATCGTAAATGTCCTATGACGGGATATAAGCGTAGGATAGTATGCTCTTTTTGCATAACATCATATATTCCTACCAAAATATAAATTATTAAAAAATAAAAAATGGTTTCAGCTATCGCATGATGACCAAGCATATAAATAGCTATTGTAGATACTACTCCTAAGAGAGAAATTATATAAAAAACTATCCTCATTATAAATACAAAACTCATAGAATATTGAGCTAGCTAGAAATAGATTACTTTTTATTTTATTATAAAAATTTTCACTTCTAGACTATGCAGACACTTATATTTTAGTTTTACTAATAAAAGTCTAGAAAAACATTTTATAGCTCTTGATTGAATATTAGCTATGTGTAATAAACTGTAACAAAAATACATCTTAATCTTCTTGTATAGAAGTATAAAAATGTTAAAATACGATAACCTTAAGATGTTAAAGTATAGCAATGACTCAAGCAAAATTTATTGACTTATTAAGCCAACAAGAAAGGCTTTTTAAAAATGTGCAGCAAGCAATAACTAAAGTATTAAAACATGGGAAATATATTTTAGGACCAGAAGTTTTAGAGTTAGAAAAATCTTTAGAAGAATTTTGTGGTGCAAAATATGCTATTACATGCGGCAATGGAACTGATGCATTGAAGTTATTTTTAATGTACAAAAACGTAAATCATCAAAGCGCTGTTTTTGTTCCTTCTTTTACTTTTGCAGCTACTGCTGAAGTAGTAAAGCATTTGGGTGCTATACCTATATTTGTTGATGTTTTGCCGGACACTTTTAATATAGATGTAGACAGTCTAAAAAGAGGTATGCATGTTGCTCAAAAATTAGGTTTAACATTATCAGGGGTTATAGCAGTAGATTTGTTTGGACAACCTGCTGATTACGATTCTATAGCAGAAATAGTATATAATAATAATATGTGGCTACTATGTGATGCTGCTCAAAGTTTCGGAGCAGTATACAAAGGCAAAAAAGTTGGTAGCATAGGAGATGCGACATCTACAAGCTTTTATCCTTCAAAGCCGCTAGGGTGTTATGGTGATGGAGGGTGTATTTTTACTAATAAAGAAGAAACGGCTGAAGCTTTGCGTTCTCTTAGAGTAAATGGTAGAGGACAGAAACCATATGAGCATACTAAAGTAGGGATTAACTCAAGATTAGATACTATACAAGCAGCAATATTATTAGAAAAATTAAAACTTTTCCCTGATGAGATAACAAAACGTCAATTAATTGCTGATCAGTATACTAAATATTTGAGTGAGATTGTTAAAGTTCCAAGAATTGCGGAGGGGACTATACCAAATTGGGCTTTATATACTATTATATTACAAGAAAACCAAGATCGTGATGTTATTCAAAGTAAATTAAAATTACAAAATATCCCAACTGCAGTGTATTACCCTAAACCTTTGCATATGCAACTTGCCTATAAAGGAGCAATAGCTAGTGATCAACTAAAAAATTCGGAATATTTAGCAAAGAAAGTGTTAAGCTTGCCTATGCATCCATACTTAAAGTTCACAGATGACTATATTGAAAAAATAATTAGTATATTAAAAAATGCTAGGTAAATAATGGTATAAAAATGAAAGAGGAATTAATGCGATTACCACCTATAGCAAAAAAAGTAGAATCGAAACAAAATATTCATGATTTTGAACTTGTTGATAATTATCATTGGCTAAGAGATTCGAATTGGCCACAGGTAAGCGATAAAGAAATTATAGATTATTTAAAATTAGAAAATAAATATACAGAAAATTTCTTTGCTCCTAATAAATCCATGCAGGACGCTCTTTATAAAGAACTCATTGGACGTATTAAATTAGCAGATAGATCAGTACCTATCAAAGAAAGAAATTACCATTATTTCCATGAAACTACAGAAGTTTCAGATTATCCAATTCATCTACGCAAGGATATCACAGGTAAGAAAGAAGTAATATTAGATGAAAATAGAGAAGCTGAAAATTATGAGTATTTTGATGTGGGTACTATTTCTATTAGTCCAAATGAAAAATTGATGGCTTATTCTATAGATACTAACGGTGATGAGCATTACTCATTGTTCGTAAAAGACTTATCAAATAGTACACTGCTTGAAGATAAGATTGATAATGTTTTAGGTTCTATAATATGGGATGAAAAAAATACAGGATTTTACTATACTAAAGTTAATGATAAATGGCGTCCTAATAAACTATATTACCACAAGCTGGGAGATAAGCAAAATAATGATAAATTGATATATCACGAAAAAGATAATACTTTCAGTATATCAATTAGTAAATCATCAGATTATAAGTATATTCTTATTAGTGTATCGAGTAGTACTAGTGCAGAAATAAGGTACATTAAAGCTGACGACCTTGAGAATCAAATTCATTTATTGATTGAAAGAAGAAAAGATCATTTATGTAGTGCTGATCATTTTCATAATTACTTTTATATTAAGACAAATGATAATGGGAAAAACTTTCGCTTAACTAGAGTCGATGATCAAAATTATAAAAAAGAAAATTATCAAGAGTTGATTCCTTGTTCAAGTCAAATATATCTGACTGATTTTTCGTTATATGACCATTATTTAGTAATAGAAACGAAAGAGAGAGGATTACCTAAAATTCATATCATGGATTATGATTTGCAAAATAAAGAATCAATTGATTATCCAGACCCTACTTATACAGCATCAGTGATATATTCGTGCTCTGATGATGACGGAGTGCTTATTTATTATTCTTCTATGAATGCTCCTACTACTATATTTAAGTATCTATTTAATAATAAGCAATTAGTAACGCTCAAAGTGCAAGAAATACCTTCTGGATATAATAAAGATGATTATCAATCTGAACGAATATTTGTTGAATCTAGAGAAAAAAATACTAAGATTCCTGTTTCATTAGTTTATAAAAAGAGTTTATTTATAAAAAATGGCTCAAATCCTTTGTTTTTATATGGATATGGTTCTTATGGAATATCAGTACCACCAAGCTTTAATAGCAGTATTATCTCCTTGTTAGATCGAGGTTTTGTTTATGCTATTGCTCACATTAGAGGAGGAACTGATTTAGGTTTTGATTGGTATGAATCAGCAAAATTTTTAAATAAAAAAAGAACTTTCTATGATTTCATTGATGTAGCTAAATATTTGGCTAATAATAAGTACACTAGTGAAGGAAATATAGCTATAGCTGGAGGTAGTGCTGGTGGCATGCTTGTAGGGAATGTCATTAATGAAGCGCCGGAGCTATTCAAAGCAGCAATAGCAGATGTTCCATTTGTAGATGTATTGAATACTATGCTAGATGAGACTTTACCACTTACGCCTGGTGAGTTTAAAGAATGGGGCAATCCAAAAGAAAAAGAGTATTTTGATTATATTAAGTCTTACTCGCCTTATGATAATGTTAAGGCACAGTCATATCCACATCTGTATGTGTTGGCTGGTTTAAATGATCCAAGGGTTACTTATTGGGAACCAGCAAAATGGGTAGCAAAATTAAGAGATATTAAGTTAGATTCAAATTTATTAATTCTTGATACCAATATGGATACAGGACATGGAGGTAAATCAGGTCGATTTGATAGATTCAAGGAAGTAGCAAAAAAATATCTATTTATCCTTAAAGTGTTTGATATAGCTAATCTCGTTTAACTGCGCTATACAGCATTATTACGCTTCTTATGCTGATAAATGCAAAGTAGATTAGTTACGCAGACTATCACAGTTATCTACATTATTCCCATATAATTCTTTATCAGTCAATTCATTATAATATTCAGGAATATCATCGGTAAATTCTGTTTGTGTGCCCTGTGTATTTTCTAGGAAAATATTATTCCTAGGTGTATGTTGTTGCTCATTTTTTTCTAGGGATTGCTCGTTTCCTTCTAATTCAGTATATACAGCAGTTGTAGCAAGAGTAGGAAAATCTTCTTCATTTGCTTGTGCGCCTGTTTCTTTTTTATCTTTATCTAGTGATGATGTACTAAAAAAATTATATAAAAAATTAGTTATATTCATAATGGCCTTAGCCTCCAATAATAGTTAATAAAAGTTAACTATTATTAACTTATTTTAGCTATGTAGTCAAGGAATAATAAAAAGTTTCTTAGAATAAAAACTCTAAGAAAACAGGTGATATATTAAAAATATTAATATACTAACAGAAAAAATAGTTAAATTTTGTTAATCTATAGGTAAGGATACAAACATCTTCATACCATTAGCATTAACAACTAATAGCAGTATAGATTTTCTTTTTGCTGCTTTAGATGATTTTATAATTTCCTCTAGTTGAGCAACAGAAGATAATTCTGTTTGATTTGCAGATACAATCACGTCTCCAGGTCTGAAGCCTTTTCGATGCCAAGATGATCTTCTTTTATAACTCAGCACAATGATACCGTTTACTGATTTGTCTATATTAAATTTATCTCTTAGTACAGGTGTCAATTTTGCTAAATAAGCTCCCTTAATTTCTTTAGCAGAAAATTGAGAATATTTTTTTGATCTCTCGTGATCTGATTCTTTATCTTGTTCAGATATAGCAATTTCAGATGATTTATCTTCTGTTAAAGATACAGTTAAAGTTTTTTTCTTACCATTGCGTACTATTACCATAGGTATTTTCTCATTAATAGGCGAGGTACTTACTACTTTAACAAATTGTCTAGGTGTTTTTACTGCAGTATTGTTAAATTCAATAATAACATCACCTATTTCTAGTCCTGCTTTCTCAGCAGAGCTCTTTTTAGTAACCTCAACTACTAAAACACCATTAGCAGAATCTAATCCTAAAGATTCAGATATATCATCTGTAACTGGTTGCATCTTGATACCTAGCATACCTCGTTTAACTTTCCCAGTAGCTTTAAGCTGTTCTATTACTAATTGGGCTATAGAAGAAGGTGTTGCAAAACCTATCCCAATATTTACACCAGAAGGAGATAAGATTATGGTATTAACTCCAATTACCTCTCCCTTAGCATTAAACATCGGCCCGCCTGAGTTACCTCTATTTATAGCTGCATCAGTTTGAATGAAATTATCAACTATACCTTCTGATGCAATATCTCTGCCATTTGCTGATATTATTCCAGCTGTTACTGTAGAACCTAAACCAAAAGGATTACCGATAGCAATTACCCAATCACCTACACGTGATTTTTCTGAGTCACCAAATTTTACAAAAGGTAAAGGTTTGTTATGCTTAACTTTTAATAAGGCAATGTCAGTTTTTTTATCCATACCTATAACTTTAGCAATTAGCTCCTTGCCATTGCTTAGTTTTACTGCGATCTCATCAGCATCGGCTATAACATGATAGTTTGTTACTATATAACCAGATTCGTCTATGATAAAGCCAGAACCTAATGATACTAATTTTTTATGATTTTCTGAGAAATTATCATTTTCTGTACCCAGATTTGGTCCCATAAATCTTTCAAAAAATTGATTGAAATCTTCAAAAGGAGAACCATCAGGGAATAACCTATTATAAGGCATTCTTCTTGCTTTTTGTGTTGTAGCAATATTAACAACAGCTGGCATCAAAGGCTCTACTATATTAGCAAAACCCTCATTAATGTTTGCTAATGTAGGGGCTTGTGGTAGTAAAGATAAACTCGCTATTAAAGCTATTGCTAAAAATTTATGTAATAATTTCATCTACAATAATCACTTATTAAATAATTGCATAAAACCATCCTCAGAAGATAAATATATAGAAGTATCCTTATCTTTAAATGAATTCCTATAAGCCTCTAAAGATCTATAAAAATTATAGAATTGTGAGTCCATCTTAAATGCATCAGCATATATTTTAGTTGCTTCTGCATCACCTTGGCCTCTTAATATAGAAGATTTTTTATTTGCTTCAGCAATAATAATTACCTTCTCTTTATCAGAACGAGACATAATAATTTGTGCTTCTTCTTCTCCTTGTGCTCTAAAAGTTTTAGCCTCTTTCTCACGATCTGATTGCATTCTTTTGTAAATAGCAGCACTATTTTCTACTGGTAAATCTGCTCTTAATATTCTTACATCAATAGTATCTACACCAAATTTTTTTGCTTCCTTATTCACTCGCTCCTGTATTTCATGCATAATAATGCTTCTTCTATCAGTAAGCAACGCTGCTAAAGGTTCATCACCTATGACTTGCCTTAATGATGAGTTAAGAATATTATTAAGCCTTGATTGTAAAGCTGATTGTCCCCTAACAGTTTGATAAAATTTTAACGGATCAATGATTTTATATTTTGCATAGGCGCTGATAATAACTCGCTTCTGATCTTTTGCAATTAACTCTCGTTCTTCATCCATAACATTTAGCAATCTTTTATCGAAATAATCAACGTTATTTATGAAAGGTAGCTTAAAGTGTAACCCAGGCTCTTTTATTACTTTTACTAATTCTCCAAATTGCAAAACTATAGCTTGTTCTGACTGTTTTACAGTAAACAAAGAATTTATTGCTATAAAAATTATAGCAACGGATAAAATGATATATTTAATGTACTTTTCCATTATTTATTCTTATTTAATTCATTTAGTGGTAAATATGGAACCATTGACTTATTCATCTTACTACTTAAGATCACTTTATTTTTATCTTTCAATATAGTTTCCATTGTTTCTAAATACATTCTTTTTTTAGTGACATCTTGAGCTTGAACATATTGAGTATAAATTTCTCTAAATTTTCTTGCTTCACCTTTTGCCATTTCTACAACTTGACCTTTATAGCCTTCAGCCTCTTGTACAATTTTTGCAGCCTCACCTCTTGCTCTAGGCAAAATATCATTACGATAAGCTTCAGCTTGATTTATCCTACGCTCTTTGTCTGCGCGAGCAGTTTGAACGTCTCGAAATGCATCAATAACTTCTGCTGGGGGATCTACTTTTAATAAGTGTAAATTTTCTATAATTACTCCTGTTTGATATTCATCAAGAGTTTTTTGTAGTAGACTTTTTGCAGACTCTTCAACTTTAGCCCTACCTTCAGTTTGAGCTTCTGCTATTGTTGAGTGACCTATTATCTCGCGCATTGCACTTTCTGCAGCACTCCTGACAGTATCTTTTACATTATTCACATTATATAAATATTCAGAAATATTTGAAACTCTCCATTGTACAAAGAAATTTATGTCTGCAATATTTTCATCACCAGTTAGCATTAAACTCTCTTCTGGTAAAAGTTTTTTTACAGCTCCTCTGTTAAAAGAAGTAATGGTATTAGTTGTTGAAGATGATCTAAAACCTATTTCTTCTTTTTGAATTCTATCTACTTTGACTTTTGCTACTGCTTCTAATGGGTAAGGTATATGATAATTTGCGCCAGCTGTAGATATTCTTACGAATTTACCGAACCTTGTAACTGCGCCTTGTTCTCCTTCCTGCACTATATAAAAACCTGAAGCTAGCCAGATAAATAGTATTACAGCAAGTAATATAAGAACTACGTTTCTATTAAAAGATTGAGGATTAAAAAACTTATTAAAATCGCTAGGTGGTTTTTTGATAAAGCTCTTAAAGTCGTACCCTTTAAAATCTCCATCACCCCCCCATGGGGACTTATACTTATCGTCAGTCACTATCCTACTTCAAATTAATACTGTTAAAACTTATACTATTGTATATATAGTAGCATAAATATTATTTAACAAGAGAACTATTTAATAATGACAAAAAAAATCGATAATATTTTCCATAATTTTTATTTTCAAAATAAATATTTTGACTTAATTAAATCAAAATATATTGATGGTTACAGTTTAAAGAATGGTGAAATCAGCTGTGTTGTCAATATTACGAGAGAGAATAAGTCGCAAATAAAATTAATTGTTAAGACTTTAGAGAAAATTTTATTATCTCAAAAAGAAATTGGGAAAGTAAAATTTGTCTTTACTGGAGAAAAAATAGAGAATAATCAAAAATTAGAAATACCTGGAGTGGGGAAAATTTTCTTGATCTCTTCTGGGAAAGGAGGAGTAGGAAAGTCTACAATTGCTTACTATCTTGCGCATGCATTAGCTGAACAAAAATTCAAAGTAGGATTAGTTGATGCAGATATATATGGTCCCTCTATACCTACTCTTAGTAATTGTTTTGATAAGCCAGAGGTAGAAAATAACTACATGATTCCACATCAAATATCCAAAGTAAAAATGAATTCTATTGGTTACCTAATTCCTCCTGATAGCGCTCTTATTTGGCGTGGTCCAATGATCACAAAAGCTTTGCACCAATTGCTTTATGGTACTAGATGGGGAGATCTAGATGTATTGCTTGTAGATATGCCTCCTGGTACAGGAGACATTCATTTAACTATAGCTGAAAAATATAGTATTGATGGGGTGTTACTTGTTACTACGCCACATAGTCTAGCAATAGCAGATGTTGCAAGAGCAGCTGATATGTACAGTAAACTTAAGGTGTCAATATTAGGTATTATTGAAAATATGAGCTACTTAAAAGAATCATCAACAAAGCAAAAAAATTTGTGGAAAGTAGACGAAAAACTAATGTTAAATTTACTAAAAGATAATCATACTGATATTATAACTAAAATTCCTTTAGATCCTGAATTAAATTTAGATGCTTATGTGATAAAAATAATTGATGCACTAAAATTAGAATGATGTTAGTGCATCTCTAAAATTACTTGGCTTTTGTATTTTATAACTCTCCATCTTTTTCAAGAATAACTTCAATGCATCCAGAAATTTTTTCACGCCCTGCTCCAGGAAGAGCTAAGTAATCATGGTTGTTTCCAGAAATTTCTCTATATATTATTGGTAAAGGATTTGTTGTAAAATCTTTGATTTCTTTTATTTGATAATTGGTAGGGTTTAATTTTAGTAATTCATTTTTCACATCAAGCTCAATTACATCTTCAGAGCCTAAATTATGTATAATATAGTAGACTTCAGTTGTTTTTAGTTTCTCTCTATTACATGCTATGCTGTTATCATTAAATGTAATTTTTTCCTTTACATTAGTTGCAAGAAAAATTGTTCTTTGCTGAGGTGTCAATACTATTTCATGAAATTCTTTAATTTTAGGTTCTAAAGGCGCTGCAGGCTCTAAAGTTTCTAAGATAGTTTGTTTTTGCTCTTTATTGTATAATGATAACACTTCATTGAATTGTTGAGTACAATCATGTAATTCTTTTTCCACGGTTTCTGTTGAAGGAACACCAAAATTTTCTACACCTGATAATGACTTTAAATCACCTTTGCTTACTTCTTCCCAGATGCTATTTGATAGTTTTTTATAAAGAGGTGTAAGATTAGAACCATCCAGACGGTTATAACATTTTTCTGCTCTTTCGCTAGGCTCTTTATAACCATAATTAAAAGGCCTAATCACTGTTTGGTCAAACTCTACTTTAATGTCTTTAATTTTGTTCTCTACTTTTGTCTTGATTTTTTTTACTGATTTACCAATATTTCCAAAGCTCATTTTAGCCTCTTTTATAAGTTATACACAAACAATCTAATACTTAATAAATTAATCAAATACAATAATATTTTTATAGCAATAAGTTTTTATTGTATATAAAATTAAAGTCGAATAATAAACTAAAGAGGGTTATCATGGACAAATATCCTTTGTTACTTAGAATTCTTCACTGGGTTGTTGCAATATTAGCTATAGCAATGATTATTGTTGGGCTTTACATGGCAGAGTTACGTGATGAAGACCCTTCTAGAGCTACGTTCTACAGTTATCATAAAAGCACTGGAGTATTAATACTGGTATTGATGATATTTAGAGTTGTAATCAGGGTTTTTTCCTATATTCCACCACTGCCAGCTAAATTTTTGTTAATAGAAAAATTATTCGCTAAATTAGGTCATTATTTATTATATTTATTCTTGCTTACTGCAGCTATTTCAGGATTTTCTATGTCGATGCTGTCAGGCAAAGGCATATTATTTTTTGGTTATAAAGTTCCAGATTTTTTACCTTTAGATAAAGCTACAGCAGGTTTAATGCATACTATACATGTAACTTTACCAAGTTTCTTTATTGCATTGATAATATTGCATATATGCGCAACTATATATCATTATATAAAGCAAAAAGTTAATATTCTTAATAGAATCATTTAAATATTTATCTTGTCTTCAATATTGTGAATTATTTAATAGGTTCAACGCTGTCTGTAGTATAGAGGATGCAGCAAGAGCATTATCTAATTTATCCTTTTTCTTTCTGCTCCAAGAAGTATCTTTTAATATAGCTTTTACTGCTTTTGTTGATAATCTTTCATCTTGGTAAAATACTGGCAAGTTAGTGTTTAGTTTTGCTATAAACTCATCGACTTGCTTGCATGTTTTGCCTGGATAGCCACTAGACTCTAAAGGATAGCCTATAACTATGCCAGATATTTGTCGATCAATAATAATTTTATTAAGAGCTTCTATAATTAATTTGTTGTTCTTAATTGAGGTGCTAGGAAGAGCAAAAATTCTTTTAGTATCACTGATACTAATTCCTATGGTTACGGTCCCAAAATCTATTCCCAATATCGGTCCTTTTTCTTTCAATTGAGACTTAAATTGATTAATTGCTTGCATCTATGCTACGATCCACTAGAATTACAAAATCTAAAAGTACAATATATTCGTCTTAATTTAAGAGGTATTATGCGATTTGTACAGAAAATAAAATTATGGCATAAAGTTACAGCAGGATTAATTGCTGGCATTATAGTTGGTATGATTTTTGGAGAAGATGCAGGATATCTTAAGCCTATAGGTGATATTTTTATCAGGCTAATTAGGATGGTGATTATTCCTCTTATCTACTTATCTATAGTAATAGGGATGACCAGCATTAATGATACTTCGACTTTATCCAGAATTGCAACAAAATCATTAATAGCGTTTCTGCTGACTACTTCTTTTGCAATAGTAATAGGCTTATCTTGTGCTTATTTAATGGAGCCAGGAAAATGGATCACTTCTGATGCATTAGGTACAGCAATAACTAGTAGACCAGCAAAAACTTCTTTTGATTTTATAAAAATTATTAACGATACAATTCCAGATAATGCACTAAATGCTTTAGTATCAGGCAAGATGCTACAAGTGGTGTTTTTTTCATTTTTCACAGGTATAATCATCAATACAATAGGAAAAGAAAAGAAGTTAATTTATAAAGGTTTTCAATTAGCAGCCAAAGTTGTCTTTAAAATGATACATCTTATCTTAAATCTTGCTCCTTATGGTGCTTTTGCATTAACAGCATCGGTAGTAGGAAAGCAAGGAATCGGGGTGCTGCAAAGTCTTGGGCTTTTGGTAATAACGTTGCTTACAGCAATATTTGTGCAGTATTGTATTTTTGGCTTAATGATAATTATTTTTGCTAGGTTATCACCTACACCTTTTTATAAAAAAAGTATAGAGTATCAGACTTTGGCATTCTCAACTAGTAGCAGTAAAGCAACTCTTGCTACTACTATGGATGTATGTGCTAATAAAATGGGGATGTCAAAAAATTCAACTTCATTTGTATTACCATTAGGTGCAGCTATTAATATGGATGGTATGGCAATTTATTTAGGAATATGCACCTTATTTTTCGCACAAGCTTATGGTATTACTTTAACTACATTTGATTATTTAATCATTATTCTGACTTCAACTTTAGGCTCTATAGGTGCTGCAGGAATTCCAAGTGGTACAATAATCATGCTTCCTATGGTTTTATCAGCTATTAATGTACCTATTGATGGTATTGGGTTAATAGTAGGTATTGATAGAATATTAGATATGTTACGTACTACCTTAAATATCACTGGTGATGCAACTATTGCATTGATAGTAGATAAGACAGAGGGAACTCTTAACACAAAAACATATTATACTGATTCTGCTAAATTAAAAGAAGGAGAAAGTCCTTTGTTTAAATGATCATCTGTAATTTTTTTCGTAATGATTAAAATAAAATTTGATTATTAAATTAGTAGTGAGTAGTATAATTCGGATATATAACTTAGTATAAAATTAAGTATGAATTACAAAAAAAATATTATTATTTGGATTATTATCACTGTTATATTATTAATATTATTTGATATACTCAGTGGTTCTAATTATAGTGGTCATTCCAATTTATCATTTTCAGAATTTTTAAATAGGGTTGAGGACAACCAAGTTACAGATGTAGCAATTCAAGGTCCTAATATTGAAGGACATTTTTCTGATGGCAAAAGTTTTACTACTTATGCTCCGTACTATCCTAATCTAATTGATGTTTTGAAGCAGCATAGTGTTTCTATCAATGTAATGCCGATGGAAAGTAAATTTGGTTCTTTATTGAGTATACTTATTTCATGGTTTCCAATGCTTTTACTTATCGGCGTATGGGTTTTCTTTATGAGACAAATGAATACTGGTGCTGGTAAAGCTATGGGATTTGGTAAATCTCGCGCAAGGCTTATAGGAGATAAACTGGAGAAAGTTACTTTTGCTGATGTAGCAGGGATTGATGAAGCAAAAGAGGAGTTGGTAGAGCTTGTAGAATTTCTTAAAAATCCTACAAAATTCCAAGCATTAGGAGGAAGAATACCTAAAGGATGCTTATTAATTGGTCCTCCAGGTACAGGTAAAACATTAACTGCAAGAGCGGTTGCAGGCGAAGCTGATGTACCTTTTTTTAGCATATCAGGATCTGATTTTGTTGAAATGTTCGTAGGGGTAGGCGCAAGCAGAGTTAGAGATATGTTTGAGCAGGCAAAAAAAAATGCTCCTTGCATAATATTTATTGATGAAATTGATGCAGTAGGTAGGCATCGAGGCATAGGTTTAGGTGGAGGTAATGATGAAAGGGAGCAAACTTTAAATCAATTACTTGTAGAAATGGATGGTTTTGAAATTAATGATAGTGTCATTGTTGTTGCAGCAACTAATAGACCTGATGTTCTAGATCAGGCATTGCTTAGACCTGGGAGGTTTGATAGACAAATTACTGTACCAGCGCCTGATATTAGGGGAAGAGAACAAATACTAAACGTACATTTGAAAAAAATAGTAATATCACCAGATGCAGATATTAAGGCTATTGCAAGGGGTACTCCTGGTTTTACAGGAGCAGATCTTGCTAATCTTGTTAATGAGGCTGCATTACTTGCTGCACGAGCAAATAAAAAGATTGTTACTACTCATGAGTTAGAGGAAGCAAAAGATAAAGTGATGATGGGACCTCAACGCAAATCAATGATAATGAGTATTGAGGAAAAGAAGCTTACTGCTTATCATGAAGGTGGGCATGCTTTAGTAGCACTTTATTGTGAAGCTTCTGACCCTATTCATAAAGCAACTATTATACCAAGAGGTAGGGCGTTAGGGTTGGTGATGAGATTACCTAAATCCGATAAATTCTCGGTTACTCGAGCAAAATTACAAGATGATATTGCAGTTGCAATGGGTGGAAGAGTAGCGGAAGAAATGATTTTTGGTCATGCAAAAGTTACTAGTGGTGCATCTTCTGATATACAACAAGCAACAAGGATAGCGAGAGCTATGGTAAGAGAATGGGGAATGAGCGATAAAATTGGCCCTTTACACTATGGGGGCGAATCTCAAGATGTATTTTCATATCAGCATACGCAGCAAAAAATGTACTCAGTTAATACTGAAGATTTGATAGACAAAGAGGTAAAAAAATTAGTTGAAGACGGTCATAATTTTGCTAAAAAAATACTTTCGACTCATAAGCAAAAGCTACATAAAATTGCTAAAGAACTTTTAGAGAAAGAAACACTAACAGGAGATGAACTAGCTGAGTTGGTATTTGGTAAAAAGAAAGCAGCAGAAATGCGTCAAGCAGCAGAAAAAGAAGCAGCAAAACTTGAAAAAGTTATAGAAGAACGTAATAAGTCTAATAAAAATCATAGTATTGATAAAAAGAAAGAAAACAAATCTATTACAGAATCAAGAGAAAATAAAAAAAATATTTGGGATAAAAAAAATCAAAATACTCCATCTGATGACAATGTATAATTTCTTTTTGATATAAGCTTATTCACTACAATTTGCTGGCATTTAATTTTAACTATGAAAATACCTAAAACTATAGATACCCCTATAGGAAAGCTGAGCTCATCAGAAGCTAAAATTGAACTGCAGTATCTGTCATATATTATAAATAAATATAATGATCTTTATCATTCACATGATAATCCAGTTGTAAGTGATGCTGAATATGACAAACTCTTCCAAAGAAATATAGAAATAGAAAACCTATTTCCTAACCTCAAAAGAGAGGATAGTCCCTCTAATAAAGTTGGTACAGATATAATAAAATCTGGGTTTGAAAAGATTAAACATAAATCTCCTATGATGTCTCTAAGTAATTGTTTTTCTATAGCAGATGTAGAGGATTTTATTAAACGTAGTCAAAAATTTTTAGGATTACCTGAAGATTATAACTTTGATATTTTATGTGAACCGAAAATTGACGGGTTATCTTTTAATGCTCTTTATAAGAATGGATTATTAAAGTGCGTTGCAACACGAGGTAATGGTATTGAGGGAGAGGATATTACGGAGAACGTTAAAACAATTAAAGGATTTCCTCAAAAAATAGCTACTGATACTGAAGAAATAGAAATTAGAGGAGAAATTTTTATAACTAGAACGGAATTCTCTAAAATAAATGAGCAAAGGCGTAAAAACAATTTATTTGAATTTGCAAATCCGCGCAATGCTGCTGCTGGTTCAGTAAGACAATTAAATACTGCTATTACTAAAGCTCGTCATCTTAAATATTTAGTTTATAACGTTGGTTTTACAAGTAAACAAATTGCAGATACTCAAGAACATTTGCTAAACTTATTAGCAAGTCTAGGATTTAATACCTTTGACTCAGATTTATATAAAAAAACTAATGCTATCACAGAGATAGAAAAATTTTATAATAAGATCTATAACTCTCGGTCTCATATACCCTATGATATTGATGGTATAGTCTATAAGATTAATGACTTTACTTTCCAGCATAGATTAGGCTTTGTGTCTCGTTCTCCTCGTTTTGCAACTGCTCATAAATTTCCAGCAGAAGAGGCAAAAACATTATTAAAATCTATTGCTATCCAAGTTGGTAGAACAGGAGCTTTAACTCCTGTTGCTGAATTAGAGCCAGTTAATATTGGAGGAGTAATGGTGAAGCGAGCTACATTACATAACCAAGATGAAATAAATAGGAAAGATATTAGAGCTGGAGATACTGTAATAGTAGTAAGGGCAGGAGACGTAATTCCTAATATTATTGCAGTAGATAAAAAGTTACGTCCGGCAGGTAGTAAACCATTTTCTATGCCAAATAAATGCCCAGTCTGTGGAAGTATAGTTGAAAAAATTGCCCAAAAAGATGTTGTGTTGCGATGTACTGGTGAATTAAAGTGTGGAGCGCAAAGATTAGAAAAATTAAAGCATTTTGTTTCTAAGAATGCTTTTAATATCGAAGGTCTGGGCAAAAAGCAAATAGAGTATTTATACTTCAATAACTATATTAAAACACCGGTAGATATATTCTATCTTGAGGATAATGAAAAAAAATTTTCTGCTCCCTTAGAGACTGGGGGTGGATGGGGGAAGCAGTCTACGCAAAATCTGTACAAAGCAATTAGGAAATCTATGTCTATAGAGCTAGATAAATTTATTTACTCGCTTGGTATTAGGCATGTAGGAGAGGTAACATCAAAAATACTAGCAAGACAATATAATACTTTTGACCAATTCCTAAAATGCATGATACAAATTGCAAAGCAAGATGAAAAAGCAATTAATGCTCTAGCAGAAAATGATGGTATAGGTGAAATCGTACTACATGCTTTGGAGGTATTTTTTGCGCAAGAATACAATATTAAAATAATAGAAAAGCTAAGTGATATCTTAAAAATATTATCTTATCAAGATCTTGCTATTTCATCTAAATTAGTAAATAAGAAGATTGTTTTTACAGGGACATTAAAAAACATGACTAGAAGCGAAGCTAAAACTACAGCTGAAAACTTAGGAGCTAAAGTTTTATCTGCGGTATCTATCAATGCTGATTTTATTGTTGCTGGGAATGACGCTGGCAGTAAATTAAAAAAAGCTAAAGAATTAGGAATAACTATTTTAAGTGAGCAACAATGGATTGGTTTAATAAATGAATAAAAAAATTGAACTACTTAAAGAGGAGATGGACAAGTGTGGAATCGATTATTATATAGTATCTTCACGAGACGAATTTCAAGGCGAATATGTTCCTGAATATAATAATAGGTTAAAATATTTAACTGGATTTACCGGTTCTAATGGTACTGCCATAATCAGTAAAAAAGGTAAAAATTATTTTCTAACAGATGGTAGATATTTACTTCAAGCAAAGCAACAACTTGAAGATGATTTTATTATAGAACAAAATCAAGTAGACAGGTTAGGCTTTATTGCTAATTTAACTCAACAAAATAAAAAAGTAGGCTTAGATCCAAAAATCTTAACAATTATGGAATATAGTAGAATGGTTATGGTGTATAACGCTATAGCAGAAAATTTTACTTTCTTTGATAAGAATCTTGTTGATCAAATTTGGGATAATAAAAAAACAAAACAAGAAAGTGAAATTTTTATTCATAATATTAAATACAGCGGTAAGTCTGCAAAAGATAAAATTTCTGACGTAGTATCTTTTTTAAAAAAAGAAAAAGCAGGTAGCTATATTAATAATAGATCACAATCATATTTTAAAAACTTTCCTCTAAATGCACATGATTATTATACTGGTTCTGGTAAAGCAGTGATCTTAACTGACCCACATTCTATTTGTTGGCTATTAAATATTAGAGGTAAAGATCTGCAGTACACTCCTATAGTATTATGCTATGGGATTATCCATGATGATGGTAGAGTATTTTTATTTTTATCTGATAAACCAGATATAGAGATAGAAAAATATTTGAATGAAAATAATATTGAAATTTTTGATATTAAGAATTTTCAAAGTCAATTACAAAAACTATTAGGTCCAGTATTTATAAATCATAAAACTAGTGTATGGGTTGCAAATAATATTAAAGAATCTTTAGTTGTAGAAGATCCTTGCGTGCTTCCTAAAGCTATAAAAAATGATACAGAAATCAAAGGAGCTATTAATGCTCATATTAAAGATGGAGTTGCTTTACAAGAATTTTTTATATGGTTAGAAAAAAATTTAGAAAAAGAAAAAATAACAGAACTTTCCATAGAGAGAAAATTATATGAATTTCGTAAGCAGCAAAAGAATTTTTTTTCTTCTAGCTTCCCTGCAATTGTTGGGTTCCAATCGAATGGAGCTATTATACATTATAAAGCAACAAAAGAAAGTAACCAAAAAATAAAAGGAAGGGGATTGTTACTTATTGATTCTGGAGGACAATATTTTGAAGGAACTACTGATGTAACAAGAACTATTGCAATTGGGAAACCAACAGAAGAAGAAATTCATAATTTTACTTTAGTGCTTAAAGGACATATCAAAGTTGCATCCTCAGTATTTCCCGAAGGAACAACTGGTGCAGATCTTGATGTATTTGCTCGTGAAGATTTAAAAAAAGAAAATAAAGATTTTGCTCATGGTACTGGTCATGGAGTAGGTAGTTTTTTATCAGTTCATGAAGGTCCTCAATCAATAAGCTTATTATCGCGTACCCAATTACTACCAGGAATGATTATTTCAATTGAGCCTGGTTTTTATAAGGAAGGAGAATATGGTATTAGGATAGAAAATTTAGCTTACATACAAAACGCACAGAAAAAAGGATACTTAGAATTTGTAATTCTGACAAAGGTTCCTATTAGCGAAAACTTAATAGATTTTAGTTTATTATCAGATAGAGAGATAAAATGGCTTAAAGAATATAATAAATCTAGTATAATGATTAGTTAAGAATAAAATTATCATAAGGAATGAGGTCAAAAAAATTTATAAAAAGCAAAACAACCAGTGTTTTCATAGGAATACTTTTTTTAAGCATTGCAGCTATAGTATGCATATTGCTTTTTTCTTATTCTGCTAGTGATCCATCTTTTACTAATGCAACTGACAATAATACTAAAAACATACTAGGAATTTTTGGTTCTTATACAGCTGATATACTGCTACAGATTTTTGGCTATAGCTCTATATTATTTGTTATATTTCCTTTTTTGTGGGGAATACGTTGTATTTTAATACAAGAAATAACTCTATTTTGGCTAAGGTTTATTTGTGCTCTTAGTAGCATCATTTTGCTTTCATCTCTTTTATTTAAATACAAAACTACAGGTGTGCAGTTTGTATCTTATGGAGGTGCTGTAGGTAATATATTTAGTATTTATGTCTCTAACTTTAATAAACAATATATATTTTATGGCGAAATTATTTTATTTAGTGTTACTTTTTATATAGCTTCTAACTTAAAACTTAAGTCTATCATTAAATTTATAATTAATATTTGTTTGTATACTTATACTAATACTAAAAAACTATCTATTTTCCTTCTACCAATACTAACACTGATAAAGTTTATGTTAATAAAGCTGTTTCAGAAAGAAGAAAATTTATCAACTATAGAATCATATTCTAATAAAGTAAATGTACAAAAACAACCTCAAAATATCTTACCCACTAAACAAGAAACTCTTATTTCTCAAGACAAGGGAAGCTTTAGTATTCCTCCAACGCATTTACTTCAAAGTATTAAAAAAGTGAAAGCTAATACGTGCTCTGAAAAAGCTTTACAAATAATAGCTCAGAATTTAATTCAAGTATTGAATGACTTTGGTATAAAAGGGCAAATAATAAGCTGCTCTCCTGGGCCAGTTGTAACTTTGTATGAATTTGAACCTGCGCCTGGAATAAAGTCGTCTAGAATCATTGGCCTTTCAGATGATATTGCCAGAACAATGCTTGCTACATCAACAAGAATTTCAATTATTTCTGGGAAAAATTCTCTTGGTATTGAGTTGCCAAATAAAGAAAGGGAAGTAGTATATTTAAGAGAAAGTTTGGAATCCTTAGAGTATAAACAAAAATATTATAAATTACCGTTGATACTGGGTAAAAACATAGCTGGTAATACTACTATAGCAGATCTTGCTTCTATGCCTCATCTTTTAGTAGCAGGGACAACAGGTTCAGGTAAGTCTGTAGCTATCAACACCATGATCTTATCATTGCTTTTTCGGTATACACCAGAAGAATGTAAATTTGTTATGATTGATCCTAAAATGCTAGAGCTTTCTGTTTATCAGGGTATACCACATCTACTTACTCCTGTAGTAACGGATCCTAGTAAAGCAATAATAGCATTAAAGTGGACTGTAAAAGAAATGGAAAACCGTTATCGTTTGATGTCTCACTTAAATGTTAGAAATATGGAGGGATATAATCAAAAAATAGAAGAAGCAATACAAAAGGGAATTAATGTAACGAAGAAAATTCAGACTGGTTTTGATCCAGAGACAGGCAAGCCTATTTACGAGACTATTGAGATAGAAAAGAAAAAATTACCTTTTATCATTGTTATAGTAGATGAAATGGCAGATTTGATGCTGGTTGCTGGTAAGGATATTGAGTCTTCTATTCAGAGGTTAGCGCAAATGGCACGTGCGGCTGGAATTCATATTATTATGGCTACACAGAGACCTTCAGTAGATGTTATTACTGGCGTAATAAAAGCAAATTTTCCTACTAGAATTAGCTTTCAAGTTACTTCGAAAATTGATAGTAGAACAATACTAGGAGAAATGGGAGCTGAGCAATTATTAGGGAAAGGGGATATGCTTTTTATGTCAGGAGGTAATAAAATAAAACGTATTCATAGTCCTTTTGTGTCTGATAATGAAGTAGAGCAGGTTGTAAAATTTCTAAAGTCACAAGGGTCGCCATCTTATTCTCTTGATATTACAACCGAATCTTACGAAAGTCATAGTGCAGTGGATGGTATTAAAGATGATCTTTATGATCAAGCAGTGGCAATTGTCTTAAAAGAGAGAAAAGCTTCTACTAGCTTTTTACAAAGATGCTTTAAAATTGGCTATAATCGAGCTGCATCAATTATAGAGCAAATGGAAAAAGAGAAAATAATAGGGCAGCCAAATCATGTTGGGAAAAGAGAAATATTAGTCAATAATAATTGATATAAAAGCATGGTAACCATGTTTTAGTGTTGTCATTAAAATTATCAAATAAATACATCATGAGCTTAACTAATAAGACTAAATCAGAATTTATTTCAGGAATAGTTGAACGTATCACTTATCATAATGAAACAAATGGATATACCGTATTAAAACTTAAGGTTAAAAATCAAAAAGATTTGGCTACAATTATAGGGAGTGTTGAGAATATTGTTGTTGGTGAGTCTATCCAAGCTCAAGGTAAATGGAATAATAATTTAAAGTATGGATTGCAATTTAATGCTGACTTTATCAGAAGTATTCCTCCTTCTAGCATAGAGGGAATCGAAAAATATTTAGGATCAGGTCTTATTAAAGGAATAGGCCCTTTTTTTGCTAAGCGACTTGTAACAATATTTAAGGAAAAAGTTTTTGATATTATTGAACATGAACCTAAGAAATTACAAAATGTTGAAGGTATAGGCAAAATCAGAGCGCAAATTATATCCGATAATTGGGCTGAACAGAAAATCATTAGAGAGATAATGATTTTTTTGCAGTCTCATGGAGTAGGTACATCTCGCGCAACAAAAATTTTTAAAACTTATGGAGAAAACTCTATTAAGATAGTATCACAAAATCCTTATCAATTAGCAAGAGATGTTAGGGGTATAGGTTTTTTATCAGCTGATAGAATTGCGAGCAATCTTGGTATTGAAGCTGATTCTATAGTGAGAGCAAGAGCTGGTATAAACTATACCCTCACAGAGGCTTTAAATTCAGGACATTGTGGATTACCTGTTGATAAATTGCTAGACGAGGCTTTCAAGTTGCTTGAAATTGATGAAGAAGTTTTAAGAGAAGCATTAGCTTTGGAAATACATGAAGGCTTTTTAGTGAATGAAACAATAAATGGAATGCCTTCTGTATTTCTAAAATCTTATCATATATATGAACAACATATAGCTCAAAAATTGCGTAGTCTTACTAATAAGGTTCCAATATGGAATGAAATAGATATAGAGCAAGCACTTTTATGGGTAGAAAATAAACTTAAAATGAATTTAGCTGAAAATCAGCAAAAAGCTATTAGAACTGCGATAAAATCTAATATTACTATTATTACTGGAGGCCCTGGTACTGGGAAAACAACTATTTTAAAAGCAATATTAAAAATATTATTGGCAAAAAAATTAGAGATAAAGCTTACTGCACCTACAGGCAGGGCTGCTAAAAGACTTTCTGAAACTACACAATTAGAAGCTGTAACCATTCATAGACTTATTAAATACGATCCTTCGTCTAATAAGTTTGTTTATAATCCTGATAACCCTTTGTGCTGTGATTTATTAATCATAGACGAAGCTTCTATGGTAGATACATATTTAATGTATAGCTTACTAAGAGCTTTGCCTAGTGATATAGGTCTAATACTTGTGGGAGACGTAGATCAGTTACCCTCTGTTGGTCCCGGCCAAGTATTAAAAGATATTATAGATTCTAATACTATACCTGTAGTGAGATTAGATAAAATCTTTAGGCAAGGAACAAATAGCCAAATCATTACTAATGCTCATTTAGTAAATCGTGGGTATTTTCCAAAGATGGATATTGATGAAAATGAGCAAAATGATTTCTTTTTTATTGAAGCTAATACTCCTGAGGAAATTTTAGACAAAATAGTAAAGCTTGCAAAGTCGTCGATAGTTAAAAGATTCCAGATAGACCCAATAAAGGATATACAGATACTTTCTCCAATGCAGCGGGGTAGTTGTGGCTGCAGATCTCTTAACATAGAATTGCATAAAGCTTTAAATAATATAAATTCCCTTTATGGGATTGAGAGGTTTGGGCAAATTTTTGCTCCTAAAGATAAAGTGATGCAAGTAGTGAATAATTATGACAAAGAAGTGTATAATGGTGACATAGGGCTTATTGAACAAGTAGATAAAGAAGACCATGAAATTATAATTAATTTTGATGGTAAATTAGTTTCTTACAGCTTTGATGAATTAGATGAAATTAATATTGCTTATGCAATTACTATTCATAAGTCACAGGGTTCTGAATATCCCTGTGTAATCATACCAATTTCTACTCAGCACTTTCCTATGTTACAAAAAAATTTGCTTTATACTGCAATCACAAGAGGAAAGAAATTTGTATTTTTAGTAGGACAAAAAAAAGCAATTGCCATTGCTGTGAAAAATGACAAAACTAAACTTAGGTATTCTAAGTTATTAGAATTACTCTAAAGAATAAACTGGTTTTCTTGATTATTTATTCAGTCTATAACGGTATCTTATAATCTGGGATGGATTCATCATTATTTTTGCGTCATATTTTTCCTTCATGCAGTTGTGAAAATGCACATGCTCACAATCTTCATGAATAGACTCATATCTACATTTTTGAATAGCAGACTTTTTATAAAATGCCAGTCCTCCAAAACATGAATTTACATATACAAAATCTGATCCTACAGGGTAAATTTTTTGAATAGTGGGGATAATTTCTTCCCAGTACTTTTTGTTTGTATAAGGAGTTTCAGGAAATTCATTGCTCCTGAAAGCAAAAGCATCCCACATGTGACCAGCTATTGTATATATTCCGTTTGAGCATACTGCGTCCCATTTATCGATATGGTAAAAGGAGTGGTATACTCCTCTTATATCCCATCCGTACTTCATATCTAAATCTACAATCATTAATATATCAAAATCCTTATATTGTGGATTACGTAAAATTTCATCTAAGTAAAAATTGCGTGCCTGTGCTAAAAATGCTATAGAAGGTCTTTTTTTTATATGATAATCTTTTGTTATTATTTTTACTTTTTTATCGTCATTATACCAATTATGAAGAATTTTTTTTGTCGAATCGGTTGAGTCATTCTCAAAAATAATTACTTTATAATCTTTAAATAATTTTGCTGTATTTTTTATATGTTTTATTACATGTGGTAATTCTCTACCATTATCTCTTGTAATGCCGCATATAATAACTTTGTGCTCAGATAATTCTTTTTTACCTATAGTTAATTCTTTAGGATTTAAATGGGCTAGCTTTTTTACTTGTGGATCTAAATAGCTATAAATTTTTATTTTGGGAAAAAATATCCAAGAGACAGCAAGTAAAAATAAAAAAATATATAATTTTTTTCTATTTCTTTTTTTCATAATTGTATGAGTTGATAATTTTTCTTTCAAAAACTAGTATTTTTACATTTATAATATGTAGCTATACTAACAGGGATGGATAATATATAGATAAAAGAAAGAAAAGGTATAACTATCCACGGTTTGATTATTAAAGCAGCTATAAATAAGCCAAATAAAGCTAATATTAGCGCAACATTTTTTTTATGAATAGATATTTTTTTGATTGAAAATGTAGGAATGCGACTTGCCATAGCAAACGCCATCAATGTAATATAAAATCCTATAAACCAGTAATTTTTTATTATCTCAATATTATCAAATTCAAAGCTGAGAGCAATAGGGTTAATTGCAAGCACTGCTCCTACTGGAGCATTAATTCCCTCAAAGAAAATATCTTTGAATTTGTTATGATGCTTATCTTGAATTGATACATTGAATCTTGCGAGTCTTATAGAGCAGCATACACTGAAAATTAGCACAAATCCCCATCCTACTCCTTTAATTGGAATATAGTTCAGTATCCACATATATAGTATAATTGCTGGGGCTACTCCAAAATTGATAAAATCAGCTAAGGAATCAAGGTTTGCTCCAAAATCACTTGTAGCATTAAAGTATCTAGCTATTCTTCCATCCATACCGTCCAATAACGCTGCTATTACTATAAGAGCAACGCTATGTTCCCATTTTTGATCAAAACCATAGCGAATAGAAGTTAGGCCAAAACAAAGTGCAAGTAAAGTAATAATACTAGGAAATAATTTGCTGATTGGTAACACATTATTTATCAGACCATTGTCTTCTTTTTTTTGCTGTTTATGATTATTCATTTAATTTGACCTTTCAGATCTAAGGAAGATCCCAATTCTGCCAATATAGTTTCTCCAGCTCTTACTCTTTGCCCTACAAGCACTAGAGGTTTTTCTCCTGCTGGCAAATAAACATCAACTCTACTACCAAATCTAATAATTCCGTACCTTTCACCCGCTGCAACTTTTTGTTTTTCTTCTAGGCTACATACTATTCTGCGCGCTATTAGACCTGCAATTTGTGTAAAGACAATAATATTGTTATTTTTTAACTTCATTACAACATGGTTTCTTTCGTTATGAATACTGGCTTTATCTAACGAAGCATTAAAGAATTTACCGGGATGATAAAGCAATTTTTTAATTTCACCATCTGCAGGAACTCTATTCACATGAGTGTCAAAGATATTCAGAAAGATGCTGATGCATACTACCTTCTGATCGCCTATGTTGAGTTCTTGGGGAAGAGAAGTAGTAGATATTTTGCTAATTAGTCCATCTGCAGGACTAGTAATATAATTACCTATTGGAACAACACGATCAGGATCACGGAAAAAATATACACACCACAAAGTTAAAATAAATCCTATCCACCCTAAAGGTTCCCAAGTAACACTAAAAATTGCTGTTACAATCGCAAAAATACAAATGAATAGATACCCATCTTTATGGATTTTAAATATATTAGGTTTATTAGACATCAATTACAGAATAGTTAGAATAAATCATGATTCATTAAACACACAAGTTATTTGATCACCATAGCGCAATGTTATCCTAGGTGCAACCATTTCTAACGCTACGTAATTTCCTACTACTTGATAGTTTACTATAGACTCATTCCCATCTTTATCAACAGTAAAAAACGCAGGTATAGGTGCATTTTTGTCTCTAAATTCAAAATAAGTAAATTGACCATCATCAAAAATCTTTAGTGGCGCAATGATATCAGAGCCACTAATAGTATACTTAAAGTTATACTTATCAGGTCTTGTTAAATCTGGTCCTGAAGGTATTGATTTTTGAGCAATACTCATAATAGAACCTTGATTTTCTGGATAAAGAAATTTAACCATAAAAGCAAGACCAGGGTCGTTAATATTTTTTGCCTCTTTCGCATGTAACTCAAAAAAATACAATCTACGATTTGTGATAACAGTCATATTCGTAGTAGCCTCAGGTTCAGTAGGCTTAAGAAACATACGATTGCCAGAAGGAACTATTTGCCAGGATACAGTATCTCCCATAGAGATAGTTTCTATAACTTCGCCTTCTTCAAACTCGATGCTACCTTGGTAATTATAGTATCCTATATATCTGAAAACATCATTAGGATTATAAGCTATAACCCTAATTCTACTATCCATAAAAGTTGCTCTAGGATCTCTCAAAGCATAAGAATTATTGCTTAAAAATATGATTATTAAAATTAATAATTTACTTAATTTGTTTAAGCTCATATTGCGTCACTATAAATTTTAGTTTTGTGTTAGTAGACTTAGTAAAGTCATAATCTGAAATATAATATTTAATTTGTGCTTCCAAAATTAAGTCAGATAATGCTTTTCCTACTTTATTGTAGATCTTTTTATGAAATTTTACAGTAACTCTATTATTTTTCTTATCAAAAGATGTAGAAATTATCTCTATATTGATTTTACCACCAATTTTATTTAATTTTGCAATACTATAATCCGTATCGTCTTCATTCTCTTCGGTTAATTTTTGATAATAATTGGCAAATATATTTTTTGCTGAGCTGCGTAGAATAAAATTATAGTTGGCTTTGAATTTTTTCTTGTCGTATCCTTCCTTAGATTTAACATATTTAGAACATAGATATTCTATAACTGCTTGTTTTACGGTTTTATTTTGGTCAGAAATTCTTTTTAGGTTAGGATAAAAATTGATAGTATCTTCAAGAAAAACAACAATTTTTACTTTTTGTATCATAGGATAAATGCTATAGATGCTAGAAAGAGATATTGTTAGTACAATTAACACAATGGAGCTAACAACAATCATAAAAGCAGCATCAGATGCAGGTTTAACAAATACATATTTGTACCATTCTCTAGCTTCAGAAAAATATCTTCCACTATCAATCTCTTGAGATATGAATTTATTTGTTGAATCCACCTTTATACAGTATAACAGCTTTACTATTATATAATGCTACCATAGGTTAAAAAGACTACAAAATGTTTTATACTCTGGAAACCTTATTTTTTTATTGAGTTCTTGGTAAATTTTTAGAAGATCGATCACTCTTCTAAATATCTTTTATCTCAACGTTTTCTAAGAATATTCTTTAAAGTTGCTTGGTTGCTTTATCTAAAGAATATGATAAGATGTCTTGTTCTAAATAACTTATAAATATTTAATATGTTTGGAGATTTAACCAAAAATCTATCAAAAATTTTTGATAAATTGAAATCAGTTGGCTATATCCGAGAAGAGGATGTCGATAAAGCTTTGCGCGAAATTAGAGTAGCTCTACTCGAAGCTGATGTGGCTCTTCCTGTTGTCAAAGATTTTGTGCAAATGATAAGAGAACAGGCTGTGGGAGAAAAAGTAATAAACAGCGTTTCTCCTGGGCAAATGATTGTAAAAATAGTGCAGGATTGTTTAGAAAAAATTTTGACTTTAGAGAACCATAGCCTTAATCTATCTACAGCTCCTCCTGCAGTTATATTAATGGCTGGGTTACAAGGTTCAGGGAAAACTACAACAACAGCAAAGATTGCCCATAAATTAAGAGCAGAAGGAAAAAAAATATGCCTTGCATCACTGGACGTTTATAGACCTGCAGCCCAAGAGCAGCTTTTTTCATTAGCAAAGCAAGTTGATGTTAATTGTTTACCACCAGCAAAAGCAGGAACAAAACCAATAGATATTGTAAAGTCAGCATTAGAAGAAGCAAAATTTCATGATGTGTTGCTACTGGATACTGCAGGACGTTTACATATAGACACAGAATTAATGGATGAGCTAAAACAAATTAGCAACTTTGCTAAACCTGTGGAAACATTATTAGTAGCTGATGCTATTACTGGACAAGATGCAATAAATGTTGCGCAAGAATTTAATAAAGCAATATCTTTAACAGGTATTGTATTAACTAGAATAGATAGTGATGCTCGTGGAGGTGCAGCACTAAGCATGAGTTATATAACTAAATGCCCGATAAAATTTTTAGGTGTTGGTGAAAAAATATCAGAACTAGAGGAGTTTTATCCTGGAAGGATTGCTTCTCGTATTCTTGATATGGGTGATATAGTTTCCTTAGTTGAAAAAGCATCGGAAATTACAGATAAAGAACAAAATGAAAAATTAGCAAAGAAACTTGAAAAAGGGTATTTTGATTTAGATATGCTTGCAGAGCAAATGCGAGGAATGAATAAAATGGGTGGTATGGCAGCTATCATGAAAATGATACCAGGAGTAGGTAAATTTGCAAAAAATGTTAATAATAAAATAGATGATTCTGTAATTAATAAGCAAATTGCAATTATTAACTCTATGACAAAAGAAGAAAAGCGTAATCCTAAAGTTCTGAATGCTTCTCGTAAAATAAGAGTAGCGAATGGTTCAGGAACAAAAGTTCAAGAAATTAATAAATTAGTGAAACAGTTTTTACAGATGCAAAAAATGTTCAAAAAATTTAGTAAAATGGACAAAAATGCTTTAATGCAAGAAGAGAACCTAAATAAATTTTTTCATGGTGGATAACCTATTGTATTGTATATTCTCAATCATAAGTGCTATTAAAAATTACAGTTATAACTAGTCAATCGAAATACTATCTCCTTTTACAGTTAAAGTTACAGTGCTATTATTAGTTATATCATTGGTAAGAATTGCAGTCGCAATTTTATTTTGTATTTCATTTTGTATTAATCGTTTGAGAGGTCTAGCCCCATATGTGTCGTCAAAACCATTTTTGGCGAGCCAGTGCTTTTCTTTTATACCTAGTTTTATATTAATATTCTTGTCTTTTAAAAGATTTTTTAATTTCTCTATTTGTATATCAACAATGGTTTCTAAATTTTGCTTAGATAGCTTATGGAAAAAGATAATTTCATCTATTCTATTTAAAAACTCTGGCCTGAAAGATGTTTTTAACAGGTTCATTACTTCATCTTGAGCATTTTTTTCTTTTTTGATCAGTAAATCAGCACCGATATTAGAAGTAAGAATTATGATTGTATTACGAAAATCTACAGTTCTACCCTGTCCATCAGTAAGTCTTCCTTCATCTAGAACTTGTAAGAGTATATTAAATACATCTGGGTGAGCTTTTTCAATTTCATCAAATAATATTACTTGATAAGCTCTACGCCTTACTGATTCAGTAAGAGAACCTCCTTGTTCATAACCTACATATCCAGGAGGAGCACCTATTAACCGAGATACTGAGTATTTTTCCATGTACTCCGACATATCAACACGAGTAATATAAGATTGATCATTGAACATAAATTGTGCAAGTGCTTTAGAGAGCTCAGTTTTACCAACACCTGTAGGACCTAAGAAAATGAACGAGCCAATAGGGCGATTAGTGTCTTGTACTCCAGCACGAGACCTACGTACGGCGTTGCTTACTGCTTTTATCGCATCTTCCTGGCCAACCACATATTTACTTAAGATTTTTTCCATGTTAAGTAGTTTTTCTCTTTCACCTTCTAGCATTTTATCAACGGGAATTCCAGTGATACGTGATATAACGCCTGCAATATCTTTATCTGTAACGACATCACGGAATAATTCACTTTTTTCTTTAGATGTTTCATATTCTTTAAGCTTTTTCTCTAACTCTGGGATTATGCCATAAGCTATTTCGCTTGCTTTTGCTAAATCTCCAGATCGCTGTGTTTTTTCAAGATTATATCTAGCCTCCTCTAATTCCTCCTTGATTTTATGAGATTTTTCTAATTTCTCCTTTTCTACTTTCCATTTGCTAGTTTGAACCATTAATTTCTCTTCTAGGGATGCTAATTCTTTTTGAATAGATTGTAGTCGCTCTCTAGATATATTATCTCCTTCTTTTTTTAGTGCAGACTCTTCCATTTTTAATTGTATTATACGCCTGTCGAGCTCATCGATCACTTCTGGTTTGCTAAATACTTCCATTCTTAATCTACTAGCTGCCTCATCAATAAGGTCTATTGCTTTATCTGGAAGAAATCTATCTGTGATATATCGATTAGAAAGTTTCGCGGATGCTATAATTGCACTATCAGATATCTTTACTCCATGATGCAACTCATACTTTTCCTTTATTCCTCTAAGAATAGATATTGTATCATCAATGGAAGGTTCGGAAATATATACTGATTGGAACCTTCTTGCTAAAGCAGCATCTTTTTCAATATGCTGTCTATATTCATCCAATGTTGTTGCTCCGACACAGTGCAATTCTCCACGTGCTAATGCTGGTTTTAAAAGATTTGAGGCATCCATGCTACCTTCAGTCTTTCCGGCTCCAACTAGCATGTGCAATTCATCAATAAATAAAATAAGATCTTCATCTGAATTTTCAATTTCAGATAATACAGCCTTTAATCTTTCTTCAAATTCACCACGAAATTTAGCTCCAGCAATTAATGCACCAAGGTCTAGCGCAACAACTCTCGAGTTCTTTAAATTTTCTGGAACATCCCCATTAACAATACGTGTTGCTAGTCCTTCTATAATAGCAGTTTTACCTACTCCTGGTTCTCCTATTAATACAGGATTATTTTTAATTCTACGTGATAGCACTTGAATAGTACGTCTTATTTCCTCATCTCTTCCTATAACTGGGTCAATTTTGCCTTTTAACACCAATTCAGTGATATCTTTTGCATATTTTTTTAATGCTTGATAACTGCTTTCAGCGCTAATATTATCAGCTTTCCTACCTTTTCGAAGTTTCTTTATGGATTCAATAATTTTTTTCTCAGTTATTTCATGAGTTTTAAGAATTTCACTGTATTCTGCTAAAGATTGAAGTATACGATCAACTGTTATGTACTGATCTTGTGCTTCCAAGGATAATTTCTGTGCTTTTTCAAGAACTTTTGCTGTTTCGGGAGCAATAAATACTTCACCTGCTCCTGCCCCTGTCACAGAAGGTAATTTTCCTAAGCTATTTTGGACATCTTTATATATAATGTCAGAATTTCCTCCACATTCTTTTAGTATATGCCTAGTTATTGCATCGTCATCATTTAGCATTGCTTCTAACATATGTTCTGGAGTAAGCTTTTGATGTCCGTAGGATATTGCTGAATGGTGTGCGGATTGTATTATGCTTCTGGCTTTATCTGTTAATTTTTCAATATTCATTGTTGAGTCCCTAAAAAGTACTTATATATTTAATATGGTTATTTAAATATGGCTTTTCAAGGCTTGAGATCCAATAAGAGTTTACTAACCTTTTAAAAAATAAAGTACCGTTACTTATTATTTTTTTGTTCTGAGTTGAACATAAATTTACTTATTAAGCTTTCTAAGTTTACAGAAGATTGAGTGTACTTTATTTCGCCTCCTGGCTGAATTATTTCTTCATTAGCACCTATATCAATGGCAATGTATTTCCCACCAAGCAAGCCACTAGTGACTATTTTCATAGAAGAATCAGTAGGAAGCTTAACATCAGAATCTATTGCAGCTGTCAATATAGCATTATAATTGTCAGGGTCTAATTTCAATTCTAGTACAGAGCCTATTTTTATTCCGCTCAGTCTGACATCACTGCCTACAATAATTCCTTCTGTCTGTTCAAAATGAGCTGTCACCTTATAAGTTTTATCTAAAGTTTTAACGTCAGCTACTTTATAAGTAAATATTAAAAAACCTAATGCTACTGTAAGCACTATAAATCCTATAATAGTTTCTAACTTATTATTCATTTTTATTATTACTTAATTCGGGTTGCCAGGCGTTATAATCTGATGAAACTCTGTTCCTTTTTTGTCCGTAAGAAATATGTCCTGAAGGAAATTTGGCAAAATATGTTCCTGTTGCATTAGGCATACGCTCTTTTTGCCATTTATACCTTGGCAAATTTTTAGTATCTTGCAAATCATCTGTAGAAATCAAATAATGTAACCATGCATGAAATTTTGGTGGCACTTTTGAAGGTTCATTAAGCCCTTTATAAAATACTAACCTTTTTTTCTGATTAGTATCAATATTTTTTACAATTTTTGCTTCATAGTAACGATTACCAAACTGGTCCTCATCAATATATTTATAATTAAAGTAAATATTTAGCCTAATAATAATATTCATCATTTATGCCTAATTACATGTGTTTATTTCTTTCTTTTACAGCTAATGCATCCGCTCTTTCGTTAAGCTCATTGCCTGAGTGTGCTTTAACCCAGTGCCACGTTATATTATGGTTTTTTACAAATTTTTCTAATTCTTGCCATAATTCAATATTTTTTATTTCTTTTTTTTTAGAGTTTTTCCAGTCTCTTTTAATCCATTCTGGCATCCATTCAGTAACACCCTTTTTAACGTAGTTACTATCAGTATACATGTCTACTTCACATTGACCTTTTAAAATTTTTAGAGAATTTATTGCTGCTAATAGTTCCATTTTATTGTTTGTTGTATTTTTTTCTCCTCCAGTAACTATCTTTTCAAAATCTTTATATTTCATTATAGCTGCCCATCCTCCAGGTCCTGGATTTCCTGAACATGCACCATCTGTATAAATGATAACTTTTTTCATTGTTTAGAATAATAGTATTTACTTAATTTTTAGTTAACCACTATACTTAGCAAACATACACTATCAAGTTATAAGAGTCCAACCGTATCCTTTACTTCTTGAAGAGTTGAAGATGCTATCTCCTTTGCTTTTTTATTGCCTTTTGTTAGGGTTTCTATTATATAAGATTTATCTTGAAGAAGATTTTTTATTTTTTGAGAAATAGGTAATAACACTGCAATAATCAACTCTGCTAAATCTTTTTTAAATGCGCTAATTTTTTTATTTTGATATTCTTGCTCTATTTCTACAATTGTTTTATTGGATAAAGTTGCAAAAATATTGATTAGATTGCTGATTTCAGGTCTACTATCTTCATCATAATAAATCTTTTCTATAGAATCTGACTTTGCTTTTTGCAATTTCATCTGAATTATTTCAGCTGAATCATCTAAGTTAATTCTGGAATAATCAGAATCGTCTGATTTACTCATCTTTTTTGATCCTTCTCTCAAACTTTTAATTCTTGCGGAAGACTTTACAATTAATGGATTAGGTAACTTGAATATTTTTTTCTGAGTAATACGATTAAAAGATTCTGCTATATCTCGAGTAAGTTCTAGATGTTGCTTTTGGTCTTGACCTACAGGTACATAATCTGGCTTATAAAGTAGAATATCGGCCGCTTGTAAAATAGGATATATATATAAACCTACTGATGATTTCTCTTTAAACTTGGATGATTTCTCTTTAAATTGCGTCATTCTATTCATCCATCCTGTTGCAGTAAAACATGAAAGGATCCAGGCTAATTCTGTATGTTCTGCGATGTTAGATTGAATAAAAATATGGCACTTCTCAGGACTTAAGCCACAAGCAATATACGTTGCTGCGGTCAATATTACTCTATCATGTAGAGTCTCAAATTTTTGAGGAACAGTCATTGCATGTAAGTCGGCAATAAAGATAAATGCTTCACTTCCTCTATTGATAAGTTGAGTCCAGTGTCTTATAGCGCCTAAATAATTTCCTAAATGTAAAACTCCTGTAGGTTGTATCCCTGATAATAACCTTGATGTCATTTTGACTCCTCATGAAATTTAATACTATGCTGTTCCATGGAGCTAATAAGAAATTTTACTGCATTTTGTGTATTTGCTTGATCATAGCCGCTTATTACAACTTGTGTGCACCATTTTTTATCTTGAATAAATGGGTAGCTTCCTACTTCAAGAATAGGAAAAGCATTTTGTACTTTCTCTAAAATAGATGAAACATGGCTTTCTCCTTTATAAATAGTGATAGTGCGATTGAAAATGGTACTGCCATGAACTAAATAATGATCTTTTAGATATTGAAACATAGCTTGCATTACCGAAGGTATACCTGCTAGAACGCAAACGTTTTCTATAATAAACCCAGGAGCTCCACTTATAGGGTTAAGAATTAACTGTGCATTTTGGGGTATATCAGCCATTTTTAGAGCGTCTTGATGGTATTTAGTATTTTTTTCTTTATAACGTGCTTCCAGCATTCTCACAGCTTGCTTATTTCTTTCTAACTTAACTTTAAAAGCTCTAGCAACAGCGCTAGTTGTTACATCATCGTGAGTAGGGCCTATCCCACCTGTTGTGAGCACGTAGTTGTATTGAACACGGAATTTATTAATATACTCAATAATTTTTTCTTCGATATCAGGTATAACTATAACCTCTTTTAATTTAATCCCGATAGATGTAAGTTGATCAGCAAGATATTTTAGATGCTTGTCTTCTGTTCTACCAGATAAAATTTCATTTCCTATGATAACTAATGATGCTGTAGGTTGATTATTAGACATAAATCCAATATAAGAGAATTAGTATAATATTAATATAGCAATATAATTATGTCTGTAAAGATTCACTCAGAAGAAGAGTTTAGTAAAATGAGAAAAGCTGGAAAGTTAGCAGCAGAAGTTTTAGATTATATTACTAATTTTGTTGAAATTGGCGTTACTACTAATAAATTAAATGATTTATGTCATGATTTTATATTAAAACACAATGCTGTTCCTGCTCCACTAAACTATAAGGGATTTCCAAAATCTATCTGCACCTCTATTAATCATGTAGTATGTCACGGTATTCCTGATGATACGAAGCTCAAAAATGGAGATATTATCAATATTGATGTTACGGTAATAGTTGATGGTTACCATGGTGATACCAGTAGAATGTATTTTGTTGGGACTCCTTCAATTAAAGCTCAAAGGCTAGTAAATACTACCTTTGAAGCGATGATGATAGGTATAGAACAGGTCAAACCTGGTGCAACTTTAGGAGATATAGGTAGTGCTATACAAGCATATGCTGAGAATCATCATTACTCAGTGGTTAGAGATTATTGTGGTCATGGAATAGGGAGAGAATTTCATACAGAACCAAATGTCTTACATTATGGTAAAAAAAATACAGGATTAGAATTAAAAGCAGGTATGTTTTTTACTATAGAACCTATGATAAACATAGGAAAAGCTGATACTAGGCTTAGTAAGCATGATCATTGGACTGTGACTACACGAGATAGATCACTTTCAGCGCAATTTGAGCACACAATAGGTGTGACTGAAAACAGCTATGAAATATTTACATTATCACCAAAAGGGTTACATAATCCTCCATATTAGAGGTAATAAGTATGTTGGATGTACTAAGTAGATGAAAGCAACAAATATTGGACATAGGCAGAGACTCAAAGATAAGTTGATAAGATCTGACATGAGTAATCTTCACGATTATGAAATACTAGAATTGTTATTATTTTATTCAATTCCTCGCAAAGATGTTAAGCCTATAGCAAAAAATTTATTAAGTGAATTTGGAAGTATAGGAAAAATACTTAGTACTCCATCAGAAAAGCTAAGCAAAACAATAGGCTTAGGCCAAACAACAATCATTTTGTTCAAAGTTGTGCGAGAAATCATAAACAATGTAACAAAAGAGCAAATTATGAAACGTCCTATCATTAAATCATGGGATAAATTAATAGAATATGTTCGTAGTAATATAGGCTATAAAAACACAGAGAATTTGCATACTTTATATTTAAATCATAAGAATATACTAATAGCAGACAAAGTTTATGATCATGGTACGGTTAATACTGTAAGTATATATCCAAGAGAAATAGTGAAATTTGCTTTGTTTCATGATGCTAGCTCTATTATTTTAGTGCACAACCATCCAAGTGGTGTAACAGAGCCTTCAAAAGCTGATTTGGCTCTAACTAAAGCAGCACAAGAGGCTTTAAATACAATTAATGTGACGTTGTTAGATCATATAATAATAAGCAGTAATAGCTATTTTAGCTTTAAAAGAAATAATTTACTGTAGCTAAAAATTCAAAAGCGATGAAGAGATTAGATAATAAAATTGCTTTAATAACCGGAGCTTCTAGTGGGATTGGGAATATTATTGCGCGTAAATATTTAGAAGAAGGAGCTCATATTATTGCAGTCGGTAGAGATTTAAAAAAATTGGAAGAGTTAGATGATTATGCAAAATTTTGTAATTCATCAACTACAATAGTTAGACTTGATCTCCGGGAAGGATCAAAAATATTTACTCTAGCAAAAGAGATTGCACAGAAGTTTAACAAATTAGATGTTTTAATATTAAATGCTGCAATTTTAGGAGAAATTGCTCCTTTAGAATATTATGATCCTAACGTATGGAATCAAGTTATTGCGGTCAATTTAAATGCAAATTTTTATTTATTACGAACATTAACTCCTCTTATTAAGCAGTCAGTTGCAGGCCATATTATTTTTGTTAGTTGCAACATGAGTAATAAAAATAATGCTTATTGGGGGGCTTACTCTGTATCAAAAGCTGCTTTAGAGAAGCTTGCTAAAGTTTGCGAAGAAGAGAATAAAACCAATAATATAAAAACGCATTTTATCACTCCTACTCCTGTGGATACTAATCTTAGAAAAACAGCTTTTCGTGGTATTACGGTAGGTAAAGTAAACAATCATTGCGAAATAGAGCATCTTTTTCTTAAAAATATTTTTACTCAAACTTAGAAGAATTATGTTAAAAAATAACGAAAATTAACTTTTTATTAATATATGTTGTCTATAATAAAATTAAAAGTTATTTAAAATGAAACCAAACTCACAAGGATATAGTCCTAGAAGTAATTTACGTATCAATATTTATCCATGCCTAAGTCCAATTCCAAAAGATACTGACCCCTTTACGGGTGCAACTAGTATAACCAGTGCTACTACTAATGGAGGTAATGAAAATGAAGAATTTTGTGTAAAGCCTGATGATCTTCCAAGTCCGAAAAGTAATTATGTTGTTTCACCTAATACACTTCCTATACATACAATTTACAGTCCACGTAATCATAATCATAGAAATGATGAAAACCCTATTGGTGATATCGATGGGTTAGAAGGTACTCCTCGTACTAATGATCCTGATATTCTTGGTCTTTTAGCAGCACATGGCTTCCCCATCTAACAACATTTCTTAGATTAAATAGACCTTAATTTTCTTAGAATATACTTGTGGGATTGGTAACATTACATTGGAAAATAATAAAAATTAACTTTTTATTAATATTTATTATTCATAATAAATTAAAAGTTATTTAAAATGGAACAAAACCCCCCTGTTAATAGTCAAACTGAAATACCCTCGGTTAGTAGTAGCTTATGCATTAATATTTGTCCTGACTCAAGTTCAAGCATCAGAGACACTGATCCATTAACCAATGAAAGTTATGAGGATGTTTGTACTTGCAAATTTGAAGATTGCTTAGATTATCTCTATATTTATGAAGAAGATCCTACTCCTATAAACGAGGTTTTTTATCCCAACCCTTATTGTGGAAATTATAAAGTATCTATTCCAACTACTGGTGATTCTGAGATTGATGATTTTTTAGAAACATACGGGTATCTTGTTCGAATTTAGGAAAATTTCCTTTTTTTATACTGACCGTGTTAAAAATTTTCATTAAGTATTATTATTAATTGATTGCAATGTCTAATCTAGTAATATAATTATTATTAAGTAAAGCTTTTATAAGCATTTGAATAATTTAATATAGGTACTGAGAATGTCTGGAGTTAATAAAGTAATATTAGTGGGTCATCTAGGAGCGGATCCCGAAATTAGAGCTACTCAAGACGGGAGAGAAATCGCTAGGTTTTCACTAGCAACGACTGAAACTTGGAAAAGTAAAGATACGGGAGAAAAAAAGGAGCGCACTGAGTGGCATAGAATAGTGGTATTTAGTCCAGGTTTGGTAACAGTAGTAAAAAACTATGTTAATAAAGGTTCTAAGTTGTATATAGAAGGTAGTTTACAAACACGTAAATATACAGGGGAAGATAACATTGAAAAATATACTACAGAAATAGTATTGCAAGGTTTTAATTGTTCTTTAACTATGTTAGATAGCAAGAGAGATAACATGTCTGCTCCTAACATGACTCACTCTACTGCAAGAGTAAATTCTAATGATACGCAAAATCATTCTTCAAATTTGGCAGAAGAATTAGAAGATGAAATACCTTTTTGAACTACTATAGCTACGAGTAGTTTTTAACTTAGGATAACCTTTGATTTTTACGCTAATATTTTGCTTCTATCATCAGTAGTGATTGACACTGAAGCCATATTATATTTCATTATTAATTCTGGGTTATCAAGAGGTATAGAGCAAATAAACTGATTACCTTTTTGCTGTGATTGAAATTTTACACTACCACCGTGAAGTTCAATAAAACTTTTCACTATAGCTAACCCTAAACCAGAATGAGCTTTTTTAGATCCACGTTTATTTTCTATGTGCGCAAATTTTTCAAAAATCTTTTTTTGATCTGTTAAATTTATGGTGTGACCATTATCCTCAACTATAAAGTAGATATTTTTGTTTTTAATTTTTTGTACTTTTAGTTTTATTACACCTTCCTCTTTTGATCGCTCTATTGCGTTACTAACTAATTTAAAAATAACTTGTTTTATTCTAAGCACATCTCCAAACATATAACCGATGTCTTTGTTGCAATAAAAGCGGAAAGATAACTTATTTTCTCTTATCCTTTCTCTAATCAATAAAACTAATCCATCTAAAGCACTATAAATATCAAATTTACTTATTTCAAGCTCCATATACCCTGCATCTATTGATGCTAAATCAAGTATGTCGTTAATTAACCCCATTAGATATCTGGAAGAGTTATTAATAAATTCTATATATTCTTTTTGTCGGTCATTTAGTACACCAAAATATTTTTTAGATAAGGACTCAGAAAAACCAATAATTGATGTTAAAGGGGAGCGGAGCTCATAGGAGATATTTGCTAAAAACTCAGTTTTAAGTTTATCTGCTTCTTGTAAAGCTTGATTTTTTTCCATTAAACTTTTTTCCACTAAAATAGAGTCTGTTATATCATGGAAGCTAACTAATGTTGCTCCGTCAGGCAAAGGAGCGAATAACATGTCTAAAGTTGATTCATCATCCCTGAATATCTTAATGTTTTTTGTTTTACGAATATTGATAAGATAGATAAAATGTTCTTTAAATTGAAGCCAATCTTTATGCTTATGCATTAAAATATGCATTTTTTGTAACAACTCATTAATATGTATTTCTGGAGTCATTTCTTTTGGATTAATTTGCCACATTTGTGTGAATTTAGCATTACTAATAGTAATTTTACCGCTTTCGTTTACTACTAATATTCCTTCGTTCAAGTTATCTATGGTTTCTTTTTGTACAGCAGTTAATGTTTTATAAGATCTCTCCAGAGCTAACCTATCAGTCATATCTTCGTAAGAAAACAATAAGCCACCAAAAGCGTGCTGAATCACTATTATTCTTAATGCACGACCATCTGGTAAATAAAAAAAGTCATTGTGTGTAGATACAACATTTGTAAAAAGATCGAGCTGTTCTTTTTTGAATTGTTGAAAATTCATCTGTTCTGGTAGTTTACGTTCTTGCCTTAAAACATCTAGTATTTGCCCGTATGTTGGTTGACTTAACAGCCATTTTTCATCAAACTCCCATAATTTTACAAAAGCTTGATTAAAAAAGTTTATTTTAGTATCAGAATCATATATGGCTATAGCACTAGAAGTGCTTTCTAAAAGGTCTGATTGCGCTGATATATGTCTATCTAATTCTGCAAGAACTTTACCTTTGCTTGTTACATCATAAGCAATTCCTAAAATCCAGTTGTCAAAAGTTGGTATTTGCTGGAAGTGATATAATTTTCTCTGTCCATTTACAATTAAGTGCTTTTCTTCTTCTTGTAAAACAGAAGTTTGCTTAGCTTTTAAAGCTAATTTACGCTCATTTTGATTTATGTCTATTGTATCTAATTCGTACTTTGTCTTTTCAGATATAATTTGACTAAATTTACTGTTAAAATAGATGATATCTAAATTTGGATTTCTTAGCCACACAGGAAAAGGTAATGAATTTAAAATTTTATTTTTATTAGCTAAGTCCTCTCTAATAGACTTATTTTCAAATTCTAAAGCAGAGATGTTAGCAATTGTTTTTTGTATATTGTAAAATTTTATTAGAAATCCTTTAAATTGCTCAGGTGTTTCTTCTTGCATCATATAGGATAGTCCAAGAGCTACTTTATGCTGAGCAGAGTTTGTAACTATAACAGTATAGATGCTATTAATATTATCAAAATTAGGTACTGAACCATTACAAAGATTTGTGTAAAGTTCTTGGGCAGTTTTTTTATATTTATCGTTAATTTTTGATATAATATTTTCAAAACTATTAAGATTACTAGGAATGTTTAGTAATTTTTTTAGTGGTTCCGATATGAATTCTTGATTATGTTTTTGATCTTTGTAGTAAAAAAATTGCTTGTCGAGATTATACAATAATTTTATATGTGACCTATTATTTCTTGGTTTTAGTTGTTTTACTAATAAATAAGATAAAACAATTATGGATAGTATAAAAATACTCAAAGTACATATTAATATATTATCATATAGAACCATCTTAACCTCGAGCTATATTACTGCTGTAGGAGCAATATTCTTTCTCTGCATGTTAATAAAATAGGACATTTTAATCTACATAAATTTATTTTATGATACACTAAATATAAGAAAGCATGTATTTATATAACAATAAGCTTAACATTGTTATTATGAAAAATTTACAAGAAAAATTCAGCGTCTTCAAGCTATGCAGCTACATATACTTGTATAAATACAGGTTTATTGCAACATTCATAGCATTGTCTTTTTCGTCTTTGTCATTTCTAAGCATAGGAGTAGTAATAAAGGAAGTAATTAATAAAGGCTTTGTTGCACAAAGTGTATTTTTATTAAATCAAACTATAGTATTTCTTTTAATTTTAGTCTTTGTGTTAGCTGTTGCTAGTGCAGTTAGGGTATATTTGATAGAATCTACCTCAGAAAAAATCACCATAGACATAAGACAAAACATTTATAATAACCTAGTTAACAGTTCTATTTCATATTTTGATGTTAATAAAGTAAATGATGTTCTTTCAAGAATTATAAACGACACTATACTCATACAAAATGTAATCAACACAGTTTTTTCATTTTTTTTACGAAATACCATATTAATTATAGCTGGTATGTTTTTATTATTTACTACCAGTATAAAACTTTCATTGTATGTTCTTGCTTTAATACCGGTGGTAGTTATTCCTATTATATTATCAGGTAAAAAAGTTAAAAGAACTTCGCAAAAATCTCAAGTTGATATAGCAAACATTACTGGGCATATTGAAGAAACTTTATCAGCTATTAGAACTGTCAAAATATTTAATCAAACTCAGAAAGAAAAACTTCGTCTTACATCTATAATGAAGCAATTTTTAGAATCATCACTAAATCGTATAGTAAGTAAATCAACTCTTGTAGGAACAACGATATTCATGATTTCAGCTGCGGTATCTGCTGTAATTTGGTTAGGAGGTAGAATGATATTATCCGGAGAATTAAATTCTGGGGAATTAGTATCTTTTATATTTTATTCAGTGATAGTTGCAAGTGCTGTAGGAGGGATGTCTGAGGTAATAGCAGATTTAAATAAAGCATCAGGAGCAGCGGAAAGACTCTTTGAGCTTTTGTTAGTAAAACCTGAAACAAGACATGATTGTAATAAAGCTATTAAATTAACTTCTGCTTTAACTGTTGAGTTTAAAAATATAGCTTTTGCTTACCCAGCTAGACCTAGCGCAAAAGTTATCGAAAACTTTTCTATAAAAATTAATGCAGGAGAAAAAGTAGCACTGATAGGAGAATCAGGTGTTGGAAAATCGACTATTTTTAAGTTACTTTTAGGGTTTTATAAGCCTACAGAAGGAGAAGTTTTATTAAATGGAGTAAGTATAAATTTACTAGATATAAATATAATTCGAGATGCTATAGGTCTAGTTTCTCATGACTCTTTTATTTTTTCAACATCAGCATATAACAATATTGCTTATGGTAAAATAGGAGCAACAGAATCTGAGGTATTACATGCAGCAAAACTTGCTAACATAGATGATTTTATCCGAACTTTACCTGATGGTTACAACAGCCTTTTAGGTGAAAAAGGTGTTAATCTTTCTAGTGGACAAAGGCAGCGTATCGCAATAGCTCGCGCTATTTTAAAAAACCCACAAATTTTATTACTAGATGAAGCTACTAATAATTTGGATAGACATAATGAAGAGATCATACAACAATCTTTAAATAAGTTAATGATAGGGAGGACTACTATAATTATTTCTCACCATAAAAGCAGTATTAAAAATTGTAATAGAACTGTAAGAGTAAAATCAATGTTGAAAGAATATGCAACTCAAGATTAAAAATTTTTTCTAGCTTTCTGCATAGCACGTATAGCCTGAGAAAATATTTGATTCTGTGATTTTTGAAAACTTTGTGCATCTGTAGTAGAGACATTCATAACAATATTTATTGGCTTATTTGAGGTAAGTTGATGGTTAGGAATAATGTAACCACTCTGGTTAGGAACAAAGACTTCCGGTCCTTTTTCACCAACTAAGTAGGGGTTGCCTTGGGATATATTGCCACCACTAGCCCTTGCTCCACTAAGCATTTTTGCAGCAAATTTCCCAAATATGCTAACATAACTATTGTCATCTTTGTTTCTAGTAATGTTCTTTAGAATACTACTAGTGAAAGAGCGAGAATTACTATGGATAAAATAATTTAAAGTCGATTGTAGTGAATTAATTTTTGTTTTTGTAGGGCCTATAGAATTTAATAAATTGTTACTTAACTTATTGCAATGCTCGATTATATGTTCGAGTTTACTATATTCTCTAGTCAAATAATTAGCATTATTATGCAAAGATTCATTAAAATCATACAATTTGTTGTTTTCAATCATTGCTTTCTCCATCAACACCAATTGCATATTCAAGAAATTTTATAGCTTTAGGTAATATTTTAATTATTCCTGATCTATAAATTTTTTCCCCAACTTCCTTTTTTGTAAAGCTATGTTCTTTGCAAGCACTGATACCATAAAATACAATAGATGTAATTTGGTCTAAGGTTAGATTACTTTCTTTAAGGCTAGATAATATACTTATAATACTGTTGTCAGTTGCTGCTTCTATAGAGCAAATAGCTTGAAAAGTTGGACGAATAGTATAGTCTGTACCATCTAATTCAACAATAATTTCACCACGATTTTTATTTGTCATTTTTCTGATCCATTATAGTTTGATTTTGCAAATAATTAATTTTTCCAGCACTTTCTAGTGTTAGATTGTAAGTTTCTTCTTCTGCAACATTTCCGGTTCTTTCATAAGTGCTGATCATGAAAGGTCCTTCTAAGGTATCACCATTTCCAAAGGTAATCTGAAATTTTGCAATATTATTTGAAAAAGCTAAATTTCTTACTATAGTTTCTGATTTTTGGTTTGTGAATATGCCTGAGCCAGAAATGTTTATAGAGCTTATGCCGGCATTGCCAAGTAGTTCTCTCCATCTGCCTGATTCTTTGTTAGTAGTATCAATAGATTGGTTATTTAGTATAAACTTAGTAGTACGCATTCCTCCTACTATAATATAATTTTCGCTATCAGCTGCTACTTTAAGCAGCATTAAAGATCCGCTGTATGTCATCGTTATTTTCCTCCACAATTATTCTAAATTTTCCGTTGATATAGTTAATTTTTGATTCTGGCATAGTTTCAAAATTCATTTGTAGAAAACTGATTTCATTTATATGGCATTTGCCAATTTGGATATTATATCCGCATAAAGTATCTTTGATTTCTGCAAACCAATTTAACATCTCTAAGGAAGAATTTTTATTTGAGTAAAGACGTATCTCATTGACAAAGTACATCTTTATTGATTCTTTGACTGATCTATTTATAACAGTAAACTTTCCTAGATATAAATATGGAAAATCTGTATTTTTAGGTACTTGACTAAATATTTGAAGATTTTGATGTAGCTTTTCATTCTTAAGAAGAGAATTGTAGATATGCTGCTGTACTTCACAAAATATATTTTTTTTTCTGATTTTAATGCTCATATTCCATAAATTATAAATTAATCATTTTTTGCAACGTAGTTAACTATTATGTTATTTTATAACATTACAAAAATTTTTATGGAAGAGCAGAAAAAAGCTTTTTAATTTTTAGCTGAGTTAATATTAAATTCAGAGCAGCTAAAACTGTTTCTTCTCTTATCTTATTTCTATTACCTGAGAATTTATATTTTTTTACTATATTAATCTTATTGCCTATATTCACCCCAACATAAACAAGACCAACAGGCTTTAGAGAATCATTTTTATTGGGGCCTAATATGCCTGTAATTGCTATTCCTGCTGTATTGGTTGTATTTTTTAATAAAGACTCTACCATTAATTTAGCTACTTCATAGCTGACTGCTCCATAATTTCTTAAGATCTTAGTAGGTATATTTAAAAGCTCTTCTTTTGCATTATTAGAGTACACTATGACTGCTCTATCAAAAAATTTTGAAGATCCTGAAATGGAAGTAAGATAAGAAGCAACAGCTCCTCCAGTACATGATTCTGCGGTACGTATTTTTAACTGATATTTTTCGCATAATACAAATATTTCTTTCACTATATTTAATGCGCTATCATTAAAATTCATATCAATATCTTTTATTGGCAATATACTGCTACTGCAACTATAATAATAGAACTGACGCTAACCCTAAGAAAATAAAAAACCCTAAAAAATCAGTTAAAAATGTTAGCAACACTCCAGAAGAAATTGCAGGATCTAACCCTAATTTATTTATTATTATTGGAATCATTCCTCCCCATAGGCCTGCCAATACAAAGTTAATTGTTACAGCTAATACAAAGATACCGCAAACATTTAGATCAGTATAAAGTAAAAATAAAATAGTGCCTCCTAACAAACCTAATACCAAACCATTAAGAGCACATACAGCAACTTCTTTTGATACAACTTGAAGGATGTTAGATGAAATGATGTCTTTGTTAGCGATAGCTCGTACAGCAACTGTAACACTTTGTGTTCCTGCATTGCCTCCCATAGATCCAACTATAGGCATTATAGCTGCTAAAATTACTAATTGTTCTATTTGGTCTCTAAATTTTGAAATTACAATAGAAGTTAAACATGCTGTTAGTAAATTAAAAAATAACCAAGGAAATCTTTGTATAGCAGTTTTTAAGAAAGCAGAATAGAGGTCTGTGATATTAACTCCTCCTAATTTCATTATATCTTCTTCTGCTTCTTCTTCAATAATATCAACCATTTGATCAAGATACACTACGCCTATCATTTGCTTCTGTTTGTTGACTACAGGAGCAGAAGTAAGGTCGTAATGTCTAAATATATATGAGGCTTCTTCTTTATCCAGTGATGCATCTATATATTGTAAGGTAGGAGACATTATAGTTTTTACTTTAGTATTTTTTTTGCTTCTAATTAGTTTGCTGATATGCAAGCTGCCTATTGGGATGCTTTTCCGATCCAAAACAAAGATTTCATCATAATTTTCAGGTAAATTTTTATTTCCTACTAATTTTTCTAGTACTACACTTACAGTACTATTACCATCTACTGCTACATATTTATTTTGCATCAATGTTCCAATACTGTCTTTAGGGTAACTTAACCCTTTTAGTACAGAATTTCTTTTAGTTGCAGAGAAGTAAGAAAGTATCTCTATTTTTTCTGTATCATCGAAGTCATCAATTAGAGGTATTATGTCTTGTGTATCAAGTTTACCTACAAAAGAAGCAAAATTACGTTGTCCAAATATAGATTTAATTGATCTTAAAACATCAATTTCAAATTCTAGTAGAATTTCTGGATTTAAATTAGAGCCAGCTGTTTGAATAATTTTTTTTCTTTGCTCATAATTAGCAAATTTTATGTAATCTGCTAAATCAGCATAGTGGATATCAGTTACTATTTTGCTAAGTGACTTTTTGTCATTATTTTCAACGGCAAAGGTTATTTTTTGATTTAATTCATACCTAATTGTTTCTCTTTCATTATCAGAAAAGGTTTTGGTAGTTGTCATAATATCCCTTTGCAAAAATTATGAGAAACTAAATTGGTAAATTAGAACATAATATGGTGCGGTCGAGAAGACTCGAACTTCCATTCTTTCTCAAGAACAGCACCCTCAATGCTGCGCGTCTACCAATTCCGCCACGACCGCAAAATTATACTATTTTTTATTAATAATTACAACAGTATAAGCTTTTTTTTTAAGTTTCTTTTACTTTTTCTATAGAGTCAATTATTAATTGCTTTGCTTTCTCTACTCCTTCCCAGCCGTTAACTTTTACCCATTTACCCTCTTCCAAGCTTTTATAATTTTCAAAAAAATGTTTAATTTTATGAAGAATAATTTCAGGTAAATCTGTATATGATTTTATATCGGTATAGTAAGGATGTTCTTTTTCTATGGGAACTGCTAATATTTTTTCATCATTTCCTGCTTCATCTTCCATGATTAATACTCCTATAGGTCGAGCTCTTATTACACACCCTGGGACTACAGGCATGTCTACTAGCACTAACACATCACAAGGATCACCGTCTCCAGCCTGGGTATTAGGAATGAAACCATAATTACAAGGATAATTCATTGATACTTGCATAAATCTATCGACAAATAATGCCCCAGACTCCTTATCAAATTCATATTTTACCGGCGAAGATCCACCTGGAATTTCAATAACTACATTTATTTCTTCAGGAGCATTGCTGCCAGGGCTAATTTTTCTTATATCCATAATTCTTATTACTGAGATTTATAAACTATACACTTATTATCATACATCTATACTAAAAAAAAGATTATATATTATAAATTATGGTTAAAAGTCGATTTTTATCCCTACTCCATTATTGGTAGGAATAAAATTATCTTGATACTTACTAGTAAATATACAGCTTGCAGCAATTCCTATCAGAGCGCCGACAACTACATCATGAACAAAATGTCTTCTAGCTTCTATTCTGCTTAGTCCTACAAAGCTTGCAAGCAAAGTTGAGGGTACTCCAAATTCAGGTCCGTATCTCTTCCACATATAAGTTGATGATACAAAAGAAATAGCAGTATGACCACTCGGAAAAGAATGTCTTCCTCCATCAGGTCTTTTAGCATTTACAATGTATTTTAACTCATAAACTAGGGAGGTGCTTGTAAGGCCAGAATATAACAATTGTTTGGCGCCAGTATAATCTCTTTTAGATACAGAATAAAGTCCAGCAAAAGTGGGTAAAATAATTTGAATTATATCACCTGCTCTCTCTAAGGTTTTAGTTGCAAAACTATTCTTAGCGATAAAGAGCATTATAATTATTATCCAAATATTTATTTTTTTATTGTTTAATATTTTTTAATATACTTAGTTTCTTTTTGTATTATTAGCATACAAACTAGATCAACGGAAGAGAAAAAAACTAGGAAGGAGCTAGGTGATTCATAAATTATAGTGCTCAATTATTTTAATAAAATTAATTGACAATCTCAATTTATAGTTAATATTTAATATTGAACTTTAAGATTTATCTTCGTGAGTAGTAATCCTAAAAATATATTAAATTATTGGGCAGCTGTTGAAAAGATTACTCCGTTTGAAATAGAGTCAAGTAAAAAATTTAGTTATGTACGAACTTCAGACGATATTCCATGGTTAAATAGAGGGCATTTTAAGCATAAAAAAACAGAAAAATACACTTGGGTATATACAGTGTATTTAGGCGTTCTACCTATTAGCTATATTACTAAGCAAGTAAACAAATTACTTAACGATGACAAAGGCAATTATGATTTAAAGGAGTCAAACGCCGTTTCATGTATTGCTCGTTTTCTAGTTAACTTCGAGGGCAAACCTATAGCTGGTACTTTTGAACTTCCAGGCTATTACACAGGAATTTCTAATCTAGCAAAATATGGCATAAAGGATAAAGAATGGTTAAATAAACAAAGTATGTTGGAATACAAAGTAACATGTGTTTTTCATAATTTTTATAAGCGTATTAATCAAGAGCACTATGATGATCCTGTAACTCTTCAAGACTTAGAGAAATTATTACAAGACTGTATAGAGGTTTCCTATTGGCCAAATAATGAGGACAAGAAATGTTTTAAAAATACAGCTGTTATATACTCTAATAATGTTCTAATACCTAGAGCTGATGAAAATGGTAATATACCAGAAGCTTTAGATGATAGTACTTCTATTATAAATAGTTTTTTTATCGAAGATCTTAAATATATAAATAAAAAGATTAACCTTAATAAGCCTTCAGAAAATAATATCGGGAGAGGTTTAAAAGAATATTTAGGTATTAACCTAAAAAGCGAAGTAAAAGAAGATCTGAGTAAAGAAAAAAAGTATACAAAGAAATATACTTCTCCTGATATGTTGCCTCCTGCTAGGTGGCCAGGTAAAGGTAATTATCCTTTGTATTTAGCACAGCAATTGGGAGTAAATCTTGCGCTTGATAAAACAGAGGGAATTTTTTCTATTAATGGTCCACCGGGAACTGGGAAAACTACTTTATTTAGAGATATAATAAGTAATATTATTACTAAAAGAGCAATGGTGCTAGCAAAGTTAAATTCTCCAAACGATGCTTATAAAAATCCAACATTGACTAAAGTAGGAAACGTTACATATAAGTCGTGGCATTTAATAGATGAGCTACTAGGTCATGAGATTTTTGTTGCTAGTTCTAATAATGGTGCGGTTGAAAATATTTCAAAAGAAATACCAAAAAAAGATGCAGTAGATAGTTGTTGGGATTTAGATTTCTTTTCAGAAGTTGCATCACATGCAATAGGGGAAGAATGTTGGGGGCTTGGAGCAGCACCTTTAGGAAATAAAAAAAATAGGAGCAGCTTTTTTTTTAGATTTTGGAGCAGTAGACCCATAAACGAAGGTGATCTAAATATTGGATTAAAATATCTTTTAGGAAAATTAAAATCGGAGAAAAAATTAGAAAATTGGGAAGGTGCGGTAGATAAATTTCAATCTAGCTTAAGATATTTTGAAAAATATCAAAATGATTTATCAAAATTAGATACATTACTAAATAAATCTTCGGACTATTTAGAAAAAATAGATACTCTTAAATTAAAAATAACGCAAAGAGAAGAATCAGTCCTGTCTATACTTCAGGAAACAGAGAAAATAGCAAAACAGTCAGAGAGTTTAAATTTAAAAATTGAACGACAAAAATCTTTGATTTCTGATTTTAAGTTATCTAGTTTTTCGTGGTTTGAGAAATTAAAAGCATTTTTTAATTTGAGTAATGAATTTTCTACATGGAAGAAAAAATATAATGTCGCAGTTTATGAAATACAATCATTATATAGCGAGTTAGATAAAATATCATTATCTATGGGTGATAAAAATGCTGCAATTGAGAAGCAAAAAACTCTTATAAATCGATATAAAAGCGAAAGGGAGAGAATAAAAAAAGAAAGAGAAACAGCTTTGTATCATGCTAAGGAGTTTAAAGAGAAAATGCATAATAACTATCCTGATGCGCAATTTTGGGAGAAGCCAGATCAAGAGTTACACATGCTTACACCGTGGTTATTTGATGAGTTACATAGAATTAGAGCTGAAGTTTTTATTAATGCTATCAATTTACACAAAGCCTTTATTTATGCTTCCTCGGAAAATTTAATGAATAATCTAGTATGTATGAATTTCATTATGCAGTCTTCTATGATTTCAGAAATGCTTCCTTATCTATCTTCAATATGGGCAAGTTTTTTCTTAGTTGTACCTGTTGCTTCAACAACTTTTGCTTCTTTTGCAAATTTATGTAATGGCTTAAGTGAAGAGAATATTGGATGGTTATTGATAGATGAGGCAGGACAAGCTTCTCCTCAAGCAGCGGTTGGAGCAATATGGAGATCTAAACGCACTATAGTAGTAGGAGACCCATTACAAATTAAGCCAGTAGTTACTATTCCAAGGGCACTAAATAAAGCATTGCTAAATTTTTATCAGGTTTCAGCTGAATGGGATAGTTTTGAAGAGTCTGTACAAACACTTTCTGATCGTATAAATAAATACGGGACTTATATTGGGAAAAATGAAACAAGAAGATGGATAGGATGCCCTTTAAGAGTTCATAGAAGATGTAACGATCCTATGTTTAGCATTGCGAATGGTATTGCTTATGATAATCTTATGATACAAGCTACCCAAAACAAAAAATCAGTAATTGAAGAAATATTTCCAGAAAGCATTTGGATTGATGTTGCAAGTACTAAATCTGATGGTAACTGGATTATAGAAGAGGGTAAAATAGTAGTAAAAATTCTTAAAAGGATAATATTACATACAAAGTCGTTACCTTTGTTATATATTATCTCACCTTATAAAAAAGTATCACTAGAGATGAGAAAAACCTTGAAATATATAGACTGGCAAGAGTTTATTTGTGAATTAAATACCAATCAATATTATAGTTGGATTAACAAATCTGTAGGAACTATACACACTTTTCAGGGCAAACAAGCTGAAGCTGTGATACTACTGCTAGGTGGTAATCCTAATCTTCCTGGATCTATTGATTGGGCTGCAAGAGAACCAAATATATTGAATGTAGGTGTTACGCGTGCAAAGAATCTTCTCATTGTTGTTGGTAATCATGCAAGGTGGTCGCAAAGACCCTATTTTCAAGATTTGAGTTATAAAGTAAAAAAATGTTATCATGACACTGTTTTTACTGAGAAGAGTGTATTATAGATTATTAAAATAGAGGTTTGAGCAATCAAACTAAGCTGTGTTATCATTAGTTTGTAATTCGGCAAAAATACTTTGCAGTTGTTTTACGTGGTGTACTTCAGTAATATTTAAAAAAGATAATTCTTTATTAAGCTTGCTTCCTCCAGGAATTATAGCATTGCTAAAGCCAAGTTTCGATGCTTCTTTTAACCTAGTATTGATATTGTTTACTCTTCTTATTTCACCTGATAATCCTATTTCTCCACAAACTATCATATCATTTTTACAAGGTTTATTGTACATTGCAGAAATTAAAGAGCAAACCACAGCTAAATCTGCAGCTGGCTCTATTACTTTTAGACCTCCAACTACATTCAAATATACTTCGTAGCTGTGTAAATTTAGCCCATATCGAGTTGCAAGTACCGCAATCATCATTGATAGTCTGTTTAAATCCCACCCTACTACTGCCCTTCTTGGAGCTACCATATGCGAAGGAGAAACTAATGCTTGAATTTCTATCAACAATGGTCTGGTTCCTTCGACGCTTGTGAAAATAGTGGAGCCACTAATGCTGGCTTTTCTTTCGGCGATAAATAAAGATGAAGGATTTGTAACCTCTACAAGTCCTTGCTCTGACATTTCAAATATACCAATTTCATTGATGTTACCGAATCTATTTTTTACTGCTCTTAAGATACGAAAATTATTACCTTTATCACCTTCAAAGTATAATACTGTATCTACCATATGCTCTAATAATTTTGGTCCTGCAATTTGTCCATCTTTGGTCACGTGACCTACTATTATAATTGCCATGCCTTTTCTTTTAGCAAGAGAAATAAGCTCATGAGCAGCAGCTCTAACTTGCGATACGGTACCGGGTGCTGATGGAATATCTGGTATAAAGACTGTTTGTATAGAATCAATAACAACCATTTCTATTTTTTCATTAGAGTTTTCTATAGTAGCGATGATATCGTTAACATTGGTAGTTGTTAAAACTTTAATTGGTGAGTTATCTAATTCTAAGCGCGATGCATGAATACGCATTTGTTCAACTGATTCCTCACCACTAACATAAGCACATCCTATTTTTGCAGTTGCCATGTATGCGGCTAATTGTAATAAGAGAGTAGACTTACCAATTCCTGGGTTTCCTCCTATTAAAACAGCTGATCCTGCTACTAACCCTCCGCCTAGAACTCTATTTAACTCTGTAATGGTAGTATCAACTCTAGCTTGGCTGGTAGTACAAGAAGTTAAGTTAGCAAATTTAACTTTATTTCCTTTTACCTTAGTAGAAGTATATTTATTATTTATTGTTTCTATTTCAATAGTATTCCATGAACTGCATTCATTGCATTTACCTAACCATTTTTGGTATTCTGCTCCACAGTTTTGACATATATAAGTTAAATTTTTACTAGCCATAGCTCATCTTCATTGCTAAAATAATATCAGGTAATGATACGAGGTCATTATGCATGTATTCAAATTAAATATAAAGAGAATTTTCTTTATATGTGCAGTTTTTCTTTTAATTTCCTGCGATAATAATAAGCAAATTAAGTTATGTTCGGATGATTTGTTAGATGAATTAATAAGAGCAAAATATGTTGATGATCGTGAAGTAAAAAAGATATGGGAGAAAATTAGAGAAAACAGATATGTAAATGAGTCAGGTAAAGACTTAGAAGTGCGCACTAAATTTGTTAAGATGCAATTTCTATTCGAATCTACGCTATCTTCTATGATAAAGTATGGCATGGTTAAAAATGCTATGATTATTACTCATACATCTTATCCATCTACTCCATTAAGAACTGATGGAATAAATGCTAGTATGTTGACTCCAAAAGAAACAATTATAGACCCAGAGACATTAAACACTATAGTGATGAGGCACAAATCACTGCATGATTATTTAAATCGCGAAGGAAAGCTTTATGCTGTATATAAAAAACCTAAAAAGGAAGAAGATATTCCGGGATTTAATATCTATAAACAAAATTTAGGTAAATATTATAAGAATTTGTTTGACGTTCCTGTTAATGATTTTGATGATCAATATCAAGGAGCTAGCTACTTAGTAGAATGTAATAACGGAGAAACAATTTTATTTTCTATCAGTGGCGCACAAGTACATGATATAAAAAATAATAACTGGACCATATATTATGGTAGTATACGTAGCCAAGAAGTATATGGTCATTATAAGGCTTTACAAAATTTGTATAGTAAATATGGATTAGATTTTGATTTTAAAGTATAATTATGACTGCTCTGCTTTATTTGGAATACAAAAATCGATCATTATATCGTCCTGATAAAATGTATAATTACTATCAGTTATCATAGTAAAACACACACCTCCTTTGACATCTTTTGCAAATAATCCTTCGAAATTATCACTTAGTGATAATTTATTTGTCTTAGATACGGTAGAAAAAGCTATTTCTTCCCCAGTTAAAATAAGCTTAGGATTTTTATAGTGTTTCTTAATTTGCTCTGCAGAAATAAATTTTATACTTACCTTACTCATGCCTCCAAAAAAGATAACATTTCTAGGTTGGTATTTAGTTTCTAATATCCATATTCCTGCAGAAGTGCTTGACATACTTTTGACGCTAAAACCTGGTGAGGTTTTATAATAAAATGGCTTATTATTTTTACTAAATGTATAGTAAGTATCTTTTTTGACATAAGGTATCTGTAATCCAGAATGGATTCCTTCTTTATTTTGTTTTTCAGGCAAAACAATAATAGATTTTTTCCATGAAGTGAATGCCTCTATCCCTTTATCTAGTGATAGGCTAGCACTAAAATCTTTTGGGAATAAAAAAATTTGGGGAGAATGATTTTCCAGATTGCACTGAGGATAAATATGAATTTTATGATTACCTACTAAATGTATATCTTGTTCAAAAGAGATCATACAATCTTCACCTACGAGCTCTATATCCTCAGGATCTGAATCTGCTGGAACCAAACAAGTATCACTTTCACATTGCTCTCTTAAGTTTTTAGGAGAAATTTTTTTGTAACGTGTTCCTTTTATAAGGCTGCTTACAGTATTACCTTTATTGTCTTTTTTTAAATAAAATCCACTGTCAGATATAATAATAGTTTCAGATTCTTTTTTTATTATGCCTGAAAAACCTCCCCAGTTTAAAGTACTTTTAGAGTTTAGAGTACTTAAAAATCTTATTTTTAAACCATAATAATTTTTAGGAATAATATGGAAGGAATTTAAATCATACATGCTGTATTTATCAATATTTGTCATTATTGATAAATTAGGTTCAGGAGAGAAATAAAAATCATTAATGGTTTTACAAAAAGAAAACTGGGTATCTAGATATTTACGTGTCAAAATACACGTAAGTTTTGCTAAATTCTTGGGTAAGTAACTTTTTCTGCTATAAGCAAGCTTAGCAAAATTAATACTTTTCTTTATGTTAGGTAAAATATAAATGCTACTATCTTTTTTACTTTGAGTAAAAATATATAAGGTAAAGATGCCTAAAGATATTGTAATAACTAAAGCGGTAAAAAGTTTTTTACTCATAATTAAGTTATTTTTTTGGTGTAATAAGCACTTCTCTACTATTTTTTGAAGATTTCTCTGTATTGCTATAATTATCTGCTGATATTTCTTCTTGAACGTCTGGAATAGGAATTTTTAATAATTGTCCAGGTTTAAGATAATAGGGTTTCTTTAAATTATTTAATTCTATTATTTGTTGAGGTGATGCTAAATATTTTCTAGCAACAGAAGGTAGTGTATCTGAAGGTAGTACCTCATACAAAATGGTTTTGTATGAAGTATGTTTGGGATATTCCGGGTAGTGGTCTTCAGTATCGAGTTGATAAGATTCTTGTGAGTCATTATTTTCTACCAGATCATTACTTGTAGTAAGATACTCATTACTCTTACATGCAGATAATACTAAAAATAATAAAAAAACAACTAAATTCTTTATTTTCATTGTAGCATATTTTTTTCTAAAATTTCTTCGAGTGACTTCGGGGATATTCCTAATTTGTTAAGATTCCAAACACTATTCTTATCTAAAGTATTATTATATTTGAGTAATTTCACTTGGTCTACTGTAATTGGTGAGTTAGGAATTATTTTGCATAATATAGCAAAAACTAAATATAAGTAATAGGGTATGTTAACTCCTATAATAGTTCTATCAAATATCTTTTCTAATAGTTCTATGATTTTCTTAAAAGAATACACTTGGTTCCCTGCTACTTCAAATGCTACTCCTTTATACTCTTCTTTATTTGCAACTATAATTTTTGTGACTACTTTTGCTAAATCACCTACATAGATTGGCTGAAATCTTGTTTTGCCCTCATTAAGTAAAGGTATAATAGGTATAGACTCAGTTATTTTTGCAATTTTATTAATAAATTTATCCTCAGCACCAAAAACTACACTTGGCTTAATAATAGTTACATCTGGAAATTCTTTGAATAATGTTTTTTCACCTTCGTATTTACTACAGGCATAGATTGAATCATAAGCTTTTTTTACCCCTAAGGCTGAGAAGTGAATTAATTGTTCGATACCTAATTGTTTTGCAAGACCTGCAATAATTTTTGGAAAGATTACGTGTGTATAATTCAACTCTCTTTCTGATCCGTATAGAGTACCTACCAAATTAATAACTACATTAGAATTTTGTAATCCTGTTTCAATAGAAGTAAAGTCATTAACATCAAATTTTTGCAAAGATATTTGCCCTATATCTCCAGCTACAGTTAAATGCTTTGCTTTTTCAGGATAACGAGACAAAATTTTAATGTATGCTCCTGTTTCTACAAGTTCTTTAACTATGTATGTTCCAATGAAACCAGAGCCCCCAAATATAGATATTGTCTTATTTTTCATTTTATAATATAAAATTTGATGCTAATATAAGCTTTATATGGTATTAAATCATAGCATTGAATTCTTGTAAATTGTTTTATCAAGGGGAAGAAGATAGCTATATATCACTACAAAAATGATCTGCCTAAAAACCTTAATTTAGAGGGAGACCTCGCTATAGATACAGAGGCTATTGGGTTAAATATGAATAGAGATAGACTATGTGTTGTACAAGTATCAACAGGAGACGGTAGTGCTTATCTAGTTAATTTTGATAAAAATAATTATGCAGCACCAAATTTAAAAAGGCTATTTTCTAATCCTAAGAGCACTAAGATTTTTCATTATGCTAGATTTGATGTTGCCATTATTTATAAATATCTAGGGATAATGTTAGAAAACATTTATTGCACTAAGATAGCTTCAAAAATTGCAAGAACCTATACTGATTTTCATGGGTTAAAGGATTTGTGCAGAGAATTATTAGATGTGCATCTTTCTAAACAACAGCAATCTTCCTACTGGGGAGCGAGTGAATTGTCAACAGAGCAGATAAATTATGCAGCAAGTGATGTACTATATCTTCACCATCTTAAGCAGCATCTAGACAAAATGCTTACTAGAGAAGGCAGATTAGATTTGGCTTATAAGTGTTTTAAATTTATACCTTTGCGAGCTGAGCTTGATATTTTAGGATGGAATGAAATGGATATTTTTGCTTATAAATAAGGAATTAGAAATGTCAACAAATGATTATATAGAAATAGCGCAAAAAGTTTTTGATATAGAAACTAAATATCTTACTATAGTGAGGAATTCTTTAAATGAAAATTTTGCGAAAGCAGCAGAATTGATTTTAGCAACGCAAGGAAAAATAATAGTTTGTGGTATAGGTAAAAGTGGAATTATAGCACGGAAAATAGCAACCACTTTTTCTTCTGTAGGGAAGGCCGCAATTTTTCTGAATGCTGCGGAAGCTAATCATGGTGATTTAGGAATGGTAAAAACTAAAGATACTATGATTTTATTATCAAATAGCGGTGAATCTATAGAACTAGTAAGTGTAATAAATTATTGTAAGGAATACAACATCCCTATTATTGCAATAGTAGGGCAAAACAAATCTACTTTGTATACTGCTGCAGATATACCTATAATAATACCTAGTAATTGTGAAGTTTCACATATTAGTATGCCAACAACTTCTACTACTTTAATGAATGTAATTGGTGATGCATTAGCTGCTACGCTAGTTGAGTCTAATAAAATTACTTTTGATGAATATAGAAGATATCATCCTGGGGGAAATATAGGTAATTCTCTAGCAAAAGCAAAAGAATTAATGAGAACAGGAGACAACATACCAATTGTAGATCCTGAAACACAAATGTCAGATGCACTAATAATTATGACTCAAAAATCTCTAGGGTGTTTAGTAGTAGTAACAGAGGATAGAGAAATATTGGGATTCATTACTGATGGAGACTTGAGGAGACATTTGTTTGATGATTTAGTTAATTTAAAAGCTAAAGATATAATGTCAATAAATCCTAAAGTAGTTAGTGAAGAAGTATTTGCTTTAGAGGCTTTGGAGTACATGAATAAGAGTGCTATCACTAGTCTCATAGTAGCGAAAAACAATAAAATTGTTGGTATTATACACATGCATGATTGTTTAAGAGTAGGACTAAAAGTTTCCTATGATTAGGTCGATAATTAATGACCAAAGTTTCTTTCGAATTATTGTAATAGCAGTTTTATTTTTTTCCACAGCTTGTTACAAATCTTTTGCTACAACAGAATTAGTGGGTAGTGAGGCAAAGGATACAGAGTTATATGGTATAGATAACAAAGGATCTCTATATTCTATACACGCAAAAAGTGTGGTTGAAACTAGCCCTAATCAATATAAATTAAACAGTATTTATAGTAAATATTATCACGATTCAGATAAGAATCACTACATGAATCTTTTGTCTCAAAATGGCACTTTTGATGCTAAAAATAACCTCCTTCATTTATATACTGACGTAGAATTAAGTTTCAGTGAAGGATATAGAATGCTAACAAACATCCTAAATATAGATTTTGCTAGGATGGTTATGTTTACTCAGGAACAGGTGGAAATTCATAGCGTAAAAGGGAAAATTTTTGCGAAAAATGGGTTGAAACACTATATAAACGAAAAAAAAATCTACTTTAGTGGCCCCATAACCTCTATATTAGCAAGTAATTAATATAAATTGTTAAAGAGATGTGCTATAAAGTAATTAAAAACTTACTAATTTTATATCTATGTATCTCAATATCTTATAAAGCAAGCGGCTTTGTTGATGCTAATAAAAGTCCTATAAAGATAACTTCGGAAAATCTAAAAATTAGTTATTCTGAGAATATTGCAGAATATATTGGTAATGTCCTTATAACACAGGAGAGTATTAAGCGCTCTACGTTAAAAATTAGCTGTAATAAAATGATTATTTATTATAAGAAAACTACCCAGCAAACACATACTGATACATCTATAGAAAAAATTGATTTTATTGAGAAAGTTACGATTAATGAGGGCAATAAAGTCGCGCAGGGTGATAAAGGCTATTTTGATTCTAAATCAAAGCTTATTATACTCACTGGGAAAGTTGCTTTAAAAGAAGAAAATCAGTATATGGAAGGGCAAAAAGTAACATATAATACAGAAACTAAGCTGTTTAAAATGATAGGTAATAATAAATCGAATGATAGAGTGCGTATCCTTATAGAAGATAATTAAAAACGAATAAATTGTAGAAAGTAGTTTACAAAATGATAACAAATACTAAGCATAAAGAAGACAATGCATTATTAAAAGCACAAAATTTACGTAAAATTTATGGTAAGAAGAGAGCTGTACAAGATGTAAGCCTAGTGGTAAATAGTCATGAAGTTGTAGGTCTGCTTGGGCCTAATGGTGCAGGTAAAACCACTTGTTTCTATATGATTACAGGCATGGTCAAGCCTGACTCTGGTAAAATATATCTCAATAATTATGATATTACTGGTGTCCCTATGTATAAAAGAGCTCGTATGGGTATTGGCTATTTACCGCAAGAATCTTCAATTTTTAGAGGATTAAATGTTGAAGAAAATATTATGGCTATATTAGAGATAGTAGAGCCATTATATGAAAAAAGACTACATAAATTAGAAAAATTATTATCTGATTTTTCAATTGCGCATTTAAGAAATGCAGACTCAATACGCTTATCTGGTGGGGAGCGAAGAAGATTAGAGATTGCAAGGTCATTGGCAATAAACCCTAAATTTATTTGTTTGGATGAGCCTTTGGCTGGTATAGATCCAATTGCTATTAATGAAATCAAAAATCTTATATTAGAACTCAAAAAACAAAATATAGGCATTATTATTACAGATCATAATGTTCGTGAAACTCTAGATATCATAGATAGAGCATATATAATTAATGAAGGTTTAGTTTTGGTTGAAGGAACACCTGAGGAAATAGTAAATAATCAGATGGTAAGAAGTATATACTTGGGTGAATCTTTTTAAACTTTTCTCTAGCTTAAACAAAATTTCTCATTCCTAGACAATGCCTTTGCCACTTGGTCAAATTTTTTTAAAGTAGAAAGGAGATTTTTGAAGTCATTTAATTTTATCATATTAGGTCCATCACTCGGGGCATTATCAGGATCTTGATGTACTTCTAAAAATACAGCTGCAATGCCAACAGATGTAGCAGCTCTTGCTAATATTTCTACAAATTCTCTTTGACCGCTGCTGGCGTTTCCTTTCCCTCCAGGAAGTTGTACCGAATGAGTAGCATCAAAAACAACAGGAATCCCCATATCTGTCATTATTTTTATGGATCTCATATCAGATACTAAGTTATTATAACCAAAGCTAGTACCTCTTTCTGTCAGTATCAGGTTTTTATTACCAAAATGATTAAATTTATCAATTATATTTTTTGTATCCCAAGGAGCTAAAAACTGCCCTTTTTTAACATTAACCACTTTATTTGTAGCAGCTGCTGCTTGTAACAGATCTGTTTGTCTGCATAAAAAAGCAGGAATTTGTAAAACATCTACATATTCAGCTACTATTTCACATTGGTTCTCCGTATGTACATCGGTAATGATGGGACAATTGAATATGTTCTTAATTCTTTTAAATACCTCCATTGATTTTTTGAGTCCTAGCCCTCTAGCTCCTTGTAGGCTTGAACGATTAGCTTTATCAAAAGAGGATTTATAAATTAAATTAATTTTGAGTTCATCAGCAATTTTTAATAATTTCTCTACCATAAACAGAGAATGATCCATTGACTCTACTTGACATGGTCCAGCAATTACAGCTAGAGGAAGCTCATTACCTAAAGCAAAGGAATTCTCTATTTTAACATTTATTTGTTTTTTCATGATGTTTATACGCAGATTTTATGAAGGATAAAAATAGAGGATGAGGTACAAAAGGCCTAGATTTAAATTCTGGATGAAATTGTACTCCGATAAACCATGGATGATCTTTTAACTCAATAATTTCTACTAGATTGCCATCAGGGGACTTACCAGAAGCAATCATATTATGTGATTCTATTTGCTTTAAATAATGGTTATTAAATTCGTAACGATGCCTGTGTCTTTCAGAGATAATATCACTTTCATATATTTTATGAATTTGTGAATTCTTAAGTAAATGACATTTATACGCTCCTAATCTCATGGTTCCGCCCAAATCACTATTGTGAGATCTTATAATTTTTGCTTCTTCTTTCATCCATTCTGTAAGTAAAGCAACTATAGGATTTTGTGTTTCTCCAAACTCAGTTGAGTAAGCGTCTTTTATTTTACAAATATTTCTTGCAAATTCAATAACTGCGAGCTGCATTCCTAAGCATATTCCCATAAACGTTATTTTGTTTTCCCTTGCATATTTTATTGCTGCAATTTTTCCTTCTACTCCATCAGCACCAAAACCACCAGGAACTAAGATAGCATCAGCAAATTCTAATTTTTGCTTGATATTATCTTTTAGAGTGCGAGCATTAATCCATTTTACATTAGCTTTAATCCCAGCATCAATTGCAGCATGATTAATCGCTTCAATTAAGGAAATATAAGAATCATTTGCTTTGCTATATTTTCCTACAAGTGCAATATTAATTTCTTTATCAACGTTATTAATTTTATTTAGTATATTATACCATGCAGTTAGGTTTGGTTCTTTTGTATCTTGAATATTAAATCCTTCAATAATTCTCTTGTCTAGCTCTTCATTATAATATCTAATTGGTGCTTCATAGATTGTCTTTACGTCTAAAGCAGAGATAACGTTTTTTTCATTTACATTGCAGAATAGAGAAATTTTTTGTTTTATATCGGCTGATAGTTCTTTAGTAGAACGGCAAATTAGTATATCAGGTTGAATCCCTATAGCCCTTAATTCTTTTACGGAATGTTGAGTTGGTTTAGTTTTTAATTCCTGAGATGCAGGCATATAAGGAAGTAAAGTTAAATGAATATACTGTACTTTGTTTTTTCCTAGCTGATTGCCAATTTGTCTAATTGCTTCGAAGAATGGTAAAGCTTCAATATCACCTACGGTTCCTCCTATTTCGCATAAAACGAAATCAAAATTTTCTGTTTTAGTAAAAACAACGCTTTTAATTAAATCTGTAATATGAGGAATTACTTGTACAGTATTACCTAAATAATCTCCTCTTCTTTCTTTTTGTAAAAGCGTAGAGTAAATTTTACCGGCAGTTACATTATCAAATTCTGTACATTGACTGTTAGTAAATCTTTCATAATGTCCTAAATCTAAGTCAGTTTCTGTACCATCTTCTGTAACAAAAACTTCTCCGTGTTGATTGGGGTTCATTGTTCCTGGATCAATGTTAAGATATGGATCTAGTTTTCTAATGCAGACTTTATAACCTCTAGCTTGTAGTAATGCTCCTAAACTAGCTGATGTTAATCCTTTTCCAATAGAGGAAACTACTCCACCAGTAATAAAGATAAAATAAGTCATATCTATTCAGCAATCGGTAGGTTTTTTTGTGTTTTTAAATTGTCATTTTCTGACTTTACCACTTTATCAACTATTGTTTTCTTAGAATTATTAGCGGCTAAATTAGCTAACACCAAGCAATTCAATACAAAAAAAGTTGCAAGTATTGCTGTTACTTTAGTTAAGAAATTTGCAGAGGATATAGGTGACATAATATTACCAGATGAAGAACCCAGTCCTTCTAAGCCATCAGAACTAGTACGCTGAAGTAAAATGGTTATTATTAGTAACAATGCTATAATAATGTGTATGACTATTAAAATTGTTTGCATAGTGTACTTTGAGCTCTGGTTTTAGTTATTATTTGTGTAAACTCATCGTAATTTAAACTTGCGTTTCCTACTAGTAATCCACTTACTCCTTCGGTTTCTAAAATTTCGCATGCATTATTTGACTTTACAGAGCCACCATACAGTATTGTTAGTGAATTTTCAAATGAAAAACACTGCAATACATCTTGGATCACTTTTATAGCAGCGGCTATATCAGAGGTAGTAGGAATTTTTCCTGTTCCTATGGCCCAGATTGGTTCATATGCAATAATGGTATTCTCACTAGTTGCTTCATTTGGTAAAGACTGGAATAGTTGATCTTTTAAAGTTTTTTCTGTTATACCGTGATCATATTCTGTTTTTGATTCACCTATGCATATTATAGTTTTTAGTGCGTTTTTATGGGCTGTTGCAGCTTTTTCTCTAATTACAAATGAAGATTCTTGATGATGAATTCTTCTCTCTGAATGTCCTAAAATTACGTAATCGCATCCAGCATCTTTCAACATAGCAGCGCTTACTTCTCCTGTAAGCGACCCACTTTCTGCTGCGCTGCAATTTTGACCACCTAACTGGATGTGTTGTGTATTTACGATCCTTTTAATATCCGACAGCATTGTAAAAGGAGGGAATAATATGATTTGGTTGTTGTCTTTGTTTTGGGATAAAAAATTAGAAATATTATAGGCAAAAGTACATGCTTCTTTTGCGCGTATATTCATTTTCCAGTTTGCTAATAATAAAGCCATAATCGTAGTTTAAGTTGATTAGTCAGGTTAGTGTAATAATAACCTCTAATTAAAAAATAAAATATAATAAGGCTGCAGTTATTATTTTTCAGAAGAATTTATATCTTCTTTGCCTTCTGTATCTTTTGAAGTAACTTCTTCTAAGTCTGTTTTTGCTTCATCTTGCTTTGATTTTTCTGCAAGCGCTTTCTCTGCTAGATCTTTATGGAGTTTTTTCTTTTTATTCCTGATTGCTTGGATTTTTTTTGGTAACTCGATCCCATTAAGCTCAAAAAGCTTCTCTGATCTTTCTGAAGGTGTAGCACCTACAGAAAGCCAATAAGCAATTCTTTCTTTGTTAAACTTTATTCTTTCAGCGTTGTCTTTGCTAAGTAAAGGGTTATACGTACCAAGTTTTTCAATAAAATCACCATCTCGTGATGCGGTAGAATTTGCAACTACCAGCCAATAAAAAGGCTTCTTTTTAGAACCATGTCTTGTTAAACGTAATCTTGTTGCCATATTTTAATACACTAATTAGTTTTATTTCAATTTTGTTTCTTTAAACTCAACGTGTTTGCGAGCTTTAGGGTCATATTTTTTAAAACCTAATTTTGTAGGAAATTTCTTAGGATTTCTTTTTTTTACATAAAAATATCCCGTATTAGCAGTGCTTTCAAGTTTTACTAAAATAGTTGCTTTTTTAGCCATTTATCCCTTTAAAAAAATTGAGGTTAGTATAAACTACACCAAATTGTAGCTAAGTCAAGTTTAAAAATGTAGTTAAGATAGTGTTATTTTAACTAAATTGCATCATTTTTATTTTATATTCTTAGTAGCTTTGCAATGAAGTTTATAATCTGCACTTGTCACTAATATACTATTATATTATGATGAAAACTTCATAATATCTTCTTTAACTTTAAGCATAGGGAGAGTTTAATAAGATGAGCGTTAATATCAAAGTGCCTTCTCTGGGAGAGTCAGTAACAGAAGCAACTATAGCGAAATGGCATAAAAAAGAAGGTGATTCTGTCCAGGCAGACGAGTTACTTGTAGAGTTGGAGACTGATAAAATCAACATGGAAATTAATGCTGAGACTAGCGGAGTTTTGCGATCAATTAAAAAAGATGAAGGTAGTGTAGTAAAAGTAGGAGATGTTGTTGGAAGTATAGAGGAAGGAGAGGTGACAGCTACAAAAAAAGATGATGATACTAAAGAAGAAGTAACTTCTGAAAACAGGGAAAATCTTGATTCTGCTACAGGCTCTAATCAAAGTGCTTTATCTCCAGCAGTCAGAAAAATTGTAGCAGAGAAATCTATTGATATATCGCAAATACAAGGTACAGGTAAAGATGGAAGAATTATAAAAGGTGATGTTTTAGACAAGGTACCATCAAATATTTTGGGACAGCAAAAGGAGATTGCAGGTAATAGGGATGAGGAAAGGGTCAAAATGTCTCGATTGCGTCAAAGAATAGCTGAAAGGCTTAAGGAGTCACAAAATACTGCAGCTATACTTACCACTTTTAATGAAGTTGATATGTCAAAAATTATGGCTGTACGTACAAAGCATCAAGACAATTTCATTAAAAAATATAACGTAAAACTAGGTTTTATGTCTTTTTTTGTGAAAGCGGTGATTGCAGCACTAAAAGACATCCCAGAAATTAATGCTGAAATTGATGGTATCGATATAGTATATAAAAACTATTATGATATCGGAGTTGCAGTAGGTACTGAGAAAGGATTAGTAGTCCCAGTTATCAAGGGAGCTGATTTACTCTCTTTTGCTGATATAGAAAAAACAATCATTGAGCTTGCAACAAAAGCAAAAGAAGGTCGTCTTTCAATGGATGATTTAACTGGGGGAACATTTTCTATAACTAATGGCGGTATTTATGGATCGATGTTATCTACACCTATAATTAATCCTCCTCAATCAGGAATATTGGGTATGCATAATATTGTAAAAAGACCTGTAGTTGTAGATGATCAAATTGTTGTGCGTCCAATGATGTATATTGCATTATCTTATGATCATCGTATCGTAGATGGGAAAGAAGCAGTAACATTCTTAGTGAAAGTTAAAGAGTTTTTAGAAAATCCTGAGATTTTTGGTTTAATGGCATAAATTAGGAACGGGAACATGATTATGGAAAATTTTGATGTAGTAGTAATTGGTGGAGGACCTGGAGGTTACGTTGCTGCAATTAAAGCTGCGCAATTAGGACTTAAAGTTGCTTGCGTAGAAAAAAGAAAAACGCTTGGAGGGACATGCTTGAATATTGGTTGTATTCCTTCAAAAGCTTTGCTCGATTCGTCAGAAAAATATGCAGAATTAACTCATAAATTTGCAGATCATGGTATTAATTGCTCTTCTGTTAAGCTAGATTTAGCCAAAATGATATCTAGAAAAGATGAAATTGTTAAAGGGTTAACAAAAGGAATAGAAGGGCTTTTAAAGAAAAATAAAATAACCCACTATTGTGGTACAGGAAAAATTATCAAACAAAATGAAGTAGAAGTTTCGTCGTCTGATATAAAGAAAGTGATAGGAGCAAAGAATATTGTTATTGCTACTGGGGCCGATGTAATATCTATTCCGAATGTGGAGATAAATGAGCAGAATATTGTTTCTTCTACTGGGGCCTTATCTCTCAAAAAGGTTCCAAAAAAAATGATAGTGATAGGTGGAGGATATATAGGATTAGAGATGGGTTCTGTATGGCAAAGGTTGGGAGCAGAGGTAGAGGTTATAGAGTTTATGGACTCGATAGTTTCTTCTATGGATAATGAAATTGGTTTGCAGCTTCATAAATCATTAGAGAAAGAAGGGATTAAATTTAGGCTTTCAACAAAAGTATTGTCTGCAAAAAGTACTAATAAAACTGTAGAAATAAATGTAGAAAATGTTAAGACCAACAAACAAGAAAAACTCTCTTGTGATGCATTGTTAGTTGCAGTAGGGAGATCTCCGTATACAAAGAATTTAGGTATTGATGTACTAGGAATACAAAAAGATTCTAAAGGAAAAATAGTAGTTAATGATAAATATGCTACTAACATCCCTAATATTTATGCTATTGGTGATGTTATAGATGGTCCTATGCTTGCTCACAAAGCTGAAGATGAAGGAGTTGCTGTTGCAGAGTTTATAGCTGGACAAGTGGGACATGTAAATTATAATGCTATTCCAGCGGTAATTTATACTTCTCCTGAGGTTGCTTCTGTGGGTCAAACAGAAGAACAGTTAAAAAAAGCAAATTTAGATTACAATGTAGGTAAGTTTCCTTTTCTTGCTAATGGGAGAGCAAAAGCTTCTGGATGTACTGATGGGATGGTTAAAATTCTTGCTTGTAAGAAAACAGATAAAATACTAGGTGCTCATATTATTGGACCTAATGCAGGGACAATGATTGCTGAATTAGTGTTAGCAATGGAATACATGGCATCTTCGGAAGATGTAGCTCGTACTATCCATGCTCATCCTACATTGAACGAAGCTGTGAAAGAAGCTGCTCTAGCAACATTTAGCAAAGCTTTGCATATTTAATTTTATATCTCAATTAGTGTTTTAATACTTTTTCGTAGTAGACTGTCCTATTTAATAATACGCTATGGTACAAGCTGATTAATTAATAATTAATCTTTGTAGTTCAAAATAGTTTCTGAATAGTTGCTTAATATTAGTGTTTACAATTAGAGGGAGCAGATGACTAAGTTAAACCAAAATAGTAAAAGAAATAAATACTGTTATACATTTAGAGATATTCTTGATGTTTTGAAGCAAGAAAAAGTTGTAGATAAACATGTTTTATCAATGAGAGAAATAGAGGATGAGTTACAAGGAATTCGCTTAAAATATGTATCAGAATTAGATAAAGATGTTAGTGATAAAAAATATAAGATTCCACCTATTTTGCATGTTATATGGTTTACTTCAGCAGATAACCCTAGAGAAATAAGTCAGCATAATATAGATAAAATTTTGAATAATGCAGAGATGTTGCAATTAAACGGTCAACCTTGGAAGCTTATACTTTGGACCAATGATCATACTTTGATTCCAAATACAACAGAACAACTGAAAGAATTTGAAGTGAAGCACTTTGATGAGGTCACTTTCTCTAATCCTGTAATAAGGCAAAATCTTGTTAAAGCAATTAAAGCAAAAGATTATGGTATAGCTTCTGATCATCTTAGATATCCAGTTTTAAAAGAATATGGAGGTTTGTATACTGATGTAGATCAGAAATTTTTTGGGTCTTTAGACAAGTTTATGAAAACATATCATTTATTTAGTAATTTAGAAGCAGCAGAATTTAATTTTATCAGTAATGGTGTTGTAGCTGCAGTACCTAACCACCCGATTATAGATAAAGCATTGGAGGCAATTGAGCGTAATATGGTTATTCAAGAAAATACACCTAATTATGCAAAATATCCATGTAATCTCTTTGAAAAAAGCGTTTTAGCTTCAGGTCCAGGAATGTGGTCTGCAACATTTTATAATAATGCTCATCAAAAAGGTATGAAAGATATAGTATTTGATAGACACGTATTATGTGGAGGAACTCAAGCAAAAGACCATGATCCTTTAGATGAAAATTATAATTCTACTAATATTCCTTCAATAGGTTTTCAAGATAATAAAACTACTTGGCTTAAAAAAGGAGATGGAGACCTTATAAAATACGATAATGATTTTGAAATTTAATTAAATATTTATATGTCTAAATATGATTATTACGGAGCAGAATTACTGCCTAGAGCTAAATATAATTTAGCAAGAAATTCTCTACTTTCCCCTTTAATAAATGGAGAAATTGATATTTTACAAGATGTATTATCTAATCCACTTTCATTTATAGATGTAGATGGGGAACATAAAGTAGAATTACCTTTAGGATTAGATATGCTATTTGTTTCTGTATCAGGGCATTACATGCAAAGTCTCGAAATTCTTTTAAAGTCAGAAATTCTTATAAGCACAATTAGTCACGAAGATGCAGTAAATACTGCAATGATAGCATGGGAGTATTGTCAAGAATGTCTATATATGCTTGTAGAAAATGAGCAATTTAGAAATAAAATCACTGATACTACTGATACTCTAGATGGTTAATTTCTTTATGAGCTAAGAAATTACAATAGTTTTTCCTGGAAGAAGAGTTTGAAACCAGCTTTGTTGTTTTTTGTATTTTGTTAATGCTAATTGCAAGTCTTCAACAGCTTTATTATAAACATCGTCGGCAATACGGAAGAAAGTATCAAAGTGGATGCCAATATTATATTGTGAATTAAGATCAGTAGCTGCCAAAACTGCTTCTTCTGGATTAAGATGCGCATGCTTCATAAACCATCTAGGTTCATAGGAACCAATTGGTAGAAGCGATAATTTTATATTAGAGAAAGCTTTTTTTATATCTAAAAAGTGTTTTTTGTTATAACCAGTATCACCTGCGAAATATATCTGTTTATTATCACTATTAATGATAAATCCACCCCATAAGGTTTTATTTTTATCAAATAATCCTCTTCTTGACCAGTGTTGAGCTGGTACAAAGCTAATACTAACATTATTATTAATTTGTTTGGATTGCCACCAATCTAGGCCATACGAAAATTCGAAGCCATAATTTCTTAAAAATTTATCCACTCCTAAACCTGCATATATTTTAGGCTTATGTATTTTATATATTTTCTTTAATGTAGGTAAATCAAGATGATCGTAATGGTTATGGCTAATTAAAATAATATCAATTTTAGGTAATTTTTCTATATCTATAGGAGGATGATATACTCTTTTAGGTCCCATCCATGAGAATGGACTAGCTCTTTCAGACCAGATGGGATCTGTGATAATGTTTAAGTTATTGGTTTGTATCAGTACAGTGGCATGGTTAATGTAAGTGGCATATATTTTATCATCATTAATTCTATCAGGTAACGCAGTAATTTTTTTTACTTTTATGTTGTCGGGCCATTCCATAGGGTTGCGGTTTATTACCCATTTCAAAAAATTCAGGAAAGTATGAGAATGTCCTTTTTGGTGATTATGAAATTTTACTCCATCAAAATGATCAGTAATGGGGCCTTTATAATATGAATTGTCGCAACCTGAAATCATGGTTAAACATAAAAAAATTATTAGTAAATACTTCCACATTGGGTACTGCCTAGAAAGGATTATTTTTCTTGTTTTCATTACTACTAGACAATCATTTAGTTTAGCTTGGTTTAATCATAGATGCAACGTTAACTAATCTATCATATTCCTCTTCTGTGAGTAGATCTAGCAATATGGCTGCTTCTTTAAGAGTGATGTTTTCTTCGTACGCTATTTTTGCTATTTTTGCTGCATTATCATAGCCTATGTGGGGATTTAGAGCTGTAACTAGCATCAAAGATTTATTCCTTAATTCTACAATTCTTTCTTCGTTTGCTTTTATGCCGGATATACATTTATCTACAAAATTTTTAGCACTAGTTGCAAGTAAATTAATAGAGCGGAGCACACTATAGATTATTACTGGTTTAAAGACATTTAACTCCAAATGACCTTGAGATCCAGCAATGGTTACTGTTGTATGATTACCCATTATTTCAGTGCATACCATTGTCATTGCTTCTGATTGAGTAGGATTAACTTTTCCTGGCATAATAGAGGATCCAGGCTCGTTAGCAGGCAATATGATCTCCCCTATACCGCAACGAGGACCTGAAGACAGCAACCTGATATCGTTAGCAATTTTCATATAGCTTGTTGCAATGACGTTTAAAACTCCAGAAAATTCAACCATTGTATCATTAGAAGCTAATGCTTCAAATTTATTAGGAGCAACATCAAATTTTATTCCAGTATAACTGGAGACTAATTTTACAAATTCTTGATCGAAATTTTGTACTGTATTGATACCGGTTCCTACGGCAGTGCCTCCTTGGGCTAAGTATTTGACTCGTTCAAGAGAATTTCTGACTCTCTCAATAGCAAATTTTATTTGCATAGCATAAGCAGAAAATTCATTGCCTAAAGTAAGGGGAGTTGCATCTTGTAAATGGGTTCTGCCAATTTTGATGATTTCGTTAAACTTTTTACTTTTGCTTTCCAGAGCTTCTAAAAAATATTGAAGTGATGGTAGTAAAGTATCCTTTGTTTTTAGCATTACTGCTATATGCATAGCTGTTGGGAACACATCGTTTGAAGATTGCCCCATGTTCACATGATTATTTGGATGAATAGGGTCTTTTGACCCTAATTTTCCTCCGAGCTTTTCTATAGCTAGATTTGATATTACTTCATTCATATTCATGTTGGTTTGTGTTCCAGAGCCTGTTTGCCATATTCTAAGAGGAAATTGGTCGTCATATTTACCACTTATTATATCCTCAGCTATAACAGCTATCAGTTCTCCTTTGTCTTTATGGAGTAAACCTAAATTTACATTAGCAAGAGCAGCGCATCTCTTTACAATTGCAAGTGCTTTTATTAGGTCTAGTGGCATTAATTCATTATTGCAGCCGATCTGAAAATTTTCGATTGATCTTTGTGTTTGCGCTCCCCAGTAACAATCAGATTTTACATTGATTTCACCAATTGAATCACTTTCTACTCTATATTGTGACATATTTATACCTGTAGGTTTTTATGATTAAATTTCACGAAGTTTTCCACCATTAATGGTTTGTACTGCTTCTATTATTTTTTTTGAAATATTTAAAATTTCGTTGTTGGCTAGAGTTCTATCGTGAGCTTGGAGTGTAATGTTTATAGCAATTGATTTTGCGTTTTCACCTGATTCCTCAATATTGTAAACATCAAATATATGTACATCTCTGATTAATTCATTATCTACAGATTTTACAGTTTTCACAAGAGAGTTTGCATTTACATCTTTACTTACTATAAATGCAAAGTCACGATAAACTGCTTGATAATTAGAAATAATAATATCATCGTCATTTTTTTTCTGAATTAGGTAATCAATAAATAATTCAAATGCAATGGCATGATTTTTTATTTTCATATCAGCTAAGATTGAAGGATGAATTTCACCTATATATGCAATAATCTTATTATGTAATTTTAATGAGGCAGATTTACCCGGATGGAAATATTTCGGTAGCTCGTTTTTTTCTATTTCAAGGTTGCTTTCTTTAATATTCCAAATATTAAGTAATTCTAGTACGTCTTTTTTTACGTCAAAAAAATCATATTTTCTTGTATCTTGGTAAAGGTTATTACGAGATGTATTTCCCGACCTTATTCCAGATATTAAGTTAAATTGATCTCCAACATTATTGCTTTTAAAAATAGGGCCAATTTCAACAAAAGAAATATTTTCTAAAGAGCGGGCATTATTTTTTTGTATCATAGATAATATATTTGGGATAGCAGATTGTCTTAAAGAGTTTAAGCTTGTGCTAATAGGATTTTCAATTAGCAAATTTTCGTTTTTGTAACCAAATTTTTCAGCAGTGTGTGATGACATAAAAGAGAAAGTTACTATCTCATGATATCCTTGGGAAGCAAGTAAGCAGCGAGATTGATATAGTTTATCTTCTAATGGAGGAATACGACGAGCAATGTTGTGATCAATATTAAGAAATTTATAAGGAATTTTGTCATAGCCATATATGCGTAATACTTCTTCTACTAAGTCTTCTTCACAGCTAACATCATGTCTCCATGAAGGTATTTTGACTTTAACGATATTGTGATAATTTTCTGATACTATAAAGCCAAGGTCAATTAGAATTTGTATGATTCTTTCTGTATTGATTTTTATTCCACTTAACAATTCAACTTTTGTAAGATTAAATTGAATTTCAAGTAGTTTTACTGTTTGGTTTCCTACGATTTCAAAATTACTAGCCTCTCCACCGCATATTTCATATATTAGGTTACTTGCTATAATAGCTCCATTCAGAGTAAAGTTGTGATCTACTCCTCTTTCAAAAATATGCTTAGCTTCAGAATTAATATTTAATGTTCTAGAGGTCTTAGAGATTTTAGTGCGTTCAAAAACAGCAGCTTCCAGATAAATATTTCTACTTTCTATTTCACACTTGCTTTCATTCCCGCCCATAATACCTGCAAGTCCAATAACTTTAGATTGATCAGCAACTACCAAATCATTCTCAGATAAATGATATTCTTCTCCTTTTAGAGAAAGAAATTTTTCTCCATTTTGAGCACTGCGTACTGTAACATTTCCAGTAATTTTATCTGCATCATAAACGTGCAACGGTCTACCAAAAGAGTAGCTGATGTAGTTAGTGATATCAACTAATGCAGAAATAGGATTTTCTCCTATTGAAAATAATAATGATTTAAGCCATTCTGGACTTTCTTTATTCTGAACGTTTTTAAAATATCTACCGATAAATAAAGGACAATCTTTGTGATTATCTACTGCTATATCAATGCTATTTTTTCTGAAAGACTTAATATCTTTAGTCGCTATAGGTTTTAATTTACCTATCCCATAAGCAGCTAAATCTCGTGCAATTCCATATATTCCTAAACAGTCAGCTCTATCAGGAGTAATTGATACTTCAATGATTTTTTCACGTAATCTAGGGAAAATATTGATAATTTTTTCTCCTGCTTCTATATCATTTTCTAACTCCATTATTCCATCATTATTACCTTCTAAAGCTAATTCATCGGCGGAACAAAGCATTCCGTAGCTTGGAATACCTCGAAGTTGTCTTGCTTCAATTTTTAAATTATTTGTAGGTATAATAGTTCCTATTGGCGCAAAAACTGTTTTAAGGTTTTCTCTGACATTACTTGCAGCTGTAATAACATCAATAATTTGCTTACCATCATTTATTTTACAACAATTCAACGAATCAGCCTTAGGATGTTTAGTTACAGATTCAATCTTTGCAACAATAAAATCCTCATAAGCTTTGGAATAATCTATTATTGAGTCTACCTCAATACCTATTGCATTTAGAGCAATATTGATTTGTTCAATATTTGCAGTTGTGTCTAAGAATTTTTTTAGCCAAGATAAAGTGAATTTCATTGCATACTCTGGATGAATGTCAAGGTAGTCGGATTATAGCATATAAAGATATAGCGTCAAGGTAGGTACAATGCTTGATCACACAGGGTAGTCAAAAAAGGAAAAATTATACATAAAAATGAATATTTCTGGGATTATTGACATAATTAAAAATCATAATTTTACTGAAGTAAAAAAATTTTTTGAAACTAGTAATATAAATTTCCAAAATCTTCCTATTGTTTTTGGAGAAAAAATAATTCGATCTGTTTTTGCGTCTACTGATAATAAGAAAATTCAATTAGTGATGTCTCTGTTTTCTAATAATATATCTTTGGTTGGTATAAGCCATACACAAGGATATTGGACAAAAGAGCTGCAAGTAGCATTAAAAAATATAGCATCTAGTATAAACAAAAATATATTAATAATACCTATATCATCTGTTGACTGGGAGTATTTAGAACATTTTAGTATGCTCGTTAACCCTGGAGCAGGAGACTCATTTCCAAAAATTTTACAAGAATTTAATATCAGTTATATGAATTATGTACGGGTACATCCTCGTGAAATAAAATATCAAAAGATAATAAATTATGCTGTAACACATGATGTGCCGTATCTTGGTATATGTAGTGGTGCACAACATTTAATTTTGAATCGAGCAGGATTTTTAATGCAAAAAACAGGGAACGACTATGTATCCATAAATTATGGTTCTGATGGATATTTTCTCTCAATGAATAGCGATGAATTATACGCTGGTTTTAATAGTGGTATTTATCCTGATACGATACAATTTCCAATTTATGTGGCTCATAAATTTGCTGGGGTAGAAGAAAAATTAGGTGAAGGAATCAAGTTAGGAGGCAAATCTTCTGAAGGTGCAGTGGAATTAGTAACACTTAATCTTTATCAAGTAGGATATCAATTTCATCCTGAATACAATCTTCAAGAAGAGCGTAATTATAATTTGTTAGTAAATATAATGAAAATGGCTACAATTTCTAAGACAACGAATATGAAATGCATGCATCAACACTTACTATTTCAGTTTGAAAATTCATTTAAAAAAGCTATATGCTCTTTTGATAAAACTATGAGTCCTAGTATAGATTTTCCTAGAGATATTATAGGAGAGATATTAGAAATATGCGCACTAAAATCAGAGTTATAATATAAATAGGCTGAAAAATAGAGCTAATGGTGGTCTTTTTCTAGAGGGGGAAGCGCTTCTAGCTACTTGGAGCAACCAAAAAACGTAATAAAGAATTTTAGAGCATGTTGATATTAAGGGTTTAAGGGTACATGATTTGTATAAAATTTTAGATAGCTGGCAGGTAACCACTGGTATGAACGACTACATTATTTATAAATTCTTGATACATAATTATAACTGTTTAGCATTTCAATGATAGATTTCTCCACGTTAAAACTGCGATAGACATAACCTTACACATAATTAAATATATGATAATTGATTGACTAAAATAATATGATATGATCCCAAAATAATAAGCAATTAAAATCAGGTAACATTATGCAACAAAATCCTAGAATTATATATGGTAGTGAACACAAAGGGAACAAGACAAAAGACGTTATCCAAGAAGCTATAAGTCTAGGTTTTAGAGCAATTGATACAGCTAATTGCTGTGCATATAATGAGGTTTTGGTTGGAGAAGCTTTATCTGAATTGTATTTACAAGGTTACCAAAGACAAGATTTGTGGTTGCAGAGTAAGTTCACATTTACCTATGACAATAATGGCCTTAGACAAGGAGATCCAGATGCTTGGCTAGCACCTAACCATGATACTGATGTTGATGTTGCAACCCAAGTGTGGCAGTCTTTTAATAGCACTCTTGAGCATTTGCATGCTAATTATTTAGACTCGTTTATTTTACACGCTCCTTATCATATATCTAATTATGATATTATTCCTCGAGGAGTTACTCTTGTAGAAGAAGATTTTGAAGCATGGAAAACTATGGAAACTTTTTACGATCTTGGTCTGGTTAAGTCATTAGGTGTCAGTAATTTTTCACCAAAACAATTAAATATATTATTAGATATAGCTAGAGTAAAACCAAGATCTATACAAAATATTGCTTACTCATTTGATAGTTCTGACTTTATTGATGAGACTTTAGCAATATGCAAAAAACATAGCATTGAATATCAAGGATTCTCGGATGGTGTAAGCTTTTTTAAAAAAGATTTGTTAGTAGAGATAGCTGAGAAGTATAATATATCTGTTATACAAGCTAGTATGAAATTAGCAATACAAAGAGGTATTACACCTATGACAGAAACAGCAAATCCTAAACATATGGTAGAAAATATAGCTGTGTTAGATCTGGAAGATATACAAGAAATAGACCAGAGAAAAATCTACGAGCATGGTCATATACAAATGTTAGCATATGTAGAGCTATGTGGAGATGCTGAATTATATCCTCATACAGCAAATATGACAGCATTTGATCTGGCTAAAAATTTTACAATGTATTCTCAGATAATGTATTTGCAGCTTTTTGGACCTTCGCAAATAGAAGAAGCGCTTGCTTTTAGACATAACGACATAGTAGTTAAAACACTAAGTGGCTATGAAGCTCTAAAGGAAATATGTAAGGAGGGAGATGCTTTACGCCTACCAACTAAAGTTGATGCAGATTTAGCGAATAAATTCATTTCACAACCACAACTATCATCATTGAAAAATTTAGGTGCAGACAAAGCGCATATAGCACTAAAAATTACTTCTATATATGGCGCAAGTACTCTAGAGATTCTGTGTACAGATAATACAGGACATTTTAGAAATCCTACAGAAGAAGAAATTAATTTTGCTAACCAGTGCGGTAACTACTATAGTTACTTCTTACGTCTTCAAGATGCGTTTAAAAAAGAGGTATTAGATTTATCGAACTTTAATTCAAAATCTTCGTGTGATGAAGTGTTCCAGCGTTGCGATAAACCTATTGATAATAAGATGATATGCTATTTACAAAGCACAATTGTAAACAAAGATCTATGTTTAGATAAATTTGAATATGTTAGTCAATCATTAGTAGAATCAGCAGAATCGGACTTAGGTAGAATCTCATTTAATGGAGAATGCTTATTTAAAGTTATGCTTCCTGCACCAGAAGTAGTATGCAATAATTTATTCAATATAATGACCATGCCAGGTATATGTCCTGACGAAGAAGAATTGTGATTATAGATAATAAGAAATTATAGTGATACTCTTCTACCACTGTGGTGTTAGAGATTAACTCTTTACTAGACCAATTTAGAAATATTTTTCTTTCTGTCTGTAGCAGTTAGGAATTTTTTTCTGAGCCTTATAGATGCGGGAGTGACCTCTAGCATTTCATCGTCATTTAAGAAAGAGATTGCATCCTCTATGGTGAGCGTTTTAGGGGGAGTAAGATTGATAAATTCATCCTTTAATGTTGTTCTAATATTGGTAAGTTTTTTACCTTTAACAGGGTTTACTTCAAGATCATTATCACGATTATGAACGCCGATGATCATACCATCATAAACCTTATCCTGCGGTGAAATGAATAATGCTCCTCTCTCCTGTATTGCTGCTAATGAATAGGCAGAAGCTACACCATTAATCATTGAAATTAAAGCTCCATTTTGTCTGCCTACAACACTTCCTCTATATGGTTGATAGCCATGGAAAATACGATTTAAAATTCCTGTTCCTCTAGTATCAGTTAAAAATTCTCTTTGATAACCAATTAAACTACGCGTTGGAATATGAAACACTATCCTAGTTCTATCGTTACCGGTAGGCTTTACTTCAATCATATCACCCTTTCTTGATGATAATTTCTCTACAACTATGCCGCTGAATGTATTATCAACATCAATTACTACTTCTTCGATAGGTTCTAGCTTTTTCCCTTCTTCATCAGAGTCTTTGAGTACTACTTTCGGTTTCAATACAGATAGCTCAAAACCTTCTCGTCTCATGTTTTCAATTAAAATACCCAGCTGCAACTCACCTCTTCCACCAACTTCATAAAAATCCTTTTCAGGAGATTCAGTAACTTTAATAGCTACATTACTTTCAGCTTCTTTCAGTAATCTTTCTTTAATCATCTTTGAAGTTACTTTGGTGCCTTCGGTGCCAGTAAGTGGCGAATTATTAAAGCCAATGGTAATAGACATTGTTGGGGGGTCTATTGGCATAGATGGTGTCGGCTTTTCAACTTCTAATGCGCAGATAGTATCTGCAACAGATGTTTCTTTCAATCCAGCAATGGCAATGATAGATCCTGCTCTGGCTTCTTCTATCGGCACTCTATCGATTCCGTTAAAGCCAAATAATTTTACTAATCGACCGCTTTCAATAGTGTTTCCCTCAAGGTTTAAAGATTTGATTGGCATATTAATCTTACCTATACCGCTATACACCTTTCCTGTTAAAATTCTGCCTAAATATGGATCTGATGCAAGTAAAGTTGCAAGCATTGTGAATGGTGCTTTTTCATCAACTTGTGGCTCGGGAGCATATGCATCGATTTGATCAAATAGAGGTTTGAGATCTTTACGCTCATCTTCTAAATCTTTAATTGCCCAACCATCACGACCTGCAGCATAAATAATTGGAAATTCAATTTGTTCTTCATTGGCTCCTAATGAAATAAATAGGTTCAGAATTTCATCAATAACTTCGTAAGGGCGAGCATCTTTTCTATCAATCTTGTTAATTACTACTATTGGTTTTAAATCTAGAGCAAGTGCTTTAGTTAACACAAATTTTGTCTGAGGCATAGGACCTTCTGCTGCATCCACGAGTAACAAACAACTATCGATCATAGATAAGATACGTTCAACTTCCCCGCCAAAATCAGCGTGTCCAGGAGTATCAATAATATTCAAATGTAAATCTCCTAATTTAATAGAAGTACATTTTGCGTTAATGGTGATACCTCTTTCTTTTTCGAGATCGTTGCTGTCCATTAGCCTTTCGGCTACTTGTTGATTGTCACGAAAAGTACCACTTTGCTTCAGCATTTGATCAATAAGAGTTGTTTTACCGTGATCAACATGGGCAATAATTGCAATATTTTTGATTCTTCTAGTGGTCATATCTTCTATCTAAACTTGCGTTTCTTATTAAAATTAGAAGCTGTTGTAGATTTTGATCTGTTATTATCATCATTATCTCGATTATCTCGGCGTTTCAGACCGCTATGGCCACGTTTTTTAAGCTTCATTATCTTGGGAGATTTTTTGTTCTTTTGTGAAAGAGGTCTTTTTGTAGAATTATTTTTTTTCACATGAATTCGTAAAATTTCTTCACCAGCATTAATAGAAAAGAATTTATCAATTTCTTTCCATTTTCTAATATCTTTACTTAGAATAAAATTTACAGAAGACCCAGATCTTCCAGCACGAGCCGTTCTACCAATACGATGTACGTAATCTTCTACCACTTGAGGAGGATCGTAATTGATTACATGTTTTATGTGCTCGATATCAAGCCCCCTTGATGCAACATCAGTTGCAATCATTATTCTGTATTTTTGGTCGCGAAAAGATTGAATGACCCTATCTCTTTTTCTTTGTATTAAATCGCCATGAATAGCAGAAACACTGTAATTACTCCTCAGTAATTTCTCAGCAATATTTTGTGCTGCAATCTTTGTACTAACAAACACCACTATAGATCCTTCTCTCTTATCTAATTCTCTTACTAAAGTGAGATATTTCTTATCGTCATCAATCCTAATGTTTTCTTGTTTAATTTCCGGAGCAGGGGTCTCGCTAGTGCATATTTGAACTTGCACTGGATTATTTAAATATTTCTGTGCGCTCTGTACAATTTGCTTCGCGATAGTCGCAGAGAATAACAATGTCTGTTTTACACTAGGTAAAAACTTTTGAATTGCATCAATTTGTATACCAAAACCCATATCCAACATGCGATCAGTTTCATCTAAAACTAAGAATGTAAAATTATTCAATTTTAAAGATTTGCGCTTCAAATGATCGTTCACTCTACCAGGTGTGCCAACTATAATACGAGGGTGCTGCCGTAGTTTCTTTAACTGCTTTGGCATTGGTTCGCCGCCAATGAGCAGAGATGTTCGAATATTGTTTCCTGTAAGTTGTCTAATAACTTCCATGACTTGAGATGCTAGTTCCCTCGTAGGAGTGAGTATTAAAGCAGCATCACGTTCAGATTGCATAATACGTGCTACTAATGGAATTGCAAATGCACCTGTTTTACCACTACCAGTGTAGGAAGAAGCAAGAATATCTTTACCTGCCATTACAAGTGGTATAACTTTTGCTTGAATTGGAGTTGGATGCGCATAATTCATTCGCGCAATGGAATTATTTAATAGCTCAGGTAAGCTAAAAGACTGAAAATCGTTCATTATATACTATTTTTTAAAAATTCTTATAACGCTTTTCAGTATCTTAGAATGTGTTAAATCAAAACTTGAAGCTTTATAGAATGGCTTGTTGATAATAGAGTCGTTATTATCATATTTTAAGCATTTTGTCAAAGGTTTGTTTTGGTTTGTAGTGGCGTTGCCTTATAATTATATATAGAAATTTAAGTCAATCATATCTTTGTTAAAGAATAGCATAAGCGTTGCAACAAGGGCATTTCTAAATAAGTAGCCATCAGACCATATAGCAGTAGTTCCCCGGCATCTCCCAATAAACATAGACAATTGAAATAAAATCTGGGATTGCAAGTTAAGTATAGACAGGTTGTAAGGAATAAAATATTCTAGCTCTTTTAATTTACAAATAAGGGTTATGATTTTTTGTAAACATTGTGGAGAAACAAATTTAGTAAAAAACGGAAACGTTAAAAATAAGCAAAGATACTTGTGCAAATCTTGCAACAGGACTTTTAGGGAAGGAGATATTAGGCAGAAGTATGGTATGGTAGAAAAGCTAAGGGTTTTGAAGTTATATATAGAAGGCGTGGGAATAAGAGCCATAGAAAGGTTGGAAGGAATTTCTTCCCCTGTTATCATTCATTGGATTAGAGAATTTGCGAAGATCCTTAAAGATAAACTTGTTTCTACAGAAATTCCATCTGACCCTAGAGAAATAAGCATTTTAGAGGTGGATGAGTTATTTACATATTATCAAAAAAAAGTAAAAAAGCCTATGTGTGGCTTGCTGTGGACCGAAACAGGAATAAAGTTATTGATATTGTAGTAAGCAAGTCTAGAAGTAAATTTGTTTTTGCCAATATGTGTCAAAGAATAAAAAGGTTAGGTTAGTAAAGTAAAATACTATGCGCAGATGGTTATGAGTGGTATTCATATTACAAATTAGCAGATTTGCACTTAATAACTAAATCTGAAACTGCATTAGTTGAATCCAAAAATTCTCTTATAAGACATTACTTAGCGCGATTTCACAGAAGGACAAAAAGATATTCTAAAAAACTTGACATGATCTTTGCGTCGCTCCTGATTGTTTTTAACAAAGAACTTTTGCTTTCTATACTTAACTAACAATACCATCTATATCAGTAGAAATTTTTGTTTATTTCTACTAAATACCATGTATAGTGGCATTAAAAAAATTTTGTATCAATTTAATATTTATTATTTGGAGATAGCTTCCAGTATTATTTTTGTATATGCTTTAGGATATTTGTTACAAAGGTTCAATGCTTATCGCAAAAAGGTATTTTATAGTAGAATAAAAAATGACTAAAAAAAAAGCATTAATTACTGGAATCACAGGACAAGATGGTTCTTATCTTGCAAGATTCCTTTTAGAAAAAGGTTATGAAGTGCATGGTGCAAGACGGCGTGTATCTATGTTCAACACCGACCGTATCGATGATTTGATTGAAAAAAATAAAATTATCCTCCATTATGCAGACATGACAGATTCATCTAGTCTTATTAGTATTGTACAAAAAGTAAAGCCAGACGAAGTATACAATTTAGCAGCGCAAAGTCATGTTGCAGTTTCATTCTCTGAGCCTGAGTTTACAGCTAACACAGATGGTCTTGGTGCATTACGTCTCTTAGAAGCAATTAGGATTGCTGGCCTTGAAAAAATATGTCGTTTTTATCAAGCTGCAACTTCTGAATTATACGGATTGGTGCAAGAAATACCTCAAAAAGAAACTACGCCATTTTACCCCCGCTCTCCTTATGCGGCAGCTAAGCTCTATGCTTACTGGATAACGGTGAATTATCGAGAGGCTTATGGCATGTATGCTTGTAATGGTATTTTATTTAATCATGAGTCTCCTGTTCGTGGTGAAACTTTTGTAACAAGAAAGATAACACGAGGATTGTCTCAAATAAAATATGGCCTTCAAAAAAAACTTCAAATAGGAAATTTAGATGCTTTACGTGACTGGGGACATGCAAGAGATTACGTTGAATTTCAGTGGCTTATGTTGCAACAAGAAAAGCCCGATGATTTTGTAATTGCAACGGGAAAGCAAGTTTCAGTAAGGAAATTTGTTGAATTAGCTGCCGTCCATGCTGGCATAAAAATTGAATGGCAAGGACAAGGAGATTTTGAAATTGGTATAGATACAAATACTGGTAAACGTATTATCGAAGTAAATCCAGAATATTATCGTCCAGCAGAAGTTGAAAATTTGCTTGGCGATTCTAGGAAGGCAAAAGAAAAACTTGGCTGGAAACCAAAAATATCATTAAAAGAACTTGTGCAAGAAATGATGGAAAATGATCTAAAACTTGCTTATAAAAAAACTTTAAAATGACATATAAATTCTACGGGCAATTTGATCTACCAGTAGATCAGTTTATTTTTACTAGGTATGTAGGTACAGGTATTATTCCTAAAAAATGTACTATTATAGAATGTGGGGCCTTTGATGGAATTACAGAAAGTTCTACTTACTTTTTTGAAAAGTATTTTAATAGCAAAGTATACAATATAGAAGCCAGTCCAAAAATTTTCTTACGACTAAAAAAAAATCGGCCGCACTCAATCAATGTCAACTTAGCTTTATCAAATAAAAGTGGATCAATCGAATATACAGACGTTCATCATCCTGGATTTGATTTATGCACGAATGGTTCATGCAAGCATACAAAAAAGCATCTTGCATATTTGGATAAATCTGGATGTACTTATAGCAATTCTACCGTTAACTCGATTACATATAGTGATTTCATCTCAAAGTTTGGAATAAAAAGATTAGATTTAATGGTTCTTGATGTCGAGGGGTATGAGCTAGAGGTTTTAGATGGAATAAAAAAAAATGAAAATGTTCTACCTACAGTTTTCTGCATTGAAATTGGTCATTTAGATTTTAATACTATCCGTAAAAAGCTTTTAGAATTAGGATATAGGTACGATACAACACAAGATGTTAATGCATATTTTTATCGCATTTCTTATAAGAAACATCTATATTTTAAAGTTAAATGCTTGTTTAAGAAACTGCTATGATTCCTATATATAAGCCTTATCTAAATGGAAACGAAAAATTTTACGTTAATCAGTGTTTGGATTCCACTTGGATTTCCTCACGCGGAGAATTTATAGAACGTTTTGAGTTTGCTTTTATAAAATTTACTGATTCAAAATATGCAACAACAGTAAGTAATGGTACTGTTGCAATTCATCTTGCTCTTGAATCTCTTGGAATTGGTCCAGGAGACGAAGTAATTGTACCAACACTAACATATATAGCCTCTGTAAATCCGATAGTACAGTGTGGTGCGACACCTATATTTGTTAATGCATTGGAAGACACGTGGAATATTGATCCTCAAGATATAAAACGTAAAATAACTCCAAAGACTAAATGTATTTTGATTGTCCATCTTTATGGGATGTCTTGTGATATGGATGAAATTATAAAAATTTGTAATGAGCATAATTTACTTTTAATAGAGGATTGCGCTGAAGCATTTGGTACTAAATACAAAGATAAACACGTTGGAAATTTTGGAGATATTGCAACGTTTAGCTTCTTTAGTAACAAAACTATAACTACTGGTGAAGGTGGAATGCTGTTATTTAAAAATGAGTTTATTTTCAAAAAAGCTCGGCACTTAAAAAGTCAAGCCGTTTCTTCAACAAAAGAGTATTGGCATGATATGTTAGGTTATAATTATCGTATGACTAATATTGCAGCAGCTATTGGTTTGGCACAAATTGAGCAGGCAAATGAAATTCTTAAAAAGAAACGTTTTATTGCTGAACTATATCGGGCAGAATTGGATGGTTTACCTTTAAAGTTTCATAATGAGATTCCAGACACTACTCATTCTTATTGGATGTGTTCAATTCTATTAGATGATTCAGTGTTACGTGATCTTTTGCGATCATATCTTAACAATAATAATATTGAGACACGACCTGTTTTTTACCCATGCCATACTTTGCCACATATGAAAACTGCACAAAAATTCCTAGTCGCAGAGTCTATAGCTAAACGTGGTATTAATCTTCCTAGTTATCCTTCTCTTAGCCAAGAAAATATCTTTAAGATCACAAAGACAGTTAGAGAGTTTTTTAAAGAAAATTTTATAAAAACAAAAAAAGGAATTAGTGAGTGATGAGTTCTGTTAAAATAAAACGTGTCATGTGGTTAATTAATCATACTACACTACGTAAATTCGAAATTTCTATGCTTAAAAAATTAGGCGTTAGTGAAATATTTACACCTAAAAATTTTCCTTATGATGAAGGGAATTTATCTGCAAGCGTTACTTATGAATTTGATAAGACTTTGACTTTATCTGAATCTGAAATTGAAATTCTGAATAAACAAGAATGGTACAAAAATGCTGATGACAAAGCTTGGAGTATTGTGAATAGACATTTTGACGCTATATTTCTTGCTTTTTTTCCTCAACAAATTGATAGTGTAGCAAGTAATTTTAAGGGAATAATTATATTGAGGCCTTTTGGATTGTGTGGTGAAGAAAGATACTCAAAATTAATTCGTCAAATTGGTGGCACTTCTCTGCAGGCCAGTATCATGAATCTAGGGAAAAGGTTTTATTTTGGTATGGCATACCCTCATCTTGCTGATAATGAAGAGTATTACTTATCAAGTCGTGCTGTATACTTACCAGCAGGATTAGCAAACACAAATCTTTCTAACAAATGGCAAGGTAAAAAAGAATATATTTTTTTTGTATGCCCCAGAATCCTTTCTTCTCCATATTATAATAATATATATCAAGACTTTAAAAAAAATTTTAAGGGTATGCCTTATTATATCGGAGGTAAACAGCCTATTAAAGTCTTAGATCCAAGTGTATTAGGTTTTTTAACTGAAGAGGAATATGCTGAAATTATGCAACAAAGTCGAGTAATGTTCTACCATAGTCAAGAGCCAAGACATATACATTATCATCCTTTTGAAGCTATTCGAGAGGGAATGCCTTTGGTGTTTATGGCAAATGGAGTGTTAGATACACTGGGAGGCAAAAAATTACCAGGTCGTTGCAAAAGTTTTGCTGAAGCTCGTCGGAAAATCAAAAAGCTGCTGTTAGGTGATAAACGCTTAATAGAAAAGATTAAAGAAAGTCAAAACATATTACTCGATACAATGGATTCAAGATATTGTTTTAAGTTTTGGAAAAAAGGATTTAACTATATAAATAATATGTATTCAGAATTTAAAAAAGAAATGCATATGTATACGGAGATAAAGAGAAAAAAGCGAGTAGCGCTTATAATCCCAGAAAAATATAAAGGAGGAACCTTACGAGGTGCAATTTCTTTAGCTAAAGCTTTACATTTAGGTAGTAAGGAATGTCAAGATAATGTTGACATTGTACTGGCTCATATTAATGACACTCATTTTTATAGAGATGAAGATTTTGCTGAACTTAATAATATTGCTTCTATACGTCCTTTCCGTTGGAAGTATCTTACTGCAGAACAAAGTCGAAATGCTATGTTTTTTGCAGGTTATGAAGAATGGGAACCTGATTTTCAAAATTATGCGGTAATGGATGATGATATTGTGCAAATGACAGATTGCGATGTTTGGCTTTTTATATCTGATCGAGTAACCACTCCTATTCTCCCAATCAAGCCTTATATTGTAATGGTGTATGATTATGTACAAAGATATGTAGACGTGCTTTGTCCACAACTTAATCAAGTACTTAATCAAGCATTTTTTTCATTTGCACGCGCAGCAAAAAAGATTTGGGTTACAACAAAGTTTACTTATGATAACGCATTGCAATACGCAGGCGTAGACAAAGATATACTTGTTTTTCTTCCTATGTTAACCTCGTCTTTTCCAATAAATCAAATAGCTTCAAAGAAGGAAAAAAGAACAGGAGGCAATTATTTTATATGGACAACTAATAGTACTAGACACAAAAATCATTACAACGCTTTCCAAGCTTTGCAAATTTATTATGAAGAATTCGAAGGTAAACTAGAGTGCCAAATAACAGGCATTAATTCAGAAAACATTCTCAATTTATGTGATAATATACAGAGAATATTTGAAAATTCTCAAAAATTACAAGAAAACTTAAATTTTTTAGGTAACCTTGCAGATAGAAAATATCATTCAATATTGTCACAAGCTAGGTTTTTGTGGCATCCAGCCATAATTGATAATGGAACTTTTTCTGTAATTGAAGCTTGTTCTCTAGAAGTTCCGTCGCTTTCTAGTGATTATCCAGCAATGCACGAAATAAATGTAAACTTTGATTTGAACCTCACATGGCAAAACTCAAATTTACCAGAAGACATGGCAAAACAGCTCAAGTATATGGAGCTTAAATCCTGTTCTTTAAGAAAAAAATTACCTTCTCTTGTGCATTTACGTACAAAAAGTATAGAGGCTTATGCTAAAATTTACTATAAGGAGTTAATAAAATGTCTATAAAGAAGTATGGTATCTACTTATGTTACCCTCCACATGTTGATTTACGCAAAGAAGGACTGGGGAGGTATTTAGCAAATTTTATTAAAGGGACAATAAATATTCCTGAAGTGCATATTGTAATTGCTTGTCCTTGTTGGCTAGTAAATCCATTAAAATCATTATTAAAAGATATGCATATTATGGAAGATAAAGTTTCTATCATTACTACTAATAAACAGCCTTATTTAGTCTATATTTTTAATTGCATAGAAAAGTTAAAAAAAATTAATTATAAGAGGCAAGCAAGTATATTGATTAGTTTTATAAAATCTCAAGAAAGAGCAAAGATCTTTTTAGAGGAAAAACTAATATGCAGTATTGTAAATATCAACAATATAGTTACCTTCTTAGGTTTTTTGTTGTCGTTTATTATTTACATACCAATAATATTATTTTTGATTCCTACGTTAGTTCTATTTATTTTTGAAAAAGTAAAGAGACTGTTAATAAGCATAAAAAAAGCAACTTTTAATCAGCTAAAAATACTATCACAAAACTTTGTGCCAGCTAATAAATTGGTAACTTGCCTTGGAGATCTTAAGAAATACAACATATGTATTAGAAGCTCTGTTTTGTCTAGGCTAAGCTGTAAGATGTTAGAAAAGATGTTAGAAAAGGAATCTCAAAAAGTGAATTTTATCGTTGACAATAACACAGACGTTGTGGGGTGGTATTGTCCTACAATTTTTTGGCCAAATTTTAATAAAATAAAAGCTCTTAAATTGTTATGTGTTCCTGATGTTCATCTATTAAATTTTCCTATCACTTTTGCAATTGATGGAAGTAATACTGCACGTTTTAGTAATTTACTTAAATCTATTCGTACTGGCGATAACTTTGTCACTTATTCTGCAAACATAAAATGGAATGTTCTGGTAAATCGTTATGGAATTGCTCCTTCGAAAATCTCAATTGTTAGACATGCACCCTCTACTCTAGATCATTTTATCAAAATGGAAGGATGTCATGATTCTAAGGAGGCTTCAATCGATTATTGTAAAAATCTTCTTATAAACGCTTTGAATAAGAATAATGAAAAGCAATATTCTAGTAATTTTAAAAATAGAGAAGTTAAATTTATTTTTTATGCAAGTCAGTTTAGAGCAAACAAAAATATTAAAACTCTTTTACATGCATATAATTATTTATTGAAAAAATGTCATTTTCAACATAAATTAATCTTGACAGGACATCCTTCTTATCAAGATATTAGAAATTTTGTATTAGATAATAAATTAGAGTACGATGTGCTATTTCTTCATAATCTTACAATCACTGAATTAGCAGCTTGTTATAAACTTGCGGATATAGCTGTATGCCCATCGTTATCTGAAGGTGGGGGGCCTTTTACATTTACAGAAGCTTTATCAGTTAACACGCCAGCACTCATTGGACGCATACCAGTTGCTGAAGAATTAATTACTGATGAGAAAATAAGGGCTATAACATTTTTTGATCCTTATTCATACAAAGACTTAGCAGAAAAAGTACAGATAACTCTGCAAAATAAAGCACAAGTTCTTACTAAGCAACTTGAGTATTTTTCGATTCTCAATAAGCGAACATGGTCTGATGTAGGATCAGAACATATTGCTATTTTGGATAACTTATCTCTAGGAAGGAATAATGAGCATTGATTTTCTTAAATTAAATAAAGTTCTTATTGCTGGATATGGAATTCCAGCAGAATATACTCTAATAAAGTTATTTTCGTATGGTATTGAACCAGAAAATATTGCATTACTAACGCATGATGCAGATCAAAGGAATATTGGGCTTATTTCTAGTGCAAAATTACGAAATATAAAAGTTTGTCAGTTTCCTGCTAAATCAGATGAAGCATTTAACTTTGTGCGTCAATTTGAGCCTAGCTTACTATTGAGTATACATTATCGTAAACTAATACCAGCACGTATAATACCCACAAAAAAATACGGAGGTATAAATCTTCACCCTTCATTACTTCCTGATTATAAGGGAGCAAACTCTATCCCATGGGCACTTATAAATAATGAGAAAAAAATAGGTTTTACTTATCACTACATGAATGAAAAATTTGATGAAGGAAACATTTTGTACCAAGAAAGTTTTGATGTATTGGATAACGATACAGCATTTTCATTGTTTCATAAGTCTATAATACTTGCTATGGAAAAGCTAGATTTTGTTTTAGCTAAGGTTTCAAGTGGCGATTTAGGAATTATACAAAAGAAAGAAGGACGCTATTATTCTCGTTCTTTACCATTTGATGGAAAGATAGATTGTTCATGGGATAAAGATAGAATTTCAAGGTTTATTCGTGCAATGTATTTTCCCCCATTGCCAAATGCTGTGTTAGAGAAAAATAAGCAAAGATTGTATATTAAATCTATGAAGCAATACTATCAAGTACTGCAAGAAAATTAGGTTCTGTTAAGTCTCCCTGACAAGGGGCCAGGAAGTGTTTATTAGGCATTGTCCAATAATCAGATAAAAGTTTAGATCTATCTTGTCTCGGTTAAAAAAGAGCATCAATGTCGCTGAGATCATCCTGAGGGATTTACTGTATCTCTTAGTTTTGCGGTTGAACCTAGCAAGGTAATGTCTTATTAGCGAGTTAATGGATTCCACTAAAGATGTCTCAGATTTTGTTGTGTGATGATTTTCAGAGATTTTATAATATGTACCGTTGCTCAAGTCTGAAAGCTAATTTAAGATAAGTACTCTTGTCTCTATCTCCTACTTCAAAATCAACAACTTTACCTGATGCTCTATCAACAGCAACCCATACGAAGGTATATTCTCCACCGTTTTTTGGCTTTTTTTTACATAGGTACAGAGCTCGTCAATCTCCATGATTTCGATATCCTTTATGCTATTTATACTGTTTTTAGGCTTCTCTAATTCTGATTTTATGTTGTTTGCAATCTGCTCAATCCACAATGATACCTGGCTATTACGCACGCCCGTTAGTCTTTCAATTGTTCTAATCCTGCAATTCTCTAAGTATAGCTTGGTCACTTTGAGGTGATCAGATGAATCATACCTTACTCTTTTGTCTCTTTCGACAAAATTATAGCGACATTTCTTGGGGATTGCAAGTTAAGTATAGACAGGTTGTAAGGAATAAAATATTCTAGCTCTTTTAATTTACAAATAAGGGTTATGATTTTTTGTAAACATTGTGGAGAAACAAATTTAGTAAAAAACGGAAACGTTAAAAATAAGCAAAGATACTTGTGCAAATCTTGCAACAGGACTTTTAGGGAAGGAGATATTAGGCAGAAGTATGGTATGGTAGAAAAGCTAAGGGTTTTGAAGTTATATATAGAAGGCGTGGGAATAAGAGCCATAGAAAGGTTGGAAGGAATTTCTTCCCCTGTTATCATTCATTGGATTAGAGAATTTGCGAAGATCCTTAAAGATAAACTTGTTTCTACAGAAATTCCATCTGACCCTAGAGAAATAAGCATTTTAGAGGTGGATGAGTTATTTACATATTATCAAAAAAAAGTAAAAAAGCCTATGTGTGGCTTGCTGTGGACCGAAACAGGAATAAAGTTATTGATATTGTAGTAAGCAAGTCTAGAAGTAAATTTGTTTTTGCCAATATGTGTCAAAGAATAAAAAGGTTAGGTTAGTAAAGTAAAATACTATGCGCAGATGGTTATGAGTGGTATTCATATTACAAATTAGCAGATTTGCACTTAATAACTAAATCTGAAACTGCATTAGTTGAATCCAAAAATTCTCTTATAAGACATTACTTAGCGCGATTTCACAGAAGGACAAAAAGATATTCTAAAAAACTTGACATGATCTTTGCGTCGCTCCTGATTGTTTTTAACAAAGAACTTTTGCTTTCTATACTTAACTAACAATACCATTTCTTGCACCTCTATAACGTTGCTTACCTTGGCTAAAACCATTTTTTATATACTTGTCTGTTCCGCAAGACTTGCATTTGATTGACATAACTCCCTCTTTTTTTGTTGTGTCAATCAGAAAGATAAAAGATTTTATTTCAATTGTCTATGTTTATTGGGCAATGCCGTTACTTTGATGAAGAAAGTTGTAAATTAGAAATGATTAACAATCCTTTTTCCTCTAATTTGTATAATATGCCTCCAGAACATACCTAGAAAAAGTGGCGCGTCCTAAGGGATTCGAACCCCTGACCCACAGATTAGAAATCTGTTGCTCTATCCTGCTGAGCTAAGGACGCTTATCTAACATTTAGTAATAATACTATTCAATATTACTAAAATTGTCTATTCTCAACAATATTTTATAAAGTAAGTATTTTATAAAATATATTTCAAAATGAAAGTATTTATTTGACTAAATTTGTCTTGGCACATAATTTTGTTAAAGTTAGAGAATTTTATTAAAACATGTTGAAAAAATTTTTTATCATTTTATCTAGCGTTTTGTTTTATATGACGTTTCATATGCACGTAACAGCTAACCAAAATAAAACTGCTTACTCTGTAGTTGCAGATAGTACCGAATATGATAAAAATAGCAATACTATAACTTTGAAAGGTAAAGTAGAAGTATTTAAGAATCATTATATTTTGCGTGCAAACAAGATTGTATATAGTAAAGAAACAAAAAAAGCATTTGCATATGGGGATGTAGTACTTATCACTCCTACCGGAGAGGAGATATATGCAAAAGAACTAGAAATTGATAATAATCTAAAAGAAGCAATATCTTATAGTTTAAGTGCTAGACTAGCAAAAGATAATAAGTTTATTGCTAGACACGCAAGACACTACTATCCAGATAGAACAGATTTTACAGATGTTGTTTACACTCCTTGTCCTGTGTGTAAAGATAAAATTCCTCAATGGCAGATTAGGTCTAAAAAAATCTATTACGAAAAAAAGAAAGATGTTTCTTATTGGAATAATTTTTTTGAATTATATGGTATGCCTGTATTCTATTTTCCTTATATTAGAACTCCAGCTCCAGATGCTGAGCCACGGAGTGGTTTTTTATTTCCATCTAATCAGAAATATAGAGATGTATATGGATATGGTATAATTATTCCATATTATTACCGAATTAGTAATACCCAGGATTTAACTTACTCACCAATTATCACTACAGAACAAGGTGTTTTACATCGAGCTGAATATAGAAAATTATTTAAGAGAGGTTATTATAATTTTAATGCCCATTATATACGGCCTAGAAAATTATTAGGAGGTCCCAATAATAGATTTTACCTAAGGGGAAATAGTAGATATAGCATAAATAATAACTGGTGGTTAGATGGCGAAATAGAAAGAGTATCCGATAAATCATACTTATCCAATTACTGGGATAGATCAGAAAGTTACTTAACTTCTAGTGCTGGAATAAATTATGTTAATAATAGAGATTATAGTTATATAAAATCCTACCATTTTCAAGGATTGAGAACAGATAACCGTGAAAGTGAAACTCCTGTGATTTTACCAGCTGCTAGGTATCATAAAGATTTTTTTGATAATAATAACAAATACTCTTTAGATATTGGTGCATCAAATATAGTACGGAAAAAAAGCAATAATACTAGGCGTGGTTCTTTAGTTATAGGTTGGCATAAAACATATTTTTGGCAAAACCATCAAATAGGAGTATCAAGAAATGTTAGGGCGGATATCTATGATTTTGATGATAAAAATAGTGCCAAAGTAGCTTTAGATCAGAATAATCAAAAAATTGTACAAAGGTTATTACCTGAAATAATAGTAGGGTGGAAATATCCACTTCTAAAAAAGACAGAAAAATATTCAGTGGTATTAGAGCCAATAGTCGATATAATATTAAGTCCTAATTCTTCTAGTAACAGAAACATTAGTGTTAATGAAGACAGCCAGGCAATAGAGCTAGAAGATAGTAATTTATTTAGTACTAATAGGTACAGTGGATCTGACTTTGTTGAACATGGCGTTAGATCCAACTATGGAGTATTTACAACTTTAATGACAGACAATATTGGGGAATATCGTTTTTTATTTGGCCAAAGCTATTTAGCACATAAAAATAATGAATACCCTATAGATAGTGGTCTTAGAAGCAAAAATTTTTCTGACTATGTAGGAAGATTTTCTATAATTCCTTCTGATTTTTTAGAATTATATTATAAAATGCGCTTAGATTCTAGAGATCATACATTACGCAAAGGAGAATTTGGATCAAATATCAGATTTGATACAGGAAATAATATAATAACCAAAATAGAGCTAGGTACAAGGTTCAATCAATATAACTTAATAGAATCAGAAGGGGCTGAAATAAAAAAATCATTGAGTTTATTAGGAAATATGTATATTTATAAAGAGTGGTATATTGGAGGAGAAGTAACTAAAAACTTCACTAGCAGTGCTAGTTTCAATGTTCATACTAAAGCACATATTGGTTATACAGGAGATTGTACAAGCTTTAAAATATCTGCTATGAAAAAAGACACTGAAGATGCACGTAGGAATATAAGACCTACAAAAGGCATTTCTTTAGATTGGGAAATACACTTAAAAAATATTAATTAAAAATGAAAGCAATATCTAAACTACTGATAATAATTATTACTACTGTTTTATTCAATAACTACTGTTTTGCTGATAGTAAAATTTTAGCAGTAGTAGAAGATGATATTATCACTTCTAGTGAAGTTGATCAAAGAATTGAAATACTTACTGCGCTTGGTAATGTTGACCCAGAAAAACACAGTATGACTCAAGTAAAGCTACAAATATTAACAACTCTTGTTGACGAAAAAATTTTTACGCAAGAAGCCAAAGCAATGGGTATTGATGTTACTAAAAAAGAAATTGAGCAAGCAATAGCGCGTTTAGAGCAAAATCGTGGTTTGCCTAAAGGAGCAATGATACAGCAGCTGTCCTTAAAAGGCATAAAAGCTGAAAGTGTATTTTTACAAATAAAGAATGCATTAATTTGGGAAAAAATCTTGGTAGAATATATAGCTCCCAAGTTAGAAGTAACTGAAGCAGAAGTCATAGAATTCATTGAGAGTAATAATGCTGATAAAATTAAAATTGATGCATATATCGTGTCTTCTACTCAGCAGAATGAGAAAAAAATGCGAAGAGTGTGGGATAATTTTAGCAATTGTAATGATATTAAAAACATAAAAACTAATGATTTATCAGGAATTAAAATTAACAGAGTTAATTCTTTTTTGCAAAACATAGAGAATAAGCCTTTGAAAAAAATCGCTGCTATGAAAGCATATGGTGAAGATAAAGAAAAGTCTGATATTTTTAAGAGTAACGATAATAATATTAGTTTTATTGTGACTTGCAGTAAAAAGCACTCTCTGTCTGATAAAGATTTGGAAGCAATAAGATACCAAATAAAGTTAAAAAAGGTTGAATCTAATTCTCAGCTTTATATGCAAAATCTAAAGAAAAAGAAATTTATTGAAATTTATACCAGTCAAATTTAAAGATTTTTGTTAATCTGCCACAAAAAAACTCTAAAACACCAGTACATCTACGTTTCCTAATAAGAGTTTATGGTACTCAGAAGTATGTTAAGCGCTAGGCTAGTTTGCTTGAAAGTAACACAAGGAGGGGAAAAAAGGTAAAATAACGAGCAATCATGCCCTTATCTAAAATAAATTCACTATATATCTTATAAAAAAATATATAAAATATATTTCACTAATAAACTGAGTGCAGCAAAAAATACTAAACTACTAAGATATAATGTAGCAAACCAAAGCCATTTTTTCTTTTTAGTAGTAGCGTTCATGACCGCTTTTTCCCTTGAAAATATAATAACAATAAAAAGTATAGCAAATTATTGCTGGCAACAAAAATACCGTTCCTGCTAATAAAAATGATAATGATTTAGCATTAGCTGCAGCTTCCCAAAAAGTTACTTGAAAAGGAACAATCCACGGCCATATGCTTATACCGAAGCCAATATAATTTAATAAAAACAGAGATATAGTCAATAAAAATGGTGTTGTTTCTTCTTGGGAGTTAAGTTTGCCAATAAGCATAACAAATAACACTAAGGCTAGTATTGGTATTGGTAATAAATAGAGGAAATTTGGCATTGAGAACCATTTTTTTACAACTATAGGATCTACTGATGGTACTGTAATGCTAACTAAGAACATAAAAAAGCCAACAAAAATCACCACATATTTTGATGCTCTTCTAGCCCATTCCTGAGTAATATCTTCAGTTTTCATTACTAACCAAGTACTGCCTATTAAGCAATAGCCGAAAACAAGAGCAATGCTAGTCATGACACTAAATGCAGATATCCAGTCAAAAGGATGGCCTGCAAAACTATAATTATTTACTTTTACACCCTGTATAAAGCTACCTAAAATCATACCCTGCATAATTGTTGCAAGTAAAGAACCAAAGTGAAAAGCATAATCCCATACTTTCTTAGTTGTATCGCTTGCCTTGAAACGAAATTCGAATGCAATACCACGGAATATTAGTCCTAATAGCATCAAAATAATAGGAATATAAAATGCTGGCATTAAAATTGCATAAGCAATAGGAAAGGCAGCAAATAATCCTCCTCCACCTAAAACAAGCCATGTTTCATTACCATCCCAAAATGGTGCTATTGAATTCATCATTCTGTCACGGCACTTTTCTGATGGAGCGAAAGGAAATAAAATACCAACACCTAAATCAAAACCGTCTAGTAAAACATACAGAAATATTGCTGTGCCGATTAAACAAAACCAAACTAAATCTAAATTTATTACGCTTATGAAATCAAACATTTTTATTTCTTTTAGGTTTAATATTATTTAAAACTAAATCTTGATAAACTCCAGGTTCAATATGCCACTCTATATCTTTACTTTCTTTTTGTAATGATGTAGGTCCGTGTCTCACTAATTTTAGTATATAATAAACTCCTGTGCTAAAGACTATTATATATGTCACAACGAAAGCTATTAACGAAAATAAAACATATTCACCTATTACTGGTGAGATAGCATCTTTGGTCCTTAAAATCCCATATACGATATATGGTTGCCTTCCTATTTCGGTGACAAACCAACCAGCGAGGACAGCAATAAAACCTGAGGGAGACATTAATAATAACCATTTATGGAATATTTTATTGTTAAACAACTTCTTTTTTTTATATAAGAATAATCCTGTTACTGCAGTACAGAGCATTAATATTCCTATGCCTACCATTATTCTAAATGAAAAAAACACGATTTTTACTGGGGGGCGGTCTTTTTTAGCCCATTCTTTCAATCCTTTAATTTCTCCATTAAACTGATGAGTCAATATCAAGCTACCTAACTTAGGAACTTCAATAGCATATTTGGTTGTTTCATTTTTTTCGTCAGGCCAACCAAATAATTTTAATCCTGCACCTTTTTCAGTATCCCAAATACTCTCTATAGCAGCAATTTTTCTAGGTTGATATTTTAGAGTATTCAAGCCATGCATATCTCCGACAAACATTTGTATGGGTGTAAAGATGATTATTGCTACACCAGCTATTTTTAAAAGAAGCTTAGCATGTTTTTCAAATTTATTTCGCAGCAAATAATATGCAGCAATACCAGCTAATACAAATGAAGTTGTTACGTAGCAAGCTATGATCATATGGAAAAAACGATAAGGGAAAGAGGGGTTAAAGATAATTTCTATCCAACTATTTGGATGCAGAAAGCCATTTTTCATTATGTTAAATCCTTGAGGAGTATGCATCCAACTATTAGCAGATAAAATCCAAAATGCTGACAATAGAGTTCCAACAGCTACAACGACTGTTGAGATAAAATGCATTGTTTTACTTACCTTTCCCCAACCGAATAACATTATTCCTAAAAAAGAGGCTTCAAGAAAAAAGGCGGTAAGTACCTCGTATCCCATCAGTGGTCCTAATACATTTCCTACAGTTTTAGAAAAAACTGACCAATTAGTACCAAATTGGTATGACATTACTACACCAGAGACTACTCCCATACCAAAGCTAATAGCAAATATTTTTACTAATAAACGGTAAAGTTCTCTGTAAATATTTTTTTGTGTCTTTAGCCAAAATGTTTCAATTAATAATAAATAGCTGGCTAGACCTATGGTAAAAGAGGGAAAAATTATGTGAAACGATATAGTAAAGGCAAATTGAATTCTAGCTAAAAGTGCAGCATCTAATTCTAAAAACATTTTCACCAATGGATTGTATCACTAAAATGATAACATATGAAAAGCTTTTATAAAATATAATTAATAATATTATGACAATTAATTGAGTACAAATTTACATTTGATATAAGGATGTCATTTAGCATTGAAGATTTTCTAGTTGAAATTTATATAAAACCTCTCTATTTTATTGAATTACCTGTTAATAAAATTAGTAAAGAGTCTCAAATGAATATAGTACAAGAATTTGATAAAGAAACTGTAAATGCTTTAAGCGAAGGAAAAAACTTTCCAGAATTCGCTCCAGGAGATACCGTTAGAGTGCATGTAAAAATTAAAGAAGGTAATAACGAAAGAATCCAAGCTTATGAAGGAGTGTGTATTGCTAGATCTCAAAGATCTATAGGCTCTAGCTTTACTGTAAGAAAAATTAGCTATGGTACAGGAGTAGAAAGAGTATTTCCTTTGTATTCTCCTCTTATTGATAAAGTTGAAGTAATAAAAAGAGGAATAGTGCGTCAATCCAAGTTGTATTATATGAGACAATTAAGTGGGAAATCAGCTAGAATTAAAGAAAAATTAGATTTTGTCTCAAAAAAGAATCAAAATAAAGATGCAAAAAAAACTTCTGATAGTGAAAAAGCTCAAGATTCATAATTTAAAGCATGGGTAAAGGTAAAGGAATAACAAGCTATAAGAATATTTCAAATTTCAATTCTTTAATAAGTTTATATGACTTCTTTATTTTTGACCTGTGTGGTGTAATTCATGATGGAAAGTTTTGCTTTTCTGAGGCAATAAAAATCATAAGCTATTTAAAGCTTCATAATAAAAAATATGCTTTTTTATCGAATTCTGCTCGAAGAATAAGTTATGTAAGAAATTTTCTTGCAGAAAAAGGTCTTGTTTTGTCTACAAATGATCAAATTGTAACACCTTTAGAGCATTTTTATTCTTATATTAAGGAAAACAAAAAATTTCTAGTAGGTAAAAAAATTTTTTACCAAGGCAGAATTGTTGATGATTTTAACAATATGTCGGTGGAAATCTCGGATAATATAGATGATGCTGACTATTTAATTATCTCACTATCTTTGGATTCTTTAGACAATAATGATGAGTGGAAATCTTTGCTAAAAAAAGCTTATATGAAAAACATACCAGCAATTTGTTTGAATCCTGATATTGTTGCTCCGCATGGAGATTCAATAATTTACACCCCAGGATATTTTGCTGAATATTATAAGGCCTTGGGAGGTCATGTAATGTACTTTGGTAAACCTTATCAGTCTATATATAACTTTCTCTTCCATGGAAAAAGCATTGATAAAAAACGCGTACTTGCTGTAGGAGATTCTCTTACAACAGATATTAAGGGTGCTAATGACTTTGGGATTGATTCTTTGCTAGTTTATTCTAAAGGCATTCATAAGAATATAGATTTCGAGGACTCTAATATTGCTAGTGCAATGTTTGTTGAATATGGAACGTGCCCAACTTATATTGCAAAATCTTTAGATTTGATATAAAATTATCATTCTTTTTGACCCTCCCTCTTGCAACTTAAAAAATAATACTTATATGTAGATTAAGTATTGAAATAATTAAAATAGGAGAAAACAACAATGAGCAAGGTGATTGGAATAGACTTAGGTACTACTAACTCTTGTATTGCAATAATGGATGGGAAAAACCCTAAAGTTATAGAAAATTCAGAAGGCAGAAGAACTACTCCTTCTATAGTAGCATTTACCGAATCCGATGAAATGCTAGTTGGTGATCCAGCAAAAAGACAAGCTGTGACTAATCCAAAAAATACGCTTCATGCAATCAAAAGATTAATTGGAAGGCAGTATGATGATCCTACAACACAAAAGGATAAAAAATTAGTTCCTTATAATATTATAAAAAACTCTAATGGTGATGCGTGGGTTGAAGCAAGAAAGAAAAAATACTCTCCTAGTCAAGTTAGTGCTTTTATTTTACAAAAAATGAAGGAAACAGCTGAAAATTTTCTCGGAGAGAAAGTTACTAAAGCAGTAATCACTGTACCTGCTTATTTTAATGATGCGCAACGACAGGCAACGAAAGATGCAGGTAAAATTGCTGGTTTAGAAGTATTACGCATAATAAACGAACCAACAGCTGCTGCACTTGCGTATGGTTTAGACAAAAAAACAGGTAATAAAACTATTGCCGTGTATGACCTTGGTGGTGGTACTTTTGATGTATCTATTTTAGAAATAGGTGACGGAGTTTTTGAAGTCAAAGCAACTAACGGTGATACTTTTTTAGGTGGTGAAGATTTCGATTTCAGACTTTTAGAGTATCTTACTGATGAATTCAAAAAAGAAAGTGGTGTTGATCTATCCAAGGATCCTTTAGCTTTACAAAGGCTTAAAGAAGCAGCAGAAAAAGCAAAAATAGAGTTATCTAGTTCTACTCAAACGGAAATTAATCTACCTTATATTACAGCAGATGCTTCAGGACCAAAACATTTAAATATTAAATTAACCAGGGCAAAATTTGAAAAAATAGTTGACGATTTGATTGAAAAAACTATAGATCCTTGCAGTAAGGCACTAAAAGATGCAGGAATAAAAGCAAATGATATCGATGAGGTGATTTTGGTTGGTGGGATGACAAGGGTGCCTAAAGTTATTGATAAAGTAAAAAATTTCTTTGGTAAAGATCCTCACAGAGGGGTAAATCCTGATGAAGTTGTTGCAGTAGGAGCTGCAATACAAGGCGGAGTTTTACAAGGAGACGTTACAGATGTCTTGCTTCTTGACGTTACGCCTTTGTCAATAGGACTTGAGACCTTAGGAGGAGTATTAACAAAGTTAATTGAGCGTAATACAACAATTCCTACTAAAAAAAGCCAGGTTTTTTCTACTGCTGATGATAATCAGTCTACTGTTACCATTAGAGTATTCCAAGGTGAAAGACCTATGGCGGCAGATAATAAATTACTCGGGCAATTTAATTTAGAAGGTATTCCCCCTGCACCTAGAGGTATGCCACAAATTGAAGTAACATTTGATATTGATTCTAATGGTATTTTACATGTGTCTGCTAAAGATAAGTCGACTGGGAAAGAGCAAAAAATTACGATTCAGGCATCTGGTGGATTAAGTGATGAAGAAGTGGATAAGATGGTAAAAGAAGCAGAAGATAACGCTGAAAAGGATAAAAATCGGAAAGAAATGGCTGATGCTAAAAATAATGCAGAAAGCTTAATTCATTCTACTGAAAAAAGTCTAAAAGAATACGGTGATAAATTAGATAATAACAGCAAAAACCAAATTGAATCTGATATCAAATCTTTGCAAGAGGTTTTAAATAAGGAAGACCTAGAAGAAATCAAAACAAAAACTTCAGCTTTAACTCAGTCAGCAATGAAAATAGGAGAAGCTATGCAGAAGCAAGCATCTGCGTCTCAATCTCAAGATGAGGAGTCACAGCAAAATGGTAAAGAAGGTAATTCTGAATCCAAGAAAAAAGATGAAAAAGTAGTTGATGCTGAATACGAAGAAGTAAAAAATAATGAAGATAAAAAAGAGAACTAAGAATTAATAAATTATGCAATTTATTATAGCCTCACTTTCATTTTTGTTGGTGAGGTTATAATATTATGTGATTTTCTTTTTATCGAGAGTAACAAATGTCAAAAAGAGATTATTATCAAATTTTAGGCGTAAATAAGACTGCGTCACAAGATGAAATAAAAAGTGCTTATAGAAAACTTGCTATTAAACATCATCCAGATAAAAATCGAGGTGATAGCAATGCAGAACATAAATTTAAAGAAATTAATGAAGCCTATGATGTTCTAAAAGATAGTCAGAAGCGTGCTACATATGATCAGTTTGGTCATGGTGCTTTTCAAGGAGGTGGTGGAGCAGGACGAGGTGGACAAGATCCTTTTAGTAGAAGTGCTGGATTTGAAGGATTTAATTTTTCCGGAGGCGGAGGTGCATTCTCCGATATATTCGAAGATCTTTTTAGTGATTTTGGTAGTGGCAGAAGAAGAGGTAGAACTGCTCAATCGCAAGTTCGAGGAGCAGATTTACGCTACAATATGCAAATTTCACTTGAAGAAGCATTCAAGGGTAAAACAGATACAATAAAATTTACTGCATCTGTTGCGTGTGATGGTTGCGCAGGAACAGGAAGTGAAGATCAAAAAAAATCTACATGTTCTACCTGTAATGGATCAGGTAAAATAAGGATGCAACAAGGTTTTTTTGCAATAGAAAAAACCTGTCATACTTGTAATGGAGAAGGAGAAATCATTAAAAATCCTTGTAAAAAATGCAATGGATCAGGTAAAATACGAAAAGAAAAAAGTCTATCGGTAAATATTCCTGCTGGAGTTGAAGATGGAACCCGTATTAGACTTGCTGGAGAAGGAGAAGCAGGGCATCGAGGAGGACCAAGTGGTGACTTGTATATATTTATGTCAGTTACACCTCATGAAATCTTTACTAGAGAAACAAATGACTTACATTGCAAAGTACCAATAAAAATGACTACAGCTGCTTTGGGAGGAGATTTGGAGGTGCCGTCTGTAGATGGTACTAAGGTAAAACTAACCATTCCTGAAGGAACTCAGTCTGAAGATACATTTAGGCTTAAAAGCAAAGGGATGACTAAGCTACGTTCTACCGCACGCGGTGATATGTATGTACATATACATGTTGAGACTCCGGTGAAGCTATCTAAAAAGCAAAGAAAACTACTAGAAGATTTTGAAACAGAAAACGAAGAAGTATCTAGTCCTGAATCTGCCAGTTTTTTTAAACAGGTAAAAGATTTGTTTGGTTAAGAAAACTGCTAAGTAGTTTTTACTGATTCAGGAGCTTGAGATTGATATTTGTTTTTTAGAAAATTTTTAAAATCATTGTTTAAAAAATTTGCTAATTCTGTCAAATTATCAACAATTTTAGCATCAAATTTCAAGTGTTTAGCAGACCATGTTTTAATCCAAGGCTCTGCTATTTTCCATAAATTTGCAGATGGATCTAAAATTGTTCCTATACCTTCTACAACTACAGTGGTTTTTTGTATAAGGAGTAGCTGCGGCTGAGTTGGCATATCAAAATCTTTAGTTACTTTGAATAGATGAGATAGTAATTTTCCTACAGAAATTTTATTTGATGGTAATCCTACTATAGGTTCTCCTATGGCTCTACATGCTTGAGCAAAATTACCTATAGATTTATGCCTAGGGACATACCCTGCTTTGAAGTGAATTTTAGCGACATAATTATAATTTCTATCCAAGAATCCTTTTAGTATTTGCGCTAAATAGAATCTTGTTTTTTTATCAAGCCTTCCCATTATACCAAAATCAATTAAAGCAATGTTACTATTTTTCATTATTAATATATTGCCTGCATGTAAATCTGCATGAAAAAAACCATCACGGTAAGCTTGGTTAAGAAACATTGAGGTGAAGTTATATAATATCTCTTTTAAATCATACTTTGCTTGCTTTAACAATTTAGTTTTATAAATAGGAATTCCATCTATCCATTCAGTGACTAAAATTCTTTTTGTAGTAAGATGCCAATAAACTTTTGGAATATATATTTTTTTATCATTTCGATGATTTTCGCTTAATTCTGAGGCAGCAGCAGCTTCAAGTCTAAGATCCATCTCTGATTTAGTAGTATCAGCAAAAGTTTCTACTATTTCAATTAATTTTAGTCTTTTTAATGAAGGGCAAATCTTTTCAGTTATTTTTGCAAGCCAAAAAAATAATTTGATATCTTTTTTGAATTCTTTCTCTATACCTGGTTTTAATACTTTTAGTGCAACCTCTTGTCCTGTAGACAATTTTGTCTTAAAAACATGCGCTATTGATGCAGTTGCTATAGGTTGTGTATTAAAATTTTCAAACAAATCAACTAATCTACAGTTTAATTCTTTCTCTATATATTTAATAATATGAGGATTATCTTTAGAAGGTAATCTATCTTGCAATTCTGCTAACTCTTGAGCTGCAGCATCGCCAATTAAGTCAGAACGAGTAGCGAGAGTTTGACCGAATTTTATAAAAAAAGACCCTAAATCTTGCAATATTAACTTTAGTATTCTGCCTTTTGATAAAGAACGATTGTGCAATATAGGAATGCTTAAAAAGCATATTAATGTTCTAGGTATAATTCCTCTATCGTACAGCAAAAACAAACCTCCCCTTTTGTAAAAAACAAAGGCAATTTTAAGTAGTCTTAATATGTTAAGTAAAACAAACATTATAATTTATATCCATAATGTATTGCAACAATTCCAGCATTAAGTGATTTGTAACCTATTTCTTTGAATGAAGCTTTAGAAAGCAGTTTTAAAAATTCACTTTTATCAGGAAATTTTCTAATACTTTCTACTAAATACTGATAAGCTTCCTTGTTATTGGCAATTAATCTTCCTAGAGTTGGTATTACTGAAAAAGAGTAAAGATTGTAGATTTGTGATAATATAGGTGTTTCGACTTTTGAAAACTCCATACACACAAACTTTCCTCCTTTTTTTAAAACTCTATGTGCTTCTTTTAGTGCCATTGTTATATCAGTAACATTTCTTATACCAAAAGATATGGTTATATAGTCAAAACTATTGTCATTCCAAGGTAAGTTCATTGCATCTCCTACAGTAAAATCTATTCCTGATAGCAATCCTTTATCAATATATTTAGTTCTAGCAGTATTAAGCATCTCAATATTAATATCACACAAGGCTATATATGGTGATAATCCTTTCTTCTGAGCTTCTAATAAGTAATTATAAGCTATGTCTCCACTTCCTCCTGCAATATCTAACAAAGAAGAAGATGAATCAGGTAGAAAATGTATCATTTGTTTTTTCCATATCCTATGTAACCCTAAACTCATCACATCATTCATCAGATCGTATTGCTCTGATACTTCAGAGAAAATTTGATTTACTAATTGTGCTCTTTCTTCAAATGGCACTCTTTTAAAACCAAAATAGGAATATCCTTTTTCTCTATCAACCATTGATATTACTTATGCTTCATTATCAGGTAGTACAATACTATGACTTTGCTTAATAAATAACTCATAAGCTAGGAATAAAGTAGCAATAATTATTACTATTGCTCCTATTATTGTAGAGTTATTAGGAGTTTCATTAAATATCCAATAACCTAAGCTAGCAGAAAATAATAATTCAACATAGCGATAAGGTGCAACAGCAGATGCTTCAATAAAACTAAAGGCTTTTAGTAAGCAGTATAGTATTAAATTTGCACTTGTACCTAGTATGAGGAAAAGCCCTAAATCTTGCCATGATGGAGTTATCCATATTTTTACTGCAGGTATTAAGCTAAATAACATAGTGAAAAAGCTTGAATAAAATATCATACTAATCATTGATTCATTATTAACAAATTTTTTATTCAGCACATCAAGTGCAGCGAACATTAATGATCCAGCAACAAGCATAATAGAAATATAGTTGAATTCCAAAGATAGTGGGTTTATCACTATGATTATACCAATAAAACCTAAAATAGTGGCGCTAACTCTATAAATATTTAGCTCTTCTTTTAGAAAAAATACTGCTAGTATTAAAACAAAAATAGGAATTGTAAAATTAATAACAGTTGCCATAGTAACCTTTACAGCATTTAATCCCATACACCAAAACAATATACCTCCAAATAAGAGTGCTCCACGAATAATATGGATTGATATTCGAGAAGTCCTGAAAGAATTAAAGTTTTTGATCATAAATGGAATTAACGTAATAGTACCAAAGAAAAATCGTAAAAATACAACTTCATATTCTGGTATATTAGTGCCTAGATACTTTGTAATAACATCATTGATACTACTAATAAGCAAGCTTAATATAAACCACATTACTCCTTGTAAATTTTCGTTCTGAGCTTTCATTTATATACCTCATTATTAAATTTGCTTGAATACTGATAAAGTAATACTTAATATCCTGTTGCAATTCTGTGTACCAATTGTTTTACTGTAGGAATGAAACAATTTTTATAGAAGGGGTCGCTAGCAAACTTATACGCATTATGTCCTGAAAACATTAATTCGTCATCTATATTTCCTTGAAGTATTATGTTTTGTAAAGTTTTTTGAATACAAAAACTGCGAGGATCTGTTTTTTTTCCAGTTGTATATGGATCTTGGTCTCGCCAGTTACTAAACTTACAAGCACTTAAACATCCCATACAATCTATTTGATCTTTATGAATTTGTTCTGCTTTTTCGGGTGTAACAAAAATTAATGTAGAATCAGGAGTTTTTAGCGCTTCTGTAAATCCTTGATTATACCAAGATTTTACTTTATCTAAGTCTGCATGCTTAACATATACTATTCTTTTCCGCTTTCCTATTGGTAATTCTGCAGTAACTTCTAAGCTTTTATCTTCTGCTATAGCATAGGGAATTTGTCTGATGTTTCTTTGTTCTAATTCTTGAATAAAATTGTTTTTGACTGCAGATGAATAAAAACCTGTAGGGCTAAATTTGTTTAAAAAAACATCGCCTTTTTTCAAAGTTAAAAGCTTTTTTTTCCATTCTAAAGAAACAGGGCTTTCTTCTGTAACTATAGGTCTGGTACCAAATTGAAATGCTATTTTCCCTAAATCTTTATTATTAATCCAATATTCCCAATCTTTTAAGTGCCATACTCCTCCTGCCATAATGATCGGGACATTATTAAGACCAACCTCATTCATGAATTTTCTTAGTTCTAAGACTCTGGGATAAGGATTTTGAGGTTGCCTTGGATCTTCATTATTAGATAAGCCATTATGTCCGCCAGCAAGCCATGGATCTTCATAAACAACACCTCCTAACAATTCTGCAACTTTAGAATAAGATCTTTTCCATAATGCTCTAAAAGCTCTCATAGAAGATACTATTGGATAATAATACACTTTATATAATGCTGCTATTTCTGCCAATTTATAAGGCATTCCAGCACCACAAGTAATACCTTGTACTAGATCTTTGGCTTTGTCTAAAACACCATGTAAAATCCTTTGAGCTCCTCCCATTTCCCATAATATATTCATATGTACAGGACCATTTCCTCCACTAATTTCATGAGCTATTTGAGCTTGTGCTATTCCTCCCTCTATAGCCATAGCAATCAACTCTTCGTGTCTTTCTTTTCTGGTTTTTCCTTCATAGATTACTGATTTTATCCTGCCGTCTTCATCATATCTTTCAGCATTGACTCCAGAAAACGTACCAACAGCATTTGCTGCTGCAAAAGCACCCGCGGATTTTCCATTAGTTATACCAATACCTTTACCTCCCTCTATAATAGGGAGTACTTCACGACCTGAGATAACAATTGTATCTAAACTGAAAACCATACTTTTCCTCAAAAGTCTTTAATATACTATGGAATATTAGATGAATCCATAGTTTTATTTTGTTTGTCGGTAATGCTTCTACACAAGCTTGGTGCACTCGAGACGATTCGAACGTCTGGCCTTTGCCTTCGGAAAGCAACGCTCTATCCAACTGAGCTACGAGTGCTATAGATCCTCTTTTCTATTGATTTTGCTTCCTAATACAATATGTGTATTAATTTTTGCTTCTTTATTTTTTCTGATATCTTCCCTATTCAGAACCATATCTCCATATAATATAGTTTCGTTGTCATGAGGAGAGAGAAATCTAATATTTGTATCAATTAGATCATTCCATTTAGCGATAGTATCAGCATTTATTTTTTTTGTACTAGCATCAAAAGTTATTACTTTCTCCTTATAATACAGCATAAAATTATCTGCTCCTTTTTTGAATAATTTATAATATTCTAGGACTCCTGCATTACCTTGGAATTGTTTGAAGTTTTTGCCACATAATAGTAGAAACTCTATATTATACTTAGATTCTTTTATTATTTTAGTAGAGCAATTATTTTGGCATTGGAAATGACAGGTTCTTTTGCTTTTATTCATTAGTGATTTTAACGCATAACCTTCCGGAATAATATCTTTTTGTATAGGTAATACAGGTGCTCTTATTGCTCTCAGTCCTATATATTCTTTCCAACTATCTAAAGTTTGATTTTGAGGCACTAATTCCATTATGAACTCTTTTCCAAAATCATATTTATTTTGTAAACAAAATGAATTTTCATTTTTTTGACCATTTAACAGAATAAGTTGGCTATAGATATTGATTAAAACGTTATGACTAATATCTTTATCCATGTTATAAGAAGGTACGATACATTGTGCTTTAGCGCCGAACGCAGAGATATAAAATACAGATAACGATAAAAAAAAGACTGCTCTAACTAAAAAATACATAGTACTACAGATATTGATCTACTAAAATTTCCGCAATTTGTACTGCGTTTAGAGCTGCTCCTTTCCTCATATTATCAGATACAACCCACATGCAAATACCATTCTTTACTGATGGGTCACGGCGAACACGCGAAATATACACTGGGTCTTTCCCTGCAACTTCAATTGGAGTTGCATACTTAGAGCTATCATTATAATCAGACAGGATCACTCCTGGAGCATTCTTTAGTGAAGTAAGTGCTTTTTCTACAGAAATTTGATTATGGAACTCTATGTTAACTGCTATACTATGACCGATAAATATAGGCACTCTAACGCATGTTGCTACAATTTCAATATTGTCATCAGACAAAATTTTCTTCACTTCTCCTGTAATTTTATTTTCTTCTTTTGTAAAACCATTTTCATCAAAAAGATCAATATGCGGTATAGCATTAAAGGCGATTTGCCTTGAAAAACAGTTAGGAGAAGCTTTTTGATAAACAAAGATCCCTTTAGTTTGTTCATACAATTCGTCCATTGCTTTTTTACCTGCGCCTGAAACAGATTGATAAGTAGCCACTACAACTCTTTTGATATTGAATAAATCATGTAGGGGCTTCAGAGCCATTACCAAGGGAGCTGCGACGCAATTTGGATTGGCAATAATATATGATTTTTGAAAATCTTTAATAGAATCTTTATTTACTTCTGGGACAATTAAGGGTACATCGCAATGCATACGAAAATAAGAGCTATTATCTATTACTATGCATTTATTATTTGTTGCAATAGTGGCAAATTCTTTTGCTACTTTAGAACCTGCAGCAAAAATTGCTATATTTGCTTTAGAAAAATCGAAATTTTTTATAGAATCAACTGTTAGATTTTCTTTATCACTAAAGCCTATTTCTTTACCTATTGAATGTTGAGAGGCTAAAGCATAAATATTATTTATTGGGAATTGTCGTTCGTCTAATACTCTAAGTATATTATTTCCAACGTTACCTGTGGCGCCTACTACTGCTATGTTATAATGTTTTTGATTATTTTTATTCATCTTGTATTTCAGTTATTAATTAAGTTATTTTTATTAAACAGATATTAGAGATATAAATTTGTTTCTTAGTTCTAAATTTGTTCTAAATATACCTGTCATATAATGAGTTTGCATTGTTGAGGAATCACTTTTTATGCCTCGTATAGTCATACATTTATGCGAAGCTACAACTGAAACTGCAACTCCAGCAGCGTTTAAATTTTTATCTAAACATTGAGCAATTTGCGCAGTAAGTCTTTCCTGCATCTGCAGCCTTTTAGAAAAAATTTCTACCACTCGTGCAATTTTACTAATACCCACAATCTTCCCACTAGGGATATAAGCGATGTCAACATGACCTATTATTGGCAAAATATGGTGTTCACAAAAAGAGTTAAATTTAATTTTCTTCAATAAGATTATATCGTCAAATCCGTCAACTTCGCTAAAGGCTTTCAATAAAAGCTGGGTAGGTTCTTTATCGTAGCCACTAAAAAATTCTCTGTAACTTTCCATTACTCTACGAGGCGTTTCTTGTAAACCTTCTCTTTCAGGATTGTCTCCAGCCCACCTTATTAGTGTTCTTACAGCTTCTTCTACTTCTAACTCCGAAGGTTTCTTGATAACTGTTTTATGCTTTATTTTCACACTCACTTAATTTTCCATTATTATCTTTATCACTAAATTTATAAATACACAGCATAGAGTTTCCATATTTTCTTGAAAAAATTTCTATAAAATAGTTTGGTATATTATATTTTTCACGTTGATGAGTCCTTATAAAAATTAATGCATCATGTTCTAACCATCCTTGGTTAACTAAGCTTTTGACGCATTCTTCAACTAATCCATGGTTAAAAGGTGGGTCAATGAAAGCAATTGTGCATGCTGTTTTTGCTCGTGGCAGTGATAAGGCATTTCCTCTAATAATTTCAACTTTATCATTAATATCTAGTTTTTCTGCGTTATGATAAAGCATGTTTATATGTTTAGGGTCTTTATCTATTAATATTGCTTTTTTTAGTCCTCTTGATAAAGCTTCGAAACTCAAAGATCCTGTTCCACAGAACAAATCTACGGAGGTAGCTTGATAAAATCTTTCATGGCTTATAAATTTCTCACTTGCAATTATGCTGAAAATTGCTTCTTTAAGCATTGATGTTATTGGTCTATAGGAGTAATCTTTTTCAGTATTAATTTTTTTACCCTTGAGGCTTCCTGCGATAATTTTCATATATATTTTTCTCTATTTGTACTTCTTTTAAATTTCCTTTCGCTAGATCTTCTAAAACATAAGGACCATATTGTACTCTTATTAGTTTATTTACCTGTAACCCATGATGTTCCATTACTTTTCTTATTTCTCGATTCTTGCCTTCACATAAAGTAACTTCAAGCCATGAGTTTGATTTACCTAGTTCTAGTAGCTTTACATCGATGTTTTTATATCGAAATCCATTGATAATACATCCTTTACTTAAATTTTGCAATTTTTTGATATCTACGTTACCAAAAACTCTTACTTTATATCGTCTAATTAGGCTGTTCTTGGGTGATTCAAGAAAATTAGCTAGCTCTCCTTCGTTGGTTAATAATAATAGTCCCTCGGAATTAATATCCAGACGTCCAACAGAAATTACTCTAGGCATATTTTTTGGTAAACTACTAAACACTGTTTTTCTTTTTTGTGGATCATGGTGTGTGGTGATTAATCCTTTAGGCTTATTGTAGATCCATAACCTAGGAACTACAGGAGTACTTATTGGTTTGTTATTAATTAATATTTTATCATTTAAAGCTATCTTTATAGCAGGGTTAGTAACTATTTCACCATTTACAGTAACCTTCCCGTTGAAAATTAGCTGCTTTGCTTCTCTTCTTGAGCAAAATCCGGATTGACTGATTCGTTTTGTAATATGTATCATTATAATGAATTTATTTTGACTTCTAGATATTATTACTTGTCACTAGTCTAGTTTTAATAGTTACCTATAACTTTATGTACCGAATTCATGCAAATTCACTATAGTCATCAAACTTACTCTCTTCAGCAAAAAAATCTTGATCTGCAGTAGATGAAGTAAAAACTACTGAAATTCCATTAGCTTCTGTATCAGTTAAAAATGGAGCAAATATTTCATTGTTTTTTAGTGTAATTTGCGGTAGAGAATTCCATATTTTTTTTGGTAAGCTATTAAACTTTGCTTTGTCATATTTTTTTAATTTGGATATATCAAAATTGCTAATTAATTTTATATCAGTATTTTTTTCTAATTTAATTGAAAATCTATGATCCCAAATCCAATGTCCCTTTCTTTTTTTTTCTATAGTATAGCCATATTTTGGTTCCTCTCTATATATGTATAGTAAATCATCTTTTCTTTTGATTTCACAGCGGTATAAAGTTTTAACAAAATTTTTGTTTGATAGAATAGTATTATATAAGTTTTCTAGAGAATTTAATCTTGGTTTATAAATATGTTTACCAGAAATATTGATTAAACAAGATGCAAGTATATTTAATCCTATTTCTTCGTGTAACTCAGAAAATCGTTGGTATTCTATGGTTATATATCCTTCTTTCCATAATTTCATAACATTTTTTTTTGCTTTAGCTGTTTCTGATTCTATAAATGTGCGGGTACGCGCAAGATTTTTTGAACTCAAAGCTAATCTTTGCGATATTAGTTCTTTATTTCTGAAAATATTATCACTTTCTTTTGAAGATAGTAAAAATCTTACATTTGTACGGAAAAAAGTTTTGTTCTGATTAGAGGGGTCTTCTAACCATTTTATATTTTTTTCCCTTAAATAGTTTTGTAATTCATTTTTAGTGAAATCCAAACAAGGTCTAATGATTAATATATCATTATATGATATATTTTTGGATATTGATGCAAGACCAAATACTCCGCTTCCTCTTAAGCTACGCATTAAAAAATTTTCTGCTACATCGTTCTGAGTATGAGCTAGCAATAGGTGTTTTATATTATGTTTTTTACAGAAACCTGTCATAAGATTTAAACGAGCATTACGAGCTTGATGTTGTATATTTGATTTGAGAGACTCGTGTTCCCAAGTTAGAATTTGGTAAGATATATTGTTTTCTTCTAGAGTCTTTGCTGTTTGTTTTGCCTCTGAGTATGATTCAGTGCGCAAATTATGATTAACAATGAGAGCAATTATTTTGATTTGTTTTTTGGCTACCCATTCTTGAGTTAAGAAAGTTAGAGCTAAGGAGTCAGATCCTCCAGAAGTTCCAATTGCAATAGTGTGTACGTTATCTTGGGTAGCTAAAATTTTCTCTAATGTTTTTGTAAATTTAATTAGCATATGGTTAGAAAATCAATTGATTCTATAGAGAAACAGAAGTAATATTTACTTGTAATTACGGAGTTAAATTATGAACAAAATTTTATTTTGGTCAATAGTTATAACAATATTTTTAACTAGTATATATTTATCAAGGACAATATTAACTCCCTTTATAGCATCTTTGGTAATATCATATTTTTTCTCTCCTGCTGCATATTATCTAGAAAATAAAGTCAAAATAAGGCGTGATATTATCGCTTTTACTATAGTAGGGGTGATAGTATTACTATTTTTATTACTTTGGGTTTTATTAATACCACTAATTTATGATCAAATTACTTATTTTATTAATTCTATACCTAAGTATAAGTCTTATATAAGTAAGACAGTAATTCCTTTAATAAAGCAGTATATATTGAAAATCGACAGAAATTTTGCTGAAAATTTACCAAAAATTTTTGAAGATTTCATCGGAATTCTGTTTAAAGATTTAGTTAATTTTGTCGAAACTATATGGAAATCTGGATTTGTTGTGGTAAATGTGCTAATGATGATAATCTTAGTGCCTTTAGTCTCTTTTTATTTTATCAAAGATTGGGACTATTTGGTAAAAGGTATAGAAAATTTAATTCCTATGACAAACAGAAGTTCTTATAAAAAATTAATGCATGATATCAATGCTTCTATTTCTGGTTTTATTCGAGGACAACTTAATGTGTGTTTTGTATTAGCGATTTATTATGCTTTAGCTCTAACAATAATAAAATTAGATTTTGGTATATTTATTGGTATAACAACTGGAATAGTATCTTTTATTCCTTTTATAGGGCTATTAGGGGGATTTATTGCTTCATCGATAGTAGCTTACTTTCAATTTCAAAGCCTGTACGGCATTATGCTAGTCATTATAGTGTTTATAGTAGGTAACATTATTGAAAGTATTATTGTACCTAAATTAGTTGGTCGAAAACTAGGGCTTCATCCTGTATGGATTATTTTCTTTATTTTGTTAGGTGGTAGTTTATTTGGTTTTATAGGGATGCTTGTTGCTGTACCTGTCGGAGCAATTATTGCTGTTCTGACAAAATTTATGGTCGGTAGATATTATAAGAGCCAACTTTATAAATAATGACTGAAGAAGCAACTCAATATCAATTACAATTTATACCGCAGACAGATTTTGACGAAGATAGCTATATAATTACTAAATCTAATAGGGATGCTATAAATTTAATTAATAGTTGGCCTCACTGGGAAAATGGTATATACAAGCATATTTTATGTGTTTTTGGACAAAAATTTTCAGGCAAAACTCATTTAGCAACGATATGGCAGCATAAATCTAAAGCTCTTATGATAGATCTTAATTCATTAAAGGCAGAATCTTTTTTTAACAATAATATAAATTGTTATTTGCTCGAAGATATCACTAAATTTTTGTCTGAAGAAAGACAATTATTTGTTTTGATTAACCATGTTATAAATAGTAAAAAGTTTTTATTAATTACATCTACGATTCCTTTAACGCAGATAAATTTTTGCTTACCAGATTTGAAATCAAGGATTAATGCTATTATGGAAGTAGAAATAAAAAAACCAGATGAATATATGGTGGGACAAATATTATTAAAATATTTTGCTGATAGGCAAATAGTTGTTAGTAGTAGTGTAATCCACTACCTAATTCATCGTATAGATAGATCTTATTATAAAATAGCACAAATAGTCGAAGAGCTCGATAAGTTATCGTTATCCAAAAACAAGAAGATATCTATACCAATGATCAAATCATTATTAAATATATAGCTAATCTGCTTTATAGTTATTCTATTTTAATAGAATTATTTTCAGAATCTTGAATTATTTTATCAACTTTTAGTTTTGCTTCAGCTAGTTTATTTGCGCAATGTTTTTTTAAAGCATTACCTCTTTCATAATCCCTTATAACTTTATCTAGTTTGTCTTTGCCAGTTTCTATATTTCTTACTATATCCTGAAGTTCGCCTAGCGCATCCTCAAAACTTAGATTTTTTATATCTTTATCTTTATCTGCCACAATATTACCTTGTAAACTATTATTACTAAAATATACTAAGTTTAATCATTTTCAATGACTAGCATTAATAATAATAAGTGTTTTATATGAAAGCAATCATTTATCAGCCGTCAAGATCTATGATGCAAGCAGGCTTAAAGAAAAGCAAAGTTTGGTGTCTAAAATTTACAGGTTGTGATAAATCAGTAGACAGACTTACTGGGTGGACAAGTTCTTGTGACACTAAGCAACAAGTAAGGATAAAATTTGAAACAAAAGAATTAGCTATAGATTTTGTAAAAAGAAACAATATAGATTACGAAGTTCAAGAGCCAGAGGAAAAAGTATTTAGACCTAATATTTATGCAAATAACTTTAAATAGGTGATAAGTTGCAGTTAGAAGAAGAAAAAATTATTGTTAATTTAAATGATGCACAAAAAGAAGCGGTGCAGCACACAGAGGGACCTTTACTTATACTTGCAGGAGCCGGTACTGGAAAGACGCTAGTGTTGATCAATAGAATTTTACATATTCTGCAACAAAATAAAGCATCAAATACACAAATTCTTGCTACTACCTTTACTAATAAAGCTGCGCGTGAGATGCAGGAACGTATCTTGACTATGTATCCCTATATTTTACCGTGGCTAGGTACTTTTCATTCTGTTGCTGCAAAAATACTGCGTATCAATGCTGAGTTGTTAGGGCTAAGTAATAATTTTTCGATTTTAGATGCTGAAGATCAAGTGAAATTAGTAAAAAATATAATGTCTGATTTGAATATTGACTCAAAGCAATTTAATCCTAAATTAATAGTAGGAATTATCCAGAAATGGAAAGATATTGTTTTAAGTCCAGGAGAGGTTTTGGCAAGTGATATCAAGTCAGAAATTCATAGTGTTGCACATCGAATTTATAAGAGATATCAAGATAAGCTTAACTTAATGGATGCAGTAGATTTTGGCGATTTATTATTAAAAAATATTAATCTGTTCAATAATAATTCCAATGTTTTAGAAATGTATCAAGATAGTTTCAAGTATGTTATGGTTGATGAATATCAAGATACTAATATGGCTCAGTATGTTTGGTTGAGAATGCTTGCTCAACCTAGGAATAATATATGCTGCGTTGGAGACGATGATCAATCAATTTATGGGTGGCGTGGTGCTGAAATAGGCAATATTTTAAAATTTGAGGATGATTTTAAAGAATCTAAAATAATAAAACTAGAGCAAAATTATCGCTCTACCAATCACATACTAAAAGCGGCTTCTAACCTTATTGCTAATAACAGTATGCGTCATCGAAAAACCTTATGGACAAATCTTGATTCTGAAACGAAGGTTACTATTAAATCTTGTTATAATGACAAAGAAGAGGCGGAATTTATTGCGCAAGCGATTAAATATGGTAACAAATTTTCACAAAAAGATATGAGTAATAATGCTGTATTGGTAAGAGCTTTGTTTCAGACTCGTATTATAGAGGAAGCATTTATAAATAATTTTATACCATACAGAGTAGTAGGTAGTCTTAAATTTTATGATCGCGAAGAAATTAAGGATATATTAGCTTATACCAAGCTAGCGGTAAAACAGAATGACGATCTTTCATTTGAAAGGATTGTAAATAAACCAGCTAGATCTATAGGGAAAACTTCCATACAAAAAATTAGAGAGATTGCTAATACCTCTAATATCTCTATGTTTAGTGCATCTGAATATGCCATTTCTCGTAATATATTTAGTACAAAAACAGCGAATGCATTAGTTGAATTTTTAAATTTAATTAAAAGATGGCATGATGAATTTAAAACAACTCACCATGCTGATGTAGTTAAAAAAATCATAGAAGAATCTAATTACAAGGCAAATCTGATAAGAAATTCAAATATTGAATCTTCAACAAAGATAGAAAATTTAAAGGAGTTAACTAAAGCACTAGAAGATTTTCAAAGTATCGTAGATTTTTTAGAGCATATATCTCTAATTAATGAAAATAACGCAAAAGCTGATTCTAAAGATGTTGTAAATCTTATGACGCTACATGCTGCAAAAGGATTAGAGTTTAACACAGTCTTCTTGCCGGGGTGGGAGGAAGAGTTGTTTCCTCATCCTAAAACTGTAGACGAAAGTGGTCAAAAAGGATTAGAAGAAGAAAGAAGGCTTGCTTATGTAGGGATTACTAGAGCAAAAAGAAAATTATATATCTCATATGCTATGTCTCGCAGAATTTACAATCAATGGAGTAGCTGTGTACCTTCAAGGTTTTTAAAGGAAATTCCTCAAGAGTGTTGTTCTGTAATTTAATATAGTTTTTTCTATAGATATTGTTGCTTACACTTATGGTAAATTTGCAATAGAGCAAGCTATATCAGAATATACTTTGATTTTTATTTAAGTGGTTTTATAGTTGATTTAATTAACCGAGAAATATCTACTATGACAAAAGACAAACATACAAAATTATTAATTCTTGGCTCTGGTCCTGCTGGTTGGACAGCTGCAATATATGCAGCAAGAGCAAATATTGACCCTACAATCATTACAGGTATGACCCCAGGAGGGCAACTTACTATTACGACAGATGTAGAGAACTATCCTGGTTTTGCTGAAACTATTCAAGGTCCTTGGCTTATGGAGCAGATGCATGATCAAGCAAAGAAAGTTGGCGCTGATATTATGCATGAGCATGCTAGTCAAGTAGACTTTAGTGTAAGACCTTTTGTTTGCATTACTGAGTCAGGGAAGAAATACACTGCAGACAGTATAATTATTGCTACAGGAGCTGAGGCAAGGTGGCTAGAAATTGAAAGCGAAAAAAAATATAGAGGATTTGGTGTTTCTGGATGCGCTACTTGCGATGGTTTTTTCTTTAAAGACAAGGAGATAATGGTAGTTGGTGGAGGTAATACTGCAGTTGAGGAGGCTCTATATCTAACAAATTTTGCTAGTAAAGTAACCCTAGTTCATCGTCGAAATGAGTTAAGAGCTGAGAAAATCTTGCAAGATAAGTTATTTGCTAATAAAAAAATTGAGATTATATGGGATCATGTTGTTGATGAAATATTAGGAGAAGAAAATCCAAATAGGGTTACAGGTGTAAGAATAAAAAATGTTAAATCTAGCGATACGCAAGAACTAAAGGTTGAAGGTGTATTCATTGCTATTGGGCATATTCCAAATACTAAATTGTTTAAAGGCCAAATAGATTTTGATGAAGATAATTACATTATTACAGCTAGTGATAGTACTAAAACTAGTGCTGAAGGTGTGTTTGCTGCAGGCGATGTACAAGATAAAATTTATCGTCAAGCAGTAACTGCTGCAGGTACAGGCTGCATGGCTGCGTTAGAGGCAGAAAAATATTTGGCTAATCAAAAAGAAAGTGCCTAAGAACGATAATTCTAATTTTGCCTTATCACTGGTAGCGATAGTAGTTGGGATGATTTTGCTAGCATATGCATCTGTTCCTATCTATAACGTATTTTGTAAAGTTACTGGATATGGAGGGACAACTCAGCGTGCCAAAAAAACTTTTTCTCAGCTAGGTACACGTAGAATTAAGGTTACTTTTGATTCTAACACGGGGAAAGAGCTACCGTGGTTGTTTAAGCCAGAGCAAAAAGAAGTATCTGTGATTACAGGAGAAAACACACTAATTTTTTATTCCGCAGAGAATTTAACTGCAGAACCAATAGTTGGAACTGCAGTTTATAATGTTACTCCACACAAAGCAGGGATATATTTTAATAAAATTCAGTGTTTTTGTTTTGAAGAGCAATTATTGCAAGGAAAACAACGAGTAATGATGCCTGTATCTTTCTTCATAGACCCTGATATAGAAAAAGACCCTAACCTAGCAGATGTTAGTGAAATTACTTTGTCTTATAGTTTTTATAAGGTTATACACTAACTTGAGAGCTGATTACTATTGAATATTCTATATAAGCTCTATATTTGCTGCTGCTTTTTTGTTTTTATTATCCACTATATCGAATTTGACTTTTTGCCCTTCTTCTAAGTTTTTAATATTTGCTTTTTCTACTTCACTCACGTGTAAAAATAGATCATCTTTACTATTATCTTGTGCTATGAAGCCATAGCCTTTGGTATAATTAAACCATTTAACTGTTCCTGTGTTCATATTGTCCTTTAATATTTGAATAATTGATAATAACTCAATTTTATAAAAAAAGAAACTATTCATTTTATATATGAAAAGCTATTTTTAGTGATTTGCTAAAAATAGAAAATTAACTTCATTTAAAGTTGATTTTTAAAGCTATTACATATATGGTATCAAAAGTTGGAGTTAACGAGAGTTTTGCTATGCCAGGTGCTAAAGCGTCAGGTTGCGGTTATATAGGACTATTTGTTGGGACAAGTATAGCTGTAACAGTACCTTTATTTAGAGAATATGTACCTTACAATCCTATTACTAAATTTATTTTTGCTAGATTTCTAAATTTTGAAGAAGCTTTTAGCTTAACGTGGCCTTATGCAACAATATTGACTTTTACAGGAAATCTTCCATCAAAATTTGGGGATCATCCTCAAGCAAAGTTAGTATTTCGTGATGCTACAAAAGTAGCTGGTGTAGCGTATGCTACTTTTTCAAATGTTACTCTAGGTAATACAGAAATACATTATGGTACAGGTCATGTTGCTTCATCTAGTATTAAAGTTATATGCAAAACTGCAATTATCACTTCAAATTGGAAAGAGCACTCTTTAGAAAACACTGCGCTTAAGGCAAATAAAATATGTGAACCTGTTGCTAGAATTCCTGTGTTGATTGAACAAGATAAGCAAAATGGAAAATTAGATAATTATACTTATTTTGATTATGCAGGTAAAATTCCTGAATGGCTTTTGTCTTCTGGCATAGTTATATTTTCAAAGGTAGTGCCCCAAAACCTAATTAGCGAATTTATCATGAAAAAATTAGGAGTAAAACTAGCTCTTGATTCATGTATAAACTTAATTTTTCAAACAAATCAAGATTATTCAAAAGGAGTATGGATGCAGTTAAAGGCTGAATATAATCCAGCACATAGCTACTTTCACACTGTAAAAACATCGCTGATAATAGTATCAGCTCAATTGGGGATAACACTTACTAAAGAATTCTGGAATACTCTGATGCTTGCTCCTCCTGTAAGGCTTAGTGTAGATGGTATTGATTGGCTTATGCATAATTATGATACAGCTGCTGATTGGCTTGTAAGCAGTGGCAATAATTTACTGGGTATAACTAGCAGTGATGAGGGTGAGTTATAACTAAATAGTACTTATAAATTTGATAAGTGTTTTTGAGCTATATCTATTCTATCTTGCCATATTTTGATGAAATTATTTTTGCCTTGTTTTTTCAACAAAGAAATAAAATTTGTAGCGGCATTTATAAATGATTCATACAATAATTTGGCTTCTTCTACTTGGTTATCTTCTCTTAATATTGTTGCTAATTCTGCCTGGGATAGTATATCGCCTTGTTCAATTGCTTTCCTGAAAGCATCTTTTGCTTTGTTGTTATTTCCCTCTTCAACATAGAATTTTCCTAAATCATAAGCTGCTTTTGAGTTGCCTTTGTTCATTGCTTTTTCAAGCATAATCTTTCCTTCTTCAAGCTTTCCTTCATCCAGAAAAGTTTTTCCTAGTGCTTGATATCCATAATGAGAATCTAAAGCAACTGCCCTTTCAAAGTAGGATTTTGCATCTTCTGTTTGCCCCTGGTCTTTCTTTATATATCCTAGAGCAACTATAGATCTGGTATCATTCTGTTCTGCAGCTTTTTTATACCAAATTTCAGCATCTTTTTTATTATCTTCATAGGATGATAACCATCTTGCTAAATTATACGCAGCCTCAATATTGCCTTGTGTAGCGGATTTATCAAGCCAACTTTTGCCTTCTGCAATTGAAGACTTCGTTTGCATCAACAACATACCTAGCCAAAATTGACCTTCGTGGTCGTTAGCATTGGCCAATTTATAAAAAATATCTTTTGCTTCTTGGATCTTACCTTCTTCATACAGTTTTTGTGCTAATTCACAAGATTCTTTTTCTTTAGACATTTCAACAACTCATATTTTTATAATTAAAATACCATCTGTATGTTATATATCAATAAAAAAGGAGACTAACCGTGCGTCTCCTTTTTATGTATGACTAATAGTTATAAAGCAGCAGTAATACCTGCAGTTATAACATTTGACCTAGTGCTTCTGTCACTTGGTGATGGGCCAACATTACCAACGGTTTTCTCGGTGCCACTAAATTCATTAAGTGGAGCGAACCCTTGTAGGTGATTATACTCTAAAAATACTTTGACATTCTTTAGTAAAAACGAACTCAAACCGACTGTGAGTTGTCTGTTAAATTCCCAAGGGGATTTACTTTTACCAAGTTTTATTTGACTAAATCCTGCAGAGATAGCAGTTTTCTTTTTCCATACGTCAAAGTTATATCTTCCCTCTACTACAAATGCACTGACCTTAGAAGCAGGAATAAATTGTCCTATTGCAGCATTAGAAGGAGATCCAGCAGTAGCAGGCCATTCTTTTGTAGTTTGTGAAAACTCTCCGTACAATTCAAAATCTTTATAACTTCCGTAAGCATTTATGTTAAATGCAGGATTGCGTCTCTCGCATAATTTAAAGTGAATGCTTGGGAAGCTGGTACAAAATTCAGTACTATGTAAGTATCCACCTCCTAAGCTTGCGTAGCCGTCGCTATATTTTGTTTTCAATTTTCCAGATATTGCAAAATTATCAATTCTGCCATCTTTCTTGCCGCTAGCTACTCTAAATTGAGGTCCGCCTTGAAGTACACTTCCTGTAAGTATAACGTTTTCGTGATTATATCCTACAGCTATAGCATTTGCTAAAGGTTCAAAAGCGTGACTATGTAAGTTAATTGAAAAAGGATTTAGAGTTTGAGAGTTTGTAAATGGTACAGTCATTTTTCCTATATAACCATAAAAATTATGCTTATCAGGGTCAGCATATAGAACATAAGCTCTTCTAATAGATATATTCTGCCTAGAAGATACTGAAGTTTTCCCAAAGCCTACTGGGGTAGATTGACTAAAGGTTCTTGAAGGATTCCATTGGGTTTGTGCATACATGGTCCAATCTTTGGAAATATGACCTGTTAATGCAAGATCAACGTTGTGTAAAGCTATAGCTGATCCACTTTTGCCACTAAAATCGTCAGGAAATGACATCATCCATGGGAATTTATCTGTCCTATTAGTACGCATCGCAAAAACATTTGCTCTTGCTTGTCCACTTAAAATAAGTTTAGGGGTTTTAGGATTTTTCTGTTTATGTTCAATGATCAATAAAGGTTTGTATGGTACGTTGCTATTTTGATCTAAAATTTGATAACTATATTCTGGATCAAATGTTACAAATTGTTCTGCTTGCTTTTTCATTTTGTCATAATGGCCAGCTAATGCTGACTGGCTTACTAACAAAGAGGAAGCAAGAAAAAATGTTGATATTTTTTTCATATTTCTCCTATTTCTTAAATTATCAGTTGATAATATTCAGTATTTTTTCGCTCCTCAATAGAAATAAGAGTTTTGGTAAATAATTTTAGCATGCTGTGTCATAGCTGCAAAGTTTGTGCTATATAAATATTCTATGGGTACCAGGTAGTATCAAAGGACTGATAACCAATTGTAAAATTTTTATAATCTTCTTGAAGGTTAATAGTCTTATTTATATATCTAATATCGCCAAAAAATACTTGAGAATCAAATACAATATCTAAGTTATTATCTTTATGTGCGTATTTGTAAACTATAGCAGAAAACACTCCTGGGCCTGTTGAAGAAATTGTCTGGCAAAGGTGATTTAATGGATTTGCAGCATAGTTTGGTGTGTCATCACTTATTATCATGTTACGCTCTACAGCTTTTAGAAGTTCTGTAATGATAATATGGTCTGGTTTTGCACCTATTACGCTATTGCTGATATATTTGAATTTATGTTTTTCATAGCCAACAAAGAAATCGTATGTTTTTACAATCTCGTTTATTGCAGGGTCAAAAATTTCTTGGTCCAGATCCATATATACACCACCATTCTGCAAAAGCATATAGCGAAAAATATCTGAGGCCATACCCCAGCGTGCTTTAGCTATTACTTTGTATAAAACGCATTCTAAGTTATGGTTTTGGAAATAAAATTGGTCTAGAGTTTTTATTGTTATTGGAATATTTTCTAAAGATTGGACTGTGTGCGGAATAAGTTGTTCATCATTAGTCCACAAATTAAATTCCCATTGCTGATTATTATTAAAAACTTTTGTGTTATTTATTAATTTACTTATATCTGATTCTGGCACTTCTTGGGGGTTATGAGGTGAAGTAAACCATATAGAATGCATAGTTAATGGAATAGTAGCCTCACGAGAAGGGTTGTCCCGTAACAAAGGAAGATTTTGAGTTCTGATACTTTCTAGCTCTGTATTGATTACTTTTTTATTGTCAATGTTAGCTGCTTTCTCTTGTAGTTCACTAGTAAAATTCTCTTGTTTTAAAAAAGTATATATATCTACTGGAAATTTATAAGTAGCGTTTCTGTTATATTTTTGTACTTTATTTAATGTATTTTTGCATTCATCAGAAACTTTACGACCTCTTTTTAACCATTCATAGAATGTATCTATGATACAACAATTTTTTTTACAAGTACCTGCGTCATTCATTTGAAAACTTAACCGCTATCACAACTTTACGTTTGGTCTTTAATAGTATCATTTTTGCTTTAGGAGTTAAATTACTTATTCCTTTAATAAACTATTATACTATTCTCCTAGCAAACTAACTTTAAATAGTAACAAATGTCTATTAACCCTAAAAGTAAAAAATGTGGACGGTTTAATCATATTGAACTGTTATGTAACGAAAAGATACTGCATTGTAAAAATAAACAATATTATAGTGAACTTGATAAGCTTTCAGAAATAAAATATCGCTATCTAGAAAATTTTGTATCTTGTAAATACCTGATTAATAATAAAATTCCGCCAATATTACATTTAGTATGGGTTTTTGGTAAAAATAGCTTTTACAAAGATATAAAGGAAAAGCATATTGATTTAATCAAAAATAATATTCAAAAGCTTAAAGAGGATGGAAACAAGTGGCAATATTATTTATGGACCAATGATGTCCCTCTCTTACAAGAAAAAATCAAATTAGATCTAGAAATAAAACATATAGAAGAAGAAAATTCTATATCTACTAGGTTAAAAAATAAGATTTATCATCTTATTGATAATGGCGATTTAGCAATAGCAAGTGATACTATTCGATTACTTATGCTAAGGATATATGGAGGGGTATATATGGATATAAATTATGTTTTAAAATCTCCTATATATAATATCATGCAGTGCTATGATTTTTTTTCCTCTACAGCTTCAGGTTATGAATATGTAATTGAAGTTACTCCTATCGGTGCTATACCTAATCACCCTATCATTATAGAAACAGTTCATCTTTTAATGAGAAACCTATTTAGTGTTACTGCTCCAGATTATGTTCGTTTCCCATGCAATAAAGCTTCAGAAACATTTGCAAAATCTGGTACTCCGTTGTCTCTTGGTTATTACAAATATGCTAATAAAAAAACTATAGATATAGCTTTCCCTGAAGGAGTCTTGTCTGCGATTAGTAATAAAAATAAAGCTTATATCAGTAATGTAGAAAAAAAAGCAATAGATTATGCATCAGTTAATCTCCCTCAATTGGGTTTTGACCAAAAAGAAAACAGCTGGATTTTTAAGAATTATAATCAGTTAATTCAATATACCTGTTTTGGTACTCCCTCGATACAGGTTCAATTATGCGAAAGAAACATTATCTGTGATTTTAAACTGCTAAAGCAATTGAGGCAAAAACACTTAAATAAATTACCGTTTTCTATAGATTACTCAAAAGAATCGAAAATTCCAGCAAAATTACACTTTGTCTGGGTAACATCAGAATATAGTAAAAAAGAAGTTAGTAGTAAAAACATTAAGTTAATTGAACAAAATATAAAAATTCTTAGTAAAGATGGACAGCAATGGCATTACTATTTGTGGACAAATGATGAAAGCTTAATACCTAAAACAGTAGAATCTCTAAAAAATCTTGGTATAACAATTAAGAATATTAATGAACTTTCCTCTCTATCTAATCAATTGCAGAAAAATATATTAGAGCTAATAGATGATCATTTATTTGCTATTGCAAGCGATGCTCTAAGAATTTTAATATTACTTGACAATGGAGGAGTGTATATAGATGTTGATTATTCTTTCTATACTACAATCAGAAAGATAATGCAGTCTTATGATTTTTTTGCAAAAGAAATTCCTATTTATACAGATGCACTTGATGTAGTGCCTATAGGCAGCAGTCCCAATCATCCAATTCTAAAAACAGCTTTACAATATCTTGAAATAAATTTGGATAAAGTTAGTGCGCCCGATTATATTAAATATCCATGCTCTTATAAAGATCAGTCTTACTCTAATAGTGCTATATTGTCTTACGGTTTTTATGAGTCTGGAAATAAACATAGTACTACAGATATTGTATTTTCTTATAAAATTTTTCATAGTAAGGTACTTAGCTATTATTATAGTGAGATTAATTCATTTTCAAGTGAAGATCTATTATTGGAAAAGTATGATTACATACGCATACCGCCAATAGGTCACGATAACGGTGACAAGAGTTGGTATAATGAATATTAAATAATTATGCGAGTAATGAGAGATGATATCTAGGGTTCAAAATTAAATTGACTATATTAAAAATGTTTCTAAAATTTTTATTTAATCTTGAGAAAGAATGATGTACCTTTAAGCTATAGTGAGTACTGTATGGAAATAAGAGGTTGGCAATGAGATCAAGCAAAGAGTCACTTCGTACAGTGCTGTAGTCAATTTTAATAGAGAGTATTATGCATACTATAAATAAAATCATTACTTTATCATTCGTTTCATTAATAATATTTTGCAATGCTCATGCTGCACATCCAAGAAAAGGCAATTTTGCAATCAAGGCAAGGGGTGGTTATATGGATATTAATGATGACATAAAAAATGGAGAAAATGGCACAAAGGCAACGCAAAAATTTAAGAACGGGCTTATATTAGATGGAGCGTTAAACTATTTTATCACTGATAATATAGCTGTAGAAGTCTCTCCGGGAATTGGTTTCATTGAATACCAAAAACTAGATAGCACTAAAAAAAGTATCAGTTTATTACCAATAACAGCAACTGCTCAGTTTTATTTACCTATCTACGATAAAGTTATGCCTTATTTAGGAGGCGGGTACTCGCACACATTTTTCTTTAATGAGCCTACAAATGTAAAAATTAATGATGGAGGCAGTGGAGTTGCTCAAGTTGGTGTAGATTTATATGTTCTAGACCATATTTTCCACGATGGTAATTTTCATAATGTAGGGATTAATATTGATGCTAAATATTTTTTTAAGGCAAAGCATGAAATAACAGAATTAACAGAAAAGTTTAAAAATGATTTATCAAGATTTACTGTAACAGCTGGTCTTACTGTTGTCTTTTAACATATTTTAGCTAGAGATGTATCATGAAGTATTTTTGCAAAAAAATTAAACCATGGTTTTATTCTCTTTTCATATGTTTGTTCTTAACAAACTCTGTATATGCCATTCAAAATGTTGATTATAGAGAAGATCAACAATGGCAGAAAAAAGAAAAAGATTTGTTTATTGTCAGTAATGCTATGTATGATTTCTTTATTAAGGTAGATCATGAAACTTTAAATAAATATTCTAGTGTATATAATATTAAAAAGGGATTTTCTGGGATTATCGATAGGAGATCAATGCATTCTATTATTAATGAGACTAAAATTTTTAAGCAAGCGGCTGCAGGAGGTTCTACTAATACTGCACTAGGGATGGTTAGCTTTGGTGGTAGTGCAACATTTAATTCAGTAGCTTCGCTCGATAATATAGGGAAAAAATTCTATGCTAGTATTCAAGAATCCGGAGTGGTTCCTATAATAAAATTTAGAGAAGAAGGTAGCACAGGAGTAGTGATTGTGTTTGTTACTCCAGAAGGTGATAGAACTATGTTTTCTAGCCAAGGAGTTGGAATTAATTTCCAAAATACAGATATTGATTACGGTTCAATCAAAGACCACAAAATATTATTAACAGACGCTTACTCATTATTAGATAAAAATTTTAAACCTATTTTTCTTAATTTAATTTCGGAAGCAAAAAAACATAATACTCACGTAGCATTCTCTTTATCAGCAAATTACGTTGCTACTCAACATAGAGAATTCATAAAAACCAATATTCCTAATATTGATATTATTTTTGGAAGCAAATATGAGGTGATGGCATTATTCGATTCTAGTGATTTTGAGCAAGCTATATTAGAATTTCAAAAAATAGGTAATATTGGTATTTTTACCATGGGGGGTGATGGTGCGCTTATAATAACTAAAGATGACCTTATTTTAATTCCTGCTGAAAAAGTGAAAACAGTTGATTCAACAGGAGCTGGAGATATGTTTGCAGCTGGTTTTTTATATGGCTATTCAAAAGGATTTAGTTTAAAAGCTTGTGGGGATCTTGGTAGCAAGGCAGCTGCGTATATAATACAACAAGAAGGAGTTCACCCTAGAGAGGAGCTACACCAAATACTAAGCTCTTTTAGTTTCACAAAACATAGCTAATTAACAATGAAATTGAATTAAAGAATTATGTCTCTGCAGAATCGTGTTCTGCTTCTTTAATTAAGTATTGACTATATTATTAAATTCTTTTAGTGATTAATAAAATATTAATAATAGGAGGTGAGCATGTTAGATGAATTAATAGGACTAGATGCTGAGGATAAAATTCAATGTGAGCCAAATTTATATAAAAATTTAAGTGAAGCATACTTGGCTACGGATGCAGAAAGAGAAAAAATGCAAAAGTATTACCCTAGTGAATTGTTAGGGATAGATGAGCAAGAAGTAATACGAGAGGATCTATTTACAAGAGATACTGAGCTTTCTGAAGATGATCAAAAGATTCTTCAGAGTTATTTAGAGAATTTCATTAGTCTTGCAAGAGCAGACAATACATGTGATACAGTAGGAGTTAATTATATATTAAAATTTTTTAATATAAGGTGCAGTCAAGCTATTACTCCTAACAATATAGACGCTGGTAAAGAGCTCTTAATTTATCTAACTGAGTTAGATGCAAAAATCGTTAAAGAAGCTTATAAACAGTCCAAGTGTATTTAGACGATGTCTCTCTATGACTACCTAGCAGGAGTAGCTGATACTTATCCAGATTCTATGCTTTATAGAGACGCTGTCTTCTTGACTGCTCATAACGCTTTTGCGAATACTGAAGATGGTTGGAAAGTTTCACAACAAAGTTTTAATATAACTAACTTGTTTGACTATGGGGCAAGAAGCTTTGCAATTGATTTGCATTATCATCAAGGTGAAATTTCTTTATGTCATGAGATTAAAGGGCAAACAGATCCAACAAAAAGTTGTTCTCTTTCTAAGGCGCTTAGAGGGTTCAAAGATCCTGTAATGTTAGAAGATTGGTTAACTGACTGTAAATTAATATTAGAGAAAGCTCCAAAGGACATTGTTACTCTGCATTTAGAATCATACGTTCCAGCTCATGAAGTTAAAATACTTTTTGATAAAGTTGATATTACAAAATATCTTTTAAAACAAGATCCTAATCAAGCAATAACTTTAGGTGAGATGAGAAAGCAAGATACAAGGCTAGTGGTATTTAGCGATTATGCATACAATAGATATTCAAGCATAGTTAATGGAATATTTCCTACTAAGCTATATAAAGAGACTAAATTTGATATAAATAACATCAAAGAAACTGATGCATGTGAGTTTAGGCGCGATTATAGGGCACATTATGAAAATAAAAATATATATCTTTCTGTATTCAACCATTTTCCTTCTTTTTCTACTACAAAAAATTATGATGACGATGTGAATAATTATGGTTTCATTATTTCCCACTTAGAAAGGTGTATATTAAAGCTTAATAGAGTGCCTAATTTTTTAATGCTTGATTTTATTGAAGTAGGAAGAGGATTTTCTAACAAAGGAGCACTCGATCTTATAATAAAATTAAATCATTTAAATATATCAAATGTTAATCTAATAAATCAGCTACCTTTGCAGGGCTCTGTTATGAGTGCAATAGATTCTCAAACTCCACTTCAAGGTAATGAAGTAAGAGATGTCTTGATAGGTGCAGTACAATCTATAATTTCAATCTTAAAAAAATCAGAAATATGTGAAATGTTTGTTTTAAGCGCTATTGATTATTCTATGTATAGTTATCATCAAAAATTAAGCAATTTTTTTTCTCCTGGCAGTAAAATGCATTATGCATGCATACAACATTCGCGTTCTTTTTTACCTATTTTCCCACACTTAGCTACAGAGTCATTAGTCGCATATAAAGCATATCATATAAGTAGCACATTTTTTGAAGTATCACTAGTAGGGTTAATGTGTGCTTCTCCTGTATTTGCTAAGTTTAATAATTATAAGATAACACATTACAGGTGCCACTTTATAATACCATCTTATGTAGCTTATTTAGTAAGCAGATACTATTTTTAGGTAATTATGTATAGCTCTATTTTATACTCAAGTTCCAAGCTTAAATTGATGCAGGAAGTGTGTAATCCACTCATATCTCATCTAGGGATAGATCATATTTGCTATCTTAGAATCTTTAATAATTGTTCTTATTTATTACTAACAAATGATTCTGTTAGCTTTATTAAAAATTTTGTAGAATATTCTTATTATAGCAAAGTTTCACTCGATTCTTATAACAAAGCATCTAATAATAATGATTATTATTTTTTTTGGCCAGAAGATAGCTGTGATAAATTTTACTCTTTTATTAACAATAAGTGTTTTATCAATAATGGATTATCTATTAGGTCAAAAAGAAACGATTATGTTGAAACTTTAAATTTTGCATTTAAATACAGAAATTCTTTTAACAAGTATAATTTTTTTCTAAATTCTATTGAAAAAATCAAGATATTTAAAAAACACTTCTATAATAATCTTGAGGTCATGATACATGATTTAGAGAGAAGAAACTTAGCTACTTTTAAAGTTAAGTTTAATTTTAATCTGCAGAGAAATAACAATTTTACATATGATTTATTTTCATCTAAAAATATAAAAGAACTTCCCTATAATCCAAAATTATCAAATAGAGAATACCAATGTGTCAGTTTAATAAGGCAAGGTATTTTAGAAAATAAGAAAATTGCAGAACACATGAATATATCGCCAAGAACAGTAGAGAATTATGTAAATAATTTAAAGGTAAAACTCAGATGCAACTATAAGTCTGAGTTAGTAGAAAAAATTATAAATACTTCAAAAATTATACTTTAAATTCTGCAAATATTTGAAGCTAGCTATAAAATAGATCTTTATAAGTTACAAGAGTTATAGTTATAACTGTTAATCAAAGCCTCTACTCCTGGCAAATTTTGATTTTCTATCCACTTAAGGAAAGCTCCGCCACCAGTAGAAATATAAGTAAAATTATTACTTAAGCCTGAAGTATTAATTGCAGATACTACATCCCCGCCTCCTGCAATGCTAATCAATCCCTGATTCAAGGTAGCAGAAGAAATGGCTCTTGAAATAGTGATAGTGCCAAGATCAAATGGTTTATGCTCAAAAGCACCTAAAGGTCCATTCCAAATTACAGTTTTCACTTCATCTAATTTAAAAATAATTCCAGCTAAAAATTTTGGTCCTATATCTAGTATCATTTCATCACTTGAGACATTTTGAGGCAGTTTTACTTTATACAAAATATTATGTAAACCTTTGGCGGTTATTATGTCTGAGGGCAGGATTATTTGGCAATTATATTGTTTTGCCTTATCTAAAATAGATAAGGCGACATCTATAAAATCATTTTCACATAAAGACTTACCAATGTTATATCCTTGTGCTTTTAGAAAAGTATTAGCCATTGCTCCACCAATAACCAGATAATCTGTTTTTTCTATCAATGAGTTCAGCATTTTTATTTTTTGTGAAACCTTTGCTCCGCCAGTAATAGACATAACTTTCCGCGCTGGGGAAATCAGGTATTTTTCAAGACTGGCTAATTCTTCATATAGAAGAAGTCCTGCAACACTAGGTAGTAAGCGAGGTAACAAAACGATAGAGGAGTGTTCTCTGTGCGAGCAAGAAAATGCTTCATTTACGTATATATCAGCTAATTCAGAGATTTTTTTTGCAAAATCTATGTCATTGCTTTCTTCTCCAGGATGGAATCTTAAATTTTCTACTAGTAAAATATCTCCAGATTTTAATTGGCTAGCTTTAACCTTAGTAGATTCTGCAAAAATATTTAAACTGAATTGTACTTGTGCTTCAGGTAGTAGCTTGCTAATTTCATCAACTAATGGAGACAAAGACATGTCAATTACGAATTTTCCTTTTGGCTGCCCGTAGTGAGAAACTAGAATAATTTTAGCATTATTTTCTATTAAATAACGTAATGTAGGTATAATTCTTTGAAGTCTAGTTAAATCAGTGATTTTGCCATGAACTATCGGTAAGTTTAAATCTGCTCTAACAAGAACTGTTTTATTATTAAGATTGATATCTTTTACTGTTTTAATATTTTTTAGCATTGCTTTTTTTTAGTTTTACTAAAAGTTGAGCTACATCTAGCATACGATTGGCAAAGCCCCATTCATTATCGTACCAAGATAGCACTCTAACAAAATTAGAATTGACTACTTGAGTTTCAAAAGGATCAAAAATACTACTGCTGGAATCGTGATTAAAATCTATTGAGACTAATTTGTGAGGTGCAACAGATATGATACCTAATAAATTTTTTGTAGCACTGTCAGAAACGATATTATTAATTTCTGCAGTTGAAGTAGCATTTTGGGATAAAAATGATAAATCAACAATTGATACGTTAGGAACAGGTACTCTTATTGCTGATCCAGATAATCTGCCCTGAAGTTCAGGAATGACTATACCTATAGATTTTGCAGCTCCTGTTGATGTAGGAATCATGGATAAGCTGCAAGATCGAGCTCTTCTAATGTCTTTATGGCTATTATCAAGTATATTCTGATCATTAGTATAAGCATGAATCGTAGTCATATAACCAGACTTGATGCCTACTGTGTGGTGCAATAATTTTGCAATTGGAGCAAGTGCGTTAGTGGTGCATGATCCTATTGATATTATTTTATGATCTTCTTTTAGCAGGCTATCATTTACTCCGCATACGATTGTAGCGTCTGCATCGTCGCTCGGAGCTGAAATAATTACGTGATTTACAGTGCCTTGTATGTGTTTTGATGCAGTATTTTTCGACTTAAATTTTCCTGTGCACTCAAATACTATTTCTACCCCTTTCTTTGACCAAGGAATTTTTTCTGGATTTCTTTCATTAAAAACTGTAATAGATTGTGTTCCTATATTAAGGCTATTATTTTTGATGGTAACATCGCAGCCTAATTTCCCATGCACTGAATCATATTGTAGTAATAAGGCGTAATCTTCAAGAGAAGCAGAACCATTTGCTGCAACTATATCTACATTTTCAATTTTTTTTTCGACAACAGCTCTGATTACTGCTCTTCCTATTCTTCCTAAGCCGTTTATTGCTATCTTGACTGACATTCGCTTTCTTACTATAAAAATTATTGTAAATAATATAGTATATAAAAAACTCTATTACAACACTAGGAGGTGAATATTAATAGAATCTTAAACATACTGAAACTGTCTTTTCACTCGCGTGAGTTTTATAAGGATATATATTATAATTTGTCAGGTACAAAAATCTTTTATCTAATTGTGGTTTTAGCAATTACCAACCTTACCTTTGTTGTACCGATCTATAATTTTTTTTATCATACCCTTAACCAGCATTCTCAAAATGAGAATAGCGTAGAGTATATATTAGAGCAATTGCCTAAAATGAGCTTTAAGGGTGGGTTGCTTTCTATAGAACAAGAAAGTCCATTTTTTGTATATTCGCAAGAGAATAATAAAAAAATAATAGTTATAGACCTTAAAGCGCAACCTGAAAAATATATGCAATCTCAGATACCAATTTTTGTAAGCAGAAGAGGAGTTTTTACATTAGTTAATGAGAAATTTTATCAGCAGATTTTGAATTTTGATAATTTATTTGCTAAGGATACAATAATTACTAACGAATTTTTTATTGACAAAGTAAAGTTAATAAAGTCTCAGTTATTTTTCTTAATTTTTGGATTATTCTATCCAATGACAGTTATGTTTAGAGCAACGTTTATTGCTATTAATATTTTTATTTTTACATTGCTAGGTAAATTTTATGGAAGAATTACTTCAAACAGCTTACAGATAAAATCGTTATATAGAGTAGGTGTGTTTGCGATGCTCCCTCCTCTAGTTATCGACTCAATCTTAAATATTTATTTTTATATTACTCGGTCTTATTTTGAGGGATTACAAGTTATTTTACATTCTCCTATAAAAATGAATGCAATATTTATAATATCACTATCATATTTTTATTTTGCGCTAAAAAGCTGCGTAAAAAAATAAGTATTGATGGTTTTTTGAAAATCTTCTAACAATAGTTTACAGTTTATAAAAAATCAATATAATTGAAACGTATTAGCATTACTTTACTACGAGACCTATGAAAAAACTGATAACCACATTATTAACATTAAGTTTTATACTAAGTTCTAACGGAGAAAATTTACATGAGGTTTTAGCCCATACTTACAGTACTAATGCAAAACTAAATGCTGCTCGTGAAGAATTAAAAGCAACTGATGAAAGGATAATGCAGGCCTTATCAAGGTGGTTACCTAGAATTACGGCAGAAAGGTCTAAGCAATATGTTGATCAAAAGCGTTTTGAGGGGAATCAAGTGCCGCGTACTGGTGATGGCACTGTAGATAGCTTGAATATATCTCAGAATCTCTTCAGAGGAGGAAGCGATATAGCGTCCATGAAGGCAGCGCAATATACTATAGAGCAAATGAGAGCGACGTTAATATCTAGAGAGCAAGAAGCTTTGCTTACTGCTATAGAAGCGTATATGAAGGTATTGCAAAGTCAAGAAGCATACTTAATGTCTCAAGAAAGAGAGAAACATTCTCAAGTTTATTTAGCTGCAATTACAAAAAGATTCCAAGTGGGTCAAACTACCAAAACAGATGTTGCTCAAGCTGAGGCTAGTTATTCTGCAGCAATTGCTGCCCGTGTTAAAGCCTATAGTGATTATAAAAATATTAGCGCTTCATTTCAAAAAATAACAAATTTAGAGCCTAAAAATCTTTCTATTCCTCAAGATAACTTGAATTTACCTAAAGCTTTAGATGAAGTTACTAATATATCTCTAAGAAAAAATCCTGGATTAATAGCAGCGAAAAGCAGATATGAAGCAAATAACAGTGCTATAGGAACGAAGCTTGCAGGTATTTTGCCTTCTCTGGACTTTCAATACTCAATTACTAATAACAGCAAGGCTAGGGATTTAGTCCCAGTGGAAACCACTCCTAAGTTAAGTAAAACTACTGTGATTTCTCTTAAAATTCCATTATTTGATGGGGGTAATAATTGGTCTGAGTTAAGGCAGTCGAAAAGAGCGGCTAAACAAGCTGGTTACGAGCTAAATAACACAAGAAATGAAACTATAGAAAAAGCTGTACAAACGTGGCAAGAAGCTAATGCTGCTAAAGCTGTTTATCATTCAAGACAAGGGGAAGTAAGAGCTGCAAGAGTTGCATATGATGGGGTGTTAGCAGAAGAAAGAGCGGGACTTAGAGATGTAACAGATGTTATTAGTATAAGAAACAAATATTTCGATGCTGTTAACCAGCTTCTTATTTCTCGCTCCGAGTACTATGTAAAACTTTACTCCTTAAAAGCGCAAATAGGAGAATGTACAGCACAAGATTTGGGATTGAAGGTTACACTATACGATCCATTTAAAAATTATAAAAATATTAGATGGCAACTCATAGGAGCTTATACAGGTGACTAAGGAAATTAATTTTGAGAAAAGTTCTTGTAATCAAGAGCAGCCCTTGGATAAAGTTCTAGCTAATATTAAAAATGCAATTGAAAATCAAAACTCAATTCGGGATTCATTACTAGGCCAAAAAAATGATATAATCGAATTAACAAACATTGTTAGTAATGAAAAAAAAGATGAGTCTATTATAAGCAAAAAAACTAGCTCTGCTGTGTCCCAGCATCTACAAAATTTAGCGGAGCAGATTCTTAAAATTAATAAAAATAACCGCATTTTATCTGATAAAGAAATAAAAGAAGTTTTTAAAGAGGTATTAAAACCCTATTTAAAATCTTGGCTAGATAATAATTTGACAAAAATAGTTAAAGAAATTGTTGATAAAGAAATAAAACTACTACTTACAAAAAACAGATGAATGTGATAACATTATCATTATAGGTCATCGATCACAATTGCAATATGCTAAAGCCATCTATATTTTTTATTATTATAAATTTATGCACATTTTCTTACGCATTAAGTGAGGGTTCTACAAGACATAGTGCAGCTAACTCTAGTGTGGCTAATCCTCCTGTAGCTATAGGTACTCCTTTAAATAAAAAATTATCGACTGAAAAAACAAGAAAAAATGTGCCTGCTTACTCTATATTTAGAGGAAACAATGAAAAATATATATATTTCTTACAAGAGCTAGTAAGCTTTACTCAAACTCAAGATGGAAATTTATACGATTACATAGATCCAACAGTATCGGGTTTTGTTCCTATTGATCCTCAGCTTTTCGAAAAGATCATGATGCTAAAACATTTAGATAAGAGCGAAAAAGAGCGTATAGCTTTGAATAAGATAGATAAATTCCTTACTGAAAATTATAAGACGCAAACCTTACCCGCTAAAGTTTATGATGGTACAGATTTACCTAAACCATTTTACTTGAAAGACCTTAAAAAATGGACATTTGATTGCGTAAAAAGGGGGGACATCAATGCGCTTAGAGCATTTTTAGATAACTATAACCTCTTAAAAATCAAAGATGATGAGGGGTATAACTTAATTGCGTATGCTGTGATGTATAATCAATATGATATTATTGAATTGCTTATTAAGAGAAAAATTAATATCAATGAAATAAATAAATATGGAGCTTCTCCGCTTACTATAGCAGCACGGAACAATAATTTGCACGCAGTAAAGCTACTTACTCAAAATCATTGTAAAATCCATCACCGAGATCAATTTGGTAACACTCCTATTGACTATGCATTAATCAATAATAACCAAGAGATGTACAGGTATTTGTTAGATCGTAGAAAATAATTTTGTCTATGACTAGTAAATTTTCTGTTAAAATTTTAACGCTTTTCCCAGAATTATTTCCAGGTCCTTTAGGAGCTTCTGTAATTGGAAGTGCATTAAAGAAAAATTTTTGGTCTATAGAAGTAATTAACATAAGAGATTTTGCTTTAACAAAACATCGTACTGTTGATTCTCCTCCAATAGGAGGAGGTGGTGGAATGTTAATCAGAGCAGATGTTTTAGGGAATGCTATTGACAGCGTTATACAAAAAGTTAACGATAAAAATTATTCATTATTTTATCTTTCTCCTAGAGGTAAGGTTTTCGATCAAAAACAAGCTCATCAAATTTTACAACTACAAAACATCATCTTAATATGTGGTAGATTCGAGGGAATTGATCAACGAATAATAGATTATTATAATATTTCAGAGATCAGTATAGGAAATTATGTGCTTACTGGCGGAGAAATAGCTGCGTATACAGTTATAGATGCATGTGTAAGGTTAATTCCAGGGGTGCTTGGGAGTAAAATTTCTTTAAATTATGAAAGTTTTAGTCAGGACCATGAGCTTGAAAGTTTGGTTGAATATCCCCAATATACAAAGCCAAATGAATGGAGAAACTACAAAGTGCCTCAAATTATCTTAAGTGGTAATCATGCAGAGATTAGTAAGTGGAAGTTAGAGCAATCTAAGGAGGTTACAAAAAAGTTGCGACCGGATTTGTGGGAAAAATATCAGAGAAATCAAAAATAAAATGTCAATCTAGAAATAAGAGATTGTGATAATGACGCGTAAGAAAAATAAATAAAAAGAGTTGGCTTCAAAGAGTGTCAAAGGACCTACTAAAGTAGATCCTTTTCTCACTTTTTTCATATATAGCAGATAATGCACTTTATTAAGCACATAGTCCAAGTACAGTATTACATGTTTGTCCGACTAAGCAATCTTCATCAGTGCTGCATGGTAGTACTATGTTTCCATTTTCGCAAGCATCACCAATGCCATCATTATCAGTATCTGTTTGCTCTAAGTTGAAAATATTTGGGCAATTATCACAAGTATCTTCAATTGAGTCGCCATCTGTATCGTTACCACTACAAATAGTACCGTTACCTATGAAACTTCCACCTTGAGAAGTACAAGAAGATTGAGATAGTACTGTGCATAATACTCCTAATGGTAAGCAACAAGCACCTGTTGTTGTTGATATAATATTCTGACAGTTTGCATTACAGGTTGCAGTATTAGGAGGTTCGCATTGTTCACCTATTTCTAAAACAGTATTACCACATACTGGTGCACAGTCATCATCAGTATTTGCATCAGCTCCTTCAGGGCAGCAACCGTCATCATTAGCAGGAAAAGTAATAGACGTATGCATACATTGGTTATTGAAACATGAATCAATAGTACAAGGATTGCCATCGTTACAGATAGATACTATACATCCTTCGACTGTACAGCTTTTACTGCATCCATCATTAGATTTACGATTACCATCGTCACACTGTTCTCCTTCTTCTTTTATACCATTCCCACAGCAAGGTACGAAAGGAATATGAGTGCATTTACCTAGCATACATATATCTCTTGTGCAGTAGTCATTATCACTTTGGCAAGAAGTAGTATTTGAAACTGCTGGGAAAGAACAAGTACCATTGGTACAAATATTCATTGTGCAAATATTAAAGTCATCGCATTCTTTGTTATTTTCACATTTTAGCCCTGCGCATGTTTTTTCTTCCTTAGGTGGTTGATTTTTACAATGATTATATATTTTTTTAGACATACAAAACCTCTTTAACTTATTAATTAATGTTATTTAATAATGAATGGAAAAACTTAATATTTAATTAATAGCAAAAAAATGAGTTCAACAAATTTTTAACAATACAGTATAGAGTTGTTTAGAAGTAATGGATTTTACTTAAATTTTAAGAAGTTTGATATGAAGGTCAAATTTTAAGATTAGGCGTAATTTCTTACTCTTTTAAGGATTTTCTAATTTCTTCAGCACGTTTTTTTAATAAATTTTTATTATTATCTTTTATAATTTTTTCTTTCTCGTCTTGGATAAAAATATTATTCATCTTATTCAATATGGTTAGAATTTTTTTATGAGTTTCTTTAATTGATTTATTATTTAGCTTTAAATTCTCTAGTGCTAAAAGCAGTTGCTCATTTATACTTTTATCACTATTTTTAGAGTTTTTTTTAGCTTCTTTTTTGGCTTTCTTTATACCAGTTTCTTTTGTTTTTACAGGTAAATCAGAAGATTTCTTGTTTTTGTTATCAGTATTTTTAGCATCTTCCGAAACTATGCCAAATTCATTTTTTATAGTTGATATATCTTTTTTTTCAGCTTCTGCTATCTTCTTTGCTATGTATTCTATGGTATAATTAGAAGCTCCTTCAGATATACTGTTTTGTAATTGTTCTCTAAGTTGTGGGGTAGTAGAATCTTGTATGTCTTCTTCTTTAGTTTTTAATATTTCTTGAGATACTTGGGTTTCTTTTTTTTCCTTTTCTTTGTCTTCTTTTTTTACAAATTCTTTTTCTGTATTTTTCTCTATATCTGATTTTAAGCTAACTGAATCAGTTGGTGCAATATTTTCTTCGTGATATAAGTTTTGTTTGATGTTGTCGTTAGGAGTATCTTCTAGCTTCTCAGGAGTGGATGCAGACTTTTCGTTCTCGGTTGTTTTGGTTAAGATTTCTGGTTGTGTTATTGGTTTTGGTTGCCCTATTTTTGCGTGATTTGGCATTTCTAGTCCCATTGAAGCTCTATAGGCTGCTCTTTTAATTGCATTAATATTCTCAATAGATAGCCCTCCTTTTGAAGAATATGCATAAAAAACAGCCTGACCATCCTGGAATTCAACGATATCATACACTCCTTCCATTATCCTGCCGCTAGCGGTGCGTCTTTTCATAATGATTGCTATTCTACCTGGTATGCTTCCTACTATCTCTATGTAATGTTGTTTTTTGTTTTGATCATATTTTATATCTAAGCGACCAGCTGAAAAAAAATAATGTCGTAGAAGTTTATTTTCTTTGTTCCTTACTGCTTCTACTTTGGGATATTGATCTGTGGTAGATGCAGCGGCAATTTGTCCTACAAATATATCTTGGTCTAAAACTAAAGAAGTATCTTTAAAAGATGCCACAAATTCTTTTTGCTTTAGTAATTCTCTTTTAGCATTATATTGCTGATCAGCGCTCATAGCATTTAAATCTTCTTGTGAATATGCTGGAATTTCATAATCTTCTAAAGAGGAGGCATGAGATTTCATTTGTTTCATATATCTTTTACGTAATACTTCTGTAGTTGGAGATCCGGTAACTACACTAAGATCATCTTTGCTTTCCAGTTCTTTTTTATCAGGCAAGACAAACCAGCTTTTTATCGCGTCAGAAGAAGCTTGTGTGGTAACCGATGGATCTTGAGGCTTAATATTTTTTTTTATCTGATAGTTATTTCTAGCGCTTTTTTCCTGGAGTAAAGATTGCAATTCTTTAGCAAGATCAGGATCCGGTGTTTTTCCACTTGATAATATTGAGTTTTGCTTAGTACGAATACGCGTGATAGCTGCAGAAAGTTGGTCATCTGTTAAGCTTTTATAATCTTTGGTAATTTTTTGACTGAGTTTATTATTATCTTTATCTTGATTGATGACACCATTATTTATTAGGCTATCAAGAGCATTTTCTAATTGAGGTAAGCTATTGCTATATTTATTATATATTTCAATGATATTTTCTATTAAGGTAGAGTTGATAGGCTGAGCAAGTTTTGCTAGGTTTTCTTCGAGTTCATCTCTTATTATATCGCTGGTATCTTGCTTATAAGCTATAATAGAGGCAGCGTTAGCAAATTCACCTGAATTAATGTGAGAGATGATCTGATTAATTTGTTCGGTACTTAATGACATTTAAGTAATTCTAGATTAGACTGTATTATTTTAGTGTAATAAATGAAACTAAATTATGCAAATAACATTAGAAAAGAATAGATTTTTTTTTAATTAGAAGATAACATAGGCGCATGGTAAAAAAATATATATACAATTTTGGTAACGGTAAAGCTGAAGGTAATGCTTCTGCTAGTGATATATTAGGCGGGAAAGGCGCGAATCTTGCGGAGATTTGTAATCTTGGATTGCCTGTACCTCCAGGTTTTACTATATCTTCTAAAATATGTGAGTATTACTACTTAAATAATAAGGATTTACCTAGTCACTTTAATCACCAAGTAGAATTAGCATTAGAAAACATAGAAAAAGTCTTAGATAAGAAATTTGGCGATCCTATAAATCCTTTATTAGTATCTGTAAGATCAGGGGCAAGAGCATCAATGCCTGGAATGATGGATACAATTTTGAATTTAGGTTTGAATGATGAAACAGTTATAGGCTTAGCTACTCAAAGTGATAATTATAGATTCGCATATGATAGTTATCGCAGATTTATTCAGATGTATTCTTCAGTAGTACTGCACATTGAATATTATTATTTTGAAGAGCTTCTAGAATCAGTAAAAAGAGAAAATAATATCTCATCAGATGTTGATCTTACTATAGATAATTTAAAATACTTAATTGATGAGTATAAAAAAATTGTTATTAAAAAATCTGGAAAAGAATTTCCCCAGTCTGTTAAAGAGCAACTATGGCAAGCAATTAGAGCAGTATTTGACTCTTGGTCGTGTGCAAGAGCAGTTACATATCGTAAACTAAACAATATACCAAAAGATTGGTACACTGCTGTAAATATACAGTCTATGGTTTTTGGTAATATGGATACAAATAGTGCTACTGGTGTGGTGTTTACAAGAAACCCTGCTAATGGAGATAATAAACTATATGGAGAGTATTTGGTAAATGCTCAAGGAGAAGATGTAGTAGCTGGTATCAGGACTCCGTATCCGATTACTAAAGATGATAAAGTAAAAATAAAGGCGCAGCATTTGTCTTTAGAAGAGTTTATGCCAAAAATTTATACTGCTTTAGTAAAAGTAATCAAAAAGCTGGAAAAACACTATAGGGATGTACAGGATATTGAGTTTACTATAGAAGCAGGGAAATTATGGATTTTACAAACTCGTTCTGCAAAAAGAACTGCACAAGCAGCTTTAAAAATTGCTGTAGATTTAGTTAATGAGAAGCTTATTTCTAAGAAAGAAGCTTTGCTACGAATTGATCCAGAATCTTTGAGTCAACTGCTACACCCTACTCTTGATCCAACAATGAAGAAAAATATTCTTACAAAGGGATTACCAGCATCACCAGGCGCAGCATCTGGTATAATTGCTTTTTCTTCTACAGAAGTAGAATCTTTAGCAAGCACTGGAAAAGAAGTAATTTTAGTTAGAGTAGAGACAAGCCCTGAGGATATTCAGGGTATGCATATCGCGAAAGGAATATTAACCAGTAGAGGAGGGATGACTTCTCATGCAGCAGTTGTTGCACGTGGCATGGGTAAAACTTGTGTAGTAGGTGCAGGTTCTTTAAATATTGACTACGAAAAGAAAATAATAGCTGTTGGCAGTACAGTAGTTAAGGCGGGAGATTATATTACTTTAGATGGAAACACTGGTGAAATAATATTGGATAAAATACCAATGATACGTCCTGCTATTTCGGAATATTTCAATAAAATTACTAGTTGGGCAAATGAAGCTAAGGCATTGGGTGTTCGAGTTAATGCTGAAACAGTAGCTGATATTAAGACTGCCATTGATTTTGGAGCAGAAGGTATTGGCCTTTGCCGAACAGAGCATATGTTTTTTGAAAAAGATCGAATAGTTTCTGTACGTAAGATGATTGTAGCTCGTAACTCTGCAGAAAGAGAGGATGCTTTAAAAGAAGTATTACCTATGCAGCGGAAAGACTTCATTGATATTCTTACTTTAATGAGAGACAGACCAGTAAATATTCGCTTGCTTGATATTCCACTACATGAATTTTTACCTCATACTGATAAAGAAATCCAAGAGGTAGCAAAATCTATAAATTCAGATGCAGAAACTATCATGATAAGGTGCAATCAGTTGCACGAAGTAAACCCTATGCTTGGTCATAGAGGTTCAAGGTTGGGAATCACTTATCCTGAAATTTATATTATGCAAGTTACAGCAATTTTGGAAGCAATGCTAGAAGTTAACGCGAATAGCTCTTTTAGTTGTAATGTTGAGATTATGGTTCCTCTTATAGCTACACCGAAAGAAATGGAAATTTTAAAGGATTTAATAGATAAAGTTGCTGCTAAAATAGAGCAGGAAAATAGTATAAAATTAAATTACAAAATTGGTACAATGATTGAATTGCCTAGAGCAGCGCTTTGTTCAGATCAAATTGCAGATTATGCAGAATATATGAGTTATGGAACTAATGATCTATCTCAAACTACTTTTGGCTTATCTAGGGATGATTCTGCTTCATTTATTAATGAGTATATAGATAAAGGTATTATATCTAATGATCCTTTTGTTGCTTTAGATATTGGAGGTGTAGGTGAATTAATTAAGATTTCTGCTCAGAAAGCGAGGAATGTTAAACCTAATATTAAATTAGGAGTTTGTGGTGAACAAGGAGGTCATCCTGCGTCGGTACAGTTTTTTGATAGTTTAAATTTTTCATATATATCATGCTCTCCTTATAGGCTTCCTATCGCAAGGGTTGCTGCTGCGCAAGCTAAAATCAGAAATGATGAGGCAAAAAATAATAATTGTAATAGTAGAATAGATAAAAAAAAACTTCTTGAAACGATCTAATTACTTTTAAAAAAGAAAATTATAGAATTAGGTATATTAGCAAATGGCTCTTAAATTATTTAACAGTCTATCTCAGAAGCTTGAAGTATTTATACCAATAAACCAAGAAAACATTGGAGTTTACGTATGTGGCCCTACAGTTTATGATCGTCCTCATATAGGAAATGCTAGGTCTGTGGTGGTTTATGATATACTATACCGAGTTTTATCATACGTATATGGGAAAGAGAAAGTAAGTTATATACGCAATATCACTGATGTTGACGATAAAATTAATATAGCAGCAAAAAAAGCAAAAATACCTATAAGAGAATTGACATCAACAATGATTGAGTATTTCAATCAGGATATGAGCAGCTTAAATTGTCTTAAGCCTACTATTGAGCCTAGAGCTACTGACCATATTATGGAGATCATTAATATGATTGATAAATTGATTCAAAATGGTAGTGCTTATCATGCTAATGGACATGTATATTTTTCCGTAGCGAGTTCAAAAAATTATGGTGAATTATCGGGTAGAAAAATTGAAGAATTAATTGCTGGGAGCAGAATTGAAATTAGTACTTATAAAAGATCTCCAGAGGATTTTGTACTGTGGAAGCCAGCGAGTAAGGATGATGATGTTTCATCAATTTTTGATAGTCCTTGGAGTAAGGGTAGGCCTGGATGGCATATTGAGTGTTCGGCAATGAGCACAAAATACTTAGGAAAAGATTTTGATATTCATGGTGGAGGTATAGATCTTATTTTCCCTCATCACACGAATGAAATAGCTCAAAGCTGTGCATGCTATAAAAATAGTTCTTATGCTAAATATTGGGTACATAATGGTTTTGTCACTGTAGATGGCGATAAAATGAGTAAATCATTAGGAAATTTTTTCACGGTACAGGATTTATTAAAGAAGAATATTCGGGGTGAGTCTATAAGATATGTTTATTTAGCTACTCATTATCGCAAGCCTCTTAATTGGACTCAAAAAACTTTAGATGATGCAAAAAAGTCTCTAGATAGTTTTTATCGAGTATTGCAAGCACAGAGTGCTAATCTGCAAAATTTAGAAAGAGAACAATTATGCATAGATGATGAGGTGAAGGATGCTCTATATGATGATCTCAATACACCAGCAGTGCTTGGCTATATGCATGAGACTCTTAAAGCATATAATAAAGCTACTAATGAAAAGAAGCAGTTAGAGCTTTCCATAAAACTATATAATACTGGAGTTTTATTAGGGTTATTTGCCACTACACCTGATAAATGGTTCAAAATTGATAGTAATCCAGAAGTTGTAAAACTGATAGAGCAAAGATCTATAGCAAAGAAGAATAAGTGTTGGCAAGATGCAGATGAAATTAGATCTAAATTGACTGGAATGGGTATTGTTTTAGAAGATCATCCAGATGGTACAACGAGCTGGTACAAAAAATAATTAAGTCTGTATCTTAAAGAAATTTATTTTGTATGCCATTTTTCCCTTTACATATATTCTCTAAAATGTATTTTATTATTGTTAAGTTTTAAAATATCAACTTAGTTAAAAAGTATAATGTCTTTATCGTCAGAATTATTAAAAATTTTAGTATGTCCAATAACAAAACAAAGTCTAATTTATGACGAAGAGTATAATGAATTAGTTAGTCCTAAAGCTGGCGTTTCTTTTCCCATAGTTGATGACATACCTATTATGCTTCCTGATAAGGCAAAAAAAATAGATCCTAAAAGGTTACAAAAAATATTAGAAAAAGAGAAAGCAAAAGCTAGTCAGGAGCAGGAAGTAACTTTAGAAAAAGCTGAGTCAAAATAAATATATGCCCGTGTGATGGAATGGTAGACATAACGGACTTAAAATCCGTGGGGCGTTAAGCCCTTGCCGGTTCAAGTCCGGCCACGGGTACCATGTTCATATAAAATACAGAAGATAGTATAATTTAAGACTTTGAATCACTTAAATTTTTTTGCATTACTGCATATAACTATGGCAATGCTCAGCATCTAGAAGAGCTTGTTCACCTATTCTTTCTATTTCTAATTCTGCAGCTTTATCTAACAATTCTTCAGCTTCTGCTTGCTTATCTTCAATTTCCTTTAAGTGGTTAGCAATTTTTATTTTAGCATCTTCAACTGCTTCCAAGGAATTATGAAAATTTTGCCATAAATGATCTGTAGTTGTATCCTCTTCATTCTCTTTACTATCTTTTGCTTGATCATCTTCTTTCTTTGCACGCTTATTAAGTTTGTTATCTTCGTTATCACGATTAAGATTTCTTTTTCTGTTAATAGATTGCAAGCGACGTAAAGCATTCTCAAGCTCATTATTTCTATATCTGGCATTGCCTTCTGTAGCTATATGTAATATCTCGTGAAGATTTAAGTGCTCCTGTCGTGTCATGTGTACATCGTTGCTAAAAGCTATACTTAGTTCTTTTTGTATAGAACTATTAAGATTTTCAAATTTTTCTCTATATTTTTTGTTATGAGAGTCTGGCATATATCCTCCTATTGATGCACTTTAATTCATTAAAAAATAATTGATGTTGATCGGGACTATTTTTTAATAGTCCCGACTCTTGTAATAACCCTTTATTCTGTATGATTTCCCAATAAGCCTAAAGCTGTATCATATGTGTTTGAGTCAATTATTTCATGAGCTAGAAAAAAGTCTAAATTTGAAGTAGTAGTAGATTCTGTTTTTTCGATACAGATACTCTTATCTATATTAATTACTATTTCATTTTCAGGGGATAAGGGGTCAGAAATTACAACTTGTGTCTCATTGTAAAGTTCTGTGATTACAGTAGGATAGGTACCATATGTTAGCTTATATAGATATTGAATAGCTGTTTCTCTATCCACACCCTCGGGAGCACAAGAAATTACTTCTTCAAGTATTGCAGTGGCTTTTTCTACATTTGCTGCCTCTGAGAAGTTTTTAGTGTACATATTTGCTAGGCTTAATTTTGCCCTGTTATCGCCTAAAGAAGCAGAATATGAATAATAGTACTCTGCTTTACTCATATCTATTTCTCCTGATTCACCTTTATAATAATAAACTCCTAATTCGTATGTTATAGCGGATAAGGAAGTGTGAAGGTATAATGGCAAACAACTACCTGATTCACTGAATATCGGTAGACAAATAGCGGGTTCGTTTAAGGGTGAGAGATAAAGGATGGATGTATTGTTTTTTATCGTATGCATAAATTACCTTGATAAAGTTAATAATGTCGTTATCTTAAGACAAGATATGTAGATGAAACACAGTAATAATCCCGGTAATTCTATGAGTCACACTACGCTCAGAGCCAGCAGACAAATGGCTATACAATATGCAAAATTTACCGCTCCAAAAGTGAATGAGATTATTAGCCCTTTGAATGCGTATTTAGGAATAGATAATTTTTGTTATCTTAAGATAATGAAGGATAATTCTTTTTTAGATCTTACAAATAATTTTACAGATTTTACCGAAAAGTACTTTTTAACAATTGAGAAACCAAGTCTTGACTTTTGTAATTACATTAAGAAATGTAGCACTGAAAAATCTTCTTATTTAATTTGGTTTGTAAAAAAAGATTCTAAAGATAAATTATCTATTTTGATGGATGAGTATAATATTTATAATGGTTTTTCTATTTTTTCTCTATCTCAAGATGGTACAGACATTTTTTCTTTTTCCTTTAATAAATCTGCAGGTAATAAGTCAGATTTTTTTATAAAAAACACTGCTCTTTTAGATAGTTTTACTTCGTATTTCAAAAAGAAGTCTTATCATTTAGTTTCTGGACTAAATAAAAAAGATATGCCTCTGTTCACCGAACCTTTTGAAATACAAAGTCAGGAACCAAAAAACTACAATAAATATTTGGTTTTTGCGAAGAACAACAATAGAGTCATTGCTCTATCTAAGCAGGAATATAATTGTATCAAATTATTGGAGCAGGCTAGAAGTTATAAAGAAATTGGCAAAGCAATGCAGATTTCTAGTAGAACTGTGGAAAGTTATCTAGAGAGCGTAAAAAATAAAACTGGCTGTATATGCAAATCAGATATGATTGCTAATTTAGCTTGCGTAGATTTATAAATTATCAAAAGTATCTCTTTTTTACAGCAGCACTACTCTAGAAATAATTGTATAAAAACTCTTATCTTATTTTTCTATATTTCTACCTGGTCTGGGCTTAAATTTTCTTGGCTAGGTTCCACCTAATATTTCTAGTATATATAAATAACGTCTCTTTTTTAGGCTAATTATTTACCAATACAGAAGCTTGAAAATATTTCACCTAAAATTGTTTCAACTTCTATCTCTCCAGTAATTCTTGCTATATAGCTTGCTGCCACTCTTAAATCTTCTGCGATCAAAACAATATCGCTATTTTTATTTAGTGAAAAACTTGTTAAAATATTCCTGCATTTGCTAAGATTTTCTATGTATCTCTGTCTAGTTATAAGTGGGTAGTGATTAATATTTTCAAAATACTTATTGGTGTATTTTATTATCTCATCTAACAATTTATCTATTCCGATATTCTCTTTGGCAGAAATAGCTATCGAGTTTTTATCTAAAATGTTTCTATTTTTAGAGTTTTTTGAGTCATTCTCATGAATTAAGTCAATTTTGTTTACTACTTTGATGGTTTTATTGTCTGTTATGGTATTGATATATTTAGTGTACTCATTTTGGTTATTTTTAATCTCATTTGTCGCATCGCTAACAATAATTTTAAGATCTGCTTCTTGAGCTCTTGAGATTGATCTTTTGATACCTTCTTTCTCTAGTATGTCGTTGCTTTCTCTTAACCCTGCAGTATCTGCAATAATTACAGGATATCCGTTTATATCTAAATTGACTTCTATTACGTCTCGAGTTGTTCCTTCTATCTGTGATACTATTGCAACTTCTTTTTTAGCAATACGGTTTATAATTGATGATTTACCAGCATTTGTTGGTCCAATTATTGCTATATAGAGTCCTTCTCTAATTTTTTGTCCTTTTTTCTGCTCTTTTAAATGAGTTGTGATTTTATTTGCTAAGTCTGCGATGGAGTTATTTGCTTGGTTGATTACGTTGTCTGGAATATCTTCATCTGGGAAATCAATTACAGCTTCAACTAAACTAAGAATTTTCACTAATTGCTGTTTCCATTCATAATATAAATTTCTTAGAGAGCCAGACATTTGTTTTAGTGCTTGGCTATGTTGTGCTTTGGTTTCTGCGTCTATTAAATCTGCTAAACCTTCTATTTGCGTTAAATCCATTTTTCCATTGATAAAACTTCTCATAGAAAATTCACCTGGTTCTGCCATTCTTAGATTGTTCATTTTTGACAATGCATCTAAAGTAATTTTCAGTACTGCTCTACTGCCGTGTATATTTATTTCTAATACATCTTCACCTGTAAAACTATTTGGTGCTTTATAATAGACCAAAATAGCTTGATCTATTAATGTGCCTGTTATGGGATGGTATATTTTAGCCAGAGTTGCATATCTTGGTGTGATATTAGTACACTTAAAGTTTGTAATTACTTCTAATACTTGCTTCCCTGATACTCTTATTACAATTATTCCTGATTTTTGCGGGGAAGATGCAGGAGCATATATAGTATAATTTAAGTTATTTTTACTATTACCGAACATTATTTTGTGCTATAAGTGAAATCTGTACTTATTAATTTTAATATCTAAAAGTAGCTGTCTTTGCATGTTTGAAAACAGTAATATTAAGCATAAAATTCTTCGTAAAGCAACAAAATATAGCAAAGATAAGCTTTTTATAAATTTTTTAGACTCTTTTTACTCGTATATTCCTATAGATGATAAAAAATCTTATGATATAGATGAATTCAGAGATATCTCGGAATTAATGTACAAAGAATTACAGCATAAACCGAGAGATGATCATAAGGTAAATATATATTTGCAAAAAGATCTTTTACCAAACACTGTAGGCGATGATTGTCAGGATAACATTATTATTACTATTATTAATGATGATATGCCGTTTATTGTTGATTCTATTACAGAGTTACTCAATAAAAGACGCTATGAGATAAATCATATAATCAATTCTCTACTTTCTATCGAAAGAGATAATAAAGGGCAAGCTGTAAAGATTAATTGTGATGTGAAGTGCCATAATGAATCGATAATCTATATTAATTTAAACAGCATAAGTACTCGTGATACCATTGCTGCTTTGAAAGCGGATATTAGTAAAATACTGAAACATGTACGATTTGCAGTACATGATTGGGCTCCAATGCTTGGAAAGCTTAATGAAACGTTAAAATGGTTTAAAAGTAAGGACCAGCTATTAGATGAGAATAAAGATTTCATAGAATGGCTTCTGAATGATAATTTTACTTTTATTGGTTATAGAGAATATGTTGTTCGTGAGGGGTTAAAAATTATAACATCTAAAAAAGAAGTATTAGGTATAAATGTTATTGAAACTTCAGAATTTAATAACTCTATAATAGAGGATGTTTTTTTATCTAATCAAATTTTATGTCAGAAAAAAGGTGTGTATGTAGGTAAAGTAAGAGAAATTTCACGAGTACATAGATATTCTAGTCTAGATTATGTATGTGTGATGACAGAAGGGAAAAATGGCGGAATTAGAGCAAGAGTATTTTTAGGATTATTTGTAACAAGATTAGATTATCAGAGCGTTATCACTATTCCTTTAATAAGGTCTAAAACTGAAGCTGTGATAAACAAAGCAGGTTTTGATTATAAAAGCTTTAATGGTAAGGAGCTTTTCAGTATTATAGAGACTTTACCTAGGGATGAATTATTTCAGCTTACAGAGGACGAACTATTCCTTATGGCCATGATGATTTTATCATCTTTAAAAAATCCCAAGCTACTTTTTTTTGTGCGCGAGAATAAGTGCAAAGTATTTCTAAATCTGTTGGTTTTTTTCCCAAAATCTAGAGTAACTGCTGATATTATTGATAAAATTCATAAGGTTATCAGTAAAACTATATCGGGTAAAATTATTAATAGTACATTGCGTTTTTCTAGTATGGGACTGGTATATGTTTACATTTCTCTAAAAGTAAAAAATAATAGGTTATTGTGTATAGACATTCCTCATATAGAGCGAGAATTGGATAATGTCACTAAACAATGGAATGAGCACTTAGATTTGTATTTGAAAGAAAAATTTGATACTCCTAAGGCTAATAGCTTATTTTTGCTATATAAGAATGCTTTTCCATCTAACTATCACTCTATATATTCGCTGAAAAATGCTGTTTATGACATTGAGCAAATAGAAAAATTATCCCAGATAAAAAATATTATATTTAATATATACCAAGAAGCACGGTGTAAGCGTAATCATTTTAAACTAAAAATATATACTTATGATGATAAATTACAGCTTTATAAAATAATGCCTGTATTAGATGAGATGGGGTTTTTAACTATCGATGAAAATGTCTTCCAGATAGATGAAAAAAAACTAAATAAGAAAGTATGGATCCAAGATTTTTCTCTTTATGTGGAAGATCGTGTTACCTATAACATAGAGGAAAATAAACGTAATTTGCAAGATGCTATAGTAGCAGTATTTAATAAGAAAATTAATAATACTTTGTTAAATAAGCTTATTTTAAAATCCTCTATTGTTTGGCGTGAAGTTTTATTATTAGACGCATACTGCAAATATTTGCTGCAAATTAAATTTGAATATAGCCAAGACCTTATAAAAGAAACTCTAGTAAATAATGCTACTTTGGTAAAGCTTATGATTAAGCTATTTAATTATAGGTTTAAACCGCATTATAAAAATAAAGAAGAGGAAAATTCTGTTAGGTCAAAAATTAAATCTAGTATGTTACGTATTACTAGTGGGACTGATTATAAAATAATAAAGAAATTTTTAGAGCTTTTTGATAGCACTCTTAGAACTAATTATTTTCAAAAAACACCTCAAGGAGCTTACAAAGATTATATTTCTTTTAAGTTTAATTCATCTACTATTGAGGATATTCCTCTACCAAAACCTTATGCTGAAATATTTGTTTATTCAACTAGAGCACAAGGAATTCACCTCAGAGGAGGAAAAATTGCTAGAGGAGGCCTACGTTGGTCTGATCGCGTAGAGGATTATCGTACAGAGGTGCTGGGGTTGATGAAAGCGCAGGTAACAAAAAATGCTATTATTGTCCCTGAAGGATCTAAAGGTGGTTTTTTAGTTCACAATGCTAGTACACTGAAGACAAGAGAAGAGCTACTAGAAGAAGGTATAGAATGTTACAAGATCTTTTTACGAGGCATGCTTGATATTACTGATAATGTAGTAAACCACAGAGTGTTGAAGCCTAAGGATACAGTATGTTTTGATGGTGATGATCCTTATCTTGTGATTGCAGCCGACAAAGGTACAGCAACTTTTTCTGATATAGCTAATAAAGTTGCTGAAGAGTATAATTTTTGGCTTGGAGATGCTTTTGCTTCTGGGGGGGCTGCTGGTTATGATCATAAAAAGATGGCTATTACTGCTAAAGGTGCATGGGTTTCAGTTATAGAGCATTTTAAATATCTTAATATCAATCCGAATAAAGATGAATTCACAGTTATTGGTATAGGCGATATGTCTGGCGATGTATTTGGTAATGGCATGTTGCTTTCACAAAAAATAAGACTTATAGCCGCGTTTAACCATCTTCATATTTTTATAGATCCTAAACCTGATGCAGCAATTAGCTATAAGGAAAGAAAAAGATTATTTGAGATGAAAAAATCTAATTGGTCTGATTATAATAGTGATCTTATTTCTCGAGGAGGAGGAGTATTTTGTCGCCATACTAAATCTATAAAACTTTCTAAAGAAATCAGAGAACTATTTGATATTAAGCAAAAGATCATAGATCCGGATTGTTTAATTAGGCATATTTTAACTTGTAAAGCGGACTTACTCTGGAGTGCTGGCATAGGTACTTATGTTAAGGCTTCTAGCGAAATACACGAGCAAATAGGAAATAAAAGTAACGATAATGTTAGAGTAAATGCAAAAAATCTTAAGTGTTCTGCTGTTTCTGAAGGAGGTAATCTTGGTTTTACACAGCTTGCTAGAATTGAATATGCATTTAATGGTGGCTGTATTAACACAGATTTTATTGATAATTCTGCAGGTGTAGATTGCTCAGATCATGAGGTAAATATTAAGATTGCATTAGAGTCAGCCGTTTCTTCTGGCCATCTAAAATTATCGGGTCGGGATAAACTTCTTACTAGTATGCAAGAAGAAGTAGTAGATTTAGTTCTTAGAGATAATTATGAGCAAAATAAAAATATTTCTATTTCTGTTGCTTATGCAGTAGAATTTTTTGAAGACTATATAAAGCTTATTAAAACCCTAAGGGATAGGGTATCATTAAATCCAGCACTAGAGTTCTTACCAAATAAAGCAGAGCTTGCAAGAAGACAACAAGAAAAATTAGGCTTTTCTCGTCCGGAGTTAGCAGTGTTAATGTCGTATAGTAAGATAGCAGTTTATAATGAATTAATTAATTCGAAACTACCAGATGATCCTTATTATACAAATTTTTTGATAAATTACTTTCCAAAGAAAATGCAAAGTAAGTTTAAAAATGAAATAATGAACCATGGTTTAAAAAGAGAAATTGTTGCTACTTCTATAACTAATGAAATTGTTAATAATGTTGGTATTGAATTTTTCCATCTTGCTCAGGATTATACTGGATTAAGTGGTTGCGATATAGCAAGAGCCTATAGTATTGTTTGGAAGATCTTTGACCTAGAAAATATGGAGAGAAGTATTGATGTTATAAAAAATAACCAAACAAGAATAGAGCTTTTTCATATTGTACGTACCTTTTTACAAACTTCTATTTATTGGTTTTTGCGTAACAGACCACATCCTCTGAATGTATTAAAAATTGTTGATGAATTTCATGTAGGAATTTCTGTTTTATTAGATAAGATAGGAAGTTTTATTCAGGGAAACGTAAAAAATAGATTTAAACTGCAAGTAGACTACCTAGTAAAGAAGAAGATTCATAGTAAATTAGCGACTCAGATTGCTTGTTTAGATAGTTTATACTCTTCTATGGATATCGTGCTTATTTCTAATAAGACGGGTGTGTCTGTAGATGAAGTAGCAACATTGTACTTTGATTTAGGAGAAAAATTCTCCTACAATTGGATGAAGGAGAAAGCAGATTCTCTGGTAAAGTCTGGTTATTGGAAAAAGATGCTTATTAAAGCGATAAAAGATGATATTTATGATCAACAGCGTGAGTTGGTAACAAACATATTATTAACTAAGAAAAAAGAAGGAGAGGCAAGCCTAGAGGCTTGGAGTAATAAATATAAGCGAGAGATTCGTATTTATTGTAATTTTACAAAATCTGTAAAATTAACAGAGGACGTTGATGCTGCTAAGTTAGTTGTAATGACTAAACAAGGTAATATATTAATCAACCAGTAGGTTAGTTGTGAGCATTGGAGAGATATTAAAACATAAGAGGAAATCTCTTAATCTGACTCTTGAAGAGATATCAGATGATATAAAGGTACAGCGTAGATATTTAGAGATAATAGAGAATGAGCTAGAAAAAAACTTAGACGTATATGTCATTGGTTATTTAAAAATTTACAGTAACTATCTAAATGTTGACGTTACAGAGCATATTGTAGACTTAAAAAAACATTCAAAATCTTCTAATCATCTAATTTATGGGAATGAATTATCTCAAAATACGAATATCAAATCTCATAAACATAATATTTACTCAGCAATATTTATTATTACTATTATAATAACTGCATATTTTCTTTACTCATTAGATAAAAAAGCTATTTCTAATCAAAAGTATCAAATAAATACTAATGAAATTGCAAATAGTATTTCTAATAAGAAAACATATGCTAGAAGAATAAATAATAATGAATATATTGTTTATAATATTTCTGAAAAATTTTTTCTTTTTGCTGAAGATTCTACAGAACTGGAGCTATATGATATAAAAAATAATTTGATAGAATCATGTTTTTTGCGTGTTGGAGAAAAAAAGCTAGTTTATACTCCGCATGAACAGGTGAGGATAAAGGTTAGTGTTGTTAATTCTATTAAAATAGATTAATGGATGAATCTTTTTTAGATAAAGATGTTTATGAGCTCTATTCAAGGTGGATGACATGGATGAAGAATGAAAAACATTATTCTTGCCATACTATTTCTTCTTATTCTATAGATATTTCAATGTTTTTATCATTTTTAAACAATCATTTTAATGAAAAAATAAACGTATCCTTATTAAAAAAAGTAACAGTACAGGATGTAAGATCTTGGATATCAACACTTAAAAATCAAAGATACCAATCGTCGTCATATACAAGATATGCTGCAGCAGTAAGAAATTTTTTCCGTTATTTAGATAAGTTCGAGAACATTAGTAATAATAATGCTGGTAGCATTAAAGTGAAGCGCAGAAATAAGCCGTTGCCAAAAGCTTTAGATGCTTTAGATGCTAAACTCGCTTTAAATGAGTCTTTTATGGTATCTAAAGATCTTTGGATACAATTACGAGACCATGCGATAATGAATCTTATATATGGTTGTGGTTTGAGAATTTCTGAGGCTCTCTCTGTAACTAAAAAAGATATAGAAAATGAGTATTTGCAAGTAATTGGTAAGGGTAATAAAGCTAGGTCAGTTCCAGTTATTGATCAGGTCAAACAGTCGATAAATGATTACTTAGAACATTGCCCTCATGTAATTAATAGTGATCAGCCAATATTTAGGGGTAAAAGAGGCAAACCACTTAATAAAACAACATTTCAACTACAAATCAGGAAAATACGTAATAATCTAGGTTTGCCGGAATCAGTGACTCCTCATAGTTTTAGACATAGTTTTGCAACCCATTTACTTAGTAATGGTGCCGATTTGCGTTCTATACAAGAGTTACTTGGTCATAAAAATCTTTCAACAACACAAATATATACTGCCTTAGATACAAAAAAGATTCTTGACTCATATACTAAAAATCATCCAAGATCTAAAGAAGATAATATATAAAATAGAGGGTTCAGTATAATGTCTTTAAAATATCCACAGATTGATCCAATAATTTTCTCTATAGGACCATTAGATATTAGATGGTATTCACTTGCTTATGTAGTGGGCATCCTGCTTGGAGCAGTTTATATCAAATTTTTAGCCAAGCAAGCAAAGATGAAGTTGCCTAAGCAATTTATTGAAGATTTTATCGTAGCAGCAGTTTTAGGTATTATAGTTGGCGGAAGGTTGGGCTATATATTAGTTTATGGTCTCGACTATTATTATCATAATCCTATGGAGATTTTTCGGTTGCAACAGCGAGGAATGTCATTTCATGGAGGGCTTGTAGGTTTTTTTATTGCAGTAATTATATTATGTCGCATTCGCAAAGTTAATTATTGGTCTATTTTAGATTTTTCTGCTTGCGCTGCTCCGATAGGTATTTTTTTAGGAAGAATTGCTAATTTTATTAATGGAGAATTGTTTGGTCGTATTACTAGTGTGGATTGGGCTATGATGTTTCCTATGGGAGGACCATTTTTACGACATCCTAGTCAATTATATGAAGCTTTTACAGAAGGAATATTATTATTTATTATCATTAACATATTGTTTTTTAAATATCATTTTTACAAGAGGCCAAAGTTATTATCTGGAACGTTTACGATACTATATTCTTTAGCTAGAATGTTTTGTGAAGCTTTTCGTGACCCAGATATCCAAATAGGCTATATCTTTAAGTATTTTACTATGGGGCAAGTGCTTTCGATATTTTTTATTCTTGTAGGAACATACCTTGTTGCTACTTCTTATAGTACGAAAAGCAGAGACTAGTAAGACACTAGTCTACTTTTAACTTGCTGCTGCTTCAGTACTTAAATCCAAACTGTTTCCTGTGTTTCCTGCTAATGATGATGTTGGTGCAGTAGTAATTTTATGATCATAATAAGGAAAATGAAAATAGTTTGTTGTTGTGCTATTTCGGTAATTCTCTAATTCTGGTGGAGTCATAGTACTAATATCTGATCTTGCTATAGGCGACTGTATTTCATACATATCATCATTATATTGTGAATCAGGTTCTTCGTGTATGTCATAAATAATGGCATGTTTCCCATCAATTTTATCTTTTATCTGTTCTTCTAGTTTTGATGCACTGTTTTTAACATGCGTCATTATTTTGCCAGCTTCTTCAAATGCTTCTTCAAAACATTTTGTTGCATGGAGGAAAAATTTGTCTTCACCTTCGTCTTTAGAGTATTCGTTTTCTATATCTGTAAATTTTTTATAATTTACTGCTTTTTTGTTCATATATTTAGGAGATTTTATACAGTTTTGCTGTCTTTGTAATAAAGAAGCACTGCGTTGGCTATTGTGTGGTTGATTATAAGAGTAAGTACTATGTGTGTAATCCCTATTATCATCATTATTACTAGAATCGTAATGACTCTCATTAAGTGCTTCTTCTTGAGGGGTATATTGTGGGTGCCCGTAATATTGTGGATATGGTGTGTGTTGAAAGGGTAAGCAGGGGTAGTTATTAAAATTATTGTTTAAAGTTAAAGGTTCTAACTCTTGAATAAGATTATAACCTGAATTCTGTTGAATGAGTGCGTTTCCAGTTGTAACTAATTCCTGTCTTGTACTCTCAATTTTAAATAACTCTTCTTCATTGTCTGAGCTAATTATTGATGTTACAGTATTATAACATTTAATAGCCTGTCTTAGATAGTATATTTTTGTATCATGCTTTTTTCTGTATGACTGAGCTACTTCAAGGGAGTGGTTTATCATCTCTTGTAGAGTTTGTTGTACATAATTTTTATAAAGGTTAGTAGGATCTAGGTTATTGCAGCTAGAATATTCTAATAATAAGCAGCAGCTATTATAAATGGCTTCTACATCCTGTTTTTCGGATCTTATGGCTATGTCGATTAGTGATGTTAAACTGCTGCATATTTCATTAGATTTAGGTAAGGAACCTATAAATTGATTATTTTCTTGCTGAATTAGGTTATTAGTGTCAGTATTTTTTTTACAAACGTCAGTTTGAGTTTCTTCTGACTTAGCCTTTGGATATAAGGTAGTTTGGGTAGAAGTAGAAATGCTTCTATCGTTATAAAACTCAGGAGTACTTGCAGGTTTTTGTAACTCTTCCGGATTTGGGGATAATGAAGTAGAAGTTTCTTTTAAGGGGATAGCTTCATTTGTTTCATTGATTGCTGTTTTTTCTTCTTGCGTGCTGTCCTTCTCTACTTTTACTGCATTCAGAGTATTTGTGTCTGAATTTTTTTCTTTCTTTTTCTTTCTAGTAGAGGCACTGCTTTTTTTAGTAGGAGAGGATGCTTTTGTTACGTGCTCTTCTTTTGCATTCCTATTTCCTATTTCTGCTTGAAGTTCCTCTAAACTTTTACTTGTTACTGTAGATTTTTTTGTATTCTTATTTTTTGGGGTGGAATTATTGCTATTATCATTGTTTCCTTTAGTGGGGGATGGAGATTTGTTTCCTTCTTGCTTTTTAGTATGAATAGAATTCTTATTTTTTCCTTTTTTGCCTGCTCCTATTCCTTTTTTTTGTTCTTCTTCGAACTCTTTTAATAATTCTTCTCTAATATTAGCAGACGTATCTTCTGATTTTTTTTGTTTATTAATAGAGTTTTCTATTAGGTCATTAATGTTTTTTTTAGTATCTTTAAAAAATTGGTTTTCTGGAAAATTTTGGGTTAAAAATTTGAGTAATTCTTGAAAATGATCTTGATATATTTTGCTAGTGTAACTAGAAGAATTTTTAAAAATCTCTTTTATTACAGGGAATATTTCATTTAAAGTACTTGTAAAAATGCTTGGACCTTTAGCTAGATGATTTTTCTAATGCCTTAGAGTTGCCTGCAGATTTTTTTCTAAATCTTTAGCACATACACAAGGTAAATAATTTATTTGTGAACTTAATAGTAGCATAAATTCTGTATGTTTTTCCCATAATTCTTTATTTCGGTCTGCATGATTAAAATATTTTTTTGCTTCATATGTATGTTTTAACTGTAAATGGCATTTAGCTAGATAAAAGCTACAACCATAAACGTTATGATAAGTTGATGATACTTTTTCTAGTTTTGCTACAGCTTCTTCGTATTTTTGGTTATTAAAATGTTCTATACCTTCTCTAAATAATTTTTTATCTTCATCACTATGGGTGATTATCCTATTGATTGCATATTGTTGTAATTCTATAGGATTTTTTACTTCTGCTGCTTTGTTTTTACATGAGTAATTTGGATTTTGTGATATTATCTCTTCAGATAATGTTATAATTTTATCTACAAGCTTTTCAGTATTACTTTTATAAGAATTACATATATCAAATAGTAGTGATGCATATGTGAATTTTAAATCTAAATTATTAGATTTTTGTACTAGCTCGTAGAATTCTAGGAAGTGCTGGTAAAAATCATCTTTATGTTTACGTAATATATTAGAAAGTAACTCTGGAAGTTTATCAAAATATTTTAGCTCAAAATACAAGTGAATTTTATATATATCCTCATTAATCTCATTGCCTATGGGATCGTTTTCATCGTAAACTAAATTTTTTTCCAAGTACTCAAGCACTGTTCCTTCCAGTTTTTTAGGGCTTTTTTCAATATCTTGCTTCAAGTCATCTAAGTGGTTTTGAGTTAGGTGTGAGATTATTTTTTTATTTACTAAGATGAATAAACCTTTACTAATGCCAAAGAGATCTCCTTTAGTATGTATAAATTTTGCTACTTCTGAATTTTTTTTAAGTGTATTATCTGGATAAGGTTTTTCTCTTATTTTTTGCCATATTGTAAAAGCTCTATCTGTAAGTTTTTGCACAAAACTTTCTGTTACTATAGCTATGTCACCTTTTTCCATAACCTCTCTCTCTTTTTGTTATTTGATAAATTTAGACTAATATACAAAATTTCTTGAAGAAACAAACATTTTTTGAGCTTTTATTGATTAACGTTACCAATTTGGTGCATAAATACGTTATATAAAAGACTCATAAAGATTTAATTATATTTATTTAGCAAAATTATTTACCATATTCTTGTGGCATTAATGTTTTTGTAATACGATAGAGTAATTGTATTAGAGAGGGTGCTATGTTTTCATTTTTAAAGAGGCCACAAGCTAAGATTACAGCGGAGAAGTTAGCTGAGTTGTACAATGAAATATATCATGATGATCTAAGCAACAATAAACAAGATATTAAAAAACTGATTTTAGGTAGTAGATTACAATATAATATAATCTATAATGCGGTTAAAAAATATTTATAGAGTATCGTGCAATAGCAAAAGCCGATATTTTAGAGAAAGTACCGATAAATGCCTGAGTTGCCAGAAGTTGAAACAATCAAAGAAGGATTAAAGAAAATATGCGTAAATGCAGCTATTGTGTATAGTGAGTTGCATACTGTAAAACTAAGGAAAAAAATACCAGAAAATCTTCCTGATTTTCTAAAGAATAATATTATTCATGCTGTTGAACGGAGAGCTAAATATCTCATATTAAGATTTAATAGAGGTAGTTTGTTAATCCATTTTGGTATGACTGGTAGGATAAATATTGCAAAAAATTATCAAAAATCACCACACGAGCATTTAACTTTGTATTTAGATAATGGTTTTATTTTGAGTTTTTGTGATCCTAGAAGATTTGGCAGTATTACTTGGGCTGTTGATAATATTGATGAAGATTTGTTATTTATAAATTGTGGCTTAGAGCCTTTTTCACCTAAGTTTACTGCTGATTATTTATATGAGAAATCTAAAAGGCGTCAGGTTGCGATTAAAAATTTTCTTATGGATAATAAAGTTGTAGTTGGGATAGGGAATATATATGCTAGTGAGATTTTATTTCGTGCTCAGATACATCCTCAAAGAAAAACTAATACAATTTCTAAAAATGATGCTAAAAGAATTTATGCTGCAGTTATATTGATATTGAACAATGCCATTAGGGCAGGAGGAACAACAATTCGAGATTTTCGTGATCATCAAGGTAAATTAGGTTATTTTGCACAAGAGCTTTTAGTTTATGGTAAAGAAAATGAAAATTGCATGAGATGTGGTGATGAAACACAGATATTAAGAAGCGTGATTAACGGTCGAAGTAGCTATTATTGCTCTATATGCCAAATATAATTTGGTATTTATAATGAGGCTATTTAGATAGTCTGAAATAAAAATCATAAAAATTTCTATATACCTCATCTACAGTTAATGAAGACATAATCTTATCGAGAGGAGCATTGATTATCAAGCTTTTATCACAGCCAAAAGGCGAATATATTTCTTGTGGAGTTGGGCCGAATAAGGCTATTAAAGGAGTGTTGGTTGCTGCTGCTAGATGCATCAATCCTGAATCATTACCAAGGAATAATGTTGAAAATTTGAGTGCTGCTGCAGTGGTCATTATATCTTCATTAATCAATGAAATTGCTTTGTCTTTTAAAACATCAAGCAATGGTTTGCATTTACTAAATTCATTTGGTGCAGCAGTAATAATAAATTTTATTTTGCTAAAACTGGGATGTTTCAATATTTTTTTGACTAGCTTACAGTAATTTTCTATAGGCCATGTTTTTGGAGGCCAGTTAGTAGTAGGAGCAATAGTGATAAACTCTGCACCATCGTTTTTGTTTAACATCTTTTCTGTTTTCTTATAAAGGTCTTCTTTGATTGGTACATGAGGATAAGGTATGTTTTTCTCGTTGAGGAAATAGGACATTCTTTGAGAAAAGTGATAAGTATTTTTTACATGCTTATTCATTTTATAAAAGCGCTTATTAGTATTTAAAAAGAGCGATATATAAGAATGTCTGCAATCTACAACAATATCCCATTTTGTTGTACAAACCTGAGTCCACAATAAGAACCAATGCAAACCAAACTGCTTTTTTATTATAGGATATATTTTTACTACATTGCTATAAGCTTTATAAATAGGTGCAGCTGATTTACCTACAATTACTGTGATTTTGCTTTCTGGATATTTTTTAATAAAATGTTGTAAAATGCTAGTGTTTAATATTGCATCTCCTAGATGTATGTAAGTAATGAATAAAATGTTGCAAGTCATAAAGGGTTATTTGTTATAGATGATTTGTGTTAAGCGTACGAAATCACTTATTGAAAGATTTTCTGGTCTTAATGTTCCTTCTAGGTGGAATTTATTTAAAATATCATCTGTATTGTTGACTAACTTTTTTAAGCTACTGCGAATCATTTTTCTTCTTTGATTGAACAGCGTCTCGCATACTGTCTTCAGTTGATCATATAGCTTTAGTCTTTCTATAATATCTTTTTTAGGAGCAACAGTAATCACAGATGAATCAACTTTGGGTTCGGGATAAAAAGATTTTGGTGATACATTGAATAATATTGAAGTATCGCATAGATATTGAATTAGTACTGATAGAATACCGTAAGATTTATTATTAGGCTTAGATACGATTCGTTCTGCTACTTCTTTTTGAAACATTAAAGTTAACCTATCAAACAGATAAATTTTTTTTAACCATTTAAACATTAGTACTGTAGAAATGTTATAAGGTAAATTAGATATTAATGATATTTTATTGTTTTTAGCGAGAGTATTTTCGTCAAATTTTAGTGCATTTGCAGATATTATGTGTAACTTTTCTGGATAAAATTTTGCTAATTCTTGTAAGGCAGCGATACATTTTTTATCATATTCTAAAGCAAATACTAGTTTTGCGTTGCTATCTGCGAGTTGCTTTGTGAGTGCTCCCATGCCTGCTCCTATTTCTAAGACAACTTTATCAGTTAAATCGCCGCAATATTCTATAATTTTGCTACTAATGTTATCATCTATAAGGAAGTTTTGCCCCAATCGTTTAGATGGATTAATACTGTATTCTTTAATCAGTGAGAGAGGTGCCTTATTCATTATTTTTTTTGATTGATTGAGAAATAAAATTCATTAATTCATCTTTTGTTGCTTTGAATTCAGAATTACACCAATAATTTTCTGCACTAGAGATAAGATTTTTAATATATGGTCCTGGTTCTAAGTTAAATTTATTAAGTAAATCTCTTCCCTTGATTGGAAAATCTGGTATGTCACTATTGATAATTTTCTTGATTTTATCAAAAACATTTGTAAATTTTTTAGGGTCTTTGTTCTCTCTAGAAAGTAGATACACTATTGTATCTAAAGCTATTTCTTTATGCACATAAACAAAGTTATATACGTTATTTGTAATGTCACTTAAATTTCTACGAGTGGTATTGTAAATGTTTTTTAGATAGTTTTTTTCTTTATTAGATAATCGAAATAGGTAATATAAGGTTTCAATGGAGATATTATTTAACTCAGCAATTGTGAAAACATCCAATAAAATACTTGTTTGATAGCTATAGTGATGATTTATTTGACTAATACTGCTCAACATAAAAATAGTTTTTTCTTGAATTTTGGATTTAAAAAGATGCTCTAGTACATTGCTGTTTAGCATTAATTCTAAGGTTGCTAGTTTGTCTTCATGCATTAAAATTTTATAGAATTCATGATATTTTCTTTCTCCTGATAATATTTCTATTCTTTCAGCGTATTGAATACAAGCATCTAGGGAGTCCTTATCTATACTATGGTGTTTCCCATAGTAGGTATAAAATCGGAAAAACCTCATTATTCTTAAAAAGTCTTCTTGTACTCTTTCTTCTGGTTCACCAACAAATTTTACAATTCCTTGTTTTAAGTCATTTTCACCACCGAAATAATCATATAGTTTTTGCTGGTAAGGGCAGTAACTCATAGCATTGATAGTGAAATCTCTGCGCAGAGCATCTTCGTCCCAATTATCGGTATACTCTATTGATGTTGCTCTTCTTCCATCTGTTTCTATATCTTTACGTAAAGTAGTTATTTCATAAGGGTATTCATCAATAATTATAGTAATTGTACCAAAGCTTTTTCCTATATCTAAAGTTTTAAAACCTTTGTTAGCAAATATTTTTTCTACTTGATCTGGTACTAAAGTTGTTGCAATATCTACATCTCTTATCTCTTTGTTTGCTATAGAATCTCTAACACAACCACCTACAAAGCGACTTTCGGCGCCAGCTTCTTTTAAGATGTTGAATATTGTTTTTACTTTTTTAAAATTATCTAAATCTTTAAACATTGTTACTCAGAATATAAAAAATGTATTATATTAGAATATATACAGAAATTGATATTTAAAATTAATTACTATATTATGATGTTATTGTGTATTAAACAACGATGCTTAAAAACTTTAAAATAACGGACTAATAATCTCATGACAGCGCAAGTTACAGTAAATTCTATTTCAAACACAAAATCCTTAATCAGTTTAATTTCTGGTGCAGATTTTACTGTGCAAATCATCATGTTACTTTTATTTATAGCATCAATTTGGTCTTGGGCAATAATTATAGACAAATATTTGTGCTTACGTAAGGTAAAACAAAAAATTAATAATTTTGAACATATTTTTAGTGAAGATAACATTGCTTCTTTATTTAATAAATTGAAAAATTCTGTTTCTTCGCCGATAGAGCATGTATTTGTTTCTGCAATGAATGAATATGGGAAAATTTTAACAAATAAAAATGCTGACAAAGCTAAAAATAAAATTGATACTATCATTTTTACTGCTAAAAATAAGCATATTGGTGCATTAGAAAAAAACTTAAGTTATCTTGCCACTATTTCTTCTGCGGCCCCTTTTATTGGTTTGCTTGGTACTGTTTGGGGTATTATGCATAGTTTCCAATCTATTGCGGCATCAAAGAATACTTCTCTTGCGGTTGTTGCTCCTGGCATTGCTGAAGCTTTACTTGCTACGGCTTTGGGATTGTTGGCTGCAATTCCAGCTCTAATATTTTATAATATATTAACTGCAAAAATTCATGAAATAGAAAACAGATTAGCTAATTTTGCTACAGAACTTAGTTCTATATTATCTCACAGATTAGACGCAGATATTAATGAGTGACTTGAATAAATTTTATAAAACAGCAAACAAGAATGTTATTAATTACATTAATGTTACTCCACTAGTTGATGTGATGTTAGTATTATTAATTATTTTTATGATAACTTCTCCTATGTTGGTTAGTGGAATTAATGTAGATCTACCTAAGTCTAATGCTCGCCCTCTTCAAGGACAAGATGAGCCAATAGCAATTACGGTTGATAGGTTTGGCAATGCTTATATTAACAATAATAGTATAAAACAAGAGATGATTGTTAAAAAATTAAAAGCAATTACTCGTGAAAAATATGATACTAGATTATTTGTTAGGGGAGATAAATCAACAAATTATGGCAAGATTATAAAAGTAGTAAGCCTTATAAATAAAGCTGGTTTTTCAAAAGTGTCTTTAGTGACTGATGTAGAATAACTATATGAAAATAGGGCTGCTATATTCTATTATATCCCATATTTTACTCATAGCATTATTTTGTATTGGTATTCCTTATAGTCATAAATCAATAGAGCACGAGAAGATAGTAACTGTTGATTTGGTTAGAACTTCTCAAATTACAAACCTACAAAATGCTAAGGTAGCATTGAAAAAAACTAAGCAAAACCAATCTGTAAAAACATCTCTTAATACTAATACACAAAATACTTCTAGAGCTGCTGTTAATTCAAAAATTAACACTAATGAATTGACAAAAGAACAATCTACACAAGAAATTATGGAGTTGAAGAAAAAGAAGGACAAATTGCCAGTACAACATGCAGTAAAACAAGCGGAAATAGTACAAAAAGAGAAAGCTAGTGAATTAGATAACTTACTCAAAGATTTAGATAAAAAATCAGGAGACAGTCCTAAAAAGAAAAATCATACTCAAACTAATAGTAAGGGTAGCTCTAATAAAGAGTATCAGGATGATCTACCATTAACTATTTCTGAGAAGGATAATATTAAGTCACAAATTGAAAGAAAATTTGTCAATCCAATTATTTTAGATTTTTCTCCTAAGGAAATAGTAATCAAAATCAGGGTTGATATGGGTATGGATGGGCAGGTTAAAAATGTAATTACTTTAAATGATAATTCTTACCCGCAAAAACATGCTAGTGTTTATTTTACTCTTAAAGAAAGCTTGATCAGAGCTGCTTATATGGCTAGTCCTATAAAAAATTTGCCTGAAGAAAAATATCATGGCAACAAGGGATGGAAGGAAATAGAGCTTATTTTCGATGCTTACTATTTAATGAATAATTAATTTAATATTAACTTTCATCAACTAATATTATTCTTGTTAGTTATTAAAGGTAAGTAATGAAAAGTTTTCTTAGTCAGTCACAGAAAAAAAATAGAAAGCCGGTAACAAAAAGTAAGGCTGATGTAACATCAGAAAGAAAAGAAAAAAAGAGTAAAGGTCAAGGGTTATCAAAAAGTGGTGCTAATTTAGCATTGAAGCACACAAGAGAATTAGAAGATAAATCTCTAGAGTTATTAGTTAAGATTATTCCAAGTTTAGTAAGGATTCCCAGTAAAGTTTTAAGTGATAGAACCTCACTAAGTAGAGGGTTATCTGCTGGTAGCTTGATGTTTGGTAGTATTATAAAAACATACAAGTTAGCTAATACTATAGAAAAACTAGTTCAAGAAAATCTCGGTATAAAAGATTCTATAAGAAAAATCTTTGCTGACAAGAATAAAAAGAATAAAGCTTTACGGAGTGACGCTGTAAAAAATTTACTTGCAAGGCCTGAAATATGGGAAGCTTTGCAACAATCTAAAGATAAAGGCAAATCTAATCTGTTAGAAATATTTGCCAATAAAGGAAGTTATAAAAAATTAGATAAATTTATTGGAGATCTTATAAAGACGCCTGGTACTATAGAGTTAGAAACAAAAATTCATTTATTTGAGACAGTTGCAGAAAATAGTGCAGCTCGAAAAGCAATCACAGATATTTTGACTTCAAGACAAGAAGACCTAAAAGTATTTTTAACTTCAAGTGTTGTAATGCAAGAACAACTGGAGGCTCAAGGTATAGTGAAAGCTCGTGAGGATTTGATTAAGGGGGTAATAGATTTTATTCCAATAGCAGTAGAAAATTTAGAAAAGATTAATAAAATACGAAAGTTGGTTGCTGAATCTCCAATTCAAGTGGCATCAATTTTAAAAGAAGCAAGTCCTTTACTAGATTCAAAGCACACTCATAAGTTATTAGATGAAGATTTTTTGAAGGAGTTGTCAGGAGAGTTAATAACAAGTAATCCAGTAATTGATAAATTGATCAAGGATAACGAGAACACTTTAGGAATTGCGTCTGAAGATATAAAGAAAGTTATAGAAAGTTTTGCTACTTCTGTGGTTGCTAAAAATGCTAGATCATTACTAAATGTAGGAAATTTTGATTCTTTTGCTAAGCTTGCTGAGAAAGTGCAAGTTCTAACTTCTAAAGATAGTCCAAATAATGTGGATAAGTCCGATGGGAGAAAAATAGCAGCATTAAAAGATACCATTGATATTTCTTTGGAATTGCTAAAAAGCAATAGTAGTCTTATTTCTGATTTGCAGGATTTTGCTCAAGAAAACAAAGATTATCTAACAAAAATAATAAATAAGATGGTAAAGGATAATACTGGAATTAGTATAGATGGCAATAAAGTGGTTGATTTACTTGCTAATCCAGAAAATTTTGAGCTATTTACAAAAGCATTAAGGCAATATAAAGAAGGGTGCGGAGTAGGCAAAATAGTATGGACTGCTTTAAAATCTCAGGAATTACGAAGTTTAGCTTTAAAGACTATAGCTAATCTCGCTGGTAATGTAATAATAAAACTATTACCAGGGTTTATAAGGAGAAAACATGCTCAGAAGGAAATTGATAAGCTTATGGAGGTTGGCAATAAACCATATGAAAATCAGCAGCTTCCAGAGTTAGGAACAAAACAGCAACCACTTAAAGATTTAGGATTGGAGTGTATAGAACTTGTAAAAGATACCAAGGATTTAATAGCTAAAGACGCTTATCAAAATAGGTGTTTCCGTAATTTTAACATTCCTGCTCTAAGTAACATTTTATGCAAGGGTTTCGATTTTTCTAGGGCAGTATTGGGTAATCAAGAAGATGGATTTTCAATGAAGGGGGCAATAATTCGTGATAGTAAATTTCAAGAAGTACAAATTCCAGGTAAGTTAGATATGACAGGAGTTATGATAGATGAAAAATCATTGCTTAGTCTAGTATCTTCCTTTAGAAAAGATCAAGAGATCGTGTTAGATAAAGTAAGAGTGATTACTAATGATGAAATCAAGAGTTTAGTAGAATTTATCGAGATGGATAAAGTTAAAAATATCAAAAATATATCTTTGTTAAAGGGAGTAAAAATAGAAAATATAGATGATGCAAAAGCGGAAACAAAGGCAAGAAAGCTAACTCCAAGAGGAATACAGAGATAAAAATTTTATTGTAATTATAACACAAGCAATAAAAATAATGTGGGTTAAGAGGATGATTTATAAGTGCGTTGCTTGCTTAAAATGTTAATGAACCTATATAATAGAGAGAATATGGATGCCAAATGGTAATCTTTAATTAAGTTTTAGTGGGCTTAATTAATTTTGTTTAACTAAATAATAAGGGAATAAATTGTTATGAAAAAACTATTAACAACTACAGCCCTCGTGTCATTGCTTGCAACAAATGCATTTGCGGATGGCATGATGGAAAAAGGACTAGAAATTAAATTCGGAGGAACAGCAGATGCGCAGCTAGGTGTTGCAGCACAAAGTGGAAAATATAAAAGAACTACTGTGAGCTCAATTTTTAATACTTCTGGTGCAACTGCAACATTAACTCCAAATCATAAAGATGTAGCATTTGATACAGAAGCACATATTTTCTTGGAAGCTACTGGTAGAACTTCTCAGGGATTAAAATATGGTGCTCATCTTGGTATATCACCAACAATTCAGTTTAATACTAACTCTGCGCGCCGTTATCTAAGCAGAACATATATTTTTATGGAAGATAAATCAATGGGACGTTTGGAACTAGGAAGTAACGATGGTGCTGCTGATCAGATGACTCTTGGTGCAGGAAGTATTGCGGCTGCAACAGGTGGTGTTAATGGTGATTGGTTTAAATATATACGCACTGCGCCAACTACAGGATATGGTAACTTTATTTTAAATCCTGCAATGCCTTTAGAAAATGATCTATACAATGTTCCATCCGCAATTGAGTTAATTCCTGGAGATGCTTCACAGCCAACTAGAGTAACATTCCATGATGTACGTGAAAAATCAAGAAAGATTACTTATATTTCACCAATGTACGAAGGATTTCAAGCAGGAATTTCTTATATCCCTGATGTAGCAAATAATGCAGCAAGAAATCCTGTTATAAATACAACTAACACTACTACATTCCAAGAACATGATGCAATATCTGGTGGTATTAGCTGGGAAGGAAGAATACAGAAAGATCATATGGTCAAGGCAGCGATATTTGGAGAATATGGGAAAGTGAGAAGAGGTACTAGCGCTTTGAGTGGAGTTCCGCTTGAGAATTTAGGAAATACACTAACAACTGATTCTATAGGTACTGTACCTTTAAATGTTCGTAATACCGAAGCGATAGGAATAGGTGGTACATGGCATTACAAACAATTTGCAGCAGCAGCATCTTTTGCATGGCTTGGTAAAACAGATGATTTCAGAGAAACAAACAATAAAGATGCATGGTTCTTAACCTTAGGTTTAGGTGCAGAATTCAATAAGTTTTATGGAAGTTTAACTGGTATGTATTCTAAAAAACATGAAAATGATGCATATGCTATTTCTGCAGGTGTAGATTATCACTGGGCTCCAGGTTTAATGCCTTATGCTGAAGTAACTTATGTACATCTAGATGGTAAAAATAGAGGTGGTACTAATATTGGTAATGGCTTTACTGATACACCACTGCTTTCTAGCGCAGCATCAGGTGCGGCAGCAACAGCTTTAATTGAAGATTCTCGCCGTACAACTGCATTCTCAGGAGAAAATTCTGGTAAGAGTGAAGGTGTAGCTTTAATTCTAGGTACTAAGATTAAGTTCTAAATTATCTTTAAAAAGCTTAAATTTTCTAGGGGCACTTGTTTTTTCAAGCGCCCCTTTTTTGTATAAATCGACTGTGAAATAGTATTATTTGTAAAAAATTTTTGGACCCTGATAGTAAAAATAGCATAGAAGAGTCAGATATTAGGAACACTAGTTTTGGATAAGAGTTTTATTAAATTTTGAAATAGGTTCAAGTTTTTGGTGTTTGTAAAATATATAAGCAATAAATGCAGAGTACACATTTGCAACGAAGCTGATTGGTGATCTGTATCTTGTATGTTCAATATTCATCTTATTTTTCAAAGTATTAAATATATGGAGCATGTTTATCTCAAGTTATCTTAAACCCACTATAAAAGAAACTAAGAATTCGAACATATATTAATAGCTCTTTCTCAGTTTATAGCAGACATAGCTAGGAGCTTGACAGAAGAACTTGTGCTTTAACAATTTTAGAAAAAGAAAGTAAGGCCACCGCCAATACGATATCCATTAATTGATGCTCTACTACCAGGAATAAATTCATGAGTACCATAGTTAAAATACTTAGCTTCAATATCAAGGCTGATTCTTCTTGTGATATGAATATGAGTACCAATTCCAAACTCAAGAGCCAGAGCTTTAGTAGTGTTTGTAAATAATTGTGTGGGAGCTCCTGAGCTGAACGATCTGCTGATTTTATTGCGGGAAATAGCAATTCCTGCTCCTGCTGAGATATAAGGGGTAAATAATTTTGTTTGTAGCAAAGGAGGCTTAAAGCGCACTGCTGGCACGAGTGTATACATCCGGCTGGATACACTTATATTAGTTTGTTGTGTGTTTGTGGTGGTTACAGTTGTACTCGTCCCACAGATTTGCTCTTTTGTTTTAAATCCTTCTACTCCCAGATCATCCCAGCAAAATGGATCATTATTTTGACCGTTATCAAATGCAAATGCAAATAAATTGTGAGAAATATTTGCTGAGTTACAGATTTGTTTTTTTGTTTTAAATCCCTCTACTCCCAGATCATCCCAGCAAAACGGATCATTATCTGGACCATTATCAAATGCAAATGCAAATAAATTATGATTTATATTTGACGGAGTAGTAACTCTATGCGTGTGCTGAGAAGATACTCTATTCATCTGTCTTAAATAATAATTGTGAGTAGAAAAGCTTATTTCTAAATCAATGTTTCTTAAAAAATGATATCCCAAATAAATAGAAGCATTTGTTTGTAATTTAGAATTTATTTCAGTAAATTTACTATTATTTTGTTTGTTTATTTTTAGACTTGTATAGGAAGGGCCTACAATTTTAAAATATACTTTTTCTGCATACGCAGAATTTATCATTAATAGCACTGCAATATAACATATATACTTAGTAGCTTTCACTTGTATTCATTATGGTTAATTAACATATGAGCACTATGCGGCCAATAATTAAAGTAATACTAAATCGTCTTCAGCTTCTTGTACTCCCATCTTTTGGGCGTATTTTAAAAATTGTACCCCTTCCACGTCACAAAATTTATTTGTGCTGCATCCTTGGTCTTGATCTTTAAAGCATATTATATGTCCATAAAGAAACATAGTATGTGGATTATGGCTATCTAAAGAAGGCTCTGTAGAATATAAATGATCTAAGTTACTTATTGCATCTTTACAGTATTCGTACTCCAGAAGCAGTTGGTTTATTTGAAAATGTTCATTTGCTTCTATTGGTAAAGATTTAAGATACTTATTTAATTCTAATTTAATTTCTTTATATCTATTGTTTTTAATATAGTCAGTAAACGAAATGACTTTATTAAACTCTCCTTTGGATAAAGCATCATTTAAATGCTTTATTTTTTCATTTCTAAGAGCAGTAGCATCTTGAGCTAATTCTTCTGCAATCTCTATCTCTTCCTGATATATGAGGCTGTATAAATAAGAAACCTTCCCTTTGCTATTAGCCTCAGTATTTATAGCTTTATTACAGTGTTTTTTTGCTTGATCTGATCTTTCAGTTTCATAATAATATTGACACAAAACAAAATTTGATTCTGGGTGATCATCTAATAAACTAGAGTGCTCAAGGAGTTTTTTTTCGAACGCGTGAGGATTATTCACATAATAATTTTGTGGTATTTTGAAATACCAATTATAAAGATGATCTAGTGGATAAGACCATGAGTCTACTTTATATATCCCATAATCGCTTTCTAGCTTTAACTTCAGAAATAGTGCATTTTTTTCTCCTTTGCTAGCAGAGTGATCAAGGTAAATTTTTCCTTTCTTAAAATTTTTAGGTACATGAGTATCGTCTAAATTTAAATATATTTTTGCTAAGGAAAAACTGATTTTAGGGCAGTCTGTATCTTCGAAGAGCTGTTCGTATATTTTTAGTGCCATATCTATATTTTTATACTTACCTTCTTTATAATATAGATCAGCAACAGCTTTTTTAGCATTATAAAACTCTTTATATTGTATAATATTTTTAAGATATTTTATTCCGGAGTCTATGTTTTGGTCAAAACCATTAATGCCTTCAAGCATGCTTAATCCAACAAAATTTTGTGCAAAAATATAATTTTCATTTGCGGATTCAATGAGTAGATTTTGTCCATCTTCTTTAGATGTAGAATCGTACATTTTTATTTTCATTTCTCCAAGGAGAAATTTGGCTTCAGGGGTTTGTTCTTTTTCAAGATAATATGCAGCATCTGCTAAGTCTTTTTTGCATCCATGAAGTCCTTCCATACGAATTTGCGCAGCTGCAATTATAGCCGGAATAAAATTTTTTTCAGCTAAGTTGTGGAGTTCAGAAAAACTTTGACATTTCTTTCCGTCACTGCTTGTTTTGAGGTCTATCAATATTTTATAGTACTCTACGTAACATTTTTGTCCGTTTGTAAGCTTTAGAGATTGTATTTTATTTAATAATTCTTCTGCTCTTATTATGGCTTGCTCTGCATATTCGCTATTAATAAGTTTTTCTACATAAAACAGCATTGACTCTGTATGTGAGTTATCTATTGCTACTTGTAGATGATTTTCTGCATCTTTTTGGTGTTCTGTATCCCATAATATCTTAGCGGCTTCAAGTCTTAATTTGTAATTAGTAGGATTTGCTTTAATTCTACCAAGAATATTCTTTAATTTTGACTCTTGATTAAATACGGTTAAAGATAATTTGTTGTCGTAAGAGTTATAGTGAGGCATTTAGATATTATTATTATATGGGGTTAGTTAACAAGAGGCATGTTAATAGTGCCTCTTGTTTGTTTTATATAGCGCAATGGCTTTAAAATTCTCCTCCTCCTTCTGGAAATTCGCCAAGGGGATGAGTATGATCGTTTTCAGTATTGCTGTTTGCTTCATTTAAAGGGGAACAGTAACCAGGAGTTTTTGTTAATTTAAATAACATAATGCAGTTAGCAATTTTTATTGCTTCATCAGAGTCCGTAGCATCACTGTTTTCTGAAACACAGATTTTTTGCGCTTGATTTTCATCTGTAAGTTTCATTTGTTTACACTGATGTGCGTATGCAAAAGTTGATTTTTTCATAGCATATTGGCTGTCTTTTATAGCTGCCTTATATAGCTCTTCTGCTTCAGGGTTAATATTAAAGTCTTCACCAAGTTGTAATATTTCATTGTATGAATCATCTTTGTATTCAAAATGTAAAACAGGTGATAATTCAGTGGTTTCACCAAATTGATCATAAACAAATTGATATCCTTGTTGTAATTTTATGCTAACTGTAGAATTTAGTACTACAAATTTGTAATTTTCAAGATCATTAGTTCTAGAAGAAAATGATTCTACTTTTTTACTTAATGTATCTTGGGAATAGATTGGATTGTGAACAAACTGTACATATCCTTTCGATCCTGAATTTGTAGTTAAAGGAGAATTGGAGTTTTCTTCAAATCCGTAAGTTAATGTCCCTAGTTGTAATTCTAATAAATTTGTAACTGATTTGTCTATTTTATTATAAGCTTTAGTTGCAGGGTTCTTGTTGCTTCTATCTTTGAATGCTTGCTTTTGCACTCTTATTTCTTTGCTGTGTAAATTAAGGTCTTTCACAGTCATTGAATTTTTTATAGAGCCAAGATCTACTATAGCACCTATATGTTTATTGTTTTTATTTGTCATTATTATTACTATTATTTAATTAATGAAAAAGTTAATTTAATTTAACTTGTACATTAGTCAATATATTTTATTTGATACTAATAATTATATTCTAATTAGTTGTAAAAAAAGCACATTAAAAAGGAATAAATGAATGAGTACATAAGTCTCCAGAGGAGCTTAGTTCATAAATTAGCTGGAAAGTTTCTAGACATATTTGCTTTTTTATATCTTGATTTGAGTCGATATTACGGATACTGCAAGCTTTATCTTTTATATATTCTTCATTTACAAATTCTAACATTAACAAGTGTTGTTCTGGGTGGTCATTCAATACATTTTTTATTATTGTGCAGAGATCTTGGACATGAGCATCAAAAATTTTTTCTGCTACTGGATTTATAATTTTACTATTTTCTGGCTCTATATAGTAAGTTGTTAGTATTTCCTCTCTATCGTATTTATATTCAAATATATTTATAAGATCTTTTTTATTATAGCTTTGTTTTATTGAGATATCTTTGTCAAAAGATATAAAAGTATTCGGAGGAAATGATCTTGGATGGTCAGAGGATATTAACCTGAATAGTAAAAATTCATAACCAAGTAGCGAAATTTCTGGTGAGGAAAAAAGAGTGCACGTGTTTGTGGTGGAATTTATAAGATATAAATTAGGATTTTGAAACATTAAATACCCTGTATCAGAGTTATCAAACTCTAAATTTACTTCATACAGATCATGGTTATGTATTAGATTGTATTTTATTGCAGTATCTAAATGGCTTCTAATAATTTTATAAGCATTTACTACTTGGGCAATACACGAATATAATTCAACATTATTACATTTATTATTCATTTTAGTTACGCAATATTTAATTTTTTTATATATAATACATAAAAATATATAAATCCAGATAATAAGGACAGGGTAAATTATTTCCGTAAAAAAATTAACTTCTCATTAATCTTTTTTAATTAAACTTAAATAGTAGTTAATATTAATGTAATAAAAATGTTGGGGTGATTATGGTTAATAATACTATCACTAATATTGTCGTTAATAAGCTTTTTAGTGTTTCGCAGAATATATATCCTAAAAACGTGTTATCTATTATAGGGGCAACGAATTTTCTACCTGCTTCACTAAAATACCCTGCAGCTATTGTGACAGTAGCTTGGGATGTGCAGTTAAATTTCTGCAATGATAAATCATGTAATTGTATGACTACTCCATTGTTACAAGAATTAAGTATAGATGGGGTGATTTTTTTAGTTAGTAACTTACTCCTTAGTAATATGCTGGTGGCTACAGGAATTAACTTAGGTTTAGGTGCATTATACAACTCATTTATAAAGAATCATGATTCTAATGAAAAAGTATCTAGTACCAAAGCTAGCACTATCGTTGATTATTCGATGATTACAAAAGAAATAGCAAAGCTTATAGGCGAGTATAAGCAGCATACTCATGATGATTTAGATGAGTGATGATATGGAACTCTAGGAGATGGAAGGACTATAGAGCTAACTAAAAGGTGCATGAATAATCATCACCATGCCATTTTACTTCTTCCATTGTTTTATTTAGAAACATACTATAAGTACTCGTATCAATTAAATCAAAACCAGTAAGATTATCTTGGAAAATATTAAGAAATTCAGACCACTTATCTTTGGTTTTATCAATGTTGCAATCAATAAGTTGCTGGTATGATAGTGATTTGTTATTACATAATTCTACCATCTGAGAAAGATTGTCTGTACTACACTCAATAATATTGATGAAGGCGCTATTTTCTAGAATTGTGTTTTCACATAAATTATAAACTGGTTTATAAAAATTATCATATACTTCATGTAGATTAATTTGCACTTGATGCAAAATATTATTCGCGCTTTTAATTATTTGTTGTGAGTTAATAATTTCCGAAAGAGTGATGTAGAGAAAGGGTTGAAGAATTACGTTGTGTACATTTGAGTATTCTATCTGTATTTGATGTGCTTGCTCTAAAAAAAATGCTTGTATGGAATTATCTACTTTAGGGCTGATAAATAATATTATTTGTTCTGCATCACAGTGTATTTCGGCTTTATTATCATTATTATTTTGAACAAATTCTTTTTGAGTGGTTTTTAAGTGTAACATTTTAGCTAATTTTTAATATTTCTTCTGGTAAAGCAACAAAATTTTCATTCATTACATCTATGTAATAATTTTTAGGCAATTCTATTATTACTTCTTTATTATTTATGGTTACTTTAACTTTTAGCTGATTTGCTGTATTCTCCGAAATGCTAAGCACTTCTTTGACTTTAGTTAAGTGTTCTTGATTTTGTATATTTATAATAATATTTTGCTCTTTATTAATCAAGTATTTATCTAATGGCATAATATTTAAAGCTGTAATTCTTTCCATTTCACCATCCTTTTGAATTTCTGTGTCGACAACAAGTGGTACTTTTGAGTATATGCTATCTCGATTATTTTCTAGAATTTGATCGTTGAATATAGTGATATCAAGCATTCCTGTTGGAGTAGACATTGAAGTAAAAATATATCTCCCTTTAGGAGAAAATCTATTTTTGATTGTTACTGGTATTGCCGCGATAGTTAATCTTATAGTTCCTGTTTGTAATTCATTTCTGATATATTGTGCGTCAAAAATTTTATTTGATCTTAGATATTTTTCAAATGGATCTAGTGGATGTTCAGATAGATAGAAGCCGATTGCATTACACTCATTATTTAGCTTGACTCTATGTTTCCAATCAGGAGTCTCCATCAGTTTTGGTCTAAATGACTCTGAATTTTCAGTAAATAAACTAATTTGATTATTATTTATATCATTATTATTAGCGGCAACATAATTGATAATAATATCTAATGAGTCAAAAAGTTGTTTTCTATTATTATGGATAGAATCAAAAGCTCCTGATTTAATTAAATATTCAAATTGTCGTTTATTTAATTCTGATCCTATTCTTGTAGCAAAATCAAAAATATCTAAATACTTACCATTTTTCTCTCTTTCACAGCGTATTTTTTCCATAGCGTCAAAGCCAACATTTTTTACGGCTCCTAGTGCATATAATAATTTTTTTACACCTTCTTCTTTAGTAATTATAAAAACTTCATGAGATTTGTTGATATCTACTGGCAAAATTTCAATTGCAAAATTTTTAGCTTCGCTAATAAAATGATTTATTTTATCGGTATCATATATTTCAGTATTAAGAATCGATGTGATTAATTCAATAGTATAGTTAGCTTTTAGATACGCAGTTTGGTAAGAAACTATTCCATATGATACAGCATGAGCTTTGCAAAAGCCGTAGCCAGCAAATTTTGCTACTAGATTGAAAATATGTTCAGCCTGCTCTTTTGGAATACCATTATTTTTTGCTCCTTCGATAAATTTTTCTTGTTGGGCATCCATTTCTCCTTTAATTTTTTTTCCCATAGCGCGTCGAAGCAAATCTGCTTCTCCGAGACTATATCCTGCTAAAACTCTTGCTATTTCAAGTACTTGTTCTTGATAAATAATAATACCAAAAGTTTTTTTTAGAGTTTTTTCTAATTTAGGATGTAAATAAGTAGGCTTAGCTTTACCGTGCTTGCAGTCTATATATAGAGGGATATTATCCATTGGGCCAGGACGATATAAGGCGCCCAAAGCAATGATGTCCTCTATTGAATCAGGTTTCATTTTGCTAATAGCAAGTCGCATGCCACTGCTTTCAAATTGAAACACTCCTATGGACTGACCCTTAGAGAGCATTTCAAAAGTTTTTTGATCATTAAACGGAATATTGCTTATATTAAAATCTTTCTCTACGTGTTTAATTAATGCTTGGCATTTAGATATTATTGTTAAGGTTTTGAGCCCTAGGAAATCAAATTTTATTAATCCAGTGGCCTCTGCATATTTCATTGAATACTGAATAACTGGCATATCAGTTTTAGTATTCTTGTAAGTAGGTACTAATTCTACTATATTCTTACCTGATATTATTACTCCAGCTGCATGGGTAGATGCGTGTCTATGCAATCCTTCTAATTGCAAAGAAATATCCAATAATTTTTGTATTTGCGAATCTTCATTCTTAGCTTTTTTTAACTCTGGTTCTATTTCAATTGCTTGAGCTAAAGTTACTGGATTGACTGCATTAAATGGAACCATTTTTGCAATTCTATCAACGACATTGTAAGGTAGCTGCAAGACTCTTCCTACATCTCTGATTACTGCTCTGGCTTGTAGCTTACCAAAAGTAATGATATGAGCAACTCTATCTCTACCATACTTATTACAAACATAATTTACTACTTCATCTCTTCTCTCTTGGCAAAAATCGATATCTAGATCTGGCATTGAAACTCTTTCGGGATTCAAAAATCTTTCAAAAATAAGACCAAATCTTATTGGGTCTACGTCAGTAATGTCTAGACTCCAACTAACTAATGATCCTGCACCTGACCCTCTACCTGGTCCTACAGGAATATTTTGTTTTTTCGCCCATCTAATAAAATCAGATACTATCAAAAAATAACTGGAGAACTTCATTTGAATAATTATACCAAGCTCATAATGAAGCTGATCTCTGTATTTTTGTTCTCTCTTTCTTTTCTCTAGTTCATTCTTAGGGTCAGTGGTGTTAATTTGTTCTAGTCTTTTTTCTAGTCCTTGCAAAGATAGAATCTTTAGTTCTTCCTCGGCTGTTTTACCGATACTAACATTGTATTCAGGAAAAATTATTTCATGTTCATCTGCTTTAACTGAACAGCGTTTTGCTATTGTGATAGTATTTGTAATTGCTTCTGGAATATCAGCAAATAGCTCTATCATTTCTTCTGACGTTTTGAAATAATATTCTGAACAAGATTTGCGTCTATTTTCTTCAGTTGAATAAGAAGTATCTGCTATGCATAACAAAGTATCGTGTGCTTGATGCATAGTTTTGTCTAAAAAATATACATTGTTTGTTGCTACAAAAGGAATATTGTGTTTAAGCCCTAGTTGGACAAAAGATTTTTCTATCTGCTCTTCTTCAGGTAGTCCATGTCTCATTAATTCAATGTAAAGATGGTCTTTGAAGATAGAATTTAGTTTTAATAGATATTTTTCAGCAAGATCAAAATTTCCCTCTAATAACAGTTTCCCCACAGTACCATATTGTCCGCAAGTAAGTAGAATTAATCCTGGTGCGTAAAGGGATAAATCTTCGAATTTTATACAATTATTACTGCCTTCTTGATATATCTTGCTAGCAAGTTTCAATAGATTTTGATATCCTTCTTTGTTTTTTGCAATAAGTAATATTTGGTCAAAATTATTATTAGAGCTACTATTATGCTGTTCTGAATCAAATTGTAAGGTTATTGCTATAATTGGTTGAACACCATTTCTTGTTGCTTGAATAGAAAACTCAAGAGCTGCAAACAAATTATCTTTATCAGCTAATGCTACAGCTGGCATATGTTGTTTTTTACAATTATTGATAAGATCGGATATATGTATAGCTCCTTCCAGAAGAGAGTAAGAACTATGGACTCTTAAATGAATAAACCTATTTGTTCCTGACATTGTATAATTTAGATAAAAAATTTGCGCATCAGCAAGTAATAATATAGAATAATTTCTAAATATCTACCTACGATTTTAATGAATAATATTAAACAATTTATTAAGTATATTAGTTGGTTCGTTGGCATAATTTTTACTCTACTGCTGCTGTTTGTTGGCTATTTGTATTTATGGTTATCAGATAACCAGGAGAAAAAAATTCATTATCTGGATTCAAGTTTGCAATATAGTAATGATTATGTACTAGACTGGAGTAATACTAATATTCAGTACGCTAAAGATCGGAATATAATTTTCAGAGGTTCTATTAATATAAAAAATACAAAAAATAAAGAAACATTATTATCGGTGAAAGGTATCTTTTTAAGATTAAATGTTTCTCGATTCTTTTATGATTTATCAATTCCAATAGATGTCAAAATTGAAGATTTTAAGCTAAATTTAAATAATGCTGCATCAGATTTAAACTTTATTCCTGCAGCTAAAGACAAAACAAATAACAAGAAATTTGAATTAGGTATATTTAAATGGCTAAAGCAAACTTCTAAATTATTAAATCGCAATTCTTTTCTTTACTTGAATAATATTGAAGTTAAAAATGCGGTAATAATACGGGAGGATTTAACTTATAAAATCGAAGAACATTCATCTTATAATAATAATATTTATAATATTACATTAAAAATTACCCATTCTAATCAAGTAAGTATTATTAAATTAATATCTACAAATGAAAATAAAAAATCATCTTTATCACTGCAGTTGATAGATTTTCCTTTGTGGATATGTTCAAAATTAGTTCCTATACAATATAATATGCCTGTACTCTATGAAGCTAATAGACATTTATTGATACAGGGCAATTTAAATTATATTTTAAGCAAAGAAAATCCTGTAGGTGATTTAAGTATTAATATAAATAGCCAAGATAGTAGTAATAGCAATCTTCTGAAAAATTTTATTTTATCACTAAAGAGTGAGGGAGAGAAAGAGCTTTTCTTAAAAAAATTTCATATTGCTCTTAATGAGAACAAAGGTGTAGTTGATATGAGTGGATCGATAACACACCACAAAGGAGAGCTACTCAAGGATAGTAGCGCTAAACTTAAAATTAAAAGTAATAACATAGATTTGACTTATGTGCCTATGTTATGGCCTTATGGTGTTAATAAGGTTACTAGAACTTGGCTGATTACTGCTATTAAGCGTGGTTATGTTGATGATCTTGATGCGGCTTTAAATATTGAAAAACTTTCTCATATCGAACCAGAAGATTTTTTATTGTCATTTAGCTTCAAAGATTTAGACTTAAAATACTCAAATAACTTTGAGACTATCACTAATATTAGAGGAAAAGCAAAGTTGAATTACCATGAAGCTATAATTACTTTTAAAGAAGCAGATATTATAGAGTCAAAAATTTATGATAGTTCAATTGAAATAAATTACAAAGAAAAGTCTATACCATTGCTAATTAAAGTAAATGCAGAGGGGAGAGTTAAGGATTTTGTTCATTTAATGGGAGAGAAGAATATAAAAAAATTCAACGAGAGAAAAGTTAAGATACAAGAAACTGGTGGGAGGACAAAAGCAAAAATTCTAGTAGAAATTCCATTAGCCAAAGAGTTTAAGCAAGAAAATATTAATATAGATGTTTTAGGTCATATTGATGATCTTGATATATCATTTGCTGATTTCTTATATATAAAACAGGGTGATGTTGATATAAAAATTAAAGATAAAGTAGTTTCTCTTATTGGAAGAATTCTTATTAACGATCAGCCTTCTAGGTTGGAGTGGATGAGTCATTTGGAAGGTCATGAATATTTTGATAATAGGCTAGTCATTAATAGTTATATAGGTCCTAATACGCAGTTTGAAGAGTTATTTGCAGGAAAGCTGAACATTAAAGAAGGCGAGATGCTAACTAACTTCATGTATATGAATAAAGATTCGATAGAAAAAATTATTTTACAACTTAATTTAGATGATACTAGATTCACTATACCTGATATAGGGTTAGAAAAAGATAAAGGGGATGCGTTTTTCAATTTTGAAATGACGAAAAATGGAGACAGTAACTGGAAAACTAACAAATTCCAATTAACTGCTGAAGATGTAGATATTAAATCAAGCTTAGAGCTTACACCAGACTTGAGTTTAGTAAGCTTTAACTCTCATATACAATATGCAGAAACTTTGGTTAATTTAAGTATATTATCAGATAATGAAAAGCTTGATATAAAATTACAAGGTCCCAGAGTCAAGTTTGATAAAGCAAATCTCTTACATTTGTCAAATGTAGGCGTATACCAACAATTTATGAAAGGCAAAAAACAAAATCAAGATATTCCAGATAAAAAATATCTTGTTTCTATGCAAATAGATAAAGCAATAATGAAAAATGGAGTTACTTTTGAAAATATAATAGGAAACTTTGAATGTTATAAACGCATATGTAAAAATAGTGGTTTATCTATGAATATTGATAAAAAGGATAAGTTAAAAATATCTCTGCAAAATTATAAAAACAGAGATACTTGGACATTTTCGGCTACGAATGCATCAAGATTTTTAAAGGCTTTTGATGTTTATAGAGATATAGAAGGAGGGACTTGTTCTGCAAAGCTTCATACAGTGAGACAAAGCTATATCACTTCTACCCCTGGCAGCATCTTATCAGGACATTTAAGGATAGATGACTTCCATGCTGTAAAAACTCCTATTATCGCGGATCTTCTATTGTCATCTCCTTTTAAAGCTTTAGTTGCAGCGTCAAAAAAACAAAACCTAATGCATTTTAATACTTTGAGCACGCATTTTGTTTTTTCATTTTTAAATCATAAATTATCGATAAATAGAGCTTATGCAAAAGGTGATTTGCTTAGTATTACTGGGAAAGGATATGTTGATATAGCTAATGAAAAAATAAATATCAATGGAGTTTTGATTCCAAGCTTTAGAGTGAATCAAATAGTATCCTCTTTTTCTAATGAGGAATCACCTGAAGGTATGATAGTGACAGAATATAGTATAAAGGGTAATACAAAAGCTCCAGAGGTGAGCGTTAATCCGATTGAAGTTTTAGTATCTGTTTTACTAAATTTACCTGGATTCGGCTTAGTATTATAAGAAGCTGCGTGGTTTAACAATAAAAATTTTATGTTCATATTAAGAATAAGCTTTTATGAAAAAAGAAAATTTTAAAATTACTACTTGGAATATTAATTCAATTAGGATTAGACTAAAAACTATAGAAAAATTTATATATATAGAAAATCCAGATATCTTATGTTTGCAAGAAACAAAAGCAGCTGATTTGGATTTTCCTTATGAAGCAATAAAAAATCTAGGATATCAATACATTTATATTCGGGGAGAGTCCTCTTATAATGGGGTTGCTATTTTATCCAAAGTTCCTTTGGAGTTAACAAAAATTCTTTCGTTTGTAAATGATCATGCTAGGCACATCTCTGTAAAATTACCTGGAGGTATAGAGTTACATAATTTTTATTTTCCTGCAGGCGGATATGAACCAGATCCCATAAATAATGTTAAATTTAAACATAAACTTGACTATATATCAGCAACTTCTGATTGGTTTAAAGAAAATAAAAATAGCAGTGACAAAGTGATTTTATTAGGTGATCTCAATGTTGCTCCAGGAGAAAATGATGTATGGTCTCATAAGCAACTGCTAAAAGTTGTAAGTCACACTCCAATAGAGGTAGAAAAATTTTCTCATCTAATGAATTCGGTAAGTTTTATTGATATTGGGAGAAAATTTCACTCAGAAGAGGAAAAGCTTTTTAGTTGGTGGAGTTACCGCAATAAAGACTGGAAGAAGTCTAATCGAGGTAGGAGGCTTGATCATATTTTAATTACTGCACCAATAGAAGATTTAGTTCAAGATTTTAAAATTTCTGTAGAAGCTCGAGATTATTTGATGCCTTCAGATCATGTTCCTGTAAGCATTGCTATTAAGTTACTGTGATTGCTAGAAAATAGTTGCTCTCGCTGTTTCTGTTATTACAATTATTGTATTAGTAAGATTAGCTATAAATACATAGATGATGCTAGACTTTATCAAAATTTTTCAGGAAAAGCAAAAGCAGAAGAAAGAAGCAGAAAAAAACAATGCTATTCTACTAGATTCTCCGGTACCAGATTTCATTCCTTATGCTTGTCATTATGATAAGGATACTATATTGACCAAAAATGGAGAGCTCCTACAGACTATTAAAATAGAAGGGTTTGCTTATAAGGCGCTAGGAGAAGTACAAAATAATATGAGAGAGGTTATAAAAAGTTTTATATTAAAAAACGTTAAAGATAATAAGTTTGCCTTTTATATGCATACGGTGCGAAGAGAGCATATGTTAGACTCTAATCCTAAGTTTGATTATAAATTTTCTCAAAGCTTACATGATGCATGGGTTAGAGTTAATGATTGGGACAGAAAATTTGTTAACGAGTTACATATTACATTAGTACATGCTGCTATGCCGATAAAAGTCGGATATAGTAATTTTTTTAAGATGATCTTCATAGATCCAGTACTAAAAGAACATGATCAAATACTAGCAAAAGCGGCAGAAGATCTTACTTCTATGGCTGATAAAATGTTAAATGTACTATCTGAGTATGGTGCTGTGAAATTAGGAATAAAACACAGTGACACTATAGGATATCATTCAGAAATACTGAGCTTTATTACAAGTATTATTCACTTAGAAGAAAAGAAAATACCGATGTCGATAGCTGATCTTTCTAAATTTTTGGCGAAATACAAGATCGCTTTTGGTAATAATGCATTAGAGGTAAGAAGAAATCGTGATAAGTTTTTTGCAGCTATTTTATCTCTTAAAAAATTTGATCAAGTTTCTTTAAATGCAATAGATAAGTTTTTACAGCTACCCATAAAATCTGTTATTACTGAGGCTGTTAATTTTATTCCCAAAAAAGAAGCTTTAGCTCCTTATCAATATCAAAACTATATTGCCAATGTTAGTAGAGATGAAGAGTTTCGAGAAATATCAGGATTAAAATCATTGATGAATAATGACGATCAAGATGAAAACATGAAATTTTTTTGTTCAAGTCAAGTAACGATCATGATTATAGCTGATGAATTGAAAAATCTTACTGCTAATATGAAAATTGTTCGGGATAAACTGTCAGATGCGGGGATCGTTGCAGTCAGGGAAGATATAAATATGGAAAATTGTTTTTGGTCACAGTTGCCTGGTAATTTTACCTTTATTACTCGAAAAAATTCAATGCTCTTGTCTAATATAGGAGGCTTTGCCTCTCTTTATAATTTTCCTTTTGGTGCTTTAAAAAGCAAGTGGGGTGATCCAATTACTTTATTCAATACTATTTCAGGGACTCCTTATTTTTTTAATTTTCACGTTGGAAATAATGGTCATACTATTATTGTGGGGGAAGAAGGTTCTGGTAAGTCTACGCTGTTAAGTTTTTTGCTATCTGAATCATTAAAATTTAATCCTAAAACATTATATCTAGATTCTGATCATAGGTCAGAGATATTCATCAGATCTTTAGGTGGAAGATACAAAACTCTATCTTTTGATAAAAAGGAAGAAAATATTGCCAGGTTTAATCCATTGTTGTTAGAAGATACTGAAGAAACTAGAGAGTTTATTAAATACTGGTTTATTTTTTTATTAGACAAATACTCGGATCCTACTGATTTAGAAAAATATTTGCAAGCAATAGAGTCGGCGATTGATGTTGTTTTTGCTTTACCTAAAGAAGATAGAAAAATAGGTAATGTAGCGCAATTTTTTAACAATGAGTTATTTGGAGAAATAAATGAGCAGATAATTAAGCAGTTATCTGTATGGTGTGGTAATGAAGAATTTGGTCATATTTTTGATAATGATACAGATGACTTATTAGATTCCATAGAAGATAACCTTTTTGCTATTGATACGACGTCAATATATGATATTCCGATGGGAGTCAGTTTACCTATTTTAAGCTATATTTTATTTTGTTTTAAAAAATATTATACAAGTGAGATGCCTGCGATACTTGTTGTTGATAATGGTAATCGCTTATTTAACAGTATTTATTTTGAAAAAAATCTTGCTTATATTCTAAAAGATTTAGAAGAACGTAATGCTATATTGCTCACTCATGCTTCGTTTAGTAGTGAAAAAGTAAACTGGAGTAGTATGGTTGGGAAAATTTACAATCAGGCGATGGCTACTAAAATATTCTTGGCAGACAATTCAGCATATGAAAATGTTATTTCAATTTTTGATTTTTCAGAAGAAGAAGAGATGTGTCTACATGCTCTCGATGTAACAAGTCGGCAGTTTATGATCAAACAGCAAAATTCTTCAGTGATTGCTAAGATGGATTTATCCGATACTAATGAAATCAAAGTTTTAGCTTGTCGTGGTAGTAATGCCAAGATAGCAAAGGAAGCAATTGAAATGCAAGGAGATGATCCCGAAAAATGGTTACCAGAATTTTATAAAAACGCTAAGTAGATTATGAGTTACTATCTAAAAAAAAATGTTAGGTTTTCCAGAGTAATTTTATTCTGGTTATGTTGTATATTGAGTTTTTCATCGCTTGCAATAACTCATTCGGTTTTATTAGACGAAGAATTAGAAGCAGATGAGCTTAGTGCTCTTGTAGGGAAAGACCAGGCAAAAATAGAAGAACTAGATCTATCAGATCCCAATTTAAATACACCTGAGCTTAAAGCAATGTGGAAGTATTACGATGAAACAGTTAAAAAAGGGATACAAACTCATATAGAAAAAGATATTGGTGCTACTTTAGAGGACAAGTCTGTTAGCAGGAGGAGTGTAGATCAGCAAGTTAGAGCCTTCAAAAACAAAGATAAAAATCAATATATTTTCCATACACAGTCTATTATTTATAAAAATGATGATGCTATGGCAGTTAATCATCGTCATGTGGTAAACAAAGATAAAAGTGATAATTTTAGTCTTACGAGTGCCCATCAAATTAACGTAAACAATAAGGAGAAAAATTTTGCAAAAAATCATAAAAATTGGCGACGCTATGAAGAAATTGATTATAATTTAGGAACTTATGGTTGGTTGAAAGGTTTAAAAAAGAAGGTAGACAAAGATAGGGCAGAGTCTCTTAGAACTGGTTATTTTGGTGACAAATCTTCTTTATTTTCTAGTGGAAAAACACGAAAAGGGCAGCTGGTAGAACGTTATCGTGGGGTAGGTTCTTCTAAAGCACGTTCTCCCTCTAGAGCGCTTACTATTATACCTCCTTCACCTCCGCCGAAGAGTGATATTTCCGAAGCTCCTCCTAGGGGGGTTAATCCTACGAGTAGTCCATCAGAAGCTCCAAAACAGCGCTCTGGATCTGGAGATAAGTCAAGAATAGGTTCACCTGGTGTTTCTAAGGATTCACCGTCTAGTGCACTTGTTCCTAGAGGATACGTACCTCCTTCACCTCCGCCGAAGAGTGATATTTCCGAAGCTCCTTCTAGGGGGGTTAATCCTACGAGTAGTCCATCAGAAGCTCCAAAACAGCGTTCTAGAATAGAGGGTACAAGTAAAGCAAGAGATCGTTCTTTTAGTGCTCCTGCTACATCTTCTGGTTTTTCTAAAACAAAAGATGAAAAAGATCAGGCTATAGGATTAAAGAGTAAAACTAAAATTATACCGGATAGTGAGAAAAATAAGAAAGAGCAAAAACGATTATTATCAGATTTACAACTAAATAAAGATAAAGAAAAAAACTTAACAAGAAAATTTAAATTAGATGAAGATGAGCAATGGTATTATAAAAAATTTAGTATAGATGATGATAATTCAAAAATGTTAGTTATTTCTTAACTACCTACTAGAATAATAAAAAATGCTGATTAATTTAAAATAAAGTTTTTTGTATATGAAAGAGGAAACATCCAATACTGATCCTTATGTCGAATTAGCTGAGAATGCTTATGATAAAGAAATTTTAAATGAAGAAAATTTAAAAGAACTTTTAAAGAAAGCAGCATTCATAGCTAAAAAAGACTTAAGTCTAGACTTAGGTCTAGTAATAGCAGATACAGAATTTGATGATAAAATTAATAAAATACTAAGCGAAAATAAAGATCATTTTATTAAAGAACAGCTGCAAGAATTCAAAAAAATATTAGAAGATAAAGACGCATCGGAAGATGAGCCCCAAGCTTCAGTTCGTAGTGAAAAAAAGTGGAGCACGGTATATAAGATTGCTCTTGTTCTCCTAGCTGTAGGCGTAGTAATAGCAACAGGAGCAGCGGGAATATACATGGGGGTTTCTAAAGATTTAAATATAATAATTGCTACATGTCTACATGAAGGTATAGAGGGGCTAGCAGAGCTATATCCTATTTTTTATGGATCTGCAGCTGCTCTTAGTGGTGGTATTGTTACAATATTAACTAATACTATCAACTCTTTACATGGCAGAGATAGAAGCGAACCAAAGCAGAGAGCTAAGAATCCTGACAACTTGAAAAAAATCAAAAGATATTTAAGAAAAACTGCTACAAAGATCGTTTTTACAAGCGCCGTTGAAAGAGTAAGAGAAGAATCACAAAAAAAAGAGAGTGCCTCTTCATCACCTCCACTACCACCGTCGTCTCCAGAAAAAGTAGGACCTTCAGGACCACCACCGCCGCCTCCAGGAGGAGGAGGACCTCCAGGACCACCACCTCCTCCACCCAAAGGATTACCACCACCACCGCCACCTCCAGGTGGTTCGGTAAGCAAGCCAAAGGATCAGATCAGCACCTTTGATGATTTGATGCAAAAATTATGCGATACGGGAGGTGATCAAACGCTATTGCAAGGGGTCATAAAGGATATGTCTCCAAGCCTAAAAATGAATGAGAAGGAACTCCAAACTTTATTGACTTTTGTTAATAATACAAATAGGAACCCAGTTAAAAAAAAATTATACGAATTTGTAGATAAAAACGTAGTTAATAAAACGGGTCTATCCGAAGGCACTAAGAAATTACTAGAACAAATTAATCCTACAGGTAACAAAAAAGTAAAAGAGCAAGACTCATCATCATCGTCATCGTCAGAAGCAGAAGAACTTAAAAACGTGGCAACAGAATTACAAAACGTTAGTATTTCATTAAATAAACCTTCTATAGAAAATGCACCAACTATGTTCAAATATATGGAAGCAATGGATGAAGAAAAATTACAAATAATATTAAAACAAAAGGATATACAATCTAAATTACGCGAAATTTTTATAGGTGAGGAAGGAGATGTCTATAAAAATCTTGCAGTGATCTATAATCCTAAGTTAATAACAGCAAAAGGAGATGAATATTGTATAAACTTAGGAGATACAAAGATAGATATAAGTGCGAAGCAAATGAAAGCGGCAACGGAGCAAAAAGAAATTTTAGAAGCAGCGCAATCATGTAATCTTAAAGATATTAGAGAATTAATAAAAAAAAATACTTCTTTAATTAGCACTGAAGACGCTGGAGGAAATAATTTACTAGATATTGCGCTAAATAGTAAAAATGAAAACAAAGTAGGAGTAGTAGATTTTTTACTTCAAAATGGATCTTTTGAGAAAAAAGTGGTAGTTGATACTTTAAGTCCCAATGATGTATATAAGTTAGTTGAAAAAGGCTCATTAAAGATTAATGATCATCATCGAAATGGTATGGTTATGCATAGCCTCATACAGAATCCCAATAGTAATCTTGATCTTGTGCTTTCTATAGTGAACAAAGCTAAAGAAGAAAAAGTATTACTTGAACAAGATTTCTTAGGTAAAACAATTTTCCATTTAATTATCGAGCAAGGAAATAAGGACAAAATTAAAAAAGTTATAAATCATATGCTCTCCTTTGGAGAGGAATCATGTAAATTAAGAAAAGAATTAGGTGAATTGCAAGATAAAGACGGGAATACACTTGCTCATCTTTTAGCTAAGAATAAGGATCTTTCTTTTGATATTGCGGAACTGGCAAAGATTTTCTCTGATACAGGAGAGGAATTGTTAATACCAAATGGAGCAAGAAAGATACCTTTGCAAATGATTCCTCAAGACTCAAAAGTAGATAAAAACATATTTAACGGTTTTTATAAAGGAGGAATGGAGGGAGACACATATAAACGTGTAGAGGAGGTGCTTTCTAGGGCAAAAAGTTGGACAGAAAAAGAGCGAAGCAGAGAAAGAGGCGGCGCAAGTCGCGGTAAATACTCACCATCTTCAAGAGGAGCATGAATAGGCGTTGAAAAGAATTATTAGTTGTTTTTTAGTTTTTTTAGGCCTGCTGACTTTTTACAGTCAATCGTTAGCAGTGTTAACTAGTGCTATACAAAGATCTCATCAAACAAAAAACGAAGGATTGCATCAGAGATATAAAGAGCGCCATCCTGTTGTAAAGTCGAAAGTAAAAAAAACAATCAGATATAAAATCAAGGACGTTGAATTAATTGCTAATGACAAAGCGATAATGTCAAACTCTTTGCTTCTTAAGTATATTAATAAAATATTACGAGCTGAAGGGAAAAAGAAACAGATTGAGCATTATATTTGGCTTATTGATGCAATACCGGGATATGAGGTGGAATATGATTTCAGTGATATTAAAACTATTGACGGTGTTAAGCAAGTAAATTTGTTATTACAAATAACAAAAATTAGAGCAGAAATTACTTTTGATACTAGTAATCATGGAGCGAAAGAAATAGGCAGACATCAGTTTGTGGCAAATGGACAAATATTTAGTCCTTTTGGTTGGAATGATTCTTATTCGCTTAGTATTAATACATCCAATAAGTTGGAGTCATTGCTCATGGTTACGGGTAATTATGAAAAACATCTAAATTCTTATGGTACAAAATTAAGTTTTTTAGCTTCTTTTCTAGAGGATGATGCTTTTCGTTTTAGAGGTTTAATAGACACTAAGTCTGATACTAGTAGTGTATTTAAAGGAGCAATAGAGCAGCCGTTGTTTTTAAGTAGCACTGGAGGCTTAAGTGTTGGTATTGGTTTAGAGAGGAGAGAAGTAGATAATTACTCAATTAACGCGACAAAAATTAGTGCTTATGACTATGTCAAAGGTAATATATTTATGGTTGGACGGCAAGTAGACTTTTTTAAGGGTGAAAATGAATTGACGAGCAGTTTTTATCACACTGTTAACAGAGTTAATTTAGATATTCTTGCTCCTGGGGAAAGAAAGTTTGATCGTAATTTTAGCTATTTTACTCTTGATTATTATCGTAATCAGCCTTTATCACATTTTAGTAATAATAAATTTTTTAGGAACATCAATTTTCTAACTCATATAACTGCCACTTACTCTAATGATCTTTTACCCGTTGAAGATCAATTTTTTATAGGAGGTGCTAATGCAGGGAAAGGGTATGAGGCGGGATACATTAGTGCTGATAAAGGAGTAACGTTTTATAATGAATTGCGCTATGACTGGAAAGTAAAGAATAAGTTAATTAATGTCATGCAACCATACGCTTTCTATGAAACGTCTTATTTTTCTCGGCCATTTTTAAATATTGATAAAAATTCGTTACCTTCTATTGGAGGAGGGCTAAGGATTTTACTGTTCTACAATATTATTATGGACTTGGAGGTAGCGTCCCCATTAAAGAAAAATGTTGTCGTTAATGATATACATAGGAAAAACTCTACGAGATTTAATTTTTTAATTTTCAAAAAATTAGAATTTTGATTAAAAGAGTCATCTTGCAATATAATTCTTTAATAATCCCGATAGGGAGAATATGTTCCAGGCAAATTATCTAGATATTCTAAGTATTCTTTTAAGGATAAACTGCCTATGTAGCTATAAAGGTAATAGCTAATAATAAACAATATCTTTTACTGGTATATAGCTACTAATTAACTCTTCAATCTCAAGAGGCAAATAAAATTTGACTATTCAACTCTTGGGAGATAAGCTATTTTTTGTTAAAACCAGCAAAAGGTACTATATGTCTCATTATCACTCCATACGTCATCACTGTAAATCTAACCAGAAACTGCCTTATTTTAATCAAGAATATGTTATCGGGTCAACTTTATTGATGGATGAAGGTCCTATAAAAAATGGAGGAATTCTGGTTAACGGGGATCATATAAGAGAGGTTGGTAATTTTGATGATCTTCTCTCTCAGTATCCTAATGTGCCATTTATAGATTGTCGTAATACGACAGTTTTATCTCCAGGATTTATAAACCCGCATGAGCATACCGCGTATAGTTATCAGGTGCCTGATGAAATTTTGCTGCTTGGCTACGATCATCGCAATAGCGAATATCGGTATACTAATAGGTTTGACTGGATTTTAGGTAGTATTACTAAGCAGAAGCTGCCAAATGTTCCGGGGCTATTTTATTATAATGCAGGAAAGGTAGAAAATGTGGAGAATGCTGCTAAAATTGCTGCGGTTGAGATACGTCATCTACTTTCTGGTACTACAACCATTGCAGGTCCTGGTGGGGTGCCAGGCATTATTAATAATGCTGGGTGGAATGGTACTGGTTTTTCCAATATTTATACAGAACATGTAGATTATGAGGTATTTCCTTTTGATAACGCAGTAGTTACTAGAGCAAATTTTACTAAAATATGTGATGGAGGTAGAAGTAGCATTGCAAAGCTAGTAACTCCTGATAATTTTTCTTATGTAGCCCATGTTGGAGAAGGGTTGCCAACATCGTGTATAGCTTCTACGATAACAAAAGTGTTTTTGGATTGGGTAGAGTATTACAGAGATACTTCGTTTACAATAATTCATGGGGTTGCAGCGGATGATACTGATTTTGTACAGATGGCTAAGTATAATGTCAGTTTAATCTGGTCTCCTAGATCAAATTTATGTCTTTATGGTCAGACAGTAGATTTAAAAAAGATAGTAAAAAACAATATTAACATTGCTTTAGGGACCGATTGGTCTCCTAGTGGTTCTTTTAATATATTACAGGAAATAAAATGTGCGAAGCAAGAAATGATTAGACAGAATGTAAGTTTTACTGATCAAGATTTTTGGAGATTTACAACAAAAAATGCGGCATATTCTCTTAAAATTCAGGATGAACTAGGAGAAGTAGCGTGCGGTAAGAGAGCGGATTTTTTCTTATCAGTGTATAATGAAAAAAAAGGCTATTACGGTTCTGTTGTTGATCAAGATTTAAGCGATGTTTTAGGGGTATGGATTAATGGCACAGCTATGGTTTTATCAAAAGAATTGCAATCTATATGGTCTTTAGACGCTTATTGTTGTAATAACATAAAACTAGAAGGGGAAACGTCATTTTTTACCAGTGCAGTGTGTTTTTGTAATGCTCCTTTTTTAAATGCAAGTGTTTGGGGTTTGACAAAAGATTATGTTGCTAATGGTACTATAGTTAATTGGAGTGGAGAATATTCCAAACAAGGATCCTGTAATCCAGAAGCTTTGGGTCATACTCATATTACATTTGAAGATTTATAGTTCGTTGATTCTATTATTGCTAGACATGCTGCTTGCAAGTCTGACAATAATGACTATGAAAGCTCCAATAACTGCAGATATTGGAATTACCATCAAAGAATAATTATAACCATCAGCATTATATATTTTTAGAGTTCCTTCTAACTTTCCTTGCCAAAAATAATTCATTATTCTTCCAATTGTGGTATGGAAAAAGGAACCACCTAACATATTAACTGAGTTCATGAAAGCAATAGCAATGCTGATTAGATACGCATCAAGACTTGCTGATACTATAGTAAATACAAGTACCTGATAACAGCAAAATACTCCTACCATAAACATCATTATATACATAGCTGCCATAGGAATTTTATTTTGTAACAATAGCATCACAAAAAATATTGCAGCGATGCCGATGCCACAAAAGACTGTTAACATATAATGTGAATTTGTTTTTTCTGCTATGTAAGCGATTAAAGGTCCGCCAAAAATCATGCCAATAAAAACTAATGAAATGACAAAAGCTGCATCAGATTTAGTATAGGAAAACACTGTCACTAAATATGGTACTCCCCAGACATCGGCAAATCCCTCCAATGCTCCTACCATCAAAAAGTTAGCTACTCCTAGGGTTATTAGATGCCAATTTGAACAAATTTTCTTCATTTTATCTAGCAAATGAGCATCTTCTACACCAATAAAGTAAGGATTATTTTTTACTAAAAGTAAAATTAATAAAGAAATAGCTAATCCAGCAATTCCAACATATAGCAATACTGTATTCCAGCCAAAAGTAGATATAAGAGAGCTAATAGGCTTGCCTCCATAAACAGCTCCTGCGAGTCCTAAGCTAAAGGTAATGCCCACCATTCTTCCGTAAAATTTAGGGTCAAACCACAGGGAAATTACTTTTGATACATTTAAAAAACCTGCGGCAGAGCCAATGCCGATCAATAATCTGCATATTAATAATAAATACCAGCTATCGGAATAAATGAAAATAATACATGCTGTAGCGCATACGAATGCAGCGATAAAACCTATAATTTTAGGACCATATTTATCAATCAGTACTGCAATAGGAATTTGCATAGCTGCATAGCCATAGTAATACATAGCAGAAAGATTGCCATATTCTCCTGCATCGATATTGAATTTCTTCATTATATCATTAATAATAAGGCCTGGAGAGATTCTCAAAATAAATTGATAAGCAAAAAAGCTTGTGGTCAACAACCACATTAGCCATGCTAAAGCCCTCTGTTGATTAAATTCTCTGGTCATTTTATTAGTTGTTACTAGTCTATAGTTGCAGGATTATATCTGATTCGGTTTCTTTTTCAACATTACCTATGATTAATGTGTAATTAGTTATTAAATTTTCTTTACATATAACAAACTGAGTGTTACCTTATATTTATTAATTGACGGAGTGCTACTATTATGAACAAGTTAAAATGCTATGGCTGTATATTTTTAACATTATTTGTAACTATATTATACTCTCATGCGGATGGGTACTATGCTTCGCATAAAGGAGGATACTCTAAGCATAGTGGTAGTCACTGTTGTAAGAATATGTATGTGTTTGGTGGTGGTGGTGGTTCTTTTTTAAGTAGCAAACCTAGTAGCGATTATGAAAACAAGCCAAAATCCTCTGCTGTTTACGGAGGCGGTATCGGCTATATCTTTAATGAATATTTAAGAGCAGATTTTTCTATCTTCCACAGACATAAATATCGTTATCGTTTTTCAGACGCAAGCGGTAGCGAGGAGCAAAATATAAAAAGCACTAGTTTTATGGTTAGTGGATATTTTTCTCCTACAACATTCTATGGTATTTCTCCTTACATGATGGCAGGATTAGGATTAGCACATAATAAAGCAGGAGATATTAATATTGTTAACAACAGTGTTAATAGTAATATTCTTAATCTGGGAGATACGAGTAATAAGTTTGCATGGCAGGTAGGAGCAGGATTAACTTACCAAATTAATCCTTATGTTGGTTTTGATTTTGGTTATAAATATATTGACCTCGGGAAAATGCAAACAACTAACGTATTTATAGATCCTGGCGTAGCATCAGGCGCTGCTGTAGATGAGCCTAATATAGGTAATATTAAAGCCCACGAAATTACTGTAGCAATAAGCTATAGTTTTTAGAATTTCACATAAAGAGGCTTTATATTTTATAATTTTTACTTTACCTAGGGATGAGTAATCATACAAGTTACTTGTGTAGGCTCTTTGCTTACAATGATAAGTAACAGTTTTATCTATTTTTAGTAAACTACAAGTAAATTTTTCTTGACTTCTTCTTAATTAAATGTTATACACTTTATGTATTACATTCTTATTAATTAAAAACAATAAATTAGGAGGTTTTATGAACGGAATTAGTAAAGCAGCAAGAATAGCACAGAAATACCATGATAAAAATCAAAATACTATTGCAACCACAAAAACAATCGAAAATGATAAAAATCAACTAGAAGCAGACAACAATGATTTGAATGCGCGGCTCGACCTTCTTAAGAAGGAGCTACTAGCAGAAAAGGCTATGTCTGAATTAAAATCAGTTGGTGATGACAGTAATAATGATAAGTACCTTTCTTTTTGTAAGATTATAAATGTAGAAAATGATGGAGGTACTTTTGCTTTAGTGGATTCAGAAAATGATTTACTAAGTAATCCTAATCTAGGTGATAAACATTCTGAAGCATTAAAAGAAGCTCATAATTATTGTGTACGAAATATATATCTTAGAGCTAAGTCATACGATCAGAAAATAGCTGTGTTTTTAGAAGAAAGTGAGATCAATAATATTGATCATTCTATTTCTACTCCAGAATGGACACATGATGATATGGAGAACTATTGTTCAACAATCTCTGGTGGTACAATTACAGATGGTAGTTGCGCAACGGATGTTGTAGCTTAATATTAGTTGAGAATTTATAAATTTTTTGGTATAATGAGGAGGATCTCTTGTGACAGAAGAAAGTAAAGAAGCAAGAATAGCAAGAACTCGGCAGCAAAAGGTTGATGCAAAAAAATTAAAGTATGAAATGTCTGAAAAGAAGCTTAAGAAATGTGAGCAGGATTTAGAAGATATTACAAGCCAAATCTCAGCTTTACAGTTGGAAAATGGCAAGAAGATTGAGTGTCTTCCATGGCCAACTATGAAAGTAGAGGAAGTGAGTTGGATAGATTCCGCTTACTCTTATGCTCCGGTGATTGCAGTTACTACCGTTGTTGCAGCAGCTACAGCGTTAGGTGGGTATCTTTTAGCAAGGAAACAAGCGCCAGATCCCCAAACTGCTATTTTAAAAGCAGCAGCAGCAGCTTATATTGAGAGTGAAGAGGCCTTAAGCAATGGTAACACGCCATCTTTTTTAAAAGGACTAAGTGAGCTATCATCAATAGCAGAGTCATGCATGAATTTGCCTGATGATATTATGAGCAGTGCATACAAAGCAATTGCGCCTTATCAAGAAGAGCTTATTCAAAAAATACCTTCTTCGAATAATGTAGCATCAGAATTTTCGATGGAAGATTTATTTGGTGTAGCTGGTGAGGAATATAGCAGTCAAGGTGCTTAGCAAATCAATAAGATTATATATATATGTCTCTTTACTTAAAGTTATATATAAAATAACATAATCTGATTAAGGGAAAGTATTAAAATATGCTTTCCCTTATTTTTTCTAATTCTTTTAGAACAGTATGAATATCTTGCTCATTTTTTCTTAGGTAGCACTCCACACCTCATATTTATTCATTAAGGCTGAATGGGAGGTGTTTCTTCTGTATGTTTATTATGTGGGAATTGGTCTATTTTATAGGTCATGTATAGGAACCCGAATAGGAAAGTAAAAACGGGATGAAACCATAATTGGTGGCGGTTGTTGATTTTTAGCAGAATATGTATTTTGCTTCTGATGTCAAATAGCAAAATTATTTTCACGACAAAATATATGTAGATATAAGAAAAGGAGTGAATCCAAAGTAGTAGTAAGATTAAGTAGCAGAAATTTATTTCGGCGATGGGAAGGCTATTTTGAGGCATTTTAGAACGAAGAAAAGATGCTTTTCGCTGGAGCCAGTAGATGCTGTAAAACCCTAAAGTAAGAATGTTAAATAATATTGCGATAGCAATATTCGTTCTAGGGAATTCTTTGGCTATTTTAACATTCATTTTTCATTTTTCTTCTTATTTTTTTATCAAATTTGTCTTCCTATATAATAATAAGTCGTCTTTGTGGATGCGTGTTTAGTGGTTTAAGGGAACCTTGTTAGTTATGAGTCGCAAAGTATCCATATGGTTATTATGGTAGCTGTAAAAGGTTAAAAAATTGTAAAAAATATCAATATTTTTCTATATAGGCACTGCTTATGGGTGCTATCTATAGAAAATATTTTGATTGAATTAGAGGGGGTGATAGATAAATTTGTGGTAGTGCCGAAGAAAGCAAGATGGGTATTAATAGTTATTAACCTGTATCTGTAATAATCCTTGACATTTTTTAATATTATTACTATAATGCCTTCATATCTAGATAAATCTTAATATATTTTAATGCTTTTTGTAGATAGAGACCTATTTTAAGTAAAAAATTTATATAAGATTAAACTAGGACTCATATTTTTTAATTTTATATCAAAGAAAGAGGTAATTTTATGGTAAGAAAAGTAGTAAAAAGAGCAAAAATTAATCAAAATAGTCCAGAAAAAGTTATAACTCCAGAGCTATCATCTCAAGAGAAGTCAGGTGAAGAAGGATTAAAAGCACCTTCTCTGCCAGGAAGTCATGAACTGGTTAAAGCTCAACCAAGTAGCGATAAATTAGAGGTAATTAACCCGGGAAATCATCTAGAAGAGATTCAGCAAGGTAATACAGGAATATATTGTAAATTTGTTTATAATGCCGGGGCTTCTATAACACAAAGTCCAGATAGTTTTACTGTTAGTGCAATGAAGGAGTTAAGTTTTGGATGTAAAAAAGGTATGTTAATAGGGGAAGGTGGTGATTCAGGTCTATCGTTATTAGAAGGCGATGGAGCAACTTCTCAACTATCACCTGCAGTATATGGTGGTGTCTCAATGCCACAACAAGGGATTGAATATGCTTTCTTATTAAAAAGTGAACAAACAACAGATGCTTTATCAAATGTAATAAATTCTAATCTTGCAGTACAAGAGGAAGTAACTTATCATGCTTGGTTACCATGTAGTTCAGAGGAAGAATGTAACAGCTTTTACAATATCTTACAATTATCATTCAGCGAATTATTAGGTAACAGTAATAATATAGCATCAGGTGATAATTTTGATTCTATATAATAATAGAATATAAGTTAACCATATTACAATGCGATAAAGGGAAAGTATATTGAGTTATGCTTTCCCTTATTTTTATATAACTTCATCATCCATACTACTCATAAATTTCTTTACGAAGATAGTATGTCTTAGTTTAATCATTTTATGGTAAAAAGAATAACTGCGCTGTATTATTAAATAAAAAAGGATAAAAGGATGATCTTTAACAAAGAGTACATGTATCAACTGTATAAAGATATATTAATAGAGCAAAAGATAGAAAAGTTTGATAATTATTTTACTGCAGACTGTACTATACAAGTTAATGATAAGGTCTTTAATGCAGAAGAGTTCAAGCAAAGAATGCAAAAGATGAAGGAGAATATAAAATCCATCAAAGTAGAGATGGTAAATTTTTTTATATCTCAAGATGAGTCTGAAATAACTGATACTCACATCAGCACTGCTAGGGATCTTAACGGGGTAGAGAGAAAATTATTTGTAATGCAACAGTCAAAGTTAGAGGGTAATAAAATTAAGAATTTTATTGATGTGTATTATGTGATATAGCTAACTTGTTTTAAAAAGTAATACAGAAAGCGAGCAACGATGTGTTAAATGAAATTAGCGACAGAAGAAGATAAGGATAATACAATTACCAATAATCGAGTGAAAAATTGAAAATACAGCAAAATCAAATTAAATTTTTTCTTGAGGGAGGTTTTCGTAAATATAAAGCAGTTTTAATATTTGGTAGTAACTCTGGTTTAGTAGCAAAAAGATGTTCAATTTTACAAAAAAAGAGTACCGAACAAGATACTGATAGTAGTCTAAATATCACTCACCTAGGCTATGAGCAAATTTCAAAAGATCCATCTGTTCTTCAAGAGGAGTTGTGTTCTTACAGTTTGTTCAATAAACCTAAAGTTATAATGATAAAGAATGCTGGTGCTAGTATTAACAAAGATATTCAGCAGATTTTATCTTCTATTCCTGATGGAATTGAAAATTTTATTATTTTTACAAGCGATGAACTTCCTCCTTCGTCTACTACTCGTAAATTTTTTGAGACTGCAAAAGACTTAGCAGCAATTCCTTGCTATATGGAGAATATAGAAACTATAAAAAATCTAGTAATGAGCAAATTATCAGCTAGAAATATAAGGTTATCATCTCATGAAGTGATAGACTATATAGTAGAAAATATTCAAGGTGACCATCTGGCCATTATTTCTGAAATAGAAAAAATTATACTCTCTGCATCATCGGATAAAGTAATCTCTTTAAGAGATGTTAAGAATATAATTAGTAAACATACTTTGAATTTAGATTATCAGGAAATGATAAAATATATTGTAAGGCAGGACTTGGGCAGAGCAGAAACTGAATTTATAAAGCTAATTAATTCAGGTATTAGTGTTATTGCTATTATACGTAATTTAACAAATTATTTTGTTAAATTAGTAAAAGTGAAGTCTTTAATATCACAAGGAAAATCAGAGGATGTTGCAATGTCATTTTTAAAACCTCCTATATTTTATAAGCATGAAAAAGATTTTAAATTTGCTCTAAAAAAATATTCTTTGCATGAGTTGATAAATATTTTTGATCTGCTTATAAAATTTGAAATAGATTGTAAGAGCTATAATATTGACAATAAGATTCTTTGGGATCAGACTTTTGTCCATATCTTTTTTAGTCTAAATTCCCCATAAATATCTTTGCAAAACCCATCCTTTAAAGTCATTGATTGATATATTACACCAATTTTCTTCCTGACATTTTATAATTTTCACTCTAACGTTTTTTTTAAGTTTAGCAATTTTAGGGGATAATAAATCAGGTTTTTTATATAATAAAACAGGAGAGTTACTTATGATAACTGCTCCTTGTAGTCTACTACTGGTGAAATAAGACATTACCCATCCTTCATCTCCATCTACATCACGTACTTTTATCCATTCTTCAAACTTAGCGCTTACTTTTAGTGGCTCGCGCAAAGATTTTATTACCCATTTAATAGGATATTTTTTACTAGGTCCAGAGCGCATATTTACTTCTGGAGATTTTAGATAAACAAAATGTTCTTGAAATTTTGTAGGAGAAGAATAGCTAGGAAAAGCAGATACTAATGCAGTAGTTACAATAAATATAAAAATATTAAGATTCATCAAATAACTCTTTGTCATAGTGCTCTTTTTCTTGAGCCATAATATAATTACCAAGTCTAAATTGGTTTTTTATTCTACTTACTTCATTTTCGCTGATACCGACATTCTTTAGTACTGCGCCTCCCATTTGTAGCCCTGTTTCGTAAGTTTCTGGTACAATAGTGGTTGCACCAACATTATATAACTCTTGATCATTACTAAGGTCTTTTGCCCTTACTGTGATTGTGATGTCAGGCATATGTTCTCTTATAACTTTAGTGCATTTTTTCAAGATAACTTCATTGTCTATAGTAATAATAACAGATCTTGCTCTTTTTAAACCAATTGATTCTAGAATTCCTACATTTCCTCCATCTCCTAGATATACTGGGAATCCATCTTTTCTTTCATGAATGACATGAGTGGCGTTAATGTCGAGGCCAATATAATTGAATTTTTCTGCTTCAAGTAAGCGTGCTACCATTTTTCCTACTCTGCCAAAACCAATGATGATGACATGATTGTCGAGATCTGCAACATCTTTGTTTATATCTTCTTTGCACATTCTATCTCTTTTATCCAGATAGTCAGAGATCATTTCACCTATAATAGATAGTAGTGGGGTAAGTGCCATGGTGATGGTTACTACGACCATTAAAATTTGCCCTGTATGATCTGAAATAATCTGTTTCTGTGTAGCAAGATTAAATAATATGAAAGCAAACTCACTGCCTTGAGCAAGTAATAAACCAGCATGTATTGCAGTGCCTATGTTAAATCTGAATAATATAGCTAGCAGCATTATTATTACTGATTTAATCAAAATCAATATCAAAGAGTATGAAATAATCGTGCTTAAATTACTAACAACTAGATCAATATTAAAAGACATACCCACAGTCATAAAAAATAATCCTAATAACAACCCTTTGAAAGGCATAATGCTTTCTTCAGCTTGTAAGTGATACTCTGTTTCTGCGACAAGAAGCCCAGCAACAAATGCGCCTAGAGCTAGAGAAAGACCCATTTTTTCTGTTGCCCATGCAGATCCTAAAACTATTAAAATAGTAGCTGCAATGAATAGTTCATTATTTTTAGATTGAGTATAAATAGCTCGGAATAGAGGCCTTAAAAACAGTCTTCCTAAAATAAATATAACAAACAAAGCTAGTATTGCTTTCAAAAATGCCATTCCCATTAAGTGGAAAACATTTCCTTGTCCGCCAGTTAGCAGCGGAATTAGAACTAGCAATGGTACAACTGCAAAATCTTGCATTAATAATACCGCAAGAGATAAACGCCCTACTTGTGTTGATTGTTTTCTCTGTTCTGCAATTACTTGAAGTACTAGTGCAGTGGAAGATAAAGCAAACCCTCCCCCTATAACAACTGCTGGAGAAAGCATATTATAATAAAAATAAACTAATGAACCTACTAGTATTGATGTAATGGTAACTTGTAATCCGCCGAAGCCAAAAACATGAGCTCTCATCGATTTTAGCCTCTCAAAGGTTAATTCCAAACCAATTGCAAATAGCAAAAATACTACACCAATTTCACCAAATACTTCTGTATCTCTTGAATTAACAAGCTTAACCCATCCATGTTCGCCAATAAGAGCACCAGCAACAAAGTAGCCAAGAACAGGGCTTAAGTGGAAGCGTCTGAATGTAGCTACAACAAATACTGCAGCTAATAAAATTACTAATACTTTAGGTAAAAAAGTCAAATCGTGCATTTTTTACTAACCTACCTGGATTAATAAGCTTAATAATTAATAGAGCAGGAAACTTCGCAGTTTTCTGTTATTATTTCCTTTAGTATAATATATATATTTAATTCTATTTTTGGAAATTATATTTGCTGATGGATAATATTCTTTTGATAACTGGTGGTGCAAAGAGAATAGGTAGAGCAATATGTTTACATCTTGCAACACAGGGATGGAAAATTGCAATACACTATAATGTCTCCAATAGAGAGGCTCACGAATTATGTAATGAGATAAATCAGTTTTCTAAAGCAATAGTAATTCAAAAAAACTTACAGGTTTTATCTGATTTTAAACATCTATTTCAGCAAATTAAGCTGGAGCTTGGTACTCCTAATTTACTAATAAATAATGCTGCAATTTTTCAACCAGATAATATCTATAATGTCACAGCACAAAATCTAGAGTCTCATATGAGTGTTAATTGTTTTGCCCCTATTTTGCTGATGCAGGAGTTTATTAATATTAATAATAATCAAAGTACACCAGATGAAATAAATATTATTAATATGTTAGATGATTCTTTTGATTTAACAAGATCGAGATCTTTTTTATCATATAGCTTAAGTAAGCTGTGTCTAGAGCATGCTACTAACTTGTTTAAAATTCAAGCTGATGATAATTGTAAAATAAATTCAATAAGTCCTAGTTTTACCATGAAAAATGATAGTATAACTCAGGATCAATACGATAAGATTAAGAAGAACTCTAGTAGAGATAAGACAACGTTAGAAGATATATGCAAGCAAATTGATTTTATATTGAAAAAATGTTAGCTATAATTCTCTAAAATTCTTCATATTCTGCTTCTGCTCCTAGTAATTTTGCACATGTTTCTTTTATTCCATTTTTTTCAATCAAATCAAATTGGTGGCAGCTTTTAATTTTTAGAGAGCATAGTGCATTTTCTGGGCCAATAGCTTTTAAGGCTTTTACTTGAAAATTATATACAAATTGTGGTGCTAAGTCTAGGTGAGGTGAATTTTTTAATAATTCAGCTGCTTGTAGGATGTTTTTATTTAAGTGATTGCACCATAACCATTTAGTGCATATATTTTCTTTTTTTAAGACAAGATCTATATTTTCAATACCTACTATTTTGAGTAATTGTAGTCTAAAATAAGAATCGTAAAATGCTATTGCATCTTTTATATTTGTTTGGGTGTCATCAGGTCTTGCTTCTTGCAGGAATTGCAATGCTTCAGCTGCGAATATATATTTTTCAAAAAAATATTTCCACTGTTTATTTTTTTCTTTTGCAAAAATATTCTTGATATAGCTTGAATATTTACCAGACATAACTAGATCTTTAATTTAGTAATTAGTAATGCCAAACACAGATGCGCACCAAGAATATTGATTGTCTGGAGTTGTATGAGTAAAATTTAATGTATCTAGTGCTTGCACTATTTTACTTGCAACAGATCTAACTAAAAATTTATCATCATCTATTTTTGTATTTTTTTGTTCATTTTTTGTTGTATGTAGATCTTTATATAAATCTGATGCGTTAATTACAACAGCAGAGGTTTTGGGATAATGGCTTACCATGATGCTCCATGGGCCATGGTTACTAAATTGGTTATAGTTTTTTTTATCATCAAATTTATCATGATAAGCATCTGTCTTAAATAATACTGCTGGCTTGTCAAGGCATCTATTAATCATAAATTCAACTACTGCTCCTGAGCTGGGACTTTTCCCGTCCATGTTTACTAACACTCCATCAGCCTGGAAAATAGCTTTAATATCTATATCTCTAATTGCTTTACTGAGATGATGTGACTTTGCATTATTTTTTTTGAGCTCAATTATTTTAGAGGATTGCAAGGGCAGATCCTGAGGTAATATGCATGAGTATTTGTTATTTGATACTTCAGCTATTGCTTCTGCAAGCTTTATATTACCAGCAAGATGAGTAATAGTTGAAATAGTTCCTGCGCAGTATAGTTTCACAGGATTTATTTTTTTCTTATCTGCACATGATGGTGAGATATAGGAAGAAAAGATAAGAAATACTGTAATAAATAGTAGTTTATTCTGATAGGGCATATTTTTCTTATTTATGAGACTTGTTATGTTGACTATATTAAAGTTTGTTTTTTACATAATCAAACCTAAAATTACAAAGAAAAATTAACTATTAATTAATTTTTAAGCAATTATGCTTGCATTAGTTGAAAATTATGTTATAATTGGGCAAGTTTTTCGTTTATAGATGCATTTCATCAAATCATTTAACTAATAAAAGGTTGGTAATGAATCTTGATAAGAAAATTACTTCTGTCATACTAATGACAATATGTGGAGTTCTAATTTCATTTACAATAAATATCGCAACTACGCTTGATGCTAAAGCACAAAAAAGAAAATTATTTGCACATAATCATACAGTTATTTCAAGTAAAGACCGTAAATTTTTTGTTGCACTGAGCGAGAGAGAGTCTAGCAATAATCCAAAAGCTCAAAATCGTTTTGGGTATATCGGGAAGTATCAATTCGGGGAAGAAGCACTAGCAGTTACAGGATATTACATAAAAGATAAAACAAGAAAGAATGATTGGATAGGTAAATGGACTGGGAAAAATGGTATATATTCCAAGAATGATTACTTAAACAACCCCAAAGTTCAGGACAAAGCTGCAGCTGAGCTTGCTTCCAAGAACTGGCATTTTGCAAGGCAGAAAGGACTACATAAATATGTTGGAACAAAGGTTAGCGGCATATATATTACTAAGTCAGGTATAGTTGCAAGTATGCATTTATTAGGTCCTCAAAAAGTATCAGATTTTCTCAAGCATGGTAAGGCTAATAGTGATGGTTTTGGCACAAGTGTAAAAGACTATATGCATAAATTCTCTAATCATGATCTAACAACAGCTTTTGCTTAAAGTTAATATGGTCATTTTATTTAAATTATTAATAAAAATTTATACACCTAATAATATATACTTGATGGTTTCCAGCCCGTTTCACTCTTTCATCCATGTAATGGGCACGCACCTAATCATGGTTCTCAAGCTGAAGTAGCATTGGTTAAGGAGTTTTGCATAGATGCTTCATAATCAAATTAGTGAGCACTCTCCCTTACAAGAGGTTAAAGAGGCGTTTCTGCAAAATCCTTAATTGTTGCCCCAGCCTCTGAAATCTTCTCGCTATCAGTGTTATCGGTAGGTGGAAAATCATTAATAATATCAGATGATGGCTCAGAAGATGTGTTGCTATCTACAAATAAAGTATTATACAAATATTTACTTGTAGCTAGAGTGATATAGCCCGTGCTACTCATTAGGATTCCCACTATTGCACCATGTTCTGGGCTGATATGTGTGACTGCTTTGGGGTTGAAATAATACTCGCAGGCTAGGGGTATGGCGATAACTGCAGAGGGTGGGAATACACATGCTAATGTAAGAGGCATTATAAATTTTGGTATAGTCACCAAGCTTGCTGCTGCTCCTCCAACGATACCTCCAATCATAGCAGTTGTAATTAAAGGGTATGTGTTTTCAACTAAATAACTGACACTGTCAGCTACATATTTTATATTTTCATGCATAAACTAATCCTCCATTAGTAATCAAGACTATAATTTAACAATTAATAAATAAAAGGCAAGAATTTTTTTGTGGGTTTATAGATATTAATAAAATCAATCGCTATCTACAGCATCATCAAATTAATTTATGAGGTGGAAGAGAGTTCATCACAGGTTTGCCCGTGAATGAATGAGCTTTGCGAGGTCTAATGCCGGTTCTGTCGCATGTGTTGGTTAAAGTTAACTGCAGCTGGAGTTAGTTAAAACATTACCAAAATAGCGTTTATCTACTCTTTTTTAGAGCTTTTTATGATTAGAATTTAGTGGATCTACTAAAATATACTAAATTTGCCTACACAATATAGCTAAGATCTTCTATACTTAATTTAATATTAACACTTAGCTAAAATTATCTAATGGCAATAAACATTCAAGTTCCAGAGTCTGTGCTAATAAAACCTATTATAACAGTTTTCGGAGTAGGAGGGGCTGGAGGTAATGCTGTTAATAATATGATTAAATACAAACTGCAAGACATTAGATTTGTTGTAGCAAATACCGATGCTCAGTCTTTAGAAAAATCTCTTACTGATAAAAAAATACGTTTAGGTGAAAAAAGTACTGGTGGTTTAGGTGCAGGAGCAAACCCAGAGATAGGAGCTGCTGCTGCTGAAGAAGCTCTTGACGAAATAGCGAGACACATAGATAACAGCAATATGGTATTCATTACTGCAGGCATGGGCGGTGGAACAGGAACAGGTGCTGCTCCAGTGATAGCAAGAATTGCAAGAGAAAAAGGTATTCTTGTTATAGGAGTTGTAACAAAACCTTTTGGTTTTGAAGGTGCACAACGTATGCGTATAGCAGAAGAGGGGATTGAAGAATTGGCTAAATATGTTGATACGCTGATTGTTGTTCCCAATCAGAAGCTTTTGGAAGTAGCTGATGAAGCGACAACATTTGCAGAGGCTTTTAAAATTGCTGATAACGTTTTATATTCTGGTGTAAGGGGGATTACAGACTTGATAATGGTGCCGGGGTTAGTGAATTTAGATTTTGCAGATATCCAGACTATCATTAATGAAATGGGTAAGGCAATGATGAGTACTGGGGAGTCTGAAGGTGAAGACAGGGCTATCAAAGCAGCTGAAAAAGCTATTTCTAATCCATTACTTGAACATTCATCAATAAAAGGTGCACGAGGCGTACTAATCAATATTACTGGTGGGTCTGACATGACTTTGTTTGAAGTTGATAAGGCTGCAAATAGAGTTAGACAAGAAGTTGAAAATGAAAATGCTAATATTATTTTTGGTTCTAGTTTTCATGAAGAATTAACTGGGAAAATTAGAGTTTCAGTTGTTGCAACTGGTATTGATGCGGAGCATTCTCGAAGGGCTAGAAATTCAAAAAGCATGTCTGAACTTATTACAGAAGAGGAAAATAGTAATCAGCATATTGGTGACCAACAAGAAAAAACTTTAGAAAATGATTCTGTATTTTGTCAGGATCAGCTTGAGGCTAAAGATAAAAAACAACGAAATTATTTTTCTACTATTTGTAAGAAGATATTTGGGAAAAGTCAAAAGGAAGAACAGATCCAGTTGGAAGAAATAAGCTTTGAAGATGAAGATTTAGAAGAAAAAATTTATGATACACCAGCTTTTTTAAGAGAGAAAGAAAAAAATTAATATAATGATTCAATATCATAATCCTCATTTCTTAATTTCTACTTTTTTTGGTGTTGGGAAAATAAGTAAAAAGATGCCGGGCACTATTGGCTCAATATTTGCATTCCCTTTATCATATTTGATTTTAAAATTATCCAGAAACATACAAAATTTACTTAATGTTGAATCTATAGTAAACTTGTATATCGCTTATTTTGCTATCCCTTTAATAATTATTGTATTATTATTTTTTATAGGCGTTTATTGTTCGCATCATTATTCTATATTGATAAACAAAAAAGATAGTTCTGAAATTATTATTGATGAAGTAGTAGGGCAATCACTTTCGATTATTGTTACTATACCTATAACATTTTTTTTGCTTTATAATATAAAAATGATAACAGGGGCGACGTTATATTATGACATAGTCTTAGTATCCGCAGTTCTTGGTAATTTCATTTTATTTAGGATTTTTGATATTTTTAAACCTTGGCCTATAGGTTTGTGTGATAAAAAAATAGGTGGAGGTTGGGGTATTATGTTAGATGATATACTTGCAGCAGTCTTTACTATAGTTACCTATTTTGCTTTGCTGATTGTGGTAGTTTCTTAGTGTTAAGGTATTTTTCCTTGTAAGCTTAAATTTTATAATTACTTCCTTATTAAGAACATGGGGGGTATTCCTGGCGATGGTAGGAAAATATTGTATAGTCCCAAAACGCTTGCTATTGTAATAAAATAAACCTTTGCAATTAAATCAGCAGGCTTGCTAAAACATGAGTAGTACACTGTTAAAGGAAAAATTTTGTCTAAATCCTGATAACAAGAGTTTACTAAAGATTTATAGAAAAGTTACTAATACAGGGAAATTTGTACAAACTAAGCTTATACAATCTAAAGACTTTATGAGCTTTTTGTGTGAATTATTAGAGAAATCACAATCTTACCAATATAATACCCTGAAAGAAATATCGCATCATTTAAAAGAGTTTTATTCTGAAGAATATAAGGAGTTAATGGGAAAAATTGATTTTTTCATAGCGCCGAAATGTCCTGCACGGGAGCAAGCATATTCAGGTGACTCTCAAAGCAATGAAATGGTTTGTAATGAAATTAAACACTACATGTTACCTGTGGTGAATAAATGTTCTGGAATGCTAGTGAACAGCGTTAATGGAGAATTGGGTGGAGAAGAGTGTTGGTGCTAGTTCCATTTCTAGGTACTATAGCGTTTTTCGACATATTCAGTAAGAATATTTTTAAATTTCTCAGCAATGTTATCGCCTCGTAGTGTATATGCTTTTTTCCCGTCTATGAACACAGGTGCTACAGGAGATTCTCCTGTACCAGGTAGGCTAATGCCTATATCAGCGTGTTTGCTTTCTCCAGGACCATTTACTATGCATCCCATTACTGCTACATTCATAGTTTCAACATCTTTGTATTTTTCTTTCCAAATAGGCATTTCTTGTTTTATAAAGGATTGTATATCCTGGGCAAGATGCTGAAAATAAGTACTTGTAGTTCTACCACAACCAGGGCATGCAGAAACTTGTGGTGTAAAGAAACGTAAGGACAAAGACTGTAGTATTTCCTGGCACACTAGGACTTCTTTAATTCTTGCTTCACCAGGTGCAGGTGTAAGAGAAGCTCTTATTGTATCTCCTATTCCTTCTTGTAGCAAAATCGAGAGTGCTGCAGTTGTTGCGACGATACCTTTAGTTCCCATGCCTGCTTCAGTAAGACCAAGATGTAGTGCATAATTTGATCTTACTGCTAGCTCGCGATAAACAGCAACTAAATCTTGAACTCTACTAGTTTTACAGGAGAGAATAATTTTATTTTTTGATAATCCTATATTTTCAGCTTTTTCAGCGCTAATTAATGTAGATAATATTAGTGCTTCTCTTAAAATGATATCAGCAGCTTTTGGCTGTGAGGACTTAGCATTATCATCCATTAATTTTGTTGCTAAATCTTGATCAAGACTACCCCAGTTAACACCAATTCTAACTGGTTTATCATATTTTATTGCTGTTTCGATAAAATTTTCAAACTGAATATCTCTTTTTTTACCAAAACCAACATTGCCTGGGTTGATTCTTAATTTATCTAGAGCGATTGCACATTCTGGAGTTGCTGACATTAAGCGATGTCCGTTATAATGAAAGCAGCCAACTAAAGGGATATCATAATTTTTTCTGAGCAAATATTCGCGTATCTTGGGTACTGATTTTGCAGCTTCTTCATTGTTAACTGTGATTCTTACAATTTCAGAACCAGCTTCAAATAGTTCAATAATCTGCTTAGCAGTTGCATTCACATTGGTTGTATCGGTGTTAGTCATCGATTGCACTCTAACAGGATTGTTTCCTCCTATTAAAATACTTCTCACTGCAACGACATTTGTTTTATGCCTTATGACTGAAGTGGATTTTGACATATTTTTGTGAATATTTTTACTATTGATGAGCTATTCTACCTTAGGAATTTTTTCCGTAGATTTTTTTCTCCTTGCAGATCTATCATTTGCTTTTTGCGTCTTATTCTTATCAGGATAAGATTTTTTCTCTGATGATGATTTGCGTTTGTTTTTTGTTGTATCCCCAGCTTTATTGTTAGGTTTATGACTATACACTCTATCTTTTGTTGTTATTTCATCATATTCTCCAATATTTTTCGTGAATGAATTAGATCTCTCAACAGTTTCAATTGCAAACCCATCTGCACTCATTTGGGAGTCTTGGTAAAAATAAAGATTAATTTTATATTTTCTTTCTATAGCTTCAATATCTTTTCGTTTTTGATTAAGAATATAAGAGCAATTATCAGAGGAAATAAAGACTCTTAATTCGCCAAAATTGCCTTTTGATAGCTCTCCTTCAATAGTTCTGAAAATCATTGATGAATTTACATCATTTGACCTTATAACACCTTTGCCGCAGCAATTTTTACACACTATTGTATTTGATTCTAAGAAGCTTGGTTTTAGTCTTTGTCTTGATATTTCAACTAGACCTAAGCTACTTATATATCCCATTTGTAGTCTAGCTTTGTCATACATCAGGTTTTCTCTAAGGGTCCTTTCAACTAGCCTTTTGTTACGATTTTCAATCATATCAATAAAGTCGATAACTATAATACCAGAAAGATCTCTAAGTCTGATTTGCCGTGCAATTTCTTTTGCAGCTTCTATATTAGTTTTAACAGCCATTTCTTCTATGTTTTTTTCAGAAGTAGATTTTCCTGAGTTTACGTCTATAGCAATTAACGCTTCAGTATAGTTTATGACTATATAAGCACCAGAGTCAGTATAGGCAACAGGGTTATATAGTTCGGCAATTTGTTCGTCTGCCTTAAATTTACTAAAAATAGGCTGTTTATCTTGGTATAGACTAACAACTATTTCTTCATTGTAAGACATTCTTTTGGCTATATCTTTCAGTTTGTTATAAGATTCTCCCCCTTCAACAATGATTTCTTTTGTGTCGCTATCATATAAGTCTCGTACTATTTTTTGTAAAATATCATCTTCTGAATGGATAAATGATGGAGCTGTAGATGATAGAGTTTTCCCTCTGATATCATTCCATAACCTTACAAGATAGTTGTAATCTTGTTGTATCTCAGATTCACCTACATTATGTCCTATGGTACGAATTATTACTCCATTAGAGCTAGAAGTATTGATAGCGTCGATTATTAATTTTAATCTTTTGCGCTCTTTAAGATCTGTAATTTTTCTTGAGATTCCTCCTTTAGAGCCGGTATTTGGCATAATTACGCAATATCTACCTGCTAGTGATATGTATGTAGTGAATGATGCTCCTTTATTTCCCCTTTCTTCCTTTACTGCTTGCACCAATAATACTTGATTTCTTTTTATTACTTCTTGAATTTTGTATTTTTCAACATTTTTTTGTTTTAATTTACTTAAATCAATTTCACTAGGAGTTGCAAGATCATTTTCTACTTCTTCTTCAATAATCTCTTCAATCGCATTTTCCATTTCAGAGTCAGCTTGTTCGGCTTCATCTAAATTGTCTAGATCCTGATTTTTACCTCCTTTAATATTTAAATTTTTGATTTCATTGATTGAGGCTACTGATTGATCTATAGGTACATCGCTTTGCTCTAATTCTTCTCTGTATTTCATTGGTACATCATAATAGCTGGAGTGAATTTCAGCAAAAGATATGAATCCCTGTTTTTCTTCGCCATAATCTATGAAAGCAGCTTGTAAGGAAGGCTCAACTCTTGTTACTTTTGCAAGGTAAATATTACCTTTAATCATTTTTTTACAAGAAGGGGAATACTCAAGTCCTTCAAGCTTACCATTCTTAACAACAGCAGCCTGGATATTTCTAGTATAACTAGCGTCTACTAATATTTTTTTCATAATACTACCTATTTTCTATAAACTAGGTAAATACTTAATTATCTAAAGAAAATATTTTGTATAATAATGTCAAAATCATAGATCACATGATTATATGAAAATAATAAATGAATAAAAATTTCTAATTAAATTGTTAGCTAGCTTTAGCATTAAATCAAAATTATTTCTTCGTATATGATAATATTTACCAATTTTTTCTTGTTTATTAAATAAATTAACAAAAACTTTTTGCCGTAAGGCTCAGTGTTATTATAGAATATTATCAATAAATTACTAGAACTTCTTCAAACACCAGTTCTAGACAAGGTATTTGTTAGTAAAATTGTCTTATATAGGAAAAGACCAAGGAAAATAAAAGAAATTTTGTTCGTCTTTACAACACCGTCATGTATCTTGAGGTATGCTATCAATGATTTATACCTCAAATGAAGTAAAATAGATAAAAATGGTGGGATCTTACCAATGGTTATTCGAAAATTGATGGCTTAATAACCATCTCCATCAGCTACTGTACCAGCCAGTTCTAACGATTCCAAAGACACTTCCTCATCTCTGTTGTTACTTACAGTTATTTCTTCCGCATGGACATTATTTTGTGTAGCAAGAGTATATATAAGTGAAACTAAAGCAATTTTTTCAAATCCAAACACAGCACCAAGTGCCATCCCAGTGTATTTATGTATTGTCCCTTTATGTACTAAATAAATAATTCCACCTACTACTCCAAACTGCCCTCCTAAAATCATCAGATCTAGTAGCCGTTCTTCTTTTCGAACACCAACACACCATCCCGCAAGCACAGATGCACAACTCGTCATACATCCCGCAACACCACCCCCTATTATTCCATTAAAAACTTCTCCTATAAACTGCGACCGATCCATAAACACCTCAACAAATAAGTTAATTTTTCCCACTCGAATTATAACATGAATAATTTGATTTACTAGAGGATCTTACCAATGGTTATTCGAAAATTGATGGCTTTAATAACCATCTCCATCAGCTACTGTACCAGCCAGTTCTAACGATTCCAAAGACACTTCCTCTTCTCCGTTATTACTTGCAGTTATTTCTTCCGCATGGACATTATTTTGTGTAGCAAGAGTATATATAAGTGAAACTAAAGCAATTTTTTCAAATCCAAACGCAGCACCAAGTGCCATCCCAGTGTATTCATGCATTGCCCCTTTATGTACTAAATAAATAATTCCACCTACTGCCCCAACATTCATTCCTGAAATCACTAGATCTACTAGCGATTCTTTTCGAACACTAGCACACCATCCTGCAAGTCCAAACACACAACTCGTTACACATCCTGTACCAAAACTTACGGTTACTCCCTTAAAAATTTCTCCCACAAACTGCGATACATCCATAAACACCTCAACAAATAAGTTAATCTTCCCTGCTCAAATTGTAACATGAATAATTTGATTTACTAGGAGTAAAAAATAAGAAAAGCTATTTTGCAACAGAATATTTGCGTGCTACACACAATACATAGCAAAGTTTACTGATAAGGCATACAATACTCTCCAGATAAGAAATCAAGATGGTTTTGATATTCCTCTGAAGATAGTTGCTCTACATATTCTTTTAAGTCTTTCATATCATTAGCACGGGTATATAGGTCATTATATATCGCATTATGTAACTGATCTAGCAGCAACACAGGAAGCTTAAGATCTGTTTGGCAGAAAGGGTGTTTTAACTTTTTTCCCCACTCAAAAACACATATCTCTACATAATTCACTGTTAAGTTCTCTTCTGTGAAAAATTCTCCGAGCTCATCAAATGCACTTTCCAACTGCAAGAAAAGCATAGGAAGCGCTTTGTACACCGTGTCCATTGCTGCGGTTAGCATCAGCTGTGTATTGGTATATTCCGTCTTTTGTTGGCTAAAGACAAAGCTAATATATTTGAAGAAATCATTGAAGTTATTTTTTCTACTACCTAGATCATGTAACGCTTCATCAAAATCAAATTTAGTAGCGTAATGATTATTTTTGTCGCTGATTAATGCTAAATTGCCATTCACATCCCAATCCCCAATTAGACACGCTAACACCAGGTTTTCGAAAAAATTACTTACTTTAACACCATTATAAGTTACCTGATTTTGTTCATACTTCAATAGATTGTAATCGATAATTTTTTGGTGTTTTTCAAAACCTAAAATAGCAAGAGACTTACCATTGTTTGGTTCAGTTACAACCTCTGATGCATGTTTTGGTAATTCAAAAATGTTAAAACAATATTTTCCTATAATATGGTTCAATAGATAAATATCATTATCATATTTTTTTACATAATATACTTGGTCTTCTCTAGTGCACTTAACTGCTTCATTTGAAGATTCTGATTTTTTGAGTGAACCTTGTTCGCACACGAATTCTTCTTTTTTAACCATTATCACCACTCCCTTTTTATTGTACTCATCAAGGTTTCTACCACATTTTTTGCTGTAATACGATAGCAAATATATAAATCTTCAGCTTTGCCTGATTTACCAAATTCTTCAATACCTATAAAGATACCATCTGTCCCTATATATTTAACTAATATATATTCAAAATATGATGTTTATAGCAAAGCTGTATTATGCTTCACTAAATCATAAATTATAGATATAGCATTGTTGCTGTCATTTAGGCATGGTATTAAGAGGAAATTTTCTCCCCCTTTGGTTAGAAAAAAATTCTTATACTCTATATCGATTTCTTCTAGTGTTTCTACGCAGTCGCTTGAAAATCCTGGTGCTATTACCAATAGGTTCTTAGTTCCTTGTTCTAATAACTCAAGAATTTTATCTTTAGCATAAGGCTGAAGCCATTCTTTTGGCCCAAACCTTGATTGAAAACATAAGTGATTTTTTATGTTTATTCCTCGATTTGTAAGTTCATCATTAAATAATCGGTTGGTTTTATGGCAAAAACAGTAGTAAGGATCTCCACGATTAAAGTATTCTTTAGGGATGCCGTGATATGAGGATAGAATTGCGTCTGGTTGCCAGTCAAGATTATTAATAGTTTTTTCAACACTATTTACTAGTGACTTTATATAAATTTCATTGTCGCAATATTGATGTACTATTTTTATTTCTGGTTGCCATCTGATTTGCTGCATTACTCTATAAATCTCATCAGCAGTGCTTGCAGTAGTTGTTGCCGAATATTGTGGGTAGAGAGGAACAAATATTATTTTTCTACATCCTTTATCAATTAGGAGGTGAATTTTATTTTTTATGGATGGGTTGCCGTAGCGCATAGCATAATCCACTATAGTATTTTGTTTCATCTTCACCTGCAATTTTGCGGCTTTTGACTTAGTGTAGTGACGCAAAGGTGATTCACCTGTATCTTTCATCCATATTTGCTGATATTTTTTTGCTGTACTGTAAGGACGAAAAGTTAGAATAAAAACATTTAGGATAATCTTCCATAAGAATGGATTTATTTCAATTATTCTAGGATCAGATAAAAATTCTTTTAGATAACGACGAACAGAAAAATAATTACAATTATCAGGCGTGCCTAAATTAATTAGTAATACTCCAGTTTTTTTTTCTATTAGTACTGGATGTTGTGTTTTACTCATTTATTTTTATTCTGCTAATAAGTCGCAGGCTTCAGCAATTCTTTTTATTCCTTCTTTTATATTTTCTTCAGATGTTGCAAAAGAAAAACGGAAATACCCATCAATACCAAAGGCGCTACCTGGAACTAGTAGAACTCTTGCTTTTTCAATTAAAAATTCACAGAAATCATAACTGTTTTTAATTATTGTTCCATCTGGAGTTTTCTTATTTATAAAAGATTGACAGTTAGGAAAGGTATAAAAAGTCCCATCTGGGATTGCGCAAGAAATTCCCTTGATATTGTTCAATAATCCACAAGATAAGTCTCTTCGTTTTTTATAAATCTCTGTGGTTTTAGCAATAAAATCTTGGTTTCCTGATAATGCTTCAATTGAGGCATACTGACTAATTGAACAAGGGTTGGAGGTGCTTTGTGATTGAACTTTTTTCATAGCTTTAACAAGTTCTTTGCCTCCTATGGCGTAGCCTATTCTCCAACCAGTCATAGCATAAGCTTTTGATACTCCGTTAACAATACAGATTTGATTTTTTAGTTCTGGTGCTATATCTATAAGGGAGCAGCAATCATTGTCAAAAATAATTGACTCGTAAATATCATCAGCAATAACGTTTAATTGAGGATATTTGCTAATAATGGTTGCTAATGATTTTAGTTCTTCTCTGCTATATTTTGCACCTGTTGGGTTATTAGGAGTATTGAGTATTAGCAATTTTGAGCGTTCGCTGATAGCTGATTCAAGAGAATCTGGAGTAAGTTTAAAGTTTTGTTCTTCAGGGCAATTTATATATACTGGTTTACCACCTGCTAATTTCACCATATCTGGATAAGATACCCAATAAGGTATCGGAATGATTACTTCATCGTCTTCTTCGAGAGTAGAGATAAAACAATTATATAATGATTGTTTTGCACCAGATGAAATGATGACATTATCTTCGTCAGCTTTTATTCTATTTGCATATTTATTGATGATAGCTTTTTTTAATTCAGTTATTCCATCAACAGGAGTATATTTTGTTTTGCCCTCTCTTATTGCTTTTCGTGCAGCTTCTTTGATGTTTTCTGGAGTATCGAAGTCTGGTTCGCCTACTGATAAGCTTAGGACATCTATTCCTTGAGCTTTCATTTCTTTTGCTCTTGTAAGCATTGCTACTGTAGGGGATGGTTTAATCTTGTTAATATTTCTTGATAATAAAGACACTATAACTTCCTTTGTTGATTAATATGCTTTTTTACAGGTGCATTTTATTGATTCCTCAATATCATAAAACTATTATAATTACTATAAAAATTTGTATTGCATATGATGAGATTAGGAAATAGGAATCTATTTTCTCAAGGATTAGAGAAGTTATTATCTGCAGCTCAAGTTTATAAGAAAAGCCTTATAAATTATTTAAAGAAGCATGAGCATAAGCTTGCGAATTTAATAGAAACTAATTATCAATTGGGTTTATTCCACTTAAGAGCTAAAAATTTGAGCGATGCAGAGTTTAGATTCAAGCTAGTGGTATATTTTCAGCCTAAGCATTATCAAGCTATTTACCACCTTGCTAGATGTTTGTATGCTAAAAATAAAATTGAAAAAGCACGAGAAAAGCTACTAAATTGTTTGAAAATAAACAATAATTTTCAAGAAGCAAAATATTTGTTGAGCGTGATAGATGATAAGAGTGATATTTCCCACATTCCTAATTCTATTATAGAAGAGTACTACGATAATTTAGCAGAATATTATGATGAAGAGTTTAGTCATGCTAACGGCTACAGGCTTGCAGAGCATCTGGTTGATCTTCTTGCGCATTATATAAAAGATCGTAACAAGAGTTATAAAGTTTTGGATTTAGGCTGTGGTACAGGTCAATGTAGTGATTATTTAGTAGATAAGATAAAGATAACAGAGCTAATAGGCATAGATTTATCACAAAATATGCTTGAAAAAGCAAAATATTTAAGTAAAAAAGATTCTTATATTTTTAATAAGCTAGTTAAGGTGGATTATTTAGATTATATAGAAAAAACTAAAAATAAGTATGATATAATAATATCTGGCCTTGCATTGCATTTTCATAAAAATTTACTGCATGTTTTTAAAGGAATTTCATCAATATTACTGCCTAGTGGTATTGTAGCATTTTCAATTGAAAAATCGCTATCTGAGAAGGATGCATCTTTAAATTATAGCTGTGAGAATTTCTGTTATAAAATTGAGTATATAAAAAAAACTATTAAGGATGCTGGTTTAAAATTAATTAGTTTTAAAGAGCATCAGATAAAAAATGATAGATTAGCTTTTGTTGTTATATGCAAAAAATAAGCATTATATTTTTTATTACATATATTGTAATTAGTATTAATTTCACAATAGCTCGAACTGCTTTAGGTGAAGATGTTACTGGGAAATGCTATGACATTCATGATCCTCATGAAAGTTTTAACAGGGCAGTTTTTAAGTTCAACGTTGTAGTATTTCGTACATTGGTCTATCCGCCAATGGTAGTGTATAATAATGCTACACCTAAATGGGTACAAGCCAGAGTAAACGGAGCATTTGATAATTTAAGATTACCAAAAACCTTAGTAAATAATATATTGCAAAAAGATCGTACTAGTGCATCAAACACGATTGGTAGATTCTTAACTAACACTATATTTGGTTTAGGAGGTTTATTTGATGTGGCTAGTAAATTTGATATACCAAAAGAAACGCAAAGCTTTGAGGATACTTTGGCGCATTACGGGATGTCTTATGGATCTTACAGTGTATCACCGTTTTTTGGGCCTTCGACAACCAGAGGAACCGTAGGGATGGTAGTGGATTTTTTTACGGATCCTGTACATTGGGCACTGTATGGTGTATTTAACCAGTTTTATGTTGTTCCTACATATGATATACTTGTAGGAGTAAACAAGGTAAGCAGATATCATGATGTAATCAAAGAGTATATCAGAACGTCTGTTGATTCTTATGCTACTATTAGAGGCACGTACATACAGCATTTATCGAGCAAAAATCCTCATTGTGCAAATGTACAAGCTGTAAATTATTCTTTAGATGAATGAGAGGGATTATGAAAAAATTTGTCTATATTTTTATTTTAGTTATTTCTTACACCAGCATCACAATTGCTGGGACAAAAGAAGTACAAGAATTTGCAGATGATGTAGCAAATAAAATTATCAGTATAGTAAAGAAGAACACTGATCAAAAAGTAAAGTCTCAACAATTGTACGAACTAATCAAATCTAATTTTGATGTGCAATGGATGTCTAGATTCACGCTAGCTCGCAATTATAAGAAATTGTCAGAAGAGCAGAGAAGATCATATATAGATCTATATTCTAGCTATCTTAATAATAGCTACTCTCCTATTTTGATGAAATACAGCGATGAGTCATATAAAATTAACAAAGTAACAAAATCTGGCCCTAAGGATTATGATGTTGATATTACAATTGTTAGAAAAGATGCTTCTCCTTTAAAACTGAAATATCATATCAAAGAAGTTGCTCCTAAATCTTATAAAGCAGTTGATATGGTAATAGAAGGTGTTAGTACAATACTAAACCAACGTTCTGAATTTGCTTCGATTATCCAGAATAAAGGTATAGACGGGTTATTGGGTGATCTACGAGAAGGTAAGATTAAATCAAAGCATAATGTGGACTAAAGTTTTTAAGTATAAATAACACTTATTGTTAAGCTTTTTTTAATAATTTCTTTAGTATAGTTTGATTATTACATAAATTTGCTTTACTATATAAGAGAATTCTAGTTTCAAATGTTACTAAAAGATAAATTAAAAGTTCTATTATAATGCATTATGTCTTTATTTGATTGGCGGAAAAAAATAGAAAAAACGAGAAAATTGTCTGTAGAGAAAAAAAGTAAATTTAAAATTGAGTTTACTCCTCTGATTTTTCTTAAATGGGTCATTATTGCAGGGATATGGGTTGGTACCATATTTGCTGCTTATCTATTATATATATTTCATGATTTACCAAGTATTGATACTTTAGAGGAGTTAAAAAGATCCAGAAAAGTAACAATACTAGACAATCAAGATCGCGTTATTACTACTTATGGTGATATTTATGGACGGTATGTTTATTACTATGAGATACCTAGAAATCTTAAGAATGCAGTGATCTCAATAGAGGATAGAAAATTTTTTGACCATTGGGGAGTTAATGTTTGGAGTATTGTTAGAGCTGCAATAGCAAATTTACGAGCTGGTCGCACAGTTCAGGGAGGAAGTACTATAACGCAGCAGCTTTCCAAGGTTGTATTTTTAAGTCACAAACGTACATTAAAAAGAAAATTGCAAGAGGTCTTGCTTTCTGTAGAATTAGAGCAGCGTTATACAAAGCAACAGCTTCTTTCAATTTATCTTAATAGAATTTATTTGGGAGCTGGATTATATGGTGTTGATGCTGCTGCTAAATATTACTTTGGTAAAAATGTTCAAGATCTTTCGATATATGAATCAGCAATTATTGCTGGGTTGATAAAAGCACCATCTCGTTACTCACCTATAGCAAATCCTGAACTAGCTGGTAATAGAGCGTATCAAGTTCTTACTCGTATGTTAGAGGAAGGGTATATCAATAAGGCGCAACTAGAGCATGCAACTCTTACTCCTGTGAGACTGAATACCGAAATGTTAGGTGCAAAAAATCGCAATCATTTCACGGAATGGGTTTATGAGCAGGTAGAGGACTATGTGTTAGAGGAAGACAAAGATATAGTAGTAAAAACAACGTATGATAAAAATATTGATAATATTGCTTTATCAACGTTACGTGAGCAAATTGATAAAATAGGGAAAGAGAGGAAGGTACAGGACGGTGCAGTCGTGATTGTTGATTTTGAAGGTAAAATTTTAAGTATGGTAGGAGGGAAAAATTTTAAGAAAAGCTCTTTTAACAGAGTAACGCAAGCATCGAGGCCTCCAGGTTCTGCATTTAAAACGCTTGTTTATACTGCTGCAATGGAAAAAGGATATAGCCCTTATGATGAAATTGAAGACAAAGAGTTAGAATTTGCGAATGGGTGGTCACCTAAAAATTTTAATAAAAATCATTTAGGATATATAACGTTAGAAGAAGCTTTTGTAAAATCTATTAATACAGTTGCTGTTCAGCTTGCGGATCAAGTAGGGTTGGCAAATATTGTTAGAGTTTCAAAGGGATTAGGAATCAAGTCTTCCTTAAACTATGATTTATCAATGGCGCTGGGTTCTTCTTCGGTAACGTTATTAGAGCTTGCAAGTGCCTATGGGACCATTGGTAATTACGGCTATTTAATAGAACCTTATGGTATTATGTATATTAGAAATGCTGCTACTGGTGAGTTTATTTACATGAAATCTGCTACATATCCAAAAAAAGTGTTAAGCGATCGAACTGCAGAAATTATGCAAGGCTTTTTAGCTGCGACTGTGCAATATGGGACAGCTCGAAATGCGCGCTCTCATTTTAATATCAGTGGTAAAACTGGTACATCTCAAGATTTTCGAGATGCTCTTTTTGTTGGTTATTCTGACCGAGTGATTATTGGAGTACGGCTGGGTAATGATGATTATTCACCGACAAAATTTGTTAGTGGTGGCACTTATCCAACTATCTTGGCAAGGGACATATTGCGCAAAATTGAAAATCAATATTCTCCTAGATAGGGTATATTTATAGCCCCAGAAGGAAATTTTTAAAGTTATCGTAAATTAAGAAGAGTATTTGAAAGTTAAAAAATGCAGTTGTATACAATAAATTTTTGCTTGACTAATAATAGCATAAATAGTAACTTACGTATCCTAAACAAAATTATATATAAATTATGGGTAAGGCAAAAACAGCTAGTAAAAACAATCCTCTAGGTAGAGAGAAGGCTAAATCATTTACCTATAACGGGAAAGCAATAAAACCAGTTAGATATATATCTTTAGAGAGAAATTTTATTGCTGCTCAATATGATGATGGAGAGCTAGCTTTGGATGCTCAGAAGAATCCTGTGCCTTGGTCTAAAATTAGGAATTAATATTTTATTTAAAAAATTATTGTCATGACAAAATTAAAAACAAAATCTGGTGCAAAAAAAAGATTTAGCTTTACTGCAAGTGGGAAGATAAAATGTAATCAGGCAGGCAAACGTCATGGCATGGTTAAGAGAAGCAAAAGGCAAATTAGAGAACATAGAGGTAGTACCACTCTTTGTAAGCCAGATGCTACTATTGTAAAACAATTCTTACCTTATCATTAATTACATATTAGATAGCGGTTAATTAGGGAGATTAATAAATGGCACGAGTTAAAGCAGGAACAACTACTAGAAAAAGACATAAGAAAATTCTAAAACTTGCTAAAGGGTTTAGAGGACGTGCTAAAAATTGTTTTCGTGTAGCGGTACAAAAAGTTGAAAAAGCATTGCAATATGCATATCGTGATAGAAAGGCACGTAAACGTAACTTTAGAGCTTTATGGGTGCAGAGAATAAATGCTGCTGTACGCATGAATAATATGACTTATTCTAGATTTATCGATGGCTTAAATAAAGCTAACATTACTGTTGATCGTAAAATTTTATCAGATATCGCAGTGCATAATCCTAAGAGTTTTCAAAATATAGTAGAAAAAGTTCAAGATTCACTAAAAAATTCCTATAAAAAATCAGCATAATTACTTAATATAGTTCATTATGTAATTAATACTTATCTGCTCTTATGCAAGAACTACAATCTCAGCTAAAAATCATCATCGAAAAATTAAAAGATATAAATAAACTCGATGAGGTAGAAGAGGTTCGCATAAAGTATTTAGGGAAAAAAGGTCTTGTCACTCAGGAGATGCAAAAACTTGGAGCTTTACCTCCAGAGCAGAGGAAAAAGCTAGGACAAGAGCTTAATATACTCAAGAATCAGTTAGTAGAAGAGATAAAATTCAAGCAAATACAGATACAAGAGGCTGAGATTAATAAGAAATTAATGTCAGACACAATTGATATTACTTTGCCAGTGCGAGAAAAAGAATATGGCACAATACATCCTATTTCATTTGCTACTAGAGAAATAATAGAAATTTTTCTCAATCTTGGTTTTGAGTGTGAAAAAGGTCCTGAGGTTGAAGATGATTATCATAATTTTAGTGCACTAAATATTCCTGAGAATCATCCAGCTCGTGATATGCATGACACTTTTTATATGAAATATAGTCCTAATGCAGCAAAACGTTTACTTCGTACACATACTTCAAATGTACAAATAAGAAAGATGACAGCTGGATCTTCAAAACCTCCTTTCCGATTTATTTCTACTGGGAGAGTTTATCGTTGTGATTCAGATATGACTCATTCACCAATGTTTCATCAATTGGAAGGAGTGTGCATAGATAAAGATATAGATATGGGGCATTTGAAAGGTTGTTTACATGAATTTATCAGTAAATTTTTTAGAGATAAGAAAATTGAAGTTAGATTCAGGCCAAGCTACTTTCCTTTTACTGAACCCTCGGCCGAAGTGGATATATCGATAAATGGTTCTAAATGGCTTGAGGTTTTAGGATGTGGGATGGTTCATCCAAATGTACTGAAGAATTTGAAAATAGACTCTAACAAATATAGAGGCTTTGCCTTTGGTATTGGTATTGAGAGACTAGCAATGCTTAAATATTCTATTAGAGATCTTAGAACTTTTTTTGAAGGTGATGTGCGTTGGTCAAAAAAATATGGCCGCAGTTTTTATTGTAGTAGATAATAGAAGAGAGTTATTGAGGACTTTATATTAGCAATAGTGCCAATATAAAAATCCTCAAAAAATAATAAATAATAAAATTGATCTATAGGATTCTTTCCTAGTCTTCATTGTATTATCAGGTGCGCTAGCACCCGATTCAATCTGTTAGATCAAGTATCGTCTTTACTTTTAAAGTTCGATAGGTCCTCCACCAGGTCCGGAGTCCTGTGGTTCTCCAGCTAAGCAAAGATCAAGCTCATTTTGAATTTGAGTAACATTATTCTTGCATGAGTTTAACTCTAATTCAAATTGCTTATTTTCATTCTGACAAACAGTTAAATCCGCTTCAAATTCCTTGTTTTCATTTTCACAGTTAGTTAATCCTAAGTTGGCGCTTTTTAGATCTGCTTTACAGATAGAAAGCTCATTATTAAGCTGTACAACATTAGTGGAGCAAGAGTTACCACCGCTATCTAGCGCTGCATTACACTCACTTAAACTTGCTTCACAGTTAGAGTTCAAATTTGTAGCATCTTGTAAACTGTTTTCGCACTTAGTTTTTTCTGCTAAAACTATAGCATGTTTTGACGCATATTCTGCGAATTGGGAAGCCATAGAAGAAACTTGTGCGTTAGAATTTTCACTTGTGGACATTGTATTGTTACAATTGCAGGCCAGGTGAATTGTTGGAGCTTGTGGCACTTGCACTTGTTGTGCGCAATCATGTTGATGATTGTGAGTCGGATTATGATAATTTCCCATAATATACCTATTTTTAATTAACATTAGTTAATAATCTCACGAAATAATTAACAAAAAATTAATGTGCAAAATATTATATCAAATAAATTCATTATAATTATACTTCGGCAGTTAGTTTAGAATCTTCTTGGCTGTTTTTATTTTTAATTCGATAATTATTATCATTGTCTGCTTTTTGTGTATGCAATTCCTTGCTGCTTAATTTCAAATGTTTATAAACTGCATTGTCTTTTTGTTTCTTTCCAAATAATAAAAGATCTGCTTCTTTTTTGGTTACTGTTTGATTAAATATTCTTGCTTCTAGGTTACGTACTCTCATATAAGGTTTATTTAGGCATACCATAAAAAAACCAATACTTGCAAAGAGAGCTCCTATAATTGACATGTAAAGCTCTCCCATTGTCATGATAGTTGCTATTATAGTTATTGCCATTATAGATATGGTAAATAATATTACTGCACATTTTCTAAAAATATTACAGCTAGAAAAGGCTAATTTTATAACTTGAAAGTAGCTTTTTGGTGATTTACCACCAAATTTTGTAATAAGCTTTATTAATTCCTGATTTTTTTGCTTTTTTGCTATAGATAAAATAGTTACTGAAGCATCGTTGAGAAAATTAGGATTTGCACCGTTTTGTAGTAAATATTTAATAACTTCAGTATTTTCTTTGTAAGTAGCAAGATGCAAAGGAGTATTACCATAGCGATCTTTAGCATTAATATCAGAATTAATCTCTACTAAATATTTCACTATATCCATGTTTTTATTTTGTACTGCAAAATGTAAAGCTATACAGTTATGGCAGTCTCGGATATTAGGGTCATATTTATAGTTTTTACATATATTCATTATATCGGTATTACCTTTTAGTGCTATAAGATGCAGAATAGTTCTTTTGTTATTATTTTGTCTGTTAACATTAATATCCTTATCTAGAATTAGCTTAATTGCATCTATATCTTCTGCCATTATAGCGTTATAGAAATTTAATCTTTTGTTATTTCTCATATTCTAGACTATGGTTTTTATTTTTTTCTTAAAAGTCTAAAAATTATATATGGCAAAAGTTAATAAAAGGTTAATTGTCTTCTTATGGCAATAGCTTTTTTACTAGAAAAATTAAGGATTCTAAAGGAATTAATTAATCTAATTAAGAAAATTTAATTTTTTTTGCAAAAAGTAGTTGACATAGCTTAAGCGTTTTGTTATAACATAAGCATAAATGCAGCATAACCCTCTCCAAAATGTCTTGTAGGCTGGCCCCCCAATCTACAAGACATTTATTTTAGATCTTCAGAATATTTCCGATACTAAAAATATTAGCAAAGAAATTAGTACTGCAATAATTGCTTCGTACCTCATGCTACTAGCAAAATTTAAGATAGCAAAAGTAACGATTCCACTAATTGAGGATAAGTAAGCAGATCTTTTTTTCGGTGTTTTCTTTTTAATTACAGTCATAATGATTGGTACAAACAAAGCACTTGCTGAAATCTCATATGCCATAACCATTATGGGTATAATATTTTCAGTAAAAAAGGATAATCCCATAGCACTTAAACCTATCACCACAGTAATAGCTTTTGATAGCTTAGTTGCTTTCATTCCTCCACCTCTTGCAACTGGAAAAAAATCTAATGCCACATTAGAGCTAATTGCACAAAGTAAAGAATCAGCAGTAGATAATATTGCCATTAATATTGAACATGCAAAGATACTAGCTATATAAGGGTTAGTTAATTGATTTACTATTTTAATTAAAATACTACTATTTCCGATATTACTTATTCCAATTTTATAGGCAATTACTCCTAAATAAGTAGGTAGCAACGAGGCTATTATCAATAATATAGCTGCACTAACTGTTGCTCTAGAAATATCTTTTGGTGACTTTGCAGCAAAACATCGTTGTGCCATATCTTGCCCGATAATAGCGAATAAACATGGGAAAAATAACCAGTTTAACCAAGGTATATTTTGGGAATTAATAGACCTGCTAACATGGTTATTAGCAACTATGTCTGAATTGAGTAAAAATACAAAAGTAATAACAAATGAAATCAGTATAAAAATCACTTGGAGTATATCTGTTTTCGTTACAGCTGTTAATCCTCCTGAGGTTGTATAGGCAATGATTATCAACCAAAATACTATAAACGTTATATTGCTCTTTACTCCTATAGCTGATGAAAATTTTCTTGCTGAGACGCCTATAGCAACTAATATTAAGAACATTGATGTTATATATAAAATAGAAGAAAATTTTCTTAGTATTTTTGAGTTATACTTTTTATCGAATATTTCAGGTACGGTACCAACTTCCATGGTACGAAATTTTGCTCCAATACCTAATGCTAAAATTATCAAACCAGTTGCAATTCCAAGTGAATAGGAAATTGCAAACCATCCGTAATTATATGCAGCTTCGGCAGTCCCTATGATAGCTCCGCCACCTAGTTGAGTTGCAAGAATTGTCATAGAAATTTTAAATAAACCTAATCCTCTTGAGCTGAGAAAGAAATCATCTTGATTTTTTATTGAAGCAGCACTTTTTTTGCCAATATAGAGTGATACGCCTAAAATAAATGCTGTTAAGATAAAAAAAAGCGAGTTATTCATATTTTATTTTTGTACGTTAAAATCAAAATATTGATTAGGAAATGGTTCATTTTCTAGGACAAAATGCCACCATTCTTGTTTTATGGGATAGAAGCCGTGTATTTTCATCTTGTTTTGTAAATATACTCTCATTTGGTATTGTTGGTCTGTTACTTCTGGGTTGTCAGGAAAGCTTATCTCATCGAAAAGATCAAATGATCCTCCCATATCTATGGTGTTATCATCATAAAATGGTATTTTTCTACCGTTTTTCAAAGTTTTTAAATAAAATTTAGGGCTATCTAATACTATTGTTCCTTTGTTGATCAAGGTTAAATCAACAGTACTGCCTCTAGAGTGAGTGGACTGATTGTTAATAAAACCCTGCTGAAAAATATCTTTCTTTGTTAAGTTGGGATAGAAAATCTCTTTATTTCTAAAATTTTCATCTTCACCCCATGCAACAAAATGATTGACTGCTTTTTGCGGCCTATATGCATCATATATAACTAGTGAATATCCATCTTTCTCAATATCATCTTGCACCTTTAAAAGTTGATTTAAAGCTTGCGTTGTCATGATAACTGTATCTTCGCTATTGTAGCCGTTAACAGATCCTCCAGTGAAATTATAGGATCCTGAATATCTTATCGATTTTTGTATATTTGAATTTACTTCCTCTAGTCTTGAAAAACCTTCCGGTAACATTAAGATAATTGTATGTATTTATAAAAATAATAATATCGATATTATAATAAAGACACAAGTTTATTATTTAAAGTTATGTAATTTGCTATATGTTATAAACATATTAACTATTAAAAATTATTAGGACAAATTATGAATAAGGTAATAGAGTTTAGTGAATTGATGAATGCAAAATTTTGTCATGATTTATCAGGTCCGATAGGCGCAATTAGTAATGCTATGGATTTTTTAGATTCAAACAACGAAGGTATGAGAAAAAAAGCTGTATCATTAGTACAGTTTAGTTCAAAACAAGCAATGAATCGGTTGATATTTTTTAGACAAGCTTACGGTATAGCTGCAGATAAATCTGAAGTAAACTTATTTTCTTTAAAAGAATTAATTCATAAATTTATAGAGGGATCTAAAATTAATGTAGATTTCACTGATGATTGTACAGAGTCTATGATTAGTAGTAGTCTTAATAAAATTATAGTAAATGCATTAATAATTATGTGTGATATTATGATGAATTCAGGTGATCTCAAGGTTATTTTTAAACATAATCATACCCAGTTTATTGGAAAAACTTTTAATCATGATTTTAATCCAGAACTAATTTCAATATTGACTGAGAGCATAGAACCAACAGAGCAACAATCTATAAAAAATATACAATATTTTTATTTACGTAGTCTTTTAAAAAATACTTCTTGTAAAATTAAAGCTTATAAAGACAGCGAAGGTATAATATTTGACTTGCTTCATCAGCAATGAAGCATCATTATTAATTAATGCGAGCTTTAAAGTGCTATTAACGAGTAAGATATGGAAAAAACCATAGCTTTTAATAAAAAAGCTAAATTTGAATATTTTATAGAAGACGAATTCGAAGCTGGTATAGTACTACTAGGTAGTGAGGTGAAATCGTTAAGAGCGGGTAAAGTAAATATTAGCGACTCATTTGTTGGTGTAATTAAAGGTGAATTATTCATTCTCAATGCGCATATCGGGAAATATGAAAAGGCCACTATACAAAACCACGATGAGAAGAGATACAGAAAGCTTTTATTGCATAAAAACGAGTTAAATAAAATCTTAGGAAAAATTAAAAGATCAGGCTATACAGCTGTAGTTTTAAAGATTTATTTTAATAATAATAATCGAGTCAAAGCATTAATAGCCCTGGCTAAAGGGAAAAAAGAAAAAGATAAAAGACAAACAATAAAAGAACGAGAGTGGCAAAGAGAAAAAGGGAGAATTCTCAAAAATACAAATTAATCTTGAAAACTGCGTTTCAAATTTAACAAAGCAAAATTAAAACTTATGATCAAGATATTAGCCATTGAAACCAGTTGCGATGAAACTAGTGTAGCACTAGTTACCAGTAGAAAAGAAATTATTATTAACGAAGTAATATCTCAAATTTCTGATCATAAAAAATATGGGGGAGTTGTTCCAGAAGTGGCATCTAGATCTCACCTTAATTATTTAGATTCATTACTAGATAAAGTAAAAGATCATTACGGAATAAATTTTAGTACTATTGATGCAATCGCTGTTACTGCAGGGCCAGGATTAATAGGGGGTGTAATGGTTGGAGTAATGTACGCAAAAGCCATTGCTGCGTCCTTAGACAAACCAATTATTGCGGTAAATCATTTGGAGGGTCACGCTTTAACAGTAAGGCTTACGAGTGACATCGAATATCCTTTTTTGCTCTTATTACTTTCAGGAGGACATACTCAATTTCTATTAGTGGAAGATGTAGGTAAATATAAAAAAATTGGTACAACAATAGACGATGCATTGGGAGAAGCTTTTGATAAAGTAGCAAAGATGCTTGGGTTAGGCTATCCAGGAGGTCCTATAATTGAAAAAAAAGCTCAAAAAGGAAACCCTGATGCTTTTTCTTTTCCCAAATCTTTATGTAATCGCAAAGATTGTAATTTTTCTTTTTCTGGCCTCAAAACTGCTGTAAAAAGAACTGTAGAGCAAGTTGGAAAAGAAAATCTTACTGAGTCTGTCATTTGCAATATCGCAGCTTCCTTTCAAAAGACTGTTGTGGAAATTCTTAAAAATAAACTATCTAATGCAATAGAGATTTTTATAAAAGAAATGCCTGATAATAAAAAAGCTTTTGTTCTCTCTGGAGGAGTTGCAGCCAATCAATATATACGTACTAAATTGCAAAATTTATGTATAAAGCATGATTTTAAATTTTATGCACCACCGATAGAGTTGTGCGGCGATAATGCTGCTATGATAGGTTGGGCGGCAATTGAAAGATTCGAGAAAGGCTTAACCGATGATTTAAGTTTTAAGCCTTACTCGCGTAAATCTTTAGATTCTACTGATTTTAGGAATTGAAGATGATAAATTTGTATCAACTTGTTCTTTTAAAAAAACAGCTAATTTATGATAGCATGAAATTCCTGACTTTTCTTCTGCGCTTGTATTATAATTTGTTGTAACATTTACATCATAGGTATATAAAATACCGTTCTCATCTATTATAAATTCTATTCCTGCGGTATCTATTTCATTTTTTTCTAAAAATTTTTGGTATTTCAAGATAATTTCATTAGAAAATTCTTTCATTATTGTAAATTTATTTTGTATTTTTTTATCTTCAAGATTTGTATATTCTTTTATTGTACAAGAGTCAGCGGGACACAAATTAAATCCTCCGGATGTATCTACTTTCACTGCATATACAAATTTTTTATTGATAAATTCAGCACGCATAATGCTGTTTTCTTTAGGTTTAATATATTGCTGAAGCAAAAGAAGACCATCTGGAGAGTTTACGTAATCTTCATTAAATAAAAAATCATTCAGCTCAATCTTGTTATGGAATATATGAACTCCTATACCTTTGCCCCCTCTATTAGGCTTTATAATAATAGGGTACTGTATATTGTCTATTGTATTCACTATACTTTCTTTGCCAAAAACTACTTGTGTATCGGGTACTTTTATTCCATCATTTAATAGTGCTGTATATTGAGCAGCTTTATTAATTTCTATTTCAAAGGCTTTTTTTGCATTGATTACTTTACGATTATATCTTTTTAGCCACTCCAAAATTGCCTGAGTAAAATGAATAACGTTTTTGTCTCCTCGAGTATGAGATGAAGGACTTACTCTATTATAAAATACTCCTTTAGGCGGAGATTCTTGTAGCTTGATTATATTACTTTTATTTACATTCCATTCTACAAAATTAACTTTATTTTCTTGTAATGCTTTTCGTATTGGAATCATCCAAGAGTCATTTTCATGCAATATGTATAGTTTCATCACTATGCTCCTTTTGTTTGGTTAGTATTTTTTAAAAAATTTTCATTTGATTTATCTACTAATAATGTAATCACAGCATCACTAGTAATATTGGTAGCACTTCTTAAACCACTCATGATAGGCTCTATCATATATATTATTGATATATACTCTTTAGGTATTTGTAGAGCTACCAAAAGACTCGGCAGGATAATTAAGGCACCGCCATTTATACCAGCTGCTCCTATTGACCCTATAGTTGAAAACAATGCAATATTCATGAAGTATGATAGAGTTATTTCTTGTCCAGACAGCTGAATTAATGCTAAAGAAATAACAGACATATATATAGAAAGACCTTGCATATTTGTCGAAGATGCTAATGGTAATATTAAGTCAGCAATTTTCTTGGGTACCCCCATTTTATTTTTTATCACAGCTAATGCTGTAGGTAGTGATATTTTGCTGCTTCCAGAAACAAATGCTTCTAGTTGATATTTAAGGCTGTTTTTTAAAAAAAATGCAGATGAAGTTTTACCAAATTTTGTAATTATAACTGACAATATTATATAATATATAGTATACGATATTATCAAACTAATTATGATTTTACTGGTTAAAAATAATAAAGATGCTTTTTGAACGCTTATAGACGAAGCTATAAGCGATGCTATTCCATACGGGGAAAACTTGATAACCAAAGATACTATCTTAAATAAGAAATGACGTAATAATTTTAATTTATCCAATATTATCTTAGATTTTTTCCCGAGTAACCCTAAAGTAGTAGAGACTGTTATAGCTAAAAAAATCAGTTGTAAAAATGTGTTAGAGGCAAAAGCATGAGTTAAATCTATAGATTTTAGGTTATGATTAGATGATAGAAGTAACTCCTTTCGATATATGATATCAGAAGTGCTATATTTAATAACATTACTTAAGTCTAATAAATAGGCTACAATAGTAACCATTAACAATACCAAGATCGTTAAAATAAGAGATATTTTGATAAAACGTACTATTAAGTAATATTGCTGTATCTTTATACTTGGTAATGTTGTAACTAAAGAAAAAAATACTATAGGAGCAGCTAAAGTCTTTATCAGAGTAAGGTATATGACACCTATAAAAGATATATATCGTGCTACATCACTAAAAAATAAACCTAATAAAATGCCTGATACCATACCCAAAATGGTATGTTTCAATAAATTCATGATAAAACCTGAATCAAATGCTAAAAAATAAAGAATAAAATGGGGGTATATTAATGTTGCTGCCTTAGCAGCAGCAAGTACGGCAACAAGAAGAATGAGTTACTTGTAAGAATAGATTAAAAATAGCAATGACCAAGACTGACATGGCACCAATTTATTATAATAATATTTATTATAAGTAAATTTTGAATAACTGTCAATAAATTTGATGTTTCTTCCTAGATTTTCCTCGTAAATCTTTTAGAAAAAGCAACAAATTTCTTATAAAATTATTATTCAACTAATAGCCTCTTCCAGATTTTTTGTTTTTTTTAGAGAAAAACCCTTTAACTTTCCCTAATATACTTACTTTTGGTGTTGCTTTGGGTTTCACTGGTGTTCCACTAGGCACCTCAGATGATCTTAAATCGTTGACACTGTCCCTAGAAGCTTTCTGTCTTTTCTTTGACTTTAGTTCAGTGCGTTTCTTACTCTCTTGTCCTTTCTTAGGTGGTAAACTAAAATCGTCGATAGACTTTAGTGGTTTTATAGTTTTTGCCTTAGGCGTGGTAGGTATAATTTTTTTATGATATGCTTCTTGCAGTATATCCTTAGCATTATTTAAATTATTTTTCTGTTTCTCACCCTTAGTAATAGTTCTTAAATTATTAATATGAGGTTTTATTCTGTCCCATTCAGTTACAGTAAGATTAGATCCTATCTTACCATGGTTACTATTATATACTGACATAACTTCATTAAAAACTCTTTCATGACCTTCTGGATCTAGTTCTTTAGACATGCCAGTAGAACTTTGAATTATCGTATTAGTAATAATTTCTCTATATTTTCTAGGATCTTTTTCTAGAAGTCTGTTTAGGTCTTTTGTCAAAGTGCCTGCTTCGTGTTTAGAGACTACTCGTCTATATAATTCAGTGTTCTTTATTTGAGCTTCTTTTTGAAATTTTTCTCCTAAGCTTTCTTTTGATACAGATTTTTTCTCGTAATTTTTTGGCTTGCTTAATTCTTCTTGTAAACTGTTATTTGAAGAAAGTACATCAACAACTTGCCCTATACTACCACCTGCTTTAACTAATTCATCTAGTTCTTGCGAAGGCACTTTTAAAAGTTGGTCATAAATTTTCCTTTTGTTTTTTTCTTGCAAAATACTATATGCTTCATTGATTTCTGCAAATTTTTCCTTACCTTCAGGATTTTTATCTGGATGGTATCGAAGTGCTAGTTTTTGGTATGCTTTTTTTATATCGCGATCTTGTGTATTAGCCGAAACTCCTAAAACATCATATAAAGTTTGTTTTTTTGACATATAGACAAATTTGTTACTTACCTAATTTTATAATAAAATACAAATATTAATTTTAAGTTAATCATATTTGATTATATTTTAACCAGCTATTACCAAAAAATCTTAATCACAATATTAAAAATAAAACGGTCTTGATAAAAATTTTGAGAGGTAAAATGACTGATAATTTAGATAATCCCTATTATCTTCTAAGCGATACAGAATTTAAGCAATATACTAGAGCCAGTAGCAAGTTTTATTGGGAAGTTAAGATTTATCCATGGATCAGTAATTTAGTGGAATACAATATTTTACTATTTATGCAAGAAAACACCTTTGCAGAATTAAAAACTAATATTGCAAATGCGTGTGTAAATTCAGCTATTACTCCAGCGTTTTTGTTTACGAAATACGGTGCAACAAAAATGAATTTGGCTTATCAAGCATGGCAACATTCCTGGAGCTTAGATGATATGCAAACACCTAAGATACTTCCTTTTTTTTTAGCAATAGCTTGTTTCTTTGCTGCTAGGGGGGCTTCATATTATAACATTTTTACAAATTTAAAGCATTCTGAAGTTGATAAATTAATACAAACAGAAGCATTAAAGGCTGGAGCGTCACCTAAGGAAGCACTTAAATTTTATCGATATTCGCAATTAAGAGCATTGAAAAAGGGATTACCAACTGAAGAGGCACTTAAATTTATTAAAGCTTCACAAGCAGAAGCATTAAAAGCTGGAGCGTCACCTGAGGAAGCACTTAAATTTAATAAGAACATACAAGTAGAAGCATTAAAAGCTGGAGCATCAGTGAAAGAAGCATTAAAATTTACTAGCATGAAGCAGGTGAACAAGTTAAAATCTAAGGTTGCATCAAAGGTTGATGATCAACTCGAAATATACGAGAATTCAATTCATTCTGTGATTGCAGATAAATGCATTAATTGTAATGATTTTTACTATGATTTTAAAAAAGAACAATGTAACAAAGAAGCAAAGTATTCTTGCTTTGAACAAGAAAATAAATTTTATGATACATGTATCTCAAAAGTTATTGTAGGAGAAAAATTTTCTGAAGATATAATAAATTAAAAATAATTGAAATTATAAATATCTAAGTGTATTTATTGTTTAAGCTCTTTAAAAAGGGTATAATATAAGCGAGAAGGTATTTAATTATTATGGTAGAACCTGCAATAAACATGTTTGATACTCATAAATCTGTTAGAGCACTAATTGGCGCTGGAATTAAGACAAAACAAGCTGAAACTATTGTTGAACTTGTTTCTCAAAGCCGTGATTATGATTTCTCTAGATTAGCTACTAAAGATCAACTTTATGCTGTGAAAACAGAGTTAAAAGCTGATATAGATGTCTTAAGAACAGAAATAGGAGCAATTAAAACAGAAATAGGAGCAATTAAAACAGAAATAGGAGCAATTAAAACAGAAGTAGTGGAAATTAAAAAAGATCTAAAAACAGAAATTGAAGGGGTAAACAGAACTATAAAAGACGAGATAGTAATAGTAAACAAAACTATAAAAGATGAGATAGAAATAGTAAACAAAACTATAAAAGACGAGATAGAAATCGTAAACAAAACTGTAAAAGCCGAGATAGCAATAGTTCAATTCAATCTTCTAAAATGGATAATACCTTTCTTTTTAACCAATAGCCTTGCTATTGTTGCAATCATTATTGCATTGGTATTAAAAATTTAGCTACATTTAAGTAGAACATGAAAAAAATATTGTATTATGATAGACTTATTTTGAGTATAAACGTTATTATTTACTATTAGCCTATTTTAACACTGTTTATTCTTCATTTTGTATCCCTAGTTCATCTAAACCCATATTGATATAAAGCTTTATAGAAGATATTTGCTGTTAGTTTTGATTACTGTCGCTACTACTTCCTGTTGAAGGAGGTCTTGGTTGTCGAGGGGGTAGAGATGCTTCTGCTCTTGGGCTTGCTTTCTTCTTGGTAGCAGAAGCTGTGTTATTGTTTGAAGAACTTGAGCTGCTGCTTAGGTCAGAAGAACTAGGGGAGTTAGAAGATGAGCTAGGTCCTTTTAGTTGTGACTCAACTTTATCCATATCTACACGTGCATCATCTCTTTGTGCCGACGATGTATCTATGGCATCTTCAGCAGAGGCAGAACTGGAAGAAGATGAGCTAGTTGCAGTAAAGCTTGAACTACTGCTTAGGTCAGAAGAACTAGGGGAGCTAGAAGATGAGCTAGGTCCTTTTAGTTGTGAACCAACTTTATCCATATCTATACGTACATCATCTCTTTGTGACGAAGATGTATCTATGGTACTTTTAGCAGAAGCAGAGCTGGAGGATGATGAGCTAGTTGCAGTAAAGCTTGAGCTACTTATATTGCTAGGGATCTTAGGTCTATTACCTGATCCTTTACCGCCAGGACCACCGCTACCAGAACCTCCACCGCCAGGACCGCCGCTACCAGGGACACCACCAGCTCCTTTTCCACCTACACCTTTTCTTAGAATATTTCGTAAACTACTAAAATCTGAAGGTCTAAGTTTTGTGAGAGTGTTAGCGAAAGCAAATGGTGCTTTCAAGCTACTCATCATTCCTGATGCAGCTTTAGAGCTAGCTCCTGTCATACCTGCTCCACCAAAAATTGCTGTACCAATGGTATTAGCAAAAGCTGGAATTTTTCTCAGTAGAGCTATTAATAAGTAAAATATCAATACATCTTTAAAAAAATCTATAAAGCTAGCTTGAGGTTTGTACCAATTGATGCAAAATAAGCTTATTTTATTTAAGCCTGGTAGTTTAAGGAATATATCAACCATACATTCCCAAGATGCTGATATTGCCATAATATTATAAATTGCACCGTTAATAAGTACAGTAACTACCATAATCGTAGCAAATAAAATAACAGGCTGCATGGTAAAAGATATAATGGCATCAATGTAAGAGTTGAAAATATTTTTTGTACGTTCAAATAGGATTAGTATAATAAAGATTGGTCCCAAACTTATTAGGAACGATACAGCAGTAAAAGCAATTAAATATAATATTATTGCTTCTATAATCGCCATTGTATAGAAAAACATTGCTGCAAGTAGAAAAATTAATACTACCCATCCTACCGGAAACCAAAGTAGCATTGATACCATAACTAATAGGAAATGTTTTGAAAATATTGTTGAGATTATATAATTAGTAAATCCAAATAATGTATCATAATTTAAATTACTTGAGACAACTTGATCAGAGGTATCAGGATTGGTTATAATATTGATTAAGTATTTTTGACCATCAACGAAAAAACTAAATAGATATTTGTTAAAAAATTCATAACTATGCGGACTAATTACTGCGTATAAAACACCAATTTTTAGTAATCTAATAATAAACTCTGTTTGGGTCATCTTGATGTTGCCAAGAGCAAAGAAAACACCAAGTATTATTATGTATAAGGTAACCATTACGCTAATAAGATTTTTAAAAATTTTATTACCAACAGTATTTTCCCAAAATTTAATGGATACTTCAGAGATTTGAATTGTTAACGGAGTAATAAGAAATTTAGCTAGTTTTGATATGAAATTTTCTTTCACGGCAGGTGACTCCACTTGAATTTCGTATTGTCCATAGTTATTAGTGTAATCACCATCTTCATCAATAATTCTAAACCAGATAGTGCCTGAGTCGGGATTTTGTACGCTATTAGAGGTAAATGGTTGTAATATGTTGCCCCTATCGGTAATTTGGGGTTTAGTGGCGCTGATTTTGTATTCTACCATCCCTGTTTTTGTACCTGCAACATAAGGTGCACCCTTAGTAGTGGTACATCCATAAGTTATGTAATATGTTTGAGGTGATATGCAACAATATGTACAAGTAGTAAAATCAGAAGTGTTATTAACTCTACAATAAAAACCAAGCGTAGTAATAAGTGAAGTAATAATGCCATTTTTGAATTCATTTTTGTTAGGGTCTAGATAATTTTTTCCAGGTAGTAAAGGAAGAATACATTGATTTTCATTATCAACAGATATTATTTTATTATACATACTTTTAGGAAAAGTTACTACTCCTACTTTTGTCATAACACCGGGTAAAACACTATTTTTACATCTATCTCCTAAATTACCTTGGTAATTGCAAAAGCTGGCTGTGCCGAGAGCTAAAGCTTTAGCTCTAGGGGCTGTTTTGCTGTAGCTAGGCGATGATGCTTCGATATTGATCTGATATGTATATTTATTATCGTAACTTCCACCATTTGTCCAATCAGCTGAATTGGCATTAACATAGACTGAGTTAATATCTTGCTCAGTCGTTACAGATGGCATTTTTACTGCGTCCCATCCTTCAGGACGAGATCCGCATCCTGTGATCATTATTGATAATACAAACAATAGTATATATGTGTATTTCATTTTGCTCCTCCTCTTGGCGCGTTACTTTTGCCGGAGCCGAGTGAAGGAGGCGCACTTGATGATCTAGGTCTCATGCTAGCAGAGCTAGTTTTACTAGATGAACTAGTGCTTCCTGTTCCTTTCCCAGCACTACTAGTACTTCCAGATTTGTCCCCAGAGCTGCTGCTTGGAGACGTTCCTCCGCTACTACCGCCAGTAGGTGCTCCGCCACTGCCACCAGAAGGTGGGCTGCCGTGACCACCAGGACTTGGAGGAGAACTGCCAGGTGGCATTCCGGGACCTCCCGGTGGAGGAGGGCCTCCTGGAGGAGGTGTTCCACCTCCACTCCCTGTTCCTCCTCCTGCTCCTCCCTTACCTTTGCCTAGTGCGCTTTGAGGATCAGAAATACCAAATACTTTACGAATACCGCGAGGCATTTTTGCTCTTACTGGCTCTGCGAAAGTATTATATAATCTACTTGATGTTATTCTATCTGATACTGCATGACCCACTGAGCTAAATTGGTCTGTGACTTGGCCTGACCTTTTAAACTCCTGTTTTCTGATACCAACAATTCTAGATATCATTGCTTGAACTAGCGAGTCATACCCTAATATTAATTTAGCTAAAACTAAAAATAGTAACACATTAACTATTTCTATTCCTAAGTTTGAAAACATTGCTCCTCCTCCACCAGGGATCATTCCGTAAGGGCCAAAGAAAGGTAAGCAAAATATTGCTGCTGCATTATCAGCTAAAATACTTTGTATCTGATTAACAACACCTGGTAAGTTGAGGCTAATTGGCCATACACATTTCCAACATACTGAAAAGTCAATAATTTGGATAAAGACAGCATGCAGTAATTCTACTAAAACGCTTAAGCCGATTAGTAGCATTACAGGTTCTAGAGAATATTGTACAAATTTTGTAATCCAATTTTCGAATAAGTGTCTTGTCATACCAAATAACATCAAAGGAATAAACACAGGTGCAAGAGCTATTAAAAACCCTATAATAAGAATAGCAACTAGATAAACTATCACAGCTTGGAACACAGCAATTAGGAACATAACAATTCCAATAAGTATCATTAGCGCTAAAATTGTTCCCATAGGGCCTATGGCAATGACCGCTAAGATTTTTAAGATGGTTGTTTTGTTAAACAACATTATCTCTAAAGTTTTTTGTACAAAACTGAATACATTACCGTCATAAGTGCCATAAATTTGTCCCTTTTTTATTAAGTCATCCATACCACATATAAAGACGTCAAAGAAGAAATCATGGAAAAATTGCCAACTCTGAGGGCTAATTAAGCTGAGTACAATACCAATTTTAATTAGTCTAGTTACTAGATCCATCTGTGAGATTTCAACATAACCAATAAGGAAAGAGATTCCGTAAGTAATAATATATAAAACGAGCAATATCCTGACATAGTGAGAAAAGCTTTCACAATATTCCCCGGCTTTACAATTGCAGTTGTCACCGATACAAGTTAATTGGTGGAAATATGTTGGCATAGCATCAAGAGTAATATGTCTTAACATGTTTTTGAGAAATTCTATCGCACATCCAAATCCTTGAGTAACTACCGATTTTCTATATTTGACTGTTACTTTATAAAAAGAAGCATTATCTTTATATGATCCGTCAGATACGTCATATATGCGCAAAAATAACTTACCACTAGCATTACCTGAATCTTGAGAATTAATAACATTATTTCTAGGTAGTTTATCAGGAATAGGATCGTTGATATTATTTGCAATTTTATAAGTGAGTGCGCCTGCATTATTATTAGCAGCTTCAGTTGGGGCGCCATTAATAGCCCTGCATGCTACTCTTCTTAGTTTTAAGGTATATCCTCCAATATTATCTGTATTATTATCATCTAAGATGCGCCCACATACACGCTCATAGCTATCTGTAGAATCCATTATTCTGTTAGTTACGCGATTAGGGCATTTATCTAGATTATTAGCATCACATCCAGGTCCTTCCAAAACATTCCCCTGTTGTAAATAGAGTAGGCTACCGTATTTTGGAAATTTATTATCATTGAACCATATAATATCTCCAGGTGCGCTACAATCGCTACCACTTTTAATGAATTTCAGCTGTAAACCTGAGCCAGCGGTAGCCCAGCAATAAAGCGCTTGTCCATTCCATTTAATGGAGTTTAGTGTATCATTACCGGTTATTTTTTCTGCTAATGTTGTACCTGGTACATGGCCTTGCGGTAATAAAGGGCATGTAGTATATCCTTGAAAAAAACGAGGACAATTAGTGTATGCAGTTGGAGAAAACTGGAAATTAATTTGGTTAGGGCAGTTTTTAACATTTTGTACACTATTCCAAATAATAAATCTATTTAGAGAAGGGTTTGCAGAAGGTGCAGCAGGAATAGAAATAGGTGCTGCAGTTGAAGCTTGAGGAATTTGAAAGACTACCTCGTCATCTTTTCTTATGTAGGTAGCAAGTTGCTTCCATTGATATGGTCCTTTTTGGCTAGTATAGGCACTAAAATTATGAGTTGAAAAATCTCTATTACACGTTCCGTCTTTTTTTACATCTTGGTCTGCACAACATACAGATACTACTCCAGTAGCATATATCTCTATAGGATAAGTGATATTACTTATCTCTATTCCTGTATCGTGCCATTGAGGTTGATTTGCATAAATAGTGAAGTCAGCTGTTTCTTCAGTATAGGATTTACCTTCCTCAGTAATATTAACATCTTTAAAACAAGTATTGCTGCCACACCCAGCTAATATTGATAATACACCAACTAGTAGAAAAGATTTTATATATGTAACTATTATTGTTTTCATTACATTTACTTGCTAACCTTTATCCCAGATCTTTTAGCTGAGCTAACTTTTATTCCTTTGCCACCACCACCTCCTCCTTTGCCACTACCTTTGCCTTTGCCACCACCTCCTTTACTACGAAGTTGGTTCATTATTTGGCTAAATAAATTACCTGGATCGGTGGCAAACCTGCCTATATTAGGTCCTGAAGTTATATCTGCAGCGAAAGCATTGAGGCTTTCTGAGAAAAGGGACATCAAATAAGCAAAAATTACTACCTTCAAGAATACAGTAGTTAATTTTTCTATAAGACTGATTCCATCAGAACTAAATATAGTGAAGTCAGCAAAAATGAATGTTTTTGATTCAAGTAGAGATTGATCTAATTTGCCTAGCAATAGCCAGCCTAAACTTTCCTTGCAGCTAGTTACTATTGATGCCCAATTATCTGTTGAAGTGGCGCAAGAGTTTTTTGCTAAACAAGAATTTTTAGGCTTATCATTTTTTTTACATCTAGGATCATACGGATCAGTACAGGATTCTCCACTCATATACCATATGGTATAGCCACCAACTTCTTTTGTTTGAAACTGGCAATCACCAAATATAATAGTATCAAAAATAAGCATCATCATTGCAAGAAATGCAGTGATGATTACTGGTTGTAACACATATGATAATATTACTTTAAGCCAATTATCAAAAAACTTTTTAGTATATTGAAATAGTGCCATAGGTACTGCTATAACACCAAGGTAGATAGTAATAGCTAAAGCTATTATTGCAATGACATAGAAATGTACGTAATACACTAATAGTGAAAATATAAATAAACCATAGATGATAATGAATATTACAAATAATATTTGCATAGCAAAAATTGCTGGAATGATTAGTCCTAATATTCCAAAAACAGTTGAAGATACTATTGAAGTTCCAGCTGAAGCAGCAATACCAGGATCATATAACCCTAAGTAATATGCTACTCTGCAGTCTAAAGAGTCCCATAATGCCATATAGCTATATTCTCCGTACTCAGAAGGATTATACCTGCATAATCCACCGCTACTGGCAGCTCCAATTATATACTCTGAAAGTGAAGTCATAGCACTTCTACCAAAGCTATAGACCCAGTTAAGTCCGCTTTCGTATTGTCCACTGTCTCCCTTTAAACCAACAGAGAAATAGAGCACTAATCCTATTTTGAAGACAAACATAAATAATTCAAATTTACCTGGGGGCTGATCTCCAGTTGCTACTCTTATGCCAAATAATATCACGTATAATACGACTGCAGCCATTACAGCAGTTCTTAAGTGATCTTGTAGTGCGGGGAGGAAATTTTTAGTATCATTACATTTTTCCTGCATAAACAATAAATATAAAATATCACTTACACATTCTACTACTCGACCACTTACAGACCAAAATACTTTAGAGTGATGTGAACCAGCATTTGTGCAAGCGGTCTTAGCAAAGCATGAATTATTGGCAGCCAAAGATGGCTTTGGGTTTAACGATTTACACCCTAAATAAACCCATCCAGCAGGTAAGTTTAACATTGCGCACAAGTTGTTTCCCACTTCTGTAACTTTATAGGTTATTCCATTAACTTGAGCAGTTTCGTCATTAGATAATCTTCCTGAGGTGCTGTAAGGGCCTTTGATTTTAAATTTTATATCAACAGTTGCAACATCACAAAGTGTCATAGGACAATAATAAGGTTTGTTATCTGCAGGGTTTAGAATAGTTGCTTTATTAAATTTATTTTTTGCGATTTTATCACTAGGAGTTGCTTCATTGATGTTTGCGGTAGTAGAGTAAAAACCTTTTAGAGTACAGTTTTCATTATTTTTATTATCATTACATCTAACATATGCTCCTTCTGTTTCTATATCGCCAGGTATTGCCATAACAAAATTTTTTCCATAAAGCTTATGAAGTTTACAAGAAATTTTATCTAAGCCACCTTCTTTGCAATTACTCTCATATAGATAATCGTAACTGTTATCTGGCAAGCAACTTTGCGAATTTTTTATACAGTCAGTTTCTGCTATTTTATCTGCAGGGATAACTGACTTTGCAAAAGCAATATTTGCAACAAGCAACCATATAATAGCTAAAATAACTTTTATAATTCTCTGCATCTTTGGTAAAAGATTGGTAGCCAACTTTGCGGATCTTCACCATGTTCTCTTATAATATCGTATAAAAGTAATACGGTTTCTGATCTACCGGATAGCACATTAATTATATCACCCATACCTTTGAGATCTAACCGAGCTACTACAGCATCTGTTCCTTGTTTTACTAAGAAAAATCTGCTCCCAGGATCTGTTGTTTTTATTAAAGAGTATTCTCTTTGGCTGAGCATAAATGCGGTTTTATATACGTCTGTTGCTTTTAAATTGGGAAGAAATATTTGAGTAGCTGTTTGCTGTATCAAAGTATCACTGATATCACTTTTACTAGCATCTTCAACGCTTTGTGTTGCAAATATTACCATAGCATTTAGCTTTCTGAGCACTTTTAGCCAGTCCTTAATACGAGGTGCAAATACGGGATTATCAATGAGTGCCCATGCTTCATCCAGAACTATCATCGTAGGAGTTCCATCTAGAGATATATTAATTCGATGAAATAAATATAAAAGCACTGCATTTATAGAAATAGGATCTTTTAATAACTCGGCCATTTCAAAGCCAAAATTTCTTGCTTTTGAAAAATCTAGAACATCTTCGTCATTATCAAAGACACTTGCATGAGAACCATTGCTATGCCACATAGAAATTCTACTTGCTAAGCTCCCCTCTGTTTCTATGCCAAGGAAAGGTGCTATATTACGCAGGATTCTATCTTCATATTTTAGTCGGAAATTTCCTTCAACTGCTAGGTTTAAAGCTTTTATATCTTCGGCGGTTACTTTTTCTTGGTTGACAGTCACTAATAGTTTTAACCATTCTAGTAAAAATGTTTTGTTTTCACTTGTTTCTGGTAGTTTCAAAGGGTTGAAGCCGCATTTTCGTCCAGGATCTATTACTGTATAAACACCGCTAATAGCTCTGATAAAAATCTCAGCACCTCTATCTTTATCAAAAAAGAACATACGGCAGTTAAATTTTTGCGATTGTGCGCATAAAAAATTCATTAAAACTGTTTTACCAGCACCGGTAGGTCCGATAATAGTTGTATGACCTACGTCTCTTAGGTGGAAGCTAAAAAAGAATGGTGTCCCTGAAGTGGTGTTAAGAACTGTTACAGCCTCTCCCCAGTGGTTTCCATATTGCTTTCCGATAGGAAAGTTATGTAAAGAGGCAAATCCAGATAAATTTAGCGTATTTATTGTCGATTTTCTAATAATAAAATTATTATTACCCGGTAATTGTCCCCAAAAACAAGGTTCTAAATTTACTTTTTCTCTAACGGGTTGCATACCGGTGTTGCTCAGCTCTACTACTGCTTGGCTTAAAACGAACTCTAATCTTTTAGGGGTATTTTCGATGCATAAAACAGTCAGATGGTGAGTACCAAATCCTATCTTTCCTCCCATAGCCATATCCAATGCTTCGCTAATTTCTGCAATTTGTGATACTGCTTTATCTTCTGCTTGTATCATACGATTTTGTTGTAATTGCATTGTATTTATAGCTACTTGCCTGTTTGAGAAAGAAAATGATTGGGAAATTATTAGCTCAAAAGGCATTTGTAGGAATCCATCTAAAATACCAGCAGAGGTCATAGGACCATATTCTTTAACACTGACTATGCCCGCGTATTTTGTGCCGCTAGCACCTCGTACTTCGATGGCTTTATCACCAAAATAGAGTCTTTCTGTGCATAGATATTTATCAACATCAATACCGTTTACATTATAATGATTTGTAATGCCACAATTGGCTATTTTTCCTAAAAACTCTAATAATTCTGAGAAATATCCTTCTTCTGTTTTAACTATTGAAAGTACTCTTGCATTGTAATCAGATAGGGTTGCAACAACTCTACTGGTAATTTCTTCTAGTTCTTCGTATCTTTCACGCATCTGTGTTTCCCAGTTTGAGCGATCTGTTTTTTGCTGAAATTTTTTAATGATATGCTCAATAATTGCAGCGCCTCCTACATCTGGACGGTTAATTACAGTAACGTAAATTTCGTTGATGAAAGCTTCGCTTCCTTTTTGCTTTTTTTTCCATTGTTGTTCTACAAATTCGCTAAAAGACGAAGGATTTTTATTTATCGTCTCATCGATATTACTAAAAACACTATGTCTTCTTCGTATTACATGGAAATACAGTGAATTTCCTCCAGAAGACAATCCTTTAAATAATGTATTTCGAAGATTTTTTTTGATATCTAAGTCGCTGTCATCTGCAGTTTCAAAGGAAAATCCTCCTATTTTTACGCATTGTATTAGTGCTTCATCTTTAGTTAAAATAGTTTTAGAATTCCAATGGCATCTATAAGGAATAAAATTAGATGCTGAGTATTCATTTTTTACGTATTGATCTTTAGATGATCTATTTTTTTTTAATTTTAACACTTTATCCAGCTCTTAATATGGGTCGTATGAGTTAGCACCATAATAGGATTTGTTTTTACATCTTGTGCATTTTTCGCCTTTTTTAAGATATATCTCTAAGAACAAAGGCTCTTTAAAGCAAATTATATACCCGACTAAGTGAGCTCCAGCTGCAATGAATAGTACTTTTAATCCGGGAGAATTGATATAAGAGAGTATTGCAACAAAAAAGTTTAAAAAGAAGAATTTAAAGCTGACTCCAAAAATCATTGTTGGTCTTGTAAGACCTACGAATAAAGGATCTGTGGAAACGCTACCGGTATCTGCCATAATAGTAGTCCTGTTTATTGTTAATTTTGTTTTCTATTACATTTACAAATTCTGCAATATGATCTAATCTGTAGTTGTTTAAATTTTACCAAGAATTCTATAGTGTTATTAGATAAAATAAACTCACCTAATGATATTAAACATTTCAATTCTGATCAACTTTTGCAACTTTGTAAAGAGCTGTCTCAGTTCTATATTCACTCGATTTCAAAAATAGGTGGCCACTTAGGCGCAGCGTTAGGTGTTGTAGAGCTTACAGTTGCTATTCACTATGTGTTTAATACTCCCAAAGATAAGTTGATATGGGATGTAGGTCATCAGGCACATATACATAAAATTCTTACTGGACGACGTAATAAAATTACAACAATGAAACAACCTGATGGGTTGTCAGGTTTTACTAAAAGATCAGAAAGTATTTATGATTCTTTTGGTGCTGGTCATAGCTCTACTTCAATTTCTGCTGCATTAGGTATGGAGGTGGCTAGAATTTTAAAAGATAAAAAAAACAAAGTGATATCAGTCATAGGAGATGGTGCAATAAGTGCAGGAATGGCTTATGAAGCTTTAAATAATGCTGGTAGTTTTGCTAACAACCTTATAGTGATACTGAATGATAATCAAATGTCTATTTCTCCTACTGTTGGAGCCTTAACATCTCACTTAGCAGAGATTTCATCTCCTAATTCACCGTATATGAAGGTTAAGGATATCATTAAGTCATCCTTAGATAATTTTCCAGTTACAAACTTTTTTAAAAATCTTTTTAACCGAATTGATAAAAATATTGATTCTATAGTCCATCATACTAACTTTTTTGAAAATTTAGGTTTTCATTATATTGGTCCCCTAGACGGGCATAATGTTACAGGACTAGTGTCAATACTTGAAAAAATTAATAATGACAGTTCTTTAGTTAAGCCAGTTCTAATTCATGTTTTAACTGAAAAAGGAAGGGGATTTTATTTATCTAATGGTGGAGAGGAAGAAGCTTTCCATTCAGTAGGTAAATTTTCTGTGGATGATAATACACAAAATAAGCAAAAATCTTTTGTCCCAACTTACACAAAAATTTTTGCAGATAGTTTGATCAAGCAAGCAGAGATAGATGATAAAATTGTAGCTATAACAGCAGCAATGCCTTCTGGCGTAGGTCTAAATAATTTTAAAAAATTATTTCCTAAAAGATTTTTTGATGTTGGTATAGCAGAGCAGCACGCAGTAACTTTTGCAGCAGGTCTTGCTTGTGAAAATATCAAGCCATTTGTAGCAATATATTCAACATTTCTGCAAAGAGCTTACGACCAGATAATACATGATGTTGCTATCCAAAAATTACCGGTAAGATTTGCTATTGATCGCGCTGGTTTGGTTGGTGGTGATGGAGCTACTCACGCTGGTTCATTTGATATAGCATTTTTGTCTAGCTTGCCTAATTTTGTTATTATGGCTCCGAGTGATGAAAATGAGCTCGCAAAAATGGTTGCGTTAGCCGCAGATTATGATGAGGGACCTATAGCGTTTAGATATCCCAGAGGTGAAGTAACAGGAGTAAAAAATGCTAGTAATGAGCTAATAGAAATTGGTAAAGGAAGAGTCGTTAAGGAAGGTAATAATGTTGCTATTCTTTCTTTTGGTACTCGCCTTGAAGAAGCATTGAAAGCGACAGAAATTTTAACAGATAGGTATAATATTTCGCCAACGGTTGCCGATGCAAGATTTGCTAAGCCTTTGGATATTAAATTAATTTCTTACCTTGTTAGCAATCATAAATTATTAATTACTATTGAGGAGGGAAGTATTGGTGGTTTTTCAGCGCAAGTGAATAATTTTATTTTAAAACATTCTCTCAACAAGAAAATTGAGATAAGGAATTTATTTTTACCAGATCTCTTTTTAGATCATGGAAATGTTCAAGATCTTTATGAGCAAGCAAATCTTAATGCTAATAACATAGTAACGTTGGTTACTGAAATATTAAACATCTCTAATATTACTCCGTTTAAGCAAAAAATAATCTAGTTTCTGCAGAAAAAAGGTTCAATCCTATTCAAAATAAACGTGCGATAGCTATAAATATAACACAAAACAAGTAACGTTAACTAATATTACTTTTCTAAATTTCGTAAACATAAGTTTTATATTTCAAATAGGTGTAAAATAGTATTAAGCCTTTGTAGCTTTGCTATTATAAACCTAATAAGAGTAATAAAATGCACAGTGATACACAAGAAAACCAAAAAACTGATTTATTTGTAGACTCATTGCTATCTATAGCTAAAGTACTAGAAAATAAAGGCTTTCGTAAGCAATCTCAAGAATTATGCTCAGCAACAGAAAAAAACTATTCTACTGCGACCTTAGGACAAATTTTGTTTGAAATAGTTGAGCAAATATTTAAGGATACAGAAATTAGAATAATTATATATTTACTTGGTGCAGCAGCGCGACTTGGTCATGAAGATGCACAAAAAGATTTAACAACAATTATAAAAACTCTGGAAGTAAAATTTACTGAGACAAAAGATGTAGAGGCAGCGTATCACTTAGCTTCCGCGTTACTTGCAAGGAACAGAGACGGAGATATAGACGAAGCTCAGTGTTGGTTTCAAAAAACACTAAATACTGCTTACGAACAATACGAGAAAGGAATTTTAACCAGAGAAGCATTGATATTAATAATAAATGGTATAGGCTATCAGTATAAACAGACAGATTTAAAATTAGCTGAAGTTTATTATACCTATGCAGCGGAACTAGGAAGTCATGAAGCACTTCGTAATTTAGTTGAGTTATTGTTACAAGAAAAGAAGTATCAAGAAGCTTTACAATTTCACACTCAAGCACTTGATTTGATAAATCAACAATCTCAAGAAAACAATAATTTATTAAAATCTATTTTATATCAGCTTTCACGCAATGAAGATTATCGAACACAAAATTTTTTAAAACTACAGTATCTTCTCGAAACAAAAATAGAAATTTTTGGAACCCCCCTATTATGGTGTTGGTTAGGAGTTTGCTTTAATTTAAGTGGAAATATTGAGAAGTATGAATATTATTTTCTAAAAGCAGCAGATCAAAATCTTGATTTAGAGCATAAATATGCAGCATGTTTTGTTTTAGGTCGCTCTTATATGGAGAGAGGCTGTTACAAAGAAGCTGTACAATATTTAACAAAAGTAGTTGATCTAAATATTGGTGAGTATCACGCTGTAACACTTAAAGCTCAGCGGCTCTTAAAGCAAATAAAAAAACAACAAGAGAACTCAGAATCGTGTAAACAAATCAGTTACCACCAAGATGATGACAATGATAGGGAAGATGATGATAATGCAAAAGGAGACAATCCTCCTCCACCACCTCCTGGAGGGAAGATCACTAGTACCAGTAGCCATACAGAAGCGAGTCAAAGAAATAGTAAAAATAACGTCAATCAAAACAATAATGACGCTAACCAGGAAGAGGAAGGTAAGGGGGAGCATTCGGATTCGTTAATAAAATTTAGCAACATCACTTTGTTAATAGTAGATCATTTTGTTAAAACTCCAAATAATCGTGTTGATAACTTTATTTTAGAGTTAAATAACGACTATATGGTCCCCGTCATAGATAAGAATATTTTAGGAGATACATCGCTTATTATAGACGGAGGAAATGTTTAGATTCTAAGCCATTGCTGATACAGTGACTATCTCGAAATCACATTGAAAATCTTGCATCATTGATTTTAGATACTGTAAAATATCTTTACGAAGATATTTTACTCTTCCATTCATAGCATTAGATTCGCCCATTTTTTGTAGATCTTGTAATAACGATAAAACATTTGAGTATTGAGCGCCAACTATATGAGTGTCAACTACTACTTCCTTAAATCCTACTGCTTGAGTCAAACGCATCATTGATTCGCTAGTAATCATAGGAGAAATATGAAAGCCGATGTTACTATTGCAAACCATCTCTGCCTCTATAAAATTTTTACGTAAAAACTGCAAAGATTTACCACCAATAACAGAAGCTATAAATCTACCCTTATTTTTAAGCATCGTATGTATATGTTTTAAGCAAAAACCAAGATTATTTACCCAGTGTAGATTAAGGTTACTAACTACTAAATCAAATGACTCAGCAGCAAAAGGTAAATTTTCTTCATCACACTCAATTTTTAATGCACCTGAAGCTTTTGATAACATTTTGCCTGAGATATCTGTTTGGTATAAATTATTAAACTTTAAATTGTTACTAGCAAATTGCTTAATGTAACCAATTCTACACCCCAAATCTAATATATCGCTATAAGAATCTTGGTAAAATAAAGCTCGTTCAACTAGATCCTGCGCAGAGTCTTTAAATAAAAAATCATACTTCTCTAAATGCTTTGCTGCACGATCACGATGATGCTTAACAATACTGCGATCAAATATGTTGCTTGTACTCATATACCTATTGTTTTCTTAAAAATAAATAATTTTGATCATCTGAAGCTGCGCTATCAAAATTATAGCCTTGCTCCTGAAAGAATTGCAATTTCTTAGGATCGTCTATCCTATTTTTAATAATAAAATTTGCCATAATACCTCTTGCCCTTTTTGCTAATAACCCAATAGTTTGATATTTACCATTTTTATAATCTTTAAAAACAATATCGATTATTTTACCTTGTAGCTGATCACGCTTAATTACATTAGCATATTCATTAGAAGCAAGGTTGATTAGTGTTGTCTCTTTTTTTAGCAAACTATTAAAATGCTTTGTTATTTTATTGCTCCAAAATTGATATAAATCTGGTGTATTATTAGCGGAGATTTTGGTCGACATCTCTAGTCTGTAAGGTTGCATTAAATCCATTGGTCTAAGTATGCCATATAAGCCAGATAAAATTTTTAGATGCTGCTGAGAAAATGCGAAATCTTCTGCTGTATAATTATTTATATCTATTTCTTGGTATACATCACCTTTAAAGCTAAGAATAGCAGGCTTAGAATTAGTAGTTGTAAAATGTTCCTGAAAATTTTGATATCGATAATAATTAATTTCAGCAAGCTTTTTACTAATTTTCATCAGTGACATCAATGATTGTATATCTTTTTCTTGCAAAGATAATACTAAAGAGTTTATTTCTTTTTTAAATTGTGGTTCTGAAATTTTATATAGTTTAGCATTATAACTAGATGTGTCTAAAGTCTTTGCGGGAGAAATTATGACAATCATTTAACAACCTTTATGCCTATAAAACATAAACTATAATAATAATTAAGATGTTTTTACAGTTTTTTCTTCTTTATATACTATTAATGGCTGTTTTTTATCAAGAACAGTTTTTTTATCTATAACAATTTTATATATGTCTGATCTAGAGGACATATTAAACATCGTATCTAGCAATATCTCTTCTAATATAGCTCTTAATCCTCTAGCGCCTGTTTTTCTTTTTAAAGTCTTTTTCACTATTTCTTCTATTGCATCTTCGGTAAATTCTAAAGTAACATTTTCCATAGCAAATAGCGCTTTATATTGTTTTAATAGCGCATTTTTTGGCTGAGTCAGAATATCTTTTAATGCGTTCTCATCAAGATCTTTTAGTACTGACACTATCGGTAATCTTCCTATAAACTCTGGTATTAAACCGAATTTACTTAAATCACCTGGCTCAATTTGTTGTAGCATATCGTTAACATTGTACTGATGATTCATATTAATATTAGCCTCAAAACCTACTGCAGATCCTCTCACTCGATCTGCGACTATTTTATCTAAGCCATTAAATGCACCAGCACATATGAATAAAATATTAGTTGTATCAACTTGAATAAAATCTTGTTGAGGATGCTTTCTCCCACCTTGAGGTGGAACGGAAGCCATTGTTCCCTCCATAATTTTTAACAATGCTTGCTGTACACCTTCGCCAGAAACATCTCGAGTAATTGAAGGATTATCAGATTTACGAGTTATTTTATCAACTTCATCTATATACACTATCCCTCTTTGCGCTTTCTCTACATTGTAATTTGATGCTTGTAGCAAACGCAAAATAATATTTTCTACATCTTCTCCAACATAACCAGCTTCAGTTAAAGAAGTAGCATCTGCCATAGTAAACGGTACATCTAAGATCTTTGCTAGAGTCTGAGCAAGTAAAGTTTTTCCACAACCTGTTGGTCCTACAAGAAGGATGTTAGATTTGGATATTTCAACGTTGCCTTTTTTTAAATTTGAAGCCAATCTTTTATAGTGATTGTAAACAGCTACTGATAAAATCTTTTTTGGTAAGTCTTGTCCGATAACATAATCATTTAAAATGTCGTATATTTCTTGTGGCTGAGGTATATTACCAGCGGAGTTATTTACGGTTTGTTGTACTTCTTCTGTAACTATATCTTGGCATAATTCTACACATTCATTACAAATATAAACCGATGCTCCAGCAATGAGCTTTTTTACTTCATGCTGACTCTTGCCACAAAAAGAACAAAATAATGTATTTTTTCCATTGCCTTGAGATTTTCCCATTTATGTTACCTCTGATACTTTAGTTGCTTCTGTCCTCTCAACAATAACCTTATCTATCAAACCAAATTTTTTTGCTCCTTCAGGAGTCATATAATTATCGCGCTCCATATTTTTTTCAATGACAGAAATTTTTTGTTCTGTATGTTTGGAATAAATTTTATGAAGTAATTTTTTGGTTTCTATAATATCCCTTGCGTGTATTTCAATGTCAGTTGCTTGACCGCGTACACCACCTATAGGCTGGTGAATCATAATTTTTGAATGAGGTAAAGCATAACGCATACCTTTTGCACCAGACATTAAAATAAGTGATGCAGCAGAGGCAGCCATACCAATACAAATTGTAGCAACTTTAGGCTTAATATACTGAATTGTATCGTACATTGCCAATCCTGAATGCACTGCACCGCCAGGGGAATTAATATACATATAAATATCCTTTTCAGTATTTTCTGCTTCTAAAAAGAGAAGTTGAGCGATAATCAAAGATGCCATGTTATCTTCAATTGGACCAGTCAAAAATATTATGCGCTCCTTAAGTAGGCGGGAAAAGATATCATAAGATCTCTCGCCACGACTTGTTTGTTCTACTACCATAGGAACTAAATTCATATTAATACTATCTGAGACACTCATAGATTTCCTTAGTTAAATTTATAAATTTTGCTTATAATATTCATACTACAGTATTTCAAAATACTGGTTCAACAGATCTTTAGTTAATAGCTTCTAATAATTCAATTAATCTTTCCGGTGTTACTTTTTTCTCTTGCACCTTTATTTTTCCTATGACAAATTCCACCGATTTATTTTCAGTAATTGTATTTTTTAAGACTTCAGCTGCCTGAGGATTTTTTGTATAATGCTCTATGATCTGCTGTGCATACATAGGGGAAGATTCAATGTATTTACCAAGCTCACTTCTAATATCTTGTTCAGTAACTTGGATATTTTCTTTTTTTGCAATGGATGCTAAAAACAAACCAAGCTTTACTCTACGAGTAGCAATTTCTTTATTGTTTGGCTTTTTCTTTTCCTTGCTTTTATCTTTTTCTTTATCATCTGCTACTGCTTGATTGTCATTTTGCGATACTATTTTCTCTTCATTTTCAATCAAGTGCTGAGGTAAGGTAAATTTTAAATTTTTATCAAGATAATCAAAAAGATCTTTACGTAATATGTTATTAGATCTGTCATCATAGCTTTTCTGCAAAGATTCTTTGATTTTATTCTTTAATTCGGCAATATCTTTTACGTTGTTTTTTTTAGCTAGTTCATCATTTAATTCAGGAGTTTTGACTTGGAATACATCTTTAACGTCAACTTTAAACTGAACTTTTTTCTCTGAGTAATCTTTTTTCCAGTAATTTTTAGGAAAAGCAAGGTCTAACACTTTACTATCTCCTGCTTTGCTGCCAATTAACCCATCTTCAAAACCAGGTATGTATTCTTTAGATCCCAAAATTAACTTTTTATCACTAACTTTTCCTTCTGGAAATTCCTTACCTTCGATACTGCCGACAGCGTCTATTAGTACAGCATCTCCTGCTTTTGCAGCAGTTTTCTCAGGAAGCTTTTCAAATTCACGTTGTGATTCTCTGAAATGTTCCATTGCCTTCTTTAAATCTTCTTCAGTAACTTCAGTAACATTTTTAGTAATATTAATTTGTGAATAATCTAGCTCAGGTATGTTAGGAGATAATGTCAATTCTAAATTAAAAGATAAATCGTTCTCAAATTTTACTTCATCCACTTTGGGTCTAGATAATAGTTCTAGATTATTCTTTTTTACTAAATCCTGAACGGTGTTATTAACAAGTTTATCTAGTATTTCAGACTTAAGTGAGTCCTTATACTTCATTTTAATTACTTCTGATGGAACTTTCCCTTTTCTGAATCCTTTAATATCTGCTTTAGCAGCCACTTCAGATGCTTTGCTATCTATTTCTTTGGATACTTCTTTTGCAGAAAAAGTTATATTATACTTCCTAACTAATTCCTCGTTTAGTAGTTCTTTTACTTCCATCGCTATTATCACCTTGTTAATAAATTGAGCATTTATAGCCAATAATGGTACGGGTGGAGGGACTTGAACCCACACAACTTACGTTACAAGATCCTAAATCTTGCGCGTCTACCAGTTCCGCCACACCCGCAATCATATGTCAGCTATGCTCCACAATATATATTTATGCGACGTAAAATACAACAGTTTAACTAGAAAATTTACCATATAGCGTCCTATAACTCATTATTATGGTATTCGTTGCCACTTGGTTCTCCAGTAAGGCCTAAAGAATTTGTAACATAATCAAAACCTTTGCTTACATTAGGTATCAAGACTTCCTTGTAGCCATAATTGAAAAATGTGTTAACTTGCTGAGTTATTAAACCAAATGAAGCAATTCCTAAAAAAGCAAAAACATTCGTTGTTACTTTCTTATAATAATTAGGTTCAGCAGAGTGCAATGCGAGTTCACGTGCACTTCCTATAGCGCAGTGCTTATTTGCTAATATTCCTATTTCATAGGCGTGAGCAGCAAAATTATATATTTCATAAACATGAGCACCTACTTGATTGCCAAGCGATACTCCCTTTATATATCCATATGTAGAGATAACTGTATCTATACCTACCATAATTCCTTCATTTAGAACTGCTTTCACTCCTCCGATGAAATCATAATTTCTATTTTCTTTTGTAGGTTTTATAAAAGCACCAGATATAAATGCATCCGAAGCTTCTGCAGCTATAGAAGATATTATAAAATTTGGCCCATTATGGTATATAAGTTGATTTATACTTCCTTCGACCATTTGCATAAATAATGCTGTATTATTTGAGGGAGTATTTGAAGAATGATCTACCCAAAAATACTTGTTTGCTCCTCCTAAGATAGCTCCTATGTCTCCTATTTTAATATGATCGGATATTATAAAATTTTGTGCATCTAGTTGCTTACCAATTTTACGCAATGTTGCTGATACTACGTACCCAGCAGCTGAAGCTTTTTGAATTCCTGTATTATTAGTAACAGAAGATATTATAGAATAGTCAATGGATGACTCTCCTGTAGCTTCTATTGCAGCTTCTACAAAAATATTTGTTAGTATTATATTATCTGAGTCAGTTTTTTTTATCTTTTGTGGCATTTTGGTTTCCTCTTTTTAGTAAATTAGATAGATAAGAATTCACTACATATCTATAGCAAGACAAGTTATGGATTGTTGCATAGATTATTTAATCCAAGCTTTACAACAACCAGAATGGAAAAAAATTTTAATGAACTGTAGATAATAACAATGGTTTGTTTCTTTTTTGACAAAAGAAAACATTATAATATAATTAGCTAATAAAGTAGTTAGCTTTTTCATTGTTAGATTTTTTTGATTACCATTAATGATAATTATTTTTCTAAGTTATGTCAAATAAAAAGAATATTATAAAACAGATGATTAGGGTAAATCATGCTGGAGAATATGCAGCAAAACGCATTTATGAAGGGCAGTTGCAACATATTAAAGACCCTCACGCTTATGATGAAATTAAAGAGATGGCAAAGGGTGAAGAAGCTCATCTGAAGTATTTTGAAGAGCAGATTGTTGAAAGAAAAATAAGACCTACGTTACTACATTTTGTTGTTGATAAAGTCTCTTATGGTTTAGGTGCAGTTACTGCTAAACTAGGTACTGAAGCAGCAATGGTTTGCACCTCTGCTGTTGAGACAGTTATCGCTGATCATTATACACAACAGATTCGTTATCTTGATGAGGAGGGTAGCGATGCAAATCTTAGAGATAAGATTTCTATATTTCGTGACGAAGAATTAGAACATAAACATACTGCAGAATCGCATGATTTAGAAAAAGCTCCTGCATATAAATTACTAGATAAAACAATACAGACTGGTTGTAAGATTGCCATTAAATTAGTTAAGTATTTGTAGAGTTACTATCGCGATGCATTTATGAACATAAAAAGCTTTTATATCTAGAAATATTTATAGTAAATTATTAAAATTCACCATAATCGTGATCGTGGTGATGATCATGTTTGCAATGTTTGCCAACTATTTTACATATTCCTTCAGCATCATTACGATATTCAGGAGAGAATAGTTTGCATATTTCTGCAGCTTTTTCGCATGGTTCTTTCCACCCAAACTTTGCACATACAAATACTATAAAAACTTCGTGCGGTCCTATAACATTGCTTATTCCTTCATGCAGCGCTTGAGTATAAAGTTCTTCTCCGGTTTTTTGTAAATCTTGATATAAAGATTCAAAATCCTCATGAACTCTAGCGCTTACAGTGGATGGGATGCCTCCTTTTTCAGGAGTTACAGGATTAATTCCTGCTTGCTGCGAAAAAAAATCATGGAAGTTTTCTTGACCAGACATAATTTAATACCATGTTAGATGTACAACTAATTATAATTGTAAATCAGAGATGTATGATAATCACCAGGTGTTAGCTCTGAATCCACTTTAAGTTATCATCCTGTTGCCAGAAGATCACTTTATAATCCGTTTTTTGGTAAGATTTGTATAGATCATAAGCAGAAATAACGCTGTGGTCGTCTTCATTGCCATAGAAGAAGTATAAATATTTATTTAACTTTATATCTTGGTTGATTTTTTTAGATGTTAAATCTATGCATATAGAAGCATTATTTAAATTTATGTTCACTTCGTTATCATTGGTGTTTAAGTATAGTAGTACAGGGTGATCTTCTGGGTTTTGGCAATTATTAGCTATATCATGAGGTATAAAAGCATTTGCCGGAGTTGTCCACAATACTTGATCTAACTCTAACATTTGCTGTTCACTATTGCATTTGATACAAATTTTTTCACCTAAGTCATATATTTTTGCAACAAACTTAGGCAGACTACTAATGATAGGAGTTTTTCTCAAGTGATAAAAAACTATTTCCACTATTTTTTCTCGTAATAGTCTTCTAAAAATTGATTTAGTACTCTTACACCAAAACCAGTAGCTCCAGCTTGGTTTAGGTCACTTTTTTTGCTTGAGTCTGTGACCCCTGCAATATCTAAATGAGCCCATGGTACATTGTTAACAAATCTTTGTAGAAATTGTGCAGCAGTAATACTTCCTGCGCCTCTACCAGTGCTTATGTTTTGCATATCTGCAATTTTAGAATCTATCATTTTATCATATTCTTTATCTAGAGGTAATCTCCATAGTTTTTCTCCTGTCTTATAGCCAGCATCACAGAGTTTTTGTACTAATTGATCATCATTAGAAAATATACCAGCATACTGATCAGCAAGAGTTATCACCATTGCTCCAGTTAAAGTGGCTAGGTTTATCATAAATTTTGGTTTAAACTTATCTTGAGTGTACCATAATGCATCGGCAAGAACTAACCTGCCTTCTGCGTCAGTATTAAGTACTTCCACCGTCTGTCCTGACATTGTTTTTACGATATCTTCTGGTCTTTGTGCGTTGCCGCCTGGCATATTTTCAACTAGTCCTAAAACACCAACGACATTTACTTTGGCTTTTCTCAAAGCTAGTGTTTTCATTAATCCAGCAACAACTGCAGCACCAGCCATGTCATATTTCATACCAATCATTGCATTAGCAGGTTTTAAAGACAATCCTCCAGTATCAAAGGTTACTCCTTTTCCTATAAAAGCAAGAGTTTCATTAGAATCTTGGCTTCCTTCCCAACGCATTACTACAAGTTTAGGCTTGTTTCTACTGCCGCGAGCGACACCAAGCAATGCATTCATGTTCAAAGACGTCATTTCCTCTTCGTTTAGTATTTCTACTTTTAATCCAAGTTTACTAAGCTCTTGGCATCTGGATGCAAAATTCTCTGGAGTAAGGACGTTTCCTGGCTCTGAAACTAAGGTTTTAGTGAAAGCGCAACCTTGATAGATTGCGTTAATTTTTTCAAATTCTGCTTTTAGCTGATCAGAATTAGTTAATGCCGCATCAATAGATTGTACCTTTAAAAAATCATCTTTTTTCTTAGTGAGATATTGGTCAAAATAAAAACTTTTAGTTAAAATCCCCAACAATATGTTTAGAGGCATGTGTTGTTCGTCTTCACTATGTTTATTGTCTTCTGATGGGAAATATAAACTTGCAGAGTATGCCTTACATTGTTGTAGGCTATCGTATATTTTTCCTCCAATTTTGAGTTGGTCAATTGTATTGGCATTTGTTTGATTACCAAGGCTAATTAAAACTATGTTTGCAGGGTTTTTTTTTGCTGTAGGAATAACTAACACCTCCCCATATTCTCCTTCATAATTTTGTGCTTTGATAATATCGGAGATTACTATGTTAGTGTTTTTTTCTATATCTTTCGTAGAGTTAGGTAAGATAAGCTCCTTGTTGTTTGCATTCTTGCATTTAACTACTAATATCGTAGCTAGGTTATTATCAGAAGGTTTATCAATAAATTTTATTTCCATAATTGTTACCTATAATGAAGTATAATATACAAACTAAAGTTATGGGACAGTTTGTCAAAATTAAGCAGTAAATGCAATGAGAAAATTCTATTATTCAAAATTTCTCATTTCTAAGTTCTGCTGACATAAGTTTCTCATAATCTATATCGTGATTTTTACATAGTTTTTTAATTTTAACTTTTAATTGTTTCTGGAGGGATAATAAATTATCCCGAGTTCCTTCTACTGCGTGATCACTCAAAGTTTCTTTGATTCCGTACTCAGGGCTCTCCAACAAGTCACTAACTTCTTTTAATTCCTCTAATTTTTCTCTTAAATTTTTAGGTAGATCTGTCATAAGCGTAATTGTTTTAATGTTAGTTATGGAGTAATATATATAAGAATTTATACCATACTAGATAATAAAACAACATGCTTGGGAAAAATAATTATAGTGGATTTTTTACCTCTGAATCAGTATCAGCTGGACATCCAGATAAAATTGCAGATCATATTGCAGACGCAATTCTTGATGAAATTTTAAGACAGGATAAGCATTCGCGTGTAGCTTGTGAGGTGGCGATAAAGGAAAGCACAGTAATTGTATTTGGTGAGGTTACTACTAAAGCTTGGGTTGATATTGAAGCTATTGTACGAGATGTAGTTAAAGAAATAGGCTATACAGATCCTGAGCTAGGGTTTGATTATAGATCTTGTAGTGTTATGACCATGATATCAAAACAATCACAAGATATATCGCAATCTGTTGACAGGGGACATATTAAAGATCAAGGAGCTGGAGACCAAGGTATGATGTTTGGTTTTGCGACGACAGAAACCAAGGAATTAATGCCAGCCACCATAGTGTTTGCAAATGATATATTGCTTTATCTAGATAAGATAAGGAAAAATGGTAACATTGAATGGCTTCGTCCGGATGCAAAGAGTCAAGTAACAGTTGAATATGAAAATGGATCTCTGAAAAGGATAGACACTATTGTTCTTTCGGCGCAACATCATCCACATATTACTCAAGCACGACTACAAAAAGAGCTCAGAGAAAAAGTTATAATACCAGCTTTGCCACAGAAACTTATTGATAAAAATACTAAATTTATTATTAATCCTAGTGGCCACTTTGTTATTGGTGGCCCTGTTGCAGACTCAGGACTGTCAGGTAGAAAAATAATAGTTGATACATACGGATCTTATGTTCCTCATGGAGGTGGGTCATTTTCTGGAAAAGACCCTTCAAAAGTTGATAGATCTGGAGCGTATATGGCTCGTTATATTGCTAAAAACATTGTGGCAGCAAAGTTAGCTGAGAATTTTGCTATACAAATTTCTTACGCAATAGGAAAGGCAGATCCAGTATCAATTGCTGTGAATAGTTTTAATAGTAGCAAATATAGTGATGATGATTTTTTGAAGCTCATAAAGAAAATTTTTGATCTAAAGCCAGGAAAAATTATATCTAGCTTAGGGTTGCTTTCTCCTATCTATAAAAATACGGCAGTTTATGGTCATTTTGGTAAAAAATACTTACCTTGGGAAAAAACTGATAGAGTTGAAGCTCTATTGAAAGCAATATACTGTATTAAATAAAATTAGCTATGGTACAAATAGCATTAAATTGAAATATGTATTAATATGAAACAAAGTTTGATGTTTCTTTATTTATTTCTCTTATTGTTGTTTGCTAATAAGTAGTAGCTTTCCTTATACCATTTGCTTTGAGGGTAATTATGGCCTAAAGTAGCAGCATATTGCTTTGCTTCTTGAGGTAACTCTAAAAAAACATATGATTCTGCGAGTCTATATAGTGCTTCTTCTATATGAGAGGTGGTTGAGTATTTATCAACAATTACTTTAAATCTGTTGATTGCGGCTAAAATCTTTCCTTTTTTTAAGTAATAACGGCCTACAATCATTTCTTGGGCTGCTAAATGCTCATCAATTATTTCTAATTTTACTTTTGCATCTTTAGCATATTCAGAGTTTGGGAATCTTGTTCGTAACTCGTTGAATGCTGCTTTAGAATCATGAGTGTAAGATTGATCTCTGTGTGGGTTGTCTATTTGCTCGTAATAAGAGAGGGCCTTGATATAGTGAGCGTAGTCTATATCTGAAGCTGCGGGATGCATTTTGACATAGTTTTCTACGGCAGGAATAACGCTATCGTAATCTTGAAGTAGGTAGTAAGAATAAATTTCCATTAGCTGAGCTTTAGGAGCCCATTCGTAATAAGGGTATTGATAGGCAACTTGAGCAAAGAGTTCTGCCGATTTTTTATATTCTTTTTTCGTTAACATCAAAGATGCTTCTTTATATAATTCAGCTGCACTCTTGTCTTGAGTGTGCTCAACTGCTTTTTTGCTAGCGCAGCCTATTGTTAAATTTAAACTTAACAAAAATGAAACAAATAAAAATAATATCTTTAAAATTCTCATGTTTGATCCTGTATAATTTACATTGGTTATGAGTTAGTCTATAATAAAATATAGTCTGAGTTATGCAGTAAAATACATTGATTTTAAGAAAAAAGCAAATAATAGGTCAAATATATGCTCTTCTTGCCGGAATATTGTTTGGTTCCGTAGGGTTTCTTACAATAAAAGTGGCAAGCTCTGGTATATCTCTTTCCACAGCTTTATTCTGGAGATTCTTTATTGCTTCTATAGTATTAGTTCCTATTTTGCTTGTAAGGTCTGAAATAAAATTCAACAAAAAAAGTGTTATAGTAGCACTTTTTACTGGTGTTTTACTCAATGGTCCTGCGATTTTAATTTATTTTATGGCAAGCAACAAAATAGGGATTGCTTTTGCAACGACTATTTTCTTTTGTGCTCCCATATTTGTAGCATTGTTTGCTTGGATTACAAAAAGTGAAATACTAGACAGAAGAACAATTATCGCTTTAATATTAATTACTATAGGGATGTTATTTCTTTACGACAATAGTTATACAATGCATATTTTTGGCATACTCCTTGCTGTACTTGCTGCTATTGCTTATGGTCTTTGTATTTTTGCTAATAAAAGATATTCAGAAGAAATTTGTATATATAACTCAACTTTTATGTTGTGTTTTGGAAGTGCGATGTATTTTCTTGGTGTGTCACTACTGAATGGTAAGTTTATGATCCCAAATACTAACTATATGTGGGCTAATATTGTTACAGTTTCTTTAGTATGTACGTTGTTGCCAGTATTGTTTTTCTTCAAGTCAATGCAGTATATTTCGTCTGTGCAATTATCTATTTTATTACTAAGCGAACCTATATTTTCTATATTTTTAGGCGTAATAGGGTTTAATGAAGTGATTAATTTAAAACAGTCGATAGCTATTGCAATTATTCTATCAGGCGCTATCATACACCAAACTTCTAATAGAAGCCAAGAAGCTACAATTTAAGACATATCATTTTACATGGAAATAAAGCTAATTATTTTTGATTGCGACGGCACTCTTATTGATAGCGAATATATTAACAATAAAGCTACTTCAGATGTGCTTATAGAGTTGGGGCATAAGGAGTTTACTATAGATTATTGTATAAGATTTTTTGCTGGATGTAGTATGCATGATGTTCTTGATACTTTAAAAAAACTTCGAATTCCTAATCCAGAAATAACTTTAGATGCTATGCAAACAAGAGCAATTGCTATGGCAAAGAATAATCTTGCTCCTATTTCAAATGCGATAGAAACGGTAAAAAGAATTACATTACCTAAGGCTGTTGCGTCAAATGGAGAGCGAAAAATGGTTATTACTTCACTAAGTATTACAGGATTATCTAAATATTTTGATAATAACTCTATATTTACCTGTGAACTAGTAAAAAAAGCAAAACCAGCTCCTGATATATATTTATATGCTGCAGAAAAAATGGGTGGTATCGAGCCAAAACATTGTTTAGTTATAGAAGATAGTGTTCGTGGTATAATTGCAGGAAAAGCTGCTGGAATGAATGTTCTTGGTTTTACAGGGGGAAACCATCATAATGATGAGTCTAAGCAAGCATTAAAAGATGCTGGTGCAATGCAAATTATAGAGAACCTTGCAGAAATACTGCATTATCTATAGTTTATAGTAAATTTAGATGTGATAGAGAAGTGAGGCTAGAAATGAGAATATTTATTGAAAATAAAGTGTATTAGCATGGATTTTTTACAATTATGTATACAAAATTTTTTATCCCCAGCCCTTTTATTTTTTATATTGGGTATGGCAGGTGGTATCTTGAAGTCTGATCTAGACTTCCCTAAAAGTATCAGTAATTATTTTACGATGTATCTAATGATGTCTATAGGGTTTCAGGGTGGTGTAGCTATTGCGGCTACGGATAATTTTACAGCAGAGATCTTATATACTTCAGCTGCAGGAGTGGCAGTAAGTTTCTTATTTCCTTTTTTAGGCTATTTTTTATTAAAATTAACTACTAGACTAGATAAGACTAACGCTGCAGCAGTTGCCGCCCATTATGGCTCTATAAGCTTAGTTACTTTTGCGACAGCAGCAAGTTTTTTAAAGATTAAAGGTTTAACTTATGATGGCTATATAGTAGCGGTTTTAGCGCTAATGGAAGCACCAGCCATTCTTTCGGGGCTTTATATACTGAATAAAGTAGCTCCATCAAGAGTTGTTCATACTGAAAAAGTTACATATAGGCTTTCAAGAGAAATTTTTACCAATGGTGCTATATTATTATTAATTGGCTCTTTTATCATTGGATGGATTACTGGGAAAAAAGGATTAGAAAAAATGGATGCATTTCTAGTTCAACCTTTTCAGGGGATATTAGCATTATTTTTATTAGATATGGGGTTAATAGTTTCAAGGCAATTGAATCATTTAAAAGATTTTAATTTTAAACTAGTAATTTTTGGGTTTTATATGCCGTTATTAGGGGCATTAATTGGGTTGATTATTAGTAAAGTGATTGGTCTTAGCGTAGGCACTGGTATGTTATTTACAGTTTTATGCGGTAGTGCTTCGTATATAGCAGTTCCTGCTGCGATAAGGTTAGCGGTGCCTAAGGCAAAAGCTACGATTTATATCACAATGTCGCTAGCGGTTACTTTTCCGTTTAACATTGTAGTAGGCATTCCAATTTACTATGTTCTATCACAGTTTTTTTTAAATTAGTATGTTATAAGCGAAGAGACATAAATTTAAGATTTGCTGCGAAGAATTTAATAATAATTTTTATTATATACTTGAGATTATCCTTTACTAATGCCACTATTAAAGGGCAATGTATATACTAGAAATCATTACAGGACCCATAATCTTGTTTTTAGGCGGTGAGATCTTAATAAAAGGGTCTGTATCGCTTGCTAAACATTTAAGTATTTCTCAGGTTTTAGTTAGTGCTGTAATCATAGGTTTTGGCACTTCTATGCCAGAGATGGTGGTGTCTGTAGATGCTATGATAAAAAACTCTCCTGAGATTGCTATAGGAAATATTGTAGGTAGTAATATTGCCAATGTATTGCTTATCATTGGGCTCTCAGCAGTAATTTTTCCTATATCCTTAAAAAATATCTTTATCAATAGAGATGCAGTTGTAATGTTAGTTGCTACAATTTTATTTGTCTTTTTCAGTGCTTTTAATGGAGAAATAAATTTTTTTGAGGGGGTACTTATGCTAGCTATACTAGCGGTATATATAGTGTATTCTTACTCTCAAAGTAGTAGTAATGCTTCTGATAAAGAATTTAAAAACATTGAGTCTGGTTTATGGTTTTTCTCGGAATTGAGTCTTATATTTTCTGTTGTTTTCTGTGTAATTGGTTTTGCATTTCTCATAGCTGGCTCTTCTCTATTTTTAAATGGCGCTATAGCTTTGTCAAATAAGTTAAATATTAGCAAAGAAATTGTAGGTATTGGTATTGTTGCCTTTGGCTCATGTTTGCCAGAGTTAGCAACTTCAATAGTTGCGTCATACAGAAAGAATGGAAATATTGTAATAGGAAGTGTTGTGGGTAGTAATATATTTAATTTATTATCCATAGCCGGTATAATTGCGTTGATAGAGGATGTGCTAATACCTGCTCGTGTTTTACAATTTGATATATGGGTATTTTTGCTAGTTATGATATTATTTTTCGTAATGATTATAAATAAAATAACTTTTAAAAGATCATATGGCTTTATTTTTATCCTATCTTATTCAACGTATCTTGGTGCTTTATTCGGTTGTTTTTAAAATTAAATTATATTTTACGGTATTTTTTAGAATTAGGCTATTGACAAGTTATGACTCAAATAATATAACCTATATACTTGATTTAGGCAAAGTAGCTTTAAAAGTTAGTGCAAAATCAAGATGCTGTTTAACATAGTGAATAAAATTAACGATCTAACAACCGCTGGTGTTTTAGTAAACCTACTAAAATAACAGAAAATCAAAATAAAAATATGCATATGTAGTTTTAATACTGCATGTGTGTCGGCGTAATTAAGTATAAGAAGGGCGTTTGATGGATGCCTTGGCGCTAGAAGGCGATGAAGGACGTAGTACGTTGCGATAAGCTTCGGGGAGATACGAACATTCTTTGATCCGAAGATTTCCGAATGGGGAAACCCATCTAGCTTGCTAGATATTGTACAGTGAATACATAGCTGTATGAAGCAAACCTGGTGAATTGAAATATCTTAGTAACCAGAGGAAAAGAAATCAATTGAGACTCTGCTAGTAGTGACGAGCGAACGCAGACCAGGCCAGTAGTATAAAGATTTTAATTAGAATAACTTGGAAAAGTTAGCCAAAGAAGGTGATAGCCCTGTATAAGTAAGGAATTTTTATACTCTAGAGTAGAGCGGGACACGTGAAATCCTGTTTGAACATGGGGGGACCACCCTCCAAGCCTAAGTACTCTCTAGCGACCGATAGTGAACAAGTACCGTGAGGGAAAGGTGAAAAGTACCCCGATAAGGGGAGTGAAATAGTATCTGAAATCAAGCGCTTACAAGCAGTCGGAGCTCTTATCATTTCGGTGATAAGTAAGTGACGGCGTACCTCTTGCATAATGGGTCAGAGAGTTAGTTTATCGAGCAAGCTTAAGTCAATAGATGTAGGCGTAGTGAAAGCAAGCCTTAATAGGGCGATTAGTTCGATGAATTAGACCCGAAACCGAGTGAGCTAACCATGGCCAGGTTGAAGGCACAGTAACATGTGCTGGAGGACCGAACCCACTAATGTTGAAATATTAGGGGATGAGCTGTGGTTAGGGGTGAAAGGCCAATCAAACTCGGAAATAGCTGGTTCTCCGCGAAATCTATTTAGGTAGAGCGTTGTATGATTACTGTCGGGGGTAGAGCACTGGATGAACTAGGGAGGCCCAAAGCCTTACCAAATTCGACTAAACTCCGAATACCGACAAGTACAGTACAGCAGACAGACTGTGGGTGCTAAGGTCCATAGTCAAAAGGGAAAAAGCCCAGATCGCCATCTAAAGTCCCCAAGTTATGGCTAAGTGTGAAAGGATGTGAGAAGACCAAAACAACTAGGAGGTTGGCTTAGAAGCAGCCACCCTTTAAAGAAAGCGTAACAGCTCACTAGTCTAAATAAGTTTTCTTGCGCTAACAATGTAACGGGGCTCAAGCCATACACTGAAGATGCGAACACGTTTATCGTGTGGTAGCGGAGCGTTCTGTAAGCCTGTGAAGGCAATTCGTAAGGATTGCTGGAGGTATCAGAAGCGAGAATTCTGACATGAGTAGCGACAAAGAATGTGAAAAACATTCTCGCCGAAAGCCCAAGGGTTCCTGCGTAAAGTTAATCTGCGCAGGGTTAGTCGGCCCCTAAGGCGAGGCCGAAAGGCGTAGTCGATGGGAATCAGGTAAATATTCCTGAACCTGTAGGATGTGACGAAGGTCAAAAATTGTATATACTTATTGGATTGTATATGCAGTGAAGAACTTCCGGGAAATAGCACCTACATTAAGACCGTACCCCAAACCGACACAGGTGGGCAGGTAGAGTATACTAAGGCGCTTGAGAGAACAACACTGAAGGAACTCGGCAAATTGTACCCGTAACTTCGGGATAAGGGTAGCCATTTTGAGGGCAACCTTAAAGTGGTGGCACAAACCAGGGGGTGGCGACTGTTTATCTAAAACACAGGGCTCTGCAAAATCTAAAGATGAAGTATAGGGTCTGACGCCTGCCCGGTGCCGGAAGGTTAAGAGGAGAAGTGCAAGCTTTGAATTGAAGCCCCGGTGAACGGCGGCCGTAACTATGACGGTCCTAAGGTAGCGAAATTCCTTGTCGGGTAAGTTCCGACCTGCACGAATGGCGTAACGACTTCCCCACTGTCTCCAGTGTTGACTCAGCGAAATTGGATTCTCCGTGAAGATACGGAGTACCCGCGGTTAGACGGAGAGACCCCGTGCACCTTTACTACAGCTTTGCACTGATATTAGAAATTTAATGTGTAGGATAGGTGGGAGACTTTGAAGCAGTAACGCCAGTTACTGTGGAGTCACCCTTGAAATACCACCCTTTAAATTTTTGATGTCTAACCAAGACCTATGAATCTAGGTCTGGGACCCTGCATGGTGGGTAGTTTGACTGGGGCGGTCGCCTCCCAAATAGTAACGGAGGCGTGCGAAGGTAAGCTCAGGTTGGTTGGAAATCAACTGTTAGAGTGCAATGGCATAAGCTTGCCTGACTGCAAGGCTGACAAGCCGAGCAGAGACGAAAGTCGGTCATAGTGATCCGGTGGTTCTGAGTGGAAGGGCCATCGCTCAACGGATAAAAGGTACGCCGGGGATAACAGGCTAATGATTCCAGAGAGTCCATATCGACGGAATCGTTTGGCACCTCGATGTCGGCTCATCACATCCTGGGGGTGAAGCATCTCCCAAGGGTTCGGCTGTTCGCCGATTAAAGTGGTACGTGAGCTGGGTTCAGAACGTCGTGAGACAGTTCGGTCCCTATCTGCCGTGGGTGTAAGGAAATTTGAAAGGAGCTACTCTTAGTACGAGAGGACCAGAGTGGACGTACCTATTGTGCACCAGTTGTCACGCCAGTGGCACAGCTGGGTAGCTACGTACGGAAAGGATAACTGCTGAATGCATCTAAGCAGGAAACCTGCCTTGAAACTAGATTTCCCCATTAGAGTCGTGGTAGACCACCACGTTGATAGGCTAGGTGTGTAAGCATGGTAACATGTTGAGCTAACTAGTACTAATAACTCGATTGACTTAATATATACTGACACACACATGTAGTGTTAAGACTATTGATGCCATATTAATAATCCGCGGATTAAAAAGTTAGATTTTGTTATATTTTAGTATAAGTTTTTTAAAGGCTTATACTTTCACTATGTTAATTCTAGTATAAAGAGTGTTTGCTTAACTAGTTTGGTGGTTATAGCGCATGTGCACCACGAGATCCCATTCCGAACTCTGCCGTGAAACCATGCAACGCCAATTGTACTGCATCTTAAGGTGTGGGAGAGTAGGAAGCCGCCAAACTTGTTAAGCAAACATAATTTATAATTTTAAATATAAGATTAGAACGCACGCATCCTTAAAGTCATAAACTTTACCTGATGTATCTTAATTTCTTTAAATATCGTAGGCAGTGAATAAAGTTGTAATGACACCTTCAGTAGCAGCGCTTTTAGCAAAATTTTCCGCTGAATTATAATATCTTGTTTTTCAACCAAAAACACTGAACACTCTGCCTTTGAATGTCCCCCCGCTATGGTTGTTTCTAAGTAACTTTTTCTGTGTAAGGGGGCATATATTGTGACGGATTATACTGCTTATTTCATATTGTTATTGCACTTTGAGAGGTAATGTCTTCATGAGTGATGCTACCCATTAAATAATAGTCTTGTTTCCCAATTGGTGTTGCATTATCCAATATCTTTATCTCCTTCTCACCATCTTCTTTCTCTTCATAATAGAAAAATTGGTCGTAAGAAATCATACTAATCCCTAAGTTATTAGCAGCGTTTTCTTCATTCGTTGTCGAGCTGTTGCAACCACGAGGATGTGAGCTGTCTATAACAATAATAATCTCTTGAGATGATTTAGTTACTTCCTGCCATCCTGCTTCAATATTTTTAGTATGATTTTCAAAAAAAGCACTGAGAGGAGAATCTAGGTCATAGTATTGAGCTAAATATTTCTTAGAAACTGCACTATTTCCTTTATCGTCATCGTCGCTACCGTTATCATTTACAGGAGTCTCGTCATTATAAGGAGGTTTTTCAGAACCAATCACAGGAGGAAGCATTTCTTTTTCCGAATCTCTATTGTCACCTTCTTTTTTTACAGCTTCATTTGTAGATTTATTTATCGATTCGCTACTATTGTTTGTGCTTTCACCCGCATCTGTTTTATCATATTCAGTGTCAGATTCTTTAGAATTATCGATTGCTTCTTGTTCTTTTGAAATAGGATCGGGGTTCAGAAAATTATTACACGCTTTTACTAAAGATATATTTTTTGTGTTTTCAGATAATTTTTTAATCTCTGCTATTGTCTTCTTTTGTACTCTATCAATTCTCGTTATTCTTAATAGTAGTTCAACTATTTCTTCTGAAGGATATTCACAGGGTAACCGACAAGAAAAAAGCCCATCTAACGCTGTTCCCCACGGGCATATAGCATTAGCATCAATATTTGCATTTATTAACAATATTGCAAGCTCACAGTTACCATAGGAACTAGCTTTATGTAGAAGTGTCCTATCATCTAAGCTTCTAGTATTAACGTCAGCGCCTAAGTCGTATATCAATGATTTTATGAACTGATATGTCTCTATATTGACTCCAACAGGAGAATTTATAATCTCAATCAAGTATTTATTAAGATCCAATCCTGTATACTTTAATATATGAGATCTGAGAAAGTAACCTTCTTCAAGGTCTTTCCTTAACATTTCGCCTGCAATTCCTTTTATTCTCCACAACCAGACCTCGGAGAGTAATAATGCTTTTTCTAATTGATACTCTTTATTTATAGTACTTTTTTCTTTTTCAGTTTGTAATAAAAGTACAGCTAGTTCTAGGTGTTTTTTTCGAATACAATTAACTACATAGTCTTTTTTAAGAGAAATTGTTACGGCGCTATCTCCTGAAAAACCACCATCTCTATTATTTTTATTTATTTTATTTAAAACTTCGAGTACCGCTTCCTCTAAAGTTATTGGACCCTGGGGTAGCTCTTCTTCTTTTGGAGTAGCACTTTTATTTATCTCATTTAAAGCTTGGCAGTGTTGATCTAAATATTTCTTAGAAACTACATGATTTCCTTTATCGTCATCGTCGCTACCGTTATCGTCTGCATGAGTCTCGTTCGTGTCTATTTTATCAGATTTGTTGTCAGATTCCCCAGAGTCATCGGTTGCTTCTTGTAATAATTTTGGGTCAATTTTTTTTAAAATATAATATTCTATAACAATATTACACAGATCCTTAGGAAGCAAATGTGCATTGTCTGCTTTTTGTAATGATAGACACACGATACGGTAATGGTTCAGAAAATTATTATATGCTTTTTGTAATGATGGGCACACGCTATAATAACAGTTCAAAAGATCACTATCTGTTTTTACTAACGGATAACCTTCTATACTTTGAGATAATTTTTTTGTGTCTTCAGATAATTTTTTGATCTGTGCCATCGTCCGCTCTGATACCTCATTAATTCTCATTACTCTTAACAGTAGTTCAACCATTTTTTCTGGATTATGGGCACTTCCCGAAATAATACACCTTAACGTTTTCTCCCTGCTACTTAGAACAGTATAGTCGGCGCCTTCGTTTAACGCATCCTTATAGTCACAAGATAAAGCAGCTAGCTCCAGGTCGTTTCTTAATGGTACTGCGGCACCACCCTCGCTTCCTCGTATAATATCAAACATCATACTGTCATGAAAGCATTGATGCAAATCCAATCCTGCACACTTTAATAGATTCAGTCTGAGAAAGTAACCTTCTTCAAGGTCTTTCTTTAACATTTTTACTGCAATTTTTCCTATTGTGCTCAAATCGCGCATGGAGAGGTGTATGGAGTGTATGGAGAGCATGGAGAGTAATGATGGTTTTTCTAATCTATACCTTTCATTTATAGTACTTTCTTCTTTTTTAGTTTGTAACAAAAGTACGGCTATTTCGGGGTGGTTTTTTCGAATACAATGAACCACAGAGTCTTTTTTAAGAGAAGTTATTGCGGCGCTATCTCCTGGAAAACCATTATCTCTATTATCTTTATTTATTTTATTTAAAACTTCGAGTACCGCTTCCTCTAAAGTTATTGGACCCTGGGGTGGCTCTTCTTCTTTTGGAGTAGCACTTTTATTTATCTCATGTAAAGCTTCGGTTAAAGCTTTGCGTATTGCTTCTTCTAAAGTTATTGGGCCCTGAGTTAGTACTTCTTCTTTTGATTTCATATATGCACCCTCTTTTAATTAATTTGGTTCCTATTTTGACACGAATAGGCTTCTCAATCAATTCGTTAATCATGTTAATGTCAGTACTTACGGCAGTTCACACTACCAGTATTAGCCTGTTACGAATCTTGTTCGTCTTTCATCATCATTATCTTGCACTTCTACATATTTGCAAATTATTTTTTCATCTCTACTGACCGTGGAAACGAAGTAACCGTTAGACCATATAGCAGCAGTTCTCTAATATACCTTCCCTAAATATTCACTAAATTTTTCTTTAAAAAAGTTGTGATGATAAAACCTCCCTTGGCAAAAAAGTAGATTGAAGTTGCAAAATCATATTATTTATTTATAATCTGCCGCGTTGCTAGTAACATATAAGTTAAGATAGAGTAAAGTGATAAGAGAGTATAATCAGCAAAGAACCCTTGCTTGGCTGATGTGGTTGTTAACCGCAAGTTTTTTTGCCTACCAATTTGCTTTAAGAATTTCTCCTGGGTTAATTATAAATGACATCATGAGAAAATTTAGATGGCTCAGATGGTCCTTATTTAGGAACACTTGGTGATAATAACACTACTCAGTCGAGTCAATAACTTTGAGAGTCCTTACATTCCTAAGGACAGAGTAGACATCTTTGTATACATGATATTTTAGCGGCATCAGATTATTATATTTAGCTACTCTGACAATTGTTGTTTTTTAAAAATGAATAAGTATAACACTTCCAATATTCACTTAATCAGTATATGATTAATAACCAACAATTCAATTCAAACGCAAAATTATAAAATATGGCAAAAGAAGAGTTAATAGAGTTTCAAGGTACGATTACAGAGTTATTACCCAATGCAATGTTTAGAGTGACATTAGAGAACGGTCATATGATTATTGCACATACTTCTGGGCGTATGCGTAAAAACCGCATTAGAATATTGGCAGGTGACAAAGTTACAGTTGAGATGACACCTTATGATCTTACTAAAGGAAGAATAGTGCACAGACACAAATAATAAACTCAATTATATCTTAAATTATGGCTGGTCATTCAAAATTTAAAAATATAATGCACCGTAAGGGTGCGCAGGATGCAAAAAAAGCAAAGCAATTTGCTAAAATAGTTAAAGAAATAGTAGTTGCTGTTAAATCTGGAGGAAGCGATGATCCTGAGTTTAATCCTAGATTGAGAACAGCTATCGCAGCAGGAAAAGCCGCAAATTTACCTAAAGATAGAATAGAGAATGCTATCAAAAAAGCTTCATCTACTCAAGAAGGAGACAATTTTGAAGAAGTACGTTATGAATGTTATGCCCCTGGAGGAGTAGCGCTCATTATTGATGCATTAACTGACAATCGCAATAGAACAGCAGGCGAAGTCAAAGCTGCTCTTAGTAAGTATAATGCGACTTTGGCGGAGCCTGGCAGTGTTCTATATATGTTTAAGCGTGTTGGTTTAGTAGAGTTTGTGGATACAAAAATAGATGCAGAAACTTTAATGGAGACAGCAATAGATGCAGGAGCAGAAGATTGTTTATCAGAAGATGATGCACATGAAGTATATTGTGATCCAGATGATTTTAATAATGTTAGAGAAACTCTAACCAATAAATTTGGTGATCCAGCGAGTGCTTCATTAATTTGGAAACCAGAAAACACAATTGATATTGAAAATATAGAACAAGCAGAATCTTTATTAAAATTAATCGATATTTTAGAAGATAATGATGATGTACAATCTGTTAGTGGTAATTACAAAATTAGCGATCAAATTGCCGAGAAAATAAATATATGAATAATATTAAATTTAAATTGTAAATGCCTATAATAATTGGTATTGATCCAGGTCTTTTGAATAGTGCTTGGGGCATTATTAACGAAGATAGTGGTAGGATGGAATATATTGCTAGTGGCACTATCACTACTCATGCCTCTCAAAATATAGCCATCAGATTAAGAAAAATTTATCAAGAATTATACAAAGCTATTGAAGCCTATGCTCCTACACAATGTGCGATCGAAGAAACTTTTGTCAATAAAAATCCGCTATCATCTTTAAAGCTGGGGCAGGCAAGAGGAGTTGCAATACTTGCTGCAAGCAATTCTGGGATTGCGGTATCTGAATATTCTCCACGGCTGATTAAGAAGTCTTTGGTTGGTAGTGGTAGAGCAGATAAAAGGCAAATTGAAGCTATGGTAAAATATCTCATGCCTAGAGCAAATGTTAAAAATGACCATGAAGCGGATGCGATAGCTGTATCTATTTGTCATGCAAATATTGCAGCGACACAAAATAAAATTAATGGAGCTTTATGACTATAGAGAAAATTCGAAAAATTTTAACAGATAACTTAAATCTGCAAAAAATTGAAATTATAGATCAAAGTCATAAACATATTGGGCATTCAGGATGGAAAAAAGGCATTAGTACTCACTTTGATTTATTGATAATTTCACAATCATTTGAAAATAAATCTCAATTACAACGTCATAGAATGGTATACTCGCTCCTCAAGGAGGATTTACAAGAATATATTCATGCATTATCGATCAAAGCCTTCACCCCAGCAGAGTATAGCAGCAACAGCTGATTGGCCTGCCAGGCTGGAGTTATCGAGTATATATTAGTGAGACAAAAAGCTTGCTAATGTTTTTCCTATTACCGATATATCTTCTGTATTGTCGTGTAATAAAGTTTCGATGTTAGCATTACCAATAAATTTATAACTATCATCGTTTGGATGTGCTTTTAATTCTACTGCAATATTACATTTTTCAGCATATTCATAAAGGGGGTGAATGTCATCAAATTCTTGCTTTTTAAAAGCTTGATTGGTAATTAATAAATCATACTCATACTCTAAGTGAGAATTAATTTTTGCTTGTACCTCACTTACTTTTTGATCTAAATATACGGATTCTACCTTGAATTTATTTTCATTGTTGAGTGCTGCGTATGCAGGTAACTTAGAGGAATCATCGTCTCCATCATCATCTGGTGTTGTGCACCCTATGATATTATCATCAATAGGTTTTGTTGCTGTGAAAATATAAGGTTGATCATTGCTATCTTCCTCTTCTTTTATATCATTATGAGGGGTTTTTTCAGCAGAATATGCGGAGTTAGATGTTGACTTGTTATCGCCTTCTACGGTGTTATTTGTTGGCTCATTGTCTTTTTCTCCGTTATCTTCTGGCCTATCATTACTATTTGCTGTTTTTAAAGTTGCTTTTGCTTTGGTTAATTCATCTTCTAAATTTAAATCCTCTGTTACTGCAACATCAGGTAATCTTCGGTATAATAAGCGCTCGAAGTTATCATCATTAGGATTTGATGTATGCCCAGTACCTCTTAACACAGGGAAAGATGGACTGTCTGTGCATTTGTCATTTACCAAGTCTGATATTCTCCCTAAAGGAGTGTTATTGATTGCTGTTTTAAGTTGGTTCAGATGATCTGTATCTATCTCTGGTTTTTTTGACAAATATCCCATGAACTTATCATATGTCTCTAAAGTCTCTAAAGAATTTCTACTATCTTTAGATAAAGTAGAGTCAAAATTTAAGATGTCTGATAGCTTACCTAATATCTGATGTATATCAAGAATTTCCTCTGGACTAAAAGTAGGTTTTTCTGAATCTTTATTAACATGGTTTACAGGAAAAATAATATTACACTTATTTGCAGCTAATTTTGCTGATTTTAGCAAGTTTTCATGTTCAGCTAGATATTTTTCCATTAGTGCAGATATTATTCCAGGGCCTGAGTGTATCGCAATGTGAGAGAGCCAATCTGAAAGTTGATCTTTGTTAGGTCTATCGTTGATAAGATTTTCGTAGTTATAACTATCTGTTTCTTGATTTTGAACAGTTTCTAAAATTTTTTCCCTGCATTTACTTTCTAAATCATGGGGTAAATATAAAATATCATTATTAAGATTTAGTAAAACTTTATCATATTTGCTAGTAATAATAAAATCTATATCGATATCTTTTAAAGTGTCGGAGGAGAGTACTAGTGCAGTGTCGAAATCGACATAAACTCCTTCTATGTCTGCTGCTCTTAGTAATAGTCTTATCATGTCTGCAGCTGCAATAGCTGCTCCTTTTTCATGAGTTAATTCTGCATCTATAAAGCTCAAAAATGTTGCGATATTTTCATTAAGTATATCTTGGTTAATTAACGGATTTTTTATTTTTGTTTCATATGATAAAATTTTTATTCTGCCTGTGTAATCAAATTCAGATAATATTTTTTGAATCCCTTCTTTATTTGGTACATTGTCAGTCAGAATAAGCGTGACTGTATGACCAAGAGCAATATGCTTAACTATTTTAGCTATGTTACTATCTTGTAGTTCTCTTGGGTCATGATCGTTGGTAGCCCATATGTAAACAAATTTTGTTAAATCAATAATCATAACATGTGTATTTAATTAATTCTTGATCATAAAAATATCATAAAAGATAAAAGATATCAATTTTTATCTTTTTACTTAAAATTGATAGTTTCGAGCTAAGTTTTAATTATTACAGCTTACAACATGTTTCGGAGATTATCTGCTTCGGGAGTTTTTTTTAGGGGAAGGACCTTGATGAAAAGTAGTTGGTTTACGGTTACGACTAAAAACACTGGAAGCTTTTTCTGTAAGTGAGCTTGCCATGTCTTTAACTTTTTTACTAATTTTTGAGGTTAAACTTTTATCTTTTTTTTCCTGTCTGATTATTTCTTTTGCTAACTCTTCTTTCATAAAATGATTTCGGCGAGCTTCTGCTTTTTTATCTGCGAATTCTTTAGTGCTGCTATACCTGTTTAAGCTATTTAACTCCTTTTTAGCTTTTTGTCTTTCTTCAGGAGTTTCTCCTTGCCTCGTTTTGCGACTAAAGTGATCCTTAGTTGCTCCTAGACTGTAGATTATTGGTTTCTTTTTTTTCTCTTCTGCTACTTTTTTATTAGCTTTTTTTTCTAATTCTTTCTTTACCTTGTTTGCTACTTTAGGTGATAAATTTGCTTTTTTTATTAAATCTTCTATTGTTTCTCTATTATTTTTTTTTGCTTCAGCCATAGTAAAAATAAGTTTATTTTTTAGTAATAATTTAATTGTAGCTGAGTAATATTAATTAATTATTAATGTCACTATAATAGCTGCATTACGCAAGTGAACCTAGATAGAAGAGTTACTATTTTTTTTGCTTTTCAAGCTTCTTGCCAACATTAGACAAACTTATATGAAGCTCTTTCAGCTGTTTATCGTCTGCTGCGGAAGGTGCCTGCATCATAATATCTTCTGCTTTTTGATTCATTGGGAAGAGTATCACTTCTCTGATATTTGGCTCATCAGCAAGCAGCATTATTATTCTATCAATACCAGGTGCAATACCTCCATGAGGTGGAGCTCCATATTTAAAGGCTTTTGCTAAGGCGCCAAAATGATTATCAACATATTCTTTTGAAAAGCCAAGAATTTGAAATGCTTTATATAAAATTTCAGGTTTGTGATTTCTAATAGCTCCACTACATAACTCTATACCGTTGCAAACAAGGTCATATTGATATGCTTTTATAGACAGAAGCTTATCCACAGTATCTGCATTTTTTAGAGCTTCCATCCCGCCCTGGGGCATAGAAAAAGGATTATGACTAAATTGTGGCTTACCAGTATCTTCATCTAGTTCGAAATAAGGATAATCAGTTACCCAACAAAGCTCAAATCTATCATTAGCAATTAAATCTAGCTCTTGTCCTAAATGATTGCGTACTAGTCCTGCAATTCTTGCAGCTTCCAATTCCTGATCGCAAGAGAGAAATACTGCGTCGCCGTTATTAAGGCCAGAAACTGCTCTAAGTTTAATTAATTTTTCTGAAGATAAAAATTTTGCTATAGGTCCTTTGGCTTCTCCTTTTTCGTCAAAGATAATATAAGCAAGGCCTTTGGCTCCTTGTCCTTGAGCAAAACTTATCATTTTATCAAAAAAGCTACGTGGCTTATCAGCAGTTCCAGGAGCAGGAATAGCACGTGCTATTGCCCCCTTATTAATGTTAGATGCAAATATTGTAAAATCAGAATCTCTAAAAATTTCTGTTACATCTGAAATTAAAATAGGATTACGTAAATCAGGTTTATCACAACCATATTTTAGCATTGCTTCTGCATAAGTTATCCTTTGGAAGGGAGTGTCAGAAGTAGATTTATTTCCGTAAGTAGTAAATATTTTATGAATAACTGGTTCAATAGATGCGAAAACATCTTCTTGTGTTACAAAAGACATCTCAACGTCAAGCTGGTAAAATTCTCCAGGAGATCTATCAGCCCTAGAGTCTTCATCTCTAAAACATGGAGCTATCTGAAAATATTTATCAAACCCAGAAGTCATGATTAATTGTTTAAAAATTTGTGGTGCTTGGGGTAAAGCATAAAACTTACCAGGGTGCATTCTACTAGGGACAAGGAAGTCTCTAGCGCCCTCAGGAGATGTAGAGGTTAAAATTGGCGTTTGAAATTCCATGAATCCTTGAGCAAGCATTTCCTGTCGCATGAGGTTTATTACAGAAGAACGTAGGATGATATTATTATGGATTTTTTCTCTTCGTAAATCTAGATATCTATATTTAAGCCTAATATCTTCACCATAATCACTATCGGTATTTACTTGTAGGGGTAAAGGATCGGCTTCTGACTCGATATGAAGAGTTTCTACCCCAACTTCAATTTTGCCCGTAGGCAAATCATTGTTTATTGTTTCTTTGGTGCGTTTTATCACTTTACCAGTAATAGTAATGACGCTTTCGTTAGGAATATTATTTGCATAACTGCGTAACTTGTTATTATCATCAAATAACAGCTGAGTAATACCGTAGTGATCTCTTAGATCAATAAATAATAAATGCCCATGATCTCTCTTTCGATGCACCCAACCGGAAAGCTTCACTGTTTCAGAAACATTTTCTGTAGTTAAATCTCCACAACTATGAGTACGAAAAGGATGTTGCAACTGCTGTGTCATTGTTTTTGCTCACTATAATCTTTAACTTGTTTAACTATATTATTAAGAATATTAATCATTTTACAATCTACCATACTATCTATACGCCTAGGATCAAAATGCCTTTTAAAAGCAATAACTACATCTCTCATCTTCTCACCATATACTCCGTCTATATTAATGAGGTATCCATAATCAGCTAAAAGCTGCTGTACCTTAATGACATTCTTACCTTCATCTTTATAATTTATCAAAAATTTTTCATTAGAATTGGTTTTTTGATAATTAGGGTATATTCCTACATTATTTTCAGCCATCCACTTCCAATCAAACTTTTGTCCTGGGTCATCTTTTCTTGAAGGAGCAATATCAGAATGAGCAACAATATTGTAGGGTAAAATACTGTATTTTTTTATTATATGTTTTGATAATTCTAAAACAGAATTCATTTGCTGACTAGTAAATTGTGTGATTCCCTCATTCTCTGGATTTACATCTACTAATTCTATCCCTATAGAATAATCGTTTATTTTATTACGTCCTCGCCAAAAACTCTCCCCAGCATGCCAGGCTCTATACTGATCTTCAACTAAGCGATAAATTTTTCCGTCTATATCAATAACATAATGGCAGCTTACTGCCTTTGCTGGATCACATAATATGTTGACAGTTTCAGCAAAAGAAACATGCGTACTATGTATAACTAGAATCTCTATTGAATTATTTTCACGATCATCAAAGTTACTCGAAGAGTATTGATCTTCAATTATTCTCACGTCTGGCCTTATTAATATCTACGATATTTATTAGCACGACTGAGCACAATATGAAAGTCATAAATTGCTGTGCCATAGCATGTACTAGCATCAGTGTTAAGTTGGGCAGGAATAAAATGATTTTTAGCAGTATGAGGTGTTTTCTGCTGAGTAAGCATAATTTTACCATGAAATCTAGGAAAATCAGGATGGTTTACCGCGATATTAATATATTTTCTACTACTAATAGTGACTTCTTTTGGAGGCACTGTGATAAACATAAATCTTCCCTCATTAGTAGAATAAGTTTTACCAAATCCATGCACTTCTCGGCACATTTTATAATTCATTTGGTATTTACGATAAGGATAAGCGACGCCAGCAATATATCTTGTTTCGCCATATTCATCATCTTGCCAAATTTCTATATTTGCATCTGAAACAGGTATACAGTTTTTATCTACTACAAGACCTCTGATAATAATATTATGTGCATATTCATTTGCAAATTCTCCTTCTGCTCTATTTAGATCATTATAGGTACGGAAACTGTCAGGACCAATATCTGTATAAGTTTTAGGTGTAACTACGCAGTGAGAAAAAGTACATGAAGGACATAAAAATTTAGCAGGTTCTATAGGTACGGGTTTCTCTTTTTCCTGTTTTTTTCTATAAAATTTATGTTTATCATCGTCTAGATCGTAAAAAACTCCAGCGTGAATAATATTCACGAAGAAAGCTTGAATAAACAAAAAGTAAATTAGAATAAATTTAAACATTTGAATATTTTTATTTCTAAAAAGAGCTTACCTATAGCAACGCATGATAAACTTAACACAAGTTCAGCTATACAAGCCTCGCATATAAATTGTTTTTGCTCGTTTAAGTTTTATATTGTTTACAGTATTATTTTTTGCTTCAGCTCCTCTTAAGTCAGCATAACAAAAATTAGAGTTAAGTATTGTACTTTTCTCTATCTTCGCATCAACAAGAGAAGCTTTACTAAAATTTGCATTAGATAAGTTCGATTTTTTTATTTTTGCCTGGTAAAAGCTTGCTTTCTGACAATTTGCTTTTGAAAATATTACATTTTCTATTACTGCTCCATCAAATTTCACACCAGATAGATTTGCATCGCTCAAATCAACATTTATAAGCCGAGCCCCAGATAAATTTGCTCCAGATAAATCAGAACCTTGTAAGTTTACCTTTTTTAAATCACTACCAATTAACGATATCTCTCTTAAATCTGCAAATCTTAAGTCAGTCCTGTATAAAATTGCTCTATTCACGTTAGCTCCTTTCAAGACTGACCCATACATATTTGCTTTTGATAAATCTACTCCTGTCATGTCTGCATAGCTAAAATTAGACATTTCTAATCTTGCTTTACTAAAATTAATGCCTCTTATGTTAGTTTTATTGAAATCCATATTACTTAAGTCATTGTTAGAAAAATTAAAGCCAAACTTGTCAGTAATTTTAAGATTAGAATTAGCTAGAATATATTTTTGTAAATCTTCCTTATAAATGACAACGCTATTGTATTCTTGGAAAACTCTTTTTATATCTTTTGCAAAACTATTTTTATCATCTAACTCTGTATTTTTAAGTACAAAACCATAGAAATATAACATCAAAGCCACAATAGATATAATTAACAAATTCCATCCTAGTACGGAATTAACTTTATGTATTGATCTGCTCATAGTTAAAGTGATAAATAGTATTGCAACCTAAATATTAATAGCGATTACTTAATAAACAATTAATTAGTTAAATGAGAGTAGCTAATTATAGTAAAGCTATATATCAGCAAATGAAAAATGAGATATAAACCACTAATAAAATTTATTATAGTTTGTTTTATTATTTATGCAGTTTACCAAGGTAATGCAAAAATTTTTGGCAAATGGTTTAAAACAACTACTGACACAGCATCATCTATAGCCAGAGATCATAAGTACCAAGAAAAATCTAAAAACCACTCACTGGAGAATAGTAAAGCTAATATTGAGTTTGCATCTAAAAGCGAAGATTCCATGATCTCTAACTTCACTGTTAATGTCCTAAATAAAATACTCGATAATCCGCACGGTCGCCTTATTTTTGAAGAGATAGTAAATAAAACAGTGCAACAACAATATGGTGTTTTTGGTGACGATATTACTCACAAAACATATATAGCAAAAGATTTAGAATTAGGTAAAGGAGCAACAGCTCAATGCGGTGCAAAAGTTGAAATTTTATACAATATTACAAATTCAGAAAATATAGAAATACAAACTCAAACTACTCCAATTAAAGCAAAGCAAACACTGGTTATTGGCTCTGATACAGTTAATAAAAGCCTTGAAAATGGTATCATTGGCATGAAAATAGGAGGAACAAGAAAAATTATCTTTGCTGATAAAAAAACAGAAGTTTCTGACAAAAAAAATAAAAATTATCAGGTGTCAGAAGTTACTTTACTAGAAGTTAAAGATAGCCCGTCACAAAGTAGCAACAATATTACAGACTTTGCATTCATAAAAAAAGAAGATTATCCAGGACAAATTTTTGGTGCCAAAATTATGTGCGGTGATAAAATCAGTACTCATTATAAAATATTCAATTTATCTGGCAAGCTACTATACGACTCAAAATATCATGAGAAAAAAATTACTTTTGTTATAGGTGATAAAAAAACTCCTATCAGCATCTCAAGTGGTTTAATAGGATTAGCTAAAAATAAAACTAGTATTGTTCTGATAGCAAAGCCAGATAATGTGAATTACACAGATCACAATTCATATCAGCTTATACCTAAGCAGGTGAAGATACCAAAAGATGAAATGGTGATATTAGAAATTAACACCTCCATTCTCTAAATATTATTATGCAAAATAGAAACTAGCTATGACTTCCAGCTTAACTAATAGATCCTGGCAATATATGAATTGCTTTGCAATCATCACTGGTAACCTCACCTCTAGTATTTATTGAATCTGGGTGGCTGTCGATATAATCGTCCTCAAGTTTTATCAAATCATAACACCCTCTATGGTTTGGTAATTTATGATTAGGAGGAGGAAGAGCCCAAGCTTTTTTTGGAGTAGGTTTGTTATTATTATTTTTTTGGCTAGGTAAACTTCCTTTAGGGGAATGCATCTTTAACAATATAGTGGATTATATCAATATTTTAGCAAGAAAGATCCCCAAGTAAAGCCTCCACCTGCAGCTGTAAGCATAATATTATCGCCTTGTGAAAAGCGATTGCTTGCTGAATCCAGAGCTAAAGGAATAGAAGCAGCTGAAGTATTTGCATGTTTATCTAGAGTAATAATAAATTTATTAGTAGCAGTAATCCCTAGTTTTTTTGCAATAGCCTCTATCATGCGATAATTAGCCTGATGAGGTACAAACCATGAAATATCGGATAAACTTAACTGAGCTTTTTTTGCAACAGTTAACATCGAAGCGGACATTTTTTCTACACCATGTTTGAATACTTCTCGTCCGCGCATAACAATACAACCTGAGTTGCGAGTAGTTGCAACTCCGCCGTCAGTGTACAAAATATCAGCTAAACTAGCTTCAGTATGTATCTCAGATTCAATCAATCCTGATGTACTAGCTTTAGTATCTGCAGATAATACTACAGCTCCAGCGCCATCACCAAATAATACGCAAGTAGATCTATCTTGCCAATTAACGATGCTTGACATTTTTTCTGCCCCTATTACCAAACTATTGCGATAATTCCCTGATTTCATCATATTATTTGCAATATTTAGTGCGTAAATAAAGCCAGAACAAACTGCTTGAACATCAAAAGAAGTAGCTTTTTTAATATCTAGGCTTTTTTGTACTAGCGCAGCAGTAGAGGGAAAAGTTTTATCTGGTGTGGTTGTAGCTACAATAATTAGGTCTATATCATCTTTAGCGATGGAATGTTTTAATAAAGCATTTTCTGCAGCTCTAGCTGCCATATAAGAAGTTGGTTCGCTATCGCTAGCTATATGACGCTGCTTAATACCTGTTCTTGCGACAATCCACTCATCTGAAGTATCGACAGTCTTAGCAAGCTCATCATTTGTCACTATCTTTTTTGGAAGATATGAACCAGTAGATAATATTTTTGTAGTAATCATGAAAATGTCGCAAAATTAATTAGGCTAACTCAAGATCATTAGTTAAAACCATTTCATCAGCTATTTGCTTATTTATTTCTGCTGCTGCTAGTTCATAAGTAACCTTGAGAGCATTGCAGACAGCAACCTTATCAGAAGATCCGTGGCTCTTCACAACAATGCCATTAAGACCGATAAACATAGCACCATTATATTTTCGAGAATCAAGATTAGATGCAATTCTCTTGAAAGCTGATTTGGCAAATAAAAACTGTATTTTAGCTAGCCAAGATCCTGTAAAAGCTTGCTTAGCCAAATACTTATATACTTTTGCATAACCTTGTATTGTTTTTAATACTACATTACCCGTAAAACCATCAGTCACTACTACATCTACTTTGCCATTGCTAAGTTCGTGTCCTTCAATATAGCCATAAAAATTGATTGGTAAATCTGTTTCCTTGAGCATAGAGTGAGCAAGCTTTACAGAGTCTTTTCCCTTCAGCTCTTCTGAGCCAATATTGAGCAGTGCAACAGCAGGCTGCTTTTTATTAAGTACTATTCTTGCGAATGCTTCTCCCATTATAGCAAATTGATATAAATTATTGGCATCACACTCAACATTAGCACCTAAATCAAGCATTACTATTTTTTTATTGACGGAGGGCATCGCTGTAATAATAGCTGGTCTATGAATTTGCGGTAAAGTACGTAGCGTGATAGTAGACATAGCCATCAATGCTCCGGTATTACCAGCAGAAAGTAATGCATCTGCTTGATTATCTTTAACAGCATTAATAGCAAGCTGCATACTAGAATCTTTACAATTGCGTATGGCACTTGATGGTTTTTCTTCTGGTGCTACCACTTGACTAGCGTGTATTAATTCAGATTTATTAATTAATCTAGGAAATTTATTTAATAAAGGAACAACTTTATCCTTATTACCATAAATTTTAAAGTAAACGTCATAGCTTGGATCTTCTAGTAGTAAATCTGCGCCTTTAATAATTTCGTCCGGAGCATTATCTCCGCCCATCGCATCAAGTGCAATTATTAATTTTTTTTTAGGTGGTACATCGCCAGCTATTTTAATCATAGTATAATTTCTACTTATAAATCGTTTAGCCTTCTTCAGCGTCTGACTGTTTTAAAGACTTAGGAACTATAACCTGCTTGCCTTTATAATAGCCATCTTTTAATGAAATGTGATGTGGCAATTTATATTCTCCGGTTTTGGAGTCAATAGCCACATTAATTTTACTTAAAGCATGATGAGATCTTCTCATATTGCGTCTTGAAACAGAAGTTTTTCTTTTAGGAACAGCCATAATAATTATCCTTTATGTAATAAATTGTGTTAACAAATAAGATATAATGTGTATAATTTTCTTGATTTACAAATATATTTAGCGTAATTAAAAGAAAAAAGCTAGTAAAATTTGCGACAGGTAATATTTATGTATAAATTTATACTATTAATAGTAACAACATTTTGTCTTTCTTCATGTGTAGTAAACGTTAAAGACCACGGTTACGACAGAGAGCAAAATAATTTTTCACAATTGAAAATTAATCAATCAACGAAAGAAGATGTTCTCAATACGGTTGGTTCTCCATCTACTACTGGTACATTTAATAACAACTCATGGTATTACGTATCAGTTAAAACAAAAAAAATATCAGTATTAAACCCTGAAGTTACCGAACATCTAGTGACAAAGTTAACTTTCGATAATAATGAAGTACTATCTGATATCTCAGTAGTTGATAGTAAAAACAAAAAATCACTTAAATTTAACGAATCAGCTTCACCTATCAAAGGCCATACTTCTGGTCCAATAAGAGACTTCTTTTATAATGTAGGAAGATATAATAAAAATGAAAAAGGTAGAAAGTAGCATTAATTTTAATTTTCTTGACTGATGTGCTCCGAATAATAATGCAACTCTCCTATTATTTATCCTTATAACATGTATTTGCAAAAAATAATTATGAAAGTGATTGTAAAGCTTTCTGTATTTGATATGAATAGTTATAAAAAGAAAAGGAGGGAGTGCTAATGACTCAATGTCAGTTTACTTTTGTAGATATAAATAGTTTTATGAATCAAGCAACAAATATATTCAATAGTATTTATCAACAATTTCAACAAACTCTTCCAGGGTTTCTAGAAGATTATCAAGTGATACCATACTTGATGCCGGTAGAAATACAGCAAGGAAATAACCATTTTTGTGGTTATGCTCCTACAATATATATTATCCCTATTACTCAGGCATCACATCAAGATCTTCTTTCGGGGGAAACAACAACGGCAATAAGCAGTGAAGATATTACAGAGTTCTCTTAAAAAGTCTTAAGCAGCAATACGCCAGTTATCTTTATCAGCAAATAAAGTGTGTAAAACTTTGTTGTTGATAGTATGCCCTGGTCTAAAGGCTTCAACATGGGCTTTAATTGTAGCGCCAGCTAGATAAAAATCACCGATCAAATCAAGTAACTTATGACGAACAAACTCGTTAGGATAGCGCAAACCATCTCGATTAAGAATATCTTTGCCACTAATTACAATTACATTATCAAGAGAAGCACCTCTAGCAAACCCATGTTTTTTTAACATATCAGCATCTTCTTTAAAACCAAATGTCCTAGCTCTAGCTAACTCATGTTTAAAAGAAGAACTTTTTTCAGAAAACTTATATTTCTGTGAAGAAAGAAAGTCTCTGTCGAAGCTTATTTCTGCTTCTATCGATAAATGATCTGCAGGATATAGTTTAGTTAATGAATCCCCATCTTTGACTGTAAGCTCTTTTAGCAACTCAATATATTTACGAGGTTTATCTTGTATTTCTACTCCTACACACTCAAGCATGAACAAAAATTTTTCAGCGCTACCATCCATTATAGGAATTTCTGGTCCATCCACTTCAATAATAGCATTATCAATATTATGTCCCCAGAGAGCTGCCATTAAATGCTCTATTGTTGATATTTCAATATTAGCACTATTTTGAATAGTTGTGCCTAATTGTGTTCTAGAAACATGCCCGTAAGCAGCATTAATGCGATTATTACAATTTTTTACATCAGTACGAATGAAAATTATTCCGGTATCGGGTGGGGCAGGGTATAATGACAGAGAAGCAAATTTGCCGGAGTGTATTCCTACGCCGACACAGCTAATCGAATGTTTAACCGTTTTTTGATTCATAAAAATTTATATTTATTAATAACTCTATATTATTAATGGTACATCAAGCAACCTGCAATAACAAATAAAAGATTATTACTAATTATTACGGCTATATGGTTGGGTATTTTAGGATGGATTGGTTATGGTGGGCGATAGAAGAGTCGAACTTCTGACCTCTACCATGTCACGGTAGCGCTCTAACCAACTGAGCTAATCGCCCTTTTTATAATAATTCATCATCAGTAGCATAATTGATTCTATTAATAACTAGAAAATTATTGCTTTTTATACTGAAAAATTATAGGTTCATTAAAAAACAAAATATCAAATTTATGACAATAAGCAAAGAAATAGTTTTAAAAACAGCAAAACTTGCTCGAATTTATATTCCAGAAGAAAAAGTTAATTTATATACAGAAGAAATTTCTAAAATTGTGGATCTTATTGATAAATTAAACGAGATTAACACAGAAAATGTTGAACCACTCGTAAATGTAGATGAATTTTCTATAGAGTGTCAAGAAGATGAAATTACAGCTGGTAATTGTGCTGAGCAGATTTTAAAAAATGCACCAAAAGAAAAATTGGGGTATTTTGTTGTTCCAAAAGTAATAGAGTAAGATCGTGGACGAATTAAACAAACTCACTATCAAGGCAGCTTTGCAGGCTTTAAAAGAGAAAAAAATTTCTTCTAGAGATCTTGTCGAGTCTCATGTTAAATCAATAGAAAAACATCGTAATTTAAATGCTTTTATTACAGAAACTATTGATATAGCAAGGAAAAACGCTGAAGCTTCAGATATTAAATATTTAAATGGTCAACCAGGTTTACTAGAGGGAATACCAATATCTGTAAAAGATAATTTTTGCATGCAAGATATTAAAACTACTAATGCTTCAAAAATTTTACACAATTTTGTCCCAACTTATAACTCTACCGTTACAACAAAGATTTTTGACGCTGGTGCTGTTATGCTGGGTAAGACTAATATGGATGAATTTGCAATGGGGGCAGCAAGTCATTACAGTGCGTTTGGTCCTGTAATTAATCCTTGGAAAGAAAAGAATAGTGATGAAGATTTAGTGCCTGGTGGGTCTTCTGGGGGATCTGCTGTTGCTGTATCTGCTTACATGAGTATGGGAGCTCTTGGTACTGATACTGGTGGATCTGTAAGGCAGCCTGCATCATTTTGTGGAGTTGTTGGTTTTAAGCCTTCATATGGTAGATGTTCTCGTTACGGCATTATATCTTTTGCTAGCTCTCTTGATCAAGCTGGAGTATTTACACGTACAGTTGATGATGCAGCGCTTCTTGCATCTGTTGCTATGGGGCATGATATTAAAGATACTACATGTTCTAAACAAGAATTGCCTGATTTGGATTATGCTGTTGATCGCAGTATAAAAGGTATGAGAATAGGAATACCTAAAGAATATCACTCTTCTGGTTTAAACAGTGAGATAGAAAAATTATGGGATGAAGCGAAAGAAATGCTTAAGAAAGAGGGAGCAGAAATCGTTGATATAAGCTTACCTCACACTAAATATGGTGTTGCTTCTTATTATGTTATTGCGCCTGCGGAAGCATCATCTAATTTAGCACGTTACGATGGTGTTAGATATGGTTTGCGTTCTTATCAAGAGGGAATGAGTTTAGATGAAATGTATGAGGCGACACGCACTGAAGGCTTTGGTCATGAAGTAGAGCGCAGGATCATGATTGGTACGTACGTTCTTTCTGCTGGCTTTTATGATGCTTATTTTAGCAAGGCCCAAAAGGTACGTAAATTAATGGTTACTGATTTCAAATCAGCTTTTGATCAAGTAGACGCGCTGTTAACTCCAGTTAGTACCACTACTGCTTTTGCTCTTACTGATAAAAAGAAGATGGATCCTATAGAATTATATTTGAATGATTTATTTACAATTCCTGCGAGTATGGCTGGGTTGCCTGCTATATCTGTTCCTGCGAAATTGAATGCTGCAGGTCTTCCTATTGGTCTGCAGATTATAGCTAATAGATTTAGAGAAGATAATCTATTTACGGTAGCAAAAAATTTAGAGCGTTGTTTAAATTTCAAAGAATCTCCAAAAGGTTACTGATATGACTAATGTTAATTTAGTAAAAGGTAAAACTGGCGACTGGGAAGTCGTAATAGGGCTTGAGATACATGCACAAGTTGTTTCAAAAAGTAAATTATTTTCTAGAGCTTCTGCTGAATATGGGGGAGCTCCCAATTCTCAAGTATCTTTAGTTGATGCTGCTATGCCAGGGATGTTACCAGTGTTAAATGAATATTGTGTAGAACAGGCGGTTAAGACAGGTCTTGGTCTAAATGCGAAGATAAATAAAATTTCTAGTTTTGATCGCAAAAATTATTTTTATGCTGATTTACCTCAAGGTTATCAAATTTCACAATTTTATAAAACAATAGTTGGGGAAGGTTATCTTGAAATTGATTTTGAGGATAAAGCAAGTAAAGAAGTTCGTATCAGGGGTATACATTTAGAACAAGACGCAGGAAAAAGCATTCATGATCAAAGTGCTACAGAAAGCTTTATCGATTTGAACAGATCTGGGATAGCTCTAATGGAAATAGTGACACATCCTGATTTGAGATCTAGCGATGAAACAGGATTATTTTTAAAAAAACTTCGTAGTATTTTAAGGTATCTTGGTACATGTGATGGCAATATGGAGAAGGGATCACTCAGATGTGATGCTAATATATCTGTGAGAAGGCCTGGAGAAGAGCTTGGGACTAGATGCGAAATAAAAAACCTTAATTCTATTCGTAATGTTGCTAGAGCTATAGATTATGAAGTTCATAGGCAAATAGAAGTAATTGAGGATGGTGGTAAAATAGAACAAGAAACAAGGTTATTTGATACTAACTCTGGTGAAACAAAATTACTTCGTAGCAAAGAAAGTGCTGAGGATTATCGTTATTTTCCTGACCCAGATTTACTTCCTATTGAGTTGACAGATGAGTATATTGATAAAGTTAGAGCAAATTTACCTGAATTGCCAGATAGCAAGAGTAAGAGATATATAGAAAATATGGGAATTAGTTCTGCTGATGCATCAATCTTATCGTCTGATAAGGATATAGCTCTATATTTTGAAAAAGTTGCATCAGAAGTGAATCCTAAGATTGCTGCAAATTTAATTATTGGTGAGTTATTTGCGCGTTTAAATAAAGCTTCTATTTCAGTTAAAGAGTGCAAAATCACATCATCAAAGTTGATTGGACTGATCCACTTGATCGAAGATAAGATTATTTCTGGTAAAATTGCAAAAGAACTTTTTGAAATTATGTTTCAAACAGGTGAGGATGCTGCTTCATTAGTTGAAGAAAAAGGACTAAAACAAATAGTAGATTCAGCTGAAATTGAGAATTTAATCGATGTTATTTTATCAGAAAATCAAGATAAAGTTGTGCAATATCACTCAGGAAAAGAAAAGCTTTTTGGCTTTTTTGTTGGTCAAGTGATGAAGCAGTCAGGGGGGAAGATGAATCCTCAGGTAGTTAATAACATTCTAAAAGCAAAACTCAAAAAGTCTAATTAGATGCAAAGACCACTAAGTTTATTACCAATAATTATTTTTATTATTGTTTACTTAGGAAGTGGTATTTATTTTTCATTACAAAATATAGATTTAGCATTTTATCAAATTTCTCCTGCAGTCGCTACAGTCCCAGCATTGGTAATAGGTGTTTTAATCGGTGAAGGTAGTTTTGTTGACAAGGTTGCTAGTGTTATGAAAGGTATAGGAGATCGTCATGTAGTAACAATGTGCATGGTTTTTATTTTAGCAGGGGCTTTCAGTAAAGTAACTCACTCGATTGGGAGCATTGATTCTGTCGTAAATTTTTGTTTGAGCTATCTACCTTCATACGCATTATTGCCTGGGTTATTTATTATTTCTGCTTTTATTTCTTTATCTATTGGTTCTTCGATGGGAGTGGTTGGTGTTATAACTCCTATTGCTGTTAGTTTTGCAAAACAAACTAATTTACCAATGGAATTGAATGTTGGTATTGTGATAAGCGGTGCGATGTTCGGAGATAATTTATCAGTAGTGTCTGATACAACTATTGCAGCTATTCAGACTCAAGGTGCAAGTCTAAAAAAGAAGTTTCAGCTTAATGCTGTACTTGCTTTTGTCACTGCTTTTATATTGTTATTTGGTTTATTTTCGCTTAATTATAGCGCTCCTCTATATGAATCGATACTAGCTAGAGATTATTCATTGCTTAAGATTGTACCTTATGTACTGCTTATTTTTTTAGCCCTCATAAAACTTGATGTTTTTACCATTTTGCTTGTAGGTATTGTTGTTGCAGGTGTAATTGGTTTTATTGATGGTAGCTATAACAATATTATCTCATATTCTAAGGATATTGAGACTGGGTTTAGGAATATGAATGATATTTTCTTGATTTCACTGCTGATAGGTGGAATGAGTGGTTTTATGAAGGATCAAGGAGGAATTGCTTTGATTGTTGAAAAAACTTGCAAGTTAATAAGCAAATTCAAAAATCAACAGAAAGGTGGAGAATTAGTAATAAGTTTTGTAGTTAGTATTATCGATATTTGTGTTGCAAATAATACGATTGCAATTATTTTAAGTGGCAGTATAGCAAAGAGGATTGCCCATAATACAGGAGTGTTAGCACATAGATCTGCTTGTTTTCTAGATATTTTCTCTTGTGTTTTTCAAGGAATTTTACCTTACAGTGCGCAAGTGTTACTGGCTGGTAGTATTTCTGGTGTTTCTTTGTTATCTATAGTAGCTAATGTGCATTATTGTTATATATTGGGTGCTATAACTCTTATTTATATATTGCTAAAACGCAGACCGTGAAATAGTACTACATGATGCAGAAGCAAAAAGGATCTTTTTTATAAAAAAAACTCTTAATAGCTCTTCTTAAAAGACTTCTGCGAGCATACATCTAGCACTACCGCCTCCCACATTCTCTATGGTGTTGATGTTAAGCGTAATAATCTTTCCAAATTCTTCTAATTCGTCTATCTGGTTTTTAGAAAAATTGCTGTAAGCTTGTTTTGACATTATAATCAGTGGATTGCTTTGCTGATCTTTGAGCTCTAAAATATTTCCGCACATGTTATGCATCTGTTTTGGAGAAATATTGATTATTTTTTTTCCTGTATTCTCTATTGAGTTTAATACCATTGTTCTTTCTGTTAAATTTTTTATACATTCTGTACATAAGACAGCAAATTTTTTACCTATGCTCATCATGACATTTGTATGATATATAGTTCTTCCTTCTAAGTCGTAACTAGTAAAAATTACTGGAGTATATTTTGTTTCCTGAATAAATGTATCTATTGCTTGCCTAGTAGACCTTGGTGATAAAGAAATATAAGAAAATCTATTATCTCTATCAAGAACTACTGAGCCAGTTCCTTCTAGGAATTGGTTCTGCTTTTCTAAATACGTTAGATCCGTCAGTCTTTCATATTGTTTTTTATGCTTTTGAAGGTTTTCTAAAAGTGAAGTCAGATTACGCTCTTTTCTTCTATTTTCGGTGAGCATTGGATATATAATTAGATTATCTTTATGGGTTGAAAAATAATTATTTGGAAAAACAGCATCAGGAGTTTCAGGATTAGATTTTAAGACTATAACTTTTACACCATTATCCTTAAGCGTGTTTACAGCAGAAAAAAATTCATTTTTTGCTTTTTCTAATATTGAGTTTGAGTTGTTTTGATTATTTTGAAAAAAATTACTATGAGCTGTTTCTGCATTAAAACCGAAATATTCTGGTTCAATCATTATTACTGTATCAGTTGTTTGCGCTAAAGAGCTTAAACAAAAAAATATCAAAGAATAAAATAAGGAAAGATTTAATAAACGCATAGCCACTTTAAGTTTTTTTGAAGGGATATTTTACTATGACACAGAGTTTCTATAGAAAAAATATTTTTTTGTGTTTTCTGCTTTTTTTATAAAGAACTATGCTTTTTCTTCAAAGATTTTTTATGATGTTTTTCGATTTTCTTATGAAGCACTATATCTAGCAATAAGTAAATAGTTGCAAGCGAAACTATGTAAACTCCTGGTGCAAACTTAAGGCCTGTATTCTGTACTATATAAGCTGAGATAATTGGAGTAAGCCCTCCTATAAGGGTATTACCTAAATTGAAGCTGATTGCAACTCCTGAATATCTAACTTCTGTAGGGAACATATCAGAAAAATATATATAAAGGGGAGTACAAATTGCAGCAGCAAATAACGCAAGCATTGTTAACCCTAGTAATAATATTGTGTGATTATGCTGCGACACCATAATCATTACTGGTATAAAGCCTAATATTATGGCGATAGTTGCTGCATATATAAATTTTCTATATGCTAATTTATTAGAAAAATAGCCAAAAAAAGGTGGAAAGATTGCAAATAATATTGAAGTAAATAGCAAATGAATAAAGGCTTTGTCAGTTGAAAAATCCATAAATTTTTGAAAATGAATGACTATATATCCTTTAATAATATAAGAAACTCCTGAAGAAAAACCTCCAAACGCTATAACCACAAGTACTTGTCGCCAATATTGAGTGAATAATCTTAAGGCTGGGATTTGAGGCTTATTTTCTGGAGAAATTTCAGTATATTTCATTGTTTCTGGTAGTGTAAAGCGCATGTAGCTTACCATTAGTCCAGCAATTCCACCTACGATAAAAGCTATTCTCCAGCTGTTGGAATCCAAACCAACAGTTTTATTGATTGCAAGACCTACAACACTTGCTATTAATACACCAGCTACATTGGAGGAAATAAGTATGCCACCAACAACATCTCTTTTAAGCTTGAACTCATGCTCCAATACGTATACAGCAGATCCAGCACCTTCCCCTCCAATAAAAATGCCTTGTAATATGCGTAATAGCAATAATAAGACGGGTGCTACAACACCAATTTTATGATAGTTGGGCATCAACCCTATCATAAAGGTTGTTAGAGACATTCCCAGTATAGTAATGAACAGCGCCCTCTTTCTACCTAATTTATCTCCGATATGACCAAATACTAAAGAGCCAAAAGGTCTTGATAAAAAACCTACTGTAAATAATCCTAAGGTTAAAAATACCTGCATAAACTCACTCTGATTTACAAAGAAAGCTTTTCCTATTTGAATAGTAAAAGTTGCAAATATTGTAAATTCATAATACTCCAAGGTATTACCGAGCATAGATGCTAACAGGACTTTTCTTGTGGTTTTCATTAATCTGCAACAAAATTTAATTGATGTCAGTAGTAGTTTGATTTTTACAAAAAGACAAGAAATATTTTAGCACTATGGCATTTTTTCTAATAAAGCAAATATTCAACATTTTTTAAAAATTAAAATATTTTTTATTAACTTTTTCTTTGTTGCCATTTTTTTCAGTTTCTTCACTAGATTTTTTATTAAAATTACCTTTTGAGCGGTTATATTTTCCAGAAGAAGGCTTAGATGTTTTTTCTTTAGAAACATGCTCTTCTTCAGAATCACTATTAACGCGTTTCATACTTAATTTTAGTTTCTTCTTACGGTCATCTATACCTATTACTTTAATAGTAACTTCTTGATTTTCTTTCAAAACATCTGACACTTTGTCTATTCTTTTGTCTGAAATTTCGCTTATATGCAATAAACCTTCTTTATTACCCATAAACGTTACTACAGCTCCAAAATCTAGAATTTTAGTAACAATACCCTGGTAAATGCCTCCAACTTGTGCCTCAGATACAATACCGTTGATAATATCTAACGCTTTACTTGAAGACTCAGCATCTGGTGCTGATACTTCTAATATTCCTTCATCATTTATATCAATTTTAGCACCCGTCTTTTCACATATAGCTTTTATTGTTTTACCAGAAGGTCCTATAATTTCTCCTATTTTACTTTTAGGTATAGTGATTGATGTGATGGAAGGTGCGTATTTGTTAATGTCTTCACGAGCAGAAGATAAAGATGAAGACATTTCTTTTAAAATATGCAACCTTCCATTTCTTGCTTGAGCTAGAGCTTTTTCCATTATTGCGTGAGTAATTCCAGCTATTTTGATGTCCATTTGTAGAGCAGTAATTCCATCCTCTGTTCCTGCTACTTTAAAATCCATATCACCTAAATGGTCTTCATCACCTGAGATATCTGATAAAATAATACTTTTTTTATTTTCTTTTACCAGACCCATAGCTATACCAGCAACTGGTTTTTTTATTGGCACTCCTGCATCCATAAGCGATAGAGACGTTCCACACACAGTAGCCATTGATGAAGAACCATTTGACTCTGTAATCTCAGACACAGTTCTAATGACGTAAGGGAAAATACTTCTGTCTGGTAACACAGGATAAATAGCTTTCCATGCAAGTTTACCATGACCTATTTCCCTTCGACCTGGAGCTCGTAATACAGACAATTCTCCTACTGAGAAAGGTGGAAAGTTATAATGTAGCATAAAATGCTCCTTACCATCCATACTTAGGGAGTCAATAATTTGCCCGTCTTGCGCGCTACCGAGAGTGGTGGCAACTATCGCTTGAGTTTCGCCTCTAGTAAATAAAGCAGAACCATGCGCTCTATTTAGCATTGATACTTCAGTACAGATATCGCGAATTTCTTCTGTTGATCTACCGTCGATTCTGTCATTTTTTCCAATTTTAGCTCTGACTATTTTTTCTTGCAATTTTTTGAATAAAGTCATTACTTCAGATTCAGAATATTCTTCTAAATCTACCTTCTCTAGCAATAACTTCTTTGCTTCATCTATTTTGCTGTTGCGGATTTTTTTTGTTTTTTCTTGATAAGCTTTAGTTAAAAGCTTTTCAGCAATTGATGCTACTTGCTTAGCAAGCTTTTCACAAGCCTTAGATGCTATGAAAGGTAATTTCTCTTTGCCAGCTTTTTTTTGTAAATTCTCTAACATCTTAATTACAGGCTGAAAGCTCTTGTGTCCAAGTTCTATAGCTTCTAGCATTTTTTCTTCGCTAACTTCTTTTGCTCCCGCTTCTACCATTAAAATAGAATCTTTTGTACCTGCAATTACCAAATCAATATCAGAAGATGGGTAATCTTGCATTGACGGATTGCATATGAAGTTATTATCAATACGACCAATTCTTATTGCTGCGATAGGACCTTCAAAAGGAATGCCGGCAATCATTAAAGCAGCTGACGCTCCGATTATTGCTAGGACATCAGGGTCATTTACACCATCGAATGATAAAACACTACATATTATTTGCACCTCATTAAAAAATCCTTCTGGAAATAGAGGCCTAATAGGTCTGTCAATTAATCTAGAAGATAAAACTTCTTTTTCTGTTGGTTTGCCTTCTCTCTTGGAAAAACCTCCTGGGATCTTACCTGCAGCAAAATTCATTTCTCTATAATGTACGGTTAAAGGTAGAAAATTAATATTTTCTGCTGGCTCTTTTGCTGCAACTACAGTGCATAATACTGATGTTTCACCATAAGTTACAAAAACCGCTCCGTCAGCTTGTCTTGCTAGTTTTCCTGTTTCAATTGTTAATTCTTTTCCACACCAATCTATAACTTCTTTTGTGATATTAAACATATTTATCCTATGATTATTATTTTTTAATTTTACTTACTACTAATATATATAACTACCGGTGATGTGAACAAAATATAACAACCGTCTTTGTCTTCTGCATCACTTTGCATTAAATGAATTAAGATACTTTTCTTATACCAAGTTCTTTAATTAAAGATTCATATTTACTATGATCCTTATTTTTTAAGTATAATAGCATATTTCTTCTCCTTCCCACTAACATCAACAAACCTCTTCTAGTACTAAAATCTTTTTTATTGATTTTTAAATGTTGCGTAAGATTATTGATTCTTTTAGTAAGTAAAGCAATTTGTACTTCTGCTGAGCCTGTATCGTTATCATTAACTTTAAATTTACTTATTAGACTTTGTTTTTCTTCTTTTGTAATCGACATCTAGTTAATACCTCATTAATTAAGATTAAATACTCTAGTAGGCTTAAAAAAGCCATTGTTTAATTTTCCAATAGCAAGAAGAGTGTCACGATATTTTGCCAGAAAATACTCGTCTTCAAGAACAGCTTTATTCGGCACTTCAATTTGCATGCCATGCTGTAGCTTTTTTGACTCCTCTTTAGAAAATTCAAGCACCGGGATATCGTCCAGCACTTCAAAAATAGATAACATTCTATCTTTCAGAGCATCATTATGTACTATTTGTTTAAGACTTTCTAGAGAAATTATATTTTTTTCACAAAATTTACCAACTTTAACTCTTCTAAGGGAGATTACATGTCCATAACTATTTAGTTTTTCTGCTATATCTTCTGCTAAACTTCTAATATAGGTGCCTTTGCTACATTTTACATTGAATCGTGCTGTTGCATTTTTTTTATCAAAATTTATCAATGAGAGTTTGTATATAGTAATCGGTCGCTTTTTTATATCTGGGATAATACCTTTGCGTGCTAATTCATAAGCTCTTTTTCCATTCACCTTTATTGCAGAATAAATAGGAGGTTTTTGTTCTATATTACCTTGAAAGTTAGATATTATAGCTAGTAGATCTTGCGACGATGGTATCATCTCGGTGGTAGCGATAATCTTACCTTCTTGATCAGCTGTATCGGTTTTGCAGCCAAATTTTAAGTCAAAAACATATTCTTTAGTATCATTTTGAATAAAACTAATAGTCTTAGTAGCATCTCCTATGGCAATAGGTAAAACACCGGTAGCAAGAGGATCTAGCGTTCCTGCATGACCTACCTTTTTTACTTTTAAAAGTGATCTTATAATACTAACCGCTTTCGCAGAGCTGATAGAGTAAGGCTTATCTATATTAATCCACCCTGAATAGATACTCATACTTTAATTATTTTTTTAATAAAAGTTCTAGATTAGCTACCTGTTCAAAGGTTGAATCTAGAATAAATCTAATTTCAGGAACGTAGCGGAGTTGAACTTTTTTTGCTAAGGAGTAACGTATTTGTGGAATGAATTCTTTCATTAAGCTAAGAAACTCTTTGTTATTATATGCATTTCCAATTAATGGAAGCAAATACGCATTAGCAACCCTTAGGTCAGGCGACATTTTTACCTCTGAAATGGTAATGGACATCTTGTCTAACACTGGGTCATTGATATCAGACATTAGTATTGTGCTTAATGCTCTTTTAATATTTTCGCCTACTTTTAGCTGTCGATTTGTTGTGGTTTTACTTTGTTGGAATGACATTATTTCATTATTTTTTAAATAAAAACTGCGATTTAGTGATTAAAGTTTCCTTGTTTTTTCAACTACTTCAAAAGCTTCTACTACGTCACCTTCTTTGATATCCTCATAATTTTCAAAAGCTATTCCGCATTCATAGCCTGTAGCTACTTCCTTTACATCTTCTTTGAATCTTTTTAAGGTTTTGAGTTTACCTTCATGAATAACAACATTATCACGAATTAACCTTACTCCAGCTCCTCTTTTGATGTTTCCATCTGTTACAAAAGATCCACCGACCTTACCAATTTTTGAAATGTTAAATATTTGTCTTATTTCAGCTTTACCAATATATAACTCTGTTCTAATTGGTTCTAACATGCCGCTCATTAGATTTTTAATTTCATCGATTAATTCGTAGATGATTGAGTAATATCTTATTTCTATATTTTCTTTTTCAGCAAGTATTTTAGCATTATTATTGGCTCTAACATTAAATGCAATTATTAAAGCATTTGAGGCTTTTGCTAAAGATACATCAGATTCTGTGATTCCCCCTGTCGCTCTATGCAAGATATTGATATCTATCTCATCACTTTCTATTTTTTGTAAACTGCTACTGATCGCTTCTACAGATCCATGAACATCAGCTTTTATAATAACTGCTAGAGTCTTATGGTTATTTGTTTTATTCGCTTCTTTAAATAAGTCATCTAGAGATCCTCTTGCTTTGATTACATTTTTGCTTTTTTGTTCGCTTGCTTTTTTTCTACGATATTCACATATTTCTCGAGCTTGCTTATCTGAGTCTACTACAGAGAAAATTTCGCCAGCATCAGGAGGATTATCAAAGCCGATTATTTCTACTGGAACAGAAGGGGTAGCTTTCTCTATGTTTTTTCCATGGTCGTTGAGCAATGCTTTAATTTTGCCGCATCCAGTGCCGGCAACAATAATATCTCCTTTTCTGACAGTACCTTTCTGTACTAATATTGTTGCTATTACACCTATGTTTTTATTTATGCGTGATTCTATTACAACTCCTTTAGCCTTTCCTTCATATTGAGCTTTAAGTTCTAGCATTTCAGCTTGTAATAAAATTGCTTCAAGTAATTTATCAAGATTTAGCTTTTTTAAGGCAGATACCTCTACAATCATTATGTCTCCACCCATAGATTCAGCAATTAAATCATAACTTAATAGTTCGCTAACCACCTTATTGGGATCTGCGCCTTCTTTATCAATTTTATTGATAGCAACAATTATAGGTACTTTTGCTGCTTTTGCATGATTAATTGCTTCTATAGTTTGGGCCTTGATGCCATCGTCAGCTGCGACAACCAGAATTACGATGTCAGTAATATTAACTCCTCGTGATCTCATACTTGTAAAAGCTTCATGTCCAGGAGTGTCAATAAAAGTAATGTTGTCACCCTTTTTAAATGAAACTTGATAAGCTCCGATATGTTGAGTAATTCCTCCTGCTTCAGAAGAAGTGACGTTAGTCTCACGTAACGCATCTAATAGAGAGGTTTTACCGTGATCGACATGGCCAACAACTGTTACAACTGGAGGACGGCTTTGCAGCTTACTTTCATCTACTTCTTCATTATCAACTAATATATTTTCTACATCTGCGTCTGTAATTCTTTTTATTTTGTGTCCTAATTCATGAATGACTAGCTCTGCAGTATCTGCATCTATAGTTTGACTAAGAGTAACCATGACTCCTAGCTTCATTAATTCTTTGATAACATGAGATCCTTTTTCAGACATACGAGCAGCAAGATCAGATACAGTGATAAATTCAGGTAATATTACTTCTCGTATTTGTTTTTCGTGAGATTGTTCCTGCTGTATTTTTCGAGCTTTTTCTCTAGCTCGTTTTACTGAAGCAAAGCTGCGTCTTTCATTCCTTTCTTCGTCAACATCTATATTTTGGATAAGAACTTTATTATCACGTCTGCGCTCTGGTGAATAACGAGATCTTAAAGATGATTTTACGTTTAGTTTGCCCTTAAATCTTTCTTCTTGGGATTTTTCCTCATCTTCAAAATCTTTTTTGTCCTTAGATTTAGTATGAGCAGGTTGAGTAGGTTTTTTATGATGCTCATGAGACTCTAATTCAGCAGGAGATGCCGATGGTGTTTTAGCCTCTGTTGCTTCTTCAGTAGCAGGTGAGACATTGTCTTTTTTAGCGTGATCAAGATCTTCAGATTTTTGATTATCAGCAGCTTTTTGTTTTTGAAGTTCCTCCTGTCTTTTTTTCTCCGATTCTCTTTGCTCTTGGATTTCTTTTTTTCTTTTTGTTACTATATCAAGAGCATGATTAACGTCTATGTCTAACTTTTCGTTATCAGTTTTAGGTTTTGTTAATAACGCAGGGTTAAGAGGACGACGTCTCTTCTTTTTTACTACTTCTACTGTTACTTCTTTATTAAATCGATTCATAAAATTATTGAATGTTTTTACTACTCATCCTTGTTGTCTTTAATGTTATCAGTGGAATTCTCTTGAGATTTTGCTTGATCAATTAGAGCTTGTATATAATCATCGTCTAAATCAACTTCTTGTGCAATTTCTTTAAACTCTTCTACAGAAATCTCTGCCAAATCCTCAAAACTTTTAACTCCAGCATTAGCAAGCTTTAGTACCTTATCTATAGTTATAATATTTTGAAATAATTCAACTAATTCTGTATCTACGCCAAGATTTTTTAATTCTTTGCTAATCTCTTTATTTTTTTCTGTTACGACTTCTTTAGCTCTAGAAATTAATTCTTTTGCCAAATCATTGTCTATACCTTCAATTTCTTGTAAATCTTCTACTGATGAATAAGCTATGTCTTCTACATTACAAAATCCTTCTGCTGCGAGAAGTTGTGCTAATACTTCCTCTAATCCTAGTTGCTTCATGAAAGATTCTGAAGATGCTTGGAACTCTTCAGTTCTACGTTTAGATTCTTCTTCTTCTGTTAATACATCTATTTTCCAGCCAGTAATTTTTGATGCAAGTCTCACATTTTGCCCTTTTCTACCGATAGCAATGCTTAGCTGTTTCGCAGGAACTACAACTTCTATTTTCTTAGTGTCTTCATCCATAATTACTTTGCTTACTTCAGTAGGTGTAAGAGCGTTAATAACATATTTAGCTGGGTCTTCAGTCCATCTTATAATGTCAATCTTTTCACCGCGCAACTCATTGATAATGGATTGAATACGTGATCCTCTTACACCAACACATGATCCAATAGGATCTATGCTGATGTCTGAAGTATAAACGGCAACTTTTGATTTGATACCAGGTTCTCTTGCAACGGCTTTAATTTCAATGATTTTATCATAAATTTCTGGAACTTCTTGCTGGAATAATTTCACTAAAAAGTCATCATGAGATCGTGATAAAACTATTTGGTGACTTTTAGGATCTTGCTTGACCTCTTCAATATAAGCGCGAACTCTTTCGTTAACTTTAAAATTTTCACCAGGAATTAGACCGGTGCGTCTTATTATTCCTTCTCCACGCCCTAAATCTAAAATAACATTACCAAATTCTACTCTTTTAACAGTGCCGTTAATAATTTCGCCTACTTTATCCTTAAACTCTTCGTATTGTTTTTCTTTCTCTGCTTCTCGCACCTTTTGTATAATAACTTGCTTCGCTGATTGAGCAGCAACTCTTGCAAGGTCCATAGGGGGTAAAGGCTCATGGATAAAATCACCTATTTTTGCATCATTCTTTTTGTCTTTAGCGTTTTCTAAAGAAATTTCTGCATGCGGATTTTCAACATGATCTACTACTTCTAATTCGCGTGTAATTTTTATTTCACCAGTATTTTGGTTGATTACTGCTTTGATCACATTTTCCATTCCGTATTTCTTGCGGCTTGCTATTTGTATAGCTTGCTCCATAGCGTTTAATACAGAGTGTTTTGTAATCCCTTTATCTCTTGCGACTGCGTCTGCTATTTGTAATATTTCAATATTTGATGACCTAGACATTATTGTACCTATTTAAATAAACTATCACTTATCAGTAGATTGGCAGAATCTATGTTACTATAGTCGATTTTAAATTCTGCGCCAGTGTCTAATTGCAATAAAATGCAATTTTCTTTCACATCTGTTATCACACCTTTAAATTTTTTCATATTTTCTAAAGGGTGTTTTAATATGAATCTTGCTTTGTTACCTTTATATTTTATAAAATCATTTAACCTAACTAACGGTCTATCAATACCAGGAGAACTTATTTCTAAATTATATTTCTCATTGATAGGATCTTCAATGTCTAGAAGCACAGAAATAGCGTTGCTTACTTTTGCACAATCTTCAACATTTATAGATTGACCATCTAGCTTATCAATCATGATTTGTAAAGTAGTATTACCGCTAAAATATTTAACTCGTACAATCTCGTATCCTAAATCTTCTATAGTAGCGGATATTATATTTTGAATTTTTTCTTCAAGTATCATAATTTAAAATAACTGTTTCCTCGCTGCTCTGTTATAGCTAATTACTAAAATTTAGATGCTGCAATGTTTACTAGCATGCACTTAACTTCATATACAAATTATTCAACAAAAAAGGGAAAAGTGTTTACAAGGTTAGATGCAAGCAGTAATAAAAATTAAAACCTAGTTGTAGATACATACCATAAAATAAACTAAATCGCAACTTATTATTATGCGAATATATTGAATTTTTTAATAAACAACACTATACTCCTTAGATTCATTAATAAACTAGAGATGTTATGCCGAAAAGAAATAGAGGTACAAGGCCTCAAATAAAACCTAATGCTAATAATGCAAAAAAATCTGGATCTGATTCTAAGCCTGAAAGTCGTAAAATTGGTACAAAAGAATATTACCAACAACAAATAATAGACAAAGGTAAAAGTCCTTGGGAAATAAAAGTACCAGGGAAAGGGAATCTTTATGATGTGTTATGTACTGAAAATTCAGAAGATCTATTAGATTTTCTTTCTGAATCTTTAGTTAGAAAAATTATTCAAGAATTTATTCCAGTATTAAAAAAAGGTGGAAACATAGGAAGAATTTCTTTTTTGCATGAACTAATAGAAAGACACTGTGAAGGTCGAGGAAATAAGAATAAACTAATTACAATATGCTTAGAAGATATAATAAGAGAGCATAAAATAATAGATAATAAAGTAAGAGAGCAGTTTAATCCTTGTGAAGGAGAGGAGTTGAGATTATGTCTGGGGGATATGTCTCAGCAATGTGATAGATTTAACATAAATGTTATTAGATTAGCATCCGATCTTACTGTTACAATTTACCACGAAGGAATTTTAAAAGATGATCCCAGAATTACATGCCTTGTTAAATTACTAGAGAAATCTTTAACAAAAGCAAAAATTGAAGAGATTTTAAATAGAGAGGCTTTAGAAGAAAAAATAGATGAAGAGGATGTTGTAACTGATGGTACAGAAACAGAGATTGCTAGAGAGAATGGATATCATGATATTGATGATTTAAATCAAGATCAAAATGCTCAAGATCAAAATGCTGAGCAACTAGGAGATGGAACTAGAGAAATGATAGATGAGGGCAGATTTGCAACTACACCTCCGGCTCCAACTTTGCCTGTGCCTCCAACTCCAGAATTACCAGAGGGAGGACAAGTGGGTGCAGGGTTAAGGCCAGCGCCACAATTACCAGAGGAGACGGTACAAATTGGAACAGAAATAGTACCTTTAGTGCCTTTGCCTTTAGTAGGAGATGCTGCTCTTCTCAACTTTGGTTGTTAGTGAAAAAACATCCCTACACAAGGTCATCATCGTTATAGAAACAAGTACCCTGTCGTGGTGGAAGGCCTAAAAATTCTGTTGGGGGTATATGGTTATTGATTTCTTCTGAGGGTTTTACATTGTTAGTGACGGTGTCTTTTGGTGTTTTTGGATCATTTATAGATTCTACTTTTGTAGATTTTTTAGATTTACAGTTAGAAAAGATACTAATATTAAAAATGCCCATTGTAGTAATTACGTTATAGTTATCTCAAATTATACATGTTTTTACTAGTGTATTAGTGCCATATTATAATAAATTTACAAAATCTTACTAGTTCCTGTTGACAATTTGTGAAATTTTGCGATATTTATCACAGTAATTTTTATTCATATTTGAAATGTTCAAAACTTATTCGATGAAACAAAGCGAGATAAATCGCAAATGGTTATTGATTGACGCTAAAAATTTAGTGGTCGGTAGGCTAGCTTCAATTATTGCAAAAACTCTTCGTGGAAAACATAAAGCGGAGTTTACTCCTCATATGGACTGCGGTGATAATGTTGTTGTAATTAATGCACAACATGCGGTATTAACTGGTAATAAACAAAATCATAAAGATGGCAAAATATATTATCGCCATACTGGTTATCCAGGAGGGATAAAACAAGTTACAGCTGGGCAAATGTTCAATAGTGGTAAGCCAGAATTTGTGCTAAAAAAAGCAGTGCAGAGAATGATATCTAGAAATAAGCTTGGTAGAAAACAAATGAAGCATTTGTATGTATATCCAGGTGCAACTCATGATCATGAAGCGCAAAAACCAGAATTAATGGATGTTGCTGCTATGAATAAAAAAAATATAAGAGATAAAGAGTAAAATATGTCAGATACTGCATCAGAAGCTAATTTAGCAAAGGAAAAACCACAAGTGCCGGTAAAAGACCATCTTGGAAGGTCATATGCTACGGGGAAAAGAAAAAATTCTATTGCTCGTGTATGGATTAAAGCAGGAACAGGGAAAATATCTGTTGGTAAAAAAGATGTAGCTGATTACTTTGGTAGAGCAGCCTTACAAATGATTATCAAACAACCTTTTGTGGCTACTAAAACTGCAGATAATTTTGATGTAATGTGTACTGTAACTGGGGGTGGTATTTCAGGTCAGGCTGGCGCTGTACGTCATGGTATTAGTAAGGCGCTAGTATTATTTGATCCTGAGCTTAAGTCTATACTAAGGAAAGGTGGTTTTCTTACAAGAGATAGCAGAGTTGTTGAACGTAAAAAAGCTGGTCGTAAAAAAGCTAGAAAGAGCTTCCAGTTTTCTAAACGTTAAAGTAGCGACAAATCGGGACGCCTCCCTACAGTTATTTATTTTATCTCATGATAAATTAACAACTATGGAGGATACTTATGGACGAGATTTGCTTTACAAACATCAAACTATTTTTTGATATAGGATCTGGTAAGACTAAGTCTTATTTTTTTGGAATGGATTCCTGCACTAACTCTTCTAATTTAATTAGTAAACATAGAGCAAAAATGCCTTATCAATATTATATTGATAAGGGTAATTTAAGCAAAAAAGCTGTAGAAAATGGATTGCAGTCTTTAGTCTCTATTCAAAATTATTATGAAGTTGAATGTAATATAGTGCAATGCAGTGGTATTGCAACTGCTTGGGCTAGAAATGCTGCTAACACTGATGAATATTTGCAAAAAGTTTATAATAATCTGAACATTAATATTCAAGTTATTTCGCAGTATGAAGAGGGAAAATTTTTATTTCAAGCAGCTGAAAAAGAGCTACATTTAGCAGAAAATAGAGCAATAGTATGTGATATAGGAGGGGGTAGTTTCCAGCTAAGTTTTAGAGGTTTTGACTCATCAGTACAAGTTGTAGAAGGATTGTATGGAGGAGAAAATTTTAAGCTAGAATCACAGAAGTTTTTAATTGCTAACTTTGATACAAGATACTTAGACAATAGGTTTTTGAATAATACAGAGATATTGCATATTAAAGAATTTGGTCGAAAGTTGATAACAGGGCCATTAAAAAATAACCAAGAGCTACAAGAATGGATAAAAAAAGGAAGTGTGTCTTTTTATGCTGCAGGTGGATTAATGAACACAGGTATAAAAGGAATGATCAATGATAACCATATTTCTTTGAATACATTATATGACTTAGCTGATCAATTATCAAAATATGATTTTGAAAAAGCACGAAATCATTTTGATAAAGTTCCAGAAATTGAATCAAACCAGTATAATTTATTACTTGCTGAATCAATCATGATAGGTTTGAATGTTAGTGAAGCTTATTTTATTCAACCTGATATACCTTCTTTCTTAGTGAACATGGGATACTAGAGAGTTTGTTAACTTTTTGTTAATAAATGTGGGTTACGATTAACTTTCTTTAATCGATAAACTAATAGTAATATGCCTAATAAGACAATAAATAAAGGTAACAAGATAAATAGACAAAAATTAAGGGACGAAAAAGAAACAAGCTATATGGTAGGAGGAGAGATACTCGTACCAGGATGTAAAATTAATGAGGTGTTACCTGGTGATAACACAGACAGAGATGAAGATGGTGGCACTATTATTTAGTTCAAGTTATGTTGATATCAGGAGCTGTGGAGAAAATTTTAAGAGTGCCAAAATTTAGGAAGACCAATTTTAACGTGTGTTTCTAGAAATATTTTTGTACCCACTAATCTTTCTATTTCTTTCCTTGATTGCGTACCTATTTTTTTTAATATTTCTCCTGATTTACCAATAATAATTTTTTTATGGCTCTCATTTTTTACTAGGATGTTAGCGTGTATAATAGTCATATCCTTTTTTTTCTTCCAAGATACGATCTCTATTTTTACATTATATGGCAACTCATTATGAGTATTGAAAAATATTTTCTCTCTAATTGTTTCTGAAACTAGAAAATAAAGAGGTGCATCCGTAATTTCGTCTTCAGTAAAAAACCATTCACTTAATCTTGCAGTTTTTAAAAAATACTCATTCAATTTATCAATTCCATCTTTTTTTAGAGCAGAAATCATAAAAATATTTTCGAAGATACGTAGCTGGTCTAGCTTTGCAGCAATATGTAAAAGTTGAGGTTTGGCAATTTTATCAATTTTATTAATTATAAGATTATAACTAAAACTTCGCTTCTTTAGCTGCTGCATCAGTAGATTTGTTGATTCATCAAGAGCTTTCTGTGCATCAACCATTATGCATATCACATCTGCTTCTGCTAATTTTTGCCACGCTAACTTAACCATTTGTTTTTCGCGTGGAGTTTTTGCACTAAATATTCCAGGAGTATCAATAAATACTAATTGGGTGTCTCCATCAATTTTAATTGCTCTCAATGATTGTATTGTTGTTTGAGCCTTGGGGGTGATAATAGAGACTTTTTCTCCTACCAATTGATTGACTAGAGTAGATTTACCAACATTGGGTAAACCGATAAAAGCTATCCAATTAGTCTTTCTCATGATTTTTTTTGATTCTTGATGTAATCAATCATTTGTTGTGCTGCTTGTTTTTCTGCTAGTTTCTTAGTAGGTGCAGATGATTTAAATGTTGGTAATGTCTTTACTGTAACTGCTATCACAAATAGTGGTGAGTGCGGTGATCCTTTTTTCTCTAATAATTTGTATGAAGGAAGACCTAGCCCTTGATGTTGTGACCATTCTTGTAGGTAAGTTTTAGTATCGATCGGTGGCTTCTTAGTAGTTTTTGCTAGGTCATACCAGTAGCGATTAATAAATATATTGCACTTGTCTAGTCCTCCGTCTAAATAAAGAGCGCCAATCAGTGCTTCTATAACGTCTTCTAAAATCTGAGGATTTTTCCTTCCACCAATATTTTCTTCACCCTCAGTCATAACAATATATTCTGCCAAACTAATCTTATTACATATTTTGTTGAGAGTTGGCCCGCTAATAAGTGCTGCTCGGCGTCTTGCTAAATCTCCTTCATCTTCTGCAGGAAATTCTTTGATAAGCATTTCAGTTATAACTAAGGATAATACTGCATCGCCTAAAAATTCTAATCGCTCATAGTTAACTGTGTCTCTACTTAGACTTGACATGCTTGGATGAGTCAAAGCTTGCTTTAGTAGAGCGGGATTTTGAAAAATATAATTTATTTTATTTTGTATCTCTTCGTACACTTATAATTTCCTAATTTAGAGATTTCAAAAATCTGTTTTTATTTAGACTAAATAAAAAACTAGGGTTATACCATTGGACTTCTGGCGAAGAAAATAAAATAGTTTCAACTTTTCCTAGTATATTTTCATAAGGAACGAAGCCTATGCCGTTCTGGTTCCTGCTATCATTAGAATAATCTCTATTGTCTCCCATAAAAAAGTAGTGTCCTTGAGGTACATAATATTTTGGTGTGTGATCATAATAGGAATCATATATCTCGTCCGCAACTATGTATTTCTTCCCATTAGGTAAAGTCTCAAAATATTGTAATAATGATGTTGGCTTTATTGCTGTTTGTTCAACAGGCTGACCATTGATATGTAGTTGCCCACCAAGCATCTGTATGGTATCTCCTGGTAAGCCAATTAAGCGTTTTACATAAACTTTGTCAGTTTCAAAAACTATAATGTCACCTCTACTAGGCTTTTTCCATTCTAAAATACGTCCTTTAAATAGAGGGGGAGAAAATGGAAAAGAGTATCTGCTAATGCCATAAGCAAATTTTTGTACCACTATTCTGTCTCCTATTATTAAGTTAGGAACCATTGAAGTGCTTGGAACAACATAAGGTTCGTATACTACAGACCTGAATAATAGTGCAAAAGCTATAATTATTAAGATTTCTAAAACATTAGCTATAAAACTTTTGGATTGTTTTTTGTGTTTAGGCATTTTCTCTTATAGATTCTGTATCGTGGATAATTAGGTTGCGTCCTGTCATTTCTTTGGGCACTTCAATTCCATATAAGCTTAGTATTGTAGGTGCTATATCAGCTAAGCTACCGTCTCTAACTTTTGTATTTATATTAGAGAAGTTTTTATTTATAACCATAAAAGGTACAGGATTTGTTGTATGGGCAGTATTGATTTCTGCAGTTTGTTCGTCAAACATATTTTCTGCATTACCGTGATCAGCAGTGATAATCAAAGTGCCATTAACATGTTTTATTGCACTGTATAGTTTTTTTAGGCAGTTATCAACTGTTGTTATGGCTTTTAAAGTAGCATGATAATTTCCTGTGTGTCCTACCATGTCAGCATTGGCATAATTTATTAATAAAAACTGATAATTTTGTGTTTCAATCTCTTCTACTACAGTGTCTGTAAGTTTATATGCAGACATTTCTGGTTGTAAATCATAGGTACTTATTTTTGGAGATCCTATTAAGATTCTTTTTTCTAGTGAATTAGCGTTTTCTTGCCCGGAGTTGAAGAAGAAAGTGATATGAGGATATTTTTCTGTTTCTGCTGCGCGTAGTTGCTTTATATTGTGACGAATTAAAACATCAGATAAGTTGTTATTTATAACTTGAGGTGAAAATAAATTTTTTGAATATTTAGATATTTCATCTGAATAGGTAGTCATAGTAATGATATCTGAGTATGTTTTTTGCTCGTTAGGTTGTGTTAGGACTAGAGCATTACATAGTTGTCTCATTCTATCAGCTCGAAAATTAGTAAATATCAATCCATCGCCATTTTTTATACCTTGATAATCTATTGATGATTGGGGTTGGATGAATTCGTCAGTCACCTTATTTTGATAAGAATCTAAAATTGCTTGTTTAGCTTTATTAAATTTATTTGTGCTGCCTCTTTCTATGGCTTGGCAAGCTAATTTGGTGCGTTCATAACGGTTATCTCTATCCATTGCATAGTATCTACCGCTAATAGTTGAAATGCTAACATTAGATAAGTGCTTTATTTGTTTTTCTATAATTTTTATATATTTTATTCCCGATGTAGGAGAGGTGTCTCTGCCATCGGTAATACAATGTAAATGCACTTTTATATTTTGAGAGGCAATAAATTGAGCTATAGACAACATGTGGTTCAAATGTGAATGTACCGCTCCGTCAGATGCTAAACCTATAATGTGACAGCTATTTTTAGTTTTTTGAAGATTTTGTACTAGTGCTAATAAGGGAGGCAATTTAAATATTTCACCAGATTCTATAGATTCATTAATGCGTGGTAAATCTTGTTTTATTGTTCTTCCACTGCCTATGATCATGTGTCCTACTTCAGAATTGCCCATTTGTCCTTCAGGTAATCCGACATGAGATTCAGATGCGTTTAACTTTGAATGAGGAAAATTGTCTAATAGATATTGGAAGAAACTAGGATTAGCATTAGCAATTGCATTGTATTTTGTCTTAGGAGCTATGCCCCAACCATCTAGTATACATAATGCAATCAAATTTTTTTTCATCTACTGTAATTAATAAAATTTAAAATTAAAAAATGATTCTAGCAGTATATAGCTCATAGAGCAAGTGAGGTCTAGCAAAATGCAAAATCACTTATCACTGATTTAAGAGCTATACGTTAAAATTTTTTCTATCTCTAAAATGAATTTATTGAATGACACACCAATAGCAATATTAATAATGGTGAGTATTGTAACGACGAGAACAGGAGCGTAATTACTTGAAACTTGTACAGCTTGATCTAGTGGTAATGCAGTGTTTTCATGTTGAGAGTCGTGATTATTCAGCAGTTGATCTTGAGGTGGATATTTTTTATAAAATAAAAATATTTCTGTAAATTGCCAAAAATACCGGAAGGTAATGAAGGATCCTATTACTATAAAAATAGTTGATATCCACATTTTTTCTGATAATAGAGCGTATATTATGCTTGCTTTGCCTAAGAACCCGGCAGTTAAAGGTATTCCGATTAAGCTTGCAGCATTAATTAAAAATATAGTAACCATATAAGGCATCTCCTTATACAACATATATAAATTATTTTTATCGTATGTATTTTTATAGTAGTAAACTTGTCCGCAAATAATGAATAAAGCCATTTTTGCTATTATGTGGCTCAAAGTAAAAACTACTGCTGACACAAAAGATGTTTTTGTGCCGATACTAATAGCGATAAAAATATAGCCAATTTGTGAGATACTTGAAAATACCAACATTGATCTTAAATCTGTTTGCTGTAGAGCAGAAAAAGCAGCAATAATAATTGCAGTTATGCCAATGGTCATTAGGAAAGCCTGCAAAATATTATTCTGTAAAATATATTCTGTACCAAAATTTAGATAAACTAATTTTAATACAATTAATATGTATACTTTAGTTGAAACAGAGCCTATAAAAGGCAAAATAAAAGAATTTGTATGTCTATAAGCTTTTACTAGCCAACTGTGAAAAGGAAATAATCCTGACTTAATAAATAATCCTATAAACATTAGATAACAAGCTACTTTTACTGACTTCAAATTTTTTAAATGATCAAAGTTATTGATAAAATCGTCAATATTTAAAGTTCCAGATGCAGCATATATATACCCTATTGATATTAATATTAAAGTTGCTGCTATTGTGCCTATGATAAGATAGTAAAAAGCTGCATGTAATGATTTTTTTGTTGTACCGATTGATATTAATGAGTAAGTAGTCAAAGAAGCAATCTCAATAAACACATAAAGATTAAAAAAATCATTAGTTAAAATAATTCCATAAAGCCCTGCAAGGCATACTAAAAATACAGAACAAAAAGGAGAGATTTTGTTCTTATGAACTTCAAAATATAATATTTTTTTCCCATATAAAAATGTAAATAATGCACTAGAAGCAACTATTAGTAAGAAAAGGCTATTTAATTTTGTTAGTTTGAATTCAATTCCTATTGGTGGCATCCAACCTCCAAAGTAATAAGCTAAGCTAGCGTTGCTAATCGAATATAACATTAATAATATTGCTGATGCAAAGCTTGTTATCACTGTGATTAATGTCAAATAATAAGCAATAAAAGGCTTTTTATTGACAAAATTTATAGCACTAATAAATATGGGTAAAATAATTTGTAAAACTATTAAATTCTTAATCATTTTTTTCTGCTTTAATAATTTTATTGTCTTCTATGGTTTTGTATTCTTCTCTAATTCTAGTAATTAGTGACAATCCTACTGCCAATGTTGCAACTCCAACAACTATGGCTGTTAGCATAAGTACATGAGGCAGAGGATTAACTAAAGTCTGAGGGCATGAAGCAAAATTTTCACAAGCCAAAATAGGAACTTTTCCTCCTCTAACTTTTGCAATCGAAATAAAAAACAATATTACTCCGGTTTGTAAAATTCCTAAGCCGATAAGTTTTTTTAGATAATTGTTGCTATTAGTAGTCCCATATAACCCTACAGTAATGATACCTATGCATAATATATAAGGTAAATATTCAATCAACATTATGTTCATTCTGGCCTCTAGTAGTAAATGATAAATATGCTAGTGAAAAAGTAGCAAACACTGTTATTGCTACTCCCCATTCGATAAGCGATATTCCTAGTATTTGTCCTTTAATAAATTGATTGTCTAACGCATTGTAATTAAGGAATTCTTTTCCAGTTATCATGCAAAAAGCACCAGTAAATCCATATATTAATATTCCCAAGGAAGATAAGCACTTTAGCAAATTAAAAGAAATTACTTTCATAATAATTTTATGACCAAAAATTATTACGCATAAAATAAAAGCTGAAGCCATAATAACTCCTGACTGGAAACCACCGCCAGGTGCATTACTTCCGTTAATCTGAATATAAAAACAAAATGCTATTATAAATGGTAATATAAATCTTGTAACGGTGATGAGTAGTTTATGTTTCATCTTTGGTATTACTGTTTTTAGTTCCTAATATTAAAATGACGCATAATCCGGCAGCAAAAATCACTACAATTTCTCCAAATGTATCAAAGCCACGATAACTAGCAAGAATAGCATTCACTAAAGATAGCAAGCCTGTGTCATTACTAGCGGATTTTTTATAATATTCGACAGGTCCCTTATTGGTGATAGCATTAATATCTCCATAGGGGTGGATGCTAATAGTAAAATAACTTAGTATCATAAATAATATGACAAATATTATCAAAGATACAAATCTCCATTTATGTAATTGAGTATCTTTTGGTAAAAGTCTTAGGACAGCAAGCAGAATACACGTAGTTGCACATGCTCCTACGGCAGCTTCAGTTAGTGCTACATCTGGTGCTTTCATAAGTAGATAGGTAAAAGCGCATAACATACTAAAAGCAGTTGCCATAATTACTGTGTTAAGTAGGCTTTTACTCCTTATGACCATAACTGACATACAGAAAGCAATCGTAAGAATTAATATGTCTAAATATTGCTCAATCATTTTGAAGATTTTTTCTTAAATAAATTAACATTAATTAGACCTGTTGGAATGATATTACTTTTTATAGCGGCATTAATTAATACAGTGGTAGCTGTTGGGTTAAGAACTAGCAAAAGAGGAATGAGTATAAATATTTTCAATGACAGTAAATTAAAGCCATTAATGATAATCAGCCCAATTAATGCCATAGGGGATCCACATGAATCAGCCACACCTGCAGCATGTAGTTTCATGTAGAAATCTGACATTCTAATGCAGCCAAAAGCGCTTAAGATGTTAAACGCACATCCTAGTAAAACCATTCCCCAGCCTAAATACTCCATCATTTTTTACTATTATTTTGTATTCCTTTGTCTATGACATATTTCAAAAAACCAATAGTAGCTACAATGCTGATAATCGCATAAATTATTGCAACATCAATAAAGTAAGGATTATCCTGGTTAACCGCAAGTAAACATATAAATACTATAATATAAGAAGTAATTGAATGAAGAGAAATAATCTTACTTACGTATTGTGAAGTAAGTGATGCATTAAGCAGCATAATGATAATTGATAATATAATTAAGATAGCAACAATATTAAAAATCATAAATTTTGGCTTTTTCGAATTAATGTGTCCATTTGTGATCTGCGTAAAGATTTCAAATGGGATTTGCTAATAGCATGTATTATCATGTTATCTTTCTCAGCATTTATAGTAATAGTGCCTGGTGTTAGAGTGATAGAATCAGCAAATATTGCTTTAGCCTGGTCGTTGACCTGCTGAGTGTGAATTACATCTATTACTGGAACAATTTTTTTTACTGATGCTGGTGTGATAATTATTTTGATCATTTCTATAGATGAAAGGAAAATTTCCTTTGCGAGCCATATTGCATAATAGATAAAATTTATTTTAAGCTTTGCTCGTTGTGTAGTTTTTGATTTTGGGAGTAAAATAGATGCTATAGTTATAGATAGTAAACTCAATAGAGTAGCTTGGATTACAGTGCTGACTGAAAAATCCACTGATAACAATAAGAAAAATATTGTTATTATTATTGTATTTCGTATTAATTGCAGCAAATTATACCACAGCATTAGTTAATTTACATTCTGAATATACTACATTTATTATAATAAAACAATCTCAGCAAAAATACTTTATCGTTGACATATGGATTAATTTAGATTAACTAATACGTAACTTAACTTAATTAAATTTTTAGCTATGGCAAGAAGACACAAAAAAACTACTCAATCAAAATGTATAAAATCTTTTCCTATCCTTTGTGGAGTTGGAATACCGGCTCTTTTTACAGTTGGATGGCTTATAGAGCAAATGTACAACTCATACACACGTACTCCTAGTGTGTCTGTAACAAAAGCACCAGATAAACCTATAGATTCATCTGGTAAAAATGATGCTCTTATTGAAGCAATACTGCACAAAGATACAGCAAAGGCTCAAGAAGCAATAGATCAAGGTGCAAATGTTAATGCTTTGAGTCTTGTTTCTTCTAAAAAGTATGGTACTTTTTCGAAGATATTAGAGATCTTAACAGAGGAAGAGCAATTAAATATCAATTCTGCCCTAAACACAATGGGTGCTATAGAGGTACCATTGTATCCGGTGATGCTTACTTGTGATCGTAATAAAACAATTATTAATTTTAATATGCTTTCTTTATTGTTAAAAAATAATGCAGATCCGCTGGTTTATTTTGATGGGAGATCTTTTTTTACTTGTGTAACTGAATTAATTAACGACTATCAATCAGCTAGTGAATTAATTAAATTACTTCAAAAATACAATTCTAGTTTAGACTTCAATAAAGTAATGTTTGATGTTGCCCCGCTTTGTAATGAACATATAACAAAATATTTACTAGAAGAAAAGTTAGCAAATCCTGACTATATAGACTTTGCAGGTAATAGTATGTTGCATAATACGGTTTTTGCAAAATGTTATGAAACAACAGAGTTACTTCTTAAATATGGAGCAAACCCTCAAATAAAAGATAGCGAAGGTAGAACACCTTTGAGAGAAGCTTTAATTTCTAATGTAGACTCTTACTATAAAGAAAACAGCCAGAATTTACCGATAATGCATGAAAAAGTAAAGACTAAAAAGCCTGCAGATGCTAAAGTTGCTGCGCTACTAATAAAATATGGTGGAAAAATATATACTGAGAGTCACTCTAAAATTACACCTTTTAAGTATGCTTCAACATCGCTAATGCAAGATACTGAAGAAAAACTTCAGAATATGTTGCAAAGTGATAATCTACCAAAGGATTATTTAGAAAATATACTCTCAGGATTATCTGCTTTAAATGCAATGCAAGAGAGAGAAAAAAATCCTAATAAATGCCCTGATTTGTCTATTGACGAAAAAGGTTACTTGATTTGTACAGGTACCAAAGACGAGTTAAATCATGATTATGTAGAGAGAAAATGTACTGGTGGTTTAACTGAAGATGGCAAAGGTGGGTATGTTTGTGCAGGGATTGAAGGTGAGTAGATAATAGTGTTTTACTCAGTAGTAGAAGAAAAAAATTTACTTTTTAAAAATTCGAAGAAATTTTGAAATAGTAATTATAGTAAATGTTATAGCTGTGCTGTTTTTTAAAAAACTTGTGCAGCTATATCCTCATACAGTGACGGCTTTTGCCAAATTTCTTGGTTGGTCAACATTGTTTCCTTTCATAACTCCAACATGATAAGCTAAAAGCTGCAAAGGGATGTTATAAATTATGGGGCTGATAATATTATTAGGTTGATTAATAATAATTGTATCGGCGCAATGTTGGTTCATTAAGTCATAACCTTTGTCGCTAGTTAATAAGAATATCTGCCCATTTCTTGCGATTGCTGTTTGTACATTTGCTAAAGCACTGTTAAAATTTTTATCTTCTGGTACAACAGCAACAACAGGCATATTTTTATCGATAAGGGCTATTGATCCATGTTTTAATTCTCCTGACATAATTGCCTCAGCATGAATGTAGGATATTTCTTTTAGTTTCAATGCTCCTTCTAAGGCAATAGCGTATGATACTCCTTTGCCAATATATAAAATACTAGATGTTTTTACTAAAGATTTAGCAATTTTTTGATACTCATCTTCGTGGCTAAGAATTTCTGCTATTCTTCCAGGAACTTCTTCTAGCGATTTGACATAGGTAACAATTTCTTCATTAGATATTTGTTTTCTTATATATGCTGCTTTTAGTGCTATCAATAGTAAAACGATAAGCTGATTGGTGAAAGCTTTGGTTGATGCTACCCCTATTTCATGGCCTGCATATATTGGCAAGCAGTAATCTGTTTCCCTACTGATAGTACTTTCTTTAGCATTTACAATGGAAAGAGATTTTTGCTGATGTTTTTTCCAAAAACGTAAAGCAGATATGGTATCTGCTGTTTCTCCAGATTGAGAAATAAATATCCCTAAACTATTTTTTTCTACTGGTAAATAGCCATAATTTACTTCCGAAGCTATTTGTATATCCACTGAAATTTTTACTATTTCTTCTAACCAAAATTTAGCTATCATTCCAGCAAAGTAAGAAGTTCCGCATGCAGTTATATAGATTTTTTTTAGGCTCGCAAAGTCAAAATCAGGAATATTAATAGAGCAATTTTCAATGTGAATATACTTGTCGATTACCTCTTTGCTTACTGTGGGCTGGTCGTAAATTTCTTTTTGCATATAATGACTGAAACGTCCCTTATCTTGCACTGTAGTTTGTGATGTAACGATAGACTTTTGTCTTTTTATTTGTGTATTGGCGATATCAAATATTTGAATATCATCTTGTTTGATAATTGCTATATCTCCATCTTCTAAGTAGGAAACAGAATCAACATATTTAGCTAAAGAATAAGCATCGGAACTCACCAGATTTTCTTTTTTTCCATAGCCCAGTACAAGAGGGGAGTGTTTTTTTGTTGCAATAAGCGTATCCGGTTGATCCTTAAACATTACAACAATTGCAAAAGATCCATGAAGATTTTTAGTAGTCTCTCTAACCGCTTTAAAATGTGATAAACCTTTTTTTATATATGATGAAATTAAATGTAATATTACTTCGCTATCTGTATCTGATATAAATTTAGCACTTTCCTCCTCAAGTAATTTGAATTTAAGCTGATTAGCATTTTCAATGATACCGTTATGCACTATTGAAATATTCTCATTAGCATGAGGGTGAGCATTATGTTCAGATGGTACTCCATGTGTAGACCAACGTGTATGGCCGATACCAATATTAATTGGATGTTGTCTGGTAATTTTAGCTCTAAGATTAGAAATTTTTCCTTTTACTTTTATGGTGGTTAGCTTTTCATTTTCTATAAAAGATACACCAGCGGAATCATAACCTCTATACTCTAAAAGAGACAAACCTTCCAATAATTTGCTTATATCTGTGTTATAGCTGCTAACACCAAAAATTCCACACATAGTTTATTACAGTATTAAATCGATATGATAACAATATTATTATCGTTACTTATTAGCAATATTAAAGTTAGGCAGTTATAAGTTAACGTTACCGTCCATGGATACATTATCTTGACAAAATAATTAATATATGTTAATTATCTTCTAGATCAAGTCAGAGACTTGAGAATATTGTAGCAATAATAAAAGGTAATATCGTGCCAATATTTATTAATGGAAACTTGCTAACTATGGCAAATTATGAACAGTTTTCTGGGGCTCAAACATTATTTAAAGCTTTTAAAGAGAATCAAAACATACATACTGTAAGTATAAGGGGTGATTACGTGAATCTTTGGGATGAAGCAACAGTGAAAAAATTTGCTGATGCTATTCGAAAGAGTAAAAGCATACATACTCTAGAGCTAATAGGTAATGGCCTGGGTGATTGGGATGAAGCAAAAGTAGAAGCACTCTTGAAAGCTATTGCAGAGAATGAAAGTATACATACTCTAAGCTTAAGAGGTAATAACCTGGGTCATTGGGATGAAGCAACAGTGAAAAAATTTGCTGATGCTATTCTAAAGAATAAAAGCATACATAGTCTAGATCTAGGAGGTAATAGCCTGGGTGATTGGGATGAAGCAAAAGTAGAAGCACTCTTGAAAGCTATTGCAGAGAATGAAAGCATACATACTCTAAGTTTAAGAAATAATAACCTGGGTCATTGGGATGAAGCAACAGTGAAAAAATTTGCTGATGCTATTCTAAAGAATAAAAGCATACATAGTCTAGATCTAGGAGGTAATAATCTGGGTGATTGGGATGAAACAGCATTAGAGGTATTATTTAAAGCTATTGGAGAGAATAAAAACATACATAGTTTAGATCTAGGAGGTAATAACCTGGGTAATTTGAATGAAGCAGCATTAGAGGTATTATTTAAAGCTATTGGAGAGAATAAAAACATACATAGTCTAGATCTAGGAAATAATAACCTGGGTTATTTGAAGCAAGCAGCATTAGAGGCATTATTTAAAGCTATTGGAGAGAATAAAAACATACATAGTCTAGATCTAGGA
>JAUHXQ010000007.1 GCA_030426905.1 Alphaproteobacteria bacterium
CGGAGATAATATTAAATTGTCTGCTAAGTTAATATCACCAATTGCTATGGATGAAGGTTTGCGTTTTGCAATTAGAGAAGGTGGTAGAACTGTTGGCGCTGGCGTCGTAAGTAAAATTTTGAAGTAATGAATGGCATTATAAATGAGTAGTCAGAAAATTAGAATAAAGTTACAAGCTTTTGATCATGTTTTGTTGGATCAGGCTTCTGTGGAGATTGTGAGTACTGTTAAGAGAACAGGTGCGGAAATTAGCGGTCCTATTCCGATGCCTACAAATATTGAGAAATACACAGTAAATAAAGGTCCGCATATCGATAAAGAGTCTAGGGAGCAGTTTGAAATCAGAAAGCACAAAAGACTAATTATAATAAACCATTCTTCTCCTCAAACTATAAATGCATTGAGCAAGGTGGATTTGGCTTGTGGAGTTGATGTTGAAATAAAATTAAGTGATAGTAAGTAATATGAGAGTCGGTGTAATAGCAAAAAAAATAGGAATGTCTGCCGTATTTAATCAAGTCGGTGTTAGGATTCCTGTTACTATTTTAAAAATTGACAATTGTCAGGTTACAGATCGAAAGCAAAAAGATAAAGATGGCTACAACGCTCTGCAAGTAGGTGCATTTGACTATAAAAATCATCAAAAAGCTTCAAAGCCATTACAAGGTCATTTTGCTAAAAATAAAATTACTCCAAAATATAAGGTGAAAGAATTTAGAGTGTCTGCTGATGCACTAGTCGATGTAGGTACTGAAATAAGAGCAAATCATTATGTGGCAGGTCAGCGTATAGATATTACGGCGAATACCATTGGTAAAGGTTTTGCTGGTGCTATGAAGCGTCATAATTTTGGTGGCCTTAGAGCTTCTCACGGTGTTTCTATTTCTCATAGATCTCATGGGTCTACGGGGCAATGTCAGGATCCTGGAAAAGTATTCAAGGGTAAGAAAATGGCTGGCCATATGGGAGACAGGCAGGCTACATTGCAAAACATCCAGGTTGTTTCTATTGATGAACAAAAAAATCTATTAATAGTTAAGGGCGGTGTTCCTGGAGCTAAGAATTCTTATGTGCTCATTAAAGATGCAAGAAAAATTGCGCTGCCAGAAAATGCTCCTTATCCTTGTGCTAAAGCGTTGGATAATGCTAGTAAAGATGATGTTGGTAATAATGAAGAGCAACCTAAATCTGATGATGATCAGAGTTAATTTTAGTAAGGGTATTTAAAGTGAAACAAAAAGTTTTGAATTTAGATAATAAAGAAGTAGGTGAGGTATCACTTAACCCTTCTATATATAAGCAGGAATTACGAGAGGACATCTTGCATAAGGTCATTACTTGGCAGAGAGCAAAGAAAAGGGCTGGTACTCATAAAACGAAAGGAATTAGTGAAATATCTGGTACTACCAAAAAGCCTTTTAAGCAGAAAGGAACAGGTAATGCTAGGCAGGGTAGTTTGAGATCTCCTCAGTTTAGAGGTGGTGCGGTGATTTTTGGTCCTGTTGTTCGTGATCATAGCTATTCTATACAGAAAAAAGTAAGAAAATTAGCATTGAAAATAGCTCTGTCAGCGAAGCTTGCTGATAAAAAATTGATAGTGATTGATGATTTGCAGGTTGAGTCTCATAAGACAAAAGATTTAAAATTAAAACTAAATAATATGAGTATTAATTCTGCTCTGATTATTGGGTTGGACTCTAATAAGCATATTAATTTTATTAGGGCGTACAGAAATATAAAATCTGTTGATGCTTTGCCTTCTTTTGCAATTAATGTTTATGATATCATGAATCATGAGCATTTAATTTTGAGTGCTGCTTCAATAGATGTAATTAATGAAAGATTGAGTTAATAGATGCAAGAAGAATATTTATATGATATTTTAAGATCTCCAGTTATGACTGAAAAATCTACTGTTTTATCTGAGTCTGGAAAGTATGTATTTAAAACAAAAGTAAATGCTACTAAATCTCAAATTAAACGAGCTGTAGAAAAGATCTTTAAAGTTAAGGTAGTAAAAGTACATACGATGATCATTAAGGGAAAAGTGAAATATTTTAGACGCATTAGAGGTGTGCAAAGTGATTATAAAAAAGCTATAGTCACTCTTGCGGAGAATAATAATATCGATTTAACTGTAGGTATAAAATAATGTCTTTGAAAAAATTTAGGGCAGATACACCAGGTAAAAGAGGGCAAGTGCAAGTTGATCGTTCTTCTTTGTGGAAAGGTCGTCCTGTTAAGTCTCTTACTGTCGGATTGCGTAGTAAAGCTGGCCGAAATAACTACGGTAGAATTACTGTGTGGCGTAAAGGTGGTGGTCATAAGAAATTATATAGATTAGTCGATTTTAAGCGTAATAAATTTGGAGTAAAAGCTACTGTAAAGAGATTAGAATACGATCCTAATAGGACGGCTTTTATTGCTTTGATTGAGTATCAAGATAAAACTATGTCGTATATTTTGGCTCCTCAAGGATTGAAAGAAGGCGATCAAGTAGAGTCGGGTGAAAAAGTAGATATAAAAATAGGTAATAGTTTGCCTTTAAAGAATATACCTGTTGGTACAGTTATACATAATGTTGAGCTTAGACCAGGTAAAGGTGGTCAACTTATCCGTTCTGCTGGTAATTCTGCTCAGATTGCTGGGAAAGACTCTGGTTATACGCAGATTAAGCTTGCGTCTGGGGAAGTGCGATTAGTTTTTTCTGAATGTTATGCGACGATTGGCGTTGTTTCTAATCCTGATCAGCAGAATGTAAAATTAGGTAAGGCTGGTAGAAGTAGATGGCTAAATATTAGGCCGGCTGTTCGAGGTGTAGCGAAGAACCCTATAGATCACCCTCATGGTGGTGGTAATGGTAAGACTTCTGGTGGTAGGCATCCTGTTACGGCTTGGGGTAAGCCAACTAAAGGGAAGAAAACAAGAAATAATAAGCGCACTGATAAGTATATTGTTAAGTCAAGGAGTAAGAGATGAGTAGATCTGTTTGGAAGCTACCATTTGTTGATGGTCATTTATTAAAAAAGGTTGATGCCGCGATAGCTAGTGGTAGTACTAAACCCATTAGGACTATGTCTAGAAGATCTACTATTCTTCCAAAATTTGTTGGTCTTAATTTTGAAGTGTATAATGGTAAAAAATATGTGCCAGTAAGTACTAAAGAGGAAATGATTGGTAAAACTTTAGGTGCCTTTTCTCCTACTAGAACTTTTTATGGACATGGTGCTGACAAAAAGTCAAAAAGAAGTTAGAGGATTTGTTTATGTCTAAGGCAGAAAAAATTACTAAAAATAAAAACTCAGTATTGGCAAAGGTGAAGTCTATAAGGACTAGTCCGCGTAAATTAAATATAGTAGCCGATGCTATCAGAAAATTAAGAGCTGAAGATGCGCTTATACAATTAGAGTTTATGAAGAGAAGGGTCGCTAATGATGTTAAGGCGTGTTTGCAGTCTGCGATAGCTAATGCAGAAAATAATAATAATCTAGACATTGATAGTTTATGGGTGTCTCGAGTGTTAGTAGGTAAGTCTTTTGTGATGAAGAGAGTAAGACCTAGAGCGCGAGGCAGATCGTCTCGTATTCATAAACCATTTAGTAATTTAACAATTATAATAGAAGAACGTAAGGAGTAGTTTTATGGGCCAAAAAGTTAACCCGATAGGCTATAGAATAGGATTCAATAAAACCTGGGATTCGCGTTGGTTTGCCGGTAAGCATCTTTACCCTCGCTATCTATTGGAAGATTTTAAGATCCGTAAATATATTAAGGAAAAATTTTCTTCTGCTGGTATAAGTAAAGTATTAATTGAGAGGTCGTCGAAAAGAGTAAATGTTTCTTTGTATACATCAAGGCCTGGAATTATTATAGGGCGCAAAGGTAGCGATATTGAGAAAGTAAAAAAAGAAGTATCGAAGATTGTAAGTAATGAGGAAGTGTTTATTAATGTAATAGAAGTCAAGAAGCCAGAGACAAATGCTCAGCTTATTGCAGACTCAATAGCGCAGCAATTAGAGAAAAGAGTTTCTTTTAGGCGTGCGATGAAGAGGTCGATGCAATCTTGCATGAAGTTTGGCGCTTTAGGTATTAAGGTCAGCTGTTCTGGTCGCCTAGGGGGGGCTGAGATAGCTCGTACTGAATGGTACAAGGAAGGACGTATTCCTTTGCATACATTAAGATCTGATATCGATTATGGTATTGCGAGAGCTAATACTACTTATGGGGTAATTGGTGTTACGGTACATGTGTATAAAGGTGAAAAAATAGATTATGCTAATTAAAGGTGTTAAAAGATGTTAAGTCCTAAAAAGACAAAATACAGGAAGGCTCATAAGGGTAGAATTCATGGTCTTGCAAAAGGTGGAAGTACTGAATTGCTTTACGGTAATTATGGTGTAAAAGCCATTAATCCTGAAAGAATTACTGCGAGACAAATTGAGGCTGCTCGCCGCGCAATTGTAAGATATCTAAGGAAATCTGGTCGTATGTGGATTCGTATTTTTCCTGATGTGCCTGTTAGTCAGAAGCCTGCTGAGGTAAGAATGGGGAGTGGGAAAGGTAGTCCGGAGTTTTGGGTTGCTAGAGTAAAACCTGGCCAAGTTTTGTTTGAAATAGAAGGTATAGCAGAAGATGCAGCAATAGAGGCTCTAGCTAAAGCTTCTGCGAAGCTACCATTAAAAACTCGTTTTATTAAAAGAATATTAGGTTAATCTCTGATGAAAATTAAAGAGCTAAAAAGTAAAAAAGACGATGAGTTAAAAAAGATGCTGTTGGACTTTAAGAAAGAATTATTTAACTTAAGGTTTCAAAAAGTTTCTGGAGAGTTGACAAAGACTCACAGAATAAGGTATATAAGGAGAACTATTGCAAAAATTAAAACTTTATTTAATACAAAGGAAGTGAACGATGCCAAGAAGAGTGCTTAGAGGAACAGTTATAAGTGATAAAAATAATAAAACTGTTTTAGTGAGAGTAGAAAGAAAATTTAGGCATCCTTTGTATAAAAAGGTTTTAACTAGATCAAAGAAATTTAGTGCTCATGATGAAAAGAATTTTTATAAAAATGGTCAAGCTGTTTCTATTATAGAATCAAGGCCTTTTTCTAAAAGTAAACAATTTGAAGTGATTTATAGTAGTTAACAAAAGGAAATATTATGATTCAATCTGAATCAAGATTAAAAGTTGCAGATAATTCTGGTGCCAGAGAAGTATATTGCATAAAAGTTTTAGGCAACGCTAAAAAAGCATATGTTGGTGATACTATAGTGGTATCTATAAAAAATGCTATTCCTAGAGGAAAAGTAAAAAAAGGTGAAGTTCATTTTGCTGTTATAGTTCGTACTAAAAAAGAGTTATCTAGAAAAGATGGTAGTAGCATAAGATTTGATGATAATTCTGTGGTACTAATCAATAAGCAAAAGGAACCAATAGGTACAAGGATTTTTGGTCCTGTAACTCGTGAATTAAGGTCAAAGAAATTTATGAGAATTATTTCGTTAGCGCCAGAGGTATTATGATTAATAAAATGAAATTAACTAAAGGTTATAAAGTTGTAGTTATTGCTGGCAAAGATAAAGGCAAGACAGGTGAAATAGTAAAAGTTTTACCTAAGCAAAATAAAGTCGTTGTTTCAGGAGTTAATGTCGTTAAGAGGCATACTAAGCCTTCGAAAACAACTCAAGGAGGTATAGTAACTAAAAATATGCCTATTCATATCTCTAATGTATCTTATGTGGATACTAAGGATAATAAGCCTTCTAAGCTAGGTTATAAGATATTAGAGAATGGAGAAAAGAAGAAATTTTTAAAAAGATCTGGTGAAGTAATAGGTTAGGCGATGAAGAGGTTTAGAGAATTATATACACAAGATGTGATAAAAAATCTGAAAGATAAATTTCAGTATAAAAATATCATGCAAGTGCCTAGAATACAGAAGGTAGTGCTTAGTATGGGTGTTGGAGATGCTATAGCAGATAGTAAGGCTTTGGATAGTGCTGTAAAAGAATTGAGTTTAATTGCAGGGCAGAAAGCAGTGATTACCAATGCTAAAAAATCGATAGCATCATTTAAATTAAGAGAAGGAATGCCTATAGGGTGTAAGGTCACTTTGCGTAAAGCTAAAATGTTTAATTTTCTAGAAAGATTAGTGATTGTAGCCTTGCCTAGGGTAAGAGATTTTAGAGGTTTCTCTGTAAAAAGTTTTGATGGTAAGGGAAATTTTAATTTAGGAATAAAAGAACATATAGTTTTTCCTGAGATAAATTACGATAAAATTGATAAAATTAGAGGCTTAAACGTTACTATTGTAACTTCAGCAAAAAATTCCGAAGAAGCAAAGGAACTGCTTTCTAATTTCCATTTTCCATTTAATTAGAAGGTTTTGATGGCAAAAAAAGGTACTATACAAACTAATTTGAATCGCAAAAAATTAGTAAGTGAATATCAAAATAAGCGTGCAAAGTTAAAAAATATTATAATGGATAAAAAAACAAATCCTGAAGATAGGTTCCAAGCACAGCTTGCTTTGGCTAAGCTTCCTCGTAACTCTGCGTCAGTAAGAATAAGAAATAGATGTTCTATTACTGGTAGACCTAGAGGGTTTTTTAGAAGATTTAGTGTTTCAAGAATTGCGCTTAGAGAAATGGCCGCTTTTGGTTTGTTGCCTGGTGTAAAAAAATCAAGTTGGTAAAAAGATATGGCGAATATAACAGCAGACATGCTTACTAGAATTAGAAATGGTCAACAAAGAAAGCTAATTTCCATTGAAATACCTTACTCTAAATTTAAAGAATCAATACTTAAAGTAATACAGAAAGAAGGTTATATAAAATCCTATACAAAAAAGGAGCTGCCTCATAATAAAAGTTCGCTTATAGTGGATTTAAAATATTTGCGTGATGGTAGTCCTGTCATACAAGAAATACGAGGTGTTTCTAAGTCTGGCAGAAGAATATATGCAGCAGTAGCTGATCTTGTTTCTTGTTATAATAATTTGGGTGTGGTTATACTTTCTACATCAAAAGGTGTGATGTCAGATAGCGAAGCAAGGAAAGCTAATGCTGGTGGCGAAATCATATGTGAAATATTTTAAAAGGAAGAGCAATGTCAAGAGTAGGAAAATTACCCATATCAATACCTGATGGAGTAAATGTAAATATTAATAATAGGCTTGTAGATGTTTCAGGCAAGTTAGGTAATCTTGCTATACAATTTCCTCCAGAAGTTAAGGTTACAAATGAAGAAAATAGTATAAAAATTTCTCCTGTTAATAGTGACAACAAGCGCGATAGAGCGATGTGGGGATTGACTAGAAGTTTAATTAATAATATGGTGACTGGGGTTTCCAAGGGGTTTGAAAAAAAATTAGAAATAGTTGGCGTAGGGTACAGGGCTGCTGTTACTGACAAATTTCTTACTTTAAATCTTGGTTATAGCCATGATATAAAATTTGAAATACCTGAGGGTATAACAATAAAAGCGATTAAACCTACGTTACTTTCTATTTCTGGTTATGACAAACAGAAAGTAGGTCAAGTTGCAGCGATTATTAAGCAACAAAGACCTCCTGAGCCTTACAAAGGAAAAGGTATCAAATATGAAGGCCAGCATATAAGGCGTAAAGAAGGTAAGAAAAAATAATTCTAAAAACTTGCAAAAAGGAAAATTATGTCTAGTTGTTACTCAAGAAAAAGAATAAAAAGAAGTATAAGAGTAAGAAATAAAATACGCAAAGTCAGTAAATGTCCTAGATTATCTGTGTTTAGATCTAATCAGCATATTTATTGCCAAATAATTAATGATAAAGAGAATCGTACTTTAGTTGCTGTGAATAGTATGCAAAAAGACTTTGTTGATCTTAAAAAGAAATATTCGGTAGAAGCAGCAAAAGCTATAGGTAAAAAATTAGCAGAAAAAGCTTCTCAGGCAGGGTTGAAGCAATTGGTGTTTGATAAAGGCGGATACAAATATCATGGTAGAGTTAAGGCTATTGCAGAAACAGTACGTGAACATGGCATAGTTATTTAAATAGGTGAATTTATTATGAAAGAAACTATTGAAAACCAAGAAAAATATCAGGAACTAACAGAGCTTAAAGAAGTACTTGTTGCTGTAAATAGAACTACAAAGGTGGTCAAAGGTGGTAGAAGATTTGGTTTTGCTGCAATAGTAGTGGTTGGCAATGGCAAGGGCAAAGTTGGTGTTGGTTTAGGTAAGGCAAAAGAAGTAGCAGAAGCTAGAGCAAAAGCATCTCAGGAAGCAAAACGTAAAATGATCAAAGTTAATTTGAAAGACGCTAGAACTATACATCATGATATTACTGGTCATGCTGGGGCGGGTAGAGTAATGCTAAGAAGTGCAAGACCTGGTACAGGAATTATAGCTGGTGGTCCAATGAGAGCTGTTTTTGAGACTTTAGGGGTTCATGATATAGTTGCTAAATCTTTGGGGTCTGCTAATCCGCACAATATGATAGCTGCGACATTTGATGCATTGACGAGATTAAATACACCTAACTTTATTGCTAAGAAGAGAGGAAAAGTTTCTTCTAGCAATTCTAATAAAGTAGAGGATAAAAATAAGGATAATGAGAAATCTAATGAGTAATTCTTCTAATACTAAACTCAAAGTAACACAACATTCCAGTCCGATAGGAAGACAAAAAGATCAGCGTCAAACTTTGATAGGGCTTGGTTTGAATAAAATGAATAGAGCTAAAATTCTAGAAGATAGCGCATCAGTACGTGGAATGATATACAAAGTAAGGCATCTTGTAGATGTGCAAGTTATAAATAAGTAAAAAATTCATAATATTAGGTGGATTATGTTAAATCTTAATAAGCTAAAAGATCGCGATGGTGCATCTGTAAAATCAAAAAGAGTAGGGAGAGGCATCGGTTCTGGGAAAGGTAAAACGTGCGGTTCTGGGTATAAAGGGCAAAAGGCTAGAACGGGAGTTGCAATTAAGGGATTTGAAGGGGGACAAATGCCTCTTCATAGACGCTTGCCTAAAAGAGGTTTTACATCTTATAAATCAAAATCTAGGTTAGTTGAGGTCATCAATTTAGATATGATTAATTCTCTTATTAACTCAGGAAAACTTAAATCTTCTGATGTTATAGATACAGAGAAAATAATGGAATTAGGAATGATCTCTAGAAAAAATAATAAAATTGTCATTAAACTTTTAGGTGCAGGAGAATTAAATAATAAAATTAGAGTTAAGTTTAATATGTATTCTAAGTCTGCATTAGAAAAAATTAAAGCTGCTGGTGGAGAAGCTTTATAATATTAAAAAAGCGCAGCTATAATCACATTATTTAGAAATTTGTTGTATGGATGCTAGTATTTTCTTAAAAGCAAAAGGGTTAAAGAATAAGATACTATTTACCTTATTCATATTATGTGTGTTTAGATTAGGCTCTTATATTACTATTCCTGGTATTAATAGTTTGGCGCTTAATGAGTTTGCAAGTGCTAACTCTTCTGGCATATTAGGTATATTTAATACTTTGTCTGGAGGTTCTCTCTCTAGAATGTCTATCTTTGCTCTTTCAATCGTTCCTTATATTACTGCATCTATAGTTATGCAATTATTATCAGTAACAATAAAAGCATTAGAAGAGTTAAAAAAAGAGGGCGAAGTAGGAAGAAAAAAAATTAGCCAATATACTCGCTATCTTACGGTAATTTTATCAGTAGTGCAGGCTTACGGTATAGCAGTAGGTTTAGAACAAGCTCATGGAAGCTATGGTTCTATTGTTACTGTGCCTAGTATTTTTTTTAAAATTTCTGCTGTTTCTACTCTTGTTGTTGGAACTATTTTATTAATGTGGCTTGGTGAACAAATTTCTGCTAAAGGAATAGGTAATGGCATATCGTTAATTATATTTTCAGGAATAGTTTCTGGTTTGCCTCAGGCATTTATCAGCGTGTTCGAGCTAGTAAAAACCGGTAGCATGCATCCAATGACTTTAGTAGCAATACTTGCTGCTGTCTTTGTATTAATTTATTTTATTGTCTTTATGGAAAGAGGGCAGCGTCGTATTCCTGTGCATTATCCTAAGCGCCAAAAAGGTAATAAAATGTTTGGCGGTGGTAGCACACACATGCCTCTTAAAATTAATACTGCAGGAGTGATTCCTCCAATTTTTGCGAGTTCTATTTTATCTTTTCCTGCTACAATTATGAATTTTATGACAGTTGGTGAGGAAGAATCTATTTTTGAATCTATCATGATTCATTTAGGAAGAGGAAAACCTTTATATCTTTTAATTTATATCAGTTTTATTGTATTTTTTTGTTTTTTTTATACTGCTGTAGTATTTAACAGTAATGAGACTGCGGATAACTTAAAGAGGAATGGGGGGTTTCTTTATGGTCGTCGTCCAGGTGCTCAGACAGCAGCATATTTAGATCATGTTCTAACCAGACTCACTGTTATAGGTGCTGTTTATGTAGCTTTTGTGTGCGTATTGCCTGAATATGTTTTTTCTAAATACAGTATTCCTTTTTATTTAGGAGGAACAAGTTTTCTTATAGTAGTAAACGTTGTAATGGATACTTTTGTACAAATTCAATCTGCTTTGTTTTCTTATCAGTACGAAGGTCTCATGAAAAAAGCACGTCTAGGGAGAATTTGATGAACCTGATACTTATTGGTCCTCCTGGGTCTGGCAAGGGAACTCAAGGAGAATTCTTAGAAAACTACTATTCTATTAAGCGTATTTCTACTGGAGATCTGTTACGTGAAGAAGTGAAAAAAAATTCTGAGATTGGAAAAAAAATTAAGGATACCTTAGGTTCTGGTAAATTCGTGGAAGACGAGACAGTATTTTCTTTATTGCAGAAGACGCTAAAGTCTTATAATAATGGTTTTATCTTGGATGGTTATCCGCGTAATATCAAACAAGCATCTTCTCTTGATGCTTTACTTGACGATATTAGAGTGAACATAGATAAAGTATTGTACTTTAATATTAAAGAAGAGGTTTTGATAGATCGTATTTGTAATAGGTTTTATTGTGCCAATTGTAATACAAATTATAACAAGCGCTATAAAAACACAAAAACACCTGGAGTATGTGATGAGTGTGGCAGTACTAATCTTAAGGTTAGGGAAGACGATAATATTAGTGTAGTAAAAAATAGATTTAATGATTACCAAAAAAAAACTTTGCCATTGATTGCTTTTTATCAAACAAAAGGAATATTAAGCGAAGTTGATGCTAATCAAAGTATACAAAAAATTACTGAAGAAATTAAAAATATTCTAAAAAAATGATGCAAAAAGTGATTGACTTAACAGTATTTTGTCTTATTATAAGCCGCATGATAGGTGAAAGATTATTACCTATTAGTCGTGTTATTATAAATTTTTCAGCTTATAAAAGTTAGAGGATTTCGTGTCTGTCAGGATAGCCGGTATAAATATACCAGAAAAGAAAAGAGTTGAGATTGCACTTACCTATATTTTTGGGATAGGTAGGGCAAGGTCTCGTGTTATATGTCAAAAAGCAGGTATTTCTTTAGAAAAAAGAGTTAGTCAACTTGATGAAGAAGAAATAGGTCGCTTACGTGAAATAATTGACAGCAATTATGTTGTTGAAGGGGATTTGAAACGTGAAATTTCTATGAATATCAAAGGAATGATCGAATTAGGTCTCTATTACAAAGGTATGAGACATAGGAATAAGTATCCTGTTCGTGGACAAAGAACCCATACTAATGCAAGAACTAGGAAAGGAAAACCAACTCCTATAGCTGGGAAGAAAAAAGCAGGGATGAAATAATGAATACTGCTACAGAGCAAAAATCAAAGAAAAAACATAAGAAAAATGTACCTGTCGGTGTGGTCCATATTTATTCTTCGTTTAACAATACTATAGTTAATGTCACGGATCTGCAGGGTAACACTGTTGCTTGGGCAGCGGCAGGTGGGCAAGGTTTTAAAGGAGCAAAGAAATCTACTCCTTATGCGGCACAAATTACTGCTGAAGTTGCTGGTAAAAAGGCGATGGATTTTGGAATGAAAACTATTTCTGTTGAAGTTAAAGGTCCAGGGAGCGGCAGAGAGTCTGCTGTAAGATCTTTAATGGGTATAGGCTTTATTATTACGTCAATAACAGATGTTACTCCAGTTGCTCATAATGGTACTAGGCCTCCAAAACGTAGGAGAGTATAGTTTGAAAAACAGTAACATTATTTGCAAAAAATTTGTTCTTTTTGAGTATTGATGTTTTTATAGAGTGGTTAGTAGTAAAATTATGTATGTATATATTTTATAAAATTATTTTTAAAATTAAAAAACTATAGGTAATAATAAGTGGTAGTATTAGCAAAAAATTGGAGTTCTTTAATTAAACCTACGATTAAAGTATTAAAATCAGGAATACAAAATAGAATGTCTCTTGTTGTAGAGCCTTTAGAGAGAGGTTTTGGTATTACCTTGGGTAATGCTTTAAGACGTGTTTTGCTTTCTTCTCTACAAGGATCAGCAATTACTGCTGTAAAGATTGAAGGAATACTGCATGAATTTTCATCTATCCCTGGTGTATCAGAAGACTTAACTGACATGGTATTAAATTTAAAACAAGTTGTTGTAAGAATGGATTCTGCAGAAAAAAAACAAGTATCTTTGAAAGCTGTAGGTCCGTGCGTAGTTACTGCAGGGATGATTGAAACTGGCCATGGCGTTGAAATTATTAACCCTGATCAGGTGATTTGTAATTTAGATAAAGATGCTAGCTTAAATATGCAGTTAATTTGTAGAACTGGGAAAGGATATGTTGTAGCAGAGCAAAATAAGCAAGAAGAATCAACAATAGGCTTAATTCCTATAGATGCTATTTTTAGTCCTGTAAGTAGTGTTACATATAAAGTAGAAAATGCTAGAGTAGGTCAGGTTACGGATTATAACAAGTTATTAATTGATTTGGAAACCAATGGCTCTATCACCCCTGATACAGCTGTAGCACTTGCTGCAAGAATTTTACAAGATCAATTATCAGTGTTTATTAATTTTGAAGAAGAAAAAATAGAGGAAGAAAAGCAAGATGAAGAACTTCCATTTGACAAAAGCCTGTTGAAGCGCATAGATGAGCTAGAGCTTTCTGTGAGATCACAAAATTGTTTAAGTAGTGTCAGGTACATTGGTGATTTAGTTACTAAAACTGAAAATGAGATGCTTAAAACTCCTAACTTTGGGCGTAAGTCTTTAAATGAGATTAAAGAAGTTCTTGCTTCTATGGGATTTAGATTTGGCATGGAAGTTTCAGGATGGCCACCAAAGAATATAGAAGAACTTGCTAAAAAATACGAAGATCCATTCAAATAAATTATATACGTAAAAAATAAACTAACGGATTAAGAGACCATGAGGCATCGCAAAAGCTTTAGAAAATTAAATAGAACAAGCTCCCATAGAAAATCTTTGCTTATGAATATGGCAGTATCTTTATTTAAGCACGAGCAAATAAAAACTACGCTGCCAAAAGCAAAAACTTTGAGACCTTTTGTCGAAAAGTTAATAACAAAATCTAGAGACAAAAGCTTGCACACTATAAGATACTTGGAATCAATTTTGCATGATTCAGAAATAGTAAATAAGTTGATAAGCAAGATAGGACCTAAATCTACTAAAAGAAATGGTGGTTATACGCGTATCTATAAGTTTGGTTTTAGATACGGAGATGCTGCACCTATGGCGATTATTGAATTAGTGGATAAAACTTCTAAAACACAACCTAGCTCTAATGCTAAAAAGGCAGTAGCGACAAAAAATAAAGAAACAAAAGATGTAGGCAATACATCTAAAATCGATGTTGCTCCTACTAATAGTACTACTTCTGCTAAGTAATCTCTCTTCTAGTGCGAAGAGTACTGTAAAATCTAGAGATGCTGGTTATTACGACAGAATAAAATTTACAAGCGTGTTTAGATACTAATAGAAATAAAAATCGATTCGCACATATATTGATAATCTAGAAGATTTTGCTCCACAGTGTACCCTAGCAACATATGCAAGTGTCTTGCAGTTTTTTTAGTATAATTTGAAAAAATATATTTTTAATTTAGCAATAAACTATTGGTAGTGAGGATGGGTTATAAGAAAATAATTATTTTTGGTGATGATACAGAGACAAGTATCGGTGATACAGAAAAAAATGCTTTCATTTATATACACGGAGATATATTTAGGAGTGGATTGGAAAAAAAAGCTGATCATTTAATTATAGGAAGGGGAAGGTCAAAAGTTAGAGAAAGTGATTTACTCAATATTGATGTAAATAAAGTTAATGAGGAAACTATATTTCATATATATGCTCATGGAAATATTGACTCAAATGGAGAACACCAAATCGACCTTTTTAGTCCATCGGATTCAACAAGAGATGCAATAAAAGTTATTGCACAAATAGTTAGAGATCCTGTTATGGTGCATATAGATTCTTGTTTTGGAGGAGCTGCAGTTAAGTATGTGGATGAGTTGCCTGTTGGATCTGTGATTATTGGGCACGGTCCTGAAGATGGATTTAGTTTTGGTAATACTTTATATGCTACAGTTTAGAAAAATTCCCAGAAGTTGTTAGTAATCACTTGTCAGAGGAAGCTTTACAGGGGGCAAGCATAGGAATAAAGCTTAAAGACGGAACGGTAACGACTTTTATCCTAGATCCAACTCCTGATATAGTTTTTAAAGGTAATTTGAGCGATTCTATAAAGGAACAGTGGAATAATTTTATTATAAAGATTAAGGAATTACAAAAGGAAAGTAAATTACCAGAGAATATTCGCGTACCAGAATCCAATATTGATGTATCCTTTACTAGAAAAGAGTTGAATAAGTACCAGAAAGCTTATTTTAAATTTCAGTGTCTTATTGGAAATAAGGAGTTTTTGGAATTCGTAGAAGAAAATCCTAAGTCAGTAAAAAATTTATTGAATGAGCAGTTGCTTAATAAGAGAATTTTAGAAAATTCTGAGGTAATAAAAACGCTTCTTAAAGCAGGTGCAAACCCCAATGCAAAAGATATTAATGATATTCCTGTTATTTCTAAAGCTATTGATGAAAAATATACTGATACTGTTATAGCGCTCTTAGAAGCAGGCGCTGATTTTGATAGAGAGACCATAAGTGCTTTAAAAAATGCAAGTGAGGATGTTAAAAGTAGAGCAAGTAAAATTTTTGCTAAAACAGATATACAAGATGTTGAGTTGTCTGAGGAATTAGTAAAATTTTTCCTAAGTAATAACAAATCAAATGACATGTTTGATTGGATAGAAAAGCTTCTAAAAACTGCTAATGATGATTTTAACAAAGCAATTATGAATTCGTGTTACAATTTTTTTATACATAAATTTTCTAAGAAACACGATAACAAGGTCTTTGATATTTTAAAAAATTATTTAATAAAAATACATGATAACAATAATATTGAATTAGGGAAACATCTGATTAAAAGTTTTGTGAATCATTATAGTATTTATGATGCATATTATGTTCATGATCAAAAAAAAATAAGTAATAATTTTATTCGTTCGCTCGTTTTGGAACAAGATGAAAAAGGAAAATATTTTTTATTTAAACCAGCATTTACTGTTTTTAAGGATTATTCTTATATTTGGGAAGGCATAGATAGTGAAACTCTTCAAAAATACATTGATTCTGGCGTGTTAAAGGACAGAGCTATACTAAAAATAGCAATTCAAGAAATTATTAAAGGTGATTTAGGCGTTGATCACTTAAAGCTGTTAGAGGAAAAAGGCTTGGATATCAATGATATTGATGGTGCACAATGTAAAAATGATCCAGTGCTCACGGTTGTTATGTCGTCACTACAGAGATCAGATAGCTGCAATACCGAGTACATAAAGTTCTTTTTAGATAGAGGAATGAGTCCTTGTGATACTAAATCTTGTGAAGGCAATTCTGTTGATTGGGTTAAAAACTGGTCAAACCTACCTTCTTGTGGAGATAAAGTACTAGAAGTAATCAAAGAATATAATAATGGAAATTAATGGAAATCCTTGTCCTGTTGGAGATAGTAGAGAGGGTCATGATGAGATGTAAGTCATTTAATTAAAAAAATTCTTATTTATAAATAAAGTTATCATGTGCAAGAATTTATGCTAAAACTCCTCATTTTTTGATGATTAGTTTTGATAACATAAATTTTCTTTATCTAGAGTTATATTGTTATTGAGTAATTAACATTATTTTGTATACCATTAAGGTTATAAAAGAGAAATTACTATGACAGACAAACCCAATTCAAATAAATTTTTTTTGACAGCACTTTGTTCCAAAGTTACTACCGAAATAAAAGTAGCTACAGAAGATGCTTTTGATACTTTAAGAGATCGCTATAGATCAATCAAAGATTCTGGAAAAAAGCTATTGGTAGTATTGCAAGGAGTTATATTAATTCTTCTTGGTATTTATGCATTATTACCAGTATATGCTCCTATTGTTGCAGTATTAACTGGTGCGATTATAGGATTTTTTAGCACGTTTGATACAGAGGGTGAGGTATTTGTTAAACCTATAACTGTTAAGTCAATATTAGGCATAATATGTGGTCTGGTTATAGGTATGATTATCGGCCAGATGTTTCTCATAGGTCTTGGCGTTACTGTTGGCCTTACTAAGGCTATAATTGAGGGAACTATTGATGTTTTAGATATGGAAAAAGCAACTAAGGTAAATAATAATAGTGTTATTTCTATTATTACTAATAGACTTAAGATTGGTTTGCTTACGGGGATAGTTCCTATAGTTGGTCCCTTAATAGCTATCGATAAATTAAATAAAATGAGAGAAGAAACAGTACATTTACCTCGAGGTAGCGTCGTTACAAAAAATGTGAAGACGAATGCTAATACGAGTAATAAAAAAACTCCTAAAAAAAACATAGCCACAAACAAATCAAAGAAATAAACAAATAGGCTAAGCTATATTTTGATTACTTTAATGTCTTCATCTAAAGCTAAATTAGATCGGAGTTTATCTCTTCCTGTGCTAACCTTGTATGGTATAGGTACTATTCTTGGTGCTGGGATTTACGTTTTGGTTGGAAAAGTAGCTGGTATATCTGGTGTATACGCTCCTTTTACTTTTTGTTTTGCGGCTATAATAGCACTTTTCACTGCAATATCTTATGCTGAATTATCTTCTAAATTTCCTGAAACTAGTGGTGAATTTATATACATATATAAAGCTTTTAAATCTGTAAAAATAGCTAGAGTCATAGCTGGTTTGGTGATGTTGACTGGAATAGTATCTGCTGCGACGATGGCCAATGGTTTTGTAGGATATTTTAATGTATTTTTTACAATAAACCAGTCAATAGCTATAATTTGCTTTATTTGTGCATTAGGATTTATTGCGATTGTTGGGATAAAAGAGTCTGCATTGTTGGTTGTAGTATTTGCATTAGTTGAAATATGTGGTCTTGGTTTTATAATTTATATTTCAAAATACAACATTGTTGGTGTTAGTGATAATTTTTTCAAATTTATACCTAAACTTGATTTTGCTATTTGGAATACTATTTTTTTAGGGGCATTTTTAGCATTTTTTGCATTTATTGGTTTTGAAGATATGGTTAATGTAGCGGAGGAAGTGAAAGACCCTAAAAATAATATGCCTACTGCTATAATTATTGCTTTGATTGTTACTTCTTTTCTTTACAGTCTAATTGCATTAGCAATGATAACATCTTTGCCAATTGAGATTGCAAGAGAAGCTGCTGCTCCTATGGCGGAGTTGGTATCATTCTATGGTTATTCTCCCAAAATTATTAGTGCGATAAGTATATTTTCTATTTCTAATGGTGTAGTAGTGCAGATAGTAATGGCTTCACGTATTCTTTTTGGTATGGCAAGAAGAGGGGCGACATTTCTAATATTCTCAACATTAAACCATAATACGCAAACACCTGTTAACGCAACATGTTTTGTTATATTGGTAATAATTATATTTGCATTGTTGCTGCCCCTAGAGATGTTAGCAAAAATAACAAGTGCTATTATTTTAATAGTGTTTGCTATGGTCAATTTTTCTTTGTTTATAATAAAAAAAAAGTCTGAGAGTTATTTAGTGAAAAAAAAAGATAGTGTGGAGTATAATATTTTAGTACCAATATTAGGTGGAACATTGGCTTTATTATTATTAGTATTCCAACTTTATTCGCTAGTTTAGTTTGATATTTTTGAGGGGTTGCTTATTATAAAAAGTAAAGTAAGAAATGCAATTTTTATTATTTATTAATTGACTTTTAGAACTTTTTGCAATATTGTGGATCACTATAAGTTGAACTAGTGTTTGCATGGTAGCGATAGCTGTATTGAGTCGTCATGACTCAAATTTACTAGAAAATACTTTATTGAGTTATAGAAAGCATGGTTTGCTCTCTTTAATCAAAGAAAAGTTAATATTTATTCAAGCTCCAGATCTAACCAAGCAAAAAATTGCTAAAAAATATGGTTTTGAGGTAGTTACTCTTACTGATAATCAAAATATTAGTAATAACGAAGCCTGGAAAATCCTTATTAGGAAAGCTAAAGCAAAGTACGTTTTAATGCTTGAGGATGATTATCCTATCATAGAGACAAAAGAAGAGATTTTTAAACAGCTCTGTACTTCTATTTATCTTTTAAAACATAATAAAGTAACTTTTGTTAGACTTATTCATAGTAAACAGCCTGGTAAAGATTTTGATTTAGCAAACAGATATAAGGAATTTTATCCATATCAATCTAATAAGACTGATTTTATGAAATTTATCAAGCGTAAAATACATTCTAACGATAGTCAAAAACTTATAGGAGCTTCTGTTTATGTTCATAAGCAACCGGAAAAAATACATCCTCATGAAGTGATAAGATATAACGATCATTGTTTTATTACTTCTTCTAAATATATGGAATGGTCTAACCACTCGATATTTATCAATAAGGAGTGGATGCTGCGTCTTATAGATAAGGCGAAGCCAACATTTTTTGGGCAGCAGGATTTAGAAAAATTCTTAGCAGGACATTGGTGGAGAGAACAAAATTTTCCTGTTGCAGTTTGTAAGGGATTATTCACCCATCATCACTAAGGCATTATTTTTATTAAATTTAATATTTGCTTTTTATTAGTTTTTAACTAATATTACACAGAAGTTATTTTTTTAGAAAATGCTTAACATTATTATTATCAAAAAAAAGATATTTTATGAATTTACACTACGCTGACATCACAATAATTGCTGGTTATTTAATATTTTGTATAATAATTGGCCTATTTAAATATGGTAAGATCCGTAACATTCGCGATTATACTTTAGGCACTAAAAGCTTTCCCACTGCAGTACTTATAGCTACTACTTTTGCCACAACAATTAGTGCTAGTAAGGTGATGGGGGCTGTAGGTAAAATATACGAATTAGGTTTGATATTCATAATACCGCTACTCTTCGTTCCTGTTCATTGGTTTATAATAGCCAAGTTTTTTGCCCCAAATTTGGAAGAGTTCAAAAAACTTAAATTTATGTCTTTGAGTAACATATTAGAACATTGGTATGGTAAAACCGGAAATTGGATAGCGAATATTTTATCTATCTTTGTTGCAATTGCAGTAACTGCAACCAGCTCTATTGCTATAGGATATTTGCTTCATTATTTCATTAATATACCAGAAACTGTAGGGATGTTTATTGGCATCACTGTTGTAACTCTATATTCAGCTTTTGGTGGTATCGCATCAGTTGCTTTTACAGATGTTTTCCAGTTTTTAATATTTTTCATTGCTTTGCCTTTAACATGTTCTATTGGTTATCATAATAGTGATCTTATCGATATAGCTTCTTTTTTCCCGAAGACACATATATCGATAGGCAGCAATAACGTTGCTTTATTTCTAAGTTTAATGTTTTATACTTTAATGCCTACTACAGGGATTCCTTACATACAAAGAGCATTAATAGCAAAGGATAAAAAACAATTCACAACTAGCTTTATGGGAGTAGGAATTTTAATGATTCCTATGATAATTATCATATCTGCTATAGGGATAATATCGTATAGACTTAATCCTGATATTAATCCTAGCACTGCGCTATACTATTTTATAGATCACTATCTCCCTATAGGAATTAAAGGGTTTATGATTGCAGGTCTTTTAGCAGTTATTATGTCAACCCAAGATTCATTTTTAAATACTACTAGTTCTCTTATATCGCATGATATTTGTAAAAAAATATGGCCTTCTCTTACTGATAAACAAGAGCTATTGATTGCTCGTATTTCTTGTGTTTTGATAGCGATATTATCTATTTCTATCATTTTTGTTAAAAAAAGTATCATGGATATTTTGTGGTTAGTTGATAATTTTTGGGATCCGCTAATAACATTTCCTCTATTAGCTGGTTTGCTTGGTGCAAGGATTAGCAATAAAACCTTTAATATACTAGTAATATCATCCCTTTCTACTACTATAATTGCACGTTTTTTCACTGGAGTTTTTGATACTCGCAGTCTTGTGGTGGGGGTGCTAACTTCAGTGACAGTACTATATATAGGACATAGGAGATATAAAAAAACAAATCCTCATTTATTTCCTACAAAACCACAAAAACAACCATTGTCGGTAAGACTGAATGAAGCAATAAAAGTTAATAATTTTTCTATTAATTCAATTTATTTTATTAGCGTTATTACGGGAGTAAACTTTATTATAAGTGCTATATTTACTAACATCAGTTCTCTTAATTTTCTTAACGTATCATATATTATTACCAGTAGCGTGTTTTTGTTATTGCTACTGAATGACTTTTGGATAGAGAGTTGCAGGAAATATATTACATTTTTTTGGAGGAGTGTATTGGTTTATAGTTTGCTTCTTATTCCATCTTACATATTGTTTACCAGTAATTTTCACTCTTTGT
>JAUHXQ010000005.1 GCA_030426905.1 Alphaproteobacteria bacterium
GTGATTGCGATAAAGACCGTATTGCACAAGTGATCCGCAATCTTATTTCTAATGCGCTAAAATATGGTAATAATAAGCCTATTAATGTGCAGGTATCGGTTAAAGACGATCAGTATGTTGAGTTGCTTGTTATTGACCAAGGAGTTGGTGTTCCAGAATCTGATCTAAAAAGAATATTTGACTCCTTTGAAGAAAGCACCAGAACGAGAACTGATGCTGGGGGAACAGGTCTTGGCCTTGCAATATGTAAAGAAATCATCAAATCGCATTGCGGTAGTATTTTTGTTAGGAACAATCAAAATAGAGGCGCAACCTTTGGATTTAAATTTCCAATTATTGATGCTGAAATAGCAGATGATAAAATTGTCAAGATAGAAGCGAAAAACTCCTATAAAAGAACAATTTTAGTAGTCGATGATCAAAAATCAATTTTGGATACTGCAGCGTTAATTTTGCCTGCTTTTGGCTATAGAGTGCTTACCGCAGAAGGCGGGTTTGCAGCTCTTAAAATGCTAAAAAAAGAAATACCAGACTTGATTTTACTAGATGTAATGATGCCAGACCTAAGAGGGGCAAAAGTTCTAGAAAAAATAAGAAAATCTTGGAAATGGTGCAACATTCCAGTAATCGTCCAGAGTGGCTACGCTTCTGTCAAAGACAAAGAGGTAGCAGAGGTCCGCAAATTCGGCATTCAAGGATTTATCGTCAAGCCATATAAAATGGAGCAGCTAAGAGAGGTGATGGATGGGATTACTTTGGATGTCGAAGCAGAAATTTAGTAGAAATAGAATCTATACTCTTTGATACTGCTTAACTCAGCAAGAACAAACAATACCTGTAAATTTAAAAAGTATTAATGACTTGCCTAAACGCTAAGACGTTCCACAATATGCGGCATAAGAATTAAGATGATAGGACGACAAAAAAGTATTGCATCTGTAACCAACTCATTTTCGGCGCTTGAGGTAGAAAAAACTATAAAACATTTCTTAAAACTTCGGTTGTTTGTAACAGTGGAGTTGTGGGTAAATATTTTAATATTTATCCAAAAAATGTGTGTCAATTTTTTAAATTGTCCACATTTTGTCAAATCCCCTTGTTTTAAAAAGGTAATATTATAATTGAAGAAGCAATAAACTAAGAATAATATATTTTTTAATTGCTATTTGTAATAAGTGGAGTTAGTGGATAAGTTTTTGAGATAAGATCTCAAAAATTATCCAAGCTACTTGTGTGTAAATGCAAAGCATTTTCTACAGATAGCGGCAAATCCACTGTCTTGAGTCTGACAGCTTATCACAGCATGACTCGACTCTGCTAGTATTATCAGATCTTCCATTGTATGTATTAAAATCTAACTTCTCAAATATTTCGTGTTTTTCCATAAGATTTAGCACAGAAACACTGACACGCTTTTGTGTGAATATGTTTTTACACTTTTATGCTAAAACGCTAATACGCTTTAGCACTTGTATGCCTTCCTGTACGCACTAATGCACTTTTGTGTTTTAAAGTTTTAATGCTTTTACTAAAAAAAACTAAAGCACTAAAATGCGTTGACACACACCTCTATGTCAGTTATAATGAAAATTATAACTTGAGTGTTTCTAATGATTATATCTTTTTTAAATCAAAAAGGCGGTGTTGGAAAGACAACTTTATCGATACACATTGCTGCACAGTTATCTTTGAGCGGACATAAGGTATTGCTTATAGATTCAGACCCGCAAGGCAGCGGCTTAGATTGGGCAGCCACTAGAGAAAAAGATCCAATTTTTACAACCATTAGCATCGATAAGCCCATCATACACAAAGAAATCAATTCTCTTAAAAAAGGAAGGGATTATATCCTTATAGATGGTCCCCCTAGAGTGTATGATGTTGCTAGATCTGCGATAGCAGCAAGTGATCTCGTATGCATACCGGTGCAACCTTCTCCCTATGATGTATGGGCAGCAAAAGAGATTGTCGATTTAATAAAAGAAGTGTCAGTGCCTTTATCTGAGTTTAAAAAAATATCTTCAACTTTTATAATAAACCGCAAAATACATAATACGGCTATAGGACGCGACGTTGTGGAGGCCTTAAAACCATACGAAACCCCTGCTTTAGATACGCACATATGCCAAAGAATATCATATGCTGATTCTGCCTCAGCTGGCTCAACTGTCATGGAAGATAATAAAGATCAGCACGCAATAGAAGAAATAAAAAAACTTACCAAGGAAATATTAAAAAAATTTGATAGGTCCTAAAAATGAACAAAAAAGTCACAATTTCTACAAAGCCTTTAACTGGAAAACAACAAAAAATTATAAATAATTGGGTTGAAGGCAAAGAGCTAAAGCCATCAATTAATAGTCAACCAGAAGTAAGATTTACTGTTGTGTTACCAGAAAATTTATATGCAAGTCTAAAAATCACTGCAGTAAAAGAGAAGAAAAAATTGAAGGAACTCGTAGCTTCCATTGTCAAAAGTTATGTAGAAACATATAAGTGATTTCGCATACATACATATAAACATAAAAACTTTTACACATATTATCACACCAACACACATATTTTTTAACTCAATTACATCAATTGATGCAATATAGAGATTAAATATTTTTTGCTTGACATGTTTATGTTGTTATAAGATATAATGGTTGTATATGATGATCTAAAATTATCTAGATGACTGAAAAGAAAAAAAAATTAGCAAGAATAACCTTATCGTTTCCCGAGGATACTTTACAGGAAATAGATATGGTAATAGAACAAAACTTCCTTACAAGAACTAAATGGTTTCTTGATGCAGCTGTAAATAAGCTACAAAAGGATAAACAAAAAGGTATAGACGATGTTATAAAAGGAAAAAAATAAAAAGTGCATTAGATACAACGACCTAATACACCTCTTATATGTACAGAATTTGTACTAAAACCATAACCTTATTCTTTCATATAAAAGATTACTAGTCAACTTTTATCTGTGCACTGCTATTTTAATTGAAAGGAGTATGCGTACTAAATGCAATTTTAGTGCTTTACTTTTTGTCTTATACGTAAAAATGGTAGTAAAAAATGACGAAATTGCTTATAAACGAGCACCCTTTAATGCTCCTACCCACTTTAGCAAAGGCAATAGGGTTAAACGAATCAATTATACTACAACAACTCCATTATTGGTTAAACCCTAAAATAAATAATAATAAAAAAGAAGGACGTTATTGGGTATTTAATTCCTATAATTCTTGGAAAGAACAATTTCCTTTTTGGTCAGAAACAACAATTAAAAGAACTATATTGTCCTTAGAAAAACAATTATTGATTGTATCTAAGAACTTTAATAATTCTTCGTTTAACAAGACAAAGTGGTACAGTATCGATTATAAAAAATTGTCAGAACTTGAACGTATAGATCAAATTGATAGTATTAATACCAACCACAAAAATTTTGATACAATAGACATACACGATCGATTGGATCAAAATGACCCATGGAATAGATCAAAAAGACCTGATGAGGAGACCAAAATGATTCGTTCTATAAATACAGAGACTACAACAGAGACTACAACAGATATCTCTCTTAGAGAGAAAGATTTAGATGCATTAATTTTGGAATGGAATAAAAATATTCCCAGTATTGGATATGATATTAGTTTGACAAAAAAAAGAAAACAAAAACTTACTAATGCATTCATAAATATTTTTAAAAAAGACATGGATTTATGGAAAAAATACCTATCGATAATAGTTGAGAGTAATTTTTTAATGGGAAATATTACTAACTTTAAAATTAATTTTGATTGGGCAATTAGCGAAGAAAATATTCTCAAAGTTCTTGAAGGTGCTTATTCAGAAAAGGAAAAAAATAAAGAATTAAAATGCACATACAAAGATAAATCTGAAGATATTAGATGTTATATAGATGCAATAAAAAATGATCTATGGAAAGAGTTGAGCAAATTCTTACTAAAAGAGTGGGGAGAGGATATTTTTTTTAGTTGGTTTATGAAATTGCAATTTGATGTTTTGGAAGATCGTACATTATACCTGAGAGCAGATAATGGATTTATCAAAAAGTACATAGAAACGTACTACGTTCCTAAAATTGTAAAAATTATCAAATTAAATTTTGGTGATTTACTTGATAAAATACACATACATGCTAATGATAGCTAATGATTTAAGAAATAAAATTTTTATGCTCAGACGATTTGTAATAAATAAGCTTAAAGTTTTATGGATGATATCAATACTATTCATGTCTATGATATTAGGATCGATAGATTTCTATTTGAGTATAGCATCTAAAAAACAAGAGCTGAAGTCTAGGTTAAATCACATCAAATACACAGTACTAGAAACTCTACAGCAGGATTTTGATAAAATATTCCATGCACGTTCTTATCTTAGCATTAGAAGCAATTTAAAATACTTAAATAATGCAGAAATAGTTAAAAACAGGTCAAATAAAATTGAAAACACACTGGTAAGCATACATAATGGCTTTCTGCAAATAGACACCACAGGTGAACTTCTACTATTTTCAATAAATGAAATAAAAGGGAATATTAAACTAACCATAGGCCCTGACATTTTTTTTGATTTTGATACTACACCAAAACACGCAAACAATCTTAGCTCAAGCATATCTTTGATTTCAGGAAGTCTTTTTTTGAATTATGGTATAAAAAACAATTACATGAGTGTTTTTAAGGAAGTATTTCTTATAAATTCTTCCTTAAAAAGTTTAATTTTATTCACACTGTCTGCTGGGCTGAGCTTCTGTTATTTCCTGAGTGAACTCGACGATAAAGAAGTGAAGCTGCTTATTAAAACTGCCAGTCTAGATAATCGTTTGTTGACAGAGAAATTTATGCTAAAAATAGCAGGTGGTGAAAAAGAAGTGCTTTCTTTGATAAGGGTTAATTTAATCGTCAATAGAAAAGCTAATAGCGGAGTTAGAGGATTTGAAATGCATGATTTAATAAAAGAGAAATTGCTAACAATTTTAGATAAGAATCTGACAAAGGAAACAGTAGTAGAGCTTGTAGACCATGCAAACAATATATTTCCTAAATCAGAACATTTGTATGGCCAAGTATTAAAAGAATATCCTAATTTATTGAGCAATCTAGAATATTTACTTAAAAACGCAGAGAGAGTAGGGGTAAATATTCACAAGATATCGGAACTTAGAAAAAATATAATTTATGATGGGATTTCCCAAACTCAAAACATTATTTTAGGAAATGGCTATATCAGAAGCTTTAAACATGACTTTAATCGCATAAAGAAAGAGTCTGGCATTATCACTAATTTAGAAAGTTTAATCTGAGTTTGCCGTTTTTAAGCCTATAAGGGGATGAGGCCTAATATATGTAGGAAAATTATCAGAGAGTGATTTTAAAGATAAACATATGAAAGAATAAAAATAAAGGAAATAAAAGAAATGTTATCAGTGGTAGATCAGGGAATTATAGTTATCTATATAGTTATATGTTTTATAATAGGATTAGCGAGAAATAATAAAGATAAAACTTTAAAAGAGTATACAGTAGGGTTTAGTTATTTACCTACGGCATTTTGGGTAATGACTATATTTGCTACCGAAGTAGGCGCAGGAAGTAGCATAGGTATAATACAGAAAATATATGAAGATCGAGGTTATTTTCTAATAATACAAAGCTTTGTATTATTTCATTGGATTTTAATGTATTGTGTAATGCCTCAAGGAGTAGGAAGATTTGATGGCTGCATATCATTAATAGATGTTATGGAACGATTATATGGGAAATGGGGAAAATATATATCAAGTATTTCGGGAATATTAATGACAGTAGTTTTACTGGCATCACAAATAACTGCATTAGGGTATCTTTTTAATACGTTACTTAATGCATCATTTGATGTTGGGATTATAATTGGTTTTGGGGTTGTAGTCTTTTATTCATATAGAGGTGGAATGCGAGCAGTAACAATAACAGATATCTTTCAGTTTTTTGTTTTTATGGTGGCATTGCCAATGATAGCTAGTTATGCATATAAAAATTTAGCAACGCAAAATTTAATAGAATCCATTAGTTTTGGGAAAGAAAAAAGCATCAATTATGAAAATTTTTTATCATCATGTTTTTATATAGCGACACAAGGAATAAATTTACCATATATTCAAAGGATATTGATAGTAAAAGATAAAATTCAATTGAGACAAGTCATTATAGGTAAGGCTTTAGTAGCATTTTTTTACTATATTGTACTAGCTGTAATAGGGTTGTCTTTAGCGTCGTTGTATAACAATGCAGAAAAAGATCAATATATTATTTTTTATAGATATATTGTGGATTATATCCCTATAGGGATAAAGGGGATAGTGATTATTGGAATGTTATCACTAATCATGTCGAGTGCTGATTCATGGCTAAATAGTTCTAGTGTTATTTGTGCTCGCAATTTGTACAAGGCAATTTATCCAAAAATGTCAGATAAAAAAGAAGTACTAATAGCAAAAATTGCATTAGTGATTATTGCCTGTATATCATTATACATGGCTAAGTTCAATAAGGATATATTTGAGTTAATGATGTTAGCTACAAATAGTTTTAATCCGTTAATATTTATGCCTGTTATAGTAGGGTTTCTAGGGAAAAAATTTAGTAAAAATGAATACATTACATCAACAATAATGACTATACTATTTATAGTCACTGTATGCTTTATAAAAGGAAAGTTAGACTCTTATGTATTAATGTTAGGGACATTATTTAATATATTAATTATACTGAGTATAATGTTATGTGGTAAATTAAGATTACAGAAATGCAGGAACGGTTAAAAATAATTCAAGAAAACAAAATTTATGTGGTTGCACCTTCGAGTGGAATTCCAAAGCAAATTTTAGAAAAATTACCTACTACAAATAAAAATCTCTACATACCTGAAAATAGTTTTAAAGAAAATTATGTATATCTATCAAATTCAGATGACAGTAGATTTGAAATTTTAAAAAATGCATTAGAGCAAAATGATTATAGTATAATTTGGTGTCTAAGAGGAGGCTACGGAGCAGCAAGAATAGTAGAAAGATTGTACAGTGTAAAAAGACCAATAAAAGAAAAAATATTCATTGGTTATAGCGATATAACAGCCATTCATTTGTTTTTATCACAAGAGTGGGGATGGAAAACAATACATGGTCCTATGTTAAGTGAAATATATGATTCAAGTAAAGATAGTAAAAATTTTATGTATTTGAATAAGATAATTAATGGAGTAACTATTACTATAGAGTTAGTGCCTATAAATAAATTTGCTAAAAATGTTTCAACAGTAAAAGGTAGCATTAGTGGTGGGCATATGGATTTACTCAATATGAGTATCAAAACTAGGTGGGAGATAAAGCCTAAAGAAATAATATTTTTGGAAGTTAATAATAGAAAAGGGTATCAGATTGATTTCTATTTAACTCATTTTTTACAAGCTGGAATTTTTAATGAAGCGAAAGCATTGGTTATAGGAGATTTAACTCCAAAAATAGATGGTTATGTAGACTATGCGGTGAATAATTTTGCAAATAATATTAACATCCCAGTGTATAAAACTAATTGTTTTGGACATGGTAAAAACAATTATCCTCTAATGTACAACGCAAATTATCAAATAATGAAAGATGTTGATAATAGCTATATGATGAAAATGATTACCTAATTTAGATAGAATGTTTAATAAGCAGTTGAAGGATCAATTAGAATCAAATTCTATTACCGTGTTTCTTATTTTTTCTGTTCTAAATAATTTTTTATCTTTTTCTATTCTAGATTTTGCTGACCATAATAACATAATCTATTATATGAGGGCAGTATTAGGTATGTTGACAATGGTACTAATATTTTATCAAATAATACCATTTAAGTATGAGAATTTAAAACTAAGGTACATATATTTAATATATACACTAAATATCCCATTTATTAGCTTTTTCATGTATTTCTCTCAGATTGGTAATAACCAATGGTTAATTAACTTAATAATTACAAATTTTGTATTATTGTATTTGGTAAACTTTATTTATTTTATCATCATTACATTTTTAGGTATAATATCCAGCTTTTTAACATACTACGGTCTATATAAGGATATTAACAATCTTTATCAATATTTATTAAGCAATGTAAATGAACTTATATTTATGAGTGCTTATTTAATTATAATTTCTAGTTTTTTTATCTACTTAAAAGAGAAGAATAAAGCAAACAAGGTACAAAATATGAAAAACCTTGCTTATTCAATAGCGCATGATATGAGAACACCATTGTCATCAATTAGATATAATATCGAATTATTATTCGGGAATTTAACATCAAGAGCTAAAAAGCAAGCGATTAGCCAATATAATAGAGCGTTATTTCTAATAGATAAGACAAATATAAATATTGATACCATGTTATTAAATATTAAACAGGAATTAAGAGCAAAGATACAAATATTAAATCTATCAAAAATAGTAGAAGAACTGATAGATTACTATCCATTAAATCAAGAAGAAAAAAAGTATTTTAAAGTAGTGTATGAAAACTTAGTTTCAGAAGTAGAAGTTGATAAGTCATATTTTAATCATGTAGTAATAAATATTTTAAAAAACGCACTATATCAAAGAAATAAACATCATAAAGGCACAATAAAATTGATAGTAAAAGCAGACATGGTCATTATAGAAGATAACATAATTGGTATTAAAGAAGATGAACAAGTAAAAATATTTCATCCTTTTTATACAGAAGAGAAAAGAGGTACTGGTTTAGGTCTCTCATCTAGTAAAATGGTAATGGAAAAAATGGGTGGAAAAATAATATGTGAATCAGTATATTTACAATATACAAGATTTATTTTAATGTTTAAGAAAGTCAGACATAGATAGCATGCAAGTAAATTTACCAGCTTTCTTTTATTATAATAAAGTAATATTATTAGACGATGATAGAGATTTTCTGGATACAGCAATAGAATATTTGAAGGATATAAATAAATACATGAAAATTGATGGATATATAAATCCATATGATGTAGTGCTCAAAGATAATGATAGAATTAAAAATTGTATTCAAGCTAGAATAAGGGATGATGTAGAAAAAAATACTTTAAGTTACGATATATTACAAAGTTCTCTGAGTGCTTTTAATTTAACTAAAGATGATGTTTCAGTATTAGTTGTTGATTACGACATGCCAAGTGTAGATGGTTTAAGTTTTATAAAAAAGTTAGATAAATCAAATGTATATAAAATTTTACTAACAGGTGTAGCTGATGAGAATATAGCAATACAGGCATTTAACAATGGACTAATAAATACATATATAAAGAAGCAAGATCCAGATGCCTTAAAAAAGCTATATAAAAAAATAATAGATTTCCAATTAAACTTTTTTAAGAAAGAAACAAGTGAAATAATAAATGCTATACTAAAAATAGAAGAAAACTCTTTGTTAGGTTCAGCAGAATATAAAGAGATTCTATATAAAAAAATAAAAGAAAATGATATTAACCAATATTATTTAATTGATGAGATAGGTAGTTATTATATGCTTTCTGATACAAAAGATTATGTTATGTATATAACTGAAAGAAGCAAAAATTTATCACTTATAGAGTATTTAGAAGAAAAAAATATAAATAAACAATCAAAGGCATTTTATAATTTTGTTAATAATTTAAAAAATACAAATTATCTATTGTGCGATCAATTAGTATATAATGATTTGATTAACGAGTGTAATTTTAAAAATTATAAAAAGCAAGGAGACGAGTTAGTTGTGAATAATAAGAAATACTTATATTTTTTCTCAGAAAATAAAAGTAATGACAAAAAACACAAGCTTTTTAAATTTGCTTACTAGTGTATTTTTCTAATAAACCCTCTGCGTATGCAGTATATAATCTATTTTCATTAGGGTTAGAAAGTATGTATTTGTAAACTCTATAAACAAATTCCTCTAATCTCTCTTTAGTAATTATTGATGTTTTGTTGTTGCTTATTAGATGTTCTATCGTAGAGGCTGCTAAAAAATATTCTTTTAATTTAATTTTACTTTTAGACTCTAAATTTTGCTCCGGATAGAATAGAGGTATTTCAAGGAAGTTAGCTATTGTAGCTATATAATCAAATCTATGAGATTTTCCTTGTAAGATATTAAATATAGTATACTTACTAATTCCGCATTCATTTGATATGTCAGTAGTGCTTAATTTCTTCTGACGCATTTTTGATTTTATATTTTCTACAATATCCATAATAAATTAAAATTACTACTTGATTTAGTAATAATTACTACTTATATTAATGATAATTACTAATTTTATATATAGTATGTTAATTTGTCAATTTAAGTAAGTAGTAAGAATAAAAATTTTGGTTAATAGAGCAATGAAAAAACAAAAAACAAAATACAAAATATGCAGTAATAGCAATTTTATTACTTGGCAACACTATTTTAGATGCTGCTGTTGAGGTTATAAATTTTACTATGATTACAGATCTTCAAATTAGTGAGAAAGCATCAGGCGCTTATGTAGATGAAAGTAGTGATGCGTCTCTCAAGCAGGGTACCAGTGGAGATAAGAAATTTTCTTGGAGAGAAAAAACAAACTGGAAGAGATATCAGACTAGAGTGGTGAGTGTTGCAACTAAAACTAATCTAAAGTTTAGTGAAGCAGAACCAGAGTTAAAAAATGGTTTAGTTAAAACAATAAGCGGGTTGTTATAATGATACTGTATGTAAAGTTAAGAAAACTAATGATGAGGAAGAATATGAAATGAGAAGTAGAAAAGTAAAGAGGTAACAACATATAGTTGCTACCCCAGTTAAGCCTAGTAAAAGACCCAACGTACAAACATTCTTTTACTAGATTAATTGGAAAAAATCAACTTAATCAATTAATTATAGGAGAGAGGCATGAAAATCTTTAGACAAACAAACTTAAAAAAATATTACCCAGCAGCATTTACTGTAGCTCTACTTGCAACCAATGCAGCGCTTGCTGCAGGAGATAGCGATGCGGCTTTAAAAGCTATGGCAGATAAGGCAAGCTCTATATTTGAAGGTAATTTACTTAAAATAGCAATTAATGGCGCTGGAATTGCATCTATTGTTTATTCGATTATAGGTGGATTTAAGCCAGGAGCTTTTATAGGTGGTATTTCTATCGTAATTTTCTATATGTTGTTTTCAACTTTTACTAAAACATTGTTTGCTTAAGATGTTTAGATATTTGAAGAGGTTGAAATGCAAGATAGTAGATATGACTCAAATTCATTTTTAAAATACATTAACAAGCCATCAAAGATTATTCTTTGGGACATGGATGAAGGCTTAAGCTTTCTAATTCCCTTTGCATTGCTTTGTGCAGCAGGCAAGGCTGCTATAGGTATAGTTTTTGGACTAATATTTTTCAATATAGTCAGAATGCTTAAATTAAGAGTAGGTATTTCATCGCTATCTCATGCCATATATTGGTATTTTCCAACCTCTTCAAACAAGTTTGTGATTAGCATTCCTTCTTATAAACGAGAATATATAGGGTAGGGGCATGTTACAGGATTATATCAATATACAAGTTCCAAAGATACTTAAGCAGAGAAACTTATCTCTAGTTTTTGGTGTTAGCATGTTATTTGCAAACATATTGCTTGTGTTTGGTATATTAAATAAGGAACAGAAGGTCATACTTGTTCCACCTGAAATTAATAAAACTTTTTGGGTAACAAATAAGCAAGTATCTAAAGAATATTTAGAAGAGATGGCAGTTTTTCTATCTCATTTGCTCTTAGATCAATCACCAACAAGCTCTAAGCATAAAAGAGACATGTTGCTTAAATATATAAGTCCAAGTTATTACAATGAGTTGTTTGGTAGAATAATTAAACAAGAAAAATACCTCTATCAAAATAATATATCTACAAGGTTTTCAATTAAAGAAATAGAAGTAGATAGCAAGCAAAATCAGGTTTTTATTGTTGGTGATCAGGAAAATTATGTTGCTGATAAAAAAGTAGGGACAGTAAGTGCTAGTTATAAAATTTCCTTTGAATATAAGGGAGCTAGGTACTTGCTGACTGAATTCATAAAACTAGAAAGGGAGTAAATAAGATGTGTACTTGCAATAATAAAAAAATTCTTGTAGTAGAAGACGATTTGTTATGGCAAGAATTATTAGAAGCTATGCTTTGTGAGCGTGGTTACAATGTAGAAACTACTTCTGATGTATATCAAGCAATTGATTATTTAACAAAAAAACCTTCATCTGTAGGTTTGGTACTGTCAGATGTAAATATGCCTGGCAAAAGCGGTTTAGATTTAGTGTCGTTTATAAAAAAATCTTCTTTATTAAAAGATATTCCAATAATTTTACAAAGTGGTGAAAGCTGTAATACCTTGCAAAAAGGCCTTGATATGGGAGCTACAAAATATATACAGAAACCGTATAGAAAAGAGAAATTATTTTTAACACTAAATGAGGTTCAAGGGTTATAGTGATAAGACTAGGGGGGCTTTTTTTTATCTGGGTAATATTTGTGGTAGGTTTTATAAATATTACTAATGCTGCAATAGAATTTAATGTTAAAAACCAAGAACGTATAGACGTATCCTTATCAAGTAAAGATATCAATAGGGTAGCGGTGATAAATGATAGGATAAAAGCTATATACGGACCTCAAGACAAAGCTCATATTGTAACAGATGAAGAAAACGGACAGATTTTTGTAACCCCAAAAGAGAGAAGCAATAAATCATTTAGCATTTCCATCGTTACCGAAAGTAATCAAACAGTAGATTTAAGTATATGGCCGATTGATAAGCCATCAGAAACAGTATTGCTTCATTTGGACAAAAAAACCGAAGAAGAAAAAGAGGAAATAAACAAAAAACAGGAATTTAAAATCAAAAAACTCATTAGAGCCGCTTTAAATAATGCTCCTTTAAAGGGATACCAAGTTAAAACACTTGAGAGCAAGTCTCCTGATAAAGAGCTTAAGAACATAACTCCTATTAAATCTTACATTGGCTCAAAGTTAAAAGCGCAAGTTATCAATTATAAAAACCTAAAAACTAAAAACGAGACTATATCAGAGCAAATGTTTCAAATGCATGAGGCGGTTGTAGCTGTTGCAATAAATAAGAAAACTTTGAAACCAAATGAAGTAACAAGAATAATCATAGTGGAATCTGATGATAAAAGATAAGGCAAGTAAATTATTAGATAGAGCAAAAGCTATTCTCACAAAAAAAGAGTTACCTCCACAAGAGGCGCATGAGCAACAAGATGCGCCTCACCCCCCAATTAAAACAGAAGAGAAGATAAAAAAATCACAGAAGATTATAGCAATAGGAGTTGCAGTACTTGTTGTTCTAATCATAGTTGGTTCATTAAAAGAACAGCTGCTTAATTTGGATACTCCAAAATCTAAACTAGAAAAAGCTATCAAGACACAAGAAATCAGAAAAAAAATTGAAACAGCAGAGGACAACATTAAACCAGAAGAAGTATGGCGTTATCAAATGGGGGCAGAGGGGCAAAAAATAAAGAAGGACTTAGGAGATATCCAGAGAACTCTTACTGATTTGATAAAGAAAAGTGAAATTCAGGATAATACAGAAATATCTAAGTTGAAATCAAAATTCTCAGAACTTGAGTATATTATCAAAAATAACCAAGGCAGAGCAGCAGAAAAAACCAAAGAAAATACTGGGATAGAGGTAATCAACCTAAATCTCGTGAGTAGAGAAGAAAAGCAGGTAGATACAGTTGATACTGTTATTCCTGCAGGTGCTTTTGCAAAAGCGGTGTTGCTGTCTGGTGCTGATGCTGGGACATCGCTTTCTGCATCCTCTGATCCACTACCACTTTTAATTCGCATTACTGATCCTGGCACCTTGCCTCGTAAATTTAAAAGTGACCTCAAAGATTGTCATATTATTGCCGAAGGATATGGAGACATATCAAGTGAACGAGTTATTGGAAGACTTGTTAGCCTTACATGTACTGAAAGAGTAACAGGAGAGATAGTTGAGACAGAGGTATCGGGATTTATAACAGGTGAAGATGGTAAGGTAGGTTTGAGAGGCAAGGTTATCGCTAAAGAAGCCGGCTATTTAGCTAATAGTGTCTTAGGTGGCATTATAGGTGGCTTTAGCAACACTATGTCTCCAAGAGAAAACGTACCATTTATTTTGTCAGATAAAGCGACTCCACCATCAACAACACAAAAATTTCAAAAAGGTTTTGGTGAGGGAATGTCTAGCTCTATGGATAGACTGTCTAAATATTACATAGATAGAGCAGAAAGCTTACAACCCGTTATAGAAATATCAGCTGGCAGAATAATAGATGTCATTTTCAATAAGAAGTCAGAAATAGGTTCTAGCTATGTCAAAAAGGAAATAGCAAAGAAACGAGACGCAAAAAGAAGAGCTATGGCAAGAGATGCTGTATCTCAAGATAATTTTGGAAAGAACAATAGGTATTTTGATAATGATTAAGATATGTCGTAAAGCGAGTAAACTTGGATGTACAAGAAGTATTATCTTTCTCATATGTCTTCTCTTACTATCTTCTTGCGCTGTATACGGAACTCAATTTGAGTGTAAAGGTGGCAAAGGTGCTAAATGTACTTCTGTATCTGGAGTAAACCGTATGATTGATAGGGGCGAGATTCGCGATGAAGAAGCAATAAATGACACAGCAAATTTTGTAAAAAAAACAAAAGCTGAGCAGCAAGCGACGAAACATCAGTCGCAGATTAACCAAAAACAAGCATCATCAAATAAGGTAAACATCCAAAATAAGAGGAAAAAATCATATCAGCAAAATATTGATGTCTGGATGCCAAAAACTAAGGACTCAGAAGAAAAATACCTAGAGGTAAAAAATGCTCGATAAGCTAGGTAGCGTAATTGCAAAATTTTTAGGCGAAGACTTAGATACAGATTTTGTATCACATAAAACAAAAGTAATTGATGAAATAATGAGAGTAAACTCTATAGAAGAGATCTTGCCTTACTATAGCTATGATGAGAAATCCAAAATTTTTATTAATAAGAGAAGCTATGGCTTTATCTTAGAGTTATCACCACTGCTTGGTTCAAATAAGAATATTGAACGTGAAATTTCTGGCCTTTTTAAAAGTACTATGCCACCGGGGGCAAATTTGCAATTCTTAATGATAGCATCACCTAAGATTGGCGCAAGACTAGATAACTGGCAAAGAGAAAGGGAAGGGAGAGATGATATTATAAAAGAGCTTGCAGAAAGGAGAGCAGAATACTTTAAGAGTTTTGCGTATTCTCCTTCTAAAATGAAGGAGTACAGGCTCTTTTTATCTTACTCTACCTCCTTAAATGGAAGTATTACTGAATATAATAAAAAGATTACCCGCGATTTAAGAGAAACAGTCAGAGCTCTGTTTCAGAGTGTAGGGCTTGCATCAGTAGTGTTAGATGCCTCTTCGTTACTACCACTTATTGCATCTATCGTAGCGCCTAAGAAAACTCTATACCACGCAAATAAAGTATGGAATAAGGTAGCAAGTATATCTTCTCAAATATCTAATGCAGATACAAGCTTGCAAGTTAAGCCAGGTGGCTTGGTTATAGATGAGGGGGAGTTCCTAATCAGAAACTATAATGTAGTGAATTACCCCTCTAAGTGGTATTTGGGAGCAATGGATTTGCTCATTGGAGATAATTATAGAGATCTCCTGCAGTTAGAATGCCCATTCATGGTTTCCTATAATATTCATTTTTGTGATGACAAATCTTTGCAGACTAAAATGCTTGCTAAGGGGACAAGGGTTGAAGCGCAAAGCAACTCTCCTTTATCAAGAATAGTAAAATCGCTCAGTAAACAAGCAAATGAATGGCAATTTGTAAGAGAGCAGCTAGAGGTTGGGGAAAGACTTGTTAGAACAAGCTATCTAGTCTCTTTATATAGCGATGCTGATAATATCTCAAAAGACGAGCAGAGATTATTATCTCTTTATAGATCCAATGAATGGGATTTATCTCCTACAAAATATATCCACCTCCCAGCGCTTATCTCAATGCTTCCGATGTCTTGGGGAGATGGTATGGCACGAGATAGTATTGCTTATAAATTAAGCAGAATTACTCTATCTCATGAGCCAACAAATACTCTTCCAATACAAGGCGAGTGGAAAGGCACTAATACTCCTGGTATGTTGCTTACTTCAAGAAAAGGGCAAATATTTTACTGGAGTCCTATCGCTGCAGATAAGGACGGTAATTATAATGTCTCTGTGGTTGGTAGATCTGGCAGCGGAAAATCTGTCTTTATGCAGGATCTAATGACTTCCTTTTTAGGGCTTGGCGGTAAAGTTTTTGTCTTAGATGTTGGTAGAAGCTTTGAAAAAACAGCAAAGCTAATGGGCGGTAACTTCATTGAGTTTTCAGCTCAAAGTAAAATATGTATAAATCCATTTACCTACATTACTACAAATGATCCAAAAGAAGCATTAGAATCTCTCTCGATGCTAAAATCTATAATAGCTCTAATGGCAGCACCAAATGATGGTGTGTCTGACCTTGAATATAGTTTTATAGAAAAAGCATTAATTAAGACCTGGAAAGAGAAGCAGGTCAAATCAACAATTACAGATGTTGTAAAAGCACTTGAATCTTTTGATGATAAACGTGCTCACGACTTAAGCATAATGCTTGGTCCATATACAAAGGATGGGACCTATGGCAGTTTTTTTGAAGGAGATGCAAATATAAATTTTGATAACATTTTAAATGTTATTGAGATGGAAGAGCTAAAAAGTAAAAAAGACCTTCAGTCTGTAATAGTACAAATATTTATTATGCAAGTGACAGACCGGATGTTTTTAGGAGATAGAACCTGTAAATATGCAATCGTATTTGATGAAGCATGGGACATGCTGAGAGGCAAACAATCAGGGGACTTTATTGAAACTTTGGCTCGCCGCCTTAGAAAATACAAAAGCTCTCTTATTGTTGGTACTCAAGGAATAGATGATTTTTATAGAACCGAGGGAGCGCGTGCTGCATTTGATAATAGTGACTGGGTTTGTATGTTATCGCAAAAACAAGAATCCATAGATCAACTAAAAAAATCAGGAAGATTTAAAGTAACAGAGGCAATAGAAGAAATGCTTACCTCTATTCATACCAAGCCAGGAGAATATGCAGAAGTGATGATAAGGGGCAGTAAAGGCCTGTTCCTTGGTAGGCTAATATTAGATCCATTCTCAAAGATACTGTATTCAACCAAAGCAGAAGAATATTCAAGAGTACAGGAACTACAAAAGCAAGGTTATTCCTTAACTGAGTCTGTATCTAAAACTGCAGATGAGGCTTATGGTTATGGCAACAATTAAACAGAACAACCAAATGAAAAAGAAAGGCAAAAAAGGAAAAGAAGATAAAAACAAAATAACTTTTATTAATTGATGAATGTAGAGGTGGATATCGTGAATAACTTTGTGAACACAAATTATTCAAAGATTTGTGTAGAAAATTGGAACAATTTTATGCATCAAAGCTGTCATATCCACCGTAACATAATAATACTCATTGTGGCTATGATTTTAGTAATATTTACATCTTCTAGTATTGCAAAGGATTTAGGTAATTATGGTCAAACTTACAAAATAAAAGAAGAGGATCCTATAGAATATATTAAAAACAGATTAAAGGTTCTTGAGGCCACAGGAGAACTTGCAAAGCATAACCAAGTAATATTAGACAAAACCAAAGAGTCGCTTGAAAACCCAAAGCCTGTAGCAAATATTATGCACACAAAGGAGAGAAGAGTCGTTTTCTACGATCCTAGATATACTGTAGAAGAAGATATCAAGGAGCATAGTGGGCAAATAATCTATAAAAAAGGGTATACATTTAATCCTCTTGATAAAGTGTCATTTGGAGAGCCGCTAATTTTTATAGATGGTGATAATGAGGCTCAGCTCAAGTTTGCTTTTGGTGATTATTTTCAAAATGCATTTCCTAAAATTATTTTAGTGAAAGGATCTCCATTAAAAATAGAAAAAGAAACTGGCAAAAGGGTTTATTTCGATCAGCATGGGGTGCTGACTCAAAAATTGGGTATTAGACAAGTTCCTGCAATTGTTACTCAAGATGGAAGCAAAGTTAAAATATCAGAGATAATATTAAGCTAATGGCATTAACCTCTAAAGAACAAGGCAATAATAACTGCAACAAGAGCAAGGCTATTTGTCAAAAAGAAGGGTATTATCCATTTAAGAATGTTATATTGTACAGCAGCAGCTTCTTTTTCAATTTTGTGATTAAGTTTTTCTTCTGTAGCTTTCAATTCGCTTCTAACAGATTCCAATTGATCTTTTGTTGCAAGTCTGGAGAAGTCATAGTCTCTCGATTTAGAGACAAGCTCTACGATACCTTCTGCTTGTTTTTCTTTAATACCAATATTAACAAGTGCTCTAATAGATTTGTGAGTATCAAACATATTGACTGCAGGTTCCGCCATATTATTAAATATTCTTTCTGTTACATTATACTCTTTTTCAAGAGATTAAACAATAAATACACGAAAGCTGTTGTTTTTTCAATGGTTTTTGGCATTGTTTCTCATGCAAATGCAGCAGATTGTAGAGGAGAGTTTATTAATCCTATTCTTGATGTGTGTTGGAAATGCTTGTTTCCGATATCTTTAGGTCCAGCAAAAATCAGTAGCGGCAAATTACCAGATACACCAAACCCTAAAAAGATAGTGTGTTTTTGTAAGGGCAAGATTCCACCGGTCGGGATACCAATTGGCTTTTGGGAACCTGTAAGAGTAGCTGAGGTAACCCGCACACCATACTGCATGATGAGCTTAGGCGGAATCAAGCTTGGGAGCAGCGCAAAAAAGCAGGGAGGTGTTACTCATAAAAGTGGCAGGCCATCAGATAAAAGAAGCTACTACCACGCGCATTGGTATATATACCCTGTAATGTATCTATTTGAGCTGCTACTTGATTTTGTCTGTTTAGAGAAAAGCAGTTTTGATGTTGGTTACATGACAGAATTTGATCCTTTATGGGGAGATGATGCAAAAGCTCTTATCTTAAATCCAGAAGCAATGTTATTTGGCAATCCACTCGCACAAGCAGCGTGTGCTGCTGATTGTCTGGCTGCAAACAGCAAATTACCAAGGGATGAGCTATTTTGGTGTGCAGGTTGTCAGGGGTCAATGTATCCGTTTACAGGAACTATTATGACTCATTATAGCGGAGTACAAGCAAGTCAGCTTGTAGTACAGAAGATGATGGCAAAGCTACATAGACAGCTACTTATGTTAAGAACAAGTGGTACTAGTGATAAAGAGATTTGTGACAAATCCCTTGCCCCTAAAATAAAGAAAACACAATACCGAATACAGATGACTTATCCCAAAACGGACTCTACATGTCATCCTTTAGGTAAAACAACTATTAGATCTGAGATAGGGGTTGAAAAGCCCTATATAGGCGAGGATTTTAGTTATTTAATTTGGCGAAAAAGGAACTGCTGCGCGACCGTTCCTATCGCGGGTAAATGATACAAAATATAAATTAATAGATGGAGAATAATATGCAAAATTTTAGAAGATTACTAATGAAAAAGTACAAAATATTGATGTTGAGCTTAGTAATGCTATGTGCTGGGATTTTATCAGCGTCCACATGGAGTGAGAAAAGAAGAATATATCTTCAAACAGATCCCAACACTCTATATCTAGAAAAAGCAATGTCAGGGGTTAGAAGAAATTTTGAAGATTTTGTTCGCGCTTCACTTGCAATACATGGTGTCTGTTGGGACAACAGTAATTTTCCAATTAAATTTGATAAGAATTATAAGGTCGATTTAGATCATTCAGCTCATAAATTAGCAGCACATGTTGCGTCTGTAGCAAAATATATAGAAAAGGGATATCACCCAAGAGGTGTAACCTCATGTAGAGGATTTGCAGCCGATGTTTCTGATTACATGATAGGAAAAATGTGAAGATATGGATGAAATATATATGAAAGATAATAAACAAAGCCCTAGCTATATAAAAAAGCAGTACATTGCTCTAGTGGCAATGGCTATCGCTGTGGTAGTAAATCCTTGCGTTGCTTTGCATCATTCGCATAACAAGATGTTTGGTCCATCTCAATCCTCTGCTTCAGTCAAAAAATTAGAGCGAGAGCTAGATGAAAAACAGGATCAATTTGAAAGGCATATCAAAGACCACGAGCCGGACATCAAGAAATTAAATTCTAATGTTAAAGTCGCATATCAAGATATTAAAGAAATACATGAACTGCAAGCAAAGACATTGCCTAAAATTGAGGCAAAGCAAAGAGAGTTAATGCAGAGCTTAAAAGTGAAACCTGAATGTTCATGCGGTGATGACAATGATAATCATGTAAAAACAGATGCTGACATTCAACATCCCTTTAAAGATGCCTCTATTTATGTTTTTGTTTCTTATTCTATGAATGAGAAAAACATTATAGATTTAGGAAAAGAAGCCTCTAAATACGGAGCCCACTTAGTTTTAAGAGGATTTGTAGATAATAGCTATATTAAAACAGCCAATATTTTTCAAAAATTCATGAGTGAGACAGGGCAGGGGATATCAGTTGATCCAGAGCTTTTTAAAACATTTGCTATAGATAAGGTGCCAACTTTTGTTGTGGCTAGAGCATATCATTTGCAAAACAACGACGATAATACGCAACCAATGCACGATAAGTTGTCAGGTAATGTGAGTCTTGAATATGCAATTAGAAAATTTAAAACGCGCGGGAGTATTGCAAAGCAAGCAAATACTAAGAGGATAAAAACAAAATGATAAAGAATGTGCTTACTATATTTGTTCTATCAATGTTTGTATTAAACTTTAGTTTTGCTGAAGATTTTGATGCAAAAATAAAAGACTATGAAGCTTTTGCAGAGAACTTTGCAAAAGAAAAGGCAGGTAGTGTTGAAGGTGCAAATGGAGATAATTTATATCAACAGCAGTTAAAGCCTCAAGAGTCAGATAGAAAGTTTGTAGATAAAAATAAAGAGAAATACAAATTCTTGAGTAAGGATGAAATTTTAGATGCATCCAAAGAAAAATTAGGTCAGGAAATATCAAAAGGCAATGTTGATGATCCAAATGCTATTCATCATAAAGATTTAAATCAAGCCGCAACGAACAAATCCATGAGAGGAGATAGAGGGTCTCAAGATAAATCTAAAACTACACCAAAGGAATATCTGAGTATTGCAAGCAAAACTGATAAAGACAGAAGAGTTTACAAAAAAGATCTAGAAGAAAAACAAATTATGGATGCTTTGAATGTTATCAAAGATCCCGCAAAAGAATTTAAAAAGCAGGGAATAAATCCAGACTGCACGGAAGAAGATATAGACGTTCAAGCTTCTTTAAAACCAAAGGTAGAAAAATATAAGGTAAACGAAAAAATTACTAAAACTGAGGAAGAGGAGAAAATTTGTCAAGAATCAGAGCCAGTTCCTTTTGAATGTCCTCGTCAGTTAAAGCTAACCTGCAATCGCATCAAAGAATGTGATGCTGGGGGCATTGTTAAGGATTCTGTTGCAAGCGATATGAAATTTGAATATCACTATCCAGTTTTAACGATAGGTACAATTTCAGATAACTATTGGTGTGGACATTGCCAGACTATAGATAAAAAAACGACATTTAAGATTCGTAATCTTGCTAAGATAAAAGAGTTCAAAATAACACAAGTAGGGTTTGATGATCACTTATGGATTAAAATAAATGATAGCACAGTATATGTTGGTCCTAGCGGTGGAGATAAGATAGAGCTTACTCAAATAAAATGGATTTTTGGCACTTATACTCTTGTTTCATATGGCAGCGGCACTAATTCGTGTGAACTTGGTACTAATTGGAATGTGGATACAAATATTGATTTGAAACCATATCTAAAAGAAGGAGATAACGATATATGGATGCGAGTTATTGTATCCGGTTGTGGTGAAGGTTGGATGAAAATTCATGCACGGCAAGATTGCTGTGATAATTGGTTAGAGACATGGGAAGACAAATGCGAGAAGGATTTAAAAGAGTTTGGGTAGTATTAATAGGATTTTTCCTTATGCAAAATGTGTTTGCAATGGATTGTAAAACTATAGGTTCTCGTTGTATAGATGGTCCAGAAGAAAGAGAGGTTGATGGTTATAGAGTGTTTAAAGATTGTTGGAAATATGAAGATAGTTTTGAGTGTAAATATCCATCAGAAGATAATTGCCAAACTTTACGAGAGCAGGGATGCACTCGTATTACACAAAAAAGCGAGAATGAAAATATAGAAGAATGTATCAAAAAATATGGTACTACAGATAAATGCCTAAATTATCAAAAAAACTATGTCTGTTACAAAGAGGTAGAGGTAACAGAGGAACAAGAGCGTATAAGGCTGATAAACAAAAAACAAAATAAGAAAGTAAAATGCACCAAGGACATTAAATGTCTAGATGGCAGCTGTTTTTCTAGTGAGAGCGATGAAGAGAAAGAGCAAAGAAATCTAGCAAATAATCAGGATATGTTAAATGCTATAACTCAAATGACAGCAGCTCGCGATATGGCAAAAGATCAAGTATTAGGGAAAGAAGGAGAGAGCATAGTTTCTGTATTTAAAGGTGAAGACATGAGATGTAGGAAAAATAAAACTTTAAAGTTTAGAGATTGCTGTGGAATAAAACCTGGTTGGGGAGTCAAGATTGGTCTTGCTAGATGTAATGCTGATGCAAAAGCAATGTTAGAGAGAAGAGAAGCGGGGCATTGCGTAGATCTTGGTACATATTGTGCTGAAAAATGGCCCCTAGTAGGGTGCGTTGCTCATAAACAGACATATTGCTGTTTTAGTGGCAAATTACAAAGAATTATTCATGAGCAGGGAAGACGCGATCAATTAGGAATTAGCCTTGGTAGTGCAGAACATCCTGATTGTAGAGGTGTGACAGTAGAGGAATTATCTAGCCTTAATTTTGATAAAATCAACTTTAAAGAATTTTTTGAGGAGGTAGAAAAAAAATATCAAATGCCTGACATGAAAAGTGACAATCAAAGGGTAAGTGATGCATTTTCAAGTATACAGGAAGATTTTAAAAAGTCAGATGGCGAAAACATAGATCCCAAAGATAAGAAAAACCAAGTTCCTTTTAGGAATAAGAAATTTAAAAGTGAGGTTATAGATGAAGAGACAGGTATTAGTTCTCATCGTTCTCATATGTAGCGTTTTTGTAGACGTAAATGCAGAAAGCTTCTTTAGCCATAAATATGAAGGCTGGCATTGGTATGAAGCAAAGAAAAGAGAATTACAAGAAAAGGCAAATGAAGTGAGTAACGTTAAAAGCAGCTCTTCGCCAACAGAACAAATAAAAGAAATGAGAGAAGTGCAGGAAAAATTGTTACATAAGGCACTTGTCGATCCAAGCGAAGCAAATATCGTTGAATATCTTCGTATACAAAAGCTGATCTTGGATAGTAGCTATAGATTTACTCAAGGCTACCGCAGAGTGATGCAAACTCATCCCGAGTTGAATGAGACAACAAAATATCCAATTACCCAAATTGGCAGTCAAATTTATCAGAAACAAAAGAAAGAGAAACATAAACGTATTTTGCAGCAAGCGTCTAAAACACATGGCCTCTTTTACTTTTATAAGACCTCATGTCCTCATTGTGAGCAATTTATTCCAGTTATCAAAATGTTTGCAGAGAAATATCGCTTTGAAATTATTCCTGTCTCGATTGATGGCAAGAAACATGAGTTGTTACCAAAAACACAAAACAATCAGGTATTAGCGGCAAAGCTAAATGTAGCAGCGGTGCCAGCTGTATATTTGGTAGAGCCGAAAACAAATAGCATTATTCCAGCTTCATTTGGATATACAGCTCTAGATGGATTGGAAGAAAAAGTAAGCTTTATATATCAAGAAATGACAAGGGGGCGCAATGCAGAAGAGTAAATCTTTGTTATCCTTAAGGTTAACAGTAGCGATGTTCGCTATCTTAAAGTTGTCTATTTTTACTCAAATTGCAGAAGCAAATGTTGCGGAAGATCTAGATGAAACCTTTAGAAGCTTAAATATGGATACCAATATTACCTCTGCAGGAAGCTTTAAAGATCAAACAGGTGGTTATTACACAGGAGGCAGTATATTTGCAAGAGTACCTGCTAAAAACACTAATATCGCAAATGTTCAACTACCTTCATATAACGCAGGTTGCGGGGGTATAGATATATTTACAGGAGCGCTTAGTTTTTTAAACGCAGGAGAGCTAGTCAATAACATGAAGGCAGCAATTCCTGCAGCAGGTGGTTATGCCTTTGCTATGGCCATGCAAACATATACTCCTCAGCTTTATAACGTAATGACAGAACTGCAGGATTGGGCTCAGAAGATAAATTCACTTAACATAAATTCCTGCGAAACAGCACAGCTTGCAGTGGGTGGTATGTGGCCTAGAAGTGATGCAGCCTCTAAACATCTATGCAGCACTCTTGGTAGTTCTAGTGGAATGGTTACAGATTGGGTTAAGGCAAGACATGAATGTGGGCTAGAGGATAGTAGAAAAGATATAAACAAACAAAAAGAAAAAGGAGATGGATTTAAAGACCAACTAGGAGAAGAATTTAATCTTGTTTGGAAGGCTATACAAAAAAATGACTTTTTAGCAAAGGATGAAAAACTTGCAGAATTCTTTATGAGTGTATCTGGCACTATAGTTAAGATCAAAGATCAAAAAGTTCCAAAAAACTATCCATCTCTTGCAATAAAAAGAGAGTTAATACAGATGCTTGTTTTAGGACAAGCATCTCGAAAAAACCAAAAAGGTAGCTCCGCATCTGAAATATATACATGCGATGACAAGCAAGAAGATAAATGTTTGTATCCAAAAAAGATAAGCTTTGTTATGAAGCAGGAAGATTCTCTTTCCTATAAGGTAGAACAAATACTAACAGAGCTTTCAAAAAAAGTTATTGCAGATGAAGAGGCAAGCCCACGAGAGATAGGGCTAGTTGAATCAACAGACATTCCAATTATGAAAATAATTGCAATTGAAGCTGCTTATAAAAGAGGAGCAGCCCCTATATCAGTTCTAGAATATACCGACGCTATTAGTTATGACATCTTGCTTAAATACCTGCAGACCATTTTAGATCTAGTTGCAAGCTCACTTAGTGAATTAGAAAAAGTGCAAATTGAAGCTGATACGATCACTCAGTTTAAAACTGAAATAAGGGATGTTAGAAGTCAGATAGTAGAAGAGAGGAACTCAATGTTCCAAAAAATAATAACCGCACTCGACATTGTGAAGAAAACTCAAGTCTATGAAAGAGAGTTGCAAACCACATTCAACGAATACTCAAATTTAAAGGACAGAGATGGATCATAACATAATCTATAGCTATGGCGGAGGAGAGGTACTGTACTATGTATTTAACGGAATTGCTGCAATTCTTGGAGGTACAAGCGTTGATTCTACGTTTATGCAAATACTCAAGCTTGCATCTACAATAGGGGGTTTTTGGATTATCGTGACTATCGCAATAAGAAATAGTGTTACAGCAGGGATCAGCTGGTTTATGTGGTTTTTGCTTGCAACTGAAATGCTATTTATTCCGAAGGTGCCAATTTTGATAAAAGATCCTGTAACTAGATTTGAACGAAAGGTTGATAACATACCCTTTGGTCTTGCTTTTATTTCGGGATTCTTTAGTCAATTTGGTCAAATCATGACTGAAAAAATGGAGCAAAACTTCTCTCTACCTGATGACTTTAAATACCATAAGACTGGTTCTGTATTCGCATCACGTCTTATTAGCTCAATGGATAAGGCAAGGATCACAAGTGCCGACTTTGCAGAAACGATGCATAGCTTTGTAAACCAATGTGTTGTCATTCCTGCAATGATAGGTAAGAAATATACTATAGATGAGCTTAGAGATTCCAATGATGTATGGAAGCTTATAAAAACAAATGCACCTAAGAATATGAGATTTACATATAAGGAGCCATATTCACATGACGCACCAAAGCTTATGCGCTGCAAAGAAGGAGCAGAAGAACTAGATAAACACATCAAGAATGAGGTTAGTAAAGTCTCTGTAAAGCTTGCTAAAACCAATTTGCCTGATTTCATAGCGTCAATAGTTGCAAGACAAGGAGAGTCTTCAAGAAATGCAGGAATCACTCAAGCAAAGCAGCTGTTAGAGAGTTACATATCTAATACGTATTCTGAAATCAAGAATACCTCTACCACTGCAGAGGAAGTATTAAAACAGCAAATGATGATTAACGCTATTATAGATGGCAGCAGCAATAAAGCAGCTAGAATGGGTGCCAACTCAAATTATGCGACAGCTAAAGCAATGCTGCAGCAGAAAAACACCTACTCAATTATGGGCTTTTTAGCACAAGGACTGCCTATGGTAAAAACTGTATTTGAAGCATTATGCTATGGATCATTTGTATTTATCATATTGCTATCTCTTATGCCTGCTGGTTATAAAATTTTATTCAACTATTTCCAAATTATCATGTGGCTACAATTATGGGCGCCACTAAATGCAATACTCAATCTCATTATAACTCTCACTGCTAAATCTAGAACTACAGATATGTTAGCAGGCACAGGAGTGACATGGGCAAACTCTGCTGGAATAATACAAATTAATGAAGACATGCATTCTTATGCAATGTACCTATCCATGTTGGTTCCTTTTATAGCGATTGCAATTGTAAAAGGCGGGGTATCATCTTTTGTGCATCTTGCATCTCATATAGGAAGTGGTTATCAAGCAGCTGCAGCAAGTACTGCAGGAGAAGTGACATCTGGAAATATAAGTCTAGGTAACATTAGTCAAAGACAAATGCATATTGATAATACTCAGATGTATCAAAATACAACCTCTCCTAACTTTAATACCGGACAACATACAGAAGTTATGCAAGATGGCAGCATAAAAAAACTCACTGCAGATGGGAGCTTAGTATATCAATCTGGCACTGGAACCACTGTCTCAACTTTTCCAACTACTATGTCGATGAAGAATGCTATGTCCAATCAGATAAATGAAGGCATTGCGACCGAACAAAGCGCTATTGCATCTAGAAACAAAGAAATATCTGATGCTGAATCAGTAACAGAAAGACAAACAGCAGACTTTATTGAAAGAGCAACAATAGCTCAAAATAGTGGTAGAAGTTATGATTTTGGAGAATCGACTACAAGTGCTAAGAGTATTCAAAATATTCTTGATTTTAGTAAAAATTTACAAGAGAGATTTGGGTTTAGCGAAAAACAAGCCTCAGCAATTACTGCGGGTATTAGTGGTTCATTAGGAGCTGATAATAGTAAATTTAAAGCAATAATAAGCTGGGCAATTTCTGGTAATGCAGGCATGAATTATTCGACAGACGCTCAGAGAGACCAGGCTGTAAGCGATGTTATTGATTATTATAAAAAAAGTGGGTATAGCGAAAGCCTAGACTCAATATCTAAAGCCTCTAAGGATGCTAAGTTTGGGGAAAGCGAAACAGAAGATCAGGCCTTACAAGAAGGATTAAGCGCATCATATGATAAAATACAATCTTTACGTATACAAAATTCAATTTCTGAGCAAAATATAGATAGGCACAACAAAATTCTTTCCTTTGTACAATCTTCTGGATTTAATCTCGATAAGGTTGTTAACCAAGATTTCTTAAATTGGTTATCAACTCGTGAAGACATAAGAGGTAATGTCTATGGAACTGAAACTGCAAGAAAAATGATCTCTAGATGGGATAGTAATGCGCAAATGTATTGGGGAAAATATGTTGGCAATCAACTTTCAGATTTATCAACTCAAATATCAAAAGGACAAACTAATATTAGTAGCACTTACGAACGTACAAATATAGGAGGACTAGACAAACAAGGAGTATTTGATTCGGTAAGGTCAACAGCTAGTGCCAAGGGAGTAACAGCAACAGTTTTACAGAATCAAGATTTAAAAGAGAAAGTTGAAGGTAAGTTAGATCAGTCCTCTAGAGAAATCGAGAAACAAGGAAATCAACATACTAAAAACTATGAAACTCAACAATCTAAAACAGATCAGAACTATGATGAAAATCTAGTTACTAGCGCTTTAAGCAACATTATGAACACAAATAAGCACGAGAAATGATCAATATCTTAATTTCTTGGATTAAAAGTATTGCATGGCAAGGATCTATAGACAGGATTCAAATACGTATCTGTAAGAAAATGCATATCTTTTTTATGTTTTTCAGCATAAATATTTTGTATCCATTGATTATGTTGTTCTACAAAGGTGCCATTATCACTTGCCTTAAATTTAATTTCGTACAATGCAGACAAGGGAAATTTTAAACAAAAAACTATGGTGCGCGTTATGATTAATGGTAAGAACATAAATACATATTCAAGCAATATAGATGTATGCTGTGAAAAAGCAGCTGCCAAAAAGCATGTCATGAATAGGGCCATTCCTAATACAAAAAAAGATGATCCTACATCTTTCTTAAAACGTTTATTAGATCTTAAATCTTTATATGTACCTTTTTTCTTAACTGCCTTAGATGCAAAAAAGAACTTTGTAATAAAGAATTGTAACGGCATTAGAATAAAAAATAAAAGCAGATCCAATGCTAAAAATCTGGATATCACCATCGCTATCACAAAGATAAGCGATGTAGATATTAAGACATCCCTTTGGTCTTTATCTAGGCTTCTTAAAATTTTGGTTGCTGCTAACATTTCATTTTTCTATTCAATTATCACAGCTTCATTATATCACAAATGGCAATATAGGAAAACAATGAAGGGGTTTCCATGTTAGATAAATTATCGAGATTGGATAGAAAGTGGATGGTGCTATTAGCGCTTATAATAACTGTTACGGCAGATAATATTTACATTAGATCTTATTTCAGATTTGAGAATTTTAAAGAAGGATATAAAACAGAAAAATATTTAAAAAAGCATTTTCCTAAAAATACAGATGCAAAGATTTTACTAGAAACTTTAAAAAACGCTGGAGCAGTATGTTTTAAAGTAAAAGAGAAAGCGGACTAGGTAATATTCAGAAAATGAATTTTTCTAGCTTAAAAAATCAAAATTTGAATTTAAATAACTCTGATTGTAAAAAAATAGAAAATCACTATAACAAAAACCAAGAGCTTCAGAACGTGCTGGGCAAAGAATATTGCAAACTATACAGAACAAGGAGGAATAATGACTGAAAGAATATCGTTAAGGTTAGAAAAAAAACACAAAACTATTCTTAACTCGATAGCTAAAAAACAAGGTATGACGGTGACTGACTACATTAAGTATAAACTATTTGATCAAAACTTAGATTTGACAGATCAGGAATATATATATTGCTGTCCTAATGGTGAACGGTACAATTATTCAATTGCTGGATTTTCTATGTTAAACTACTTATTAATAGAGTCTTTAGTACAAAAAATTTATGGAGATGAGAGTATAAAAATCATTAACTCTTGTATAGAAGAAAGTAAGGAGAAGTTGATAACAAACTATGGGTATAAGAAAATAAAAGTCAAAAATGAGTAATTTTCTTCGAGGTGGCCAAATTACTGCCCATAAATTTAGGATGATATTTCAGGTTATACGCATTATGTGCCGTATAACGCTTTGTATCATGGCTATAACGATATTTCTTACTTTTAAAAACAATATAGCTTCTTATCAGTGGCGCATTATTCCAGCTATTTTATCTAAGTATACATTCGAAGATTTAAACCCTAATAAAATAGTAACCTACAAAAATAAATGGGGAGTGGAGGTGCAAGACAGAGCTAAAAATTTGGCCCGGAATAAAGATGTAATATATGCTGAAAAGCAATTTATATTTGTATTAATGTTAGCTATAAAAAGGCTTGCCTGGGTTATTATTCTAAGCTTTAGTTTTGCAATGATTTATTTTTGGATTAAAGGAAAATCCTTGCGAGAAAATAAAGAAATTAGAGGAAGCTTTCTTATAAAAGAATATGATCTTAAAAAGCAAATAAAGAGGTACAATAATAAATTTAAAGGGTTATATCAATACGTTTTAGCAGGCGTACCTTATGTTGCTACAGGGAAAGGAAAAAACTATACCCCAGGAGAACAAGCACATACTCTGATTTTAGGAGCTACTGGCTCTGGTAAAACAAAGGTAATTCAAGACTTGGTATGTCAGATAAACAAACGTGGTGAAAAGGCAATTATTGTTGATATAAAGGGTGATTTTATAAAGCATTTTTATAATAAGTCTCGTGGTGATATAATTTTAAATCCTTTAGATGTAAGAGGAGCTAACTGGAGTTTTTTTCAAGAAACAGATACATTAAAAGGTTTTGATACAATAGCAAAAACTTTGATTCCTTATACCCCGGGAGATCCATTTTGGGCTAATGCTGCTAGGGTAGTCTTCAGCGAACTTGCTAGCATATATAGTGATCCAAATTTATCTATAGCTGAGTTCTCAAAAAAAGTACTTAGTCTTAAACTAGCAGATTTAGAGAAAATGCTAAAAAGCACAAGAGCTAATCACTTAGTAAATCAAAAAGCAGATAAAACGGTTATTTGTATCATGATGATGCTCTCTGTGCATTTAGCTCCATTTAAATTATATTATAAAACAAATGATATTTTTTCTATTCAAGACTGGATTAATTCAGATCAAAATAATTTTCTATTTATAGCAACATCACCTGATGTTAAAGGAAGCTTAAATCCTTTAGTACAGATGCAAATAGATATAGCTATTAATGCTTTATGCTCTTCAAAAAACTCTACACAACGTCAAATATGGTTTATACTAGATGAGCTTGCATATTTTGATAGCGGCATTCCCACTTTAAAGGATGGACTAACAACATCAAGATCTTTTGGCGGGGCATTTGTTTTAGGAGTACAGGATTTATCTTCGTTGAATAAGGTATATGGACATGACCTTGCAAGAGTTATAGCAAATAACTGTCGCACTAAACTTATCATGAATGTAGACGATAGCTATACAGCTAAGTGGTGTTCTGATTTATTTGGAGAAGGAGAAGTAGAAGAATGGCAAGAAGGATTATCTTATGGAGCTCATGAAATGCGTGATGGCATTAGCTCAAGCAAAACTAATCAAATCAAACGAACTATATTACCATCTCAATTCTCACAGCTTAAGACTGGTGCGGGTTACATGAAAATGCCATTTTTTCATCCTGCATTGATAAAGTTTAAGGAATTTAATATTGATATTCAAAATGACTTTTTTATTGAGAACAAGAGTTTAAAAGTTCTTCTTGAAAAAGAAATGAAAGAAGCACAAAAAAACCGAATTAAGCTTGAGAAAGAGATGGGTGTGCCTTCCGAAAAAATTACTACAGGGAAAGAGTTATCAAGTCAAATTGCATTGGAAGACAAAAATCAAACATTTAAATCAGAGCCAACATTCTAATGTTAAGTACGAAAGTATTCTCATCAAGCTCAAGTGCTCAAAAATATTATAGTCACGCTGATTATTATGGTAGTGAGGTAGAAGGCATATGGTTTGGTAGAGGTACTAAAGATTTAAATGTATCAGGTAACTTTATAGTAAAAGATTGTCAAAAGTTTAAAGATATACTAGACGGTAAGATGCCTAATGGTAAAATCCTGGGAAATGTAGATACCAACGGCGAAGTTATACATAGACCAGGCATAGATTTAACATTCTCTAGTCCTAAGAGTTTTTCAATTCAAATGCATGTAATTGCTAATGACAAAGAAAAAGCAAAGCTGGAAGATGCTAGAATGAGAGCACTACAAGCAACATTATCTTACATAGAGAAAAGTGGTATCATCTATACCAGGAAAGGTGCACAAGGTAAAATTAGAGAACCAGTGCATAAGCTCACTTATGCTTTGTTTGTACATACCACTAATAGAAAATTGGAGCCTCAAGATCATGTTCATTGTTTTTTGGCTAACGCTACAAAATGCAATGATGGTAAATATAGAACCATAGCTTGGGATAATTTAATGAAAAGTAGAGAAGGTTTTCCGAACATGATAAAATATTTTGGACAGATATATAGAAATGAACTATTGAGAGAAGTTGAAAAATTAGGCTATAAAACTGATGTAATTCGTTTATCTGATGGCAGTACCTCTTTTGAATTACAAAATATACCTCAGAAATTAATTGATACATTTTCTACAAGAAGAAAAGAGCTAGTTGAATTGTTTAAATACTATGGTGTAAAAACAAAAGAAGGAAAAGACAGTATCGTAATTAATTCTAGGCAAGCCAAGCAATCTGTATCTGAAGCAAAGCTAAAAGAAATGTGGCATGATTTACTTGAGAATACATTAAAAAAATCTCGATTGAAGAGTCTAATCGCAAACAAAACAAAAACATTTTTGGAAAAAACTATTTTTCAATCGAATTTTAAAGATCAAGGAACGAATGAACTTACAAAAGAAATGCTTGTTAGCTTAGCTCTGAGTAATGTTACTTATCATAATTCCATATTTTCTAAGGAGCAGCTAATTGGTGAAGCTGTAAAATTAGATTTAGGTAAATTCACAGCTATAGAGGTAAGTGATACAGTTGATAATTTTTTAAAAAATAAATTTATTGTTCCCTCTGATAAGAATAATGGGCTTTATACATCAAAAGATTTGCTTGAGAAAGAAGAGTATATTATTAAATTTGGAAGACAAGGTATCAATAAAACAGCTTCTATAATAAAGCCACACAATTTCAATAAAAGAATTAGAGCTTACCAAAGTAATAAAGATTTTACTTTAAATAAACAACAAACGAGAGCAATTAAACATGTACTTACTTCTAAAGACAAGATTACAGCCATAGAGGGATTACCTGGCGTAGGTAAGTCTACGGTATTAGATGCAGTAAGAGAAATATCTGCCAAAAAAGTAATGCTTTTGGGTACTGCTCCTACTGCAAGTGCTGCAAAAACTCTTGAACAATCAGCAAAAATAGAGAGTCGTACTCTTCATTCATTTATAGGTAAGTACCAAGGATATCTTGCAGGAAGAGGGACAAAAGAAAGTTTGTTAAGAACACGGAACGAATATAATAAATCTATAATGTTTGTTGACGAATCATCTCTTGTTGCAACTAGACAAATGTATGATTTAGTCAAGTTATCAGAAATACTTAAATTTAGAATTGTTTTAGTAGGAGACACAAAACAGCTAGGAGCAGTAGAAGCAGGTAAACCCTTCGATCAATTATTAGGTGTTATCAACTCAGTAAAACTGAGTAAAGTTATAAGGCAAGAAAAGCAATCGCATATAGAAGCAATAGAAAAAGCTGCTAACGACAAGATACCGGAATCCTTCTCTATACATAAAGAAAATATTGTGGATCATAATGATTTTATATCTAAATCAATTTCTAAATACTTATCTTTGACTAGCATGGAACAAGAAAAAACTATTCTAGTTGCCCCCAAAAGGCAGAATAGAGATGATATAAATAGAGAAATTGTCCGCGCACTCTATGAAAAAGGAAAACTTAGTGATAAATCACAAGATATTAATATTTTAAAGACAGTAGACTTAAAGAAAGGAGATTATAATTTTGTAAAATCATATCAAGCTGGAGACGTAGTTAGGTTTTATAAAGACTATAAAACAGCAGGTATCAAGAGCGGCGAAGACCTAACGATACATAAAACTAATCAAACTTCAAACGTATTGATATTTAAAAAAGGGCTTAAGACGATAAGATTTCAGTTAAAATATGACGTTGATTATGAAGGAAAACTAGAAGTATTTCAAAAGGATATTTTAAATATTAGAGAAGGAGTGAAACTACGTATTACAAAAAATGATTATGAAAAAAATCTTATTAACTCAGATACCGTGTATGTAAACAAAATAAATAAACTCAATAATACAGTTACTTTACAAGTTGCAAATCGATTAGAAACGAAAAAATTTGAAGACTTGAAGCATATTGACTATGGGTATTGTATTACAGTGCATTCTTCACAAGGTAAAACTACTGACAAATTAATAGCAGCAGTAGGTTTTCATAGCAAATTAAATAATCAAAAGTTATGGTTAGTGTTTATATCTAGACATAAATTTGATTTACATATATACATGGAAAACGTAGCTAAAATTCAAGATAGCATAAAAAGTAATAAAGGTATTAAATCATCTGCTTTAGATGTAAGATCACAAACACAAGAAAAGCAAGCAGCTTTGTAAAGAAGGTTAGGTCTCAAGCCGTTAATAAGGAGCTTGTGATCTTTATCGGGACTGGGTTCGAAGGTGTATAAGGTATCACTCTAACTTCATATGCTGCAATTTATATTTTATAAAGCGCTGTTCTAGTATCAATCCTAATATAAAAGAGACAAATGGCACCAGTAAATGCTATAATCAAATAATATAGAGAGGAAAAATGTTCTTTAGAATATACGTGTTATTAATTTTAGCATCGTTCATAACGTTATTTACTAAATGTTGGATTGTTGGTGCTGGCGGCATATTTTTTACATGTATTTTATGGCCGATTTCAATATCACAAAAATATAAAGCATGGAAGATAAGTGGTAATCACCTAGATAAGACTTTATGTTTTGGTATTAAAAGTATGCGACTGCAAACGCAACATTTCAAAATTATTGATTTTGTATTTACAAAAAATTCATTTTGGAATAGCTCTCTAAAAAGGTGGTCAATTATTACTGATGACAGGCATGTTAGATACAATTATAACGGTGTATCTTTGTCGAGAAAGCATGGTTATAGCACTGATACTTCTTATAATATTTCAGAGTGTACTCACAGCTATGATCATACGATGCAAAGTCTGAATAGAGAATATACTTGTAACCCATCTTTTAGTCATCTGGACCACAACATCTATAATAACTCCAGAAGAGATTATTAGAAAAAAATGACAATTATGTACATCTAGAGGAGTACATTAAAAATCCATCTATTTACTGATGTTTTAGAGTAATTGTACGCCTCGTGATGTACAATGTTATTTCAGTTGTACGTTTTTGTATGTCACCTCTTAATGCTTTGTAAACTAGGAATTTTTGTACAAACAAAAGTAGTGCGTATGGTGTGGTAGCGGATATAGATATCCGCTACTTGCTGCAGCTATGCTGTAGCATTATTTATTCTTAGGGGTTTGTGTGATATGTGCTTATATAAAAAAATAAATTTCTATAGCCAACTTACTTTCGGCGTTTGAGATGGGGAAAGCTACAAAATATTTATTTAGTTGTTTAGCTGATATGGTTAAAATTATATGAGTCTTTATAGCTGTTACAGTGTGGTAGAGTTTTAAAAAATTCTTCTTTAATTAATAGTAAATTGTTGGTTGGTGCTGTGGAATTGTGGTAAAAGCGAGTGTGTGGGTAAAACTGTTTGTAAACTTGTAAAGCAAGTTTTCAACATTTTTATCCATGCATTACGAGCTGGCTTTTGCGTAGCAAAATTTCCACAAATCCATCGGCACTATTAAATAACAGTGGGAAACGTACAACTGCTTATTGTTCTTTTGAGAAAGTCTTAAAAGATAGTATGATTTTATGAACTTTTTAATGATTTTGCCTGAAGTCAGCGTGTATTAGAAATTACTTGTCTTTTAACATCTATTTTTTATTGTAATAATACCTCTAAAACCCCCTGGTTTTGTTGATATTTTTAGCGGTTTTTATTGTAAAAACAGGTCGTAAATGCTATTATAAAAATAGCTAAATAAGACAAAAATAGAGTCAAGTTTGGCTAGAAAAGAAGTGATGCTAGATAGCTAACACCACTCACGCGCAGAGTAGGATTATATCTTTCCCAGTGTTGGTTATCAAGTTATTTTATTAAATCTATTAAAGGTGTTTTATGTATAATCTAAACAATTCTCAATTACTTAACAAATCTAGAAATTATGGTGTGACTATACTAGTTTCTGGAGTACTGCTAAAACTAAAAAATTGCATTAAAATACAAAAAAAGACAAAGAATACAGAGATAGCAGAGTTACTAAGGAAATATTGTAAGCACTATCCATTCAAACCCTTATCAGAGCTTACTGAATTTAAAAAATTAGGAAAGTGGGATGATGTACAGGAATCTATCATTAAGTACGCATTTAATGATTATAGAATGAAAGGCAGTTATATATGGAATTATTATATGATAGATTTATTTGCTGAATATGCGCATATAGAACGGTGGTGTAAGTGTTACAGCTTGATTTCATAAAAGCATGGGCTTGCACTTATAAATTTTTTCGGACCTAAAATAATGATTTTATAATTTAATATGGGCTCACATTAAATGATTCTATAAAGCTATGGGCTCATATTTTGAATATTTGGATCCACATTAAATGATTTTATAATTCAGCATGTCGATAACTTCTCTGTTGTGATTTGTTACTATCTTAAGCTTCAAGCACAATACCTACTGATTGAATGGATTTTATAAATTCATTCCTCTTAGAGGTTGTAGCCTTTCCATCTAGAAAATCTCTGGTTTCTTTAGGTGTTGCTCCTAGTAATTCACAAATGGAAGTAAAATGATAACCACTTCTTGCAAGCAATGCTCTAAGAGAATTCAAATCTGGAAGTAAGACTTGCTCTACGATGTCATAGGTTACTGATTTTTCACCAACAATATATGCTTGCTCTATAGCTTTTTGTAGATAATGTATGATTTGCAATGGTGTTACTAAACGTTCAGATAATAATTTAGATGCTTCCTTTGTAATGACTTGCTCTTGCTTTACTTCTTTCTTAAGGCATTTCTTAAATAACCATTCTATATAATGTTCTTTATTACCAATGATATTATCAATTTCAAAAAACTTAGTTCTAGCACTTATTTCTTCCATATCACTTTTCAGTAGGCTATTTCTTAGTTTTGGATGTCCAGCTAATACTATTGATAAACTATTACCACTAAATCCTAGTATTTCAATTACACGCTTAAGTGATGTAAGAGTGGATCCATGAATATCATGTGCTTCATCTATAAATAAAGCTACTGATTTTTTGTGCTTATTGATTAACTCAATTAATCTACGTTCTCTTTTTTCTCCTTGAGTTGGTATTTTAAAATTCTTATCACTTCTAGTAAGATCATAAAATAAAGCTAAATATAATGTATTAATGTTTAATTTTTTTCTTTCTGTAGATAAAGATCTTGAGACTATAATCTTATTTTCTGATTCTAAATCATATTGTATGCGATGTAGTAAGGTTGTTTTACCAGACCCAACCATTCCTGTTAAAGCAAATATTCCTCCATGACAAATCTGATGCTTAAAATTTTCATATAATTTATTGTATGATGCAGTTTTATAATACCCAGCTTTAGTAAAGTTCTTTTCTATATTAAAAAATTTCATTGCATCTATATACATTTGCTTTCCTCTGTTAAAGTTGTAACTAGCTTAGGGGTAAAGTAATTTGATATTTCTTCAAATACAAATTTTTGATTTAGTGTTTTATTTACTATAGATTCTATATGCATCCTTTGAATATTATTTAATTCTGATAAAGCTCTGCCTAGATATTTTGCGATGGCAGCTTTAGCTTCAATTTTGTTATTAAATTCTAATGACCTAGTCTCATCAAATGGAATATGCGGTAACTCTTCTTCATTCACTATATTTGCTAAGGATAAGCTTTGTTGAGTTACCATATCTCCATCATTCAATATAGATACAGGAACAGTTAATCCTGATGCTATGTTTTCTACTTCATCAGCGCGTTTTTCTTTATCGGATTTCTTGAATTTTCTATAGCCATGCAACGGAACTGGACCTGATGCAGGATAAAAAGGGCCAAGATATCTATTGTTAAATTCAATATGCAATTCCTGATCTATAATGCCGTGTAGAAGAGTTACTTCGCTACCTGCCATATCTCCTGTTAGCTGATATTTTACCCCATTAATGTTAACGCATGCATCAGAACCTACCACCCTTTTCTCTGGCTCATGAACAAACTTACAAAAATGTTTCCAGCTACACATCTTTTGAAAACCTTCTTGAGGTAGACTATTTTTCCATACCTCTATTCTGCTCTTATTTTCTCTGCGATGGCGCATCATATTATATTGTTTAACATAGTTGTGAAGCCAAGAATTTGCTTCTTTAATATTAGAGGGCTTATGTAAATGATAAAGAGTTTCAAAAGATTCTTTCACTGTCCTATTTGATCTTTCTACCTTACCTTTTGATCTTGCAGTAGTACGTCTACCATCTGTTTTTCTGGGCAGGTGACACTTTAACTCTATACCAAGACTTTTCATCACTCGATTAAATAAAGCACTTTTTGCAAATACTCCATTATCTGTATATATCATTTTAGGGATACCTTGAAACAAGATGCCTGCTTCCTTTTTCGGAGCCATAGCATTGAATAAAAACTTTAATGTAGTCATTACATTTTCACCTGTTACTTCATGATACTCTGAGTATAATACTCCAGATTTATCATCTACCACACTAGCTAGCATCAGTGTTTCTTTATTATTCCCTATGCTCTTCAAGTCTGATCGTGAAAAATCAAACTGCCAACAATCATTGCTATGTTTTGCTTCAAATCGCACTACTGTAGGTTCAATGCGTAATGATTTGTCATCAAATCCCCAACTTTTTAGATAACGATTAATAGTAGATTTCTTCAAAAGACCTGTTGGAACTTTTACAAGTTTCCCATCAGTTTCGATACCATGTTCTTCAAGAATCTTAATACAGCGAATAGTAGATAAATGCCTACCTTTTTTGTTGCTAGTTCTTAGCTTTAATGCTGCAATCAATTTACAATAATATTGCATTATATCTGCTGAAATTATTCTTGGCTTGTTAAAATCTATTCTCCTATTGCATGATAAAGTAGTACAAACCTTAAGTTGGCGCCTAACCGTCGCAATAGATATATCAAATGTTTGAGCAAATTCAGTGATTAGCTTTCTTCTCATAGCATCACGAGTAGAATAAACGGAAATCTGATTATGTAATATTATCAGCTGTTCATGAGGAAGCTGCTTCATGTATAACCTCATCTCCTGTTTGTTTACGCGATATACCATTCTTCTTTAGCCAGTTATGTAGATTAGCTTCAGTAGTACCATAACGATGTGCTATAAATTTTTGTGTGGATCCAGTGGATAATAGTGCTTCTATTTCTGTACGATATTTATCTATCTTACTTCTCCCAGGACCAGTAGGCCTACCAAGTTTGTATCCTGCAGCCTTTTTAGCAGCTAATGCTTCTTTGGTGCGCTTTGATATCAAATCACGTTCAATTTCTGATGCCATAGCAAATGCCATTGCAACAATCTTACTTTGTATAGAATGATCCAGTTGCCAGTTACTTTTTACTGCATACACATTGATTCCTTTTTCTATTGCTATAGCAAGTATTTCCATACATTCTAACATACTACGACCAAGTCTAGATAACTCACTGATTATGATATTATCCCCTTTTTGAAGGCTATCTATTATTGATCCTATCTTTCTTTTTCTCCATAAAATACTTCCAGAAATCTTTTCCTCTACAAATTTAACTTTACCTAACTCTTTATCATTAGCTAGATGTAAAATATCTGATTTATTTTTTTCAAGATCTTGATCTAGTGTTGATACCCGAAGATATGCAATTGTTGTTAACTCTTGAACCATTTTTGCTATTTTTATATACCCATTAGAAGAAAACTTATCTTTCTCATTTTATTTATAAGTTTTTTTATAAGAATATCAATAATATTTATCAAATAAAAAATCTAGAATAAATGATCGTTTTTTTGCAGCTATAATGTTATTATTTATCATCAAGCAATTTACTAAAATCTACTATACTTGAAAAATAATCTTCCTCTTCTAATGAAGAGGTAACGCCATTCACATGAATCAATACCGGAATACATGAAAACCCTTTAGGTGTTTTTATATTACTTATTTTTTTTTCCATATCAGAAATAACTGAGATATCTATTGGCTGTTTAGAAAATTTAATTTCGCATATATAAAGGTTATTGTGTTTTGTATGAATCAAATAATCTATTTGGCACCCTTTAAACTCTTTAGTTTTTCTTTGAAAAAAAGGATTTGATGAAACTATTTCTTCTTCCTTAAGATTTAAACATTTATATATATATTTATTATTATTCAGCACTAAATTCTCAAATTGGAGCCCTAATATAGTAGACCATGCTGGTAGATTGATAAGAGACTTAAATTTAAACCCATCTCGTTCTATTTTAGTTTTGTACTTGGATATATATTTTAAGTAAAATCTTAAGTAGTTATCACTAAGTCTATATTTACTCAGCTTAGAATCTTCCCCCGTACTTAAATGCCAGGTGTAGTCACGCTTTATAAACCCTGATAACTCAAGTTCTTTTAGATATTGTGAAAGACGTCCTGTTTGAAGCATATTAAGTTCTATTGATATTTCTTGTATTTCTTTTGATCCACTAGCAAGAAATTCAACTATTTTTTTATACGTTTTACTACGATTTGAAAATAGATCCGAAAAAATATGCTCAAACTCTTCTACTAAAAGCCCTCCTTTAGTAAAGCATAATTTTTTAATATTAGCTTCTGCAGTTATAGATGGATTAATTTCCTCAAGATATTTTGGTATTCCTCCAACTACGGAGAATATTTGGAATTTCTCGTAAGCAGATATATGTTTTCCCTGTTTTCCCCAAAACAATTTACAATCATTTAGAGGTAGTTCATCTAAAGTAATAGTATGCGATATCCTACCAACAAATCCTGTGTTGTTTAATATATTTTCTTCAATCCAAAAGGAGGCAGACCCACATAATATCATTATTAACTTATCATTATTCTTAAAATATATATCCCAAGCATTTTTTAATTTACCAAGAAAATTAGGATCTTTAGATCCCATCCAAGATATTTCATCTAACAGCAATACTACTTTGCCTTGTTGTGTTTCTTTGTTAAGCAAGAAAAACAATGTATTCCAATCATTACTCTTCACACCACTAATTCCTATGATGCTACCAAGTTGACTAGAAAATTCATCTCTCTGTGATTGAGCTGTCGTACCACTTGTAGGAGGAATACCAGAAAACCTATAGAATTTATACTCTTTAGCAAACTCCTCTACTAATCTACTCTTCCCTATTCTTCTTCTACCACGTATTACAATCAATGATGCATTTTTCTTTTTGAATAAATCATTCAAAAATTTAAGCTCATCATCTCTTCCAATAAAAATACTCATACTCGTATATTCTATATAATAGATAGAGATAATATACTAGAAAACGTATGAAGTAAATATAAAACTGATTTTGTAGCACATTGATTTAAAATTATTTATGTACTGCAAAATCTTAAAACTAGATTTATAGTACATTGAATTATTGCTACTCTCCGTACTGTAAATCGCAATATATCAATTACTAGATAGTTAATATCTGTAATATACTATCTAAAAACATAACTTTAAATTGATACAACTTTATAAATAACCAAAAAGCATCACAAATCTGTGTTTGCATCTTTACTTTCACCAACAATATACTCAAAAATATTAGAATAAGCTTCTTTTATAGCATCAAAAAATCCTTCTGTTTTAGCGTTCGCATAAACCTTTATTTCTTCTGGAACAATTGACATAATTGCTTTTGTAGTCATGTCTGTCATTACCACACTACTTAATACAGCAGTAGCTTTTTGTATCATTACAATCTTTTTTAAATCGATATCAGCAGGACTTGTAATGTGGCTAACATAGCTTATCATATATATCCCTACTCCTGCATCTGCTATATACGGCACTGCGCTTTCTATGTATCCTTTTTCTTGCTGCTCTTGTCCATCCCAGCTTTGTTCATAACAACTTACTCCATGGAAGAAAGCCCCTGTTGCTGCATCAAACATTATTTTGCCTGCTCCTATTCCTCCATAAACCCAAACGGTACTTATTCCATTTATTGTTCCCAATACTGCTCCTGTTACAGTACTTAACCCACACTGACTTATAAAATCTAAAGGTGTTTCTATTGGATTTAAGTCTTTAGGAACAAGTTGATGACTTTGCTGGTAAGCATAATATTTAGCAGTATATGTAGCTGTATTCAAACCAGAATAGTATGCAATTTGTACTGAATTACAAGAAGGAAGAGATTTTAAGCCAATGATATTTGCAGTTAAATGTACACCTATCCATATAATATCATAATTAGCAACTTCCTGAAAAACTTCTAATGTTCTAAATAACTCTTCAAATTGCTTCACTACACTAACAGGTAGTAATGGAGCAATAATCTCCCTAGTTATATACTTAATAGAGTTCCAATTCTCTATTAATTCCTTTGTGCCATAAGCTATAGTAACAGTAGAAGAAATTCTTGGCATGTGATAGCTTTCATAATATTGCTCTTCATCATCCACAAATTGCCTTTTATAATCCTCCCAAGATTTTGATCCAGTATCTTCTGTACGATAAAGAGCATTATTTATATCCTGTACTCTTTGCATCAAATCTTCTTCCTGTACAGTAGAATATTCTACTGCCAAAACTAAATGACTATATATAGGCCCTTTTATCTGAAGCATATATGCATGATATTCCCTGAGTACAGACAAAGAAAGCAGCATATTATCAGCACATGCACCTGTATTCATACCATTATAATATTGCATAGCTGTAGTTAATATTTTTACATTAGAATATGGGGCAAAAGCACTTTTTATCTGCATTACAGAACTTGCATATCCTCTCTCTGAATCTATTATTAGATAATATCGGGCTAAATCAAGTTGCTCCTCAAATTGTTCATATTGCATTATACTTGCAGTTACTGATCCAGCGTGCGCTCTTTGAAAATTCAGTAATTGTAAGTTTTGTTCTAAAGATTTTTTATCCATACTTTGAATATCTGCATCTATTATATCACCAGCAAACTGCTCATCTTCATCACCACTCACACATGCTGAAATTCTTATTGGATTGCATCTTTGCAATATGTCAGCTTGAATAATACGAGCCATTGTATGAGCATTATCTCCTTCCATAATTGCTTGATGATGCCCTGATACAGAGTGTGTTTGTAAGTTCGGTATAAGTTTAGACCAACCATTATGTTGTTTCGCAAATGCTTTATGCATAAATTTTTTCTCAGCCCAATTTAAACGAAACTCTGGTATCTCAAGAAAACTCCATTTATCGCTTGCCTTTAGAAGCACAACATCACCTGCATAAGGCAAAGGCTTATAAGCTAACATAGCAAGAGTCTGTATGCGATCTGCTTCTTTGACATGATCTTGATAAGGTTGTGGTAATTGTCTATAAAAAGGATCATTTTGTAAAACATTCTTAAGCCCTGCCCTTACCCTACTACATTCAAATTTAGTAAATAAAATAGTATCTAAAAAATAGACTACCTTGACTTCTTGACCTTGTCTTTTTATTATCTGTGCCATTTCAAACGCAATAACACCACCAAGTGACCATCCTCCTAAATAAAAAGGTCCAGCTTGTTGTACTGATTGTACATATGCTAAATACTTAGTAGCCATTGCTTCAATGGTTTCTAATAGCGGAGGATCGTTTTTATAATTATAATTTTCAATCACATAAATAGGTTGTTCTTGATGAAAACTACTAGCTAGTGTGATATAAGCCTCAGCTCCTCCTCTGCCTGAATGCACAAAAAAGACAGGAGGATATTTACCACTTTCATGAAAAACAAGCATTGGTCGGTAACTTAATGCTGTATCGTGCATTTGAAATACCTCAGATAATTCTTGAATAGTCTGATGTGTAAATAACAAAGATACTGGATGAGTAGTTTCAAAACGCTGATTAATTTTTGTGATTAAATGTACCGCAAGGAGTGAATTTCCACCAAGATCGAAAAAATTACTATCAATATTTACATTATCTAAATCTAGCGCTTCGCAAAATAATTGCGAAAGTATTGTTTCTACATTTGTAGCTATAAGTGTAGTATAGCTTTGTTGTTGAGATACTTCCTTAAGTGGTTCTGGCAATGCTTTACGATCCACCTTGCCATTCGATGAAAGAGGCATATATGCTAATAAAGTTAAGCTGAAAGGTACCATATAATATGGTAACTTTACTTCCAAATGTCTTATTAATTCTGGTACTAAGCTATGTTGTAACTTGCTAATCAGAGGATTATTTACATATTGCCGTGGATCACCTTCTATACAATGAGGATTGGTATCTACAACAATAAGACCAACAACTGATGCTGGTTGATTAAGAAATACCACATCAAATAATTGTATAGAATATTCATCATTCCAATATAATTCAGTACGCAATCCTAAAGATTTCCCTAATTGAATTAAAACATGTGGTTCAATTCCTGTTGGAATACTCGCTTTTAATGCTGCTGTTGAATCAAAACCAAAATTATCTACAGTATGTAACCATTGCAAAGTCATTGCTTCTTGAGATAATCTTATATTTGGAATAGCTTTTATACACATTGCTTGCAATGTGGTTGGATCTGATTCTTTCCATACTTGTAATTGCTGGTATAGCGTATGCAAATCACTTTCTGTTGTCCAGTCTTGCCATGTTGGTATTATTGCAAAAACAGGCTCATTACTTATATATAATGTTGTATCATATCTAAATTTACTCATCTCATTGTGAAGCTCTTCAGATTTTATCTGAACTTGCACGTGCTGCAAACCAGGAATAGCATTTCTTAATGCGTAAAAAAAATCAGGAGAAATAAGCAATTCTTTTTCATGCTGCATCTGTGCTTGAACTTTTCTTAAAAATTCATCTTTTGATAAATGAGTAGTTGTTTTATGAAGTTGCACAGAAGCATGATATGCTTCCAGTAAATCTAGATTGCGGATATCGCCAATAAATAAACATCCTGAAGGTAATAGTAATTTTGTAGCTTTGTTAACTACCTCTAGCAAATATTCTGCACTTGGAAAATGCTGTGTTACAGAGTTAATAATAATAGTGTCTACTTCTAAAACATCCCATTCTGAAAAGTCATCAGCTGGACGTTGAAGAGCTGTGACATGATTTAAATGAGTGGTACTTTCAGCCAATACTCGAACCATTGCAACAGCTGTTGGTGAAATATCTGTAGCAATATATGAAGTACAATGAGGTGCTATACGAGATACTAATAATCCAGTTCCACAGCCAATTTCTAAAACATTTTTTGGATTTAAAGCTAAAATACGGTTAACTGTATTCTCTACCCATTCACGCATTTCATGTTCAGAAATCAGCTCTCCTGTGTAACTACTACGCCATCCTGCAGTATTTAATGTCGGGTCAATCACTGTACTGCTTTGATATATTCCTTCATAAACCTCTGTCCAATCTTTGGTATATTCATCGCAATCTATAAATTTTTCTGCTTCTACACTATTAGGAACAACATAAGCTGCTAACTTTTTTTGTTTTCCTTGATCACAAGTTACTACAGCACATTGTTTTACACTAGGATGCTGAGATAAAGAGGATTCTATCTCTCCTAACTCAATACGATGCCCACTAATCTTTACCTGAGTATCTTTACGACCAATAAATTCAATATATCCTTTACTAGACCATTTTCCTAAATCACCTGTTTTATATAAGCGTTCTCCAGTTTCAGGGTGGGTTATAAAACTAACTGCAGTACGTTTTGGATCATTCCAGTAACCTAAAGCAACACCCTTACCACCAATATGAATCTCTCCAATGATATCAAATGGGGTATAATTTAATTGCTCATCCAATACATACATATGCTGATTAGTCATAGGCATACCATAAGGAATACTTTTCCAATCAGGATCTATAGCTTCAACAGGATAGATAATTGACCAAATAGAGCCTTCCGTTGCACCTCCCAAGCTAATAAAAAGAGTTGAAGTAAAATGATGCTGTACATCATAAGGTAGCTCTAAAGGAACCCAATCACCACTGAGCAATGTCACTCGCAAAGTATTTTCTAGCGCTGGATGAGCATTGTCTGGCAAATGGTTCAAATATTCTACTAACATTTGCATAAACATCGGTACAGTATTCCACATGGTTATTTGATGAGTTGTAAGTAAATTAATCCAGTGACTAGGTTCCTTAACCCTATTTGCCTCAGGTAACACAATAGCCCCACCAACAGACAATATGCCAAATATATCATAAATTGCTAAGTCAAAGCTTAAATTAGATAATGCTAATACTTTATCATGCTCATTAACACTAAACCTCTGATTAATATCAAGAATAGTATTTAATGCATTTTGGTGACTTATTATTACTCCCTTTGGTTGTCCAGTAGATCCTGATGTAAAAATAACATATGCAATATCATTAGATCGCTGTTGTCTTGGTAATGTTGTAGCTAAAGAAGAAAAATGCTGAAAATCGTTATCAACAACAAAAGAAGTCACTTCTGATAAAACACTACTAGTAGATAATTCTTCAAAGACAGCTTGTTGCGTTAAAACTAACCTTACTTGCCCCTGTATCATTACTTGCTGAATACGAGTTTCAGGCCAGTCTGCATCTATCGGCAAAAATGCAGCTCCCGATCCAATTATACCGAAAGATGCAACTATTTGCTCCCAACCTTTATGCATTAATATTGCTATAAGCTGATTAGGTATAGCACCAGACTCCTTTAGAGTGTGCGCAATACGATTTGCATAATTTAAGACCTCTCTATAAGTTAAGGTCTTATCATGAGCAATTACTGCAATATTATCAGGTGTTCTATGTGCTTGATGAACAAGTAATTCATATAAGGTATGATCTAACGACCAATCATTTGATACTTGATTCCATCTAAGTACAGAATCTCTTTCTTCAGCAAGATTACGTATATTCGTTTGCTCTAATAAATTAAAATGAGTGAACCCCGATGTATGAAGCATATGAATAACATTGCTTTCTTCTGTAGCTTGATGAACATTAATTAATGTCAACATACTAGCATCGTCGGTATTTTTTCTCCAAATCATCAAACTTACATGAGATATTTGAGCCCATAATAAAGCTGTTTGATATCCTAGCCATAAAGTTTTTGGAATTTCATATAACCTAACATAGGTAGTAAATGTTTCTGGTAGCTGACAGAATGCATCAATTTCTTGATTTTTTTCTTCAAAAGTAGAAAAGACTGTTGTTAATGTTTGCGTTGCAGCAGCTGTAATACGTTCATTCAACCAATCTACTCTTCCACTTAAGCCAAGTTCATCTGGATATGGTTCATCAATGCCTGTTTTTGCTTCTATCATTATACGGTCTAATTCCTTCCAAGCAATTTGATATTGATGTTTCAGCTCACGCCACACAGCCGGTTTTATATGTTCAGGTACATCACCTACAAGTAAAGTAGCTCTTATTTCTGGAACCAAGAGTTGTCTTGCATTTAGATCATATTCTAAAGGTAAGAGGCGATCTACCAATTGACTACGAGTAACACCCAGTACATGAAAACCACAATCATCATCCCCTACCACAGGATGTTCAATGAAATTTGCAGCTTGAATCCTATCCGGAAAGATCCCAAATAAAGATTCTTTTAGAGGAGCAAAATCTTTTTTTTCTTTAGATATAGAAGATATAGAAAGTGCATTAGATTTTAACACAGGCAACTTCATTGCAGAATCACCTGGCCATTCAGTTAAATATCCAGTAACTCTCTTGCAACAAGAAATACTATAACTTCTGTATACTTGTTCGTACCACATCATTGTCTCAGCACTAACTGCACCTGAATATGGAAGAGTAGTAGAAGAAGAAAAATCTCCACTGCTCATAGAAGAAACTGTAGATGCTATATCTTGGTATATGGTGTGCCTATCAATATATTTTGCGCCCTCTGGGCGACTTTGCAACAATAAGTGACGCGAAGGAAAAGCATAAAAAACTATTTTGTCATTTTTTAAAGACCGGTAAAGAGCTAAAGCTGGTGGTTTGGTTACTACACTATCATGAGATGCAAGAAAAACAGCACATGGAATCTCTTGAGACCAATGCTGTACATCACGAAATGCTTCTGATAAATAGGGAATGGTTGCCCGTGTCCTTGCAACAGCATGCTGGTGATTAACTTCAGGATCATCATTCCAAATTGCACGAAATACAGAAGGAGTAGTAGAAAATCCTATAAAGCGTTTTTGAAGATATAAGTTAGTTGAAGGATCATGGATAGCAGGAGTCATAGCAATAGCACCTTTTATACAAGAATGTAATGCTTGAAAAGCTTCTATTTCTCTACTACAAGCCAAAATCATAGTTGCACCTAAACTCTCTCCTACTAAATATTGTTCACTATCAGGATACGTAGTTACAATATGATTTAGTAGTGCCATAAAATATTGCTTCATAGTTGCAAGTGGTGGCATAGGTTGATCACGATCAGAAGACGCCCCATATGTAGGCCAATCAGCTGCAATAACTAACAATGATTCATCTGGATCTGAGAGTGCAAGTAAAGTTTTTGCCATATCATTATACATTCCCTTATGTCCAAAAAGTCCATGTAGAGCAATAATGATTTTTTGCCTTGCAGGTGGCAGAATTTCAGGATCACTTTCTATTTTATATTGCGCAGCTTTCGGGTTTTCTACTTCTAGGCTTAGCATTTTTTGCCAAGGCTTATGCCAAATACGGATTGGTATATCTTTTTCTGTTGCATCAACTCCATTAATTAAAGTAAAATGTACCTGATCATCATGATGAAATATATCTGATTCTCCCAGAAATAGAGTATTACCTTGCATATTAATAGTTTCCAAAGAGCCATCAGACATTTTTAGTATTATTTCACCATCAGGACAAAACTTATCAGGGTCAACCACACTTAAAACATCGGGCTTATTGTTAGATTCCATAAATTGAATTAACGTATGACGTGGATTATTAGCTAAAGCCTTATACGATCTCAATATTTGACGCTCTTTAAGCAAAACATCGGTAGGTTGAATTCTGTGTTGCAAATCAACTCTAGCTGCAAATTGATGTATAGGATCGTGTAAATAAACAGTAGTATGGCCTATGTTATTTTGTATTTGTATAACGTGAAGATGTGATGCGGCATTAAATCCAATCGCAATTACTATTCCTTGAGTGTTAGGAAAAGATGCCCAATTTTGAACAATCACATTTGCATCTAAAACAGTAAGAGACTCTATAACAACTTCATGAACAGAATGATCAAACACTGTTAACATATTTCTGAGCTTACTATTGAGATGACTTTGAATTCTTGGTAATGTTGTACAAAAACGATCTATTTGTTGATAGAGTTCTAAATCAGAAAGATCTTGTTCTAAAATAGATTTTAAAGCTATTATGGTTTCTTTAACAGTCCAAGGAGCATCATGATAGTGAAAACTAACTTGTGCAACAGCATGGTATATTGCTTTCTTAAACTCTGTCATATCTAATAACCAATGAGATTCATCTAAAATTTTTATTTGTGCTCCTTATTTTTAATTTTCAACAAAGTCATTTTGTACTTCTCTATTGTAGCCAACAAGATTAGAAGCTTTATAAGCTACATATGAGACTACATCACCTAAAGTATGCCCATAAAAATAGCCATTACTATTATCTCGCTTTTGTGCATTGTGATAGTAAGTTTCGATACATTGTTTAGCATCTTCGTTGAGCACATATTCCTCACTTTGAAAAAAATCCTTACTTCTTTCATAATGCCTTTTTAAACCTTCGGGCAATGTTAGGATATCCATCCTCTCTGAACCTTTATACATTCCAGAATATCCCATCCCAATATCTGTTAACAAAGCAGCAAATGGCATATCTAATAATGTGCCATTGTAATTTTCTCCGTATAATGTTTGCAAGAAATCTTTCTTATCTTCGTATCCAAATATTTTTAAGACACATAATCTTTGTTCTTCATTCTCATCTATAGCTTTTTGCAATAATGAATGAGGTTTACCCAAAGTTTCTTCATAGGTTTTGGTAGTAGAAAAAGCCCGCAGTGCCACTGTGATTCTATCAACATTAGATGGAGGCAAAGTACCATCTCCATGAATTTTATAATTGTTAAAAACAATCCCTTCACCTGGTTGTAACTCCCAATAATAACCATATATTTTTTCTGCATCACAATATTTGCTTTGTAAATACATTGCATGTATGTAAAAATTTGCAATTACTTTCTCAGCATGAGGAGTAGCGTTAGAAGTGTATCTATAAAAAGCAGCATCAATCGCTTGCAAATTTTCTAAAGAAAAAATTTTGCTGTGTTGTTTTATAGTTTTATACATATAGGCTATGCTTGGCGTCTCAGCTACAGCATCTTCAAATATCATAAGAGGCTGCGTACTATATGAGCTTTCTGTCAAAGTAACCCAAAAACTCTTTTGCATTTCTGGCATTAGCAACTTTTCTTTAAAAGGTACTGGGTAATTTACAGCAGCATTTCTTGCGTTATGTGTTCCTAAAGCAGTGCTTCCTGCTTTCACAATTAAACCTTCAAACATTATTCCCTTAATCTCAGGAAAATGTGCATAGACAGTCTCTTCCATGAATTGATAAAACTCGACTGCTGAAGGAGTAAAAAGAATAGAATTTTCAAACTGTAAGGAGAAAGGATTATACACTGTACTTTTAAAAGTAAGCTTTTCTACCATACCTGCTATTTGCTCATGCATCTTCAAAGTTTTTCTTATTTCGTGCTTTAGTCTTTCTATTAAGTCTTGTGACATTCCTGTTCTTATAGCTACCGTAGGATAGTCCTTATAGACCTTATTAGTATTGTAATATCCTGAAAATTTACTGGAGTGATAATTAGGATATTGACTAGTATAGTCTTGAATAAAATTCACAACCGCAGATTTGTTAGAATTAAAAAATTTTAACATTACAGATAAATGCTTATCGGAATGATGTTTTGATGACACACAAAGATCATGATCCGTTTTATGTTTTACTTTAGAGGATAAAATCTGACCTTCATCTATCTTTACTTTTGGTTTACTAGATTTTATAGGTTCATAAGGATGAGCAATCCTATACAAAAATAACAAAGACGAAGTAACGAGCGTCGCTGCAAAACATTTATGTAAAGTTACTCTGGCGCCTCTCATTGTCATAGTTCCTCTGCTTGTAAATTGACTGGAGTTTCCCCTATAGTAGTAGACTCTTCACTTTGCCAAATATTCATAGTCTGATAAAAACCTTCAATCCCATCTTTGATAAATTCAATTGCTTGATTTTCTATAGAAGTCAATACATCATCTACTGATTTTGTAACTAAGCTTGTTGTTTGATGAATCAAAGACAACATGTTAATTGCCATAGTTGCTTTTGCTATCGCAAATACAGAAGAATGTGCACTTACAAAATCATGCCTAGTAAATAAAGAAGCTGAATACATTGCAGCTCCACTAGCTAAGCAAGCAATATAAGGCAAAGCTTGCCCAGAAAAACTTGAAACATTCGTATCTATTTCACCATTTTGTACTCCATATATGTAATTATATTTTACTGCACTTAGGGCTAATCCAGAAACTCCATCAACAACAATAGCTTTGTAATTATTACCTAACATATTATGTGAAGCTGAAGTAAGAGTAACAAATGCAGTTTCAACAAACATTGAATATCCATGAGTGTTTACAAAGTCTTTTATCGAATACTCATTATGATCTTGTGCTTGTAATGCAATTTGTTTTTGTTGATAATAAAAAAGCTGCCTCCCTGCATAGCCTAAAGTGTGCAATGCCGGAGTAAGTGCTTTACTGGCTACAGAAGTGTCAACAGGAAGTGAATATGCAAGAGCTGCACCGCATAATGCATGAGCACCTATCCACAAACCATTTTCTTGTAAGAAGCTAGAGTTGTTTAAACTATGATTTTCTGTAGTAAAAACAGGAATTACTTCTGTAAAAAAATAAGATATAGCTGCTTTATTCTCAATCAGATTTAATCCAGTTGCACTTGCAATAGCTACATGCCCCATATAATTTTGAATGGCTTTTACATCCGGCTCTACAGATTTACTACCACAACAGCTCTTCTTAGCTACTTGAGTAGCAGGCACAACTTCTTCATCAAATACCCCCGAATCTGCACAACAAGAAAGTTGTTTTACGTCTTTTGTAAATGTCTGCGCACATAATTTTAATCCTTCTACCATAGTTAAATAAGGAAATAATTTGCTTGACAGAGCAGTAACTGTCATTTGATTAGACATTGCTATTGCAATAGTCTGTACTATTTCACTTCCCTCAGGAGCTAAGATATGAGCCCCAACTATTTTGTGAGTATCGCTATTTGCCACCAATTTAATAAATCCACGTGTATCAAAATTAGCAAGAGCACGCGGAACATTGTCTAATGTCAGAACTCTACTTGTAGTAGGAATTCCTTTTGCTTCTGCCTGAGCAGCAGTCAAACCAATAGTTGCTACTTGCGGATCAGTAAAAACTATTTTTGGTAGTACACTCAAATCAAGCTTAACAGACTTACCAAGCATATTAGCAGCTGCCCTAGTTCCAGCAGCAGCAGCGACATATACATATTGCGGAAGGTTTGTACAATCTCCAGCTGCAAAAATATTATCGACATTGGTTCTAAAATACTCATCAATAATTACTTGACCCTTTGCATCAGTTTGTACACCAACATTCTCTAAGCCTAATTTAGCTGTATTTGCTTGCCTTCCTGCTGCTAACAATAACTGGTCTCCGTTAACCTGTCCTTTATTGGTGTTCACAAGAAATCCAGTGCTACCATCATGCAATACTGATTCAATTCCAGTATTAAACATAATATTCATACCTTCTTCTTGTAAAAACGAGGCAAGTCCTTCTCCTATATCACTATCTTCACCTGATAAAACAGTGCTTCTTGCAATCATTGTAACTTTTGAACCTAATCGTGAAAAAGCCTGAGCCAATTCCGTTGCAACAACAGACGCTCCTATAACAACTAAATGCTCAGGTAAAACATTACTTTGTAGTGCTTCTGTAGATGTCCAATACGGAACGTCCTGCAGTCCTGGAATATCTGGAACAGAAGGAGAATTACCAGTAGCTATAAGAATAGAGTCCGCTTCTACAAGGATAGGATCCCCTGCACTCTGATCTACGGCTAAAGTATTTTTATTAATAAAATGTGCAAATCCTTGCACATATTGAATATTTGGATTACTATCAAGAACATGTTGGTACTTTGCTTGTCTCAATTCTTCAACGCGAGCTTGTTGTTGTTCTGCTAAGGCTCCTTTTGATACTGTTGGGAGTGATTTGCTAAGTCCTGCAAATGAATGATGTTGTTGATCATGAGCAAGTTGAGCTGCACGAATAAATATTTTAGAAGGAACACATCCCACATTAACACATGTTCCTCCTAAAGTGCCTGATTCGATAATTTTAACTTCAGCTCCTTTGCTAGTTGCATAAATTCCTGCTGCAAATGCGCTTGATCCGCTTCCTATGATTGCTATTTTCATTGATTACCTCCATAATTTATTTACCACTAGATGCATTATAAACCCAGGGGTATACTCCAATGTCAACAGTAAAATAAAAATTATTTTTTATTTATTTAAAATTCATGTATTATGAGAAAGGAAATTAAATGTTTTACTAACTTTATGAAAGAAAGTTATTATACAATAGGACAAGTAGCAAAATTATTTAAAATAAAAACTGACACTATTAGATATTATGAAGAAATTGATTTAGTTAAATGTAAACTTAGGGGAGTGCAAAATCACTATAGAAAATACTCAAACTCTGAAATAAAAATTCTAAAATTTATATTTCTTTCTAAATCATTAGGCTTTTCTCTAAAAGAGATAAAAGAATTACTAGAAATCTCTACACATAAAATTAACTGCCCAGAAACCCAAAAACGCATTAACAAAAAAATAAACAAAATTGATTATACAATATCTACTCTAAAACTATATAAACAAAAATTATTGAAACAATTATTTCAATGTGAAATACACAATAGCTTATCCTGCCCATTATACCAAAATAACTTTAATATAGATGATCTCATTGAAAAACATGAAAATTAAATATTTTGTACTTATAAAATATGCTATAATTAATCTAGTAGATATTAAATCTAAAAATACTTATGATGAAAAAAGATATTACTAATATTGATCCAGCTTTGAGCCACATGCATGACTTCTCAAAGGTAACTTACAATACTGCAGGAAAATTAAACCAAATGCGCGAAGAAGTGATCTTTAACGACGGTGCATTTTCAGCAAAACTTAAAGCATTAATTGCTGCTCTTTGGGGAGTATCAACTAAATGCGAACCATGCTTTAAATTCTACATTCAAAAAGCTAAAAAACTAGGCATTACTGAAAAAGAACTTGGAGAAATACTGGCCATTGCTTCTGTCATGGGAGGTTGTGTAGGTGAAATGTGGGCTTTAAAGGCCTATAAAGCTTATAAAGATGCAGATACCTCAGACAACCAGCAATGTTGCGATGACTAGAAAAAAATTATTGAAATGTTGCTACCCTAAAACAGGAATTGCTCTTTCGGTATTCACTGCATTTTTTGCACTCTCTTGCTGTATAGCCCCTTTTGCAATGTTAATCCTAGGACTTAGTGGTGCTAGCTTAAGTATATTAGGATATTTATCCCCTTATAGAAATTATGCTATTGTAATGATGATTCTTTCTCTATCCTACACTTTTTTTGTTTTATACATACAAAAACCTAACATCTCCTATATCAAAACTTTAAAAACTATTTTTTGGATTATCACTATACTAGCAATACTGATCATCGTATTACCTTGGTATGAACATCTCTTACATTAACAATAAAATTTAAGTTTTTGCTACTCTCTCACACAATGATCAAAGATTTATCGTCATTGTAAAACCAATGTCTGAAATCTTAGAGAAAATTTGATCTTGTGCCTTTAAGCCATCTACTGGATCATTATTACGACAGTTTAAACAGTTTCTCAGCTGGCCTTGCAATTATACCGCGTGAATCATCTATTATACTAATTCTCACATTTAATAGTAGAGGATATGTACAATATTAAGAAAGCTGTTATTATATTCTGAGTTATTAACTTAATAATGGTGGGAATAATGCCAAAAACAATAATTAACCAAGAGATATATGAAAGAGCCAAGAGTCTATTATCAAAATTCAGAACTAATAGCACAACAACTAACAAACTTAAAGCAGTGATGTCATCATATAAAAATGGTCTAAAGAAAGTATCAGAAGTATTTGATGTACATGTAACTTCTATACATAGATGGGCCAGACAAATTCGAGATAATGAGATAGAATCATTGGTAAATAAAAGTAAGCATCAAGATGGTATACTAATTAAGAATCATCATAAGGAAGAGATAGCAAAATGGTTGACACAGAATCCCAATCTATCAATTAAAGAAGTGACTGGGGTTATAAGCCTAAACCCCCGTATTTTCCGAAATTAAGAATTTATTATGGCTTCCCTTCTTTTTCTTATGTAAATTGACAGTGATATATGATTTGTATATCCCAGTACTTTAGCCATTTTTCGAACTGATAACCCATACCCGAGTAATTCTTTAATCTTGGGAACATCTTTATCAAATTTACTTTTTTGTAATGTGCCCTTGGGTTTTCCTAATATTTTACCTTGAGCTTTTTTAGCAGCTAATGCTTCCTTGGTACGTATGCTTATTAAATCTCGTTCAAGTTCACCTATCAAAGAAAATATTGTTACCATTATTTTAGACTGCATATCATGCTTTTGTTTGATATCAATATTTTGTTTTATAACAATGATACGAATATTTCGCTTTATCAGATTATTAATAAGTTCTATGACTTCAGCGGTGCTTCTACCGAGTCTACTAAGCTCAGTTACAATCAAAGCTTCTGCATCTTCTAATTTCTGCAGCAATTCATCTATGCGTCTTTGTTTTATACCTTTTTGTGAAGAAACGGTTATTTCTATAAACTCAGTAATTTTAAATTCGTGCTTGCGTGCATACTCTAAAATTTCAAGCTTTTGATTATTGAGATCTTGCTTGTCAGTAGATATTCTTAAATAAGCAACTATTTTGGCCATTTTTTGCAGCTGTTAAATAATAATCTAATTTTTATATAAAAATTATACAAAAAAGATATATGTTATAAAATCTTTTGCTTTATCAAAATGATAATATACTGACGTTCGTTATACAACATCTAATTTGAATATAATTTATGCGTGCTAGCAATAAAAGATTAACCATATTATCTAAGTTTGAACAATTTGTTTTGTATGCTTTACCAGATTTTAATGACCCACAGAGAAAGAAATATTTTACCTTTAGTAGCGAAGAAGTTCAATTTATACTCAGTCGTTCAAAGCTATATGCACAAGTTTTTTGTGCTATACAGATAGGGTATTTCAAAGCAAAACAAACCTTCTTTCATTTTAAGTGGCAAGATATTCCTGCAGAAGATATCGCTTTTATTTTAAACAGATATTTTTCTGATAGAAATTTTACACCAGTACCTATTACTAAGTATGAGTACTATTTGCAGCATAAGAAAATTTGTTCATTATTCCAGTATCAACCTTGGTCTAAGCAGTTTGCAAATATAGTAAATAGGAAGTTAGCAAAATTTACTAGGAGAGACATCAACATAACTTTTGTACTTACTGAGCTCCTTAGTTTTTTAAAAAAGAGCAAGATTATACGTCCAAACTACACTGTATTACAAGATATTATAAGCAGGGCAATTAGTAGAGAATATAAGCGCTTAACCAAAATACTTAAATCTATTGTAGATTATGAAAGCAATAAAGCTTTAGAAGCTCTTTTAAAAGAGCAAGATACCTTATCAAAACTGGCTGCACTAAAACAAGACACAAAAGACTTTAAATATGGCATGATTTCAGAAGAAATAGAAAAATTTGAAACGCTTAAATCTTTGTATAAGATTGCTAAAGAGATATTGCCGACTTTAAAAATATCTCAACAAAATATCACTCATTTTGCTAGTCTTGCACATTATTATACAATTTATGAATTACGCAGATTTAGGCCAGAAACAACAAATCTATATTTGCTATGTTATGTTTGGTTGCGTTACCAACAAATTACAGATAATCTAGTTAATGCATTTTGCTATAAAGTAACCAAATTTTATAATGAAGCAAAATCCTATGCTCAAGAAGAGATGATACAAGATTATACTAGGTGCCACAGTAACCTACCATTGATAGGAAATGTTTTAGAGCTTTTTCTACAAGATTTTGAAGATGCTACTAAATTTGAATCTATTAAGAAAATGGCTTTTAATATACTATCACGTGACCAACTGCAGAAGACAGTAAAATATCTAAGCAATAAACCAAGTGAAATATCTTTAAGATGGGAATTTGTTGATAAGAATATCAAGCGTATAACTAAAAACCTTCGACCATTATTCACTAAACTTGATTTTTCTAGCATAGATACAAACAGCATATGGATTACTATCATTCAACATTTCAAAGAAAGCTTTGAAGATTTTAGCCATAAAGCTATGTTTAAAGTTATACCAAAAAATCTAAAGCCATATCTAGTAAATGAAAATGCTGAAATAAATAGAAACTGTTATGAATTTTGGCTTTATCTTAAAACAAGTTATCTCCTAAAAGGAGAGTTATATTTAAATGATAGTATCAAATACAAGCATTTAGACCATGAGCTTATTTCCTTGTCAAGCAAGAAATCTGAAATCAAAGAACTAGATTTGCCTTTATTTAAAACTACTATAAAAAAGCACCTAAAAGAAAGAATAAAAATACTCAATAATCTTTGGATCACATTTAATGAAAAATTAAACCAAGGCAAGCTATCCCATCTAAAATTCAACCATGATACTCAAGATTTAATATGGAATAAAATTAGAGCAAATGATAAGAAAGTACAGGAGCAGTTTTATAACCAAATACCTCTGAGAAGCATCATTGATATATTTAGATTTGTAGATAAGAAGTGTAATTTTTTATCTACCTTTCTCCATCTACAGCCACGTTATGCCAAACAAGAAGCAGAGAAAGATATATTAATTGCTTCCATTATGGCACAAGCTATGAATTATGGTAGTTTTAAGATGGCTGAAACTAGTGACATAGATTATCATAATATTAACTATACTTATAAGCAGTACTTACGACTTGCTACATTAACAAACTCTAACGATGCAATTACTAATGCTGTTACAGAGCTTAATATTTTCAAATATTACTGCTTTGATTTGAATGCTATTTATGGGGCAGTAGATGGTCAAAAATATGAGCTTGAGTATGCAACACTAAAAGCACGACACTCCACAAAACATAAAGGACGTGGGGTAGTAGCCTATACTTTGCTTTCTAATCATATTCCATTACAAACTCAAGTTATTGGGGGTAATGAACATGAAAGTTATTATGTCTACGATATTTTACAATCCAATACTTCTGACATCAAACCCAGTGCTATTTCTGGAGATATGCACTCAATAAACAAAGCAAATTTTGCAATCTTATCCTGGTATGGATACGAATTTACTCCACGTTTTAGAAATCTATATACCCAGCTCAATCATCTTTACTGCGCTAAAAAATTATCAAAATATAGGAAATATCTAGTAAAGCCTGTTGGGCAAATAAAAGAACAATTAATCATTGACGAGTGGCCGAATCTCAAAAGAATTATGGCAACCCTAGCTCTTAAAGAAACTACTCAAAGTATCATAATTAAAAAATTGTGCACTTATACTCATACAAATAAAATGCGCCAAGCATTATTTGAGTATGACAAACTAGAGCGTAGTATATATACATTGAAGTACTTGTCTGATTCAAAGCTACAGCAAATAGTGCATCATTCTCAAAATAGAATTGAATCATATCACAATCTACGTGCCGCTATTGCACAAGTTAATGGTAAGAAGGAGCTTCATGGCAAAACTGATATAGATATAGAAATTAGTAATCAGTGCGGAAGACTGGTAGCTAATGCCATTATCTATTACAATTCAGCAATACTTTCTGATTTGCTTGAGAAGCAACAACTCTACAAAAGTGATAGGATGTCAAAAAAATTACGTAAAATCTCACCTGTTGCTTGGCAACACATACATCTTTTGGGTCATTATAATTTTAAGAAAAGAAGCCAACAGCTTTTGGATCTAGATGCATTAATGGAAAATATAAAAATATAATGATAGTTATTGAAAAAAAGGGGAAATATTCACAATGTAAAACAGCATATCTTTGTAGACCATACAATAGCCTAGAATAAAATTTGAAACAATAACAAACTATCTATATACTGGAAAAACAAGGCAAAATTTGAAGAAAAAGATAAAATCGGAAAATACGGGGGTTTGGGCTTACAACCCCATATAAATCAATTTCTAGGTATTTTTAGAGCCCTAATGTAAAATACATATAATTTCATAAATTACCCTCTTAAAATGCATTTATGGAAGAAAAATTCTCCTACTCTTTCTGGGGTATGACGATCAATGGAACGAAAAGTTACGCTAAGGAATTTCTATCATCTGAAATTGCGATATATCGATAGAAAGTAGCTCTAGAGATTGTTAAAATTTTACAGATTTCATATTTTTTTTGCTGTTAAGACTTTTGGGTCTGTTGCTAGTACTTTTTTTCGTCCACCTTTTACTCCTCTAGCTCTAGCTGCTTTAAGGCCAGCTGTAGTTCTTTCTTGAATTAATCTTCTTTCAAATTGAGCAAGTGATGAAAATATATTAAATATTAAATCGCCTGAAGCAGTTGTAGTATCAATGGCCCCATCACACAAGGATTTGAAGTTTAAGTGCATTGATTTGTAAATCCAGATCCTGATCATGTTTACTAACTCGAGCATAACCAATTTTTCTATTATTTCTCATTTATTATGATACACTATATTGAGATGGGGTTATGATATATGATTTAGATGATTTTTCAACTATTTTTTATTCTCTCGTTAAACCCTCGTTTCTTGAGACACAATGTCAGTTGATTTTTTAACAAATAAGCATGAAGATGTTGCAAAACTTTTACCTTTGATGAGTAAACATATTATTTGTAACTACTACACAGCGCATTACGCTACTGAACTCAAGGTACACGACAACGTTCTTCGAACCAGTGCGCCTTTGGTACGTTAGATTACAAAACTCTATTACTCTATTTCAAAGGTATTTTCTGCAACTAATCTTATATGCTCATAATCACAAAAGTTTTCATTATCCTTTAAACAAGGTACTACGGGTGCAGAATAAGTAACTTTATATTCTCCTGGATGAGCATCCTTAAAATCGCATATTGATGCAATATTTACTTTACTTGCTAGAAATTCGTTAGCTAATAGCTCTAAATTTTTTTGAGCTACTATAGAAGGATAATGCATAGGTTTACAATTAACATTGGTTGTTCCTTCAATAGGTTCTATAACATACTTCCAATGATACAGATTTTTCGATAATAATCCTTCTGGTATCATTAAATCTTTCGGGGAGTCATTCCAAAGTTTAAGGTTAACTGTGACATTTGTAGTATCAAAGTAATTTAGTACAAGATTTGGTTTAATGTAAGATGTCATTTTTACCTCCTTAATCTATCCAAGTATACAATATTTTGCTAAAGAGTCTATTGTTCATTTTATGTTCAGAGCACATTTTCGAAAAGCATTGAAAAACAAGTAGGGTCTTTTGCTGTAATTTCTATATCACACTTTAATGCATGTTGAATACATAATTTTTTGCTATAACCTATTTCTACTATTTCATCATCACCATTGCTAATAGAGTGGTGCATTTCATGCAAAATAACATCTATTAAAGTTAAGTTGTGTTGAGTTAAGAAAAATGTAGGGCAAAGTAAAATATCATTTGTAGATTTAGTTTTTGTATAATTATTAGGCGCTTTAACACTTGCAAGGTCAAAGCCTGTCAATTCTAAATTATCTACTGGAAAATAAGGATGAGATGCATATAAGTTTGCTTTAAATTTATCATATATTTGTGCATTATAACTTGTATTTTCACTTAAACCTGCAAACGCCTTATATTCTCTCGTACAAGTCTTGTAAAATACAAAATCACCAGCTATCGGTGAGAAGGTTGATAAAGTATTACAGTGGAAATCAGCGCAAGATCTGCCGTCTAGTCCTTCCATATAAGCAATTTTGATACAACCCCGGTCTTCTAAAAAATGATATAGAGGCGTTAGATAACTATTAAAAATCTCATGAGCTTCATTATTTAAAGTATCTTTACACAAATAGGTCTTATAAGTATCCATATTATACAATTTTGATACAACCTCAAACGAGAGTGTATCTAATTCGTAAATAGGTTGAAATATATGCTGCTGAATTTGATCTACGCTTTTTTGTAACAATGATTTGATATAAAAATTAGAAGAAATGAGCATAAAAGGTTGATATTTTGTGTGTATAAAGTTATCAGTATTATTTTTATTACTGTTACAGTTATTGCAATTAACATCGCGCTGTTTAAAAAGGGAATTATATTGCATACTAATATATGCAAAACTAATAAATAGCGACCCAAAGATCATATGTTTTTTAGCTTTTAACATTTCGTCCTCCAGCAAATTTAGCCTGCTTTGGCTAGAATTCACTTCAAACCTTTATAGAGAGCTGTTTTGTAGAATCTGCACAGCTAACAAAGCCTAGCTCCAGCAGGCTTTTATCATTAACCAAATAGTCAGCTTTTATTAATACATACATTAAAAACTTGTTAATATCAAGGTATTTTAATAATGAGTTCATAAAATCAAGCTAAATAGAGACCATTCAAAACTTAAGGTAGTGTGAGATCGCTCATGTGTGTAATTTGGCAAGAGATAAAAAGATAAAATTGTGATTTGCTTATTTGTTTTCATTTTCTGTTACTTCAGCAGACCTCCAGGAAAATATCTGTAAAAAGTAGAATAAGTAACTCCTAGTCTTTTTGCTATATCTCTAACACTAATCTTTTTATTTTGAACGGAAATGTTCATTAACTATAAAAAATTTCAAAAGAATGAGTTAATCTGACAGATTGTATGTCACTGATACAATGGGAATTATGCAGGAAGTAGAGAAGATGTTTTACAATCTAATAAATAGAAAAGATTTTATTTACAATGCTACAACTCACCATCGCCAGCGTTGGGAGCTAATTCTCCTGCCAAATTTTGCTCTTCTTCAGGAGGTTGTTGAGCTGTTTCTACACCTAGATTATTTCCTTCTTTTTGATCTTGTTTGCTACTTGCTCTTTCTTTAGGCTGATCATCTTGTTGCTGCTGTAATTTATTATTCTCTTCCTTTATCTTACGAATTTCCTCATCTTTCTTCGCAATTTCCTCTTTCAACTGAGCAATTTTCTTGGCATTTTCCTTATCTTTCTTCGCAATTTCCTCATCTTTCTTCGCAATTTCCTCTTTCGATTTTTGCTTTTCTTCTTTCAATTTTCGCTTTTCTTCTTCCAATTTTTGCTTTTCTTCTTCTGTATATCCCTTGCACATCGTTAACCTTATATGTGTAAGAATACGATCAGGTCTATCTCCTTCATCTATTATTTCTAAACTTTTAAGCCATGCTGGCATTTTGTAGTATCCTTCTTCACAAGATGCATCGCTTTTATGTGCAAAACTAACATAAGTTATATCAGGATGCTGCAACTTATACTGCACAAAATCGCTAATAGAATCAAGATTGTAGTAATCACGATCCGGACTTACACTAAAGAAAGAAAAAAGTTCGTCTAAAACACTAGTCCCTTTCAAAAAAAGTGTAGCACTGAGTCCGGAACTCAGAGCGATTAAAGGCGTCACTATATTCTTCCACAAACTGCCCTCTTTACCTGAAGGCTTCGCAGTTATTATAGTCAGTATACCAGAGAGGCAGGCAAAGACAACAGTAGTACCTTGTATGAAAGGTTTTATATAGTATTCATCTTGGTACCAGTGCAGCTTTTTTACAGAAAGCTCATATTCTTCAAATTGTTTTTGAGTGTCATTGGAGCTCTTTGCCATAAAAGCATAATCTTGTGGTGTTAAGCCAAACTTATCTGGAGCTAGTATCATTCTATCCGTTTCTGCGCACTTCCTTTCTTTCCACAATTGGTTGATTACACCTTCATTATGTGCCATTAAGGCAATGCTAAGCAAGTTTACACCTAAAAACTCCTGCTTACAGTCTATAAGAAAGCTACCTTCCTCGAATGTAATGTTCCTCTGGTTCATGATATCCCCTATGAGCCTATCATACATGGCAGGTTTAAATTGAGCTATTTTTTCTTTGACGTTTTTCATATTCTCAACAAATTGGCTCATATTGTGCAAAGATTCACAAGAACTTTCTTGCCCTTCTCTCAATTTTTTATACTCTCCTGTAGCGGCTGAAAGTAAGTTATCAATTCTCTTAAAAACTAATGCGCTATACCCAACAGCTTGCGGAGAATGAGTGTCTTGCAGTAAACCTCCATCTATCAGCTTCTCTATAGATTGCACAGCTCTGCTATGTTTCCCCCACTCGCTACAGTTGAAATTGTTATATGATTGTTCTAAAATGTCAATGAAAACTTTTAATAACTTAGTTGTTTTTATACCAAATTTGCTTAGAGCTTCTGCAATTAAAAACGACTGCAAAGGAGTATACTTCGACTTTCTACTGGCGTCAAAAAGATGATCTAAATTCTCAATTACTGCTTCTCTATCACTCATTTCCAAATGCGCGCAATTACCCAGTGCCTCTGCTGCTCTTAGTGCCGTAGCCTGTTCTGGATGCTTCATGAATTCGCATAAAAATTTTATGCCATTTTTAAAAATTGTAGTATCTCCTCGGTCCAGCCAAATCCCTAGAGTAAATCCTAGTAAATGCAATGATTGGTAAACTGCTCCACCTTCTTCTAAACTGATATTGTTTTTTTTGTGGTTCGATATTTCTTCTAACAATAATTGTGTTTGATTATCATCTTTTAAAAATGCGGCAAGTGTATCAATATTTTTACCTATTTTATCGCCAGACATCACTTTTAGCTGATTTAGTAGTTGTGCAGACATGTTACCTCCTCATTAACTGCTTAGTAATATAACCCCCGTATCATAGCTAAAACAATTCTTAACTCCTGTCAATAAGCTTTGTTCATTTGTTTGTAAAATACTTTCCTTTTAAAGTCTTGTTGCTTTGAAATAACCAAATTGTAATAAAGGAAGATTTTACTTCGTGTGGCAGCAGCAGTTGAACTCTTTTTATCATGACGCTGGCATAAAAAAACGAGGGTTAAAATATACCATGAAACACCGGGATGACGTTTTGCGTATTAGTGCATCTCTAAAACTAGGACATATTAGAGCTGCAGAATTAATTAAGTCCTTATTTACAAATAATAGACCCTCTAGCCTTGCAAACGCTCTTGTCAAATTTATAGATGATGAGGAATATCGTATACATATACTCACGCAATTTAACAAGGATGTTGTAAAACTTTCACCTATGCGTAACTTTTCGTTCCATTGATCGTCATACCCCTAATTTAATGTGCTCATTTTTATTTATAATTTCTTACTAGTCTATATAGAGTTGCTTTGCTTATTCTAAAGGAGTGACATATATCAGAAATATCATTGTTCTTATCTGCGTAAAGCTTTTTTAGAATCTCTATTTGTGAAGTAGTAAGTTTTTTAGGTCGTCCTCCTTGTTTCCCTCTCGCTCTTGCGGCCTCTAGGCCTGTTTTTGTACGTTCTACTATAATATCTCTCTCGAACTCTGCAATAGCAGCAAAAATATGAAAGAATAACTTTCCTCCAGATGTATTAGTATCTATATGCTCTTGTATAGACCTAAATCCAACATTACGTTCCTTAAAATCCTGTATTTCTTGAATAAGGTGCCTTATTGATCTACCCAATCTATCTAGTTTATAGACAACTATAGTATCCTCCCCTCCTCTTACGAACTCCTTTAGTGCTTTGTACTCTGGTCTATCTGCGCGTGTTCCGGTAATTTTTTCTGCAAAAATTTTCTGGCAACCAGCTTCCCGTAGCGCTTTAATCTGCATGTCAAGCTTCTGATCTTGTGTTGAGACTCTTGCGTAACCTACTAACATTATCTTGGACAAATAATTTGAACATCTAAATTAAGTTTTTGCCAGATGCGATCACATGTTACTATGGGAAAACCTGTTGATATAGATAAAGCTAAACAAGCTCGATCCGCTAGAGAAATTCCATGCTTTTTAGTATGGGCTATAAGAGATGCAGAGATTAAAGCTTCTTCATCAGTGAAAGGAGATATTTCTATGGATGATATCTTCAACATTAGCTTGCATTCATCTTTAGTCATATCTTGAGTTTCTATGCAATATTTATATACTTCTGAAACATTCACGGTAGACATTATTGCTGATGGTAAATAAGGTTTTATATCTTCATAACCTTTTTCTTTTGTTATTACAGCAATTAGAGATGATGCATCAAAAATTACTTTTCGGTATCTAGGATCTGTCATTGTTTTTGTTTGTTTCTCTTATTTGTTCGATTTTAAATTCCTCCCTTTTTTTAGACAAAAAATCTTCGACTACAGATTTGCCTGTTGAAGATTTATGCTTAAAAAATAATGCATGCATCTCATCTATAGATGTGTCTATATTCAAGATCTTTATTTCTTCATCATCTGTTTGTAATAGAAAATTATCTCCAGGATGCATATTGTATTGTTTACGTATTTCAATAGGGATAAGTATTCTACCATTTCTATCCATATATGTTTTACTAATATTCATGTTACTTACTATATAAATATAACTAATTATATTATACATAATATTTTTAATATATGCAAATTGTAATAGTAAACATTAGTATCATATACTATAAATATCTTATATTATAAGTCTTTGTTTTTAATATTGAATTTTAATACAAGATGCATCAGGTTTTTGTTAAACAATTATGTTTTATAGGATTAGTATCAAAAACGACCGTTTTAGAGAATATTTGCAAATAACTATTTTAATTCGTCTATGAGATGCAACTGCCTCCAATTTATTACCTTAGTACCATTTGATCTAAACTGGTAAGAGTTACCACCATATACAACATAAGCTTTTTCATGACGTGATAGCTTTTTCCAATATTCTATGCCTGTAAAGAAACTATCATTAATTGTTTCGCCTATTTTAACTTCAATTGGAATAATTTGTTCTCCTTGAGATATTGCAATATCCACTTCATGCCCATGGTTATCTCTCCAGAAGTACAAATTATGATCTAGTCCTTTGTTAAATTGTCTCTTAACGAGCTCGCTAACAATATAATTTTCAAATAGATTACCTTTCATATAATAAGTCAATAACTCTGCTTTTTTATGTATGCCTAGCAAGTAGCATATAAGCCCTGTATCATAAAAATACAACTTTGGTTGCTTTACTAAACGTTTATTAAAGTTTTTATAATGAGGCCTTAAAAGAAAAATAACAAAACTGTTTTCTAAAATCGACAACCAAGCTCTTACAGTAGTGCTATCTATTCCACATTCAGTTCCTAAAGAAGACATATTAACAAGTTGTCCAACTCTTCCAGCACATAATTTTATAAATAGCTGAAATTTTGATAAATCTGCTATATTCTTAATTTGTCTTATATCTCTTTCAATATAGGTACTAAGGTAGTTCCTATACCACTGAGTTGAGTTGATGTTTGATGCGTATATTTTAGGGTAGCCTCCATTAAATATTATGGAATATAAATCGTCATCAAATTTTTTTGATTTGATAATCTCTTCATAGCTCAGTGGTAGTAAATGTAGTATTGCAGTTCTTCCAGCTAGAGATTGAGTTACTTTTTCAAGCAATAAAAAATTTTGTGATCCAGTGAGAATAAATTCCCCTGCTTTTTTGTTTGTATCTACTATAGTTTGAATATATGAAAATAATTCAGGTGCATACTGAGTTTCATCAATAATGGCTCCGTTACTAAATTTAGATAAAAATCCTCTGGGATCATTAATGGCGAACATTCGATTATCAACATCTTCTAATGATACATAGTTCTTTTTAGGGAAAACTTGTTTCACCAAGGTGGTTTTGCCTGATTGTCTGGGTCCTGTTAACGTTACTACAGGATAATCTTTTGCTAATTTCTTAAGATATTTGGTAATTTTTCTATTAAGCATGGCACCTATCCATAAGTTGTACAATCTATGTATTATATCCATAAATTGTACAAATGTAAAGGTGCCCATTTAGGGTTTTAGGCAGTAGCTTGGTATTGATACTGTCTTGAGAGTCAAGTCATAAAATCACCCAACCTCAATATATTAGAGACATTTTTTAGGAAAATTCAAATTAAACCGTGTCTTCTCCTCTATAATATTGATTTACAACATCCTTATATTTTTTTGGATACTTTCTTTTTAGAAGATTTAGATTTTGCGATGCATAATTTCTTTGTTGATTAGATCTAATATACCAGTAGATAGCTTTACTAATGTTTTGCTCTTCTTCATAGTGTTTACCTAATAAAAATTGAGCATATGGGTCGTTTAGTTTCTCAGATATGCTTAATAACTTCTCTTTTTGTTGCTGAATTGTATCTTTCATATTAATTACTATAAATCATCATTATAATCAGAACTGCCTAAACATATTGATTTTACTACCTTTTCTATATCCAAAAGATTAGCATTAAGTCCGGCTACTTGATGGGATTGATCTTGTAATGTGGCAATAACTTCACTTTTTCTTATAGTTGGATCGCATGACATCACTAATCCTATAGTTCCCCCTACTAAAGGATTAGCAAGACTCGTGCCTTGCTCTACAGATGCTCCTTGATGCTTAGTAGTAAGCACATGCATACACTTTTTCCTGCGTCAACGCTTTACTCTCCACCATTAGACCTTCATGCAAGTAGCATAAAAACCATAACTTACACGAGCAGAATACAAGTATACAGAAAAAAATCTAGTACTAATTTTTTTTCTCTATTTTTTCAACCTCATCAATAGATACTCCTGTCATGGCTGCAATATCTTTTTTACTGATACTTTGTTTTAGCATGTTTTTAATAACCTCAACTTTTCCTTTTTTAAAATTATCCTTCCCTACTTTTCTAATAGCGCTATCTTCCATGCGTAACCATTTGAGATGGTCTTCGTACTCCTCTCTTTCAGCTCTAGAAAAATTCATAACATCTAGAGTATGAAGAGCCTTTTTAATTGCTGGATCTGAAAGCTCTTTTGGTAGATTGTTGCGGTCTAGTAATGCATGTTTGGTTAAAAAGGTCACCCAAGCATCGAGGGCAGTTTTGACTTTTTTTAAATAAGCAGAGAGCTCGCTTGGCTCTAATACATTCTCAAGTTTAGCAAGTTCTACTGTGTATAGTTCTATATCTTTAAAATGATGGCTCTTAGAACTTAATGGCCCTGTCATTTTACAAAAAAATTATTATATGTTTTTTAAAAAATATCTTATATAATGTAAACTTGTTTGTAAAAACGGTAATTTATTATGACTTTAGAATCAAATATTTCATTTAGCTTATCATCTGCTAACAATGTTGCTGAAGGTGTTTCATATCTAATTTATGATCGACAAACTATTACTCTCACAATAGAACAAGGATATAAAAGTTGTTCTAGTCTTAAAACTGCAACAAATTTAGACGATGGTCATATATCTTGCGTCGATGAATTAACAAAAGAAATAACACAGCTAATGTCTTCCCTTAATCAATATACGATTACACCAGAAATAGCGCAACAAATTCAGCAAGATTCAAATCAAGATGTTACATTATCCTATAATCATACAGTTGTCATTAACGCCAATATTACGTGGAACAGTGACCAGACACTATTAATACAGTCTACGCATAGTATCAATATTGGAGAAAATGTAGTTATTGAAAATCGCGGTTTAGGAACTTTAAAATTATTCCCAGGTGTTGGAGGAATAAACCCTAGATCGACTGTAAACTTTGATGAATCCGCTACCATGAGATCTCCTAAGGAAGGCAAAATAAAAATTTTCTATAACCCTATAGGAACAACAGACTTACATAAATACTTCAATCCCTACAACTATGAAGCTTTTTGTGATGACTGTGATGTAGATGCGTTTATGCTAATAAACAATTTTGATGATTTACAATCAATGACTCTATATCCCTCAGGAAATTATGCCTTATCTACAGACATTAATGGTTTGAATAGAAATTTTCAACCAATTGCCAATATGTCTTATCCATTTTCAGGAGATTTTGATGGAAATAATTTTAATTTATATAACCTCAAATTTCATAAAGCTAATTTTGGTGGAATATTTGGTGTAATATCTGGAACAAAAAATTACTATACTATTATATCAAACCTCAATTTATATGCGATAACTGGTGTAGGAGAACATAATATTGGGTTACTTGCCGGACATTCTGAACATGCTATTTTTAACTCTCTGAGGTTTGGTTTAGAAAATAGTATTGAATGCCAATCATATTGCGGCAGTATAACAGGCAGCGGTATAGACGTTCAAATCATCAACACATTTATGGAACAAACACCTGAGTTTTCTAATGAAAACACCGGAATTCTTGCCGGAGCATTGATAGATAGCAGAATCAGTAATTCTATATGTACCATTGATAGCTTCCTTTGTGTAGGGTCTAATTTTGAGGTTGCTGAAAATGAGTAAAAAATGTCCAAGTTACTTAAAAATGATAGGTTACAATTCCTCTTTATTAGCAGATAAAAAGGGGAAAGGAACATTAATATATTTATATGAGCAATGTATTTATAGCAAACACAGAGCATTTGCCAAAAACGCTATAAATCAAGTCCAAGAGTGTAAGTATCCTGAAATACAAGGCCCAATCTCTCAAGCACAGGAAGGAGCTTTACAATTTAATTCTGCACAAAAAGAATTAATTGATCATGGCACAAGGGTTGCAAGTATTATAAATGGGCGCTACACTGAATGCCATGAGCAATATGCTCCTTTTCGCAAATTAACCCCTACCAAATTTTTATGTGGAATTGCACCTAAGGCAAAAATTAATGCAAAATTCTCAAATGATGTTTCCGTGACATTTGGTGAATTCACACATAAATTTCCAGATGTTGAAAATTATACACCTTGTAATAAGGTAAGAAACAAAGAGCAGTGCCAAAAAATACCCACTATAAAATATTCTAACATAGCGGTCTGGTCCTATTCAGCATCTTCTGATACTACAACACAAAATTTGCAAGCTACGAATACGCAATTACGCCTCTTATGTGAAAAAAATGCGATAGCTGTGGTGTCTGTAGGAAATATGGCTGAAGATCTACGTATCCACCCAAGGTTACCAGCATCTGCATCTCTTCCTACAGAATGCAAATATGACCCACTAGTAAGAGTTGGAGCCCTTATGTTTGATTCTGAGGGCGTTCCGCAAATACAAAGACATGATATTATTATAAATAACAAGCAAACTGTACAAGGCTCTAATTACGGCAGTGGAAAAGTAGATATATTAGCACCTGGTCATGAAATTTTATCTGCAGTACCTCCAATTACTGCAGAACATTCACCAGAGAAACAACACTTTGTATGGTTACATGTGAGTGACCACAATCAAAAAGAAGGAAATAAAGCTTGTGACAGTGAAGTTGCTGGCGTATCATACGCTGTTCCTATTATTGCGGGCTTAATGGCTTTAATGCAAGAATGTAATAAAGGAATTACACCTCAATCATTGCGCAATTCAATATTAGATAATGCTGATCAATACGAACATTTAAATGATTTTGTAACCAATGGACGAGTTGTTAATATTACTCGTACACTACGCTCCGTTTGTTACAATATAAATGAGGACTCCATAGCAACATCAGGCAACACAGAGCCAGCTAATGAAGATTTATAAATATTCCTCTCTTTTTTCAGATACGTCAAAAATGCAACTATAAAATTGTTTATAACGAACGTGCAAAAAGCAAAATCTTGAGTATTATCAGGACCCAAGGATAGAGAACGTGTAAAAGTGGCAATCTGATATCTTTTTGGTAAAGGCCTATTAGCAACATCTTGTTCATGAATCCTTATAGCGTATCATGCGAATAATAAACTTGTAAAGTATGTATCTTATAGCTCTGTCAGTATATTTTTCTTTCTATTGGATTCAAAGAGATATTTAGCGTATCTTTTCTTCATATTATTAATATGCATAGCTAGAGCTTCCCTAAAAGAATTTGGAAATGGTATTGTTTTGTCTTTATTTCCTTTCCCTTGGATAATTCCGATTTGACATGACTGTAAGTCAATATCTATTAATCTAACGTTGATTAGGTCACTTACTCTTACTCCAGTATAAAGTAGAGTTTTTATGATCAGCATATCTTAAAAATTTTTATGGGTGATATTAATTCTTTTTATGTCTGTAACACTGGGATCTCTAGATTTCTATTTTTAATTGTTGTACTATTCATTAGAAATGAGGAGTTTTCATAAAAAAATGAATAGTAATATTAATAAACTAGATAGCAAGGAGTCCAGATTGAGATTTTTGCGTTCTCTTTCTGGATTAACTAGGAAAGAGGTAGAAATAAAATATAAAATGCCAGAGATTACTTTAAGAAAGTGGGAAACAGGTCAATCACCTCTAACCTCTAAAGGTTTAGATAGGTGTATAGCCATATATAATACAGAAGGAATATCGGTTAATAGATCTTGGCTTGATGAAGGTCTAGGACCATTTCCCGGATTTATTGAACAATTTGCTAGACAAAGTTTTAATATAAATGCTGATTTAGAGTATTTTAAAAAATCTTATAGAGGTTGTATCATATATCAGGTGGAAAATGAGAATATGTTACCTCAGTATAAACCTAAAGATTTTGTTATAGGTTTTGTACATAATGGCGAAATAGAGGAATTAAACGGTAAAGATTGCATAGCAAGATTAAATACAAATGAAACCATATTTGGCAAAATATTTATTAATAACTCAAAAACTATTAATTTAATGTATACAAATCATCTTAAGTCAAATTATCAAATATTATTTGACTTAAGAGTACAATTTATTGCCCCTGTAGTGTGGCATAAGATAAATTATTAATCTTGATTATGCGAGCACTAGAGTTCATAGATTCTACTATAGTCATCACCTTTATATTAATAATTCTTTTCATAGGTATATATACAGGTAAAAATATAAAAACAATAAAAGACTATATATTGTATTATAAAAACTATAATCCTGCCATTTTAGGTATGTCTTTAGCCATGGTTATTTTTGGTAGCGGTACTATAGTGGGATCAATAAATGAAACTTATAGGATTGGTATAATTTATTCATTGGCAAGCATGGGATATGTAGTCAATAGTTTAATCTCAGCAAAATTCATTATTCCTAAGTTTGATCAAAGATTTCAGTCCATGGTATCAGTTTCTGATGTGTTTAGGTATCTTTATGGTAAAAAAGCAGAAAAATTTTCAGCAATCACAGCACTAGTTTTTGATATAGGTGCTGCTTCAACACAATTATTAGTTATAGGCAACCTACTATCATATTTTTTTAATGTTAGCAAGTTATTAGGATTGGCTAGTACAGGAATTATAATGGCTATCTATTCTTCTATGGGAGGAGTTAGAATAGTTACTATATTAGATGCAGTAAAATGTGTGATGTTACTAATTTTTATTCCTGTACTTGCAAATCTAATAACATTCAACGCTGGAGGAGTTATACCTGTATTACGAAACGTACCATCTTATTCATTATCTGTTTTTGATAATCCTAATTTTTTTGAATATTTTTCATTATTCTTGTTTTTTGCAATACCGGTCCATATGTTCCAACCTATAGTGGTGCAAAGATTAGTAATGATAGGTGATAGTAAAGTATCATCTAATTCAATCTATATTTATGGTTTAATTAGAACTGCTTTAATATGGATGACTACCATGGTTGGTTTATCATTGTTAGTGACTATGCCAAGTATTAATCATAATGATTCATTAGTAACGACATTATCTACTTTACCTACTGGCTTAAAGGGAATGATCATAATTAGCATTTTGGCTATTGTAATGGGGAAAACTGATGCACATATAAACTCCTCTGGAATTATTGTCACAAACAATCTACTTCCCAAACATATAAAGCTAAAATACGGAGAATTAAAATCTATACGTTTTGTTACTTTAGCAGTTGGCATTATTGCCATACTTATATCTTCATTAAATTTATCTGTAATAAATGTTATAGTTTTTATTGAATTATTCTGGTCAATTTTTATAGGCATACCTTTAATTGCAGGGATTTTAAGGGTTAATATAAAATCTAAACAATTTTGGACTTACTGTTTAATAGTATTGCCAATAGTCTTAATCATTTTTCTCTTTACTAAATTTTATCATGCTACAGTATTGAGTATTTTAATTGGTATAGTAGTTTTCACATTGCTTAATTTGTTAAGTTATAGAGAAATATCTAACTTTGAAAATAAATTTCAATTATTTTCTAGAGTAATACAAATTTTACCTAGGATTTCATTATTTAAAGAATTTAAAAGTTTTATTATCAGAGAAAAAGTTAATATAGGAGACAATTATTTTACATTCGCTATTTTCTTTTTCATAACATACACTGTACCATATTTTATTTGGGATTATTCAGGATCTAATATTGTTATTTATCTGAGAATTCTATCTTTGCTTTTATGTTTTATTTTATTAATTAAGAATTTTTGGCCACCAAGTTGCAAAAAATATTTTTACATATATTGGTACTTGACTCTTACTATAACCTTGCCTTTTACCTCAGCATTTATGCTATTATATACTAATTGGTCTGAATCTTGGTTAATTAGTACAATATTATCTATATTTCTTCTAGTACTACTAACTAGTTGGTTAGCTTTTATTTTTATTACTTTTTTGGGAATCATTTCTGCTATAGGGTTTTACTCTGTAATAACAGGAAGCGTTATTAATGTACCTGACAATCACACAATCATTTTTTTAGCATTTTATTCTTTTATTTATTCTATAGCTATTGGTGGCATTTTTTCACGGAGAAAAGAAGAAATTTTTAATCAAAAAATAGAAATTGCTAGGATTTTTGGAGGAACTGTAGCTCATGAGATGAGAACATTTTTACTCTCAATGAAAAATTATATAAATGGATTAAAAGATCATTTGCCTGTACTAATTCAAAATTATGAGAAAACTCGAAATCTCAAGATAGGAAAAAAGAAAATAAATCCACACCAACTTGATATTTTAAAGAAGATGAATACTAATATGGAACGAATAATAGATAAAGCTTTTTTGTTTATAAACTTATTACTTGCTAATATAAAGGGTCCAGACACACAAATAGATAAAGAAGTATCTCAGATTCAAGAGTGTGTAGAAGAAGCTATTACTTGTTACCCAATGTCAGAATTAGAAAAATTTGATTTACATACAGAGAATATCAAAAATTTTACTTTTATTGGCTCAAAAGAAGTTATGGTTCATGCCTTGTTTAACTTAATAAGCAATGCTATATACTTTTCTTCTAACAATAAGAAACCAAGAATAGATATATACACAGGTGAGGACAATCGTAATAATTATTTTTATTTTAAAGATAATGGTATAGGAATAGCGCAATATAATGTTGAAAAAGTTTTCGATAAATTTTTTAGTAAAAATAAAAAAGGAACAGGGTTAGGGCTATCTTTTTGCAAGTTGGCTATGGAAATGATAAATGGTCAAATTATATGTGAGTCAAAACAAGGGGTATACACTTTATTTATTTTGAAATTTCCTAAAATTAATATAAAATCAAAGCTATGAAAGATAAGTTAAGAAAGCCTTATATATGTTTTTTCCCTACTCAAACTCTTTTTGTAGACGATAGTAAAGATTTTCTTGATGGTTTAGTATTAAAATTGCCCTACAATTTACAATCATATAGTTTTTGTAATAGTGCAAATGACGCTTTGAGTATTATAGAAGCAAATAAAAAAGAGTATGAGTGGTTTAAACTCAGTATCAAAAATTTTGAAGAAGAAGAGTATGAGCATAAAATAGTAGAATTTAATATTGCAGATATTTATAAGCGTATCTTCTATAGCAATAGATTTAATATCATTAGTTCAGTTATAGTTGATTATGATATGCCTGGAAAAAACGGGCTAGAATTATGTAAGGATATACAAGATAGTGGTCTTCATAAAGTACTTTTGACTGGGGTTGCGGATGAACAAACTGCGATAGATGCGTTTAATAATAATTTAATAGATGAATATATACCTAAGCATAAAAGTAATGTATATGAGTTGATAGAAGCATCAATTACAAGAGGTATGCATTCTTATTTTTCTAGATTATCCGAATTAATGCTTACTTCCATTGAAAAGGATAAAGATAGCGAAATTTTGTTTCATAAAAGCTTTCTTACTCTATTCAATCAAATTCTGAAGGAGAATAAAATAATAGAATTTTATATTGTGAGAAGTACAGGAAGTTTTATATTAATCACTGAATATGGTAGGATAGACTTATTATTTTGCATACCTGAAAATTATATAGATTCAATGTATGATGAACTAAAAGAAGAAAAAATTTCCTATGAAGTATTAAAATCTTTAAGAAATAAGAAAAAAATTGTTTGCTTGTTTGATTTGGATTCTAAACCATTATCTATTAAGGATTATGATAAATTGTTGGAAAAAGCTACTGAAATAAGTATAGATAGTAAAAAGTATTATTTTGCATATAGAAAAGATTTAGATTTCACAGGAAGTGAAAATCTTAGCATATATCCTAACTTATACAGAAAACACTCTTAATTTTAATTAAGAAATTGACAAAAAACAACATTTTATTTAATCTGCATAAGGATTTATTGCGAGGTATTTCATGGCTAAAAAAGCATTATTATTGAATGATACTACTCATTGGTATCATTTTGGATGCACTGCTACTAGTACAATGCTCAAACAAAAAATAAGAAATTTAGGCTATGAATTAAAATCTATACCAATTACTGAAACTTATAAAATACAATCTGCTCCGCAAACATATCAGGACTTTCTCAATGAAGATTATTATCATACGTTTGCTGAAAGCAACCCAGAACTAATTCTAGATTTAAAAGAGACTGATATAGTGGTAGTCAATGGTGAAGGAACTTTACATGGCTTAAAGCCCGCTCCTCGGAGTTTACTATATGTAGCCTATATATCAAAAAGATTCTTAGAAAAAAATGTACATATTGTTAATCACTCTGCTTATCCTCAGGATAATTCTGAAGACATTAATGAAGTATATAGCTTAGTTTATAGTACTATTGATTCTGCAGCAATTCGTGAACCTGTTAGTCTAAGGTTAATGGGTCAAGTTGAGGGAGCTAATTTAGTTCCTAGCTTTGATTTATTACCTTTTTATGTAAAAGAACATTACAAAATGCATGGAAGAAAAGATGAAAAAAAATTAGTGATCGCTGGATCTGCAATGTGGCTAAACAGTTTTAATATTGCTTCGCCTGAGCAAGGAAATATCAGTGATTATGAAAGAGCTATATTAAATTTTATTGCTTATTTAAAATATATGCATCAAATGGGATATAAAATAGAATTTTTACATAGTGATGCTTGCCAAGAGCCTATGACCAATGTTTGGGGTGAAGAATTGCAAGCATCGTATGGTGTGTTTTTTCCAGCAAAAGATGATAGTGAATTTATAAATACTTTATTTCAATTAGATACTGGATTTCGTGATATATTGACTGTAGTAAAAGCTAGGTCTTTAGATGAATGGTTAGGTCATATAGAAGAAGCATTTATATTAGTTTCAGGAAGATTTCATCATACAATAGCCGCTTCATGTTTAGGTACTAAGTTTATTGTTCTTAATAGTAATACTCCTAAAATAGAAGGTTTAACTGAAATTTTAGAGAGTGGTGCTGCTGTACAATACCAAGATCCAAACCTTACGGAACTTTTAAAACAGAAAACTCAACAAATAATTACTGCTGGTCCATTAGTTGTATTAGATAAGCTATGTAAGCGTGCTGAACAAAATTTTCATCAGCTTGAAAAGCAAGCTACTATAGAAGTCGAAAATTACTCAGGAGAAGGGACAGGAGCAGCGGAATATTCTAATTTACAAATTAATCAATTCTATCATAAATATTATGCTAATGGTATTAAAGAAATTTTAGAGTTAAGAATGCATGATGCTCAGTTATCATCCATAGTATTAGATGTTATTCTTTTTGAACCAATAAAATTTTCTTCGGTTCTTCAGGAAGCATTAAAATTACTTGATCAGGGTTCAAACCATGTAATTTCCATTTGTAACTTGAATAAAAAACATTGGGTAGGGCTAGTTTTTCAAAAAAAGCAAGGATTAATCAGTGCAACTTACATAGATCCCGAAAATAAGGCTATTGTTCCAGATATGCTAAATGAGATAAATAAAAATTTTGTTATTGATAGCTTTGTTGTACCAAATGTTCAAAAATATTCTAACTGTGGCCCAGAGTTAATAGAGAATATTATGTTATTTTTGGTGGGTATAAGGGTAAGTCAAGAAGATGCTGTACCTTATCATTCTAAATTATTAGAGAAAACTTTAGTTGATGATGATTATGGTGCTGTTACTAAGAGCAGAATGTTTTTAAAAACTGTATCTGGTGAGTATAAAAATATTAAAATAAGTGTTGATCAAACTACAGGGCAAGTTTTAAGTTTTGAAATTGAAGAAGTAAACTCAGAAAGAGATAACCAAATACCTCACTTAAAATTATCAGAATTTTATTTTATTTACTCGAGTGACTTATTGTCAGGTAATTTACACATAAAGTTTTTACCTAGGCCTCATCCTGATTTTGATCCTGGTGATTATTTATATGAAGTAAGTAGTGATTATGATCCTAAGGATAAAGGTGATTTGTTATTTGGACAACTTAATTCTACAGAGCTCACGGATGTATAGTGAATTTTGGTATTAATTTACAAAAAAATACCAATAATAAGTCTTTCTCCTTCTTTTTTATCTTTAATCGATAAAAAGTATTTGATTTTATCTTAAATCGATATATATATCTATAAAGTGGTTATTACAAAATTAATCATTTTATAATTTATTAAACTTGGAGGTGAAATGATAAATGTTTTTACTAAGTTACAACTAAAAGATCTAAAAAAAGATTTTAAAAAATATGGCTGGATTATGCCATCATATGTTAGAGCTTGTATGGTGCTTGCAATAGCTGAAAAAGAAGGTGTAATAGCAGACAGTAAAAGCGTTTGAAGGAGTTCAAAGTCGTAGTTTTTCTTGATGTTTATATGAGCAGCTGTTTTTTTATAAACTCCTATGCTCCACTATAAAGTGACATAAGCTCGTAATGTAATGCTTTGATGCAAGTTTCAGAAAGAAAAACTCGTCTCTCCAAATGCTTGGGACAACAATGTTTCTACATTTCCTGCTGCGACTACTTCTGGCACAGATTCTTGTAAGTCTTCTCTCGCAGGGTTATCGACTACAACATTCAATAGATTACCTGCTACAAAATGCAAATTATTAAGGTTCCCTATCACCAAAGGAAGTGCATCTGCTGTTGCTCCCTCTCCTACAAAAGGAAAAATTATATTGTTACCTTGATTAACTCCATCTTGATGTATTTGGGGCATACCATGTTGATCAAACATTTGCACTTGTATATTTACTTGCAGAACATCTGCTACAGCTTGTATCATTAAGTGATCAGCCCAAGTGTTGGCATCACCTTCATAATGTCTCATATGATAATTAACATAAGCTTCAACAGCTTGTTGAGGTGTCATTTCAGCAAAACCTCGAACAGGAAGGTTAAGACCAGTAATAAAATCCTGATAATAAACAGGATTATTCAAAATACGACCTATAGCCATTGTACGAAGTTCCTCAGCCGTATATCTATTTTCTAGTAAAGCCACAGCATGATAAAAGCATAAACCATCATGTTCTACATCCTGAAACCCTTCTGGAACTTCTAATGCTATTTCAGGTTCTACTTCATTATATAAAGAAAATTCTGTCTTAAGGCGTTCAGATAAAAATAGTTGATCAACTTTATTTATCGCATCTTTCTGTCTTTGTGAACTCGTATAACCATTACTAATAACAACACTTTCTTGATAAAAACTCTTACTTTTGAAAGGAACTTCTGGTATTTCTACTTGTTTCTGTAATAAACCCTCACCTCCACTTTGCACCCCACAGTTGTAGTAAGGAAAGTTATAACTCACTCTCACTGATACCTCTTGTCCTACTACTTCTGAAGCTTTTTGTATAAAAATACTCGCTTTCTTATAGCATGATTCACACATACTTAACGCAGTATTGATGTCCAACAACACCAGATCTGCTTTTTGGTATTTATTTTCTGCCTGTAAATCAGTAAGTGCCTGCTGAAAAATCTGATCTTCAGCATGACCTTCTCTTGTGCACCTATTTACAACTAAGCACTTTGAATGCACTCTCTCCTCAGTAACATAACTCAATTTTGCTAATGCAAAATTTGGGTATACTTTTGCTTCATCAGTCCCTTCTTCGAGAGTTAAAATATAAGCAGTTCCCATACATTTTTTAAGTTCTAGTGTTTTATCTTTTACATAGTCTTCTTTGTATGCAAATTTTCCTTTCCTTTCTTCTTTTGTTGATTTCATTTTTTCTTGTTTTTTGTAAACACCATTCTTCACCGTATCGTAATACTCTACAAAGTCCCCTTGAAATCTTGCCACTCCTTTATGCTCTTTATAAAAAGCTTCCCTATACGTATTTTGATACCAAGCTAATTGTTTATGAATTTTGTTACCTGGCACAAATTTTTTTTGGTAAGGAAGATTAAAGCTGCCACCAAGAATTTCTTCTTCACCTGAAGAACAATCATCGCTTAATAGTGAATATACACTCTCATCATCAGACCAACACTCTGCTTTGTTATCATTCATTTCTTCATTCTCCACATCGCCTGTAGAAAGCTGTTTTTTGTCTGATTGTGTATTTTTTGAAAACTTCTTAGGCATATAATTCCTCATGATAAATTTGTTTATAAGTACGCAATCTGATATACAGAATTACTCTCACATACAACTTCTACTATAATTTATACAGTTATAATTTCATAGTCTTGAATTATTTTTATTCCGGCATCACTTCAACTCTTTGTAAAAATCATCAACATCATAAAATATTTCTTCTAAATTCATCAGCATAAGCATCCTCTTTTGCGACCAATCAAAAGTAGGAAGGTAGAACTATAAAGATATAATTTTTAAACCTTCATTTAAGGTTTATCTAAAAGATATCACTCCCATGATTTTGCGACGTATTCTGATTCAAATCAATAAGACATTGGCTGATTTATACTATGTCATTCAAATAGTAATGGGATGGACAGGTTATCATTTGAGTGTATTTTTTATTCATGGGAAAAAGGAGCGCATAACGTTCTTCAAATTAGAAATGCTCTCAGAGTAGTATGGTCTCTTAATTCTAAGATAGTTAGTAAGCTGTTTTGCGCTCTTTTGACACCATGTTCTCTGATCAGATTCAACATTTTTTACTTTACATTAATAAAGTTTTAATGTAGAATGCTGCCCTTAATAAAAGCAAAATATATTATCATGAATTTACACTATATAGATATTGCCATAGTTGTTAGTTATTTAGTTTTTTGTATAATTATTGGTTTACTCAAATATGGCAAAATCAAAAATATTCGTGATTATACTTTGGGAACTAAGAGCTTTCCTACCTCGATACTGATTGCCACTACCTTTGCGACAGCTACCAGCGCTAGACTAATTATTGGTAATATAGGAAAAGCATACGAATTGGGTTTTGTTTTTATTATTCCGCTAGCTTTTGTGCCTATATGTTGGTTTTTGATAGCAAAAATTTTTGCACCAAATCTAAAGAAGTTTAAAAAACTTAAATTTATATCGCTAGGTGATATAATGGAACACTGGTATGGTAAATCAGGAAGATGGACTGTTAATTTCTTATCTATAGTTATAACAACTGCAGTTATCACTACTAGCGCTATTTCTATGGGATATCTTTTGCATTATTTTTTTGATATTCCAGAGAATACAGGAATGATTATTGGTGTTGTTGTAGTAACTCTCTATTCAGCTTTTGGGGGCATTACTGCAGTTGCTTTTACTGATGTTTTTCAATTCTTAATATTTTTCGTTGCATTACCTATAGCGTGTGCTACCGGTTACAAATCCAGTGGAGGGATTGAAAATATCATCGCTAAACTTCCACAAACACACACTCAAATCAACGCAGATAATATCTTTCTATTTTTAAGCCTTATTTTGTTTGCGCTTGTACCTAACGTGGATATCCCCTATATACAAAGAGCATTAATAGCAAAAAGTGAGAAACAGTTCATTACTAGTTTTAAAGCTGTAGGTTTATTAATAATCCCTATGCTATTGATTGTAGCTTTAATGGGGCTGATCACATACACAGCTGATCCTAATATCAATCCTAATACTACTTTATATCGTTTTATGGATTCTTTTCTGTCTTCGGGAGTAAAAGGACTATTAATTGCTGGTCTTTTAGCCATAATTATGTCAACGCAAGATTCTTTTCTAAATACTGCAAGTGCTCTTATATCACGAGATATTTGTAAAAAAATATGGCCATCATTGACCGATAAACAAGAGTTGTTGATTGCACGTATTTCCTGTGTAGCCATGGCTACATTATCTGTTTTAGCAATTTTCTTTAAAACAGGTATCTTAGATATTATTTGGTTGTCTAATAATTTTTGGATGCCCCTAGTCACATTCCCATTAATTGCAGGTTTGCTTGGAACACGCATAAGTAATAAAAGCTTTAACATTTTAATTGTGCTATCACTGTCAACGACCATCATAACTCGCTTCTTCACTGGTACTTTTGATACACGAAGCCTTGCAGTGGGAGTGATTACTTCGATAATTGTTTTATTTGTGGGTAGTAGAAAATATAAGAAAGATAATCCTCATCTATTTACTAAAAAACCCTATAAAAAACCACTCATAGCAAGATTAATCGAAGCGGCAAAAATGAATAATTTTTCCATGAAAACGATGCCTATGGTTAGTTTTGTTTTGGCAATAAACTTTATCATTGCAGCAGTGTTTATTAGCGCAAAATCTTTCTGTTTCATAAATGCAGCTTTTATAGGAAGTAGTATAATATTTATTATGCTATTACTAAGAGATAGCTGGCATACTGAGTTAAAAAAATATATACCGCCTTTATGGAAAATGACTTTAATCTTTAGCCTACTTGCTATTCCGTCCTATATATTATTTGCCACTAGCTTTAACTTCTTATGGATACTCAACTTTGTGATGTCAGTGGCGCTTTTCTATGTTTTGACCAACGCAATGCAGCTTGCTCTATTGCTGCCGCTGTCGATGGTCGCTGCATATTTCACTGCTATTACAATGCCTTATACTGGCCCTGAATTATTAACCATTAAAATGTTGCCAATCTGTTCTTGCGTCTTTTTTATCATTGCAATCATGCAAAAAATTTATACCTCGGTATATATCAAAAAAGAAGTCATTTCTCAGTTGAAATATATGGTAGACAAAAAAACGAAAGAGCTGAACCAAGCTCTTGATACAAAAGAAAGGTTTTTGCGCAATATCAGCCATGAAATCAGAACACCGTTACACGTAATATTAGGCATGGCATCAGTTGTTAGAGATCAGTGGAAAAAAATGGCAGACGATAAAAAGCAATCTTTGGTTGGTAAGGTGGCAGATAGTGGTGATCAATTGATGGATCTGGTATCTAATATCTTAGATGTTTCGAAGATGTCTGCTGGGAAATTCAGTGTTTATAAGGAAAAACATGATTTTATTAAAATCACCAAAAAAACACTTGCAGAGTTTGAAAATCCTTTGCAAAATGATTTCATCACCTTAGACACCAAAACTCTAGATACAATTATCTGTGATTGCGATAAAGACCGTATTGCACAAGTGATCCGCAATCTTATTTCTAATGCGCTAAAATATGGTAATAATAAGCCTATTAATG
>JAUHXQ010000006.1 GCA_030426905.1 Alphaproteobacteria bacterium
TATCACAAGTTTTTAGAGTGCCTTGGCATGTACCAGTTACACAGACATCGTTTTCAGTTTGCGGATTTCCATCATTACAGGCTTCTCCATCTGATTTGTTTGTTTCTTTGCAGGTTCCATCTTTTTGCAAACTACTGGTTTTGCAGAAGTTTACAGGAGTATCACAAATTTTTAGAGTACCTTGGCATGTGCCGGTTACACATACGTCATTTTCAGTTTGCGGATCATTGTCGCTACACTTAGTGTTATCTGGTTTGTTTGTTTCTTTGCAGGTTCCATCTTTTTGTAAATTACTAACTTTACAGAAGTTCACAGGAGTCTCACAAATTTTTAGAGTGCCTTGGCATGTACCAGTTACACAGACATCGTTTTCAGTTTGCAGATTTTTATCATTGCACTTAGTGTTATCTGGTTTGTTTATTTCTTTGCAGGTTCCATCTTTTTGCAAACTACTGGTTTTGCAGAAGTTTACAGGAGTATCACAAATTTTTAGAGTACCTTGACATGTGCCGGTTACACAGACGTCATTTTCAGTTTGCGGATTTTTATCATTGCACTTAGTTTTATCTGGTTTATTTGTTTCTTTGCAGGTTCCATCTTTTTGTAAACTACTGGTTTTGCAGAAGTTTACAGGAGTATCACAAGTTTTTAGAGTACCTTGGCATGAACCGCTTACACAGACATCGTTTTCAGTTTGCGGATCATTGTCGTTACACTTAGTGTTATCTGGTTTGTTTATCTGGACGCATTGCATATTGACTGCTTTGTGATCTACGCATTGTCCTAAAGGTGTGCAATTGAGTATCTTATCTACAAGCCCTAAAGATGAAATTCTTTTATTTATAACATGTAGCGGGTATGCACCGTTAAGAGAATTCCGTATATTATCTAACGAATGTCCTGCGTTGTATAAGCTTGTTATTTTTTCATTTAACGCTTTAATATTATTAGACATAAATAGTACCAGTTAAACATTTCTTTTTTATTAAGATTTGTTAAACATATCAAAAATAAATAAAATGTCAATTAAAATAAAAATCAATTATGTTATAAAAGAGTATGAAAAAGGAGAGGAAAAAATGAATACACTTTGTCAATATTTACTTAAATATTCAAATCAACACTTTATAAATCCTATATCTGACTATGAATATCAACTCTATAAATCGTTACTTTTGCAGTACGAAACCGTTGATTTGCTTTGCGATACCAATGGAAATACGCCACTGCACTTCGCTTGGATGTCTGGTCAATCAAAGCTAATCATTCCTTTGATGGAGTTAGGAGCAAAATATTCTAAAAATTATATAAGATGCTTTGATGGTGATTTAGGCTTTTTTCCTGTACAGATGTCGCAAATAATAGATCAATTATGGAGAGTAAAAATATTAGACCCAGAAGGTTTTGACTTGATTGATAGCGCAGTTTCAAAATATAAAATAGATGAAAAAGACGAAGAATTCTATACAGCTAATTTTATTTCGATAGAAAAGTACTGGCAATTTTTTGCTCGGCACCATTCTCAGGCTTCGATGCAAGAACAATGCGGCGATAGTTGCGTAATTGTAAAAAAGATGATGTCAGGAGAAATAGACTGTGATCATCTAATAGAAAATATATAGATTTAGTTGGAAGCGTTGCAAATCGTTTGTGAAGAAGTTGTTTCTTGAGATACTTTTGAAGTGTACAAAAATTATTGCAAAAGTAATTTTCGTGTACAAGTGCTTTTAGACTATCTCCATGACAACCTATATTCTCTATGTCTAACAAAGTATCGTGTTGATCCTTATCTCCACGTTATAGCGGATTATTTTTCTATGCCTATGTAAATATCTAAGACCGTATTTTTAGGATCTTTTGCTCTTTCGTCATAAATTTCAAAATCTGCTACATAGTTTCTTTTACCTCCTATCTCTGTATCTTGCATTTGCCAAATTTTTTGCCAGGCATTAATGCAGACTATTGGCATTTCTCCAGGTCCACATTCAAATTTGCTATAAGCGTTGAGAGGTATAGTGAGTGTTACTAAATCTCGTGCAATATTATCAAAAGAATCAACTTCTTCTCCAACAAAATAGGTGTATTCACCGTGCTCATTATTTTCGTATTCTGTATAAACACAATAGGTAACACCAGCTTTTGTTCTGTTAGGAATTTTTGCCACTAAATTATTATTATAATACTTAGCTATAGTTGAGCCAATCTTGGCTTTTTCAGAGATCATTTCGTTGCTATTATTAGTACGGGTTTTGATGCCCACTAGTTTGATTTCTGGTAGTGTAATACTTGTTTTCTGCATATTTTAACCTCTTCGTATTTAAAATATTTTGCAGTATATCACTGCTGCATTGAAAGTTTAAGCCTTTAAACTGCCACTTCGTGTAACAAATCAAGATTGTGTGTCTTTGCTCTTAGCATTGCCCTAATGTCATGCATTAGTTTATTCATAAAATGGACGTTGTGCATAGTAATCAATTGTATCGCTAATAGTTCTTGTGCCTTTAGTAAGTGACGCAAATAACTTCTAGAGAAATTACGACAGCTGTAACAGTGACAGTTATCTTCTATTGGATTCTGATCTAATTTGTATTTGCTATTATATAAGTTAATGTGATCCCGACCATTCTCGTCTCCTCCTCGTACTAATGCTCCACCATGTCTTGCAATTCTTGTAGGGTGAACGCAATCGAAAGTGTCTATCCCATGATTGACTCCATTGATGATATCTTGAATTCCGCCAATTCCTAGAAGATGTATCGGCCTTTTAGAATCAAGGCTATTTGTAGTCATTTCAATTACTGAAGACATTTGTTCTTTATTTGCTCCTAAAGACCCACCAATTGCATGACCGAAAAATGGCTGCTGATTAACAAAATCACAGCTTTCCTTACGTAAGTCATCGTAAATGCCTCCTTGAATTATGCCATATAAAGATTGTGAGCCATTATCATATCTTTTGAATTCCTCATAAGAGCGAGTTGCCCAGCGGTGACTCATTTCCATTGATTTTCGAGTGTATGCTTTATCAACATGAAAAGGAGTACATTCATCTAAAACTACTATTAAATCTACTCCTAAATTTCGTTGAACTTCGATTGACTTCTCAGGAGTGAGTAAAATTTTCTTTCCGTCTAAGTATGATTTGAATATTGCTCCTTCCTCAGTAATATTAACTAAACTCTTATTTGTAATAGTGTTATTTCTATTACCTTTAATCTCTTGAGCAACAGAACCGTGTCCTAGGCTAAAAATTTGAAATCCCCCGGAATCTGTTAGCATAGGTCCTTGCCATCCCATGAATCTATGCAGGCCACCCATTTCTTTGATCAATTCTGCTCCTGGTTGAATCATTAAATGATAAGTATTAGCTAAAATTATTTGTGTTCCAGCTTCTTTCATCTGTGCTGGTGTTAAACCCTTTATAGCTGCTTTAGTTGCGCAAAAAATGAAGGCTGGAGTTTCAATAACGCCATGAGGTGTGGTAATTTTTCCTAGCCTTGCTCTAGAGTTGTTTATTGGATAGGTGTATTCGAATGAGAAAGACATAACTGTGTTTTAGGAAGAAATTTATAACTTAAGTAGATGATTGGTGTGGAGGTAATGCTAACAATTACTGTAGCAATATATGTTCCAAATATATAAGTGAAAAATAATGTTTTAGCAGATACAGGTGAGGGGCTCAAAATTACCCAAGCTAACGAGCTAAACAGTATATTGTCCACAAGTCCAGCAAATAATGTAGAAAGATTGCTTCTAAACCATAGCAAGCTTTTAAGGCGCTTTAAATATGAGAATATCCTAATATCAACCCACTGTGAAATATAATATGCAAGCAAACTAGCTAATAAAATTCTAGCAGAAGGTGCAAATAGAGAATATAGACCTGCCTGTACTGAATCTATAACTCTATTATCGTTGCTCAAACCAGTAATTCCACCTATTGATGGATATGAAATTGTTACTGTCATTAATATTGTCATGATAATTTGTGCTGCGAAACTTAGTTTTATTCCTTCTTTTGCTGCTTCAATGCCAAAATGCTCGTTTAAAATGTCTGTTGCAAGGAATGTCGTTGCAAATAAAAGAGTGCCCAAAGCTACAGGCTCTGATATTAGCCAGAAAGAAGTAAGCTTCAATACCTGAATATTGGCAATAATAACTGCAAGAATATTGTATAAATATAAACCTTCTTTTGAGAAAAATTTAAGTAGAAACAATATTGCTATATATAATATCATAAGAAAACAAACCGATAGCACTTCACTACCAGCTGCTTGGCCTAGAGAGATAAAATCGCTTATTAATGTTTCCATGTAATATTGGTATTGTTTGTAATAGGAAAGTGAGTACTATATAGCACAAAATAGCCACTTTGTCTAATAATAACAAAGCTATTTAGTGATAGAGCTAAAGATGGTAAATTTAAACCTGAATATATAGGTGAAATTTTGTGTAATGAGAAAGGACTTAGGAGTAAAATCTACATAGTAGTGAGAGTCACTATATTAGCATTTGTAATTCTTAGTGTACTGTTGTTTTTTAGCTCTCTGCATGCAGTACCAAAAGCTATAATAAAAGCAAAAGAATATTATAAAATTAGAAGCTTTTTGAATCAAAAAGAACTACAAGGTAAAAATACATCTAATATTCATAGTAATAAAAGCATTGATGCTAAGGAATATTTTTTAAAGCAATTTCCAATAGGCTCTAATTTTACTCATCTTTCCCAATATTTTGAAAAAAATGATGTTTTTTGTAAAGAAATTAAAACCATGACAAAAACTTCTAAAAATCATCCCAAGTTTCTGCTATGTAAATACTGTACAACATTTATTTCATCTATTTTACACTTAGACTTACATCCACGACGTTACTTGGTTGATGTTACTGTAAATAGTAAAAATAGATTAGAGAAATTAGAGGTGTCAAAATTCTTTTCTTATTGTCACTGCACACAAAAGCAGCCTAATTGTAAGGGAGAGATTAAAATAACCAAACATAAAATATATAAAAATTAATATTTAAATAAGAGGATAAATCATGGAAGCTAAAATTGAAGTTTTTGCACGAGATGTAAGTAATACAAAAGGGTTATTTCATCATTTGTTTATCGTACATACAGATACGAAAGGCGTAAAAACAGTTTTAGAAGGGGGACCAGGAAGAGGGGGGATGTTATTTGGCAATATGAAGATTACAAAAGAAAATAAAGGGAATGACTTTCAAATAAAATCTCCTGGCATTGTGATAGCGACAGGTACTGATACTCAAATTAATAATCTGATTGATAAGATGTGGCATAAGGCAGAAGAAATTAATAATGGCAAGTATGATTATAAATTACCAGGTGTAGGTCATATTCAAAATAGCAATAGTGCAGTTTCGGAGATGATAAAAGCAGCAGATTTAACGCTTAATTTTCCAAAAGAAATTGGTGGAAAATGCGTTAATATTCCAGGAGTAAATTCTCAGTTTAAGGATACTGTTTTTGACTATGGCATGGATATAGTAAAGGAAAGTATGAGATTGCTTGGTGAGGGCTTAGGTAGAGTTAGCGATGAAGGCGATGCATAATGAATAGTAAATAGCGGCTATTATCAGAAATCGGAGCAACAACCACCAAGCGCAGGACAAGTGTCTTCATGATCATCACTAGAAGACTCTATTTCTTCTTGGGTTGGTTCTGTTCCATGATCATTTACAGCAGGTAGATTTTGCAGATATATGGTTTTATTTTCTACATGTAAATTTTGTTGATAAAAATCATCAAAATTATGAGTTGATGCCTCGTGATCCACTATTAAGAATTTAGTATTAGGTAGATATTTGTTAAGCATCTTCTGAATTTTTTGTATTGCATCTCTATCAATACCAACAAATATTTCATCTAAAATTACAATATCAGGATTTTGTAACATTACCCAAATAGTCATCAGTTTCTTTCTTGCACCACCACTTGTTATATATTGTTCCCAATCTTTTTCCTCATCTAGTAATGAAATTAAGCTTAATTCATTCGCTTTTTTATCATAGTCTATTCTTATTTCTGTCATTAAATCTTTAACCTGTTGCTCTAGCTTTTTAGCTTCATCACGTGGTTTTAAAGTGATGAGCTCAAGTAGACTCACATAAGGAGGCATATTATAATGCTGGCTTGCCATAATTATTTTAGGTGCTGCTCCTTCTGCTGTGTAGAAAGTGATTTTACCGCTACCCCAAGCAAGGCTATGTTTTAAATTTTTTACTAATTTTAATAATGTAGATTTACCAGAGTGAGATTCTCCCGTCACTGCTATTACATTCTTATCGACACATTGATGTTCAATATGCATTAAGGTTTTATCGCCTGCGCCCACTGTTAAATCATCAAAACACATCCAGTAATTTTGTTTTTTTGCATTTTTGTATAAATATTCAGGCAACATTTTTGACTTTGATTCTAGTTCATTCATTCTATCTATTAACTCATTTAATCTATCTATAGCTTGTTTTACTGCTACCATTTCTCCTGCATTTTTTCCAGACCATGCTAGCATTGGATAGACATCTTCATTCATAAAAATAACTTTATATCTCACATTGAAGTCTATCGCTCTTAGGTATAAATGATAAGCAGTTATGAGATAGTTAACTAAGAAGTTATTAATAGATTGGGCTGTAGTCCATATATTATTTAGCGTCGTCCAGGTTGTTTTTTCACCATCAATAGTTCTCAAGTTATGGTCAATCTTAACTAACTGGGAACATATAAAATCATTACTTTCTCTTTGTATAATAGAGTCAGCATTAACTCTTAAATATTCTTCTAAGCTTGTTTTTTGATCAGTGAATTTTGTAATATTAACATCATAACTACCAGCTTTTGTTGACAAGTAATTACTTAATGAGTTTGTCATAGAATTATAAAATATGGAATACAGAAGAACATCTTGTGCATTAATTGATATCAAGTAATTTATAGCAAAGGTTCCTTTTACAACTGAGCTTAAGGCGTCAGACAGTAACTCTGTTCCTTTAGTAGTGAGGCTTTCAATATCTTCGTATTTTCTTTTAATTAAAGTATTAGCATCTGTGTTATTAACGTTGTTACTGTTAACAAGCTTTAGCACTGTTTCTTTTTCTGTAAGTTGATAGGTGATAATATCTGATGTGATATACTTCAAATTGGTACCGAAAAATGCATTTATAATTTTAGTTGTAATAATTCCACCAACATATGCAGGCAAAAATAAAGCAACATCCTTAAACTTAACTACAAATCCATTCCACGCCGACTCAGGATCATCTTTAAATTGAAAAATGCAGCTGCTAGTTCCTTGATAATGCTCAGCAAGGTTTGCAACTAAATTTTGAGTAATCAATGATGTTGTAACTACAGCAATTGCTTGGTTATCTATAGTTTTCTGTAATTGTTTTTCATCCATTATATCTGCGTATACTTCATGTATATCCTTGGCAAGTGTTATAGGGTCCCATTCTGTAGGCTTATCTGCTGTATACGCTTCGTATATGCCATAAACAGTGCCTATAACTTCTTTTGCTTTTGATAAAAATTTAGTGGTAGTTAAAGGTAAATCACGAATTATTCCTAACTTTGCAGGAAGAGCATTGATTGCATTAGGTACTATTGGCAAAATCAGGTTCGATATTGCTATGTCTTTCACTATTGTAGAGAAATAATACTGGTTGCTAATATTAAAACTATGTAGAGACTCATCGATAACTCCTGCAGTAAAACCAGCTGCAGCACCATAGTTTCCTGCATAGCTATAACCGTGTAATGCACCAGATAATGGAGCAACAACTTTATCTAGATGATCATTTAGTATTCCAGTAGGTATAAATAGACCTGCTATAAAACCAGCTATAGGAGCTGCATGGTAAGGTAGTGATAACTTGTTTAATACTCCTGCTCCTAATACTGCAGAAGTAAGGTATGGTCTATCATATGCCTCGAAATAATTTGCTAATAAATCTACACTGCCAAGTGTAAAACCAACTCCAGCACCGTAAAATGCACTTATTCCAATAGTTGTAGCAATCATTGTTCCGGTTGCGGTGGTTGCAATTACTGGAAAAAATGTCTCACATGCACCGATTGATGAATATATTGGGTTATAATATGTGGTTGCTTGTTCTAATTGCATAAGTTGATATGTACGAATGAGTGAAGAGGGGAAGTATAGATTTTTAGTTAATACTAGTCAATAAATTTTTGTTTTTCTTCGGAATTAATTAAAAGTTAGTATATTTTTTAAGAAGTAGCCACACGCAAGCGTTTGCGACCAATTAAGTCTCCTTTGCTTTTTTGTGGAGCTACAATGGTAAAATTTGAGAATGACTTACAATATGTCTCTTTAATAAAGAAAAACGATATAACAAGAGAAATAGCAGCTATAACAATTAGAATATTAAACACTAATAAATACTCGTTTAGAGTGATGCTTCTGCCAAATTGAGTATAATGATCGAATAATATACCAATTAAAGGTGCACAAACAGCTAAAGAAGTAGTAATCATGGCATTATTTAGACCAAAGCCAATGGTAACAAATTGTTTTTTAAATTGTTCAGCTATTGCAGCAAACCCAATAGTTTGGCCGCTAGCGCCAAAGCCTAATAATAAGAAAGCAATCTGAAGAGTTAATTTATCAGACGTATATAAAATCATAATAGTAGATATCAATGACGCAATGGCACAAAATTGCATCATTATTTTTCTACGCTCAAATATATCTGACAAAAAGCCTAATAATGGGCATCCGATAGCATAGCCTATCCATGAAATCGTAATCATGTAAGAGGCAGAGTTTATAGATATACCTTTAAGCATTAGAAATGCTCTTCCCTCGTTCTCAGATAAATATTCTACTGTAAAATACAAGCTTGCAGATAGCACCGCTAAATACCATGGCTGTACTCTAAAAAACAAACGTAATAGTGAAACAGACACTTTCTCTGGCTTATTTAGAATTATATATTTGCTTGCCTTTTGCTTTTTATTTTCTACTAAAAATAATACTAAAATTGCTAAAAAAATACCAATACCACTTAAGCATAAAAATACAAATCTCCAGCTTACACCAGCAGCTTCAGATACACTATTAAGAGGTCCAGCAGCTACCATAGGTCCTAATGTACCAATAAACTGAGATAAACCAATAAATATTGCCCTATATTTATGCGGCATCCATTCATACACAGATACCAGTAAACAAATAAATCCAAAAGATGCACCAAACCCCATAATAACTCGATAAAATATAGCTACTAAATAACTATTAGCGTAAGATAATCCAAGAGAAGATATCGTGCAGCAGATAGTCCCAATAAATAGAGATTTTTTTAACCCTATATTATTAACTATAAGACTTGCAGGTATTTGCATAATACCATATACAAGCAAAAATACTGTAGTACTTAGCAATGAAAGCTGAAATGAAGTTAAATTTAAGTCTTTCATCAAAGGGTCCTGGTACGTACCAATTACAGTACGTAAAAAGAATTCATAAAGGAAAAACAGAGCGCATATTCCCCAAACGAAAAAACCTTTAATCTGTAACCTGTTATCACTCATAATATCAACTTATATAGCTATCTGGTTGCTTTTTATCCCATTCCTCTATAGCTGTTTCGGCTTTATCATAATCTAGAAACGAAGCTATTTTGAAAATTGGCAATCCTTCGTGAATAAGGGGAGATGTGTTTACTCCTACTACAATACCTTTTCGTAAAGACTTGATAGGCTCATTTACGTCTGCACCAAATGGATCGCTTATATTACCGATAATTTCACCTTTTTCGATAGTCTGACCAAGGGTGACTTTTGGATGGAGAATGCCTCCCTTATGAGCTACTATCCAATCTTCATCTCGAGAAAAAATCGGAACAAATTCTTGTATAGGTTCTTTTTTAAGCATATCAATTGCGCGCATAACATTCTTAATACCATCTACTCCAAGTGTAATCACATTCTCATCAAAGCGCATTGCTTCGCCTGCTTGATATACAAGTAAAGGAACTTGTAGTTCTTCAGTTGTCTGTCTTAGACAATTTCCTTCTAAAGTGACATTTGTTACAACAGGAGACCTAAACATTTTAGCTAGATCTTTAGCATGTTTATTATCAAAATTGCAGTATACTTGTGGTAATATGTTATGGTTCAAACCACCTGTTTGTAATTCTATACAAAAATCAGCTTTTTTAAGAATTTCTTCGGTTATTAAATATGCCATTCTTTCTCCGTATGAGCCTGTTTCATTGCCTGGAAAACAATTAGCTAAATCACTACCAGTAGGTAGAGTTAGAGGGTAATGAGTAAGCCCGTAAACATTCATGACAGGAATAGCAATAATAGTGCCAAAAATTTGTGACGGTGTAATAGTTTTTATAATTCGGTTTGCAATCTCTAAACCGTTAAGCTCCGTACCTTTCAACACAGAAAATATAACTAAACAAGGTCCTTTCTTTTTGCTGTGAATCACTTTAATTGGCATGTATAAAGGAGAGCAGGAATATTGCTCTGGTAACTGCAAAGCAAGGTTAGCGGTTTCACCAGGATGAACGCTCGTATTACATATTGTTATCTTTTTATTATTACGCATATAGAATCTTTTGCTGCGTTATAATAGCCTTATACACTTAAAAAGTCAACAATTAACCGTTTTTAAACCTTTATTATATAAAATTAATATACTATAAAGTAAGAAGAAATTATGAAAAACAAAGAGTTAAATAATCTTAAGCAAAAACTTGAAAAACAAGAAAAAGAAATAAAAGCTTTACAGGAAACACAACAAAAGATTAAAGACGGTGAAGAAAAATTACAAAACAAACTAATAAAGCTTGAAGATAAAGTTAATAAAGTAAATATGGTGGAGAAACATGCCTATACTACAACTAATGAAGATACAACAAAAAATCTCCGGAAGACTGCTCAGATCAGCGCAAATCAAGATGATTCGCGAAAGTTATACGACGAATGGCAAAAATCCCAAGAAGAAAACAAAAAATTACGACAAAAAATAGAGCAGATAGAAGTTTTTCAAAAGCAACTAATGACCTTAGTATTAGAGCTAGAAGAAAATATGAATAAACAAGAGTTGCACTATCAAGAAATATTGAAGTATGGTAATGAATTAGGAATTTTACAAATATGACTATAGTGGATTTGTATGACTTAGGTTTATTTGGTGCAAGTAAACAACAGTAGCATTTTGTTGCGCATTTAAAAAAATTATTACTTTACTTGAAGAGAAGAGAAAATCTTTATATAGTTCCATCGTAAGATATATTCTAATATTTACAAAGCATCTCCGGAGGGATGGCCGAGCGGTTTAAGGCGCACGCCTGGAAAGCGTGTTGACAGCAATGTCTCGAGGGTTCGAATCCCTCTCTCTCCGCCAGTTATGAATAGTCTGTTCTGGGTACCGAGTACACGGTAGCAGTTTTTCCCAAAAAAATTGTCTACTGGCTCTATTCTACAAGTACCCATATCAAATTCTATTATTAATTCTAACTTCATTATTGACTGCCATATACAAAAAATGTATATGTTTAAGTTGATTATATTTATTTAAATTTTGCGAGCGATGGTAGCTAGTAAACTTAGGTTCTTTTCTGAGGATTCTTCTATAAAAGAAGAGTTTGTTACGGACAAAAATGGCAATAAATTCTTATGTTTTCAAGTAGGGACAATTAAGTGTTGTTCACCTTTGGATAAAAAATTCTTACAAGAAGCATAAGAAGATATTTGAGAATAATTTGATTATTATTTTGTCTGTTACAATTTCTTATAAATTTCACAGGCAAAAATGTCTGTCATTCCAGCTATATAATCTGCAACTATTATAGGTAGATCTTGTTTTTTGTCTGAAACTTTTCTGTGCCACTCTCCAGGTAGCATACCAGGATTGTTGATATAGTGTTTATACAAGCAAGTGACAATTTTCTCCGATTCAGCGGACATTTTTATTACTTCTTCTGCAGAATGTAGATTTTTAAATAAAAACTCTACTATCCTATTCAATAAGCGGTAACCTTCAGAAGAAAAATCTATTATATTAGAGTTGTAATTTTGTACATCATACAAACATTGAATTTTTGACTTTAGAATGTTTTTTCTTGAATTTACAACAATATCTTCAATGAGATAATTTTTAATCCTTCTAATAATTTCATAGATAATTCGCCCTTTTTCTTTAGAACCTGCAATATTCATAACTTCATCGATAATATCGTTGCATATTCCAGATTGACGTAAATCATTAAGAGAGAAAAACTCTGCATTTAGTGCGTCATCTATATCGTGACAGTTATAAGCTATGTCGTCAGCAATAGAAGCAACTTGTGCCTCAAGTGAAGAAAACTTATCTAACTGTAAATCATGCTTATCATTATATTCTAGAATATAATCGAGAGAATATTTTACTTTCCTACTATTTTTACCAATTAAAGGACCATTATGTTTTGCAAGTCCTTCTAAAGTTTCCCAAGTTAAATTTAAACCATTAAATTCAATATATTTTTCTTCAAGCTTTGTCACTAATTTCAGAGTATGTACATTGTGATTAAATCCTCCGTACTCTTTCAACATAGTATTAAGTGCTTTCTCTCCTTTATGGCCAAAAGGTGGGTGACCAAGATCATGGGCCAAACATAATACTTCAACTAAATCAGTAGATAATGATAGAGCCTGAGCTATTGTTCTTCCTATTTGTGCTACTTCTAACGAATGAGTTAATCTTGTGCGATAATGATCTCCCTTGTTAGAAGTGAAAACTTGTGTTTTATGCTTTAACCTCCTAAAAGAAGTAGAGGCAGTAATTCTATTTGTATCTCTTTGAAATTGATTGCGATAGTAAAGAGCATAATCGTTGTACAGTCTTCCTTTTGAATTTTTAGGATCAACAGCGTATGAAGCAAGGTTTTCTAGCATCTTGTTTTACTCCTTAAAAATGTGTATAGTAAATATATTATAAAATATCAAATTACTCTATCATGAACGATACTACTTCTAATCATAACATCAAATTAACAGATGATGCATCTGAAAGAATTAAACAAATTATTAAAGAAGGTCAAGATAAAGATCAAGTCTTGCGTATTTCAGTAGAAGGAGGGGGGTGTTTTGGACTGCAGTATAAGTATGATTTTATCCCAGCGAAAGATATTACTGATAAAGATATCGTAGTAGAAAACAATGGAGCAAAGATTATCATTGATGATATTTCAATTGGTTTTATGGAAGGTTCAATTATAAAATATGTTAAAACTCTTGGCTTTGAATCTTTTGAAATAGAAAATCCTAATAGTACAAGCAGTTGCGGTTGTGGCAACTCTTTTTCTACATAAAATTTTATAGATTATATTCTATTCCTCAGTGTGAAGAATAGGATCTATTCCTGATAAACAACTAAATACATGCATCAGTCCATAATCGCCTATAAAATCAGTAAGCGACTTCCTGCCACCTCTGACTGCATCAAGCAAAATTTGTGAGTTGTCCAAAGAGTTAAACACACAAACATTATTACCATATAAATCAGTTCCATAATGAAATAGTTGTTCCACTCCCTGCATTTGTCCAACTTTTTCTCGTAAGCTGTTAGAGGTACATTCAGTATATTTCTGTACTTCTAATGTAAATTGATCGCATATATTGACACTAGCTTCAGTTCCATTTTTATTATTAGGATTGTAGTTGGGGTAATCGCAATTATCAGCAAGCAAGTCATCAGAAAACCAGCCAATACTGCAAATATTTTGCGTAAAGCAGTGAGTAGCATCACTGCTATTATGACATGTTTGCTGTTCAGAACATTGCCTTATAAGGTTCATAGAGTAACTCGCAAATTTTGACATAAAGAGCAATTGCAAATACCCATTAGATAGCTTTACGTTACCTGAGCTTAGGCAAAAAACCATATCATACCTCTCTATACTTTAACCAAAGTAATTTTTATCATCAATTAATTCTACTATCAACTACTATTGCAACTAGTAAAGTTTAAATTAAATAGGACTTTTTAATGTTTTTAATAATAAGTCCATAAAACTATTTTTACTTTATAATTCACTATATGCAGAAATAATTTTCTTATAATTTAATTAACTAATAGTTAAGAACAGCTAATTAGTTTTATTATAGATATATTTTTCTGTGACTTCCTTATCACTGAATTTCAAAACTTTGTCACCAATAATCTGAGTGCTTTCATGACCTTTACCAGCAATTAAAAGAAAATCATCCTTTTTAACCATTTCTACAGCAGTTTTAATTGCCTTTTCTCGGTTTCCTATTTCGATAGCTTTAGGACAATTACTCATAATATTTCTCCTAATTAGCGCTGGATCTTCTGTTCTTGGATTATCATCTGTGACAATAACCACATCAGCAATATCGTTAGCAACTTTACCCATTTTACTACGTTTTTCTTTATCTCTATCTCCACCACAACCAAATACTACTATGAGTCTACCATTTGTTGTCTTTTTATCATGTAATACTGTTAAAGATTTTTGCAAACTCTCAGGTGTATGAGCAAAATCAATAAATATATTGATATCTCTAACTTGTTCCATTCTACCTGGTACTGGCTTTAAATGTTTCAAAACGTCTAAGCATCTGTCAACCTCAAAACCCATTGCTACAGCAAGACATAATGCGCAAAGAATATTATGTATTTGAAAATCACCGATGAACGCTAAGGTATCGCTATATTTTTTCCCATTGAGAATAAAATCAAAATGCGACTTGTTTTCTCTATATTCAATATGCAAAATTTTTAGAAAATTGCCTGATTTGCCATAGGTTAAAACTTTATGATGGTATTTTTGACACTCATGGATGATTCTCTCAGTAATGTCCATATCACTGTTAATAATAGCTATAGAGTTTTGTGACATCACTTTATTGTATAGCAACAATTTCGCTTCAAGATAGCTTTCTATGTCTTTATGATAATCTAGATGATCCTGACCGAAGCTAGTAAAAGCAGCAGCTTTAATTCTTACACCATCAATCCTGCTTTGGTCCAATCCATGACTGGAAGCTTCTAAAATGACATTATCGATATCATGAGATTTTAGCTGATGAAGGATTCTATGCATATGCTCAGCTGTTGGAGTAGTAAGAGCTGGCCCCATGGAAACTTTATCACCAGTAGACAAAACTCCTAACGTACCTATTGAAGCAGCCTTGTAGCCAAGCAGCTCGACTATTTGCTTATAAAAATAAGCAACTGAGGTTTTGCCGTCTGTCCCAGTAACAGCCACTATATTTTCAGGTTGTTTGTAAATAAGAGCTGCTATATGGCTTAATGTTTGAGAAGGGCTATCTACTGGTAAGAACTTTACTGATTGTTGGTAATTTAGTTCGTTTTTAAGCGTATTTGTATAATTTTTGTCAATAACAATGAGGGTTGCTCCTTTTTTTATTGCTTCCTCTATATAGTTATGTCCATCATTATTTTGTCCTTTAATGGCAACAAAAATACTGTTTTTTTCTACTTGGCGTGAATCACTAGTAATGTTGTTGAAGTTAGTTAAGTCTTCTCGAGTAATCATCGAATACAATTTATGATAGTTCCGATCTAGGATTATAATTAATAAATAATGATTTTTCTATAGCTTCTTTTCCCTCTAATTCTGGCAATATATTTAGTACAGGCATTAATTTTTCGATAACACGAGCTGTTGCTGGGGCAGCAACCCAGCCACCAGTTGCAAATCCAAAGCTATCTTTATTTCCTTTTGGCTCATCAATTGATATTAGCATAACGTATTTAGGATCATATATTGGAAAAGTAGAGATAAATGATGATATACGTAAGTCTTTTTTATATACTCCACCAATTGATTTATTAGCTGTACCGCTTTTACCGCCGACAAAAGCTCCTTGCACCTCAGATTTTGCTCCAGAACCAAATTTTACAATCATTCGTAGTAATTTTCTCATGTTTTTTGAGGTTGATTCTTTTAAAACTTGCTTGTAATTTTCTATTTCATTTTCAGTTTTTACTATTGTAGGCTGATATAATTTTCCCCCATTTACAACTGCTCCCATTGCCTTCACTATGTGGAGAGGAGAAACAGATATACCATGACCGTAAGATACAGTTGCAGTAGTTAAATCGCCCCATTTTGACAATGAACTATAGCTAGGAGTAGATTTTTCGTATAGCTCTACTTCTAAACTAGAGAGGAAACCTAAATTTTTTAGATATTGAAATTGCTTTTCTTTACCCATTTCTAACGCTATCTGAGATGTGCCTATATTTGAAGAATACATTAATATTTCAGGCACAGATAGCCATCCACCTTTACCTCTATAATCATTAATCGTATAGCCAGCAAGATGCAAAGGAGTATTAACATCATAAACATCATTTACTTGTATATTGTTGTTATCAAGAGCCATAGCAACTGTAAAAACCTTAAATAAAGAGCCAACTTCATAATTACCTAAAGTTGCTTTATTAAATAAAGCATCTTCAGATACTTTATTTAGATTATGAGGATCGTAATCAGGAAGGCTAACTATTGCTAATATTTCACCATTAGTTACATCCTGCAATATTCCTGTTCCACCAACTGCATTAAATTTTTTTATGGCTGTTAATAACTCCTGCTTGATAATATTTTGTACTTTAGTATCTAAAGATAATTTTAGTGGAGTGTTTTTGCTAATTAGCTGGTCATCAAAGTAACGCTCTACTCCTGATAAACCTTTGCTATCAAGGCCAACATACCCAAGGACATGTGAAAATAACTCACCGTGAGGATATGCTCTTTTTGTACTAGTTTCAAAATATAGTCCAGGGATACCAAGATCATGAACTTTTTGCTCTTCCTTAGGAGTAACACTTCGCTTAATCCAGACAAAGCTTTTATTAGAGCGTAATTTATGCAAAACATCTTTATAGTTTAATTTTGGAAAAATTTTATACAATTTTTGCGCAGTATCTACTGGGTTAGTGATAAACTTAGGATTTGCGTATATAGAAGTTGTTGTAAGATTTATAGCAAGCAGCTCACCATTTCTATCAACAATATCTGCACGACGAACGGCGTTGCCAGAGATTTGGTGCCTTGCTTCTGAGTGTCTCTCTCTACTAAAATCAAATTGATCAATAACGGTAACGCTGAATAATCTTAGCGCGATAACAGTATATCCGCATACAACAAATAGCAAGATAATGTATATCCTAGCTTTAGCAACGTTATGCTCACGAGATAAAACACTACTAACTACATCTTCGGCTACATCCTTGATTATTGTTAAAAATTGTTTTATTTTACTAAAAATCATAACATGTAATCTAATAAAACTACTTAGTATTTTTTAAAATTGTAGCGCGAGGCTTATAACGCCAACGAGCAGAGTTATGTATGGATAGAATATTTTCATTATAAGAAACTGATTGTAAAATAGGTTTTTCATTATTTAAAGTCTCTACCATTTTCTTTACTTGTTTAGTGCTTATCTTGCTAAGATTTAAATGCTGCATACTTAGCTTTTCTAGTCTTTCAACGCGATTCAAATATGCCCATTCTGCCTTGAGAATCTGTACTTCATTGAATAATTGCACTTGCCGTGAAGACATTTTTTTTATATCACTATGCAAATGCTGCACATGAAGCTTAGCTCTTACCAAGCCAAATAAGCTAGCAGAAAGAAGAATTATTAACACTATGACGGTACTACGCATAACTATATTTTCTCCGCTACTCTTAATCTTGCTGAGCGAGATCTTGGATTAGATCTAATTTCATCCTTAGAAGGCTTTATAGCTTTCTTAGTCAAGATTTTAAACGTTACTTGTGAATCGATACCATCGTCATTAGTTGTAGATATATCGATTGAGTAACGAGATTTGCTTGAACTCTTTTGCGCTCTTTCTTTAATAAAATTTTTAACTATTGAATCTTCAAGCGAATGGAATGAAACTACAACTAGCTTTCCTCCTTTTATTAAAAGCTTTTCAGAAGCAAGCAAAGCTTTTTTTAGATTCTCTAATTCATTATTAATGAAAATTCGTATTGCTTGAAAAGTCTTTGTAGCGAGATCAATTTTACCTCGATACTTAGTAAAAGATGATCTAACAATTTCTGCAAGCTTTATTGTAGTCTCTATTGGTGCTTTCTGTCTTTCTTTGCAGATATTTGATGCAATTCTTCTAGAGTTATGCTCGTCACCATACTTATATATAATATTTGCAATTTCTTCTTCATCAGCATTATTAATGAAATCGTAAGCACTATAACCTTGCTTATTCATACGCATATCTAATTTTGCATTTTTAGCAAAAGAAAAACCTCTGCTTGCTTGATCAAGTTGCATCGAAGATACGCCCAAATCTATAACAATACCCGTAACCTCCTTTACATCATTGGCATTAAGCAAACTCTCGATATCACCAAAATTACCTTCAATAAAATATAAGTGGTTGTTATCAAGTTCTTTTTGCAGTTTTTTTACGTAAGGCTTAACATCAGGATCGCAATCAATTGCGTATAACTTTACTTCTTTATTCTTCAAAATCGCTTTGCTATAACCACCAGCACCAAATGTGCAATCAACGTAAATGCCTCCTGCAACAGGAGATAAATACTGCATTACTTCGCTAAGCATGACTGGCGTATGACCATGATTAGAGCTATGAACTAGAGGAGTAGTTAGAGCGTCATTCATTTTCTCCTACTCCCTTTTTTTGTAGCCTTAACAATACACGCTTTTTAGCGGCAAGATCTTTCGCTCTCTTATAATGCTCTTCATATCTGTTAGGGTTCCAAATTTCAAATGTTTGCCCTTTACCGACAAAACATGCTTTATCTGTTAAGTGAGCAAATTTTATTAGAGACTCAGGTAATAGTATCCTTCCTTCATTATCAAAGGCGAGTTTAATGCTGCCACCTAAGAGAATGGTTGCGAATGCATCTCTTTCTTCAGAATAAGGATCAAGATTATCAATACTTGCGCTCAGTTGCTTAATCCTCTCTAAATCACAAGCTTCAATGCATTCATTGCCTATAGACTCATAAGCAATGATACCAGCAAAGCTCTTATTAACTAACAATGTACGGAAGGATGAAGGAACGGATACCCTACCTTTTTTATCGATCTTATTTACATATGTTGACAAAAACAACATATCATCACCACTTAAAACGAGTTGTATTAACCTATGTTAACTATCGTACAATAAATTGGTTAAGATTGGGTTAACATGGGATACTATGGTTTATAATGGAAAAATTTGCTTTTTTCAACCCATAAAGAACTATTTTTGATACTCAAAGCAAAAATATTACTATCTTGATTGAGAAACCATTTGTAAAAAATATATTGAGATTGATTAACTTATTATTGTAGCAAGTTATGATTGCAAAATTGAGATTAGCAAATTATCTTTATAAGAATTGATTTCATTAATGAGTAATGGAGATGCCTAAAAGAAAGGAAAATATAAGTCAATTTAAATGTTCATTAAAGCCTAAGATAGAAAATGCTTGTGATAAAGTCTCAATCGCTATAGATTTTTTTAATAACTCAACCAAAAATTATTATATTTCTCGTGATGCTTTGATGTTAGATGGATTTGTAAATGATAAATTCTCTATTACCTTGCTAGATGCATGCACTGTTATACCATATAAAGGAAAATATGTAAAATACAGACCTGAGGACATTTTATTTCCAGATAATTCTACGATTACTGTAAATTTAGACCTAACAGAAGCATACGATTTTCAAAATCTACTATATTCACAAAAAGAGTATAAAATATCATTTCATACAATTTTTATTCCTTGTGTAGATCTTATAGGAGAAAATTGCGACGATATAGTAACTATAAATGAAGCAATAAATATCACTATGGGGTGCTAATGAACTTGTATAGAGTAAATACTGCCAAAAAATTGATTGAGCTATTGCAAAAAGAAATCTTTTTATTATTATTCTCTATGTCTTATATTAAATAGTCATGCGGGTGTAGCTCAGGGGTAGAGCGTTACCTTGCCAAGGTAAATGCCGTGGGTTCAAGTCCCATCACCCGCTCCATTTCATCTGTATCTGGGTGGTTTTAGTGTAATATGCAGCTAGCTGAGTGTCTTTAAATAAAACTAGCTATATTTTATCTTTTATTAATAAATATTTTTTATAATAAGAATAGACTAATATTCTACTAATATGGCCCTAGAGGGAAGTTTAGCAAGCATCGGAACTAGTATAGTAGCAAGCTCTACTATAGGAAGACTAAAGCCTATATATGAAGGGTTATTAAATGCTCCTTGGGTATTAGGAGATGCTATAATAGCAGGAATTTTAGAGACAACCTCTGGTGATAAAGAGTTTGTTTTGGACCCTGCTAAATTAGAGGAAATTGAAAAAAGAACAGCTGAAGACTTAAAAAAATTACAGCCAACACAATTTCAAAAGTTACAACAAGAATTCAACGATGCTATCGAAAAACAAAAAGAAAAATTAAAAAAAGCAGATGAAATCTTAAAATCACAAGGTAGATCTCAAGATTTTCTAAAAGCAATAGATAAAGAAGCCTTGGCATTTGATCGAAGCATGAAAGCAGCAGCATTAGAAAATAATGAAAATAAATTAGTCAATAGTATATTCGAAGTAAGAGAAAGCACAGGGAATGTAGTATCAAGCCTTGCAAGTGTTGCATTGATAGGTACAGAAAAAATTGGAAAGTTTTTAGGCCGTAATATAGGAAACATTGCTAAAAAGAAACAAATTTTAGATGACAAAGATGTTAGCAATAAAGACCTTTGTAGACAGATATTAGTAACCTATTATATAACTCAAGAAGCTATTAAAGTAAGCGATATATTGACTAAGACAGGTTATGCAGATTTTGCAGTTCCTGCCTTATCGGGAGTTTTTGATGGTCTTTATAAGCCTAGCGAAGAATTAGATAAAACATGGAAAGAAATTAAATCGAAAGTTACTTTGAAAGAAGCTGTAAATTTTTTTAAAACTTGCTACCAAGATTATAACACTGCTCTTGAGTCAGCAAGACTTAGATTTACAAAATATGATAAATTTCTATTGGATGATAGTAAGGGAATGGAGGAAGTGTTTAAAATATATCCACAGGCAGCAAAAAAAAGTGGACAACTTCATGGGAGGCAAGAATTATTAACAAATATACCTGAAGTGGCAACCGTTATCACAGAAATAAGGTCTCATTTATCTGCTGCGAAAGCTGTAGCATCTAAGAAAGCTTATGAAACGGGACAGATTTCAGGTTATGCATTGGGGCAAGCAACACATAAAGTAACAGGAAAATATAGTCAAACTAAAGCTAATAAGCAGCTTAAAACTCTAAAATCTAATCAACAACGTCATAGGTAACTATTATGAAATATACTGTAGATGAAAATTTAAGAAAGTTAGAGTTATATTTTGGTAACAAAGGTGGAGTATTTTATCAAGTATTATTATCTGCAAATGATGATGATGGCAATAAAGTATTTGACAACATGATTCAAAATTTTAATAAAACATTTCCTCAGCAAGCATCAGATATTGTATCAGCGCTAAACTTTCTTAGAGAGCAGGTTTTAAAAGAAGATCAGTGTGCGATAAGCGCAATAGAAAAAGCAAAAAATGCATCGCTAGAAAAAAGCGCTCTTAACCATGCAGCTAACGTAGAAAGAGGGATATAATATCAGACAACAAGAACCTCCCAGTTCTTGCTGTCTGATTTACAATCTGTCAGATTAAGTCGCTACTAGTACACTTTATACCATCTTTTTGTATTCTCTGTCTTAGATGTTGCTATAAAATAGCTGAAAAAAATCAAGATTTAACTATTATCCATTAAGTCACTCAATTTCTTTTGCATTTCTGGGCTTATGTCGGTATCTTCCAGATCTAAGTTTATAACTTGAGTTGATGCTTTTAAAGCATCAATAAGTGCTTTTGCACCTATATCGCCTATAGCATTACTAGATAAGCTCAAGGTAACAGGACATTTCACCGTCCTTAAAGCGTCAGCCAGCCTCTTTGCCCCTTTAGCTTTAATTTGATTATTTTTTAAATTTAGAATAGTAGGCTGATTTACAATTTTTAAAGCATCAGCCAGAGCTTTTGCTCCTTCGTCTCCTATATCGTTATCCCGTAGATATAAAGCAACAGGTTGTGTCACTACTTTTAAAGCTTCGGCTAGAGCTTGAGCACCTTCGATTCCGATATCATTATCTCTTAGATTCAAAGTAACTGGTTGAGCCGCTGTTTTTAAAGCTTCAGCTAATATTTTTGCTTCTCTAGCACCTAGATTACTACCCCCCAATTCTAAATCAACAAGTTGTTTTGCTTCTTGTATCTTCCTAACTGCATCTTTTATGTTTTTCACCTGTAACTCCCTACGGCAATTCCAATAATTTATTCAGAAATCTCGCTATAACATCTTTATCATCATCTACTATTATAAAATATAGATAGTGCTTGGCGTGATTTACTACATTTTATACTTATAGTATTAATTTCTTATGAAAATTATCGCTATTTGTACTGGTGAAATCTATTTTGGTTGCTTATAAGTCAAACGATTATTGGTTCTCCAGTATCGCTGGTATTGTCTCCTGTAATATGTATATCTTGATGTTGTGAAGATAGGCATTTTTCTATAGTGCATGAAACATTAAGAGGAGCTTTAAAAAATTCTTTTATAGATACTTTATTAGGACCGTATGTACAAAAAATCTGCTCAATAAGCTTGGGAGATAATTTGTTATTATTATATTTATCTTCCAGTATTTTTGCTGCTTTCATTTTTTGTATTGCTTTTTCTGATGAAATAAAAAAACCATATTGAGCTGCAAAGAGAAAACTTGAAGCTAATACTGTTGGATAAGCTACTACATTTATGAGTCTTGATAAATTAATTAAATCAATGTCATCATTCCAATATTGCTCTAAGGTAATTATAGGATATAGTAGTAACTCAGGTGCTACATACAGAATTGCATCAAGAGAATGGTGACTAAAAGCAATATCCGCTAACTCTTTATCTTGGTAATAAAAAGATACGCTGTTATGCGGAAATTTTTCTAATATATTTTTTTGATCATACAGATAGTTTGTTCTAGCAAAATTATATGCAACTGAAAAATATAAAGGAAACATCAAGGAATATCCTGATTCACGGTTTAAGCAATTTATTACTGTTGGTGCAGTAAAAGCTAACCATAAAGTATATTGATTAAAAATATATTCTGAGTAATGGGTAGAGTTGTCTTCCGGGGGTATATAAGAAACGCCAGTTTCTAATGCTGTTATTTGCTCTAAATTAGTTTTATATTTGAGATTATATTCAGCAAATTTGAATATTCCATGAGCAATTATAAAAATTTTGGAAAGATTAGAAAAAAAAGTTAAACGCATTTTTAGTTTATTTTGTTGTTCCTCATTTCAATCAAAATAATATACGATAATTCAACTATTGAAAGAGTTTTCAGTAGGATCATCAGATATAAATTTTCCATCCATACTGATATGGTGTTTTTTCATGATATACCGTAGTGATGCTAACTTTTCCTGATAACTTTGAGACTTAGCAGGTTTACAAGTTTTATGTATAAAATTTACCTCTGTTTCAGCAATGGTAGGGGTGTATTCTAATATACGAGACATTTCTTTTATATCTCCAAGTGAGTAAATGATTAAATTGCAGCCAGCTTTAAATGCCCTATCTGTTTTTTCTTCAATAGTACCAGATAGTGCTTTCATGGTTAAACAATCGCTGACTATTAATCCATTAAAACCAATTGTAGATCTTATTTCATTAATGACGTCAGGTGAATGTGTGGCTGGATTTAGTGGGTCTATTGCGCTATAAACAACATGTGCAGTCATAGCTAGATTAATATTTCTAATGTTTTTGAATGGATAAAAATCTGTATCGCACAATGTTTTGAGATCTGTATTTACTATAGGAAGCTTCAAATGACTATCTGCCTTTGCTCTTCCATGTCCTGGAATATGCTTTATGATAGGAGTAATGTTTTCTGCAGAAAAATTATCTATTACTGTTTGAGCAAGTAAAGTAGTAATTTCTTTGTCATGGCTAAAGGCTCTGTCTCCTATAACATCATTTGCCCCCTTTACTGGTAAATCAACAACTGGAGAGCAGTTTACGTTAATTCCCATTTCTTGTAAATCTTGCGCAATAATTTGAGTATTCAGAGCACATGCTTGCTCTGCGTCTTTAATATCATGTTTTGCGATTTTACCAAAAATTGCTGCAGGAGGGGGAGAGTACCAAGTGGGAGCACGTAATCTTTTGACTCTACCTCCTTCTTGATCTATGAAAATAGGAGCATTTGGGTTTTCTACAGAGGAGCGCAGCTGAGTTATCAGATTTTGTAACTGCAACTTACTGTCTATATTACGAGAGAATAGTATAAATCCTAGAGGCTTTTCTTTTTGAAAAAATTCTCTCTCTTCGACAGATAATGTATGACTTTTGATACCAAATATTGCTGCTTTATACATAATTTTTCCTAGTGGATATAACCAGTCTTAGCAAATTTTAATATTTTACCGTTTGCATCTCTGATATTTACTTTATGGTCTGAACCTGCTGATACTTTACCAATTTTGCTGATAGGGGTATTCGTTGCTAACGATATTTCATTTATCGCTCCTTCATATTTTTCTGGCGCGGTAAATAATAACTCGTAATCATCTCCGTTACTAAGTACAATTTCTATAATATTACTACTTTCATATTTTAATGTTAAGGCTTTTAGTGGATCAGATAGAGGTATTTTATTTATATCAATATCCAAATTTACTTTAGAATTTGTTGATATATGTGAGGCATCTTGAATAAATCCATCTGATATGTCTAGCATGCTACTTGCAATTTTTGCTAACTTCTTACCAATTTCAACTCTAGGAGTAGGTAACTCATATCTATTGATAAAAAAGGATTTTGCTTGCTTTGATAAGTCAAATTTATTTTGCTTTTTTTGTATCATCAAGCCAATTGCAGAATCACCTAGAGTACCAGTAATATACACATCTTCATTTTCTTTTGCCCCTGATCTTGTGACAGCATTATATTTATCTACTTCTCCTATCATTGTTACAGATAACGATAACGGTCCTTGATGTCTAACAGTATCTCCACCAACTATCAAAATATCATGCTCTTTATTTAACTTAGCTAGACTTGAAGAAAAATCATGTAACCACTTCTTATCTATTGATAAAGGCAAGATTGCCGATAATAAATAATATTTTGGTGCTGCTGCCATTGCCGCTATATCAGATAGATTAGTTGCAATTAATTTATGAGCAATGATTTGCGGAGAAGTACCAGAAAAAAAATGTACATTCTCAGAAATAGAATCCATTGTTACAACAAATTGTTTAGTACTAAGCTTATCTAAGACACAGGCATCGTCTGTTAAATGCAATGAAGAAGGCTGTTTTTCTGTAAGAGGCTTAATAAATTTTTCTAGTATTTCTAACTCATTCATAGATTTAGCTTTTCTGGTTTATATGTTGTGCAATTTTATCAAGTATAGCATTTACAAAGTTAGTTTCAGCAATGGAAAAGAAATCTTTTGTTATTTTAGTATATTCGTCGATGACTACCTTAAATGGAGTGCGATAATAATATAACTCGCATGTAGCGCATCTCAAAATAGACTTTAATAACAAATTTAATTTATCTACCGAATTATGTTTTTTTAAATTAGGTGATATTGTATCATCAATTGTTTGCCTATGTAAGTAGATTTTTTCTAGCATATCATTAATAAATTTTTCAGCTATGTCTTGCTTATTAAATGGTGTGTCTGGTTCGCTAATATTTTTTATAATATCAGGAATAATATCCATATGTTTTGCAGGCTCTACCTCATTTATATCAATTAAATACAGTGCTTGTACTAAAACAAGGCGTGACAGTGTGTTTTTTAGAGTCATTATTTTAATAGAACCTTCATTAATTCTGTCATTATAGTTTAAATCTATTTGCTAATAGAGTATTAATTATGTATTCTGAAAGTTGATTTTTTGTCATGGTATTCTATAGGAGAAGTTATGAAACGTAAACTATGTATATTGATTTTTATTACTTTTATTGCAAGCATTGTAAATGCAGAGGACCCAGCTATGCCTAAACCTCCTCAATTACCAGGGAATGGGAATGAGCAGAAAAATGATACCAATAGTCAGAAAAGTAATAAAGAAGAAAATGCTATGCAAAATACTGGCTCTAGCAAATTAGAAACAAAAAAAATTCCAGTAACATCTGATGAGTTACAGAATATACTTGATAGATTTAGTGCTGAAGACAAGAAAGTTCTGAAAGAAATACAAACTAAAATAGCAAATTGGCCAGAAAATCTATTCAGTGAAATAAGGGAATATAGAGAATTTGTCATCAGTGCTCGTAATAAAGCAGAAAAAAAATATCAAGCACTTTCTCCAGAAGCAAAAGAAGCAATTAATATTGAAAAAACTTTGAAAGAAAAATTATCGCCGGGAGCATTAAAATTGTTGCATGATGTCGAGCTGCAACAATAAGAATAAAGTTTTATTTCTCATATTGTTTTTATCTTAACAAGAACTTTACATACGATAATAAGCGCTCTATAAAGCCATAGTGGTTTTTAGTTTACTTTTTATAAAATGAGAAATAATATTTTTTTATTATTCCAGATAAAGAAATCTGTGAATATTAATCTACTATATATTTTTAGTATCGTAACGTTTTTTCACTATTCGTTAGCGTTAGTTATTTTCCCAGAATTATTAGAAGAACAGAATCAAATACTTCGGTACTTAAAATTACTTGTCATAGCGCTTTGTTTAATAATTTTTTCACAACAACTGTGGCTTCAGCAAAAATTTAGAAAAAAACTTTTACCATTATTGGGGGATATATTTTTGTATTTTTGCTTGTCTTTACTCCCAACTTATATTGTGTTTTTATCAAACTATAAATTATTGTCGCTGATTAATTGTATTTTTTCTGCAGTATTACTTGTTTTTTTAACTAGTCCAAGGCTAAGTTTAATGTTTTTTATAATAAATATAATTTTTTTTCATTATGGGGGTTCCATAGCAAAAAATAGTTCAATATACCTAAATAATGAAAGTGTAATTATATATAATATTAGCTTTACGATAATGACAATTTTAATTTTTTGGTACAATAATAAATACATAAAACAAGAAGTGAGTTTATCGCTAGAACAAAAAGTTCTTAGCTATACGAGAAAGTTACACAATAAACTTAGAGATAAAAAAGAATTCCTTGATAAAGTTGCAAATGAGATAAGATCTCCATTGCATAATATTACTAATATAGCAACAGAGCTGCATGATCAGTGGGGCATTTTAAAAAGTAATTCAAAAAAAGAACTAACTGTGATGTTAAAGAAAAGCAGTCAAAGTTTATTAAAATCACTTTCTAATATTATTGCTTTGCCACAAGATAACGCATTGAATATATCAACGCATAACATACAGCAATTGATTAAAGAATCTGTATTAGGATTTAAAAATATTTCAATAGATTTTAACTATGGTAAAAGCAAAACAATGAATGTGGTAGCCGTAGAATGCGATAATGTGCAGATAAAAAAAGTTATTATTAGCCTGCTGAACAACATATTGGAATATGATGATAATTGTCGAGCAAATATTATCGTGAATATCTTAGGTAAGTTTATAAAAATTACTCTACATGATAATACAAATGCGTGCAAGATATCAAAAATATCTAAGCATGGATCAGCTAAAATTTTTGCATCGTCAGGTACTTCTACTGAGGATGCAATGCAAAAAGACAGTTTACAGCTGTTTGTATGCAAGCAAGTAATAGAAGCACACGGGGGGGATATATGGACTACAAGCAATGACGGTCTAGGTAAAGTGCTTAGCTTTACTATTCCGATAAATCAAAACAAATAAATTTTATTTATAAACTTAAAATATATATTACTATGAATAAAAAAATATTACTCATAGATGACGATGCTATTGTGCTTACAGTTGGCAAATTAACGTTATCTAATTTAGGATATGATGTAGTTACAGCAAGAGGAGGAAGACAAGGTTTAAAAATGCTAGAGAAATATTCGTTTGACTTGATTTTACTAGATCTTGTTATGCCTGATATTGATGGTATTAGTTTTTTGCGTACTATCAAAATGAATGAAAAATTTAGAAAAATACCTGTAATATTACAAACTGGGGAATCTAATCAAGAAATTATTGATAAAGCTTTAGAATTAGGAGTAAATAACATTATTACTAAACCTTATGATAAGCAAACATTAAAAGACGCTTTGACTATAAAAACATAATAATGAATAGATTCCTATTAACAAGCTTCTTAAGTTTGGCTGACTGTGAAATAGCGATAAATGTTATTATAAAAATTGGTGAATAAATAAGTATATAGTGTGTTGAACCAGATGACACTGGTGGGTCTGGGAGGAGTTGAACCTCCGACCTCACGCTTATCAGGCGTGCGCTCTAACCACCTGAGCTACAAACCCACTATCTAATTAAAATAATGGAATGATAATCAGGTTTTTCGCTAAATAAGTCAAGCGAAACTTTTATCTATTGTAACTTTATAGGCTTCTCGGTATATATTATTCTAGCAAATAGTTTATTTACGATAGAGGATAAAAAAATGATAAGGAAAAACCTTGAGGTAGTGTTGGCTGCTCCAAGAGGATTTTGTGCAGGGGTAGAAAGAGCAATAGCAATAGTTGAAAAGGCATTGCAAAAATTTGGCCCTCCAGTGTATGTGCGTCATGAGATTGTGCATAATAAGTATGTAGTAGAAGATCTTCAAAAAAGAGGCGCTATCTTTGTTGATGAGGTAGATCAGATACCGGAAGGAGCTGTAACTATTTTTAGTGCTCATGGTGTCTCAGACAAAGTAGAAAAAGATGCAAAAGAAAGAAATTTACCAGTGATAGATGCTACTTGCCCTCTAGTGACAAAAGTACATTTAGAAGCAAAAAAACATGAGAAATATCAAAAAGAGATTATCTTAATAGGTCATGAAGGACATCCAGAAGTTGAGGGAACTGCTGGTAGAGTAAAACAAAAAGTAGTATTAGTTTCTTCGCCTGAGGATGTAAAAAAAATAACAGTAAAAAACCCGAATAACTTGGCATATGTAACACAAACTACTCTAAGTGTTGATGACACTACTAATATTATTAATGCATTAAAACAGAGATTCCCCAATATCCAAGGACCAAGCACCAAAGATATTTGTTATGCTACGCAGAATAGACAAAATGCAGTTAAGTTACTGGCAAAAGAAGTGGACTTAATTTTAGTTATTGGTTCGGTGAATAGTTCTAATTCAAATAGATTAAGAGATTTAGGAGAATCTATGGGAGTGAGTTCTTATTTAATAGATGGAGCTCAAGGAATACAGATGAAGTGGTTGCAGAATATTAGTAAAATTGGAATTACTGCTGGTGCTTCTGCTCCTGAAATTTTAATCGATGAAACACTGAGGTTTTTGGATAATTACTTTTCAATAGCTGTAAGGACTCTTGAGGGAATAGAGGAAAATGTCAGATTTAAACTTCCTGCGCTGTTGGATTAATATGTTTGCGCATAAAAAATAGATGTGCTTAACAACAAAGGTAAGCACATCCACAAAGACGAATAGGTATATAAATAAGCTCTAATGCTAAAATTAATATACCTATAAATAAAATAGCACATCAGTAACTTCTTTGCAAAATAGAATTCTAAAAATATTGAGATACTGCTGTTTATTGCGGTCCTTAAATAGTCCATCATAAAAAAGTCCTTAAACAGTTGTCTATATCGTCAAAATAAAACTTTGTTGTAGTAAAACTATAAATCTGAGAATTCGCATTTTGCGGTACATTGTGAACTAGGAATTTTAGGATCAAGCTTTTCTACTGCTACATATAAAGGAGTAGAGATACCAATTTCACTCTTTATTAGTTTATGTATTTGTACGCATAAATACTCTAATAGCTTGAATTCATTTTCCTGACAGAAACGTTCAATAATTTCTGCTAATTTGGCATAACAAATATACTCATTAGAATTGTCATTATAACAAAAATTTTTATCTGCTTGCTGGAATATTTTGAAGGTAATACTAATTTTTTGCTGTCTTTTTCTTTCTTCCTTAATTACCCCTAAATATATTGGAATGACTAAGTTATTCAAAGAAGTGATGATGTATTTGTTTTGAGATTTTGATCTTCGTTGCAAAATTTCCTCAGGCTTAACAAGATTTCTTATTTTTAGATAGTGTCTTTATGCGTTGGCAACAAATTTTTCTTTTAGGTTTATGCTATTTCCTAATACCTCTTCGCATTGCTGTATTAACTCGTCAATAATTTCTTGTGTTGATTGTTCTTTGGTAACCATACCCACAGTTTGCCCTGCCATTAGAGAACCATTTTCAACGTCACCGTCAATAACTGCTCTCTTTAAAGCTCCAGCCCAAAATTTTTCTATCTTTAGCTGTGCTTCGGCTTTGCTAAGTTCACCGCTCTTATATTGAGCTATAGCCTCCATTTGAACTTCAATAAATTCATCAGTAGCTTTATTAGCTATAGCACGAACAGGGATAACACTAAATTCTGGATCTACTTGCACCGAAGTTATTGCATCTCTAGCATTAGCTTTAATAAAAGTTGCCTTCAAATTAGGGTGAGCAATTGACTCATGAGAGCAAACAAATCTTGTGCCTAGCTGGCATCCCGATGCTCCCATATTTAAATAACTAACTATTGCTGCACCTGAAGCAATCCCACCAGCAACAAATACTGGAACTTCTGTTATATTTGGTAAAATTTCTTGTGCTAATACTGAAGTTGCCACGGGACCTATATGCCCTCCAGCTTCCATTCCTTCAATAATTAATGCATCTGCTCCTAATTTTATTAATCTTTTTGCTAAAGACAATGCAGGTGCAAAACACATGACTTTAATATCATTTTCTTTTAGTTTTTTAATAGCAGATGACTTAGGAAGACCTCCTGCGAGTACTACATGTGATATATTATTTTGTATAGTAATATCAATCAATTCATCAATCATAGGGTGCATAGTGATAAGGTTCACACCAAATGATTTAGAGGTCATATTTTTTGTTAATTGAATTTCTTTATCAAGTAAATCTGGTGTCATTGAACCGCATGCTATTACACCAAACCCTCCAGCATTTGAGATAGCGGAAACTAAATTATGTTCTGATACCCATGACATAGCACCACCCATAATTGCATATTTTGTATTTAAAAACTCAGTACCTTTTTGCCAAAGACTTTGTAAATGCTGCTGTTTATTCATGCTTTTTTATTTGATAGTTTAAGAAAATATTGCTGTATGATTGATAAAATATTGCTCCATGCCCAGTAAATTACAAGTCCAGCAGGGAAAGAAGCAAACATAAATACAAAAATTAAGGGTAGTAATTTCATAACTTTTGCTTGTACAGGGTCGCTTGGTTCTGGTGACATTTTTTGCTGTAAATACATAGTAAATGCCATGATAATTGGCCATATGCCAATCATTAAAAATGCTGGTGGTGACCATGGAATCAAACCAAATAAATTGAAAATTGTTGTTGGGTCTGGGGCTGAAAGATCTTTAACCCAGCCATAAAAAGGAGCATGCCGCATCTCTATAGTAATGAACAATACTTTATATAATGAAAAGAAAATAGGAATTTGTATTAGCAAAGGCAAGCAACCTGATAATGGACTAACTTTTTCTTTGCGATAAAGCTCTATGATTGCTTGATTCTGCTTCATTTTGTCGCTTGCATATAATTCTCTAATTCTAGCCATCTCTGGTTGCAACGTCTTCATACGATTCATTGATCTGTAAGAACGATTAGCAAGAGGAAATAAAATCAACTTAACTATAATTGTAACAATTAAAATGCTGATTCCAAAATTGCCTACTAAGTCATAAAAATACTTTAGCGCACTAAACATAGGCTTAGTGATAAAATAAAACCAACCAAAATCAATGGCGCGGTCAAATAAGTCTAGATGCAATTTTTTACCATAATAATCTAACATGGATATTTTTTTTGCTCCTACAAAAAGATGTGTAGTACTAAAACTTGTATCTCCAGGAGCTAGCATTTGTTTGCTACTGATATAGTCTAATTGATATTTATTTTTATTCAGATATTTGCTGTAACGCATTTTTACATCAAAATTAGAGTTTTGGTCTGGTATCAATGCAGTCAACCAATATTTATCGGATATGCCAAACCAGCTACCAGGTGTAACATTGGCGATATTAATATTGTTATCTGATTCAATATCTTCATATTTTATTTCTTTTAAGATTTTATTGAATACTCCTACAGGTCCCTCATGAGAAATGGCAAATTGATTTTTACCTTCATGAATTCTATTAATAAGTCCGTAATCTTGAAAATAAATTGTTTTACCGCTAGCGTTTGTTAATTGCTGTTTTATTGTAAACATATAATTGTCATCTAAAGCAATCTCAGTTACAAAAGTAACTTTTTGCTTGTTTTGCCAGGTTAAGGTGACCTTATTATTAGGGTATAAAAATTTACTATCTGTTTGCCATATAGTTTGAGAGTTGGGCCATTCTATAGATTCATCTTCAGAAATCCAACCAAATTCTATGAAGTAAGTGTGTAATGTTTTAGAAGGATATAATAAAGATACTGGCTTATTAGAAGAGCTTATTTCTTCTGAATATTCATTTAAAATAACATCATCTATTCTTAATCCCTTTAAAGAAATAGACCCTTTTATTTTATCACCAGCTATCGTGATTCTTGATCCTGACTCTTTTAATGATTCTTCTCTTGTAAGAAATCTTTTAGTTTGTTCAATTTTTGCTGTATATAATGCTTGAAGTTTTCGTTGTTCTTGAACTCTTTCTTGTTGCTTTTCCATCTTTGGCTTTTCATAAAAATATTGCCAACCAAGCAAAATTATTACAGATGATACTATAGCAATAGCTAAATTTTTAAAATCAGACATATTATCCTTAATTTGATTAATATTGTATAACATATTCTAGCGTTGAGCAGAAGCCTTTTTAGAAGGAACGGGATCATATCCGCTTTTCCCAAAGGGATGGCAAGAAGAAATTCTTCTGATTCCTAAATACAAGCCGTAAAGAATGCCATGAATTTTAATTGCATCAATCATATAATCAGAGCAAGTTGGCTGAAAACGACAAGCACAAGGTAAAATCGGAGAAATAAAAACGCGATAGAATTTAATGCATGCAATTAGAAGATACTTAATCATCATAGTTTTTGCTCTTTTTCCTTTGTTATATGAATAAAAAATTTTTGCAGATGTTTTCTCATTTCTTGAAAACCATAGTTTAAGGCATCTTTTTTTGCGATAAATAACATATCACAGTGTAATTCTTTATTTTTTAACTCTTGATTAATTGCAGCTCTTAACCTGCGTTTGATCTTATTTCTTACTACTGCTTTTCCTATTTTTCTCGATACAGCAAAACCCAAACGAAAACTACTATCTTCATTATCTTTTATAAGATAAATGATTGTTCCAAATTTAAAAAACCTTTTTTTGCCTTCATCAGAAAGTCGTGCAAAATCTCTTTTTCTACTTAAATATTCAATTTTTACCATAAATCTACAGGAATTTGTATGGCTAAAATAGCAAATAACTGATGATAAAATCAATATTTATTATTTGGATGTTTGTAGATACATGTTAATATTTTTCTTAATAACTCTTTATTAAAGGATAATTTTATGACTAAAACACAAAAAAGAGCAAAATTAGTTATCTCCTGGGTACCAAGTAGAGATGATAATGTGGCGGTTGAGGAGTTTGCAAAACTTATTAGCGATGATAGCAGTATCTCTTCTTGGAACTATTTCTGGATTAAACCATATGTTTATTTTCATTATATTTTTGATACGGCAGTAAGTGATTACCTAGGTGAAGATATTACTCAATATTTTATTCCATTTCCTGGCACCATCAAAAGATATAAAGCTGGTAATATTGATAATGATACTTTTGTAATGCTGTTACAGCAAAAACTTCCTGAGTTAAAAGACAAAGAATATGATGAAATTAAAGATGCTTGGGGAGTACAATCCGCACCTAATGAAAAGGAAATAGCTGTTTTTTGTAATGCTGTAAAAAAAGGAATAAAGTTCATTTTTGTTGCTAATACTAATCCTATTCAATACGGGGAAAGTTTTTTAATCACCTTAGAAGACAAATGTAGCGAGTTTAACTTAAATGATCACTATCATGCGGTATCCTACAAAAGTGCTGAAAAACATACTAAGCACGACGATTTAGTTAATGAAATTGTATCTTTACAAAATATAACCAAAATAAATGCTTCTTGCCATAAAGGTATAATGCTTATCAATGATACCACGGCAATAGATTCCGGTAGTAGAAATAATAATATTGATGAGCTAGAAAAGTGCGTAGGTGAGTTACTTGCTAATGACTATATAGAGTAAATTGATTTGCATAATTTTAGTAATTAGAGTAAATTGATTTGCATAATTTTAGTAATTTATATTTAGAGGGTTAATGAATAAAATACTTATAGATTTACCAGTTAAGGTAGAAACAGAGCGCCTAATACTCAGAGCTCCACAAGCAGGAGATGGGAAACATATTAGAAATGTAGTAAATGATGGTTATGATAAGATGATTAAATATCTACAGTTTCCAAAAACACTATCATCTCAAGAAGAGTATGAGAAAGAGGCTCGATCTTTGCAGGCAAAGTGGATATTGCGCGAGGATATTCGATACACTTGCATCGATAAAGCAACAGGAACTATTATTGGGAGATTAGGCTTTCCACCTCAACAAGCTGTATGGAATACTCCTAAATTTGGTGTTAGTTATTTTATACGAGATTCTTTTTGTAATCAAGGAATGGCAACAGAAGCTGCTAATATGATGGCAAGAATTGCTTTTGATTATTTAAAAGCTCTAAAAACAGAGATTTACTGTGACGAAAACAATAAAGCAAGTCAACGTATTCCAGAAAAATTAAACTTTACTCATGAAGCAACAATCTCAGGCTTGTGGCCAATACCAAACAAACCACTATCCAAAGTAAAACTATATTCTTGTTTTAACAAAGAGGAATTACCCTATTTAGGGCTAAGCTATAGCTTAGAAGTTTAAGACATTCTGGGGAGTAGAGTTTTTCTATAGGTAGTCAAGCTAAGGATATATGTTTGTATTTCAATAGGATTTACAAATTAGCTGTTTTGCTTTATGTTCATATGCAAAGCTTTTATTGGAAATCTAAAATTTATTTCTCTAACGGTATATGAGTATTCAGAAAAGAAGAATAGTTGTTGCCATGTCTGGTGGCGTTGATAGTTCGACAGTTGCAGCAATGCTCAAAGAGCAGGGGCATGAAGTAATAGGTATTACTTTGCAGCTTTATGATATTAATACTACGGGCATAAAAAAAGGTACGTGCTGTGCTGGTATTGATATTTATGATGCTAAAAATGTTGCTGAGAAGCTTGACATACCTCATTACGTACTTAATTACGAGAGTAAGTTTAGAGAATCAGTAATAGATGATTTTGCTGATAGCTATCTTAGAGGAGAAACTCCTATTCCTTGCATCAAGTGTAATCAGACTGTTAAATTTTCTGATTTATTTAAAACAGCTAAAGACTTGCAAGCAGATGCTCTTGCTACTGGGCACTATGTGCAGAAAAAACACCATCCTGCAAGAAATGAAATGCATAAAGGGAAAGATTCTAAAAAGGATCAGAGTTATTTTCTTTTTGCAACTACGCAAGAACAATTGGATTTTTTAGAATTTCCACTAGGGGGATATAGTAAAAATCAGACAAGAGAATTGGCAAGAAAATATGAACTTGAAATTGCTGAAAAGCCTGACAGTCAAGATATTTGTTTTGTTCCAGATGGTAATTATAAAAAAGTGATTGAAAAATTTAGACCTGGAGCTCTAGATCCAGGAAATATCCTAGATATGGAAGGAAATATATTAGGAAAACATAATGGTATTATTGGTTATACTATAGGTCAGCGTAAAGGATTAGGAATTTCTTCTAGCGAACCTTATTATGTCATAAAAATAGATGCTACTAATAACTCAGTTGTGATTGGGCGTGAGCAAGATCTGCAGCAAAAAGAATTATATATAAAAAATACTAATTGGCTTATTGATCAAAAAACACTAGAAAAACCAAGAGAAGTTCAAGTGAAATTACGTTCTACTCAGGCTCCTTGTAAAGCAACAATTTGCCAAACATCAGATAATGGTGTATACAGAGTAGAGCTTAAGGAATATCAAAAATCGATTACTCCAGGTCAAGCTTGTGTTGCTTATGATGGCACGAGGTTGCTTGGGGGTGGGTGGATTATTTCTGCGTAAACAATCATAGTATTAAAGTGAATAAATCATCATTATTTAGAAAAAAAAACGTAACATTTACACATCAAGTTAGCGATCACTCAAAATTAGATAAAACACTCGGTGCATTTGATTTATTTGCTATTGGATTGGGATCTGTCATAGGAACAGGTATTTTTGTGCTTACCGGTATACATGCCGCACAAACAGCAGGGCCTGCTGTTACTATATCATTTGTTATAGCAGGGATTACTTGTATTTTTGTAGCGCTTGTATATACAGAAGTGGCTTCTGCTTTGCCTTCGTCTGGTGGATCTTATACCTATTCTTATGTAGCAATAGGTGAATTTGCCGCATGGACAATTGGTTTGCTTGCTGTTACTCAATTTGTTGCTGCTTGCACTGCTGTTGCTGCGGGATGGTCTGGCTATCTTATTGGTATTTTGAAGCAATTTAACATCTCTCTACCTTATAATTTAACTCATAATCCATTTGATGGAGGGATTGTTGATTTGCCTGCAGTCTTTATTTCTGTATTAGTAGGATTTATTTTGGTGAAAGGAGTAAAAGAAAGTAAGGTTGTTAATACTATCTTTGTATTTATTAAGATAGCGGCGATCATAATTTTCTTAGCTGTAGCAGCTCCTTATTTTGATGCTACTAACTGGAATAGCTTTATGCCTTTTGGTGTTTCTGGTATTACTCTTGCTTCGGGTTCTTTATTTATGGCTTATACTGGTTTTGATGCTATTGCTAATGCTACCGAGGAAAGTAAAAAACCTGAAAAAGACGTAACTATAGGACTAATAGGTTCTATTTCTGTAAGTATTGTTTTATATGTAATTGTTGCAGCTATGCTAACTGGTATAATACACTATACTAATCTTAATAATGCTGAGCCATTAGCTCATGCGTTAAAGATGAATGGTAGTAGTTTGGGTGGTGCTATTGTGGCGGTTGGAGGTATTGCTGGTATGACCACTGTAATATTATTTCAGTCTTATGCTGCTACTAGAATAGCTATGGCTATGTCAAGAGACGGATTACTGCCAAAATATTTTAGTAAAATTCATAGCAAATTTCTCACTCCTTATATTGGTACAATAATTTTAAGTGGATTAATTGCAATTTTATCAGGGTTTATACCAATAAAAATTATGGGAGATTTGGCAGGAATAGGATCGCTAACTGTTTTTATGTTTGTAATCATATCAGGGTTAAAACTGCGTAAGTCTAAGCCTACTATGAAGAGGCCATTTAAATGTCCAATGATTAAAGTCATATCTTTTGTAGCTTTAATATTTTGTGGTTACTTAATCACTAGTTTGATGCAAACGGTAGGCTACATATTTATTGCTTGGCTTGTTTTAAGTACAATTATATACTTTATTTATGCTAGAAAATCTGCAAGCAAAGTGTATATAAAAAATCATTGATCTTAAAAGCTATTTTGGTGCTGTTAGTGCTATACTTAAATATTTATATTTGTGAATGGAGGTAATTTATTTATGAGCCTACAACCAGTAAAAGGAGCTAGGGATATTTTACCAGAAGACTATCAAGTTTTTTTACATATAATCGATCTAGCAAGAAATTTAGGTAAAAATTACGGTTATCAGTCATTTGATATTCCGATATTTGAATATACTGAAATATTCTCTCGTTCTTTAGGAAATACTTCTGAAATTGTTAAGAAGGAAATGTATAGTTTTTTAGACCGAAAAAATAGGAGCTTAACTCTGCGTCCAGAGTTTACTGCGGGAGTAGTAAGAAGTGTTCTTTCCAATGGTTTGCAAAATAAATTACCCATTAAATTATTTATAAATGGCCCGTTATTTAGATATGAGCGTCCTCAAAAAGGACGTAATAGGCAATTTTATCAAGTAAATTTTGAAAATATAGGATATTGTGATCCAATTATTGATACAGAACTTATAGCACTTGGTGATGCTTTAATTAGAGAGCTAAATTTATCTAAAGTAACACTTGAACTTAATAGTTTAGGAGACCAGATAACAAGGGAAAATTATACAAAATCATTAGTAGAGTATTTAGAAAATTATAGAGAAGATTTATCAGAAGATAGCCAAATGCGGTTAGCAAAAAATCCTTTAAGGATTCTTGATTCCAAAGATGAGGGGGATAGAAAAATTCTTGAGGCTGCTCCAATAATCACTGATTTCCTAACTAAAGAGTCTCGAATGTTTTTTGATTCTTTATTGGTTAACTTAGACTCATTAAAAATAAATTATAAAATTAATTCAAAATTAGTTAGAGGATTAGACTATTACACAGGTACGGTTTTTGAATTTACTACATCGGAATTAGGAGCTCAAAATGCATTAATGGCAGGGGGAAGATATGATAGTTTATTTAAGCAAATGGGAAATCATGAGATACCTGCAATTGGTTTTGCAGCTGGAATAGAAAGGTTAATGGAACTCTATCGTGGAAACATTTTAAAACCAAGAATAGTAACCATAATAGCTCTAGAAAAAGAATTACAAATTAATGCTTTGCATCTAGCACAAACAGTAAGAAATATGGATATTCCAGCCGAAATTCAATATGGTTCTAATATCTCTAAACTCATGAAAAAAGCTTTAGTGAATAATACAAAATATTTGGTTTTCATAGGTTCAGATGAAGTAAAGCAAAATAAATTTAAAGTCAAAGATTTAGACGCACATCAAGAGAGCTTAATGACACTAGATGAATTTGTAAAATTAATTTCTATTTCTAAGGTTTAACAATGAACTTTGACGATAAGCTAAATAAAATTTTAGATAGACACCAAATTCTACAAGATAAAATGTCAGAAGCACATAATTTAAGTAGTGAGCAATATATTGAATTGTCTAAAGAGTATTCTTCTCTTGAAGATGTGGTAATCATTATTAAAAAATATAAAAAAATAGTTCAGGATTTAAAAGACACAGAATCCATACTGCAAGATGAGAGTATAGAACAAGAAATGAAGTTAATGGCAGAGGAGGAGTTATCGCAAGCAAAGCGTTCTTTACCTGAAATTGAACGACAGCTAAAGATAGCTTTGCTTCCTAAAGATGAAGCCGATAGTAAAAATGCTATACTTGAGGTAAGAGCAGGCACCGGAGGGGAAGAAGCAGCTCTTTTTGCTGCGAAGCTATTTTCAATGTATCAAAAATATGCCACTGATAAAGGATGGAGATTTGAGATATTATCCCTGTCTGAAACAGGCATTGGAGGATATAAGGAGGCTTCTGCACTAATCTCTGGAGGAAATGTTTTTGCAAAATTAAAATTTGAATCTGGTGTACATAGAGTACAGAGAGTTCCTGAAACTGAATCAAGCGGCAGGGTGCATACGTCAGCTGCAACCGTAGCTATATTACCTGAAGCGGAGGAAGTTGATATAGAAATTGCAGAAAAAGATTTGCGAATAGATGTTTACCGAGCTAGTGGTGCAGGCGGACAACATGTTAACACCACTGATAGTGCTGTTCGTATTACTCATATACCAACAAATATAGTTGTGCAATGCCAAGATGAAAAGTCTCAGCATAAAAATAAAGCTAAAGCTATGAAAGTACTAAGGTCACGTATATATGACCATGAAAGGATGCAAAAGGAGGCAGAGCGCTCTCAAGATAGAAAAAGCCAGGTTGGTAGTGGTGATAGATCCGAGAGGATTAGAACTTATAACTTTCCCCAAGGGAGAGTGACAGACCATCGAATTAATTTAACTTTATATAAAATTGAAGAGATAGTAGAAGAAGGTAATTTGGATGAGTTGATAGAGGCTCTGATTTCTGAAGACGAAGCACGAAAATTGGCTGCAGTATCTGATGGCAAGATGTAAGTTATTTTCGTACCCAACAATGCCTAACTGTCAGATCAAGTCCTTACTTTTACAAATACATGTGTATTTCGAGTTTTTGTTTTTCTTAGTATGGAGTCATTTTATAGTCAAAAATTGTTGCGCTAGCTACTACATGCACAATTATCCAAACTTGAAACCGCTGTACCCATAATAACCCCACTTCCAGAAAGGCTTACTATTGGAACTATCGATTGTTGTTCCTCGCATCGGCAATATTTTTCAATATTCGTATTACCAACAAACGTCGAGTTATCACTAGCAGGGTGAAGGTTTAAATCAACAATAGAGTCAGGGGTTTGCTTTAAATCCTTTTTTGACTGCTCTTCTTCATGACTACTCACCTCTGGTTTTGTATATATATCAAAATTAATAGACTTTACTTTGCATCTTTTTTTAGCTTCTTTTTCAATAGTTTCTATTTTTTCCTTAAGGTGAGGATGCATATTATCTGGAGCAGAAAATTTTATTGCTTTTGCTGCATCAGTAATCGATTCTAAAATGTCAGCATCGTTATCATCATCGTAGGGGTTGTCGATACTGAGCAGCTCTTTTTCGCTAGTTGGCTTAGGAGAATCGATAACTACGCCATCTTCTTCTTGTTGTTCTTTCTTCCTTTCTTCTGCAAAAATAGAATGTTGATTGTGGTAACCACTATTTGCTGGCCCTGCATAGTGATGAGATGCTCCATCACTAGTATAACAGCCATCTGTGCAGTAGTTATTGGGGTAAGTATTTTGATATTGATAGGATTGTTGGCCATTATAAACATGCTGAGGTGAGCAATAAGGCTCAGCGTATCCACCGTAGTTATAATTATTATATTGCGGTTGGTAACAACCATATGAAGCGTCGTATACTGGTTGATGTGGAACGCCATTATACTGTGTGGGATATTCTTGTGAATAATATTGGAACTCTTGATGCTGCAGCGCAATTTGTTGTGGTGGCATTTGTAGTTCAGGAGCAGGGGCAGATGCGTAAGGATCATGGCTATATCGCGCTGATTCTTCCTTCTGTGTTTCGGCTCTATGAGATTTTTGCGTTTCTCCAAGAGAGTAAAAATCCATTAATTTTTTATCCTTATTCTGTGACAATCCTCCTTTAGAGTTAAGTTCCTGACGGCAAGATTTCACTAACTCAATATTAGCTTCTTTTTTGTCTTGCTGCTCAGACAAAATTTCCCAAATGGTATCTACTACTTTACCATGCAATTCGGGATTATCTGATACATCTATTCCTTTTATTAATTCCAATGCTGCACTCAAGTGTCCTGAAGCGACTAATGTATTTGCATTATCTAATGTTTCTAAAGTGTTTTTTGATTCGTTATCAGGGTATGACTCAGTTTGAATATTTTGATCTACCGTTGTCGTCATTGGTGACGCGGTACTTAAGCTGCACGATTCACTACCACCAATACTACTTTTTTTATCTTCTGACGAATTGTCGTCGCAACTTCCATCTCTAGTAGCAACTCCCAGGCTAATTCCTAACTCATCAACAGTTTTTTCCTGAGCAGTACTGCTATCTTTAGGCACTTCTTTTTTCTCTGCTTCTTGTAAGCCTACATCGTTTAAAGAAGTTTTTTCATTCTGCGTTGTACCCAGTATATCCTTATCTTCTGAATGATTTTTTTTCTTTTTTCTTGATCTTTTTTTCGCTGACTTAGAAGAATCAGGTAACTCGCAGGAATCATTTACTTGATCATTTTGAAAATAAGCAGATTTCTTAGGTAATTTACCGTTTTTTCCAACAACCATAAAACCAGCTTCTGAGTCTTCTTGCTCTTTCTTAATCAGATCCCTACCATCCTGTGGTTTCGAAGGTTTTAATGATCCTTTGTTTTTTTCTTTTTTTTGCTTTGTGCTTTTGTGGTTCTCTCCTTTTGCTTGTTTACCTGCTCCGATGCCACTATCTTTATCTATTTGAGTTACAGGATGCTTAGAGTTTTTCTTGGTCTTATTCTTCTTATTGTTGTTAGAATTTTTCTCCCCATTATCCAGCTCATTATTCAACTCAGCTAATAAACTTTCTAAGACTTGCTTATTCTCGCTTTCTCTTCTTGCTTCAACTTCCAATAGCTTATTTATACTAGATATTTGTTCTGCTATTTTAGGCGCAGATCTATGTCCGGTACTTTCAATTATGTGCTGAGCACAAGCTAAAAATCCTTTATTTGGAAAATGGAAAGAATAAAGACACAGTAATTGGTGTACTAGTTCGTGGGTAAAAGATTCGCCCTGTGTTACTTGGGGTTTATCATTATACTCGTTTAGCAAAGACTCGCCCTGTGTTACTTGGGATTCATCATTATACTCGTTTAGCAAAGATTCGTCCTGTGTTACTTGGGATTCATCATTATACTCGTTTAGCAAAGATTCGTCCTGTGTTACTTGGGATTCATCATTATACTCGTTTAACAAAGACTCGTCCTGTGTTACTTGGAGTTTATCATTATACTCGTTTAACATTGCCATGAAGTTATGACAAACATCATCCAAATTTGTTTCTATGATCTTGCTTGGTGAGATGAAGAAATCATTTATTAGCGTTTGAAAATCTGTGTCAAATTTTGTTTCTTTATCTTGATTTTTTGAATAACTAGGGTGGTTCTTTATCTTTATGATGGCCTTTTTTGCTTCATTATGTTTACCAGCCGCCATAAGACAGCGGACCTCGAAATTTGATAATTCAGATCGAGGACATTTCTTGTACAAATCACCAAATTTTTTTGTAAGTGAAGAAAGGTCCCGTTTGATTTCTTGTGTGCTATCCTTATACTCTTGTTGTATGTTCTTAAAACCTTCGTTCGCCTGTTGTTGGCTAGCCAACTTCTTTATAAGGTTCTTTTCCAAATCCTCTGTCTTTCTCTCTAAACTATGGAGCTGCTCCACAAATTTATTTTTATCTTCTTGATCTTTGTGCCATTTTATAATTTTTTCTTCTAGGCCTAATAATGCACGAAACAACCACTCAATACTCTTATTACCTACAGAAAATGAAGGGTCCTTTTTCTTGATTATTTTACATATCTCAATTGCATTTCTTATTATATTTTTATCAGTACATTCTCCATCAAAAACTGAAGATACAATCTTAAATTTTATCGACAAATCATCGGCATCCTGCGCTACTTTAATTAACCCTCTCATTACAGTATTCTTTGCATTACCCTTAGCATACTGAAGAGAGAGGTCAATATATCTCTTGACATAATCTGTCTTTTCTAATGCTAAAAACAATCTCGTACAAAATAACATGCGATAAATATGATCAAGACCTAACAAATTTTCATATACCAAGCATAAAACTTTCTTGTCTAACTCCTCACCTGTTAAATCTTTTATTGTATTATCCTTTTGTGCATAATCCACAAGTCCTGCAAAACATTTTTCTGCAAAACACACAATGAAATAATTATCATCTTGAAACTTTTCCTCAAAATATTCAATAAACGTTTTTCTTACTTGTTGATCTTCGGATTTAAAGAAGCTTTCCCACTCCTCGTATAGTTGTTTCTCCATTCTGTCGAACTGTCCCATCTTCACTAAAGCTGCCGTCATGTCATTCTTTATTTCCTCGTACGATCTATTTTCCATTGGAATATGGCAATTAAACATCTTATACCTCTCCTATAAAATTACTGATTGTAAACCAGGAAGATATAAAAATTTTTGTGCAAATACAAACAATTTTTACAATATTGCGAACATATCCCGATTTGAGTAAGGTCGATACGTCTTAAAAATCAATGCGAAGATAGTTTCACAAGCATTATTTTGATGGTGTGTTCGTTATGCTAATTTTTTTATTATGATAACTTGGGATGTAATTAATCTAAATATATTTACTCTTCAGATAGTTTTTATAACACTCTGAGTCTGTATTGCGTCCTGTTGCATTGACTACCAAATCACTAACGGAGTACAAACTACCGTTGCTATGGATATTTTCTTTAAGCCAATTTTTAACTTTTTCCATATTTCCAGATTTAATATCTTTCATAGTAGAAGGAATATCTTTTTTTATTTTATCAAAAAATTGTGCAGCTAATATAGATCCTACTAAATAAGTAGGGAAATAACCAAACATACCGGACGGCCAATGTATATCTTGTAAACAACCCTTAGTATCTGTATCTGGCTTAATGTTCAGAAATTTTTCCATTCCATCAGACCATGCACCAGGAAGGTCTGATATTTTTAAATTACCATCTATGATCTCTTTCTCTAAATCAAATCTTAGAATAATGTGAGCAGGATATGTAACCTCGTCGGCATCAACTCGAATAAAAGATTTTGCCACTTTATTGAGACTATTATAAATATTGTTAATGCTAAACTCTTTTCCAGAAACACCAAATATTTTACAGATTTGCGGTTGTATAAACTCAATAAATTCCTTGCTTCTGCCTATTTGAATCTCATATAGCAGTGATTGACTTTCATGTAAGGACATCCCTTTTGCTTCTCCAACTGGTTGATCTCTGTAATCTTCAGGTAAATTTTGTTGATATAGCGCGTGACCCGTTTCGTGTATTACTCCATTAAGTCCGCTTAAAAAGTTGTTATCTTCATAGCGGGTTGTAATTCTAGTATCATAAGTATTACCACCACAAAAAGGATGTGAGCTAGTATCTAGCCTGCCTCTAGAAAAATCAAACCCTAATTTTTTCATGCAATATAGGGAAAGTTCTCTCTGTTGCTTCTCTGTAAATTGATTATGCTGGAAACTATGTATTTTTGTTGATTTCTGTTTATCTATCACTTTTTGTATAAATGAAGGTAAGAATTTTCGTAAATCATCGCATAGATGCTTGATTTCTTTCTCTTGTCGCTTCGGATCATACTGATCTAATAAAGCAGCATAAGGTGTAGTATTAAGATATTCGGCTTTTAGTTTTGCTGATTTTTTAGATAAAGAAACAACTTTTTTAAAATAGGGAAGTAGCATTTTAAAATCATTATTTTTTTTTGCTTCGCTCCATACTGCTGTACATTCAGTAGTAGCTTTAGTTAATGACTCTACTAAGCTAGAATCTAATGATAATGTATTATTTCTTATCCTTCTTATTTCCTTCACATTAGCTTGCTGCCAATTATTTAAATTAGAAACATCAACTGACTCTAGAATATCGCCAAGCTGATTCGACGATAATAATTGATGAATTATTTTCTGTAATGCTGCGGCATCTTCTGCTCTATATTTTGCTACAGCCTTAGGCATCATGGTTGCAGTATCCCAGTATAAAATACCAGTAATGTTTGCTAGGTTAGTGATTCTACGGTAAAAGTTGCAAAGTATGCTATATTTGTTTTTGTGCATTTGATTTTTGTGATTTCTGTGTTTTGCCAGTTATATAAAAAATTGTCAATATTATAGCAAGGGCAAACCATGTTATTGCGTAGCCTAAGTGATTATTAATGATATTTTTGGAACCAAACTCAATTTTATGACCTAAAAGATGCCTATCTGTATGCAGAATAAACATTAAAGGATCTAGATCTATATTAGCATATTTTGCTATGGATTGATGATGCAAATCATACCAAGTATTATTTTCTAAATTGTTTTTATAAGTTAGGATATACTTTCTTGGTAATTCAACTGTATGCCCTGCAATAATTAAATTTTTTTCTGAGTGTGCAACTTTGGATTTCTCTTTGTTCCAACCACGATTTACTAGTATGTAACCAGAATGAGATAACTTAAACGGCGTTATAATTTCATAACCAGGAATATTTTTTCTCAGACTATAGTAGTAAATTGGCTTATGGTTAAGAAATTGTCCTTTTAAAATAATTTTTCTGTATTTTAAGGGCTTAACATCTTCAATTTTATTAATTGTTAAAGGATGTAAATTTTCTTGTTCTTTAATCTTAGAGATCAATTCTTCTTTTTGATGCCATCTGAACATTTGCCATGAACCTAACGCTAGTAAAATAGCTATCATGAAACAAAAAAATATGTTTTTTGCCATTTAACTTCCCCATACATAAACAAAAGTGAATAAAAAAAGCCAAACTACATCTACAAAATGCCAATACCATGCAGCAAATTCAAAACCTAGATGCCCTCTATGTTTTGCGAAATGTCCAGTACGTGCTCTGATAAAGCAAACAAATAAAAAGATAGTTCCTACGATAACATGAAAACCATGGAAACCTGTGGCCATATAAAAATTAGATGCATATATACCGTCTTCCCACTTAAACTCAGCATGGTAATATTCATAAGCTTGTAATGCAGTAAAGCAAACTCCTAAAATTACCGTAACTGCCAAAGCTGTTACTAAATCTTTTTGTTTGTTTTCAATAATAGAATAATGTGCCCAGGTAACAGTAGTGCCGGAGAGTAGTAATATTAAAGTATTTAAAAATGGAATATTCCAAGGATCAAGAGTCTTAATACCAGCAGGGGGCCATTGTCCTTTTGCTACAGGCCATACTTCACCGTTAAGTATGGCAACAGGATCAATGCTTGCTTTGAAAAAAGAACTGAAAAATACAGCAAAAAACATAATTTCGGAAACTATAAATAATAGCATTCCAATACTAAGCCCTTTGCGCACTACGTGATTATGCGCATTGTCTTTTCTACCTTCGTTTATAACGTCGCGCCACCAAACATAAAAAGTAAGCAATGTCATAACTGCGCCTGAGGCTAAAACTAATATGGAATAAGAATATTGATGCATGATCATTATTATGCCAATAGTCAGGATTAAACTTGAAAATGACATTATTAAGGGCCAGGGGCTTGGCTTTACTAAATGGTAAGGATGCATAACCTTCTCATATTTTGACATGAGATTCTCTCCATTAACGCAATTAATTGGTATTTTCATTCGTCAATACTATGTTATAATACATTTTACACTTTTGTCCATAAGGCTAATAATATAAAATTCATAGGATTATATAATGCATCATTCCCATTTTAATAAAAAACAAAATATTGCTTTAATTATCTCTTTATTTTTGGGGGTAGCCCTAGGTATGATGCAGAACGATACTATAAACATAATTGCATCGTATTTTATCGAGGCTTTTGTAAATCTTTTGAAATTTATAAGCTTACCAATAATATTTTTATCTATAAATGCAGCTATCTCTAAACTGCAAGATGAAAATGCTTTTAAAAATATCTTAGGTAGAACAATAAAGTATACTTTATCTACTACATTGATTGCTGCTTTTATAGCGATGATAATTTATCAAATTCTTAGCCCTGCGCGTAACGCTGTGACCACTGCAGTAGTGCATGATAGTAATTTAACTAATATAGGAAAGTATATTATTAATATAATTCCTTCAAACATAGTTACTATTTTTGCAGAAAATAATGTTATGGCAATCACGGCTGCTGCTCTTTTAATAGGCTTATGCTCTTTGTTTCTAGAGGAAAAACAAAGAGAAATAGTGCATCAAACTTTTGACGGGTTTTTTGCTCTTTTTATGAAAGTAGCAAAGTTTGTAATAGAATTAATACCTTTTGTTTTATGGGCATTTATTACTATTTTTGTAAAGGATATTAAGTCTGGATTTGCAGTAGAGACATTGCTTTATTATATATTAGCAATTACTCTAGCAAACTTCATTCAGGCAATTGTTGTATTGCCTTTATTCCTTAAAACAAAAGGCATTTCTCCTTTGGCAACTGTAAAAGGAATGGCGCCTGCTTTAGTAACAGCTTTTTTCTCTAAATCTTCAAGCGCTACTATGCCCTCGACTCTACATTGTGTTGAAAATAATTTAAAAGTTAATCCTAAAATATCGTCTATTACCATTCCTCTTTGTACTACTATTAATATGAATGCATGTGCAGCTTTTATTTATATTACAGTTTTATTTGTTGCGCAAAGTAATGGTATGGTGTTTGCTACAGCTGATTATATCACCTGGATATTTCTTGCAACTCTAGCTGCAATAGGCAATGCAGGAGTGCCTATGGGATGTTTCTTTATGGCATCTGCATATCTTGCAAGTATGGGGGTTTCTACTTATTTAATGGGAGTTATTTTGCCCTTTTATGCTATATTGGATATGTTTGAAACATCAATTAATGTTTGGTCTGATGCTTGCGTCACTACTGTAATTAATAGGGATGATAAAATAAGACAAATGGCATAATTAAAATTTTGTTTTGTATTTTTGATCAAATTATAATATAATTATCCTTTATTAATACTTTTTGTAGTAGATGATATTATTTCGTAAATTTCTGCTTTTTACTTTTTCTAGTATAATCATAACTTTAGCATATGCAAAATTAGAAGAATATGAAATTAAAATAATTAATCATAAATTCGTTCCTGAAACTATATATGCGTCTGCTGGCAGTGCTATAAAGTTAAGAATTATCAATACTGATCCAACTGTGGAGGAGTTCGAAAGTTTTGATCTTAAAAGAGAAAAAATTGTACCTGGTAATGGCGGAAAGATTGTGGTAAAGGTGGGACCATTGAAGCCTGGCACATATAGCTTTTTTGGCGAATTCAATCAAGCTACTGCTCAAGGTAAAATAATTGTAAATTAGAGTATAAGTCGTGTTTAAAATATTTATAATAATATTTAGGGAAATTCTTGAAACAGCAATTATTCTTGGACTTATTGCTGCAGCAACTAAAAATATACCTGGGCGTACTAAGTATATTGTAACTGGTGTAATTATTGGAATTATTGGCGCTATAATAGTAGCATTTTCTACTAATGCTATTTCAGAGCTGTTTGATGGTTATGGACAGGAAATAGTTAATGCAGGAATTCTCTTGTTGGCATCTTTGACCATTATATGGACGGTAATTTGGATGAATTATAACAAGAATAAAATTACAGCAAAACTAAAAAGTAATACTGCTCTGATCTTGGAAAAAAAACTTCCACTAACTTCGCTGATAATTATTACTGCGTCATCAGTTTTTAGGGAGGGGTCTGAGATTGTTCTATTTTCTTATGGAATTATAGTTTCAACTAATGACTCTATTTTGTCATTAATATTAGGAGCAGTGGCAGGATTTATAGTGGCATCTTTTATCGGTGCTGGAGTTTATGCTAGTATTACTCGTATTTTAGGAAAATATTTATTTAAAATTACAGCACTTATGTTATCGCTTATTGCTGCAGGAATGGCGGCGCAAGCAGCTAATTTTTTAAGTGCAACTGATGTGATAACTATATATACCGAGCCTCTTTGGGATAGTTCTATGCTGTTATCGCAGAATAGTGTTATGGGTAAAATATTGAATGTACTAATTGGTTATACTGAAAATCCTTCGGCTATAGAGCTTACATTTTATATAGGTACTTTGTTGTTAATATTTATTTTAACTCCTAATAAGAATTATCAGAAAATTCGCCACTAATAAAAAAAGAAAATTTCTCTTTGAGAATTGACGTAACATAGTATTTCGCAAGAAAAATAGTACTGTACGAGTTGGAAATAAAAGAGATGTTGATAAAAAACCACTGTGCGAATTGCAAAATTTTGAGTGGGACTATTTAAAAAAACTTACAAAGGATTTTTGGACCTATAATGAGAATGGTATGAAATACCTTAGAAAAAATAAAAGCTTGTAGTCCGCATATATTCTCAGCCATGGCTTGAGCGAGCCGGAATTTTATACGGCAAACTTTGAGTGTAGTATCTCATATTCCTCTTTTTATCTCTGTGTTTTTAGATCTTTTTACATTAGTAGGAGAAATTTTTTCGCTTTTTGTTTTGCTTTGGTCTACTGATAATTTTTTACCTTGTTCAATAAATTCTTGTACATACTTTCTTGCGATTTCTGGAGTTAACTTTAACTCATGATGAGGTGCTTTTGCTGCCTGTTTTTGCTTGTAAAGGTTATTTAAGGTTAATTTAATAAATTCTTCTTTTATTCTCTTTTGCTCCTCAGGTGTCATCACATTATATTTATCTTTAATAATTCCACTTTTTCTAGCGCTTTTACTGAAAGTAGAAATCATATTTTGACTAAGAATCTTAATTGTTGCAGCTTTATCTTCCGAGAGTTCCATGTTGCGCAGGATCTTGATAATAGTAGATATTTCAATATATATTGCTTCTTTTTGGTCTTGTGGAAGTGAAGCAAAGTCTATGAAATCCTCTTCTCTACCAGAAAAAAATTGTACTATATCTTCAAATAATGCGATAATATCTGCTTCTAAATCTTGAGACTCATGTTCTTTGCATAAATCCTGAATAATAGAGTCTATAGTTTGATGTATTTTAGGATCATCAGTAAAATCTAATAAATTCTTTTTTTCCATGATGTGCTACTAACAACACTAAGAATTGCTATGTTTTATCATCAAACTCTGTTTCTAGAAAATCAATATTTTCACTTTCATCTCTTCGATGACTAGTTGCGTCAGAAGATGAAGTATGAGCTTTATTATCGAGAACAAAAAGATTGGAGCTAAAACCTTGTAATACTATTTCGGTGGTGTATTTCTCTTGCTTGTTGCTGTCAAGCCACTTTCTGGTTTGCAGTGATCCCTCTACGTACAATTTTGTACCTTTTGCGACATAATTTTTGATGATTTTAATTAATCCATCTGAAAAAATTACAATTCTATGCCACTCTGTTTTTTCTTTTCTTTCCTTTGTTGCCTTGTCACGCCAGGAATCAGAGGTTGCTAATATTATATTTGCAATTTCTTTTCCATCCTGGGTTGTTCTGATTTCGGGTTCTTTTCCTACATTACCAATAAGCTGAACTTTATTTAAATTTCCTACCATTATCTTATCCTTGCTTAAAATTAATTTACACTGCACCAAATAAGTAATATAATATCCCAAAAATAAATTTTTTCAAACTTAAAACTCAGAACAGATAATAAATGCAAGATTCAATTAAGATCAGTGGTGCAAGGGAGCATAACTTAAAAAATATTAGCGTCGATATTCCAAAAAATAAACTAGTGGTTGTTACAGGTCTTAGTGGTTCTGGTAAATCATCTCTAGCTTTTGATACATTATATGCAGAAGGTCATAGAAGATATGTTGAAAGCCTTTCTGCATATGCAAGGCAGTTTTTGCATATGCAAGGAAAACCTGATGTTGAATCTATTAGCGGCTTATCTCCTGCAATTGCCATAGACCAAAAAACTGCTTCTAAAAATCCGAGGTCAACAGTTGGAACTATAACAGAAATATATGACTATCTCAGATTGCTTTACGCTAGAATTGGCGTGCCTTTTTCTCCTACTACCGGAAAGCCAATAGAAAAACAATCTGCTTCCCAGATAGTAGCAAAAATACAAAATTTAGATAATGGTACGAAAATATATGTGTTAGCACCTATAGTAAAAGGAGCAAAAGGCGAGCATACTAAAGAAATAACTAAGTTTTCTAGGCAAGGCTTCCAAAGAATAAAGATTGATGACTTGATATATAATTTTGATGAGTTACCAACATTAGAAAAAAATAAAAGACACAATATTGATCTTGTAATTGATAGATTGGTAATTAATAACGAAGAAGATAATAGACTTGCAGAAAGTATTGAGACAGCATTACAATTTGGCGGTGGAGTAGTAAAAATAGAAGTATTAAATACAGACGACGCAAAAGACAATACTATATTGATTTTTTCTGAAAGATTTGCTTGTCCAGTATCAAATTTCCAAATTGAAGAAATAGAACCTAGAAGCTTTTCATTTAATAGCCCATTTGGTGCGTGTCCAAATTGCGAAGGATTGGGGACAAAGTACCATTTTGATAAAAATCTAGTCATACCTAACCCTGAACTATCTCTAAACGAAGGAGCTATAGCTCCGTGGCAGTTCAGTAAAACTAGATTTCAACTGGACTTATTGAAGGCTTTGAGTGAAAAATATAAATTTAATTTGGATTGGCCATTTAAAAAATTACCTCAAGATGTACAAAACATCATTCTTTATGGCACTGGAGAAGAGGAGGTTACAGTCAAATATGTTGACGGGTTATATAGCAAAACTGTTAGCAAAAAGTTTGAAGGGGTTATTCCTGGTCTTGAGGATAAAATCAAAGATTTGTCTGCAGTTAGACATAACGAGCATTTGCATAAATTCCAATCAGTGATAGCCTGTGATGCATGCGAAGGTTATAGATTAAAAAAAGAGTCTTTATGTGTCAAAATTAATAAAAAACATATCGGTGAAATTTGTGCGTATCCAATCAAAGATTTATTATGCTGGTTTCAAGATCTTCCAAAACATTTAACTGATACTCAAAATGATATTGCAGTAAAAATTATCAAAGAAGTTACTAGTAGGTTGCAGTTTTTAGTTAATGTCGGCTTAGATTACCTAACTCTTTCGCGAAATGCTGGAACATTATCTGGCGGTGAGAATCAACGAATTAGGCTTGCATCGCAAATAGGTTCAGGACTGAGTGGAGTTTTATATGTATTAGATGAACCATCCATAGGATTGCATCAATGCGACAATGAAAAGCTTATACGTAGCTTAGTTAACCTTAGCAAAATAGGAAATACTGTCGTAGTAGTAGAGCATGATGAAGAGACAATGCTGGCTGCTGATTATATTATAGATATTGGTCCTGGAGCTGGAATACATGGTGGGCAATTAATTGCTCAAGGGACAACCAGCGACATTATGGCAGCAAAAAATAGTATTACTGGGCAATATCTTAGTGGCAGAAAGTATATTCCTGTGCCTAAAAGCTTTAGGAAGGGCCATAAAGATAAGTATCTGCAGTTACATGGAGCAAGGCTAAATAACTTACAAAATGTTAACATTAGCATACCTTTAGGTACGTTTTCCTGTATTACTGGTGTATCTGGTAGTGGAAAATCCAGCCTAATTATTCATACTTTATATAAAGCCATAATGCATAAGCTAGGCTATAACTCTGATATTTCTTTGTTGCACTATGACAAAATTTCGGGTACCGAGTTTATGGATAAAGTAATAGACATTAATCAATCTCCGATAGGTAGAACACCTCGCTCTAACCCTGCTACTTATACTGGTGTCTTTAACCCAATTAGAGAGTGGTTTGCTGGATTACCAAAAGCAAAAGAAAGAGGATATAAAGCGTCTCGTTTTTCATTTAATGTTAAAGGAGGAAGATGCGAAACTTGTCAAGGAGATGGCGTAATTAAAATAGAAATGCATTTTTTACCAGATATTTATATAGAATGCGAGGAATGCAAAGGAAGAAGATATAATAAGGAGACATTAGAAGTAAGATACAAAGATAAATCTATATCAGACGTTTTGAATATGACTGTAGATGATGCATGTGAATTTTTTATTACTATTCCAGCAATTAAAGAAAAGCTAGTTGCATTGCAAGATGTAGGACTTGGCTATATCAAAATAGGGCAATCAGCTACTACATTATCTGGTGGGGAAGCTCAGCGAGTAAAGCTGGCGAAGGAGCTTTCTCGTCGTTCTACAGGCAAAACTTTGTACATTCTTGATGAACCCACAACAGGCTTGCATATTGATGATATTAACAAGTTACTTAAAGTATTACATCAGCTAGTGGATATGGGGAATACAGTAGTAGTAATTGAGCATAATATGGACGTAATCAAGACTGCAGATTATATTTTAGATGTGGGTCCTGGAGGTGGTAATAAAGGCGGGAAAATAGTTGCAACAGGTACGCCATTTGAAATAGCTAAAAATAAAGATAGCGTTACTGGGAAATATTTAAAAGATTATTTGTTTAGAGTCATTCCTTCGACAAATGAGGAAACGGTAACTTGCGTTGAATGAAATTAGCAAGTAAGCTAACTTTGGCTCGTTAATAATTAGGGTTGTGTATGCATATTATCGCTTTAAAAATGCTGGTTGGTGATCGTGCTAAGTATTTTGGCCTTATTTTTGGCATTATGTTTGCTACCTTGCTGATGTCTCAGCAAGTATCAATTTTTATAGGAATATTACAAAGAACAGCTAGCCAAATAGTTGATATAAGCGAAGCTGATATTTGGGTAATGTCACCAGAAGTAAAATATATTGACGAAATAAGGCCTCTATCGGATTTTGATTTATACAAAGTTAGAGGAATAAGTGGAGTAAAGTGGGCTGTTCCTTTATTTAAAGGATTAGGGGTGGTTAAAACCTATGATGGGTATATGCAACAAGTGATACTTATGGGAGTTGACGATAATAGCCTGATAGGCCGCCCACCAAAAATGCTTATGGGTGACTGGCTTGATTTAAAGGAGCCTGATTCTTTAATCATGGACAAAGCAGGATGGGATTATATATGGCCTGGTACATCTCCTAAACTTGGAACTATTGTTGAGCTCAATGAAAAACGAGCAAAAATAGTTGGAATTTGTGAAGCTACTCCTCCATTTATGACTTTTCCTCTGATATACACAAGGTTTTCAAATACTGCAAAATATATTCCACAAGGCAGAAAACATATGTCTTTTGTTATTGCAAAAGCAGAACAGGGAGCTAATTTAACTGAAGTTACACAAAATATAGAACGAAATACGCAGTTGCAAGCCTTAACAACTGAACAGTTTAGATGGCGCAGTATTAATCACTATTTAAAGAAAACAGGTATTCCAATTAATTTTGGTATCACAGTAACGCTAGGATTTATCGTTGGTGCGACAATTGCAGCACAAACATTCTATATATTTATTATTGAGAATATCAAGCAATTTGCTGCCTTAAAAGCAATAGGAGTTACAAATTCTCAAATATTATTTATGGTATTGCTGCAAAGTATTGTGGTAGCGGCGATTGGTTTTAGCATAGGAATTGGCTTGGCTGCTTTGTTTTTTGAGAGCACTTCTAACTTACATGCAATGAGAGGATTCTTTTTGCATTGGCAAGTAGTGGTTGGAACTGCATTGACTGTTTTGCTAATTATACTTTTTTCTTCCTACATTAGCATCAGAAAGGTGCTGTTGATCGACCCTATAACTGTTTTTAGAGGCTGAGAATGGATAAGGAATTTATTTCTGTAAAAAATATAGTTATGGAATTTGCTTCTGCAGATATGGTTACTCGCGTGCTAGATGATATTAATTTGACTATTAAAAAAAATAAATTAACGATGATAGTAGGGCCTAGTGGTTGTGGGAAGACTACATTAATATCAATTATCACTGCTATGCTGACACCAACTTCTGGGAGTGTATTTTTTGAAGGTAGGGAAGTATTTGCATTGTCAAATTTAGAAAAAACTTTGCTAAGACAAAAGAATATAGGATTTGTTTTTCAACAGTATAACTTATTAAGTACCTTAACAGCATCGGAAAATGTATCTGTTCCTTTGCTTGCAGCAAAAATGCCATTTCAAGAAGCAAACAAAAGAGCAGTAAGAATATTACAAGCTGTAGGGTTAGATAAACATATGAATCAGCTGCCATCATCATTATCGGGAGGTGAGCAACAAAGAGTTGCTGTCGCGCGATCTTTAGTGCACGAACCACAATTTATAGTGTGTGATGAGCCTACCGCATCATTAGATCAAGAAAATGGCAAGAAAATCATGGATAACTTAAAAAAAATATCACAAAACCAAGATAGGGCTGTACTTGTAGTAACACATGATAATAGAATATTTAGTTATGCAGACGAAATAATATATATGAATGATGGTAAAATAGTTGACATTAAGTATAATAAAAAATTAATAAAGAAGACAAAAACCAGTAACAAATGAAAAATATTATAATAAATTTTATTTTACCGGTAGTGGCAGCTATTATGTTGGTTTTTACTATTGTGTCCATTAGTCGTAGTAAAGAGGAACCTAAAAGAGAAGTGCTGATTACTCCTTCTCAATCTTCATTTAAAAATAAAGTTGCTGGATCAGGGATTGTTGAACCTGAAACCAACATTATCAATGTTGGCACCCATATTACAGGAATCTTAAAAAAAATATATGTAGAAGAGGGAGATTTTATCAAAAAAAATGCTCCTCTGTTCAGTATTGATGATCGTGATACTTTAGCAAGCTTAGCTCAGGCCAATGCTCGTGTAAAAGTTGCTTTGGTAAATTTTAAAGATCAAGAGCATCACCTAAAGTTATTTGAAAATATTAAGGACAAAAGAGCAATCAGTACTAACGAATTGAGTAGAAAAAGATTCGCTGTAGAAAAAGCAAAAGCGGAATTAGCAGAAGCAATAGCAAATGTTGAAAAAGTAAAAACAACTTTAGAGCGCTTAACAGTAAGGTCTCCTATTGACTCACATGTATTAAAAGTTAATGTACGACTAGGGGAGTTTATTGATCAAAATCGCAATAATGTTGTTCCAATAATTATAGGAAATCTAGATAAAATGAGAGTTAGAGTATCTGTTGATGAAAGCGATATACATCGGTTAGATGAAGATGCGCCAGCCGTAGGGACATTGCGTGGGCATGCAAAAATCAAAGTTCCTCTACAATTTGTAAAATATGAGCCTTATGTGATTCCTAAAAAAAATCTCAGTGGAAATGTTAACGAAAAAATTGATGTTAGAGTACTGGAGCTAATATATGAATTTGATAATTCAAGAGTTGGTGCTATCCCAGGTCAGCAAATGGATATATATATACAAGAGAAAGTAGTTAGAGAGATAGATTAATAAAAATAAACAATTGCATAATAAATTTAGCTATGCTAAATCTTAAAAAACAGTAAATGTTAGTAATAGTTCTCTATAATGAGTAGCAAGAAAATAATATCGAGTTGGTTAATAATAATTATATTAGTTATTCTAGATCAAATAACTAAAATATTTTTTATTAATTACTTTAAAAATGGTGGGGAAAACATAAATATATTACCATTTTTAGATCTAATTTATGTTTGGAATAAGGGTATATCATTTGGTATGTTTGCGCAGGTTAAATACAGTAATTATATTTTTATGGCATTTGCATCTATAGTTACATTTTTTGTTGTCTACCTAAAATATACTAGTACTAAAACATTAGAAATAGCGGCATATTCTCTAATAATAGGTGGTGCTGTAGGCAATCTTATTGATAGAATATTATATGGTGCAGTTTTTGATTTTATATATTTCCACATAATAGACTTTCACTGGCCAGCTTTTAATTGTGCTGATAGTTTTATTTCTATAGGGGTTGCATTATTTGTAATAAATCTTATATTTTATGAAAAAAGAAGGAAAGTAATATGAAAAAATTCATTGCTCTATTATTGATGGTAAGTTTTACTTTTTTAAGTGGTTGTGGGCAGGATCTTAAACGTACTATGGGATTTACTAAAACAGGTCCTAACGAATATGCAGCTCTTAAACGTCCTCCTTTGCATGTTCCTCCTAGGTTTGATTTAATACCACCAGAAGAACAGCAAGAGAAAAAAATTCATCTTGCATCAGCTAAAAAAGTTAAACCGATAGATTTTGGGGAAAAACAACCTGGTGACTTGGAAGACGATGAAGAAAAATCAAATAATAACAGTGTGCTGACTGAAGCTGATGAAAAATTTATACAGAAGAGCATCAAATTTGATAGAAACCCAAATATAAAAAATGTTATTGATACAGAATATCAAAGTAATAAAGAAGCTCCAAAACCAAAAAAATCATTAATGGAAACTATATTTAAAAATAACTCTTAAACTTAATTTTTGATTATGCTTAATAAGATTAGAAAATTTTCAAGTGGATTATTTATCAAGATAATATTAATACTGATTATTGCTGCGATGGTGCTATGGGGTATTGGTGACAATAATAAAGCAAAAAAATATCATGTAGCATCTATTGATAACGAACATTATATACATACTAAAGATTTTATCAGATCTAAAAGGAATTTTGTTTATTCTTTTAACAAAAATTATCCATCAATTTCTTTGGATGCTATTAACGTTAATAAAATAGTGTTGGATAATCTAATACGAAATAAATTACTTGAAATTGAAGCTGATAGGCTAGGATTGTTAGTTAGTAATGATGTTGCTGCTGATCAAATTAGAAATCTGCAGATGTTTAAAGATAAACAAGGGAGATTTAGTAAAGAAATATTCAAGCAAATTTTGCTTACTAATGAATTATCTGAGGCTGAGTATGTTAAATCAGTAAAAAATGACTTGGCTTCGCAAGCCATTTTTTCTATGGTTTCTGAGTTTACGCCTTCTAAGCATTTTGCTAATAGTTTTCACCGATATAATGCGCAGAAAAGAATTGTAGATCTAGTAGTGATAAAGCTGCAAAAAAAACCTATAGCTGCAATTAAGATATCTTCTGGTGATATAGAAAGATATTATGAAGAAAATAAGGCAAAATTTACTGTTCCAGAATTAAGGGATGTTGAATATATCGTTATTACTCCTAGTGATTTTAAAAGTGAAGTTGAGATTTCTGATGCAGAATTAGAGGATACTGTTGCAGAACTAGAAGAAAGTGCAGAATCAGATAAAAAACCAGTGCCAACAAATAAAAAAGAAGCTATCAAAGCTAATTTAATTTCTCAGAAAGCTGAACAACTAATGCATGAAAAAATGAAAGATATTGAGGATGACTTGGCGGCAGGGGATAGCTTGACTGATATTGCTGCTAAATTTAATTTAAAGTATGTTACTGTAAAGCAAGTTAATCAAGAGGGTAATTTTGACTCTATAAGTATTAAAATAGTGCCACAAAATATCAAAAAATTATTGAAAGACTCTTTTGATCTCGAAAAAAACAACCCTTCAGATGCTTTGCAAATTAAAGAGAATAGCTCTGATTACTATATATTAAATGTTAAATCAATTTACCCCGCAGCTATTAGACCTTTATCTGAAGTAAGTCAGGATATTACTTTTTTGTTGCAAAAAGAGAACAAGGAAAAACAAGATTTAGATAGAGCTAAAAATATTTATGAGCAGGTTAAAGTTTCGAAGGAACAAGGTTTAAAAAAATTACAAGAAGAATATCCTCAGCAAATTTCAGTTGAGACTATGACTCTGTCTCGCCCTAATGATCAAGTAAAAGAGAAATCACAAAAGATACCATCGGATATCCTAGTTAATCTGTTTAATTTTAAAGATATTGGCGAAATGACTGGTATTTTTAAAACTAATGCAGGAGATTTTGCATTTATTGTGCTAAAAGAAATTATATCTTCTAAAGAAAAACCCTCTGATACAGAGATGAAAAAAGTAAGCTTGCAACTTTCAAATTTTGTTACATCTCTGGTTCAGCAAGAGTTTATGCAATACTTGGATTCAAAGCATAAGATACAAATTTTTGAAGAAACTCTGCAAAATCTTTAGAGTTTAGATATTATATTGTTAATTTAAATAAGTTGTTGTATTTTTCGCTTTTAATAGTGATTTCTTCTTGCATTTCTGCAATGAATTCGCTTTAAATTCACTATAGCAATTTTTCTTATAATATGCTATTTCTAAAGCTTCGGCGCAATCTAGTTAAATTGTAATTATTTATGGCTAAAGCAAATTTTTTAGTGAAGATCATATTAGCAGTAGCTTTTTGCTTAATATTACTTTCTTTGGGAGTTATTATTACCATGACTCCTGAGCCCAAGACTAAAGTGCTTAAAAATAAAGATATTGGTGTAAATGTTCAAGGTAGCAACATAGGTGGAGATTTTGTTCTAATTGATTCCAGCGGAAAAGAAGTGAGTTCGGAAAGCTTACGTGGTAAGTTACTTCTAGTCTATTTTGGTTTCACTTATTGTCCTGATATTTGTCCTGCAAGTTTAGTGGAGATGGTAAGTGCATTAGATGAGGTAGAAAAATATTCAAAAGATTTACAAGCTATTTTTATTACCATAGATCCAAAAAGGGATACACCACAAGAATTAAACAAATACTTTAAGAATTTCGATGCTCGAATTATGGCTTTAACGGGAACTGATTTTGCCATTGATGAAGTTGCAAAAAAATTTCGTGTATATTACTCAATAGCCGATGATGGAGCAAAAAATACTCCTAATTACTTGGTAAATCACTCATCTTTTTATTATTTAATTGGAAAAGATGGTAAGCTAATAAAATATTATTCTCCGGGTGTTAATGGTAAAGAGATGGGGAAAAATATCCTAAAATACCATTTGAGGCAAAATAAAATATAAAAGGAATATAGCTATATTTGATGAATGGTTCTATTAAGAAAACTCTGAAACTCATTTTACCTTATTGGAAGTCAGAAGAAAAATTTAAAGCTTGGGTTCTGCTATTTTGTATTATTTTTTTGAGTGTTGGTTATGTATGGCTGACAGTAAAATTAAATATTTTTACTAGAGACTTATATAATGCATTTGAGCAGAAAATCTATAAAGATTTTTTACGCCAAATATATAAATTTATACTGCTAGTGATAGCAGTTGTTTTTGGTGTGAGCACTATTGAAATTGCAACAGGCTTCCTTCAGTTCAGTTGGCGTAGATGGCTCACTAAAAAATTTCTTACTAGATGGAGCAAAGATAGCACTTATTATCATGTGATGTTAAAAAAAGATCGCATAGATAACCCTGACCAAAGAATTAGCCAAGATTTAAAATTTTTATCCTTTTATTCATTAGAATTGTTTTTTGAAATATTTTTGAGCGTGCTATCATTAGTGTCTTTTAGCGCCATTTTATGGCAAATTTCTGCAAATTTCCCTCTGCAAATTTTTGGTGAACAATATCGAATAAAAGGTTATTTGCTCTGGATAGCTTTTTTATATGCTGGCTTAGGTACTTATTTTGCAATAAAAGTTGGTAAGCCTTTAATTAATCTTGAATTTATTAATGAAAAAGTTGAAGCAGACTTCCGTTTTTCATTAATTAGGTTGCAGGAAAAAAAAGAAGAAACTGCATTATATGATGGAACTCAAACAGAAATGGCTTACTTGAGAAATGCTTTTTTTAATATCCAGCAAAATTTTTATTCTATTCTTGTAAGAAGTTTTTACTATAGAATCTATAGTGCGTTCTATATTAATTTAGATTTGCTTATACCTTTAATTGCAATATCACCAATGTATTTTGCGGGTGCTATAACCTTTGGAATAGTGATGCAAACTAGGTCTGCTTTCAATCAAATAATGACTTCTTTAGCGGTTATAGTGCAGCAATTTCAAAAAATTGCATCATGGCGCGCTTCTGTAAAACGTTTAATACAATTTAATGAGTATATTGAAATTGCTAATCAACGTATTTTGGATAATCAAATTAATATTACTAAAAATAAAGAGCAAATAAGTATTAGTGGTTTGTCTCTTGAAACTCCTGATCAAAGAAGGATATTAGATAATATCAATATGTCTATTGGCAAAAAAGAAAGAGTCTTGCTGATGGGGGAAAGTGGCATTGGTAAAAGCACTATTATTCGAGCATTGGCAGGGCTTTGGGTGTATGGTGAAGGTGATATCAGGATTCCGCAAGAAGACATATATTTTGTGCCACAAAGGCCTTATATGCCTATTTCAACCTTGCGCGACGCTATTTTATACCCAGCGCATAAGCTAGTTAAAAAAATATCGGATTTTCAAATAATTCAGTTATTGAAAGATTTTAAACTTGGCTATTTACATGATCAATTAGATATACTTCATGATTGGGGTGCTGCTCTTTCTTTGGGAGAACAGCAAAGAATTTCTATGATTAGAATCTTATTGCATAAACCCAAGTGGTTAGTAATGGATGAACCGACTTCATCGCTAAATGATCAGTTGCAACATTTCGCTTTTTCGTGTCTTACTAACTCTCTAAAAGATAGTGCTATTATTACTATTGGTCATACTAAAGAGCTGCAACAATTTCATACAAAGGTCATTGACGTTGGTCAGTGGAAAACTGCATTGTAAAAAAATAACTTTTGTTCTGCTAAAAAATATTGAAAAAATTTATAAAGTACTTGACTAAAATTTGCTATCTATATAAGATCCGATCATCTTGATTTGTAATCAAACAATAGTATATTAATGCCAACAATTAATCAGTTAGTGAGGTACGAAAGGTACACTCCTATACAAAAAAATAAAGTTCCTGCTCTAGAAGGATGCCCTCAAAAAAAGGGAGTTTGTACTAGAGTATACACAACTACACCTAAGAAACCTAACTCCGCTTTGCGAAAAGTTGCAAAAGTGAGATTGGTAAACGACTATGAGGTGATTAGCTATATTCCCGGTGAGGGGCACAACCTTCAAGAGCACTCTGTGGTGCTAATTAGAGGGGGTAGGGTAAGAGACTTACCAGGGGTACGTTATCACATTATCAGAGGTGCACTTGATACCCAAGGTGTTAAAGATAGAAAACAAGGTCGCTCTAAATATGGTGCGAAGCGTCCTAAATAATTAAAATAGGTAATTTATGTCAAGAAAAGGTTCTCCATCTAGAAGAGAAATTTTGCCAGATCCAGTTTTTAATAAAATTCTTGTTTCTAAGCTAGTAAACTATGTTATGCGTAGTGGAAAAAAATCTGTGGCCGAAAAAATAGTTTACGGTGCATTTGATATCATCAAAAAACAAACAAAATTAGATCCTGTTGAAGTTTTTGAGCAAACCGTAGATAATGTACGGCCAGCGGTGGAAGTAAGGTCACGAAGAGTTGGTGGTGCTACTTATCAGGTCCCAATGGAAGTTAGAGATGTGAGGGCAATTGCTTTGGCTTTAAGATGGTTGGTTAATTCTGCTCAGGCGCGTTCAGAAAGATGTATGAAAGAAAAATTAGCAGCAGAAATTACTGATGCTTATAATAACCGTGGCGGTGCTATCACAATGAGAGAAAATAAAAGAAAAATGGCTGAAGCTAACAAAGCTTTTGCTCATTTCCGTTGGTAGTAGACTTAAACCTTAATCTTAATAATTTAATTAACATTAACAGAGACAAATTGGTAATATAATGGCAAGAAGAATACCTTTGAAGCGAGTAAGAAATATAGGAATATGTGCGCATATTGATGCAGGTAAAACTACAACTACTGAACGAGTGCTTTATTATACAGGTAGATCTCATAAAATAGGTGAAGTTCATGAAGGCGCTGCAACTATGGACTGGATGGAGCAAGAGCAAGAAAGAGGTATTACCATTACTTCTGCTGCAACTACCTGTGAGTGGAATGAGCATCAAGTTAATATTATTGATACTCCTGGTCACGTTGATTTTACAATTGAAGTAGAAAGATCGTTGCGTGTGTTAGATGGTGCGGTGGTTGTGTTTGATGGTGTTGCAGGAGTTGAGCCTCAGTCTGAAACAGTATGGCGTCAAGCAGATAAATATAATGTTCCGCGTATATGTTTCGTCAACAAAATGGATCGAGTGGGTGCAGATTTTTTTCGCTGTGTTGGGATGATAAAAGACAGGCTTGGTGCAAAACCGGTAGTGATGCAAATTCCTATAGGTAGTGAAGATAAGTTCTTGGGAGTAATTGATCTTGTTAAGATGCAGGCTATTATTTGGAAAGATGATAAATTAGGCGCTGAGTATAGCTACGGCGATATTCCTCAAGATTTAATAGCAAAAGCAGATGAAATGAGAGAAGAGCTTGTTGAGATAGCTGTTGAAGCAGATGATGAGCTTCTGGAAAAATATCTTGGTGGTGAAAAAATTTCAGAAGAAGAACTAAAAAAATGTATAAGAAAGGGAACTATTGTAAATAGCTTTATTCCGGTTTTTTGTGGTAGTGCTTTTAAAAATAAAGGTGTGCAGCCATTGCTTGATGCGGTAGTCGATTATCTTCCTTGTCCTACTGATGTTCCTGCGATTAAAGGAGTAAATGACAAAGATGAGCCGATTACAAGAAAATCTTCCGATGATGAACCATTATCAGTGTTGGCTTTTAAAGTGATGAACGATCCTTTTGTTGGTTCATTGACTTTTTGTCGAATATATTCGGGAGTTTTAAGTTCTGGTTCAACTGTAATTAATTCAGTGAAGGATTCTAAAGAGAGGGTAGGGAGAATTCTTCTTATGCATGCAAACAATAGAGAGGACATAAAAGAGGCTAGAGCTGGAGATATAGTTGCCTTAGCTGGTTTGAAGGCTACTACTACTGGTGATACTCTTTGTGATTTGAATAATAAAGTAATTCTTGAAAGAATGGAATTTCCTGATCCAGTGATAGAAGTAGCTATTGAGCCTAAAACTCAAGCTGACCATGATAAAATGGGAACTGCGCTATCTAGGTTAGTTGCCGAAGATCCTTCTCTTCGTGTATCCGTCGATCACGAAACTAACCAAACTGTATTGAAAGGTATGGGAGAGTTGCATCTGGAGATTATTGTAGATAGGCTAAGAAGAGAGTTTAAAGTTGAAGCTAATATTGGTGCTCCTCAAGTTGCATATAGAGAAACAATTACTCAATCGGCAACTATAGATTATACACATAAGAAGCAAAGTGGCGGTGCGGGACAATTCGCGCGTGTCAAAATAATATTTGAGCCTACTGAGTCTGGAGAAGGATTTGTTTTTGAAAGCAAGATTGTTGGTGGAGCTGTGCCTAAGGAGTATATTCCTGGTGTACAAAAAGGTCTTGAAATTTCTATGGAGTCTGGAGTGCTTGCTGGATATCCTCTGATTGACTTTAAGGCGACACTTGTTGATGGAGCGTTCCATGATGTTGACTCAAGTGTAATGGCTTTTGAGATTGCTGCAAAAGCAGCATTTAGAGAAGGAATAAACAAATCAGCGCCTGTTCTTCTTGAGCCGATGATGAAGGTTGAAGTTATCACGCCAGAAGAGTATATGGGTGATATTATTGGTGATTTAAATAGCAGAAGAGGGCAAGTTAGTGGTATGGAATCTAGAGGTAACGCAAAAGTTGTTAATGCTACTGTACCACTTGCTTCAATGTTTGGTTATGTAAATAATTTAAGATCTATTTCGCAAGGAAGAGCGCAATATACAATGCTTTTTGCTCATTATGCTCAAGTTCCTAAGCAAGTTGCTGAAGAAGTTATTGCGAAAACAACTTAATTTTGTTAATTTGTAAATTTGTTTATACTTGAAATTTAATAACTCTACTAAATAAAGGAGAAAGAAAGAGATGAGCAAGGAGAAATTTGAGAGAGATAAGCCACACGCGAATATAGGTACGATAGGTCATGTTGATCATGGTAAGACTACACTGACAGCGGCGATAACGAAGGTTTTGGCGGAGCAAGGAGGAGCGAAGGCTACTGCGTACGATCAGATAGATAAGGCTCCTGAGGAGAAAGCTCGAGGCATTACGATATCGACAGCGCATGTTGAGTATC
>JAUHXQ010000002.1 GCA_030426905.1 Alphaproteobacteria bacterium
CGGAGATAATATTAAATTGTCTGCTAAGTTAATATCACCAATTGCTATGGATGAAGGTTTGCGTTTTGCAATTAGAGAAGGTGGTAGAACTGTTGGCGCTGGCGTCGTAAGTAAAATTTTGAAGTAAAACTTCTTGATTAAAGACAGTTTTTATGATAGGAGTGTAGCTCAACTGGTAGAGCGCCGGTCTCCAAAACCGGAGGTTGGGGGTTCAAGTCCCTTCGCTCCTGCCAAAAATAGTGTGGTTTGTAAGATATGGGAAAGATCATAAGGTTTTTTAGCGAGGTTAAGCAGGAGTTGTTTAAGATTACCTGGTTAAGTAATAAAGAAGCTTTGATTTCTACGATGATAGTATTGTTAGCTGTTGTGTTATTTTCGTTGTTTTTTTTGTTTGTTGATTTTATGATTTTTCATTTTGTACAATTTGTATTAAATATAAGGTTTTAGATTTTGAGTGTAGCGCATTGGTATATATTACAGTCCTTATCGGGTCATGAAAAGAAAATAGCAGATGCTATCAGAGAAAAAGCTGATAAAGAGGGGCTATCAGAGCACATAAAGGATATAGTTGTTCCAGTAGAAAAAATTGAGAAAATTCAAAAAGGAAAAAAAATTGATATAGAAAAGAAATTTTTGCCTGGATATATCTTGATTAAAATGGTAATGAATGATAACCTGTGGCACGCAATACAAAAAATTCCTAAAGTAGGTGGTTTTTTAGGAGATCAAGGTAAGCCACAAAAAGTCTCTGAAGAGGAGGTGCATAGAATTACGAAGCAAATCGAATCAAAAGCTGTTGAAAGGCAGCAAGCTATGAGATTTGAGGTTGGTGATTCTGTAACTGTTAACGACGGGCCTTTTGAATCTTTTACTGGAATTGTTGAAGTAGTTGACGATGTTAAGCAGCGTCTTAAAGTATCTGTAACAATTTTTGGGCGTGCAACGCCGGTAGATTTAAACTTTGATCAAGTTAAAAAAGAAAATTAATGTTGAAGTATTATGGCAAAGAAAAAAATTACTAGTTATGTAAAGATTGAAATTCCAGCAGGGAAAGCTAATCCTGCTCCTCCTATAGGTACGGCTTTGGGGCCTCGTGGGATTAACATAATGGACTTCTGCAAAGCTTTTAACGATGCTACTAAATCAATGGAGCCTAACAGCCCTATACCAGTAGTAATTACGATATATGCTGATCGCTCCTTTACTTTTGTTACGAAAACTCCTCCTGTTTCATATTTTTTAAAGAAATATGCAAAAATAAAGAAGGGATCTTCTGAAGCTAAAAAGGGGCCAAATGTAGCTAAAGTTACGATGGAACAGGTGCGTGAAATTGCTAAGATTAAATTAGAAGATTTAAATGCTTATGATATTGAGGCTGCAACTCGTATAGTTAAGGGTTCTGCTGAATCAATGGGTATAGCCGTAAGTAAAAGCTAATGGTGAGGTAACAACATGGTAAGTGAAAAAAAAATGAAAGGTGGCAAAAAAATTAGAAAAGTAAAGGCATTAGTTGAAAATGATGCTAAATATAACCTTAATGAAGCTATAAAATTTCTTCAAAAGAATAAAATTGCAAAATTTGATGAGACACTTGAAATAGTTGTTAAACTTGGTGTTAATCCAGCTAACTCTGATCAAATGGTGCGTGGTGTGGTAGAGATGCCAAGTGGAACTGGTAAAAAAGTAAAAGTTGCTGTTATTACTAGCGAGAAGCATGAAGCAAAAGCAAAGGAAGCAGGTGCTGATATTGTTGGTCTTGAGTCAGTAATTGACGATATTAAGGCGAAGAAAATTGAATTCGATATTTGTATAGCTACAGCTGATGTGATGCCAAAAGTAAGTGCAGTAGCTAAAATATTAGGTCCTAAAGGTCTTATGCCTAATCCGAAATTAGGAACTGTTACAATGGATGTTGAAGGGGCAGTAAAAAAAGCAAAAGCAGGTCAAGTTGAATTTCGAGCTGAGAAAAACGGTATAGTGCATGCTGGGGTTGGAAAATTAAGCTTTACTTTGGACTCATTAATCGTTAATGTAAAGTCTTTAATTGATGCCTTAGTTAAGGCTCGCCCTGCTGCCGCTAAAGGTACGTATTTAAAAGAGGCTTTCCTTACTTCTACAATGGGTCCGTCTCTTAAACTAGATATTGCATCAATAAATTAAGGTATTTAAGTGTTACGTGAAGAAAAAGTTAACCTAGTTCAAAGCTTAAAAGAGATGTTAAGTAATAGTACTGCTGTTATATTGTCTCATTATCATGGTTTAAATATGCGTCAAATCACTGATTTGCGAAAAAATATGCATAGCCAGAATATAAGCTTTATGGTGGTAAAAAACACTTTGCTAAAGCTTGCGATTCAGGATACTGAATTTAGTGAGTTGGATCAGTATTTAACGGGTCCTGTGGCCGTTTCTGCTTCTAGTGATCCTGTGGCAGTTGCTAAAATGCTAGCTAATTTTGCTAAAGAGAATGAGCAGCTAAAATTAGTGGGCGCTGTTGTTGATAAAAAAACGCTTGATGTGCAAGCTATCAAAGCATTATCTAAGATGCCATCTCTTGATGAGTTGCGAGCAAAAATAATTGGCTTGCTGAATGCACCAGCCACATCGCTTGTATCTGTTCTTTCGGCTCCAGGGATGCAAGTTGCAAGAGTTATTTCTTTGTATTCACAACAGACGACGGAGCAGTAGTAATTTTTTTTTTGTACATTTAATTATATGACGAGGTATAAACATGACAGATGTTAATAAACTAGTAGAGGATTTATCTTCTTTAACAGTAATGGAGGCAGCTGAGCTTTCAAAGCTACTTGAAGAAAAGTGGGGAGTATCTGCAGCAGCTCCTATGATGGCGATGCCTGCAGCAGCTGGTGCTACCGAAGCCGCTGCTGAAGAGAAAACTGAATTTACAGTAGTTCTTGCAAGTGCTGGCGATAAAAAAATTAATGTAATTAAGGAAGTTAGGGCTATTAATAGTTCTTTAGGACTGAAAGAAGCAAAAGAAGTTGTTGACAACGCTCCAAAACCTATAAAAGAAGGCGTTTCCAAAGAAGAAGCAGAAAAAATAAAAGCTCAGCTTGAAGCTGCTGGTGCAAAAGTTGAATTAAAATAATAAAAAAAAACACATTGTTTAGTTTAATGTGTTTTTGATTTGTTATGTTTTAGTAGTTTGTAATATTCTTGATTAAGAACATTAAAAATTAATGGAAAAGCTAACTTTAGCTATAAAATATAACAGAAATAAATACGTTTAGCTTTGCTTGATGCTTTGATAACAAAGATATAGTAGAAGCTGTTGATTAATATCTAGCCCTGCTGCTGTTGCATGATAAATTATAAGGTAATCAATAGTGCTATTTAGAAAGTCAAAAAAGTAAAAAAAACTGTTTGTTTTTGCATGTTAATCTTCTTTAAATGCCGGAGATAGTGAATGATTAAAGATTTATTTATAAGAAATATTGAAAGACAATCCTTTGGGAAAGTAGCCTCTGTTGCTTCTATTCCTAACCTCATTGAAGTACAGAAGCAGTCTTACTATAAATTCTTGCAATTTGATACTAATAGAGATGAGAGAGAAAATACAGGGCTGGAATCTGTTTTTAAGTCTATATTTCCTATAGATGATTATTCTGGTGTTTGTACATTAGAATTTGGTGGTTACTCACTTGAAGAGCCTCGTTATGACGTTGAAGAGTCAAAACAGCGAAGCATCAGCTATGTTGCACCCTTGAAAGTGACGTTAAAATTAGTATTGTGGGACGTTGACCCAGATACCGGAGCGAAAGAAGTTAGTGGAATAAAAGAGCAAGAAGTGCAGATGGGTGATATCCCACTGATGACTGAGAATGCGACTTTTATCATAAATGGCGTGGAGCGAGTTATTGTATCGCAAATGCATCGATCTCCGGGAGTATTTTTTGATCACGATAAAGGAAAAACTCACTCTTCAGGTAAATATCTATATTCAGCAAGAATTATACCATATAGGGGATCTTGGCTTGATTTTGAATTTGATGGAAAGGATTTATTGTATTTTAGAATAGATCGTAGAAGAAAGCTTTTGGTTAGCACTTTGCTTTATGCGCTGGGCTTTAAAAAACAAGAAATATATGATACATTCTACTCTAAAATAAAACTAACTAAAACAAACAAAGGATGGTCTTGTCCTTTTAGCTTTGATATTTCTAAACCATTTAAACTAACTAGAGATTTGATAGATGCTGCAACCGGTAAAGTAGTGGCAGAAGCTGGCTCTAGGATGAATAAAAGGGTAATACAAAAGTTAAAAGATCAAGGCTTAAAAAACATACTTTTCTCTTCGGAAGACTTAGAGAATAGATATATTGCTACTTCAATCAGCTTAGGTAAGGATAAATCTGATACAGAAATTTTGCTTGAACCTGGCGATGACATTACTCTTGAAATTGTTGAAAAGATTGAAGAAGCAGGAATAAAAGAAATTGAAATATTAGATATAGAGAACAGCAGAATTGGTTCTTATCTAAGAAATAGCTTACAAGCGGATAAAAATTCAGAAGAAGTTGATGCATTAGTAGATATTTTTAGAATTTTAAGACCAGGTGAACCAACAACTTATGAAGCATCTAAAGTACTATTTGATTCTTTGTTTTTTGATCCTTCTAGGTATGACTTGTCTGTTGTTGGGCGCGTAAAATTGAATTCACGCCTTAACTTAGAAGAAGATAAAAAATGTACTGTTTTAACTAAAAATGATATTTTAAGTATTATAAATTACATTTTAAGCTTGAAAAATGGCTTTGGCGAAATTGATGACATCGATAATTTAGGAAATAGAAGGATTAGGTCTGTTGGTGAATTGGTTGAAAATCAATTTAGATTAGGGCTAGTTAGAATGGAGCGTACTATACTTGAACGCATGGCAGCTGTTGACATTGATACAGTTATGCCCAACGATCTAATTAACTCAAAGATTCTTGTTAATGCGCTTAAGGAATTTTTTAGTACTTCTCAGCTTTCTCAATTTATGGATCAAACTAATCCTTTGTCAGAAATTACTCACAAAAGACGTCTATCAGCTTTGGGACCTGGTGGTCTAACTAGGGATAGAGCAGGATTTGATGTGCGCGATGTCCATACCACTCATTACGGAAGAATATGTCCTATTGAAACTCCTGAAGGGCCTAATATTGGATTGATAAACAGCTTAGCTTCTTTTTCAAAAGTTAATGAGTATGGGTTTATTGAAAGTCCTTATCGCCGAGTAGTTGATGGTAGAGTAACCGATGAAGTTGTATATCTTTCAGCAATGGACGAGGCTGGCTATGTAGTTGCTCAGGCCAATGCAGAGATTGATAAACAAGGTAAGTTCGTTGATAGTTTTGTTACTTGTAGGAAAAATGGTGATATTATACTTTCTTCTCCCGAAACTATCGATTTGATTGACGTAACACCAATGCAGCTTGTTTCGATTGCAACTGCTCTAATTCCATTTTTAGAAAATGACGATGCTAACAGAGCATTGATGGGATCAAACATGCAGCGCCAAGCTGTTCCTTTGCTTACTGCAGATGCTCCTTTTGTTGGTACTGGAATTGAAAGTATAGTAGCAAGCGATTCTGGAGCTACTATTACTGCAAATCATGATGGAGTTGTTGATAAAGTAGATGCTACAAAGATTGTTGTGCGTTATGAATCTGGTAAAGATGGCTCACCGGGTGTTGATATTTATAACCTATTAAAATTTCAACGTTCAAATTATAATACATGCATAAATCAAAAACCTTTAGTAAGGGTTGGTGATTTAGTAAAAAGAGGACAAGTGATTGCAGATGGTCCGAGTACTGACCGTGGTAATCTTGCTCTGGGACGCAATGTTTTAGTAGCGTTTATGCCTTGGAAAGGATACAACTACGAAGATTCAATCTTAATTTCTGAAAGAGTAGTAAGAGAAGATGCGTTTACTTCAATACATATCGAAGAATTTAGTGTTGTTGCTCGTGATACAAGACTTGGACCAGAAGAAATCACTAGAGATATGCCTAATGTCAGTGAAGAGAAGCTAAGAAATCTTGATGAAACTGGTATAGTTCATATTGGTGCGGAAGTACGCCCTGGTGATATTTTAGTTGGTAAAGTGACGCCAAAAAGCGAGTCATTAATGACTCCGGAAGAAAAATTGTTGCGTGCAATTTTCGGGGAAAAAGCTTCGGATGTTAAGGAGAGTTCTTTGCATGTACCTCCTGGAGTTCAAGGTATCGTAACTGAGGTCAGAGTTTTTTCACGCAGAGGAATTGAAAAAGATCAAAGAGCTCTAGCTCTTGAAAGGCAACAAATAAATAAATTATCCCAGGATAGAGACGATGAAGTTAATATTATTGAAGGATTTATTCGTTCAACTCTGACATCTATGTTAGAAGGTAAAAAATTGACATCAACAGTAAAGTCTTTGAAATCTGGCTCAATTCTAACTAAAGAAATGTTTGACTCCCTGTCACCAGGTCAACTATGGCAGTGCATAGTAGATGATAATAAAGTTATGGATAAAATTGCTACCTTGAAAGTTAAATACGACCAAGAAATGCAAAATATTGATAATAAATATAGGAAGAAAATAGAAAAAGTACGCGCTGGCGATGACTTGTCGCAAGGGGTGCTTAAAGAGGTTAAAGTCTTTATCGCTATGAAACATAAGCTTCAGCCAGGTGATAAGATGGCAGGAAGACACGGAAATAAAGGTGTTATATCAAAAATTGTACCAGAAGAAGATATGCCGTATTTAGAAGATGGCTCGGTTGTAGATATAGTGCTAAACCCTGTTGGTGTGCCTTCTCGTATGAATGTTGGACAGATACTAGAAACTCACCTTGGTTGGGCGTCGGTAAAGTTGGGTAAAAAAATTGATGAAATGCTAAAACAGCAAACCCAAGCAAAAATACTACGCGAATTCTTGCTTAAAATTTACGATAATAAAAGTCATATTGCAGATGTAATAAAAGAATCTAAAGATGATGAAATACAAGATTTAGCAAAAAAATTATCCAAAGGCATCTATTTTTCGACACCAGTATTTGATGGCGCTAAAGTAGATGATATAGACAAGGTATTGCAACTTGCTGATGCTGATAAGAGTGGACAGGTTAATTTGATCGATGGCAAGACTGGAGAATATTTTGATCGTCAGGTAACGGTAGGATACATATATATGTTAAAGCTACACCATTTGGTTGATGATAAAATTCATGCTAGATCGATTGGGCCATATAGCCTTGTTACTCAACAGCCGCTGGGAGGTAAGTCTCACTTTGGAGGACAGCGATTTGGTGAAATGGAATGTTGGGCATTGCAAGCTTATGGAGCAGCATACACTTTGCAAGAAATGTTAACTGTAAAATCAGACGATGTCGTCGGAAGAGTAAAAATGTTTGAATCTATTGTACGTAATGAAAATAATTTTGATTCAGGTATTCCAGAATCTTTCAACGTTATGATTAAAGAGTTACGTTCATTATGCTTAAATATTGAACTAGAAAAAACTAATAAATAGGTAAAGGATACGCTATGAGTAGGGCAAATTTCTTCAATCAAACTATCGATCAAGATTTCGATGCTTTAAGAATTTCTATCGCAAGTACAGAAAAAATCAAATCTTGGTCTTACGGAGAAGTTAAAAAACCAGAAACAATAAATTATCGAACTTTTAAGCCAGAGAAAGAAGGATTATTTTGTGCAAGAATTTTTGGTCCAGTCAGTGATTACGAGTGTTTATGTGGTAAATACAAGCGGATGAAATACCGCGGAGTAATATGTGAAAAATGTGGCGTTGAAGTTACCAGTGCAAAAGTTCGAAGAGAAAGAATGGGGCATATCGAGCTTGCCGCGCCAGTTGTTCATATTTGGTTTTTAAAATCTTTACCATCGCGCATTAGCTTATTACTAGATATGAACATTAAAGATTTAGAGAAAATATTGTACTTTGAATCTTATGTTGTTACGGATCCTGGCCTTACGATGCTTACCGTTGGAGAGCTTTTAAATGAAGAAAAATATCAGAAAGCTTTGGATGAATATGGTGCAGATAATTTTACTGCTGAAATAGGAGCAGAAGCTATTCATAGCATGCTAAAATCTCTTAATTTGAAGCAATTAAAGGATGATTTGCGCGGAAAAATTAAGACTACTTCTTCAGATACAAGAAAAAAGAAACTTGTAAAAAGGCTAAAATTGATTGAGGATTTCTTAGACTCTGATAATAAACCTGAGTGGATGGTGATGCATGTTATTCCGGTGCTTCCACCAGAAATAAGACCTTTGGTGATGTTAGATGGAGGTAGATTTGCTGCTTCAGACTTGAACGAGCTATATCGAAGAGTTATCAATAGAAATAATCGATTAAAAAGATTGATAGAGCTTAAAGCGCCAGACATTATTGTTAGAAATGAAAAAAGAATGTTGCAGGAGTCGGTCGATGCATTATTTGACAATGGTCGTCGTGGTAGAGTAGTAAAAAATGCTAATAAACGTCCGTTTAAGTCGTTAAGTGATATGCTAAAAGGAAAGCAGGGGAGATTCAGACAAAACCTACTAGGAAAAAGGGTTGATTATTCAGGAAGATCTGTAATTGTTGTTGGTCCCGAACTCAAGTTATATCAATGTGGTTTGCCTAAAAAAATGGCGCTAGAGCTTTTTAAGCCATTTATCTATTCAAAGTTAGAGCTATATGGTATGGCAAACACCTTAAAAACTGCAAAAAAAATGGTTGAAATGGAACGACCAGAAGTATGGGATATCTTAGAAGAAGTAATTAGGACTCATCCTGTGTTATTGAACAGAGCCCCAACATTACATAGACTTGGCATACAAGCATTTGAACCTATTTTGATTGAGGGTAAAGCAATACAGCTACACCCATTAGTTTGTGCAGCATTTAATGCTGACTTTGATGGAGACCAAATGGCAGTGCACGTTCCTCTTTCTATAGAGGCGCAAATTGAGAGCAGAGTATTAATGCTTTCAACAAATAATATTTTGAGTCCTGCTAATGGAAAGCCAATTATTGTGCCATCACAAGATATGATCTTAGGTATTTATTATCTAACACTAGACATAAGTGGTGAGACGGGCGAAGGCATGTTGTTTAGTAGTATGGACGAGTTAAAACATGCACTGGAAAATAAAGTGGTTACTTTGCATTCTAAAATAAAATGTAGAATCAGAGAATTTAATAAAGAAGGAGCAGAAGTTACTAGATTAGTTGATTCTACTCCAGGAAGATTGTTAGTTGCAGAGTTATTGCCTAAACATCCTAATATTAAGGTTGACCTAGTAAATAAACTCTTCATTAAAAAAGATGTTTCTAATTTAATTGATATTGTATTCCGTTATTGTGGACAAAAAGCAACCGTTGCTTTTTCTGATAAACTAATGACCCTTGGTTTTTCGTATGCATGTAAATCTGGTATTTCTCTTGGTAAAGACGATCTTCTAATTCCAAAGAGTAAAAATAAACATGTAAAAGGAACTATTGAAGCTGTAGAAAGCTTTGAAAAGCAATATTTAGATGGTTTAATTACTACTGGTGAAAAATATAATAAAGTTGTTGACGCTTGGTCTCACTGTACTGATAAAGTAGCAGAGGATATGATGAAAGAAATTTCAACCTCTAATACTAATAAATTTGATTCTAATAAACAGCGTGGTATTAATTCCATTTATATGATGGCGCACTCAGGAGCGAGAAGTTCTCCTCAACAAATTAAGCAGTTGGCAGGAATGCGTGGATTAATGGTAAGACCTTCTGGTGAGATTATTGAAAGACCTATTATCTCAAACTTTAAGGAAGGATTAACTGTTTTAGAATATTTCAATTCTACTCATGGAGCTCGTAAAGGTCTTTCTGATACAGCTCTAAAGACTGCTAACTCAGGATATTTAACAAGAAGACTCGTAGATGTAGCTCAAGATTGTATAGTTCAAGAAGAAGACTGTAAAACAACAAAGGGGCTAATAATAAAACCTATTATTGAAGGTGGTGAGGTAGTTGTACCTATTTCCGAAAAAATCTTGGGTAGAACATCTGTAGTTGATATAAAACATCCTACTACTGGAGCAATTATAGCAAAGTCAGGAGATATGATAACTGAGTCTATGGTTGATAAAATTGATGCTGCTGGTATTGATGCAATTAAAGTAAGATCTGCAGTTACTTGTGAAACTGAAAATGGTATTTGTGCTAAATGCTATGGTAGGGATCTTGCAACTGGTAACTTAGTTAGTATTGGTGAGGCAGTTGGCGTAATTGCTGCGCAGTCAATCGGTGAGCCAGGAACTCAGCTTACGATGAGAACATTTCATATTGGTGGTACTGCAACCAAAAGCGTTGAAATATCAAGTATTCAAGCTACTTCTGATTGCACAGTAAAATTTGAAAATCAAAATTTCGTTACTAATACCGAGAATAAGCAAGTAGTAATGAGTAGAAACTGCGAAGCAATTTTTTATGATGAAAAAGGTAGTGAAAAATCTCGACATAATATTCCTTATGGTGCGAAGATTCATTGCCAAGATGGCGATAAGCTATTACGTGGTAATTTAGTTGCTGACTGGGATCCATACACTATTCCGATTATTACTGAAAAATCTGGAATTGTTTCTTATAAGGATTTAGTTGAAGGTATATCTTTAAAAGACGTAGTAGATGAAGAAACAGGAATTGCAAACAAAGTTATTGTTGATTGGAAGCAAAAAACTCGTGGTGCAGATTTAAGACCTAGATTAGTGCTTGAAGATGATAATGGCGATATGGTAATACTATCTAATGGCTTAGAAGCTAGGTATTTTTTACCTATTGCAGCTATTTTAAGTATTGAAGATGGTTCTTATGTCCATGCTGGCGATACAATTGCTCGTATACCAAGAGAGTCAACAAAAACACGTGATATTACAGGTGGTTTACCACGAGTTGCTGAGTTGTTTGAAGCTAGAAAACCAAAAGACCACTCTATAATTAGTGAAATTGAAGGAACGGTTCACTTTGGTGCTGATTACAAGTCAAAACGTCGTATTATTATTAAATCAAAAGACGAGAGCATTGGCGCGGTAGAGTATTTAGTGCCTAAAGGAAAACATATCTCCGTTAACGAAGGAGATTATGTCAAAAAAGGTGATCTATTAATGGATGGTAATCCAGTATTGCAAGATATCTTGCGTGTAATGGGAGTTGAAGCTCTTACTCAATATTTAGTCTCTGAAACTCAGCAAGTATATAGATTGCAGGGAGTGAAAATAGACGATAAACATATTGAAGTGATACTATGTCAGATGCTCAGTAAAGTTGAAATTGTAGAGGCTGGAGAAACTACTTTACTGGAAGGTGAATCTGTTGATAAACGAGATTTTGAAGAAGCTAATGCAAAAGCTGAAAAAGAAGGATATGCAAAAGCAGTTGCTATCCCAATTTTACAAGGTATAACTAAAGCATCATTACAAACTAGATCCTTTATTTCCGCAGCTTCTTTCCAGGAAACTACTCGAGTATTAACTGAAGCATCTGTTGCTGGTAAAATTGATACTTTATTTGGTTTGAAAGAAAACGTAATAGTAGGCAAATTGATTCCAGCTGGAACGGGCTTCTATTACCGAGAAATGAAGGCTAAAGCACTGGAAGCTGATAGACAAGAAGAGTTACGCAGAGAGAATATGGCAGAGAACTCAGGAAACAATAAAGATGGTAGCGACAATCCAATCAATGCTGCTGGTTCTTCATCGAATAATACTAATGGCGATAGAGATTCTGATTCTACAGAACCATTGTCTGCATAGTAATTTATTATTACGGTGTTCTTTGTTGAGCGAAGAGAGTTGAATTGCTCTATAAATTTTGCTACGGGAAACTAGAGTTATGTACAAAAACTAATAAATGCTTAGTTTTATTTATATTTTTTACTATAAATTTTAAGCATAAATAACTGATAGACCATGAAATAGTATTGTATGAGTTGGAAGCAAAAGGGATTTTGATAAAAGCCCATTGTGTACGTTGCAAGATTTTGAATAAAATTTGCTTTTATCAACAGTGCCTTTATTGACTTTTTTACGATCTTTTCTATCCTTGTTTATAGATAAATTAAACTTTTCTTTTATATGAAAGCTTATGTTATAGCTCTGTATATTCTTGCTATCTACATCATAGGGTATATTGCTTCTAGAACTACAAAAAATGTCCTTGATTACGTTATTGGTAATCGAACTTTAAACACCTATACTACCGCTCTTGGAGCTGGCGCTTCTGACATGAGTGGTTGGCTAATGATGGCACTACCTGGTGTAGTGTTTATTAATGGTATTACAGAAATATGGCTACCTATAGGGCTAATATTTGGAGCATATTTAAATTGGAAGTTTATTGCTAAAAGATTGCGTCAGTACACTCATAAATTTGGCAACTCTCTCACAATTCCTTCTTATTTTGCCAATCGTTTTAATGATCAATCTAATTTGCTTAGGCTAGTTACGTCATTTACAATAATTATATTTTTTATTATCTATATTGCTTCAGCTTTTGTTAGTAGTGCTTTTATTTTTGAAATTGTCTTAGATTTAAGGTACCAGGAAGCATTGCTGCTCAGTGCTCTTATTATTGTTTCTTATACTAGCTTAGGTGGTTTTATTGCAATTAACTGGATAGATGTAATGCAAGGTACTTTAATGCTGATAGTTTTACTTGTTGTCCCTTTTGCTATAGTTCAGCATCTTGGGGGGATAAGAAGTAGCTTCGATATATTAAATAGCATAAAATTTAATGTTAGCGACCCATTTTTAAATAATGATCGAGTAAAAATTGTCTCTCTGCTTATTTGGGGAATTGGTTACTTTGGGCAACCACATATTTTAGCTAGATTTATGGGGGCAAAAAACCATCATATAATTGAAAAATCACGAATTATATGCATGACTTGGATGATATTATCTATGGCTGGAGCATTTTTAGTAGGAGTATTTGGTGCAGCTCTGTATCCACAAGGCATAATAAATAGCGAAACTATTTTTTTAAAAGCATCAGATGCATTGTTTTCTGACTGGTTTTCTGGAATATTATTTGCAGCAGTGTTGTCTGCTATCATGAGTACTATTTCAGCGCAATTACTCGTATCTTCCTCTTCTCTGGTTGAGGATGTTATATCAAGGTTTTACACTAAAAATTCTCTTTTAGCTCGTAATGGATTGTTAGTAAATAAAATAGCAGTAGTGCTTATTGCAGTAGTAGCTGTTTTTCTTGCTTACAATCCTAAAAACACTGTTTTATCATTGGTAGCTTATGGGTGGGCCGGTCTAGGAGCAACTATGGGGCCAGTAATTTTGTTATCATTATATTGGAAAAAAATGACAAAATTTGGTGCTATGTTGGGTATTATTTTAAGTACTCCTACTGTTATCATATGGCATAATTTGCAAGGTGGTATTTTTGACCTTTATGAAATTGGTCCTGGATTTTTAGCTTGTTGCTTAGGAATAGTACTAGGGAGCTTTATTGAAAATTCTATGCAAAAATTATCAAGAAAATATATTGTTCGATAAGCAATTGATTTTTCCTTAATTTTATGTATTTTACTATAGTGCTGAGGCGGATGATTGAGTCGTAAATCCGGTCAGGTCCGAAAGGAAGCAGCCGTAACGATTACCAATTAGGTCGTTCTCAGCACAGTATCTTTATTCTTAATGATATCTGCCATATTTATAATTTTTTCTGATATTTTTGTCATAAGTAGTTCCATGATATTTTTTTGCATGATATACACAAAAAGATAAGTGTTGAATACTGTATCTATTTAACTTTTATTCTTTATAGGCATGCTAAAAAATGGTTTTTGCCCAATTTCATTGTTGACTTATTATTATGAGTTTCAAATAACGTTAAGTGTTCTGTGATTCTCATTTCAAAATCTCCTTGGAGTTGAACAAAATCTTTCGTTTTTAGGCATATTTTTTATATTTCTTCTGTTTTTATCTATGAAAAAATTTATCAAATCAATCTCTGATGCTTTTATAAGAAAGCATCATCATAACCATAGCGATAAAATATATCTTTATGATTTAGCTAACCCTGCTTGGAGTGGCAAAGGTTATGGGCAATTCTCTGAAGAAGCATACAAAAGAAATGTCGTTGCAAATAGATGCATCAATCTAATTGCTAGCTCGGCTGCTAATGTTGATTGGTTGCTTTACGACAAGGATAGTAATGTTATGCATCAGCATCCGCTACTCAAATTGCTCCATCATCCAAACCCTTTACATGGGGGAGCTGAGTTTTTTGAGGTGCTATATTCTCATAAAATTATTAGTGGGAATGCATATATAGCAGCAAATAAAAACCAGGCTAATGAAATTAAAGAGCTATATATTTTGCGTCCTGATAGAGTAGAAATTATTCCAGGGACAGGGTCTATACCTGATGGTTATATATATAAAACAGAAAACTGCCAAAAGAATTATAAAGTTGATAAGATAACTGGAAAAAGTGATATTCTGCATTTACGCAACTTTAATCCTCTCGATGATTGGTACGGACTGTCTCAAATGGAGTCAGCTTTATATAGCATCGACTTGCATAATCAATCCGCAATATGGAATCAGTCCCTCTTACAAAATGGTGCAAGGCCTAGCGGGGCGTTAGTGATAAAGTCTGGAGATGGCCGTGCCAATTACCTAACAGAAGAGCAGTTTACTAGAATTCAAGAACAGCTAAATGATAAATTTATGGGAGGTAGTAATGCTGGGAGACCTTTGTTGTTAGAAGGAGGACTAGAGTGGCAGGAAATGAGTTATAGTCCTAAAGATATGGACTTTATAGAGGCTAAAAATAGCACTGCTAGAGATATTGCTCTTGCTTTTGGTGTACCTCCTCAGCTACTTGGAATAAAAGGGGATAATACCTATAGCAATATGCAAGAAGCTAGATTCGCTTTTTGGGAAGAAACAATTATTCCACTGGTAGATAAAACTGTTGATGCCCTAAATAATTGGTTAACTCAATATTTTGATCACCAAATAAAATTAGCATACGATACTAGCAATATTAGTGCTTTGTCTAGTAAGCAAGAGAAATTATGGCAACGAATTCAAAACACTGATTTTATGACAGTAAATGAAAAAAGAGCAGCGGTAGGTCTTGCTCCTATTAAGGATGGAAATGATTGTCTATCGCTTATGCCTATAAAAAAATGATTATATATACTACAAGCTATTTTTTATTATTGACTATAACTAGTTCTGTAATTTTACCATTTTCTACAGTTAGTAGTGAACCATCAGAAAGCAAATATGCTGCATCAGGTAGAAGTAAAAACTTACCTCTGCAATAGTAGTAGGCTTTATCGTTAACGATTTTTATTTGAGAGCCGTCAGGTAAATATCCATGAATTACTTTAGAATCTTTTGACTCCGAAATTGCATTTAAGCTAATCAATAGTGAGTACAATAATATAAATGAATATAGAAATTTTATCATTACTTTCATGGCAGCTATAAATTGATAGTAACTTATATTTTACAGATGTTATAGAAAAAAATTCAATAGATTAATTATTTTTACGACACTTCCCGAACTAATTTGGAGCTATATAAAAAAATGATAGAGAAAAAACTGTCATCAGAATTTGTATATAATTTTACAAATGCTGATCCACAAAAAAAATCCTTAGATGGTGAATACCGTATATCTGGCTACGCTAGCGTATTTGATGTAAAAGATAGCCAAAGTGACGTAGTTAAAAAAGGTGCTTTTATAAAAACAATAAAAGATCTTTCTTACGGCAAAGTAATACCTATGCTGTGGCAGCATATGCATGATAAGCCTATCGGTGTGATAGAAAAAATGGAGGAGGATGAGTATGGCTTATATATAGTAGGAAAAATCATTTCAAATATTAGATACGGGGTTGAAGCTTTGGAGTTAATTAAGTCAAAAGTGATCTGTAGCTTCAGCATAGGTTATAATCTACTGGATTATTTTATGGATTATACAAATGATAAACGCATTATAAAAGAAATTGATTTGTGGGAGGTAAGCGTTGTTACTTTTCCAGCAAATCAATATAGCAGCATTACATCATACTACGATTCTGTATAGCTTTAATAAGCAGTGTCATTATTAACAATTTAACTTAAGGAGAATATATATGCAGATCTCACAAATTACACAAAATTTTGAAAAATTAGCAAAAAATTGGAAGCAGCAGCAAGAAGCATATGATGAAAAATTTAGACAAATAGAAAGGAAAGGGATGGTTGATCCGCTAACCGAAGAAAAAATAAAAAAATTAAATGATGCTCTAGATTATCAAAAAAATAAAATATCAGAGTTAGAAACTGCATTTAATAGACCAGAAATAAGCACCAAAAATAGTGATGAAAATTATTATCAGGACAAAACATCTCTTGAAAGCTACTTAAAGAAAGGTATTGACGGCAACTATTTTTCTGAGAAAAAATCATTATCATCAGATGGTAGCTTTTTGCTAGATAATACTACTTCAAAAAATATCATTAAAACAATTGAAAGCAATTCAATCATGAGACAACTTGCTTCCGTAGAAAAAATCTCTACACATGCATTAGAGATTATCAAGGATAATGATAATCAAGATGCAGGATGGGTTGAAAGTAAAACTGCAAAATGGGTTGGTGAAACTGATGATAGACCAGAAACGCAAATTTCTAAATTAGATAGACAAGTAATTAATGCTCATGAGATTTATGCGCAACCCAAAATTACTCAAAAGCTAATTGATGACGCAAAAATTGATATTGTAAAATGGATTATAGAAAAAATTTCTAGCAGCTTTGCTAAAGTTGAAAGCTATGCCTTTATTAATGGTCGTGGTAACACTGAGCCTCAAGGAATATTGCGTGCTAATAATAATTCAAACAAGCAATCTTTCACCTTGCCACAGAAAGATTTTTTAGCTGATGATATAATTAAATTGTATTATTCTCTGCCTGCTCAGTATGCAGCAAGAGGTAGTTTTTTGATGCATCGCAATATGCTACAAATTATTCGCAGTTTTAAATGTCCAACAACCGGGCACTATATATGGTCTCCTGGGCTTACTCTTGGATCTCCAGATACATTACTTGGTGCTCCTGTTTACGAATCTCCAGATATGCCATTGCCTGCTGATAATGCTACCGTTATTGCTTTTGCAGATTTCAAGGAAGCATATAAAATAGTAGACCGTGCCAATATTAACATCATTCGTGATCCTTTTACACACAAACCTTTTATTAAATTTTATGCAACAAAAAGAATTGGAGGAGATATAGTAAACAGCAATGCAATAAGCTTTATTAGTTTTGGAGATGAAAATTAGGATTTATAAACATCTTCTGTTGTTTTTGAGCAATTTATCTACTGGATTCATGTATTTTAAAATATTCTACGCTGATAATTAATGATTTCATTCATTATACACTTTACAATACAAGTTATATAGCTTTGCTATTTTAATTTATCATGCGCTGCTTTGCTTATGTTTATGGTAAAATTGATAGCTTTGCTTGAGTTAACTAACTCTATGAGGTAAAAAATAAAATGGCAAAAAGTAAAAAGAAAACTTCTCCTAAAAAAGCTAAAGCTTCAGTGATAAAGAAAGCACCAGCAGCTAAGAAAAAAATAAATACCAAAACTCAAAAGATAAGTGCAAATAAAAAAGTTGGAGCTGCTGCAAAAAAACCTACAGTATCAGCAAAGCCAAAGAAATCAACTCAACATCAGCAAAAGGGTGGGATGATGCATTGCTTATGTAGTATGTGGTGCAGTGTTATGAGCTTTTTTGGATTTTGTAAAAAGAAAAAATAATAGTAAAAATCAAAAATTAGTTTTATTTTCTAAGCTTTAAGCCAAGTTATGTTTCTTTTCGATACCTGATAAGAAATTCCACAAATGTTTTGCTGTATCAATAGCTGCATTTTTAGCGGATTCTTTATCAGCATCATTTAAGTTAGCAAGTAGTGTTTGACACTGTTCTCTATGCCAAATATCTGCTTTTTCATGAACATAAAAAAACTCTAAACTGTCGTAGCTTGAAGTGTTATAAAATTTTTTTAACCCTTCAATTTTTGTTTTTGCAATCTCTGGTATCTGAGATTCATAACTATATAAAGATGCAAGACCTTCAGGGTAACTGGAACGACAATATTTGAAGAAGCAATTTATAAGATCAGCAGTATATTTATCCATTTGTGAATTTGCTAAATCTGCTTTTGTATTACCCATACCTTCTGCAAATTTTTCCCATAAAGTTGGATGATCAGTACCATTATTCTCTTCATCTACCAAATTTTCTAGGAGAATCTTGCGATTTTGTATGTCGACACATACAGAATGTGCAGCACTGATATAGCGTGGAAAAGCTTTCACATGATGATAATATTGTGCAGCATAATCTTTAATTATTTCACGCGTAAGCTTGCCTTGAGTCCACGCATTATAAAACGAATGATTTAATAAATGATATGGTGCTAAGGCTTGGTCTAGAAGATGTGCAAAATTTGCCATGGTTGTTTCTCCAAATAGTGAAGTAATAATTATCTTGTTGTAAGATCATACAAATAATTACGTCCAGTTCAATATAAATTGTCGATTTGCCATTATTAAAATGTTTTATTTCTATTTTACTAAGTGGCTTTAATATTATTTACTTTTATTTAACTTGCAGAAAGTAAAATTAACTTTGTAACTCAATCAGTACAAATTATGCAAGGCTCAGATAAAGATCCTCAAGAAAAAGATGAAAAAAAGATCGAAGACAACGAACAAGATGACAGTAATGAAAGTCAACCATTGCCCAGGTCTTCTACTAATTTTTACTGGCAGCCTCTAAGAGCTACTCACGATGACAATATGAAATCTAATGGGTCTTTGAAGAGTGTTACATTTTCCCCTATGAGTAGCGAAAGCCAACAACCACCAAGATCTCCTACGACTCCTAATTTGCAATCTCTAAGATCTACACGAAGTAGTAATATGGCATCTGATAGATCTGCTAATAATGGTATTACGTTTTTGGGAGGTATGAAGACAAAACATAGAGATTCTCGTGTTAGATTTACAGGTGTTACGCAAATTGGAATAGGTGCTGGTCATCAAGGAGAAGACCAACATAACAATGCCAAACAAGATGATAGCGATGCAAGTCAGCCATTACCTCTGTCTCTTGGCAGTTTTAATTTGCGGCAGCTAGGAGACACTCAAGACAGTAAGATGAAGTCTACTGGATCTTTAAAATCTAATGGGTCCGTAAAAAGCGTTAAGTTTTTAGATGAGGTAGAAAGTGAAGCTAGAAATTCCAAGACATCTTTAGGACAAACTTCGCCTACAAAAAAGAAGAGGTCCAGTACACTCAATATACACAGGAAAAAATCTACACACAGGAAAAAATCTACTAGATTTAGCATACCAAGAAATAGGTTAGTTAGCATACCATTTTTAGGAAAAATGGCAGAGAAACAAAAAACATCTGATTCATCTTTGGTATCTGGTGGCTCTACAAATAGTTTTGCAAATATACCATTTGATAATACCAACTTGAGTGAAATACTAGCACCAAAAGTTGATACTGGTAGTGCTGTTGTATCTTGGGTATTAGGAGGAGGAGTAGCATTGCTCTCTTTGGTTGTATTACCCACAGGAGTTGGGATATGGACTAGCGCAGCTTTAATGACAGCTGTTGGTACGTTTGGTACTAAAGCTACACAATCTCAGCTATTGCTTTCAAACGACCGCTTAAGGAAAAATTTACAGAGAATAGGTAACTTAGTCCAAGATAGTAATTTTCTAAAAAATTTATCGCTTACATATGCAGACAGAATGTTTCCTCCTCTAGGTAAGGGAACAGCAGCAACTGTTGATGGCACTTTAACAAGAGCTAATTATCAAAATAAGGGAGTGATGACACTTTCTGTTTTACTATCACTTTTATCTGGTGGTTGCACAATCTTCACATCAGGATTGATTCAAGGAGCTGTGGTTTCAGTGCTTGTTGGAGGAATTACTGAGGTTACCGGTAATTTGTATTTGGGATTCCTAAGATTTGCTGCTCGCAATAGGGCAGAAAGAGATATAGCGCAAATTCCAGGAGTAGACGTAAATAATCCAGCTTCTAAGCTTCGCGCTATCGGTATGAATTCTCTTGCTCCTTGGGGAGGGCCAGGAAAGTTCCTTTCTAAAGCCGGTATAATAGGAGAAAAATCTTTACCTTTAGTTATGGTGCCTCCTTTATGGGCAGCAAAAAATGTGTTACCTCCATCTGCTCAAGCTATTGCAGGAGCTGTGCTAGCAGATGATTTGCATGATCTTGGAGTTACAATGCAGGCGGTAGGAAGAGGTACTTCGGTGGAACATATACCTGCTGAAATAAAAGCTAGGTCACTTAAATATAAATTGTTCAGAGTATTTTGCTATGCGCTAGTGCCTACCATAGCAGTTTTTTTTGTTATTGCTAGCGGCATATTTGGATTTCGTGTTCCTATGCAACCTTCTTTAGGTGTAGCTGCTGGTTGCTTTATTATCTTTGCTATAGCGGCATATTTTAACCACCAAAAATTAGATGCATTTTTTGGTAATATATTAAAATGGTTAAGCAAAAAATACCAAAATATCCCTAAAATTAAAGAGCAAAGAGAGCGAGATGCATTGAGAGCTCTTTATGTAGGGATGTTCCCAGATAAGGACATTTCTGAAAATGATTCAGAGTTTGCAGCTGCAATAGGTACTACTGTTTCTGAAGTTACTACTGAAAATACAGAAAGATTGCTTGAGCTTTTTTCTGATATACCTACTATACCTGAGAACCAGGAAACAAAGGCTTCTATAATAAAAAAATTAGTGAAGAAATTTACTTTTAGAGGTAAAAAAGGAAATGCAGAATATTTTGCAAATCCCAACATTGACGAGACGGATCCAGAGGTATATATAGAAAAGGATACTACAACTGGAGATTTGCGGTTAATAAGAAATTTACCTGAAGGTGTACAGAGAGTTATAGCCGGGGTTCCTCCTAAAAAAGTAAGCATCAGCATAAGACAACAGCCAAGGTTATCAAAAATTGAAGATATTGATGAAAGTGATAGCGATAGTGCTTTTCAGATAAATCCGCATTTTGAATTCCCTGCTTCTCCTCAAGGGTCAGTTAATAAGAGTAGAATATTTCCTAATATTAATTTAGGTGTTACAACTACTATAGTTTCAGATACTACCACTGACGATACAGAAAAAATAGCTCCGGGTACTAATCTTGTTCCAAAGCGTCAGTCAACAACACAGTTTCAAACAGGGGCAGCAGCTTTTATGAAGGCAAAAATGTATGATAAAAATACCAATTTTATTGGGGCAAAAGACAATTTAGAGTTCTATCAATTTGAAGCTCGAGGTTCTATACCAGGGGGGTATATAGAGCGGGATATTACGACTCAAAATATAAGGATGGTACAAAATCCACCTCTGGATATAGATAGAAATGCTATTCGAATGCCAATGCAGCAGCTTTATCCACAACCGCATTTATCGGTACCAGAAGCTGAGCATCGTACAGATCCGACCCACCAATTACCTACTTCTCATAAAAAATTAGTAGATAGGAAGGGAAAATTTACTGTTGATAATGATGAAGATGCAAGAAGCTTTAGTGAAAGTGATAGTAATGAAGAAGAAATAAAAGAGGATGTTCACGAGGTGCTTGATCCTAGGAACGAAGTTGATGGGATAATTTTTTACGAGTGTGTTAGTGCTACTAATTCTCTTGAAGAGGCTGAGCCTAGGCAACTTCTTCCGAGCAATAGCAATAAGGCTGGACCATCTTTACTACAATTAACTGTTGTTACTGGTGAACACGGTAGTAGTGATGCTGATGGAAATTTCATAACTTTAAACAGTAATAGTGGTGCTGCACTTTTTGTAAATTGTGATGAATGTGTTCGTACGCCCAACAATAGTGATGAGAAAAAAGACGATAAAATTGACATTTATGTTAGTGAGGACGATACAGCAAACGATGCTCGAGGTTCTAGGTGTGAACAACATTTTAGTGAAATGCCACTAGGATTATACGGCAGTTCTTCTGGTCTCTATGCAACTAATCTTGAAAGACATGTTTCTTTGGATGCTTTGTCTGATTTTGATGCTTTTTGTAGAACATCATGTGTTGTTGAAATGACAACGAGTCAGGAAAAAGCATTACCAGCAACGCCTGTAGATTCTAGTAGCGATAAAACATTATCACCTAGTAAAAGCAACAATGATCCTCTTGTGTTAAATTTAGAAGCAATAAAAAGAAACGATGGAGGTGGTGATCTAATAGTCTTGAGTGCTAGGGGTGGCAATAAAGAAGAGGAGAGTGTTCTAGCATTAGGTGGTGGTGATGACTATGGAGGCGGAGGTGAAGGAAGCTCTGCTTCAAAAGAAGAAGCTGTCCCTGATAACAACGACAATAGTAAGAGCAACAAAGATGAAGAAACTGACGACCAAGGTGGCAATATTCCAGAAGCAAGAGAATTAGCGCCTTTAGCTATAGGATATGCAAATAATGAAATTAGCAGCTCTTATTTCGCAGCTCAAAATATTGCAGTAGTTGTGATCCCATTTAGTAGATCAAATTATTATATGCCAAAGAAATATCAAAAATACATAAAAAACTACGACATGTCTTTGGACGAGTTGTTTAGTAAAAAAAGCGAACTGGAGGATACTTCTATTGAAAAAACTTCTAGTTCTGCCGTTGATAAAGCGCAAATGACTTTGCCTTGGCATGTTGAGATAATACCTGATGGAGAAGATGAAGATGAAAAAGGGAAGAGAAGTGATCAGGATGATTGCAGTGATGAAGATGCTAATAATAACTCATATCAAAATCTATGTTATAGTCCTGAAGAAGAGACTAAGTCTTTATTTATACCAAGTAAAGAAAGTAAAATTGATGTAGAACTCATACCTGAATCTTTAATGATGCAAGATCAAGACTTTATTCCCGAGCCACCAAATTTTATAAAAGAAAAAACATGGTCAATGCCTGCAACAGAGACAGGATTTTTCTCAAATATTATCAATGGTGATTGGGCCTCTATTAGTGTCATGGGAGCGTTTATTTTATTTTCGTCCCATAAGGCTTTACATTTTTAAAAAAATTTCTTAGATTATGAAACTATCCAAAATAAATACTATTCCGTGGCAAGAAATGCTGAGATATTCGTGTTTTGTCCTAAATATTAAACCTAGTGAGTTTTGGAATTTAACAATGTTTGAATTTATGTCTTTAATGCAACATGATAAAAATGACGAAAAACCTATTAGTAGAGGAGAATTAGATCAGTTGATCAAAAAATTTGAATAAAATTTATTATTCCTAGTTGACACTAATGAATAAGCAGAGTAGCCTTAAAAATAGAAAAAGTACTATACTTTTTCTACTAAACTAAAAATTACCTCCTCCAAAAAAAGCTGCAGATTCTCTGCAGCTTTTTTATTATTTTACTTGGTACTATTTGTGACTAATAATGATAAATCGACAATGAAGTTGAGCAAAAGAATCATTTTGTAGCCATATTATAGCCGTACTTCCAACAAACCCTTATAACAACTGGATATTGTCTAGAAATGAGCATTTTAACTTAAACTCAAAAGTTTAAAAAAGATCCATTTCAAGACAATGCTATTAATAAAAAAGAAACTACATGAAATATACAAAAAAATACAGCTCTTCAGATAACACTGAGAGAAAGACGATCCTAACTGTTACTGAAGTAGCAAATTATTTAAAATTAAGCACAAACTATGATAGTGCATTTTTAACAGATTTAGTAATCTCAGTTGAAGAAATAGCAGAGAAATTTATTAATACTACCATTATTCCAAAGGAAATTGAAGAAATCATAGATAATATTGAATCTAATGATATAGAGCTGGCTTATACACCTGTAATCAAAGTAAAGGAAGTTGCTTCTATAGATCAAAATGGTAACAAGGTTTCATTACAGAAGATAAATTATCACTTTGATTCAGTAACAAATTCTGTCAGGTTAAAGGTGGATCTTGATCTTAGTAAAGTTAGCATATTATACATTGCTGGCCACACAAAATCTACCATACCAAGAGCTTTAAAAATTGGCATGTTGCTACATATAGAATCAGTATACGATAATGGCAAACTAGACATAATTCCACAATCTGCACTTTCTTTTTATTCACTATATAGGAAATTAAAAATATGATTACTAATAGAGACTTAAATAATTTTATTCTTATCGAAGAACCACGTGAAATAGACGATACTATCGGTGGTTACAAAAAAATATGGCAGAAAAAATATCAACTCTGGGCAAAAGTAGAGTCGCTTTTTAACAAGCGCCAAATAGGTCATGATATATCTGTTGCAAAGCAAAGACACAGTGTTGATTATTACCAATTTACTATTAGATATCAAAGTCATCTGAATCGAAAAATGCGTATAGTTTGGAAAGAAAAAGTCCTGACAATAATAAAAATTATAGATCTTCCCGTTCAAAAGAATTTTTGCACTTTAATTGCTGAAGAAGTAATTTAGGCAGAATTTTACTAAAATAATCAGAAGTTAGAGGTTAAACAATGATTTCATTTTGCGAAGAACGATTTCCTACAGATATATCCTACGGTATCTCTGGAGGACCTAGCTTTTATACAGAGATAGTAGAAACAGTATCTGGGCATGAATATAGAAATATTAGATATCCTTATGCTCGCAGCAAATACAACTTAGCTAATGGTATCAAGAGTAAAGAGCAGTTAGATCGAGTTGTAAGATTTTTTAGAGCAATGAAAGGTAGGGGGGTTGCATTTCGATTTAAAGATTGGTTGGATTTTGAGGCTACAAAGCAGTTTATAGCTATTTCTGACGGGAAGCAGACTGAATATCAGCTGATCAAAAGTTATGAAGTAAGCACTATAATTGAAGTCAGGAAAATTACAAAACCATTAAAAGAAACCATTAAAATTTATGGTAATGATAAGCTTTGCCATAGATTTACGTTACATGACAAAGGAATGATTAAATTAAGAAAGGCCCTTCCTAAGAATACAAAAATTACTGCTAGTTTTGAATTTGATGTTCCAGTACGTTTTGACAGCGATAGCTTGAGTGCATCACTAGAAAGTTATGAGGTTCACTCTCTGCATGACATTTCATTAATTGAAGTAAGTTTATAAGAATATGAGAAAAATCAATGATAAATTAAAAGATTCCTTGGCCGCAGATGTAACAAATTTTGTTACCTGTATAAAAGTTCAATTGAAAAATGGGATAGTGCAAGGATTTACTGATCATGTTGAAGATATTGTAACTAAGGGTGTTAAGTATGAATCCAATGCAGGATTTGTGTCTTCGGCAATAGAAAATTCTTCATCATTGTCTGTTGATAACTTGGAAGTAAGTGGGTTTATTGACTCAGATAAAATTAAATCAGCTGATATTGAGCAAGGAAGGTATGATCATGCTTATGTTGAAGTATTTATAGTTGATTATACATCGCTTCACTCAGGAATTATTCTATTGAAATCAGGTCACATAGGTGAAGTAAAGCAGTTAAATAATAAATTTGTTGCAGAAGTTAGAGGAATCTCAGAAAAATTTTCAACTAATATTGGTAAGTTATATTCTCCAACATGTCGCGCTGTTTTTTGTGGTCCGGAATGTAAATTCGATAAAAATAAAACTATTAAACACAGCATTGTTATTAACGTCATTGATAAATTTACGATAGAATGCAGAGACTTAGAAATACATGATAATTTTTATCACATGGGAGGAAGTATCAGATTTACTACAGGTCAAAATATTGATTTGTCTTCCTCAGTGCGAGAATGCAAAAATACTAAAGTGGTATTCTTGAATGACTTTCCTCATGAGGTTATGATTGGCGATAAATTTGCCTTATATGGTGGATGTGATAAAAAATTTGAAACTTGTTGCAATACTTATAATAATGCTATAAATTTTCGAGGAGAACCTCATTTACCTGGGATGGATGAGATACTAAAAACTGCCGGGACTTTTAAATAAAAATATTGCAGTTTAAATATATTTCATATACCGTATAGTTATTAACTTATATTACTAGAATGTCTAAGGGTAGAAAATATTTTGGCGAAACACCTCTTGAGGGACCTACCCCTATTAACGCACTATATAAAAATATGAAAAAAAAATCTCCGTATTATAAACAAAATGACTTTACCTTTAAGCGAGATGAAAATAATAGCTCATATCCTTCTCCAGAAAAATTAGCTGAATATGATAAGGTATGCAAAGGTTCAGCACATAAAATTATGGAACTTTTAGAAAGGGATCAAAAACACCGCCATCAGCTAGATGTTGAAAATATTAAATCAAAAACAAGGGCTCATATACTAGAAGCAGCATTAGCTTTTATTTTGTCTGTTGTTGTTATTGCAGCTACTTTAGCGTTAACGTATTTTGGTTATAATTCTATTGCTATTATTACTATTATTTTTGGTATGTTAGCAGTAATGACAATGGTAAAAAATACTATTGCAACTCCTAAAAAGCATTTTGGTCAGCATAAACATAGAAATCATTATAAGGGCAAGCAAGCTACGAGTAGGTAGTTCTACCTAATATAAATTTATTGTGCACTCTAGATATTGCTACTAATCATTCACCTAATTTTTTCTGCTTTACAAGCCTAAAGTCATCTGAAATCAACATATACACTTAATGAAATTGAGCATAAAAGCTATTTCTAAGCAATGCGTATCTTTGGATAATGCAAGAGTAGCAATTATAAACGAGGCAAAATCGTGGATTGGTACAAAATTCCAACATCAAGGTAGAACGAAGAAGAGAGATAATCATGAAGGAGCATGTGATTGTTTGGGTTTAATCATTGGAGTTTCTCGCAGTTTAAAACTAAAAACAAAAACAGGGTCACTCATACATAATTTAGATCAAGTGGATTATAATATTATTCCTGATAGCCGTAAGTTACAGCAAAAATTATCTACTTATTTAGATAAGAAAGACAAAAAAAGTATACTACCCGGTGATATAGCTTTATTTGCAATGGCTGGAAATCCACAGCATTTAGGAATAATTAGCTACATACATTATGAACAAAAAAAATATCTCAGCGTAATACATGCTTATGCTGCAGTAGGGTATGTGTGCGAGCATGCTCTCGATACAAAATGGCATAAAAGACTAGTAGCGTTATATAATTAAATAAGGAATAACTATGGCATCTATAATACTTAGCGGGTTAGGAACTGTAGCAGGGTCGGTATTAGGCGGCCCTCTAGGAGCGGCAGTAGGGCAGGCAGCTGGTGCATTTCTTGGTAATGCTATAGATAATAGCTTTGCAACACCAATAAACTACAATATTTCTGGGGCACGACTACATGATTTAGCTTTACAAACTTCAACATATGGCAAAGTTATTCCGCTATTGTTCGGGCAGTGCAGAATAGCAGGAAATGTCATCTGGGGATTGCCAATAAAAGAAAAGCAGCATACTAGTGAAGCTAATTCCGGAGGAAAAGGAAGAAAAGTTATAATTAGCAACACTAGCTACAGCTATAGCATTACTTTAGCAATAGCGATTTGTCAGGGCAAAATTGATTCGATTATTAATATTTGGGCTGATGCTAAGAACATCACCAATATGTTGAGCAATATAAGGGTTTACAACGGTACAGAAGACCAAATGCCAGACAGCTTAATTGAAGCTCACATGGGGGCAGGTAAGACTCCTGCTTATCGTGGTATCGCCTATGTAGTAATTGAAGACTTCCCTTTAGCAGATTATGGTAATCGCATTCCAAGTTTTAGTTTCGAAGTAAAACGCAGTCCAGATACTGAAGGAAATAATCATGATAAAGTTGAGAAATTAGTTGAATCAATTTGTATTATTCCAGGTTCTGGAGAATTTGTATATGACACCAAAATACAATATAAATCAGTAGGAGAAGTTTTTAATAATACTTATATTCAAAGCGGTAAGAGAACTGCTATCAATTTAAATAATTCCTATAAAAAAGCAGATTCATTGGTTGCTTTAGACCAGCTTCAAGATACATGCCCTAATTTGGAATGGGTTGCTCCAGTAGTTACTTGGTTTGGTAGCTCTTTAGATATTGCTAAATGCACTATTCTTCCAGGAGTAGAATTCAAAGGAAACATGAATACTTATCCAGACATATGGAAAGTAGCTGGAATAGACAGAAACAATGCTCATCAAATTACTCTAAAAAATAGTAGGCCTATATATGGAGGTAGCGTTTCAGACAAATCTATTTTACGTTATCTAGATGAGTTGAAAGAAAGGGGATATAAGATAATGTTTTATCCTATGCTGTTTATTGACTTACTGAATAAGCCATGGCGTGGTCATCTAACCGGTGATATTATGAATGTAAAAAATTTTTTCCAGAAAACAAATGGTTATAATAAATTTATATTACATTATGCTAGTTTGGTAAAAGATAGAATTGATGCTTTTATTATTGGCTCGGAATTAAAAAATTTAACTTCGCTTAGTGACAGTAAAGGTAATTTTCCTGCAGTGGATGAGCTGGTAAATCTTGCTCATGCAACGAAGTCTATAGTTGGTGATAAAGTCAAAGTAACATACGCTGCTGATTGGTCTGAGTATCATCATTGCCAAGGAGGATGGTATAATCTAGATAAATTATGGAGTTGTGATGCAATTGATTTTATTGGCATAGATGCTTATTTTCCATTAACAGAAAACGCAGCTGATTATTCAAGTAAGAATAAAATCAAAAAAGGTTGGAGTTCAGGCGAAGGATATGATTTTTATTATGAGAATCATAAATCTGGTAAGAAAAATAAAATTGAAACTGCATATGCATGGAAAAATATCAAATATTGGTGGGAAAATGAGCATTTTAATCCTAATGGTCAAAAAACTTCATGGATTCCAAGATCTAAAAAAATATGGTTTACTGAATTTGGCTTTCCATCAGTAGACGCCGCCAGCAATGAACCCAATATATTCTATGATCCCGAATCATATGATGGTGGATTACCCCATCAATCACAAGGGAAAACTGATTTCAAAATGCAACGTACATGTATCGAAGCAACATTAGAATATTGGAAAGATTCTTCGATGGTTGAGAGAATGTTTTTATGGACTTGGGATGCACGTCCTTATCCTTACTGGCCTAGTATGGAAAATATATGGGATGATGGTCGTAAATGGCTCAAAGGTCATTGGGTTAATGGTAAATTTGGCATTACGCTGCTAGCAGAAATTGTGTATGAAATATGTATTAAATCCGGCTTTTCTCCTGAGCAAATCGATGTAAGCGACTTAACAGATTTTGTTGATGGATACGTTATCAATGATATAGATTCTTCACGAAATGTTCTAGAGACTTTATCATGTATGTATTTTTTTGATGTTATAGAATCCGAAGGAATAATTAAATTTTCATCTCGTAAAAGAGGTAATAGTTGTGCTGTAGATTCAAATGATTTGATATGCATAAATAAAAATTTAATGACTATTACTCGCTCTGAAGAGCAAAATCTTCCGCAGAAAATAGAGCTATTATATTTTGATAGAACAAAGCTATATCAACAAAATATAGTACGAAATGAAAATTATCATACCAGTAGTAATAAGTCCTTTGTAATAAATTCTAATTTAATTTGTAATCCTCAAGCTGCATATAATATAGCTGTGACTCATATGAATTGCTGCTGGGGAAATAGATCTTCATATGAATTTTATTTACCATTCAAATACGCTTATCTTGAACCTGGAGACTTAATAGAATGTCGTAATTATAAAATTAGAATTACTGATATAGCTTTTATAAAAGATAAAATCTTAGAAGTAAGAGGAATATCCGATAATACTGATTATAACTATATTTATGAACCCCAAGTTAATGCAATAGTTGAAAAGAAACTTGAAAATGATTTTATTTCATATATTTTAGATATTCCAGCAAATATTGGTGCCTATGAAATAAAACCTTTAGTGCATATTGCTATCGCTGATAAAAATGATGATTTTGTACCTACTGCAATTTATTACAGCGATAAAGAGGATGGAGAATATCACTATTTGGATACTATTACCGAAGAAGCTGTTATTGGAACAGTTCATGGTATATTAGGAGATGCATCTAGTGAATTATTTGACTACAGCAACAAGGTAATAGTTTCACTTATTTGTGGTGAGCTATTTTCAGTTACTATAGAGAAGATACTAAGTGACAGTAATTTAGCTATCATAGGTGATGAGATTATTCAGTTCGCAAATGCTCGAATGATCGCCCCGAATAAGTATGAACTATCTTGTTTGTTAAGGGGTCGCATGGGAACTGAAGAACATATAAAGTCTCATCAAAACCATGAACGATTTATCTTACTAAACTACGCAGTGGCAAAAAAAGAAATTCCTTTAAATTTCTTACATACAGCCAGTTACTACTACAAACTAGTTCCGCAATACTGTTATTTGGAATCACAGGAAGCACAAGAATTTTACTGGCAGGGAAATAATTTAAGACCTTTATCTCCAGTTCACATCAACTATCAGTTTATCAAAAAATCATTAATTAAACTATCGTGGATACGTAGAAGCAGAGTAAATGGTTGTTGGCGTAGCAATGTTGAAGTGCCGCTAAATGAAATAGAAGAGAAATATGAAATAGAGGTTATTGCAGAACATAAAATTTTAGACATTTTCTCTTCATCAACTAACTCTATTACGATTGATGTGAGTAAATATTCTAGTATTACATCTTTCTGTGTTTACCAAGTATCTGCATTAGTTGGTAGGGGATTTAAAGGCGAAATAACATATAACAACTAAAATACAAAGGAGTATATCTATGGATAAAACATTAAACCTAGATCTAAGATTATTGAAATACAACCAGGCTCAAAAAGAAATTATAGTGAATGAAGCGCTAGCAGTAATAGATGTCATTATAAATCGAGTTGTGGTTGGTACTATTACTCGATACAAGGATAGTGATAAAAATGGAAGTCTTTATCTAATAGGAGACAACCCTTGTGATGAATGGAAAGAGCAGAAAGGTAAGCTAACATTTTATGTTAATGGTTGGAGATATTTAATGCCTAAGAACGGGTGGTTATTCTGGTTTGAAGATAGACAAAATTTTTATCAATATTATAATAAGAAATGGATGGGAGTTGAATGTAAATGCAAATATGAAGCTCCAAGTCTACCATAAATGACATCTGTAAGCAATAAATTTTCAACTTAAAATAATTTTTTCTATAAAGTGCAACTTTTGCTTGACAGTATAGCTAGATTATTTTATACATTATGCATAAGTGTTTGTTTTATTTTACGGGGGAAAGACAAACATGAAGAGAAATGAGCAGAACAACAAGCTTTATGTCTCTGAGCGGTCCGATATTGGGGGTTATCAAGTTGCTATAAATATTAGCAGCCTACAGGTCCTGCCACAATCGACTTCTGCAAGGCTGGCACCTCTTTCTTGTACTTGCGGAAAGTTGAGTCTCAATATCTTCCACACACGTCTCGGACACCATGGTATCGGGCTAGTAAAATCCCTCCGACTACCTAAGGTGATGGCCAAGCAACCATGGCTATCACCTCCTTTTTATAGCTTCACTATATATTATGTAGCTGGTCTCATTTAAGTAACATATTCTTGCTATACTACTCACCTCTAGTTTTATAGCATTAATGCTTAAAAGAACAGCTAATATTACTACGGCTACTGCATTCTTTATCTGTTTTACAAAGAATGTTTTGTTTACGTCCTCGTAGTAAACATTAAATAATTTTTCCACTACTCTGTTTTGACATGAGTATAAAAAACTTACCTAACCTAAATTATAACTACAACATATAAAGGAGTCAATCATGATTACATTACTTGCATCTATAGCAGGTTTTATTACTTCAATTATTCCAGAATTCTTTAAATTTTTGATGGATAAGAGTGATAAAAAACATGAGCTAGAGATCATGGATCGGCAAATTGAATTACAAAAACAAACTATTGATGCAAAGTTACAAGAAATCAGAGGCTGTGTAGATATTGCAGAAACCAAAGCTTTATATACCACTTTTAAAAGTGGTATTTTTTGGACTGATGCTTTAAATGCTTCGGTACGTCCTGTCCTTGCGTATTGTTTTTTCTTGCTATATGGCGCTATCAAGTATTTGCAGTTTAAGAGTATCGCTACTGTTGGTAATGAGTTAGAAATTATTGAAATACTATGGACTGTTGATGATCAAGCGATTTTTGCAGGTATTATCAGTTTTTATTTTGGCCAACGCGCAATGAGGCGTAGATATGGAATAAGACGGTAACCACATGTTTATTTCAAGTAAAGCTATAGAATTTATTAAATCTTTTGAAGGTTATAGTCCTCAAGCTTATTTATGTCCAGCTGGTTATAAAACAATAGGATATGGGCACTTGTTGAGAGAAGGGGAGCTACTAGAAGAGGTCACTCAAACAGATGCTTTAGAGCTTTTGCATCAAGATATTGCTGTTGCAGAGGGAGCAGTTAGTAGACTAACTAAAGTTACATTAAGACAAAATCAATTTGATATGCTTGTTTCATTTGTGTTTAATCTTGGTAGCGCTGCTTATCAGAGATCTTCGCTACGTGCAAAAGTTAATAGAAATGAGCATAATTTAGTACCACAAGAGTTCAGAAGATGGGTATATGCTAATGGTAAAATTATGCCTGGGTTAGTAAAAAGACGTAATTTAGAAGCTGAAATATATCAAGCTGGATAGAAATTTATTTTTGTAAATGCAAGTAAACCAATTATTTTTGTGATATAATTAATATATATAAATAATATGGTTATAATTATGACTGTAGCACATATATTTTTTCCCATTTGGGGGCTAAAAATAGGTTTTTTAGGATGTGTTGCTTGGCGAGTAGGAAAAGACTCTGATCTACTTGATAACATTGCAATCTGTGAATCTGTTGCAGTAGCATCAGGATATGCAGGATACAAAATTGCAGATATGATAGTATATATTGTTGATTCTTTTGAGGGGAAAGAGGATACTGGTAGAGATTTGCCTGGTAATTTAAATAATGAAGATTCGCATCTTGAACTATAAAATTTATACACATCTATACAAAAATTTGCAGCACAACAGGAATATACAAGAGGGCAGAAATTGTAGTAATTAAAAGGGCGGTTGCAATTTTTTCTGGTTTATTGTCAAGTATGGTGGCAACGATTAATGCGTTTACTCCCATAGGTACGAAAGCAGTTACCATCCATAGTTTGTGAATCTTTATCGAGTAAGTGTTAAATATATAACGATCGAGTAAAACAAGGAAAAAAATAGCAATTGGCCATACAGCAAAACGAGCTGCAATACATAAGGAAAAAATTTTAAAATCAATCCTAAAGCTTTTGATATTAGATATGCTAAGACCGATAGTCATCATCCCTAAAATACTATACATCACTGAAACATTTTTGCTAAATACTCTAATAGTTTCTGGAATTGTAACATTAGTTGCATTGACTGATAGAGCTAATAGCAATGCGTATAGCGAAGGTAATTTTAGCAATTTCATAACACTCTGTTTGATTGTATGAGTTCCTGCTGCAGACATATAAAATCCTAAAGTATTTTCGTATAGTGCTATGCCAATTACTGATAGAAAAAATATTGGGAGCATTTCTTCGCCAAAAAAAATATAAATTATAGGAAGCATCATATATCCTAGATTACCAGTGCCTGATGCAAGAGCTAAAACATTTTTAGTATCATCGCTCCAAATTCTTGAACCAATAAAATAGAAAGCTAAACAAATAGCACATGCAATGAAATAAAAAATACATGGAATGAATAGTAGTTCATTAGTTATTTTGGCAGTGGAAATATTATGAAAAAATACTACTGGATTTACAATATAGAAAAGAAGTTTAGTAATGCTTACGATCTCAACCTTTAAGACTCTACCAGCAAAATATCCCATTATAATATAGATGTATAATGGTGTTGTTGTTTGGCTTACTAAAGAAAATAACCCTGTGTTCATCTTGTAATTTTACGATTAGAGTTATATTTTGATTAATATAACTTATACAGCAAAGCTATATTAATCATGACGTACTACAAGATAATTAACTAAGATTTTTTATTTAGCTGTTCAAGCTAATCGTATTTTCTTCTAAGCTTGCGACGTCTTCTTTCAGATTCTTCTAGTTTTCTTTTTTTGCGCTCAGAAGGTTTTTCGTAATTTCTTTTTAATTTTACGTGCCTAAAAACTCCTTCTCTTTGAAGCTTTCTTTTTAAAGCTCTTAGAGCTTGCTCTATATTACGCGCGTTAACTGCAACCTGTACCAGTGTAATTACCCCTTTTTGTATTAATTGAATTTTAAATAATTTATCTTCAAAAAAAAGATATATTAATTATGATATAAATCAAGAACTATTTCTATAAAAATATGAAAAAAAATACATCTAGAATCCGAAATGATTTTCTGGAAGAAGCAATCAAGCAAGCTGCTACATGTGGGTGGAATCACCAACTGTTGCTTGAAACAGAAAAAAAATTAGGTCTACAAAAAAACTATCATATTTTACTTTTTCCTGGAGGGATAAAGGAATTAGTCAATTTATTTGAGCATCACTTGTCATCGTATACGGAATATATTTGTAGCAAGAAATTCCAAAAGGAAAAAATTCGTGTTAGAGATAAAGTGAAGGAAGCGGTAATGGTTCGTTTAAGAGGAAAAAATAATGATAATAGAATGCTAATGTCAAAATTAGTGTCTTTTTACCGAGAGCCAGCTAATTTCAATTTATATTTAAAAAATTTATGGAAAATTGTAGATTGTATATGGTATTTGGCTGGCGATGAATCAACAGATTTTAACCATTACACAAAAAGAACATTGCTATTTATGGTTTATAGATCTAGTTTGCTTTATTATATTTCTGACCAATCTAAAAATGCAGAGAATACGGAAATATTTCTTGAGAAAAAAATTGCACAAGCAATGAATTTGTCTAAGATAAAGCAGGCTCCTAAAAATTTATTTGGTTTGCGAGATAAAATACCTTTTATAAGATTATTCAATAATAAATAGATTATGTGTAGTAAAAAATATTATCCAGATACTAATTCTAATCCTGACTTCGCTCAAATCACTAATGAAATTTTAGATTTTTGGAAAAGAGAAAGTGTTTTTGAAAAATCTGTTGATAACCGTCCTGAAGAAAAAGGTAATTTTGTTTTTTTTGATGGGCCTCCTTTTGCTAATGGTATGCCTCATTATGGCCATTTATTAACAGGATTTATAAAAGATATAGTTGCAAGATATCAAACTCTAAAGGGTAAAAAAGTAAAAAGAATATTTGGTTGGGATTGCCATGGTTTACCTGTAGAGATGCAGTCAGAGAAAGAGCTAGGAGTTTCAGGTCGTTCTCAAATAATAGAATATGGTATAGATAAATTTAATGAACATTGCCGTAAATCAGTATTGCAATATACTAACGAGTGGGAAGATTATGTTACAAAGCAAGCTCGATGGGTAGATTTTAAAAACTCCTATAAAACTATGGACAGAGACTACATGGAATCTATCTTGTGGGTTTTTAAACAACTTTATGACAAAGGTTTGATTTATCAGTCAGAGCGGGTAATGCCTTATTCATGGGCTTGTCAAACTCCTTTATCTAATTTTGAAACTAGAATGGATAATGCTTATCGTAAAAAAACTGATAAAGCAGTTTCTGTTAAGTTCACTTTAAAGACAAAGCCTAAATCAGTTGCATATTTAGATTGTAAAAAAATATCAGTGATTGCGTGGACCACTACTCCGTGGACTTTACCCTCAAACTTACTTCTTGCAGTAGGAAAGGAGATAAAATATTCATGTGTTACATTAGGAGATGAATGTATTATTTTGGCAACTAACTCATTGGCAAAATATAAAAAAGAACTCTTATTGGAAGGTGATGGTAGTGAAGAAAACTATCCTATCTTAACAGGAGAGGATCTTGATAATATTGAGTATGAACCCTTATTCGATTACTTCAAAGATCATCCTAATAGTTTCAAGATAGTAGTCGCTGACTTTGTTGAGGAAGGTGAGGGTACAGGCATAGTGCATATAGCTCCTGGCTTTGGTGAGGATGATCAGCTTTTATGCAAAAATCATAATATTGACCTTGTATGCCCAGTTGATGATGCTGGTAAATTTACTGAAGAAATCTATGATCTCGTAGGATTACAAGTATTTGATTCTAATGATAAAATAATCAAAAAGCTTAAAGAGCAGAGTAATTGGTTAAAAACAGAGCAATATATTCACAATTACCCTCATTGCTGGAGAACGGATACTCCTTTAATCTATAAAGCTGTTCCTTCATGGTATGTAAAAGTTACAGCTATTAAAGATAAGCTTATTGCAAATAATGAGAAAATCAATTGGATCCCAGACCATATTAAGTATGGCTTATTTGGTAAGTGGCTGGAAAATGTCAAGGATTGGTCGATTAGTAGAAATCGTTTTTGGGGTACTCCAATACCTATATGGATATCTGACAATCCTAAATACCCTAGGATAGATGTTTATGGCTCGATAGAGGAGTTAGAAAGAGATTTCAAAGTTAAAGTAGAAGATTTACATCGACCATATATAGATAATTTAACAAGACCAAATCCTAATGATCCAACCGGTAAGTCAACAATGAAGAGAGTAGCAGATGTTTTTGATTGTTGGTTTGATAGCGGCTCTATGCCCTATGGTCAAATTCATTATCCTTTTGCTAACAAAAAATTCTTCGATGATAACTCTTCTGCTGATTTTATCGTCGAATATACTGCTCAAACTAGAGGATGGTTTTATACCTTAACTGTACTTTCTGTCGCATTATTTGATAGACCAGCATTTCTTAACTGTATATGCCACGGAGTGATACTTGACGAAAAAGGTGAAAAACTCTCTAAAAGACTTAGAAACTATATAGATCCTATGGAGGTTTTTAACAAATATGGATCTGATCCATTAAGATTCTATATGGCTTCTTCAAGTGTGTTATATGGGCAAGAGTTGCATCTTGATAAAGAGGGGCAAGCAATAACGGATACTGTACGTTTAGTATTGAAACCTATTTGGAATAGCTATAATTTTTTTACTTTATATGCCAATTCAGATGGTATAAAAGCTAAAATTGTTAATGATAGTGAAAATATAAATGACAAGTATATTCTCTCGAAATTACGATTTACAGTAAGTAAAATAGATCATTATTTATCTAACTATGATTTACCGAATGCTTGTCATGTTATTACGAGTTTCTTTGAGATATTGAATAACTGGTATATTAGACGTAATCGTTCCCGTTTTTGGAAAGAAGAAAAAGATCACGATAAGCAACAAGCTTACGACACACTTTATACCGTGCTTTGTAATATCTCTAAGGCAGCTTCACCTTTATTGCCAATAACTTTTGAATATATATATATAAGCCTAGTTGCTAACGGTGAGTTCAAAGCTGATGCAAGTGTACATTTAACTGACTATCCGGCAGTAGATTTAATGCCTTATTACACTGATTTAGTTAGTGATATAGACCTGGTACGTGACATTTGTAATGCAGCTCTAAATATACGTAATACAACAAACATTAGAATAAGGCAGCCTTTATTAAGTTTAACTATTGTTGGAAATAACTTAGAAGGAAGGCTTAATAAATATTTCGATCTAATAAAAGACGAGATTAATGTTAAGAAAATTCTTATATCTACTGAAATTGCTAAATATTCCAAGTATAATTTAAAAATAAACTTTAAGTTAGTTAGTCAAAGGCTGGCTCATAAAATGAAGCAACTAGTTGTTGCAGCTAAAGAAGGAAGCTGGGTTCAGTCAGAAAACAAGAATATTATCATTTGTGATGAAGAACTTATGGGTGATGAGTTTTCGCTTACTTTGGAGCCTATTGGTAATAATCCTGTTTCATCATTTGGTAATGGTATAGGACTTGTGATGCTAGATACAGAAATTAGTACAGAATTGAAGTACGAAGGTTTTGCTAGAGATTTTATTAGGATTATACAACAGGCAAGGAAAAAGGCAAATTTTCATGTATCTGATCGTATAATAGTTGAAGTAGAAGCTGAAGATACTCTAGTAAAAGCAATACAAACTAATGAGAAATACATTGTAGAGCAGATTCTTGCTACACAAGTTTGCTACAAGAAGCTGGATAAAGATTATCTGTTTATTGAGCAAAATAATATCGATAATAAAAGTTTAAAAATAGGTTTTAGTAAGTCATGAGTGATAAGGTTGCTATTATTGGAGCTGGAGCTTGGGGAAGAGCTTTATTTAAAGTTTTTACAGCAAAATTTACTAATATTATACTTTATTCTAGGAGCATTTCTCAATTTAGCAAAGACATTAAAATAAGTAATGACTTAGAAGATATTGTCGATGCAAGATATCTTTTTATATCAATTCCAGCTCAGGAAGTAAGACAGTTTTGCTTACAAGTGAAGAGTCATATTAATAGTAACGCTATTATTGTTATTTGTTCTAAGGGAATAGAAATATCTACCGGTAATACTATGTTTGAAATAGTAGCTAAGATTTTTCCTAAAAACTTGATTTCAGTTGTATCAGGTCCAAATTTTGCGTCAGAAATTACTTTAGGTCTTCCTGCTATTTCGTCTATTGCAGCTAGTAATATTGATGTAGCATCTGACTTAGCTAATACATTTTCCACCAACTTCTTCAAGCTGTATCCAACTGATGATGTGGTATCAGTAAGTTGGTACGGAGCATTAAAAAATGTCTTGGCAATTGTGTGTGGCATGATTAGGGCTTTGCACCTGGGGGAAAATTGCGTGTCAGCAGCAATCACTAGAGGAGCACAAGAAATTGCATTGTTAGTGCAAGAAAAAGGAGGAAGAAAAACTACTATTTTTGAACCTGCGTGTATTGGTGATTTGTTTTTGACCTGTAGTAGCTTTACTTCTCGTAACACAAAATTTGGTGCGGATTTGGTAAAAAAACACTTACAGCAAACTTATAGCGATATTGTAAAAAATAATCAAATTACCGTTGAGGGAGCTCATACAGCTTTGAGTTTACATAAATATTATAACAAGTCCAATATACCTCTGCTAAAATTAACTTATGATGTGATGTCCATAAAATTGAAAAATTACAGTATTCTAATAGATAAAATAAACAATATTTTATTTGTAGATAAGGATTACATTTGCCATAATTAGGATAGAAGAGGGAATGTATGAACCAAAGTAGAAAAATAAAAATTTTAATTGCCGAAGATGATCCTTTGAATATGAAATTGTTCAGAGATTTATTAGAAGTAAAAAATTTTGATGTTATATGCGTTACTGATGGTAATAAAGTTATTTCACAAATGGTCAAGTATAAACCTAATTTGGTTTTAATGGACATTAGGCTTAACGATGTTTCTGGATTAGATATTATAGAAGATATTAAAGAAAATCCAGAAATAAGCGATATACCAGTAATAGCGCTTACGGCATTCGCGATGAAAAATGATAAAGAACGAATGTTAAGCTCTGGATTTAAATATTACATGCCTAAGCCTATCTCAATAGATAATTTTTTTGAAGTTATCAATAAATTTGTACCTGTTTCAGCGTAAAATTTAAAATTAAATAATTATTTTGCAGCAAAAAAGCTCTATTTATCAGCAGCATCATTATAAAGCTGCATGCCAAAAACATTTGAAATTTTTTATTCAAGAAGCTTTCCCAGTTGTTAATCCTAGCGTTAAATTTATTGATAATTGGCATATTGATCTTATAACAGAGTATTTGGAATCGTTAGCTAAAAATCAAATAAAACGCCTCATAATTAATATTCCTCCTCGATTTATGAAGTCTATCTGTGTTAGCGTTTGCTGGCCTGCATGGTTACTTGGTAACGATTCCGCAAAACGGATTATTTGTGCTAGTTACTCCCAGCATCTTAGCGATAAACTCTCGTTAGATTGCAGGCATTTGATGAGTTCTGAGTTTTTTGCAAAAATTTTTCCTAACACTATTATTTCTAAAGATCAAAATCAAAAAAATAAGTTTCTTACCAAAAAACGTGGTTTTCGCTTAGCAACATCTGTTGGGGGAACTATAACCGGAGAAGGTGGTGATTTTTTGATACTAGATGATCCTCATAATGCTATTGATGTAAATTCAAGTAAGAAGCGTGAAAAAACTATTAATTGGTTCCAGCAAAGCTTTTCATCTAGATTGGATAACAGAAAAACTGGAGTGATTGTCGTTGTAATGCAAAGGCTTCATGTTAAAGATTTAGTAGGTAGCTTATTAGAAAAGTCTTCTGATAACTGGCATGTGTTAGACATACCTGCAATTGCGCCAAAAGATACTTATTATGAGTTTAATAAATTTTACTACTGTTTTCCCGAGAAACAGTTATTGCATCCTGAGAGATGCAATGAAGATGAAATGAATATTTTAAAAAAGGAGCTAGGAAATTATGTGTTTTCTGCGCAATATTTGCAAGATCCTATAGCGGAAGATTCATCAATGATAAAAAGGTCTTGGTTGAAATATTTTATAGAAATACTGCCGTTAGACAGTTATGAGCACATTATACAAAGCTGGGATACTGCAATAAAATCTGGAGACGGTAATAGCTACACAGTTTGCACTACTTGGGGGAAAATCGATGAAAATTTCTATTTATTAGATATATTGCGTGATAGAATGGAATATCCTGATCTTAAGAATGCTGTCATAAGTAAAACTACATCATGGAATCCTGATTTGATTATGATTGAGGATAAAGCGAGTGGTCAATCATTAATACAAGATTTGAAAAGAGAGTATAAACAATTTTCAGTGATGGCAGTAAAGCCAAAAGGAGATAAATTTACTAGATTTGCAAGAGTAAGTCCACTTTTTGAGCAAGGACAAATATTGCTTTTTAAAAACGCAGGCTGGCTTATGGACTACGAAAGGGAGCTGCTTTCTTTTCCTAATGGAGCTCATGATGATCAGGTTGACTCTACAAGCCAATACCTATCCTATATAATTACAAATCATTTAAATAAATACCCAAATATTAGAAGTTTATAAACTTTTGGTAACATGTTGCGCTAATAGCACTTCTTAAAAGCAGCTCTTTTATCTACACTAGCGATTATTTTAGGGGAAATAAAAAATGATCTCATGTCAACGTTTATTTGTTGTAAAAATATAAAAAAATCTATTTACTATAAATGCTTTATAGTGCATCCTCTAAATACTAACAATGTTTAATTGTCTTGATTTATCTTTAGTTATTTTTGGCTCGCGTAATTTAAGCGAGAGTATTTTTTAGTTAATTGGGTTATTAGAGTAAGCTTAAATGAGCATACTGCTTATTACAACTTCGTAAAATGCAAGTCCATGCTTTAGCTATTAATAGCTCAGAAATAAGTTAATATTTGCTAAGTATAGGTGAACTCAATGGAAACAGCTGACTTACTTGATAAAGATACGGTGCCCCAGCATAATAAGGCAAATCAGAATGTGTCTGCACTTGTACAGCTTGATTTAAAGCGCGAATGTGGAGAAGAAGCTTATAAAAGTTGGCTTAGTAAGTTGCTGTTAATTGATTTTAATGATCATTATGTAAATTTTGTTGTTCCAACAAGATTTGTAAGAGACTGGATTCTTACTCATTTTGAAAAAAAGATTTTTAAAACCTGGCAACGCCATATTCCTACATTAAAGAAAATTTCTATTACTGTTGAGAAAAACAATAAAAATTCTCGACAAAGTGATCCCAAACAACGCGATAAATCTAATAATTTGGTTAATTCAGGTAGTCTTGCTAGCAATGTATACTTAAATAATTTAGCTGGAAAATATTCTGAAAATTCTATTTACGATGAACTAAAATATTCTTTAGATGCACGTTTTACCTTTGGCAATTTTATTGTAGGATCTCCTAATGAGTTTGCTTACGCTGCAGCAAGAGCTGTTGCTGAGTCAAAAAAAGTGCAACCTGGCTCTAACCCTTTATTCTTGTATGGTGGTGTTGGTTTAGGTAAGACTCATTTAATGCATGCTATAGCTTGGCACCTTATTGAGACTAACTCTAAAAGGCGCGTTGAGTATATTTCTGCTGAAAAATTTATGTACCAATTTATTAATGCATTAAGAAACAATCAAATAATGCAATTTAAACAGAAATTTCGATCTGTAGATATATTAATGGTAGATGATATTCAATTTATTTGTGGAAAAGATAGTACGCAGGAAGAGTTTTTTCATATTCTTAATACTCTTATTGATAGCAATAAACAGATAGTCATCTCTGGTGATCGCTCACCATCAGACTTAGAGAATATGGAAGATAGAATAAAATCGAGACTAGGTTGGGGATTGGTTGCCGATATTCATAATACTACTTATGAACTAAGGCTTGGCATTTTGCAGTCTAAAACTGAAATTATGAAAATAGAAGTACCGCGCAAAGTACTAGAATATTTAGCAACAAAAATTATTTCTAATGTTCGTGAATTAGAAGGAGCTTTAAATAAGATAGTTGCATATATGAAGCTTACAGGCAAAGAAATAAATCTGGAAAATACCCAAGAAATTTTAAGAGATCTGCTCCGTTCAAACGAAAAAGTTATTACAATAGAAGAAATACAAAAAAAAGTTGCTGATAGATATAATTTAAAAGTATCGGATATGTATTCTTCAAGGCGTTCTAGAGTCATTGCACGCCCACGGCAAATTGCTATGTATCTAGCAAAATATTTTACTACTAAAAGTCTTGCTGAAATTGGTAGGAAGTTTGGTGGAAAAGATCATACTACGGTGATGCACGCAATCAAAATAGTAGAGGATTTACTAAACAAAAGTGCTGAGTTTTCTGAAGATGTAAAACTACTGATTAGAGGAATAGAATGCTAGAAGACACCACGAAAGACCAAGAAAATCTTCGAGAGCAAGATCATAATTCAATAGAGCAGTCCTTAGATAACTTTAAACTTACTATAGATAAAAAGACTTTGGTAAAAAGTTTATACTATGTGCAGTCAGTAGTAGAAAAAAGAAATATTATTCCAATTTTATCCCATGCTTTGCTTAGATCTAACAACAACTCTTTAGAAGTAGTAGCAACTGACATGGATATTGTTATTTCATCGCTTGCTACAGCAAAAGTAATTGCAGAAGGTGAAATTACGGTTAATGCGGCTATGTTATATGATATCGTTCGTAAACTAGACGATAATGAAGAAATTTTGCTAGAATTTGATAATATAAAATCACTACTGAATATTTACTCAGGACATTGCTATTTTAGATTGCCAACCTTACCTGTAAGAGATTTTCCTAAAATAGATGATTTAGATTATCAGCATAATTTGACATTAAATAGCATAACATTAAAAACTTTATTCGATCAGTGTAAATTTGCTATGTCTACTGAGGAAACGAGGTATAATCTTAATGGAATAAATTTAGAGTATGCTGATAAACGCATCAGGTTAGTTGCTACTGATGGGCACAGATTAAGTGTTGCGACTAGCCATCCTATTGATAATTTACCAAACTTTTTGCCAATAATTATTCCAAAAAAAACTGTGACTGAGATTAGAAAGATTATTGATGAGTTAAGCAGTGATGTTAATATTAATATTTCTAATAATAAGATAAAATTCTTTAGCGATAATTTTAGCTTAACTTCTAAATTAGTTGATGCAACATTCCCTAAATATCATTCTTTAATGCCTACAGGCAATGATAAAATTCTTGAGATTCCATCTAAAGAGTTCAAGACCGCTATTGATCGTGTAGCTACAGTAACAAATGAAAAATTTCGGGGTGTTAATTTAATAGCACAAGATGGAGTATTAGAAATAGCTGCAACTAGTGATATTGGTAGCGGGGCAAAGGAACAAATAAAAATAAAAAGTAATTTAGAAAATAAGTTTAAAGTAGGGTTTAATGCTAGGTATATATTAGAGGCTATGAATGTAATTTGTAGTGAGTATATTTATTTTTCGTTTAAAGATCCTTTTGCTCCTGCGTTAATTACAGAGATAGAAGAAAATCCTGAATCGCATTTTCAGTATATCATTATGCCTATGCGAGTATAATGCTTGTGATATTATGCGAACGGAGGATACCAAAAAAACTAAAATTAAAAATTTAGCATTATCTTATTTTCGTAATTATGAAGAACAGAATTTTGCCCCACAAAGTGACATCATAGTTATCGCTGGTGCAAATGGAATAGGTAAAACAAATATTTTGGAAGCTATATCTCTCCTTGTTCCTGGTCGGGGATTTTTAAATAGTAAGCTAGAAGATATCAGTAAACACAATTCCAATTGTCCTTGGATTATCGAAGCCGCTATTACAAATGACACTTATACCCAGTATATTCGTACAGGATATATTAAAACTTCTGAAATAAGTCGTAGATTTATTGAAATAGATGGAGCTAACATTTCTAAGCAACATGAATTAACAAAAGCGGTTAGTGTTAGCTGGTTAATTCCACAAATGGATCAAATATTTATTACTGGAGCTACAGCACGTCGTAAATTACTAGATCGTATAGTGAGCAATTTTAATTCTGTATATAGTGAACAATTGACAGTATATGAGCATTATCTGAAAGAAAGAGCTAATTTATTAAAGAATGAAAAATATGATAATGATTGGATAAAAATTATTGAGCAAAAAATGGCAGAGTCAGCAGTGATTATTGCGATTAGCAGGACGCAGATTGTAGAAATGCTACAGCAAACTATTGATAGTTTTACATATGATTTTCCTAAGGCTACATTAAAAATGGAAGGTTGGCTAGAAGAACAGGTCCATAAGGTGCCAGCTCTACAATTAGAAGAAGATTTCAAAAATACCTTAAAAAAGAATCGTACAATAGATTTCTTAACAAAACGTACTAATGCTGGTATTCATCGCTCAGATCTGTTAGTATATAGCAAACAAAAGTGTATTAAAGCAGAAAAATGCTCCACTGGAGAACAAAAATCTTTGTTACTGTCTTTATTTTTGGCAGAAGTATTTACTCAAATACAGTGGAAGCGTCAGATGCCTATAATATTGCTGGATGATATTGCTGCTCATTTAGATGATGAAAAACAAAGATTATTAAGTGATGTTATATCAGATATAGGAGCTCAAACTTGGATTACTGGCACTGATGATAAAATTTTTAGGGTTTATAAAAAAGATGCAGAATTTATAACGGTTAAAGACAATAAAGTAAGGATTCATGAGGAATGAGTAAAATTATGGAAAAACCAGAAGAAAATAAAAATTATGATGCAAAATCCATCAAAGTATTAAAGGGATTAGAGGCAGTCAAAAAAAGACCTGGTATGTATATTGGTGATACCAGTGATGGTTCTGGTTTACATCATATGGTTTACGAAGTTATTGATAACTCAATAGATGAATCTCTTGCAGGTTATTGCAACAAAATAGTAGTTGCTCTTAACGCTGATGGTTCTGTTTCTGTAGAAGATAATGGTCGTGGTATCCCTGTTGATATACACCCGGAAGAAGGAAAGTCAGCTGCTGAAGTGATTATGACTCAGCTTCATGCTGGTGGTAAATTTGATCAAAATTCATATAAAGTATCAGGCGGGCTTCATGGTGTTGGTGTATCTGTTGTAAATGCATTATCTGACTGGTTAATACTAAATATTTGGTGTAAGGGAAAAGAGCACTATATGAAATTTGAGCGTGGTGAAGTAGTTGAGTCATTACGTGTTGTTGGTGAGGCAAAAAATAAAACTGGAACAAAAGTAGTTTTTTATCCATCAATAGATACTTTTACCTCTATCGAATTCAGTTACAACACTCTTCTTCATAGATTAAAAGAGCTAGCTTTCTTAAATTCAGGAGTACAAATAATTCTTGAGGATCACCGAGGAGAAGAGGTAGTTAGAGAAAATCTTCATTATGATGGAGGTATTGTTGCATTTGTTAAACATATTGATAGAACTAAAAACAGCTTGCATACTCCAATTGAAATTCAAGGAACTCGTGAATCAATTGCTCTTGAGGCGGCAATACAATGGAATGACAGTTATCACGAAAATATTATGTGTTTTACTAATAATATCAGGCAAAGAGACGGGGGAACGCATTTAGCAGCTTTAAAAGCATCTTTAACAAGAACTGTAAATAAATATATTGAGCAAAATAATCTACAGAAAAAGAATAAGATTGCATTGGTCGGCGAAGATATCAGGGAAGGTTTTAGTTGCGTGTTATCTGTAAAAGTGCCTGATCCAAAATTTTCATCGCAAACTAAAGATAAATTGGTAAGCTCTGAAGTAAGACCTGTAGTTGAAGGTATTATTTCAGATAAGTTACAGCAGTGGTTTGAAGAGCATCCAAATGAAACAAAAAACATTGTTGCCAAAATTGTTGAGGCTGCAGTAGCTAGAGAAGCAGCAAGAAAAGCAAGAGAGTTAACTCGTAGAAAAGGAGCGTTAGATATATCTAACCTTCCAGGTAAACTTGCAGACTGCCAAGAAAAAGATCCTAAAAAATCAGAAATTTTTATTGTTGAAGGAGATAGTGCAGGGGGGTCCGCAAAGCAAGGCAGAGACCGTGCCTTCCAGGCAATTCTTCCTTTATTTGGTAAAATTCTTAATATCGAAAGAGTTCGTTTTGATAAGATACTAGCTTCCGATAAAATTGGTACTTTGATCACTGCTTTAGGAGCTGGAGTTGCTGAAGAATTTAATCCTGATAATTTACGCTATCATAAAATTATTATCATGAGTGATGCTGACGTAGATGGATCACATATTAGAACTTTATACTTAACTTTTTTCTATCGATATATGAGGCCTTTGATAGAAAAAGGTTATTTATATATCGCGCAACCACCACTTTATAAAATAAGAAAGGGTAGCAAGGATATTTATGTAAAAGACGAAAAAGAATTATATGAATATTTATTTGCAAACATTCTTAATGAAATTAAGGCAAAATTTGCAAACAACACGGAGCTTACAGGTGAAGATCTAAAATCATTATTAAATATCACTATAGAATATAAGAATGTTCTCGCTACAATGCATAAAAAATTACCGATAAATATTTTGGAGGCTTGCTCACTTGAAGGTCTATGCGATGAATCATTAATTGCAGCAGGAAACTATGATAATAAACTTGCTAATATTGCAAGTAGATTGCAGCAGCAAGAAGCTGATCAATTCAATGTTTCGTGGGATTATTTCGTCAATGAAGAAAATAAAATTAAGTTTGTTAGAACTATTAGAGGAATTAAAGAGACGCACGTGTTTGATAAATCTTTTGTTCAACAAGAAGATTTTAAAAAACTTAATCGTTTGGTGCAAAAACTACAGCCATATTTTGCTACTAAAGCTAGTGTTTTTTATAAGGGAGAACCTTCTATCGAAGTACTAACGCCAACTAAATTCTACAATGTAGTTTTTGAATTGAGTCAAAAAGGGATTACTTTACAGAGGTTTAAGGGATTGGGTGAAATGAATGCCGATCAATTATGGGAAACAACTTTAAATCCAGAAACAAGAACTTTATTACAAGTAAGGATAAAAGATGCTGATGATGCTGAAGAAGTTTTTTCTACATTAATGGGTAGTATTGTTGAGCCTCGTAGAGAGTTTATACAAGCTCATGCTGATAACGTTAGAAATGTTGATGTGTAGATATACGCTTAAGGAGGGAAGGTAATCAATTGTTACACTTTAATTTGGGTAATATATGTCTTTGTTCTGCATTACTCATCTCATTAATAGCAGCTGCCAATTTATTTATAAGTAATTCCTCTGCTACTATTTATAAAGCGACTTCTCTACAGTTTCTTTTACTTACTATGGCATTGCTAAATTTACTTAGTGCCTACATTAATACTAATTTCACCTTTGCTAATGTACTACAAAACTCGCATCCATTATTGCCTATAATGTATAAAATTACATCTTTATGGGCTAATCACGAAGGATCTATGTTGCTATGGTTGTGGTTATTCAGTTTGTCTAGTGTAATATTCATGAATAAGAGTAGTTTTAGTGTTCAGGATACAGCTGAAATACTTGCTGTGCAGTCATGGGTAGCAGTATTATTTTTGCTGTTTAGTATTTTTGTTGCCAATCCTTTTGTCATTTCTAAAGAAATTTTCCCTGTAGGTCAGGGGTTCAATCCATTATTACAGGATGTAGGTCTTTATATTCATCCACCTATTTTATATGCTGGATATACTGGGTTATCACTATCATTTTCAGCTAGTTTGCTTGCATTGATGCGTAGTAGATACTCTTCCATATGGTTTAACAAACTATTATACCCATGGATAACTGTTCCTTGGGCTTTACTTACCCTTGGTATCGGTCTTGGAGGATGGTGGGCATACCGCGAATTAGGATGGGGTGGTTTTTGGTTTTGGGATCCAGTTGAAAATATATCGCTAATAGTATGGCTCTTTGCTACTGCTCTAATTCATATGATGAAAATTTCTATAAAGCAAAGTTATATGTATCGTGGCGCAATAATATTAGGTATTACTAGTTTTTTATCATCTATTTTTGGAATGTTTCTAGTTAGGTCTGGTATTTTATCTTCAGTTCATAGTTTTGCATTAGATATATCTAGTGGTGTTTTTTTATTTATAATTTTTATTATCCTGTTGTTAATCAGTGTATTTTTATTCATAAAATCACCATCTCATGCATCTCAAAGTCACAAGTTTTTTTTTGCTAAAAATGTTCTTTTTAAAAAGCTGGTATCATCCGTTATTTTTTTATGCATCATCAGTGTAATAATAATTTTAGGAATATTATACCCATTAGTGTATCAGTATATTTATGGAAAGATAGTTTCTATTAGTGAGGCTTACTACGTTAAAACAATATCTATAATTTTTATTCCATCAATTTTGTTATTAGCGATATATACTGCTGGTAGCATCAAAGAGCTACTGCTTGCAGCATCGTTCAGCATTTTTTTAACGCTAGCAGCAAATTTTTATCACAAGCTATCTTTATTGCCATTATTGTATTTGTTGATATCACTATTATTCATTTTTTCTTTAGCGATCAGTGTTACTGCAAAGCTAAAGCAAAAACAACGATCAGCTATTGTAATGCATCTAGGCCATTTAGGATTAGTGATATTATTGTTAGGTGGTAGTTTTTACTATGCATGGGGTTTTAGTGCAAGCTCTTTGATGAGTATCAATGAGAAGATCTTAGTCAAAGAATTTAATTTGCAGTTAAAACAGGTTTCTTATGGAAAAAAAGATAATTACCTTTATAGAAGAGCTCATATTGATTTAGAGAGAAGCAATAAAGCCCTAGGAACATTATTGCCAGAGTTACGCTTTTATCCAATTGAAAAAAATTTCACCTATGAAAGTTCAATTCTACATACTATTAGTGGGGATATTTATTTAACCATAGGCGCTGTAGATGGAAATAATAAAATTATAGTTGAAATACAGTATAAACCATTTATTTATTTAATTTGGCTTGGAGTATTGTTGATGTCATCAAGTTCTTTAGTATGTTGTATTAATCGCAAAAATAAGAAATGAGTAATATTTATTACATTAAGTGTCATGCAAAAATCAACTTATTTTTACATGTTTTAGGTAAGACAGCACAAAATTATCATTCCCTTGATAGTATGGTTATGTTTGTCGAGGACTTATACGATGAGTTAACAATTGAATTAGCTGATGAGAATCAAATATTGCTAAAAGGGAAATACCAGGAAAATCTTAGCGGTATAAATATTTTAGATAAGGTAATTACTGAATTTTCTGACTGGATAGGAAATAGCAAATTTAAAATTACTCTAGTTAAGAATATTCCTATTGCTGCTGGTCTAGGGGGAGGATCAAGTGATGCTGCAGAACTCATTAAATTTTTTATAAAGAAATTTAAGTTGCAAGTATCCCAGAATGAGATGCTAAATCGTTGTGCTAAAATAGGAGCAGATGTTCCAATGTTCTTATATAAAAAGCCTTTATATTTTAATGGTATTGGAGAAATGATATCAACCATAGATAAAATTCCTTCTTTATTTGCTTTGCTAGTTTATCCGAATATTGCTATGAGTACTGCTACTATTTTTAACAGTAATAATATTAGCTTCTCCAGAGATACGATAAAACATCAATACTCGTTTAAAGACCACAGTGAATTGTTCCAGTTTTTGCGAGGAACAAAAAATGATTTATTAGCAAACACAACAGAGCTAGCCCCAGAGTTAAGCAATATTATTGCTGAGATTAGTAGCTGTAAGGGATGCGAGATTTCACGGATGAGTGGTACCGGGACGACATGTTTTGGCATTTTTTCAGATGTTAATAACGCTAATTTAGCTTTAAATACTTTACAAATAAAATTTCCAGATTACTTTACTTGTGTAAGCAAGTTGTTCTAGTTGATGTTATTTTTATTTAGAAGAAAAAAATCTTTAGAAAACAAATTATATCCTTCATTTAATACTAGGTTGTTTGCATCTCTTGTGGATATTGCTATTGCAGCTATTTTATTAGTTCCTATTTCTAATATTTTACTAAGCTTTTTTTATGATGATATATTATATAGTAAACAACAACTATCAAAAATAGTTGAAAACTCCTCTAAGGGTGTTACAAGCTTTAAAGTATTACTACAAAATATGGCTAATAACTTACAGTTTCAACAATTTTTAGCTGAGAAGCGGTACATTTTACTTTTTTTAGAGCAAGGAACACAGTTTGCGTTATTATCAGTTATTATTATAATATTTTGGATTAAGCGTCAATCTACCCCTGGAAAGATGCTGACTTCCTTGAAGATTGTTGATGCTAAAACTCTTGGTAAGCCAACTACTTTACAGCTAATAATTAGGCTGCTTTCTTACGTTTTTTCGATTGTTCCTTTAGGATTAGGTATATTATATATTGTTCTTAATAAAAAACGAAGAGCATGGCACGATCTTATCTCTGATACTGTAGTGATATCTCATAAAAATCTTAAGAATCATCATGTTGTTGAAAAATAAAAAATTTGCGATATTAGGCTTAGGCATTTCTGGAATTGCTACTGCAAAATTTTTGATAGAACATAATTTACCTTTCATCGCATGGGACGATTTTCCAAAAGCCAGAGAAAAATTCTTAGAACTACTTGCAGTTAATAATATTTCAGTAGATACATTAACTGAAGATATTGCATCATGGGCTAGTATTGATTTCCTTGTCTTAAGCCCTGGTATACCTCTTTATTTTCCAAAACCCCATAAAATTGTTGAATTAGCAAGGAAACATAAAATAAAAATCATCTGTGATATAGAGCTTTTTTATTTAACTTACCCTAACTACACTTACATAGGAATAACTGGAACTAATGGTAAATCAACTACTTCGGCTTTAATACACCATATACTTACCGAAAATAATTTTTCATCACACTTAGTTGGTAATATTGGAAATCCTATCTTATCTCTTAAACCAAAAAGTAAAAATGATATTATTGTGGTAGAGGTTTCTTCTTATCAATTAGATTTAATTGATAAAACTAAATTTCATATAGCTATTTTATTGAATATAACTGAAGACCATCTAGACAGACATGGTACAATGGAAAATTATATACGTGCAAAATACAATATTTTTCGCAATCATGATAAAAACGATTTAGCTATAATAAGCAAAGACAATTCAATAACTAACGATATAATTTCTAAAATCAGAGAAAGAAAAATCAATGTAATACCCATATCAACTGCCGAGACTATTACTGAAGGATGCGCATTAGTAGATAAGAAAATAGTTGATGACGTTAATCATATAGAAATTAATGTAGCAGCAAATAGATTTTTGCTAGGAATGCACAATGCAGAAAATACAATAGCAGCTTACAGCGCTGTTAGTTGCTTACATAAACTAGCAGCAAAAGAAATAGTAAATGCTATTGTAACTTATCCTGGTCTTGATCATAGGATGCAATATTTAGGAAATGTTGGTAACATACAATTTATAAATGATAGCAAGGCAACTAGTGCAGTTTCTTCATCTAATGCTTTAAAAATTTTTGATAATATTTACTGGATAGTTGGAGGACTAGAAAAATCTGACGGAATTATTCCTTTAACAAAATTTTTTGACAAAATACTTCATGCTTTTCTTATTGGCAACGCAGCTTCTGAGTTTAGTAAAGTTTTTGGTCAGCATTCAGTGAAATACACCATTGCTGGTACATTAGAAAAAGCATTTAATTTTGCTGTAAAGATGGCTGAGCAAAATAAAGAAACACAGGTTACAATTCTTCTATCTCCTGCTTGTGCATCTTTTGACCAATGGAAAAACTTCGAAGAACGAGGAAATTTTTTTATGAGTTTAGTAAAAGAATATGTTGATGCTAAAAATTTCAGACCATAATTCCGGTCTTATTTATGAGAAACTAGCAATTTGCTTTCTTAAGTTTAAGTTGTATAAAATTTTATATCAACGTTATAAATCTTATACTGGTGAAATAGATATAATTGCAAAAAAGAATAAAACGATTATTTTTATAGAAGTAAAATATAGAAAAAACTTAAACTATAATTATGATATAGTTACTAAAAGACAAATTAATCGTATAAAAAGAACGGCTTTGTTATATATGGTGACTAGTAAAAAATTTTCTAATAATAAATTTGATATGCGTTTTGATTTGATTATAATTCATAGTTATTTTTTAGTAAATCATATAAAAAATGTATGGTAAGTCTTATCTCAAAAATTATTGCGCAGGCAAAAAAAAATATATTTATTAAAGCTTTAATCAAATTGTGCGATGATGACGGCCTAGAATATGCTGGCTACATGGCGTATTTAAATATTTTTTCAATATTTCCCTTATTCATCATTTTAATAGTAACTCTAACCTCTTTAGGCGAGACCCAAATGGGAATTAAAGTTGTTAACCATATTGCTGGAATTATTCCAGAATACGCATTAAATGTTATAAAACCTCAGCTAGCAAAGCTTATTAACGGACCTTCTGTAGGCGTAGTAAGTTTTGTTTTTATTGGGGCAATATGGACAACTACTTCTACTTTGGAAGGATTAAGGAAAATATTTAACAAAATATATAATGTCAAACAACCACCAATCTTTATTATCACTAGACTAGTTAGTATTTTTCAATTTTTAGTAGCTATAGCAATTTTATTAATTACTCTCGCAACATTTGTGCTATTGCCTCATATTGTTGAATATATAGAATCAATTTTAAGCATTAAAATTCCAACTATTCAAAATGACTATCTTAATGATGTGTATAGCTTACTGATACTCACTACGATCATAGCAGCTGTATATTATTCGCTTATAAATAAGAAGCTTAAATTTATTTCTGTGATTCCAGGTGCTTTTGTTACGGTGCTATTATGGTTTTTAAGTGGTGATGCGTTGGCGTATTACGTTTATAATTCAGGAAGCTTTAGCGTAGTATATGGTAGTTTAGCAGGGGTAATAATAGTATTAATATTTTTTTATGTTATTAATGTTGCTTTACTATACGGAGCTGTATTAAATTGTGTTTTATATAGAAGGTTTGCATTTTTACGTTAAACAGTATTTCATGTGTTCAGGTAGTTCTGCTTTTAGGTGATACGATTTACCCTTAAACTGCTTTATTATGATCTCACTAGCGTGAAGGTGTAGTTTAGTTTCGATTATTCCACTGAGTTGTGATTTTTGCCATCCATATTTTGTATCGCCAACTATAGGTGTTCCTAAATTTTCCGCTGCATGTATTCTTATTTGATGTGTACGACCAGTTATAGGTATAAATTCTACTAATGATAACGTTTTACCGAATTTATTTATAATTTTATACTCAGTAGTGGATTTCTTCCCATCTTCTGTATTAGTCATTTTTTCCTTTGTATTAATTTTTTCTTTGCTAATTTTAGAAGTAACTATACCTTCTTTATTTTTGGGAACTCCTGCTAATAAAGCTAGGTATTTTTTTACAATTGCGTTTTTATCAGAAAACATCTTTGCCAGCAGCTGAGCTGCTTCTTTCGTTCTAGCAAGTAATAATATTCCTGTAGTATATCTATCAATTCGATGAGCTAACATAGGCTTAGTTGGGTAATCGAATTGCAATCCATCTAAAATATCATCAATGCTGATATTAATCTTACTACCTCCTTGTACCGCAATGCCATAAGGTTTATTTATTACTATAATATTTTCGTCCTTAAAGAGAATATTTCTCTTTATCTGCGCTAGTAGCTGATTATATAGATTTTTGCTAATAATTTTCTTCTTAGAATTATTTTTATGTATATCAACTTTTTCGCTAATATTGGATTTTATTTCTAGTAAATCGCCATCTTGCAATCTATAATTTGCATTAGTTTTCTTACCGTTTATCAATAGTTTTTTCTGCCTAATAAGTTTTTGTATTAAGCTAAAGGGAATACCAAAATTTTTTGCTACCCAAGAGTCTACTCTGCTTTTTATGGCATTAATCTCTAAATTTTCTATTTTTATTCTTTTTTTAATCATGTAAATAATGTATAAATGTAAAACTCTATAACTACAATATTAATTATATAGGATAAAATTATGACATCTACTATGTCAATTGATGCAGAAATTCGTGAGAATTCAGGAAAAGGTATTGCTCGTAGTTTAAGAAGAGCACAAAGAGTACCAGCAATAATTTATAGCAAAGGATCCGATTCAACTCTTATCTCGTTACCGCAGAAAGAAGTACAGAATTTACGTAATAAATTTAACTTTATGACAACAGTTGTGGAATTAAATTTAGATGGTAAAAAGCGTAAAGTTCTTGCTAAAGAGATGTCTTTGCACCCAGTTAGTGACTTAGTAGAGCATATTGAATTTATTTCAGTAGATGGAGGAAATAAAAAAGTAAAAGTAAATGTTCCGATTAGAATAGTGGGAGCTGAAAAATCTGCTGGGTTAAAAAGAAATGCTGTATTAAATATGTCAAAGCGTTTTATAGAATGTTATGTCAAGACTGACGATGTCCCAGAAGCAATTGATATTGATGTTTCTAAAATTAGCGTTGGTGACGTAATCAAGCTTAAAGACATTAAAATTCCTTCTTCTTTAGAATTTAAAACAAAGAATACTGCACAGGTTATTTTAAAAATGTCTGGTAAAAGAGCTGTAAAAATTGAAGAAGAAACAACAGAAGCAGAATCCGAATCTTCAGAAGACAATAATAAATCCTCTCAAGAAGAAGATAATAGTAAAGATAATAAGTGATTTTGAAAAAAAGGTTTGCGCAAACTTCTTTTAAAAACTAATTTAACTTTGCCATAGACACAAGAGATGGATTAATATGTATCTTATTGCGGGACTTGGTAATCCAGGAAAAGAATACGAGAAAACTAGACATAATGCAGGTTTTCTTGTACTTGATGCTCTAATTAAAAAATACAATCTAAATCAAGATAAAGATAAATATAACTCTCTAGTATACAAAGGGTTAATTGCTGATCAACCAGTCATTGCGATTAAACCAATGACCTTTATGAATAATTCAGGTAAAGCAATTTCAGCTTTTGTAAATTTTTATAAAATATCGCCAAAAAATGTCGTAGTTTTATATGATGAGATTATGCTTACTCAAGGGAAAGTAAGGTTAAGGGTAGGGGGGAGTGATGCCGGTCATAATGGTATAAAATCTATTAATTCATTGATATCTAATGATTATATAAAAATTAAAATAGGCGTCGGTCATCCTGGAAACAGTGATTTAGTAACAAAATACGTATTGCATAACTTTAGTAAGGAAGAATTGAATATATTGGATATAACGGCTCAGAAAATAGCAGAGCTTTTTAAAAATATAATCCTAGGCAATCATAGTTTTTTTTCCAGTGAAATCAATCAAGCATAATACAATAAATAAAGTTATTTATATGTGCAATAAAAGCACATAATGAGCATTGTTATCTAGATAGCAACAATGATATACAACTTATTTCTTTTTTCTCTGTATGAAGATAGTTAAAATTCATTATATACCAAATAATAAGGAGAAAATACGATGAAAAAAATAAACCTTAATAAAAAAAGATTTGTTTCTGCAACCGCTGCATGTCTTTTTGCTTTAGCAGCTACAACCGCATGTGAAAATATGAGCTCTAAAAACGATCACCATCATAAATGCAGCTCCAAGAGTAAATCAAAACATAGTTGTCCAGGAAAAAAACACTCATGCGGATCAAAGCATTAATATGTTAGCTTTGTTATATTATTAGCAATGTTATATGTTTTTATTTTTGTTTAATATAAATACAGGTAAAAATGTCAATAAAGAGTAAATTTATTACTACAGCTGCTCTAAGCTTCATGACTCTTTGTAGTAATGCTCATGCAGCTGATTCTAGTAGCACAACAAACTCTACATCATCAGCTAATAAAACTCTTGACCCTAATGAAACAGTAAAATGTTATGGAATAGCTAAAGCAGGTCAAAATGATTGTGGTGATGCTAGCAAAAAACATGGTTGTGCTGGTAGATCTACAGTAGATTATGATCCATGTGAGTGGAAAGCCGTAAAGAGAAAGGATTGCATTGCTATGAAAGGACTTGAAACTCCTGCAAATTGTAAAACAGCTGAAGTAATGAATGAAGTGGAAGAAAAAATGCCAGAAATCAATAAAAAATGAAACATGTTCCTATAAAGGCAGGGCTTGGTTTGCGAGGAGAACATCATGAAGAGGTACTCCAAACTAAGCCTGATGTTTCTTGGTGGGAAATTCACACAGAAAATTTTTTTGCAGAAGGAGGAGCGGCTCTTAGATTACTAAGTGGAATTGCAGATCTTTATCCTCTCAGTTTTCATGGAGTAGGCCTTTCTCTTGGCACAGCAGGTAAATTGGATAAAGAGCATTTGAGCAAAACTAAATATCTTATAGATCGGTTTAAACCTGCTCTTGTATCAGAGCATATTTCTTGGGGGCAGTATAATAATATACACACTAATGACCTACTTCCTCTACCGTACAATGAAGAATCACTAGAAATTTTATCTCGTAACATTAACCATACACAAGATTTTTTTGGGAGACAAATTTTACTAGAAAACCCTTCTACTTATCTTGAGTTTAAGTCTTCTACAATGAGCGAGCATCAGTTTATTGATCAAATGGTTGCTAATACTAAATGCGCTATTTTGCTCGATGTTAATAATGTTTATGTAAGTAGTAAAAATAATGATTTTAATCCTTTTGATTATATAAAGGCAATAAATCCTAAATATATAAAAGAAATTCATCTTGCAGGGCATGAAAAAGTTAACAAAAATCTTATAATTGATACACATAACGACAAGGTTTGCAAAGAAGTTTGGCATTTATATGATTTTACTATAAAAACTTTAGGTCCTATTCCAACTTTAATCGAGTGGGATGCAGATCTACCATCTCTTGAAATTTTGCGATCAGAAGAAAAAAAGGCACAAGCGATTCTCGATAAATATAACGCCAATAGCACTATAGAAAATGGACTTAAAACTAAAAGACCTACAGAAAGAATTTATTAATTACATATACAGTGATTGCGACAAATGTAGTCAAGAGTTGCTATCTAATATAAAGGCGCATTCAATACTGGAATCGTTAAAAACATATAAGCGTAACTCAATATTATCATTATTCGATACTATAAAAATTACCTATTATTCAGTATGTTTAATCCTTGGCGAAGAGTTTTTTAAGTCGCTAGTATTTGCATATATTGAAAAAAATAGATCTAGAAGTGGTAATTTAGATATGTATGGGTTTTCATTTCCAAATTTTTTACAGCAAAAAAATATTAGTCCTCAATACTTGATGGATATAGCAATTCTTGATCTGAATTTTCATTTAATATCAATGATGCCTGATTTTCAGGCTATTCCTATTGAGGAATTTAAAAATATACCTCAGCAAGAATATGAAAATATTACTTTCATCCTTAATCCTACTTGCAAAATATTATCACTGGAGCATGATGTAGTTAAATACTGGCAATATATGCATGAACATGAAAAAACTAATGCTAAAATCAGGATAACAAGCAAAGAAAGTCAAGTATTAATATTCAGAGATGATAATAATCACATTCATTATTCGGCTTTAGATGTTGTTGAAAATTATTTCTTGAATTTGTGCCAGGAGGGGAAAAGATTTTTTGATATCTTTGAATCTTTAATAGAAATTGATAGTAAATTTGACCTTAACAGTCTATTGAAGAAATTTATTGAGAAACAAATTATAATTGGCTTTACTTATAATCATTAAAGAAGAATAAACTATGAGTATGAACTACAAAATTTTATGGATTGACACTGGCAAATTATTTTTCCAAATCATAAGAAAATCGTCGTTATATATACTATTATTGGTGGTAATGCATGTATTATATCAATATACGTTGACTAAATTATTCAAAGATTCAAAGAATATTTTTTTGTATGTTTCATTATACAATATTTTAATTTACCCAGCTTTAATAATTTTTATGTTACATTTCATTAGTTGCGCTCTTGCAAATAAAAACCCCCTTGATGTTGAAGAGATTTTTTATAATACTAAATCTTGTTATTCAGCAATATTTGTATTTCATTTTATTATATACTTACTTAGCACTTATCTAGGAATAGCAGGTGGTTTATTGGTTACAGCTATTGTCTATTTGAAACTACCTTTTGTTGAGTCATCAATATTTTTTAATAAAAAATCTCTTTGGAATGCAATTAAGGAAAGTCACAACTTAACCCAGGATAAGCTAGTCTTTTATATGTTTATCTTAGTTGCTTCTTTTTCAGTATTATTTTCTTTGGTAATGAAAATTACAATGAACATACAACCAATGCTAGTGAATTATGATCAAGTTTATATTATAATTTCAAACATTTTAAGGATGTTCATCATATTTTTTGCTAAAACATATCTTGTATCACTATATCGCGTGGTTACTTGCGATAGAGTAATGCACGTTAGGTATACATAAAATTATAAATCTACTAAGCTTCCTTCCGCACTATTATAATGAGAATGTATTTCTCCACATAACGTTTTGCAATACTCCTCTTTACTATGAGTGTGGCCTCTTATGTATTCACCTTTAAAATACGCATTATAATCGATGTCAGCAACGTTCCATTTATCTTCTAACTCTTCTGAAGAGCATGCAAATAGAATAGGCTTTATCGCATCAAAGTCATATGGACACGCTAATTTAATTGTTAGAAATACTGGTGGCGTGCACCAAAAAAAAGCTTTGTAAATAGAAATAGGATTATTCTCATTGTAAGAATCTAGACATTTAGCTAAAAAAACACAAAAAAAGGATAATAAGATGAATTCTGATGAGTCTTCACTCTGATACGGCAATAAATGAGGTGGAATATGGTTTTTTGCTATTTCAGAAAGTTGTTTTATACGGTAAAAATCCTCATTTTTTGGTTCTGTGCCAAAAAGTTCTTCTTCTAGATCACTTAGAATTTTACATTGTTGTGTAGTCATAGCTTATACTCCTCTTAAATTTTAAATTAAATAATTAATTTTTTATAATTTACCGTGGCAATGTTTGTACTTTTTTCCTGATCCGCAAGGGCATTGGTCATTGCGCCCAACTTTGCCCCAAGTAGTAGGATCATGCGGCAGTTGATCTTCGCCTTTAGGGCGAGAGTAGGGCGTATTGCTTTTATCATCACCATGAATATGCATACTACTATGCTCTGCTATTTTAGGAGCAGCTGGATCATGCCTTGATTCAAATACTCCTTTTCGTGGCTCGCTATCACTATGAAGAGTATGAGAATCTTTATCTTCGTCAATCTCCATGCGCATTATTCTTGTAATGTAGAGCTCTTTAATTTGCTCAAGCATATGAGAAAAATACTCGAATGCTTCTCTTTTATATTCGTTTAATGGATCTTTTTGTGCATAAGCTCTTAAATAAATACCATGTCGCAAATGATCTAGAGATAAAAGATGATCTTTCCATAATTGATCTATAGTAATAAGCAAAATCCTCTTTTCAGCTAGATTAAATAATTCCTTACCAAACTCTTGTTGTTTAGTATTTAGGATTTTATGAATTTTTTCTAATAAATATTTGCAAATATCCTCATTATTTACTCCATCCTTCGCCAGGTATTTTTCGATATCCATTGCAGACCCATACACATGCTCTAGCTTTACTGCTAACCCCTTAATATCCCATTCCTCTTTAAATTTTTTCTCTGGAATATATTGCCCAACTATACCAAAGTTAAGGTCTTCGCACATTCCCAGTACAGTATCGTGTATATCATTCTTTGTAATTACAGAGCGTCTTTGCTCATAGACGACTTTGCGCTGGTCATTCATTACATCATCAAATTTTAAAAGATTACGTCGTATTTCATAGTTTCTCATTTCAACTTTTCGCTGCGCTTTAGCAATTGTCCTACTGATCATTGGATGAAAAATTGCTTCACCTTTCTTAAGTCCTAGTGTTTTAAGAATGCTTGAAATTTTTTCTGAAGCAAAGATACGCATTAAATCATCTTCAAGAGATAGATAAAATATACTTCGTCCAGGATCTCCCATTCTTCCTGAGCGACCACGAAGCTGATTATCTATTCTTCTACTTTCGTGTCTTTCCGTCCCAATTACCAATAATCCTCCAGCTTCTAGTGCTGTTTTTTTGTCTATAGCTACTTGTTTCGTAATCTTCTCTAGCTCTTTTTGATATTTTTGTGTTGATGAATCTTCAACTTTATCAAAAGCTAACATTTCTGCATTTCCACCGAGCATAATATCGGTTCCACGTCCTGCCATATTAGTTGCAATTGTAACAGCGCCTGGTCTGCCAGCTTGAGCAATAATTGAAGCTTCTTTCTCATGATGTTTAGCGTTGAGCACGTTGTGTTTTATTTTTTTCTTTTTTAAGATAGCTGAGATATGCTCAGATTTTTCTATGCTAATTGTCCCAACCAATATAGGCTGTTGCTTTGCATGATGCTTTTCTATTTCTTCTATAATTGCATGATGTTTTTCTTCAACAGTACGATATATTAGATCATCTTCATCTTTTCTAAGCAGCGGATTTTTTGTTGGTACTGATAGGACTTGCAAACCATAAATATCATAAAACTCTGCAGCTTCAGTCATTGCTGTGCCTGTCATTCCAGCAAGTTTTGGGTATAGTCTAAAGTAATTTTGGAATGTAATTGATGCAAGAGTTTGATTTTCATTCTGCACAGGTACTCTTTCTTTTGCCTCTAACGCTTGATGTAATCCTTCTGAGAAGCGCCTGCCTTCCATAACTCTTCCTGTAAACTCGTCTATAATCATTACTTGATTATTTTTGATGATGTAATCAACATTGTTGGTAAACAACTTATGAGCTTTTAGTGCCTGATTAACGTGATGAAGAATTGTAACATTATCGATATCAAAAAGACTTGACTCCTTTGCAATTAAATTCTCCTTAATTAGGAGCTCTTCAATATGGCTTGCTCCAGCATCAGTTAAAGATATACTGCGAGATTTCTCATCTTTCTCAAAATCGCTATCCTTTAATTTTACTATTAATTTATCTACGAAACAATAAAGGTCAGAACGATCTTCAGAAGGGCCAGATATTACCAAAGGAGTCCTAGCTTCATCAATTAATATTGAGTCAACTTCATCAATGATTGCATAATAAAAAGATTTTTGTACGCAGTGCTCTACAGAATGTTTCATATTATCGCGTAGATAATCAAAGCCTAATTCATTATTAGTTGCGTAGATTATATCAGACTCATATGCTTCTTTTCTTTGCTCATCATCAACTTCATTAGTAATACAACCAACAGTAAGACCAAGGAATTTATATATTTTTCCCATCCATTCCGCATCTCTTTTAGCTAGGTAATCGTTAACTGTTACTATATGCACTCCTTTTCCTGTCAAAGCATTAAGATAAGCAGGTAAGGTTGATGCTAAAGTTTTACCTTCGCCAGTTTTCATCTCAGCAATCATACCTTTATGCAAAGCTATGCCACCGATTAACTGCACATCATAGTGACGCTGCCCTAAAACTCTCTTGGCAGCCTCTCGCATCACAGCAAAAGCATCTGGCAATACCTCATCTAAATTCTCACCTTGTTGCTGAATACGATTTTGTAGCAATTTAGTATTTTCTCTTAAGTCAATGTCGGATAATTTTTGATATTTTGCTTCTAATTCATTAATTTTGTTTACAGTAGAGTGAAATGATTTTAAATAACGATCGTTTGCACTACCAAAAATTCTTTTCATTAAGGATTTCAGCATGATTTTACTTTATTTATTTGAAATTTTACTTTACCAGCATAGATTATTAGTGCATTATTAGAAAGAATTAATTTCTCAATAGCAATATAATTAAAGGTTTAATAATGATCATGAGAATCAAACATCTACTACCGGTTGCCGCATTTTTATTTACCGCATCATTAAATGTTTCAGCTTCATCAGATATAGTAGCAAAATATAATGGTAAAGATATACATAAAGCAGAAATAGAGAAGAAACTAAGGATCCTCTTTCAAGGTTCTTTACCAGAAGGCAAAAAAAATTTTGATGCCTTAAATAAAGAAATTAAACAAAGGCTAGTTGCTGAAATTGTGCAGCAAAAAACTCTAGAAGATGAGATAGCAAAATCTTCAATTAAAGATAATGATCTTTACAAACAGCAAGTTGCTGAAATAGAAAAAGAAATAGCTATTAATGTTTTCCTAGATCATTATGCAAAAAGAAAAGTTACTGATCAAATGCTAAATGCTGAGTACAGTAATTATATTAAAACCCTAAAAGAAAATGATGAGCTAAAAGTAAGTCATGTGATAGTTAACGATGAAAACAAAGCTAAAGATCTTTTAAAGCAAATCAACAATAAGGCAATTACTTTTGAAGAAGCTGCAAAACAAAACAATATTGATGCTACTAGAGCTCAATCTGGTGAAATTGGTTATATTTCAAAAGGAAAAACAGTCCCAGAATTTGAGCAGGCAGCATATAGTGCAAAAAAAAATAATGTTGTTGGTCCTATTAAAACAGATTTTGGTTGGCATTTAATTAAAGTTACTGACTCTAGAAAGCAAAAAGTTCCTAAATTTGAAGAGATTAAGCCTCAATTAGCACAGCAAGTATCTGCAAAAGTAAAACAACAATATGTTATAGATGTAATGAAAAACGCTAACATCCAAACTTTTGTTGAATAATTCATTAGGCACTGTTTAGTTCTATAGGCAGTGCCTTCCTAAAGTTTTCTAAAATGGAGAGAAATTATGACCCAAGATTTAATTCCACGCGAGGTATTGTTTGGCAACCCAGACAAAATATCAGCAAAAATTAGCCGAGATGGTAAATATATTTCATATTTAGCACCTTTGAATGGTGTGCTTAATATCTATGTAGCAGACCTTGAAGATCTAGATAATCCTTTTCCTATAACCAAAGATGAGGAGAGGGGGATACGTTCTTCATTGTGGTTATATGACAATGAACACATTATTTATATCCAAGATGATAAAGGTGATGAAAATTGGCATATATATTCAGTAAATATAAATACTAAAGAAAGCAAAAATTTAACTCCCTTTAAGGGAGTAAGGGCAGGTATTGTAAAATACAGTCGAAATTTCCCTAATAAATTAATGGTATTACTTAATAAGCAAAATCCAGAATATTTTGACTTATACCAACTTGATGTAGCTAGCGGAGATCTCGAGTTAGTCTACGAAAACAAAGCAAAATTCTCTTCTATGCATATTGATGATGATTATAAATTACGTTTTGCTAGCAGAGAAAATAGTGAAGGTGAAGTAGAAATACATCAATTTGAAGATGACTTATCTACGACGCTATTTTTGACAGTACCAGCAGACGATCGTTACAACACAACCATCCTTGGTTTTGATAAAACAGGAGATACAATTTATTTCAGTGATTCTTTAGACAGAAATACGTCTGCATTAATTTCCTGGAATTTGAAAACAGGCAAAAAGAAAACTATTTATGAAAATGAAAAAGTTGACTTTAGTGGTATTTTAACTCACCCAACAAACAAAACAATTCAAGCAGTTTCATCAATTTATGAAAAAACAGAGTGGACTGCATTTAACAAAAAAGTACAACAGGATATCGACTATTTAAAGTCAAAACACAATAACGAAGAAATAAGCATTACCGGTCAGACAAAAGATGATAATAAGTGGATTATAGTTTCTATAGCAGATAATAAATCTCCATCATATAGCATATATGATCGCAAAACTAAAAAAGAACAATTTTTATTTTCATCCAATAGCAAATTAGACCAGCATGACCTTGTACATAGACACCCAGTAGTAATTCCAACCCGTGATGGCTTAGAAATGGTTTGCTATTTGACCATTCCAAAAAATTTAATATCATCATCTAATAAAGGAAATAAGAAATTTATTCCACAAAAGCCAGTACCGTTAATATTATATGTACATGGCGGACCAACTGCTAGAGACGTTTGGGGGTTTTGTACAACTTCACAGTGGCTTGCAAATAGAGGCTACGCAACTCTGCAAGTTAATTATCGAGGCTCCAGCGGTTTTGGAAAAAAATATATCAACCTTGGTCATGGTGAATGGGCCGCTAAAGCACATGATGATTTACTAGATGCAGTCAACTGGGCTGTTGATAATAAAATTGCGATAAAAGAAAAAATTGCAATAATGGGAGGCAGTTATGGTGGCTATGCAGCTCTAGTAGGTCTTACATTCACACCTGATGTTTTCGCTTGCGGCATTGATATCGTAGGGCCTTCAAACTTGACGACACTAATAAAATCTATCCCCCCATATTGGAAACCTTATTATAATTCCTTAATAAGAAAAATAGGAGGCGACCCTGATACTGAAGAGGGAAGAAAATTTTTAGAGTCAAAGTCTCCTTTAACTTTTTGTCACCGCATAAATAAACCATTGCTTATTGCGCAAGGAGCAAATGATCCAAGAGTAAAGAAAGCTGAAGCAGACCAAATTGTTGCCGCATTAAAAGAAAAGAAGATTCCAGTAACATATTTATTATATCCTGATGAGGGACACGGCTTAGCTAAGCCAGAAAATCGCATGGCATTTTTTGCTGCAGCTGAACAGTATCTTGCAAAATGCTTAGGAGGGAAATGCGAGCCTATCGGTAAAGATCTAAAAAACTCTAGTGTACAAATAATAGAAGGAACAGAAATTATTGAGCCAAGTGCAGTATGATTTTTTAGTGTGCCTTGCGCAGAGAGCTCAGCCGCCAACTATAAAATAGTTTGTATAGCGCGTACTATTCGGTTAATATTACGCCATCAGTATAATACCAAGAGATATAAACTTTTTTTCCTGGAATAAGCTCTGGGTTTTTTGCTCTCTCTGAGGTTGGCACAGTAACATGAATATTTTTTTTGTTTTTTAGCTCTACATGGTAAACAATCTTATCGCCAAGAAACGCATAATCAATTACGGTACCAACAACTTGATTTTCGTTTTTTGCGGGCTTAATATCTATGCCTACTTCCTCTGGTCTAACTCCAACCCATATTACTTGACCTAGCACCAGTTCAATTTTACTTTTTGCCATAATAATTTCTTTAGTCTCTTCAATCTTGATACCAAAAAATCCTTTTTTATTTTTTAGTTTTACGACAATACCTTGGAAAATATTGATTGAATCGACAAATTCTGCAACAAATCGTGAATTTGGAAATTCGTATATATCTTCGGCTTCTCCAATTTGCAATACTTTACCATCTTTCATCACTGCCATTTTGTCAGCTAAAGTCATAGCCTCTTCTTGATCGTGAGTAACCATAATAAAAGTAGTATTTAACATATACTGAATTTTAATCAGTTCAACTTTAGTGTTTTCTTTAGTTTGTCTATCTAATGCTCCTAAAGGCTCATCTAATAATAATAATTTAGGTCTCTTTATTAATGATCGAGCAAGTGCTACACGCTGTTTTTGCCCACCTGAGAGCTGATGAGGCCTACGGTAAGCAAGGTTTTCGAGATTAACCATACTCAGCGATTCTTCAACTCTTGCTTTTCTTTCGTTTTTACTCAGATTTTTTTCTTGCATGAGTCCAAATGCTATATTGTCTGCAACATTCATATGAGGAAATAACGCATAGGACTGAAACATCATATTTATTGGACGCTCGTAAGGAGGCAAATTAGTAATATCCTGACCATCAAGTAAAATAGATCCTGAATCTGGCGACTCAAATCCTGCAATCATTCTCAATAGAGTTGTTTTGCCGCAGCCTGATGGTCCTACCAACACAAACAAGTCTCCTTCATCAATTTCTAAGCTTATATTATCTACAATATTATGTTCTTGACCTGAGAACGCTTTTGTTAAATTCAAAATATTGACTAAAACTTTGTTTTGTATAGAACTAGTTTTTGTTCGTTTTTTTGTTAGTATTTTACCCATTTACTCTGTAGCAGTTAAAATATCGTTCCATATTCTGTTGCGTTTTCTTATTATACTAAGATTATGCACTTTACTAATATATGCTTTAGCCATAGCTTGTGATGACGGATTAAGCACAGGATCATCAATCAATGATTGACTAAGAAAATGTATAGCTTTTGCATTAGCTGGCATATGTTTGGTATATTGACTGTTTTCTGCAGAAGTTTTGGCATTTAACAGAAAGTCTATAAATTTATGGCTGTCATCTGCATGTAAAGATGTACGAGGAATAGCCATAGCATCAATGCTAAGCAAAAATCCTTCTTTTGGTAAGGAATATTTAACATTAACTTTACTATCATCTGATATTTCAATTTTTTCTTTGCTTCGGGCTATGTCACCTACCCATCCCAAAGCAATGCAAACACTACCATTTGCTAAGTCATCTGAGTATTTGTCATTAGAGAAATATTTAATATATTTTCTTACTTTTTGAAGCGTATTTTGTGCTATTTTTAATGTTTTATCATTAATATCGTTAGGATTATAGCCATTATATAATATTGCTAAAGAAATTATTTCTGACGGGGAGCTAAACCATGCAATTCCACATTTTGAAAATTTTTCAGCATAATGAGGATTAAAGATTAAATCTAAGCTATTTATAGGCGCATCACTATCAATTTTCTCTAACATGTCTGCATTATAGCCCAAACCTGTAATTGTCCACATGTAAGGGATAGAGTATTTATTACCAGGGTCGCTTTCAGCAAGTAACTGTAGTATTTTAGGATTAATATTTTTATAATTTTGAAGATTTTTTTTATTTATTGGTTGGTATAGTTTCATATTTATTTGATTCGTCAGAAAATAGCCATTAGAAGGGAAGACTAAATCATAACCAGTATTTCCTGAGATTAGCTTAGCATCTAACATTTCTTCACTATCGAAAACATCATATACTATTTCAATATTTGTCTTCTTATAAAACTGATTAATACTATTATTGCTTATGAAATCAGACCAGTTATATATATATATTTTTTTAGAACTATCACTATGAGTAAAATTTATGCAGAATATAAAGGATAATATATAAAAAAATATTGCTTTAACCATACCAAGGCCTTTATTTATAAAATTAACACATAGCGAAATAGAGTGTTTATATTAGAGTATAAGCTATTAATTGTTAAGGATTTTTTGTGATTATTGCAACTGTCTTTCTAGAAAAAACACTAGCTTATATCAAGCTTATATAATTAGCCAGTTATCAAAATTATACAGATTTTTACCACTATAAGAATGAGGGAAGTAAAATTATTGCTCCCCGATATTAATATATTTTAATGCATAATATATATTATGGAAACAATGCTATGTATCTTGCTTAATCCCAGAGAAATAAAATATTTTAATTAGTTACTATTTATTGCTACTATCTTTCTCCATAAACACTGTTACGTGAGAAGGATATTGGCTCATAGCACCGGATAACGCATCAACTATCAATCCAGGCCACCAGATAATATTAACTAAGGTAACTTTATTGAAGCTTTCACCAGTACCAAAGTTTCGTTGAGTGTAGCCAGGCTTTTTGCATGAAGGAGTTAGGGGACCTTGAGACCTATTTACTGTTATTATTCCAGGATTAGACGGAAGTATATAAGAGCCTCCCTTCCCATCTATAATAGTGCATTTTACCTTTTTTAATACGTTGTTTTCTTCATCTACAACCTGCACATTGATAGATTGAGTAGTACCAGAAAACACTGTGGCACACCCATTTAACAACATAAAAACTACTAGCACGAATAATCTAATCATAAAATTTCCTTAATTTAATTGGTAAGCTTTTAATTATTTTTTACTTTTATAGTTGTAATATAGCTTAACCGAAATAAAAATCTATATTTAATTTAACTTTTAAACAACTTTAGATCACGAAGGATAGCGATTTGCACGAGAAGAATCATCTAAAAGCCTATAGAGGATTTGGTCTTCAAGGGATTTAACATCACTATAGGTTAGATTATGATTGCTAATCATTATTGCAAACGCGTAATGTGGGCCTTTTGGAGGCATATAAAAACCTGCTAAAGCAGAAGAGTTTTCTAAATTTCCTGTTTTAGCATGGATATATTTGTGGTAAGGATCTTTAATTTGCCTATATCTTAAAGTACCTTCCTTGCCATATTGTGGTAGAGTGCTAACGAATATATCTAAAGTTCTAGGAGAAGAATGCACTTTACTTAGCAAATTAACTAATGCTTTTGGTGACAAAAGGTTGTAACGAGACTCCCCTGCTCCATCTTTTAATTTGAAACTTTTTTTATGAAACCCTTGTTCAGTCAAAAAGTTCTTCATTATCCATTCGCCATCTTCATCATTTCCTTCTCTACCTGTTTGTTTCGCAGCAATAAATTTAAACAACGAACCAGCAGAAACATTGCATGAATCCTGTAATATATCGACAAAAATTTCCTTTAGCGGAGGAGATTCATGAACGTATATTGTATTTTTTCCTGAAGCTTTACCAAACTTTATTTCTCCTTTGAGCTTTATATTATTTTCTAATAATAGCTTATTGATATAGTCTACAACCATTTTTCTATTATCTTGCAATGCAAAATTTAGTCGAACAGGTCTATGATCGTCATTAAATATACATCCATATACATCATAATTATTACTGCCTACATACTTAGACTTATAAGGACATTGATATTTTTTAGGAGCAACTGTTTCTACAGTATTGTTAATACGCAATACATAAGGTCTATCGATATCTAATTTTGCTACTTTCCCTAAAGAGTTAGGAGACATCCAAGCTTCGCTACAATTTTTATCTATGATAATAGCACTTTTAGGAGCAGCATAACAAAACGGATTATTATCCCAGGTAAATCCTCCCGGAGCATTAGTGTGTTCATCTATTAACGAATCATCAATCACCACATTTCTTGCTATTTTATTTATGTCTAATTTTGCAAAGATATTTTGTAAATCTGTATATTTTAAGCTAGGATCGGCAGTAAATTTTATATATAAGTCTGAATCAAGCTTTTTCTGTTTTGTATTTATTTCTTTATCAGCATATAAGCATGTTTTAAATTTAAATTCTGCTCCCAAATGGTTTAATGCGCTATAAGCAGTAAATAGCTTTGTGGTGCTTGCAGGTATAAATAGTCTATCAGCATGTAATGCAAATTTTGCTTTCCCTGTGTTAAGATTCTTAAAATATATGCCAATATTTATATCGCCAGCTTCAGTATCAATAATATTTTTAATTTTACTGTAAAGATCATTGCTATTTCTTGCTAAAGTAGCGTTAGAAAGAACAATTGCCAGTATAACTAGTGAAATTTTAAATAACTTCATTAATTACTCCAATAACTAATATGTATAAGCGTGTGGTAATTAATTAATATATATGATAACAGGGGTTTTCTCAATTAATTATTTTTGTTATATTTGCATTAGTCACTTAATTTTTAATCTCATAATTATCAATGGCTTTATTTCATATCAGAGCAGGACAAAAATTTCTACCTGCTTTGGCACAAGGAATCATCAAAAGATTTAAATATTTGAATTTAGGTAAAGTTACTATCTTACTGCCCTCAATACGTTCTGCCATAGCATTAAAAGAAGAATTATCAACTTACGACTCTGTAGATAATCTGCCTAAAATATTGACTTTTAAAGACATTTTTTATTTAGCTAAAAATCGCTGTTCTCCACTAAAAGATCTACCTATTCTCTCCCCTATAGAATATAAAATAAATATTGCTAATAAAATTTATAAGCACCAAAATTGCAGCTATAATAATGCGTTTTCAGTAGCATGTGAATTGCATGAAATAATCGAGCAATTAGAAAAAGAGAATATTGATTTAACAACAATAACATCTATTAACCTAGGTGAACTACCCCAGCATATAGAAAAATTAATTAATAACTTTAAAATTGTTATATCTCAACTAGGAAAAGCACAAGAAATAAGCGATGCAGCTATATACAATCAAGCAGTAACACGCCTCATTGCAGAGTGGAATATTAATGCTCCTAACAATCCAATTATTGCAGCAGGATCAACAGGCAGCATTAAGGCTACTTCTACTTTGTTAGAGTTTTTAGTAAATTTACCTAATGGCTTCGTAGTGCTTAATGCTGCTGATATTATTTTGTCTGAAAATTCTTGGAACAAAATTAATGAGTATCACCCCTCTTTTTATATCAAAAAATTTTTAGATCATCTTGCAATCAGCAGAGACTCTTTAGTATCTTGGGTTGATGAAGAACATCAAATTGATAAAGTTAGAGAGAGATTTCTATCTGAAGTAATGTGCCCAGCTGGGCATACTGTCAATTGGCAGCAATTACATCCTCAAATATTTAATCAATTAAATGGAATCAGCTACGCTGAATGCAATAATTTACACGAAGAATCTTTTGTTATCACAACAAAAGTTAAAGAACTTCTAAATCTAGGATATAGCAATATTGGTGTAATAACGTATAATTCGCTTTTAGCAAAAAGAATTCAAATAGCATTAGCAGATACTAACATAGAGATTGATAATTCTTACGGACAAAAAATAAGTGATTCGCCTGAATGTAGTTTAATAAAATTGTCAGTAAAAGCTTTAGAAGAAAAATTATCACCTCATTCCTTTCTTGGTCTGATAAAGCACCCTCTATTTAATTGTAACGTCTCTGACACTTTGATCTATAAGTTGGAAATAGAATATTTTAGAGGAATGTGCAAACACACAGATTTAATGCATTTAGCAACATTAGTAGAGAGCAAAGATTTACAGATATTTTTACAAAAGCTTTATGAGAAATATAATGATTTTACTATTCTCTTAAAAGGAAAACACAAATTCATAGAGTTTGCGAATTCTTTATTTAGTTTAATTCTCTGTTTTACTACAGAAAATAAGCTCATTATTAATCTATTAGATGAATTAAAAAATTTAGGTAACAATATAAAACAAGTTACTTTTTTTGAGTTTAAAAATATATTAAACTATTATTTAGCTAAAAAATTTTTATATGAAAAAATCTGCACTAAGCCATCGCTATATATACTTAGCCCTACGGAAAGTAGGTTATTAAGCTTTGATTACGTAATATTAGCTGGTCTAAATGATGATTCTTGGCCTCAAAACAATACAAAATTTAGCTGGATTAATGATGCACTTGCTAGCAAAGCAAAATCTTTTTCTTTTCAAGGACAGCAAATTGGTAAATCAGCACGAGATTTTTATATTCTTGCCCATAACAAAGAAGTACTTTTAACTAGATCTCGCATCGTTGATGGATCTTCTAAAATTGAGAGTAGGTTTATCACCCGCCTAAAGGCAGTAGCTAGTAAAGTTGATAAAATTACTGCAATCGAAGAAGCAGCAAGCTTTGTTAAACATGAAGCAAAACAAATTTATACGCCAAAAGAATTTTTTATATATAAGCTACCAAAACCTAAACCTCCAAAAAACTTACGCCCTACTTCGTTATCTGTGACAGCAATTGAAAAATTAGTTACTGATCCATATTATATTTATGCCACAAAAATATTAAATTTAAAAAAATTAGACGATATAGATAGGCTACCCACACACGCAGACTTTGGTAACTTTATTCATAAAATTATAGATATTTTTAATAAAAATTATCAACACTTGAATCATAAAGATGCATTAAAAATGTTGATGAAACATGCAAGGAATGAACTAGTAAATGTTAGTCACAAGACTATTATCGATAAAATATGGATTCCTAGATTTAAAAAAATAGCAAAATGGCTAGTAGAATTTGAAGAGAGAGTTAGATCGCAAAAAAAAATAAAGATATGCAGTGAAATCAAAGGCAGCTTAACTATTCCTTTGGATAAAAATTTCTTTTTTTTAACTGCAAAAGCAGATAGAATCGAAATATGCGGTAATACTTGCAGTATAATAGACTTTAAAACCGGGACTCCTCCTAACACAAAAGACACAAAATTAGGATTTGCTCCTCAGCTTCTTTTAGAAGCTTTAATAGCAAAACATCATGGTTTTAACATTAAAATTAATAAAGTAGAAAAACTCTGCTACATCCAGCTAGGATTAGCAAAAAAACTAGGTAAAACAACTGATATCAACGATAATATTGATCTATTAACTGAAGAAACGTATGATGGACTAATCAAATTAGTTAATACCTATATGAATCCAGAAACACCATATCTAATTGGTACCAATAATAATCGAAATACCTATAACGATTTTATCCATTTAGAAAGGGTACAAGAATCAATTTTATAAATGAACCAGTCATCTTTCATATTAGTCCACGGTGCTTGGCATAATAGTTATTGCTGGCACTTAATTGCACCAATCTTAAGACAAAAAAATCATCAAGTATTCGTTACTGACTTTTCTACAAAAGCAGCAAACCACCATTATAAATTTGCATCATATTATGAAGAAGCTCTGCAATTCTGTAAAATAGCTCCTCCTCCTTTAATATTGGTTGGACACAGCATGGGTGGAGCTGTAGTTAACCAACTATATAATCATATAGTAAACTTGAATCATAATATAAAAAATAATATTAAAGCTTTGGTATATATAGCAGGTTGCTTGCCACAAAATGGAGAATCTATATCTAATATATTTGTTAATGCCCAAGTTAAATCTATGTTAAGTGAAAATCTAATTATTACAAAGAAAACAAATTATATTGATATAAATCAAGAAAAAATATGCGATATATTTTATAATAACTGCTACCAGAATAAGAAAAAATTATTCCAATACAAATCTTACATTGTTACTCAGTCTTTAAAAGCCTTACAAGAACCTCTTTTCATCAACGAATCTCAAATATCAGCAATCTCTAAATATTATATCGAATGTTTACAAGACAATGCAATTGATATTGCAGTGCAAAAAAATATTCACAGCAAGTTTAATCACAATATGTCGCTTTTTTCGCTTGATGCTGATCATTCTCCCTTTTATTCGCAACCAGAAAACTTGGCAGCAATATTGCAAAATATAGCAAAATAAAAACTAAATGTTTTTTATAATTATTATGGATGATCTGGTTTATTTGTGCTACAAAGAAGCAATGCCATTTACAGGCAGTAAATATATAAAAATAAAGATCGTAATGAAAATATTTATTGATACAGCCAATATGAAAGATATATATGATTTTCTTGATATAGGGCTAATTGATGGAGTAACTACTAACCCTTCTCTTATTGCAAAAACTGGAGAAAATGTTGAACAAGTAATCAAAAAAATATGCCAAACTGTAAAGGGCCCAGTAAGCGCTGAAGTAGTTGCTACAAACTATAAAAATATGATAACGGAAGGAAAAAAATTAGCAGATATCGCATCAAATGTTGTAGTAAAATTACCAATAACTTGGGACGGATTAAAAGCTTGTTTTCATCTATCACAAAATAATATTAAAACTAATATGACACTTTGTTTTTCTGCAAGTCAAGCTTTACTAGCCGCAAAAGCTGGAGCTACTTATGTATCTCCTTTTATCGGTCGTCTAGATGATATCGGTCAGAACGGAATGAGTATTATAGAAGAAACCAAAGAAATATATAGTAATTACGAGCAATTAAAAACAGAAATTTTAGTAGCATCAATTCGAAGTATAAATCACTTAATAGACGCTGCTATAATTGGAGCACATATTGCAACAGTACCTCCTAAAATTATTCAAAATTTAATCAACCACCCTCTCACTGATGTAGGGCTAGATATTTTTCTTAAAGACTACCAACAATCTCAAAATAGAATAAAAAATGATACCACTTGAATTATGCCATGCTAAATTTATCCTAATTTTTATTGCTACAGGTTATCTATTAGGATCCATACCATTTGGATTAATTTTAACTAAAATATGTGGTTATGGTAACATACGCAAGTTAGGATCTGGTAATATTGGAGCTACCAATGTTTTGCGTAATAGTAATAAAGTTCTTGCTGCCTTAACTTTGATTCTGGATGGAACTAAAGGCATCTTCGCTATTTTATTAGCTAGACTTTTTTGTCAGGATTATTTAGTTGACTTATATGTTGGCGTTGCATCAGTTATTGGACATATTTTTCCTATATGGCTACAGTTTAGAGGGGGAAAAGGAGTTGCTACTGCTCTAGGAGTATTTTTGTTGTGGAACTGGCACTTAGGATTGATGTCTTGTGCAATTTGGTTGTTTTCTTATACAATTGCTAGAGTTTCAGCAGTAGCTGCAATTGTATCATTTATTATGACTCCAGTTCTAAGTTATTCTTCGACTCATGATATAAGGCTGGTATTTGCTGTAAGCTTTCTATGCATATTGGTAGTAATTCGACACTACGATAACATTAAATACGCCTTAAAAAAAAGGTCCTAAGACATAAGTAAAATTTCTTAGGACAAGACTACTGTTTTTGAAATAATAATTATAACTCTCCTTCATTATCTTCAGAAGGTAAACCTGCCAATACTGTTTCTACGACATTTTCATATCTCGCATCTATTACTGTAACACCTGTTCGTGATTGTATGTTTGTGACATCATTATTATCTGAATACGAGTAATCTTTTATAAAAAACTGTTTTAAATCAACCTCAGGATAAGATTGCAATTTTTTACCAATCCCATCATGGCTAGCGCCAACAGTAAAGATTATTTTTTCTTCTTTTTCACAGGTTTCTTTGATTTTATTAGACATAAATTGATCTCGACAATTTGTATCTCTTTGCTCACACTCATTTACGACATCCACCCCTTTTGCATCCATTCCTAACATTAAGCAATCTAAGAACAAATCTGTATATAATTTCATGCTATCATTTTCTTCTGGTTGATTATCTAGGATTTTTATCCCTATTTCTTTTAATGATTTTAACAACTCTTCATGAAATTTTTTAGGTACTCCTCTCATTTCTTTTACGCCTAATGGAAACGCAAATTTCTTACCACTAATTTCCACTTTATTTCCGTTTGGCTGGCCGGAAGCATGACTATTAATAATTTTTAATAATTTTGGGAATTCTTTTGACTTTATATTTGGAATATCTTTAATTTCTTGCTTAGTTAAATCGTATTTTGAGGAAGTGTATACTAGATTTTTTTTTACTTCATTTAGCACTACCTCAATATTTTCTTTATTTCCATTGCTATGCAAACTTTTTGTTAGATCATTTAAACTACTTATAACTTCATCTTCGTGAGGACCTTCAAATAAAAATTTTTCATATCCTAAGTCATTTAATTTTGGTAATAAACTTTTCAAAGAACTCCAGGATATTGGTTTATTATGGACATTATAAAAAATTAAAACGCTACATTTATTCATTGTTAATCCTTATTAAAATTTTGTGTATACATTACACAAATTATTAAAAACCATCAAGATAAAAAATAATCTGCATAAATTTTCTTTTGAAAAATAACATATGGCAATTAATTAGCATTGATAAAATTTGATCGTTTGTATATAAAATTAGATTATAAGATTTTTAAAGATCAAAAAAATTGTATGATTCGTAAGGCATAGCATACCAGAGAACATTAGATTAATCTCATTTAATAATTTTTTGGGTTAATTATTTATGGAGAGAAAAGTTAAAACCGTTGCATCCACCAAAAAAGTTACTCGGCGTGACTTTATTGTTTTAAGCGCTACTGCTGTTGCTGGCGTAGGAGTAGGAGTTGCCGCTTGGCCATTTATTGATTCTATGAACCCAGCAGCAGATGTTCTTGCTCTTGCCTCAATTGAAGTAGATATTTCTCCTATCGAAGTTGGACAAACATTAAAGGTTCTTTGGCAAGGTAAGCCTGTTTTTATTAGACACCGTACAGAGCAAGAAGTAGCAGAAGCAGAAACAACAAATTGGCGTAATTTACCAGATCCAGAACCAGACTCTGCTCGAGTTAAACCTGATCATAAAAAATGGCTAATTATGATAGGAGTATGCACACATCTAGGATGTATTCCTATAGGCGATAGCGGCGACTATGGTGGATGGCTTTGTCCATGCCATGGTTCTCATTATGATACATCTGGGAGAATAAGAAAAGGTCCAGCCCCCACTAACCTAGTTATTCCTGAATATAAATTTATTACAGATACTCAAATTAAGATAGGATAATGAAAGAAGAAATAAGAGCAAAGAAAAAACCTAAAAAGCAAACTGTTATTGATTGGATTGAGTATAGGTTGCCAATATTTTCTTTTGTCAGGCATCTTGCAGAATATAGAACGCCTAAAAACTTAAACTACATGTGGAGCTTTGGCTCTATTGCTGGAATTGCTCTAGTAATTCAAATTGTCACCGGCATTTTTCTAGCAATGCATTATACACCGAGCTCTGATAAAGCCTTTGCAAGCGTAGAGTATATAATGAGAAATGTTAATTATGGATGGCTTATTAGATATCTACATGCAGTTGGCGCCTCGATGTTTTTTATGTCAGTATATATCCATATCGCTAGAGGTCTCTATTACGGATCATATAAGTCACCACGTGAACTAGTGTGGTTCTTAGGAATTTTTATCTTTTTACTAATGATGGCAACAGCGTTCATGGGATATGTTTTGCCATGGGGGCAAATGAGTTTTTGGGGAGCTACTGTAATTATTAACTTATTTTCCTCAATACCTATAGTTGGCGAATCAATAGTTAGGTGGCTTTGGGGAGGATTTGCTGTAGGCAATCCTACTTTACAGCGTTTATTTGCATTACATTACTTATTCCCTTTTATTATTGTAGCTGTTGTAATATTGCATATTGTTGCATTACATATTCACGGATCAAATAATCCTACAGGGGTAGAGGTAAAAACTAAAAAGGATACAGTACCTTTTCACCCTTATTATACAGTCAAAGATTTTTTTGGTTTTGGTATTTACTTTATTGTTTATGCTTATTTTGTTTTTTACCAGCCACTTTATCTAGGTCATCCTGATAATAATATAGAAGCAAATCCTTTGGTAACTCCTGAGCATATAGTTCCTGAATGGTATATGTTACCTTTTTATGCAATTTTGCGTGCTATACCTAGCAAATTAGGAGGAGTAATTATCATGATGGGGGCTATGCTAATTTTGCTAGCATTACCATGGTTAGACAAGTCAAAGATAAAAAGTGGAAAATACAGACCTGTTTTTAAAGTCACTTATTGGATTTTTATTTTTGATGTAATGCTACTTGGCTACGTTGGTGGAAATCCTCCTGAAGGAGTATATATATATCTAGGGAGGTTTGCAACTTTCTATTATTTTACACATTTTCTATTGATATTACCGCTATTAAGTAGATATGAAAAACACCTACCTCTACCTAGATCAATAAGCGAAGCATATAAATGAAAAATTTAAATCTAAGATATTTCTTTTTTATCCTAATTTTAAGCTTAATAACTTTTATAATTGATGGTGCGCTTGCAGTTTCTTCTCAAGATAAGCCTAAAAACATAAAATGGCCTTTTGATGGCATATTTGGTTATTTTGATAAACGTGCTATACAAAGAGGATTTCAAGTATATAAGGAAGTATGCCAAACATGTCATTCTCTGCGCTATATTTCTTATCGCAACTTAGAAGAAGTTGGCTTTTCACCGCAAGAAGTCAAAGCTATTGCTTCTGGATACCAAATTACTGATGGTCCAAATGATCAGGGAGAAATGTTTCAGCGTCCTGCCAATCCTACTGACATGTTTGTTCCTCCTTATGAAAATGAAAAAGCTGCAAGAGCAGCTAACAATGGTGCTTATCCTGTTGATCTCTCTTTAATTGTTAATGCACGACCTAATGGTGCTAATTACGTATATTCAATTTTAACTGGATATTTATCTGTAGATGATGCCAATGCTCTACCTAAAGGTTTTAAACTTTCATCTGGTATGCATTTTAATCCATATTTTCCTAATAAACAGATAGCAATGCCCCCTCCTCTCAGCGATAATCTTGTCTCTTATGCTGATGGTACTGAGGCAACAATTGATCAAATGGCTAAAGATATTGTCACGTTTTTACAATGGACCGCTGAACCAGAGATGGAAAATCGTAAATTAATGGGTATAAAAATTACTATCTATCTTATAATCTTTACAATTATATTCTACCTAGCAAAGCGCAGAATTTGGCGAAAAATAAAATAACGAATTATAAAGAGGGTAATATGCATACAACGTTATTAAGTCAGCTAGACCCTATATCTAATGATGAAGATAGAGAAGCAAAACGCAAAAATGTTAATAAGCTTATCGAATTTTTTAAAGATGATAATCAGACACAATTACTATTAGAAGAAATATCAAAACATAAAGAAAACCACATTGACTTGACAGAGAGTGGAGCAATTTATCGGTCATTAATTCCATTAGGAATTACTCTTGAATCGAAAACGCTTTCTAGACAATTTTTTGAAAATGGCATTAAATTTTTGCATTTGCTTATAAAGCAGCATCCAAAGCAAGATGTAGCATTAAGAGCAGCGGAAGCATTAGGTAGTTGTGCAGATTTGATAGCTAATAAAGTAGCAATAGCTAAGGATTTAAAATATGTATTTAGTATCAGCAGAAAAGAGTTAAAGCACAAACCTTTAAAGTCGTTTTTAATTGCAGAAACATTAATTAAACTTGGTGTAAAAGAGACTAATTTACTAGAATTTTCTTATGATATTTTGAAACAACCATATAAAAATTTTACCTCTAGCACGTGGAATAAACATAGTAGAGCTGCACAATCTATAGAAAAATTGATAGGAGATGGTTTATTACAAAAGTATCAATCTTTGCAGGCTATTGAGCACGGTACTTTAATTCTTGAGAGAATTAATTATTTACTTTCAAGTGCTATAAAAGAATATAAAGATTGTGATTCTTGTAGCAGGATGCGCAAATTTCTTGATAGCATGGATAACATTAAGTATAAAATTACTCGTCTCTTTGAAACCTACATGTATGACAATCTTATAAAAGATATCATAGCTAAGAAGAACATTACGTTTGAAAAAGATCACTCTAGAATAGAATGTATGCCAAAGTTTTTAGCTACAAACTTGCTTAATATTGCCATAGTGGCAGATAATGAAGATATGGTTGATAAATTGTATAGTCCTTATGATCCTTTTTGCAGGCTTTCTTGTAGATGCTTATTAGGCACAGATTTGTTAAAATCAGACAAGTTGGGTTTAACGCCAAAAGACTATGCATTTATGGCGGGTAGCTCCAACAGTATTCAACAAAAATTTGCAAATTATAAGCTGTCTGTGGAAAAGATAAACTGGGATTATAGTGATAGCTATATAAAACTATTTGTACAAGCCATTAGTATATCTTCTATTCTTTTTTTGCCAAATATTATCAATAGAGATTTGATAGTCTTTCTAAGTACTGCACTTTTTTTTAAAACATCCTATGTTTTGGAAACACTATTTCCTTTGTTTAGTATCGACCTTTATCGTGATTACCCAAATCTTAATTCTATTAACGATTTTATACAGTACAAGTTACACTACCCCGATAAAAGTTATATTAATTTTACATATGGCAGTGATGCATCTTGTAAAAAAGGGTATAAAAAAATTCCAGCAGAATTTAATAATTTTTGCTTAGAAAACTCTTATTTTGACTTAAGAAAGTGTTTTACAAGAGTAGCAATAGGTGTATGTAGAGAATGCACATGGTTTGAAGAGTATCTTGACAATAAGCGTGAAGCTGAAAAAATTGCTAGATTAAAAGAAGAAAAGCAAAAATTAGACATAGAAAAAGCTGTTGAGAAAATTACTCAATTAGAGAAGGAAAATCACAAGCTAAAAGAAAAGAGTAATAAATTTAAGCAAGATGATCTAATAAAAAAAGATAGTGCTAGCTCAATAAAAGATGTAAGTAATCAAGATCAATCTGAAGGTAGCAATCTTCTAAACAAAGAAATTCATCTTCCTGAGGATCAAAGCTTAACGGGAGATACCAGCAGCAATGGTAATGGTGAGTTGTAGCATTATGAATAAACACCATAAAAACTGGACGAATGACAAGAGTCAACATCCTTATTCAAGCCTTATTCGAGATTTTTAAATTAATCTTAATTTTTTGCTGTTATCATCGCTAGTACATCAACTCGTTGTAAATATGAAAAAAGCAAAAAAATATTATGTAAAAGATACAAATATAGATGATGATCATTGCGAGAATAATGATGAAGATGTTATAAGTGAAAGACATTATTCTACAGCTAATGATTGGCCAGAAAACGAAATTACAGATCTTTATATTAACATTGACAACTCCAATGCGAATAACAGCGAGGTATTTAACGCGATCAAAACTACACTCAGAAAAAATAAAAATACTTTAGAAACAGTAGAATTTAAACCTATAGAGAATTTAGATAAATTTACTAAAGAACAAAAACAAGAGCTAAATCAATTATTAAGCCAGTGTCGAAATCTTAAAAAAGTTATAGGTATAGAACCAGAGGCAAATCTCTTTAGGCAAATACTAAAAAAATTTAGATTGGGTAATTCAGAAAAATATCCGCAAAGATTACGTTTTCCTAAAAAAAATGAAGATCAGAATTGTAATGATAAACAAGAAAAAGATATTACAAAAAATTCACAAGCTTTGCCTGATATAATTCCGCCTGCCCTTATCAGTAATAATTTACCTAATAAAAAACGAAAAAGAAGACTAGGACAAGGAAATAAAGTAGATGATCAAGAAAAAACTAAAGATCCTGAATTAAACCCAATTAAAAACAAAGAAGAAAATAAAGTAGCACTACCAAATTTAAATTGGCCAGATAACAAGACAGAAAAGATTTCTTCCAGTCTTAAAAAAAGTAACAATCCTAAACCACCAACTAGAAGTTGGTAAGTTTTATTGCGCCAAGATAGAAGTTTGTCCTGCTATTATCACTAAGTGATTACTTGTCTCGTGTTGTGTAGAAGGCAATATCTCAATTTTAGCAACTTCTTGACTATCCTTTTCTGTATAAACCAGATTATCATGAAATTCTGAAGAAATATTAGATTGAGCATGTTCAACACATGTTTCTTCATAAGATGTCGTGTTATCGTTATGTGAAAGAGGGAAAATTTCTAACGAAACAATCACTTTTTTAGACTGATTTTCTAAAGTTTCTGAAATATGTTGGTTATGTTCTGCTATAAATCTGTATAATTCTTTACCTAAATTATTTTCTTCTTTGTACCACAAGGCCGGATGTTGAGATGTAGGGAAGTCCCCATCATCATCATTGTCATCATCTATTACAATTTCCACAGGACACGGCTTTCTATCAGCATTAATAATGATGCTGCTTAACTCTACTGAATCGTCATCATCGTGAGTATCTTTGTGACTTGCTGTAGCCTCATTAGGTGGACCATTATTGTGCGATACACCACTGTCAACATCCATCATGCTTTCTGTTGTTGCAGTAGACCCATTTTCATTTGTATGAGTTATTTCTTCACTATGATCTATCTTTGGCTTCTTCTTTGGTGGTTCATAATCACTTTCATCATCTTCTATTTTTGCTGATTCTGTTTCTGTCATGAAATTTTCATGTTCTTCAAAGCTATCTGATTGTTGTATACTCTCTTCTAAAACACTTGATGCTTCTCTTACTATTTTTTCCTTTTGCTTCGTTATTGAATGTTTGTGAAAATTTTCCAATGTTTGTAGGGCTAATTTTTTTTGTTCTATATCTATATTTTTTGATCTAAGTAATAGTTTAATAATTTTAAGGCTAGATTCTTCAGAAAAATTGTTACAGCAATGTTTAGCAGCTAACACTATAGGCGTATCTCCCATTACAGGATTATGCATTTCTTTTATATCAAATTCTAGCAACTGCTCTACACACCGCACATTTCTTTCATAGACTGCAAAATATAAACCTATGTTTTTTTGTTCTGAGCTCATATATGTAGATTTAAGCATCATATTTACTAGTTCATATGTATCTTTTTCATATTTATATAGTACTGAGTCCATGTCTCTAGTATCTTTTTCTGCCGATATAGCAGCCATCAATGGAGACAGAGGATAAAAGGGGTAAAACGAGTATAAATCCTTCAATGATAATAAATAAGACATATCATTCTCGATTTCATAATTTTCAACAACTGACAATATATCACTTCTTGCTAGTGCAGTTTTTAAATTTTTATCAATTACAAATTCATAACCGACAGAACCTGGTAACAAACAGCTATTGTCAATATTCATTAAATTTACCTTGGCACCTTCTTTTATTAACACTTCGACATCACCAGCACAATGTTTACCTTCCATTAGTATGGCAATAGAAAGCGCTTTGTCTTTTTCTTTTTGGCTAGATTTTCTAGCTATTCGACGCAAGTCTTCTCCATGCTCTACAGCTGGGTTCAGCTTAAAAAAGAAGCGGGAGCCCCGTTCTAAATCTGGTTCTCCTGGAAAGTCCCATAATAAATCCGCCAAATCATAATTATGCATGGAGAAAGCTGTACAAAAAGCTGCTTCCTTTTCATTTGCACTAATAATATTGCGGTTTAACATTTGTTTAACAGCATAAACGTTCTCGTTTAATACAGCTTTTACTATCGGAGTAACTAGAAAGTAATAAGGTTCTGCAACCAAATTTTCTTCTTCTAATAAATACTTTTTTATTTCTTCATGACCTTTTTTATAAGCAAAAAAAAGTGCTTCCTCTTTATTCTGTTGGGAAACTTTTCCCGATTTAAATAACATTTTAACCATATCTATAGAATCTTTTATCACAGCCAAAACTACCGGGGTAACAATCCTGTCACTTATTGATAATGTTGCATAACCATTTTTTCCTGATAACATTGATAGATAATTTACATCTGCACCTTTGTCTACTAAAAGCTCTACTATGTCTGCTCTATTATTGCCAACAGCAATAAACAAAGACTCGCTTAATTGATTCACATCTCTAATCTTGTGAGTATATTTGAGTAATGTTTGTACGACACCAATATGGCCTCCTGATGTAGCAGCTATTAAGGGAGTATCAACGTAAACATGATAGATATAAATAAAGTTTATATCTGCTTCTTTTTCTAGTAAGTACTCCACTACTTTTTTATTACCTTTATAAGCAGCACTATATATGGCTACATTTTTTTGGAATTCTTCATCTAATATTTTGCCAGATTCCAGTAATGCTTTAACAATGTCAAGTCTATCCCTTTTAGCAGCTTCTATCAAAGCACCATCTACACAATCTAGAATAACATCAAAAGACTCAGAATCATCACTTTTTTTAGTTATAGCAAATGCATCATGACTTAGTAAAAACCCCACTAAATCTAATGAACCTTGTTGTACTGCACTAAATAAAGCTGCATTTTTAGATGCTTGGCTAAACTGATCTATAATTTGATCTATAATTTCTTGATCCTGGTTTTTGACTGCCCAAAATAGCAATTCTTCTCTCTGATTTAGTGTGTCGTCTATCATTCCAGAATTAAATAGCGCTCTTATAACACCAGCGTTATTTACTTGTATTGCTATCGTTAGAGCAGTTTCTTCAACTTTTACATTGCCTTGCTTTCTTAGAAATTGATTATTTATATTGCAGATATTGATATATCCATGCGCTATTAGTTGCTTTATCATTAGTTCATTATGGTCTGCAATTAAACAAAGTAAGAAATTTTGAACTTGTATGCCATCTAGAGCTGAGTAGTAAGTTGTATAGGCTTGTTCTATTGGTAGATTTGTATTTGACATGTCATTATTTGCAATAAATTTAAGCAAGCCTACAATGAAAATTAACAAAAATCAACTTAATTTTTATAAAATAATCTTTTTTCCTCTAAACTTTGGTCAAAATCTGCTTTACCATTAAATTTTAAAATGCCAGTTTTGGATAAGCGCCCTATTAAATTTGAATGAATCCAGAATAGCTGAGAGATGCTTGAAAAGCATTTCTGTCGCTCTTCAATATGAAATAAAGATAATAATGTTTGAAATCAATGCCAATCGATGAGCGTAGGTGACTTAAAAAACATCATTGAGAAAGTTAAGTGGATAACAAACAACAATACCTAAGATTTATATTACAATTATCTCTATAAGAGAATATAGGGCAAGCAGCAAAAAATCTCTAAAAAAACAGATAATTACGCTAAATGAAACTAGCTAAAAGCATGTTGTTAATTACTAGTATTGTCTTTATCAGACTTTGGGTTCTCTTTTGGTGATGCTTTTTTGTTTTCAACTTCACTTATAGCTTCACCTAAGATATCTCCTAAGCTCGCACCACTACTGACAGAACCATATTCTTCAATTTTTTTCTTACGCTCTTCATTTTCTAAAGCCTTGATAGACAGAGATACTTTACGGTTCGTCTTATCCAACTGCACTATTTTTGCATCCACACGATCTCCCTCAGCAAAACGGTCTGGCCTTTGTTCGATTTTATCAGAAGATAGATCTGATTTTTTTATAAAGGAATAAACACCCTTACCAACTTCTACGTTTATCCCATCACTTTCTATCGCAGTAACAACACAAGTTACTACACTGCCTTTCTTCAAATCTGCAAAAAACTCTTCAAATGGATCCTTACCTAGCTGTTTAATACCTAAATTTACTCTTTCTTTTTCTGGATCAATTGCCAATACCACAGACTTAACTTTGTCACCTTTTTTATAATTTTTTAACGCTTTATCAGGATTTTCTACCCAAGAGATATCGTTAGCATGAATTAGTCCTGAAACTTCCTCACCAAAGTTAACAAACATACCAAAATCAACAACTTTTTCTACTTCACCATCAATAACAGTTCCAACTGGATATTGCTTAGACAGTTTCTTCCAGATATTTTCCATGCATTGTTTCATTCCCAAGCTAATTCTATGCTTATCTACATCTATATCTAATATTACAAATTCGACTTCTTGCTTTTCTTGTACTAATTTTCTTGGAGATACATTATGTCTATTCCAACTGAGCTCAGACACATGAACTAATCCTTCAATACCTGGCTCTAGCTCTACAAATACTCCATAATCAGCAATATTTGTCACTTTACCAGTCATCTTTTTCCCAACAGGATACTTGGCATCTAAACCTTCCCATGGATTCTCTTCTAATTGCTTAATACCTAATGAGAGTCTTTTTGATTCCTCATCGTATTTTATTATTTGTACTTTAACTTTCTGGCCAACGGATAACATCTCTGATGGATGATTTATTTTTGTCCAAGAGATATCTGTAACATGCAATAGACCATCTATTGTACCTAAATCAATAAACGCTCCATAATCGGTGATATTTTTTATAGTTCCCTCAAGCACCTGCCCCACTTCTACTTTAGCCAGCATCTCATCTCTTGCTTCAGCGCGAGATTCTTCAATAATAGCTCTACGAGATACTACCACATTACCTTGTTCCTTATCAATTTTTAGTACCATAAATGGCTGCACCACACCAAGTAAATCAGTGATATCTTTTACTGGTTTAACATCAATTTGACTACCAGGTAAAAATGCTATCACACCATTAAGGTCAACAGTAAGGCCTCCTTTAATTCGCCCAAATACCATTCCCTCAACTGGAGTTTTTTCTTTCATCGCTTTTTCTAAATTACCCCAAGAGCTATCCCTTATTGCATGCTCTCTGCTTAAAACAACTTCTCCTCTGTAATTTTCATAATTTTCAATATAAACATCTATTTCTTCTCCAACAGATAACTTAGGTAGCTTACCGTTTTGAACAAACTCTTTTATAGGAATTCTTCCTTCATCTTTAAAGCCAATATCAACGGTAACCGTATCATTTTGAATTTTAGTTATTTTTCCTTTTACTATAGAGCCTTCTTTTTGATCGTGATCTTTTGTAAACGAGTCTAACAGTTGAGCAAAATCTTCCCCTTGCGTTTCAAAGTTAATATTTTCTAGTTTATCGTTAAATATCTTGCCCATAAGACTCCGTGTTAATTGTTAATAAAATATAAGCAAACTAAACATATAGAACTACCTTCTTTACCTTTGTTTGTCAATTTCTTTTTCAATAATTTCAACAGCATGCTCAAAGGTTTGTTCTATAGAAAGGTTTGTCGAATCAAGTGTTTTTGCGTCTTTTGCTTTTTTCATAGGGGAATTTTTTCTTGAAGAATCTTGCGCATCTCTCTTTCTAAGATCATCAATCGCCTCTGTTAAATTTACACTAATTCCTAGTTTATGTAAATCTTTTAACCTTCTTTTTGCTCTTATTTCTAAATCTGCAGTAAGAAATATTTTAACCTGCGCATTGGGACATATTACCGTACCTATATCCCTGCCCTCTACTACAGCTATTTTTTGCTTTTTGATCCACTGACACTGAAAGTCATTTAGCTTTTTCCTAATTTGACTATCCTTAGCAATTTCTGATGCCATTTTTGATATTTGATCGCTTTGCAGCAATGGGTTGCTTAATTCTTGTTCTTCAATATTGTCAATAATATCTAATATATTTTTATGATCATGTTGATCTATTCTACGATTTATAATTTCTCTAGCGACAACCCTGTATAAATTACCTGTAGGCAAAAAGGGAATATTATAATGGGAGGCAATTTTACGGCTTAAACTACCCTTGCCTGAAGCTGCAACACCGTCTATTGCAATGATAAAGTTTTCTTTTTCTTGTAGCATCTTAATCTAAGCTTGTATTATAATAATTAACATACACACATTGCAACTAAATTTGCTACTATAAAGAAATGCATGATATATTTTTAGAGTTTCCTACCATTGAGATGCAAAATATAAGACTAAGGCAATTAATGCTGAGTGATGTAGAAGATTTTTATCATTTTTTATGCAATGAAAATGTACAAAAATTTTTGTCATCAGAAGATATTCCTCATAGTTTAGAAGAAGCAAAAACAGAGCTTAGTTACTGGGCAAATTTGTATAAATCTTTTAGAAGCATCTACTGGGCAATCGCTCTAAAAAAAACTAATAGACTGATTGGAACATGTGGTTTTAACTCTTGGAATAAAACTCATAGAAGAGCAGAAATAAGTTATGACCTTTCTTATAATTACTGGGGACATGGCATTATGACTGAGGTAGTAAAAGAAATTACTGATTTTGCTTTCGCAAAAATGGGAGTACAAAGAGTTCAAGCAACTGTTGCTGAAGATAATTTTCCTTCAATACGAGTATTAGAAAAATGCAACTATCAAAAAGAAGGATTACTCGCTAATTTTGCAATATTACAAGGTAAATATAGAAATTTTTATATGTACGCTAATGTATCTCAAGCATAATAATTTTCAAATTATTTTTAGACAACCTTAATTTGTAAATTTTATTTAATAAATTCTTAATTTTTTGAGCCGATAATTTACTTCAAACTACAACTGTTATAGTAGGTATATTATGGTTAAATTAATTATTCAATCTCTAAAACCTCTATTAGATTTGATAAATGAAAAAGAAATATCAAATACTCTGTCTAATTTGCCACTGCAAGAAATTACAGATATTAAAATTAATTTTCGTACTCACCCCTCAGTAATCGAAAAATACTTACCTCAGCTACTAAAAGACTTACGTATTAAAAACTTGGATTTATCATCTGCCCTATCCACCAGCGATAAAGCCAATGCTGTAAATTCCTTAAAAAATTTTATGGGCAGCAAGGCAAAATTTAGTATTGAAAAACTATTCTTAAACAATAATAAGTTAGATAAATATGATGCTCTACATATAATTAATCTTGCCAAAAATCATGAAATAATTTCTCTCGATCTTTCATCTAACGAGATAGATTATTCAATTTTAACTAACAAGGGAGCAGAAAATCTAATCTATTTTTTAAAACACTCAGAAATTAAAGAGCTATTCCTAAGCAATAATAAACTCGGCGATGTAGCAACTAGAATTCTATCTTCAGCTTTGACAGAAAGTGATATCGAAGTACTTCACTTAGACAATACAGGAATAACAGAAACAGGAGCTAATGCATTAAGTAACTTATTATATGCCCAAGCAGAAAATACTAATGCTTATAAAGCTACTTTAAAACATTTAAGTCTTAAACAGAACAAAATAGTAATCACTGAAGAAAACCTAAATTTAATTACCGCGTTAAATAAAGGTACTCTTCAATATTTAGATATAACCTATAATCCAATTGGGGATATGGGAGTACAAGCATTAACCAAAGCAGCCATAAATAATCATGCCATTACAGAATTGAATTTTTCAGGAAACCACTTAAGTTTAGTTGGAATTAGAAATGTCCTTGCTAATCTAGCTCAAACCAATGTCCAATCATTAATTTTAAATGACAATCTATTCCTAGCTGATCCCGGAGCAGGAATTGTAGCGCAAGAAATTTTAAAGAGTCCAGCAAAAAATTATCTAAAAGCTTTGTCTATGGTTAATTGCAAAATTGGAGATTCAGGAGGTAATTCTATTGCTCAGCTAATAGAAGGAACTCCTTATATGTGTCGCCTTAATTTAAAAGGTAATAAAATCGGAGACAAAAGCTTAGTTGAAATTTCTGCTACATTATCAGAAACTTCTGCTTTAAGTTATCTCAACTTAGCATTTAATCAAATAGGAGACACTGGTATTTCCGCATTGTCTACTGCCTTACCTTACTCTGCTATTCACCATCTTAGGATTATAGGTAAGCCACTAACAGAAGAAGCAATCGGTCATTTATCACAAGGTGTCATGAATTCAGTAGTAAAAACCACAGATGGTCTGCTAAATATTCCTGGAGGATGGACAAGAAAAGAAGTACACATAAATGAAAAAGGGCAACATCTATTCAGCATCTTTGAGGCTCCCAATACATTATATTCAGTTGCTCATGAACTTAACCCGTTAGTCATAGCAACTCATGGGCGTAATTTTGGTCCATCTTTAAGCAAAATCAGCGATAAAAATATACTCTACCATATAGCAAGTTTTTTAGTAGGCGATGAACAACCAGAAGATATATACCGCAATAAAAAAGTGTTGAGTGTCTTGAGTACTGCTTACAAAAGCACTTGCTCTGGCATTGATAACAAAGCGATAAAACATCACCCTAATTTAGCTGCAAAAAAGTTTGCTATTCTATATCAAACTCCTATTGAAGTCAAAAACAGTGCTAATCTCAATACCCACTACCAGCGTGATAACCACGCAGAAGCTGTAACCTCTAGTTATCCGATAGAAGAAATTATACCCTCTCATCCAGTTACTACAGAATCATTCTCGAGTTTCACAAGCGATACAGAGCTAAATGCAGTATCTTCTTCTAATGAGCCTTTGGATATTAAAGCTAACAAGGAAGATCCTGCAATCTTACTAATGGAAAGAGAAAGAACTCCCTATGGTATGAATAGTGATGTTAAAGACAAAGAAGTTGCTCCTAAACAACAAACAAATCCAAACTCACAAGATGACTTAGTTTCTAAGGCAGAGTCAGAAATAGAGCGACCAGAATTATCAGAAGCATCATGCTATAATGAAAATGATGAATCAAACACGCATTATTCTAGCCAAGTACGTACTACTTCTGAATCTACAGTACAAATTAATAATGATTACGATGAAAAAAGTTTACGTTTAGACACCGTAACAATGTTTGAGCTCAAAAATACAAACTATGAGTCTAGTATACCTGCTACTAGGCATAGCGCGATTAAAAATCAACCTGCTAAAAAAATAGAGGTTTCAATACAAACGGATTTTACAGAAAACGAAAGCCCTAATAGCAACAGTGCAGATAGTATAGATAGTAGCGATAGCGATGCTGGAACAACAAATACAGTCACATACTCTGTTCTAATAAAGCCCCCCATCCCTACTCCTCACGAAGTAGTAACGCATTACAAAAATGTTTACTCAAAAGAGCAAGTAGAGGATTTAGAAGAATGTTATAATAAATTTGAAAAAATTACCGGTATCTCTGCTGAAGCATTTACTGATATGGGAAGTAGCAGTCTAAACCCTACTCCATCTCAGAGTACCGAGGTAATAAAACCTCAAGTCGCAACAACTGAAGTATCTGTTGGCGCTACAAGCAGCAGTAGCGATGATGATACAGAGAATAGTAATTATAAAAATTCGTTTAAATCTGATTCATTTAATACTAATGCAAAACAAGATTTTCCTACAGTTGCTGCAGCTGGTGGTATATTGATGAAAATCCACCATCTAACAAATTTTGTGAAATTTTTTGGTCATGAATTTGGATATAAAATGGAATTTATGGATTCTGCTTATATGGCAGGTTCACTTATTACCGCTCACTTAGTGGGAGGATACAGCCTAACATTTGGATCTACTAATAGTTTGTCAACACAAGATAAAGTGATTATGCCTTTATTATCATCAAGTATTTATGGTATTGAAAGGCTACTTTATACATCAACATCTTACTTAGAAAATAAGAATGAAAATAAAGTTGAATCACTATCAGACTTTGTTGATGTATGCGGAGCGCAAACAGCTGTTGGTGGAGTAATAGGACTAGTTTCGTCTCTGCCAAGTATTATGATAGGTAATATTCCTGGAGTTTTGTTTTCTATTTCGCAAGGAGCTAGTATGGCTGGAAGTTTTTGCTATTTACAAAATAAGGCAAACTTCTCTGGATATGTCTCAGACTATATCTTGCCTGGGGTAGCAGCTATCGGTAGTTATACTTTGCTACATAAAGCGAATGGGTTACCAACAACAGGTTTTACTGAACATGGACTTAGCAGATTTTTATTAAATATAGACAAATGGGCAACATCCTTATCTGTTATATCATCTGCTTATTTTACAACAAAATTAGCAGCAAAAAACATTGATGTAGTTGAAAAATTAAATCAAAAAATGAATGATCTGCTAGGATCATCTTCTATATCTGACAATACTGAAGAAGAATAGTAAAATACAGCTTGTAACTATGGTGAATTTAGACTGAAGGAGCTTTATATTTATTACAAGATAAATTCACTATAGTCTACTCTGATAGGATTGTATCTTGACTATATACATAAGTGATAACCTGACCTGGAACAAACCCTATATCATCTTCTACTTCTAAACGAGCAATATTAATACCGTTTTCTTTAACTATCTTTACTGCATCTAGCCACTGCTCAAATTCTAAATTGGGTAATAGATTTTTTATAATTTCTACTATCTTATCGTCATGCTTGTCTATGTTAGGATCGGTAACTAATTCTAAAATTAGATATAAAGCAAAAAATGAAATAGTTTTAGAACTCATGTATTTTAAATACCCCTGTAAATCAGGACAATTTAGTATCATGCTATTATTTATAAAGATTTGATATAAATCAGGCCAATTTGGAGCAAAATTAGCATCATGTTTATTTCTAATTTGTTCACTAAAGTGACTTATAACACGATCTATAGAAAAATTACTATTTTCTTGGTGAGCTTCTGTATTTTGGCCATTATTATAATTTTCATACTGTATATTATCACTATTTACCAAAGAAGAATTTCTTGATATGCAATTTCCCATATTAACAACATAGTTAATTAATAAAAGTTATATTTTATTTTATAAAGGTTAATAAATAGTTTGCATTTACTTTTTACATTTACTTTTTAATTACAAATTTTTAAGTTGCTTATATGAAAGCTATAGTATAGATTTCTAGATATCAATTCCATAATGGCGCTGCTAGAAATAAGAAGCATATTTCAACAGCAACATCATGATAAGGAGGGGTGGCCGAGTGGCTGAAGGCGCTTCCCTGCTAAGGAAGTATACGGGTAACTGTATCGAGGGTTCGAATCCCTCTCCCTCCGCCATCCGCCGTCGCGCGGACCGCGCTATGGCGTGATGCCACGGCGAAGTGAAGCGTAGCGAAACGAAGACGGGCTGTACAATGCATTACGTATATTCAATACAAAGTGAAAATAATCCAAATAAATATTACGTTGGTTTAACTACTGATGTTGAACGAAGATTATCCGAACATAATGCTGGAAAATCTATACATACCAACAAGTTTCGCCCTTGGAAAATAGTTTCTTATACTGCTTTTGTAGATAAATCTAGAGCAGAAAAATTTGAAGCATATCTTAAAACTTCATCGGGTAGAGCATTCGCTAAAAAGAGACTTTAGCGCGTTTAAGCTAAGCAACACATGCGTACCTAGAGAATCGCAAAATCACCAAAAATAGCCCAAAATCTCCTATTCTGCTCTCCGTTCCTCCGTTACATGTGAATGTCGGCTCTGAAGGTATGCATCTACCAACCCCTTAATTTTACTGGATTTTCTTGATTTTGCCGTTTTGAGGTTCGTTTTTGAAAAGTGGTATGCGGAGTGCTCAGAATGAGAGAAATCTCTTGACTTCAGCACCTAATATTAGTAAACTTGCATATAATATGAGTAGCAGAATAAATTTTGAATATAGGTAACTTATGTGGATTAGAGAACATAGCAAGTTTTATCCCGATGTATCCCCTGAGGTGATTTGGAAGATATGGGTAGATATTAACAACTGGCCCAGTTGGCATGGAGATTTGGATTATTGCAAGCTTGATGGCAACTTCAAGGTGGGGAATCATTTTATGCTGAAACCTAAAGGTGCACCGACAGTTAAGATTATGCTGACTGAAATCAATGAGATGCAGAATTTTACTGACTGCACAAAATTCTTCGGCGCTAAAATGTACGACACCCATAGCATGGAAGTGAGAAATAATGGTGTTTTGCTTTCCAATAAATTAGTGGTTACAGGGCCTTTAAAATGGCTATGGATCAAGCTTGTGGCAAAACATGTTGCAGACACGGTTCCAGATGAAATGGACTCTTTAGTTAATCTGGCTAAGAATAAAGATTGAAAAATATGGCAAATCCACCATTTGGCTTTGATGCACCTGAAGATAGTCCTGGCTTTTTGCTATGGCAGACAACTATTTCTTGGCAACGCATGATCAAGAAAGCATTGGAGCCACATGATATATCCCATGCTCAGTTTGTTATTATGGCTATATTGCTTTGGTGGCATGGTCAGAAGAAAGAAGCAACCCAAATTGATATTGTTACAATGTCTAAACTAGATAAGATGACTGTTTCAAAATCATTAAAGAAATTGGTTGGGATGGATTTAGTAGCAAGACATGAAAACCAAGAGGACACAAGAGCTAAATCCGTGCAATTAACAAAATTGGGAGTGGCTTTAGCTAGTGAGCTCATACCTATTGTAGAAGGTGTAGATGAGAATTTCTTTGGCAAAATTCTGAAGAAACAGGAAAAAGATTTGATTATGACTTTGCGCAAATTAACAGCAATAGAAGATAGCAGAACGATCTAAACGCATAGCCTTTTGAGGAATGTTTTATGATGCAAGCCCTTTTGCAGTGATATTTTAGCAAGAGTGATCAAGCACAAAACCTACATTACCTATATTCTTGGAACTGTGAATGGGTAGGCAAAAAATTATGGTTATTGTGAATTACAAAGAACGAGTTAACAGAGTTATTGATTTTATAGGCAAGCATCTTGACGAAGAGCTTGAACTAGATGAACTATGCCGTATTGCTTGTTTTTCAAGATACCATTTTCATCGTCTATTTACAGCACATGCAGGTGTATCTTTAAAAAGCTATATCAAATGGCTGCGGCTTAAACGAGCAGCGCATCAATTGATCGTGCAGAAAGAAGATACAATTATTAACATCGCTTTGGATGCGGGATTTGAGTCTCATGAAGCATTTAGTCGAGCTTTTAAACAAGTATGCGGACAATCACCAAGTGGGTTTAGAAGCAAGGCCAATTGGCAAGCATGGGAAAATCCACCATATTCATTGCATATTAAAGGTAAAAAGATTATGACAATCACAATAAAAGATCTGCCATCAAGAAGATTGGCAGTGATGGAACATCATGGCGATCCTATGAAATTATCCATTACCTTGGATAAATTAATATCATGGGCCAAAACACAACCAATTAATTTAAAACCTAAAGCAGGAGAAGCATTTGGATTCGGATACTCTGATCCCAGAGAGACGCCACCAGAAGAATGGCGATTTGATTTAGCGCTTACTGTACCGCAAGATTTTAAATTGAACGATGAAGTAATAGAAAGAGAATTACCAGCTGGTAGATATGCTGTTGCAACTCATAAGGGATCTCGAGACAATATCGGCGATACAATTTATCACCTATATCGTGACTGGCTTCCAGAATCTGGTGAGGAGTTAGGGGATTTACCATGCATCTTCTGCTATCATAATTTTGATCATGAAGTAGCAGAAACAGAATATCTGACTGAAATTTGGGTGCTGCTTAAGTAAGAATATATTATGATACCATGTCCTATTTGTAGCATTTATTGACACTTATAGGACATGACAAATAAGAACATTTTATCTTTGATCCGCGCATTATTCAAATTGCCGAGATTTATCTCGGGGGGCAAGCAGTCTAACCCCCGAGCAAAATTTACCTTATTCTTTTTAGAACCTGCTTATAACTCGTTCTCTATTGAATTTTCTTCAGGACAGCCAGATAACTCTACTGTTACCTCTATCATGTCTTCAGGAACATCTATAACCGGAGGAAACTCAAAAAAATCTTTACAAGTTGTACCGAAATGTTTTATCAATTTTATGATGTCATCTTCATGAGCCTTTAATGTTGCTGAAATAGCTGCTTTACCAACTAGTATTTCTTTACTCGCTTCTTCTTCCATAGCTTTTAAATGTTTTATCATTTTTTTGATGATATTTTTATAAGCTATTATCTCGTTTTCTAAAATAACTGATTTATAAAGTTGACGAAGGGTTCCATCATACGGGTCAAGCGTTTCTTCGTCCATAGCTTTTAAATATTCTTTCCTTTCTTTGATGACATCTTCATGAGCCTTTTCCCCTCTTGCTAAAATAGCTCGAAGGGTTCCATCATACGGGTCAAGCGTTTCTTCCTCCATAGCTTTTAAATGTTTTTCCATTTCTTTGATGACATCTTCACAAGCCTTTAGCGTTGTTGCTGAAATAAGTTCTTTAATAAGTTTACTAAGGATTTCATACGCTTCAACCGTTTCTTTTTTCTTATTGAAATATGTTGCTCCTATACGTGGGAATAAAAAACATGAACTACCGAATGCTTTTGGGCTGTAATAAGTTGTTATTTTAGTTGTCATAAAATCATCTCCTTTATATTTATTTTCTAATGTTTACAATATAGTAAAAAATCAATAACTAGCTTAAATGCAAATAGCTAACTAAATAAATTAGTTATTAAGGTAATTGCTCCTATAGTACCAGAAAGTATTGCAAATTTTCTTTTTAATTTTTTTTCGTCTACTTTAAGAGCTAGTATAAATCCTAAAATTACACCAATTGCACCTCCTGCGATATACAAAGAAGCTATCGACCAATCAATGTTTTTATTCAATGTTATATGACTAATTGCACCAAAAGTAGTAAAAGATGCGCCTGTAAATATAGTAGTCGCTGCAGCACGTCGCATATTTAAATTCATTACTAATAATAATATTGGCATTACTATAATACTTCCCCCTATTCCGCTTATGCCCGATAAAAACCCTGCAATAGCTCCGGTCAAACTCAAACAAACTATATTATATTCCTTGGGAATACGAGAACCTACAATTTCTAAAAAATCTGCTCTAGTACGACGCCAAATTAAATGACTAGCCAATAGCATCAAAATGCTAAATACTATTTTAAGATCTCTTTGACTGAAAAAAAACGCTACTCGCGCTCCTATTGGTGCAAAAATTATACCTACTAAAGAAATATTTAGTGCATAGTCCCATCTAACTAATTTATGCTTCAAAGACTTAATGAGATAACAATAAGTCATCACTGCTGTGGCAATTAACGATATGGATATTGCATCGTGGATTGGCACTTTTAATATATAAACCAGCATAGGAATACCAACAAGCCCACTGCCTGCACCTATTAATCCTAAAACAAACCCTGATACAGAACCGTATATTAGTGGTAATATTGTCGTTATCATCTTAACTATTATTGTTTAACTGCCTTAAATGAGCTTTCCAATCTCTTGCTCCTAAATCTTCTTCAAAGCTTAACAAATCTTGTACTGTTTTTATACATGTTTTTTTCTTAGGAAAAACTAAATTTGAGTATCCAGCAGATAATGCCTGTATTTGCACTTTGCATGCTTGTTCTAAATGATGAGTAAAAAACATTGCTTCATGCACCGTACTGCCACAAGTTATAGTACCGTGATTACGTAAAATAACTACTTTATTTTGTTGCAAATCTTTTACTAATTTTGCACCACTTACCTCATTATCAAGTGCAAGAGAATCATAATCATGATAACTTATTTTTTCATAAAAATGTAAAGAAAACTGGCTAATTGGTAAGAGGCCAAATTGCATACATGATACAGCAACACCAGCAGTTGTATGAAGATGAAATATTGCATTTATATCTTGCCTCTCCTTGTAAATGCTACCATGAATAACATATCCAGTTTTATTATATTGTTCTTCAGAACCAGAAATGATATTTCCATCAAAAGTTACTTCAAGCAAATTTTCTGCTGTAACTTCAGAAAAAACTAATCCAAAAGGGTATATAAAAAAACTCTGGCCAGTTTCAGATCTTGCAGACAAATGAGTATAAGTCAAATCATCCATTTTCTGTTTTGCAAGCACTTGATAAGCATAAGCAAGGTTTTGCCTTATTTGCTTGTTATTTTCTATTCGCATTTACTGTTAAACTATAGATATTACTATTGATCTTTTGACTCCAGATAAATCATATAAGTATTTTATAATCTGTAAAGTATGTTCTTTGATGATCTTAGCAACCTCCTCACTTTGATCAAAGCCTAATTCTAAAATAGCAATACCTTTTGGTTTAAGTATTGTTTTTATTATAGGGATGATCGTTTTATAACACTCTAGCCCGTCTTTTCCTCCGTCTAATGCCAACTTTGGTTCGTAATAGCTAACGTCTTTTTGCAGTTTGAGAATATCATTTTTTTTTATATAAGGTGGGTTAGAAATTATAAGATCAAATTTACAATTGCTTTTAAAATTAGACCAATCACAATTTAAAAATTTAATACTATTATCTAACTTTAGTCTCCAGTAGTTCTGTTTTGCTATTTCTAAAGCTTTCTTTGATATATCCAATGCTACCCCTGAAGCAAGTGGTAAATATTTCAATAGAGTAAGAATTAAACATCCTGAGCCCGTACCCATATCAAGTAATTTAATCTTAGTATTAGGATCAAAATATCTTAAAGCTTCGTCGACAATAATTTCACTATCTGGTCTCGGTATTAATACATTCTCGTTAACATAAAATTCAAGACCGTAAAATTCTTTTTGATTAATTATATAAGCAATTGGCTCTCGCTCTTGTCTTCTTTGTATTAACTGCAAAAATTGTGTATGATGAACAGAAGAAACCTCTCTATCTTGCCACAAAAGCAGGTCTTCTATAGAGCAATCTAAAACATAACTTAGTAATATCTTCGTATCTAGAGCAGGGTTATCAATTGATTTTTTTGCAAGTTCTTTTTTCCCTATTTCTAATGTCTTTTTTATATTGTAAGAGAGTTTATTAATTCAAATACCTCCCATAGCATAATATTTAATATGAGTAAATTCATCAATACCATATTTAGATCCTTCTCTACCAAATCCAGAATGTTTAATTCCACCAAACGGAGTTATTTCATTAGAAATTCTTGCTTCATTTACCCCTACCATACCAAATTCGAGTTGCTCTGTTACTTTCCATATTTTACTTTTATCGTCAGAATATAGATAGGCAGCTAAACCGTAATTACTACTGTTAACTTGCGTTATTAACTCCTGTTCAGAATTAAATTTATAAAGAGTGATAACTGGACCAAAAATTTCTTGACGCGCAATATCAACTTCTGCATTAGGTAACTCTATTATTGTGACAGGATAATAGCATTTCCCTCCAGGTGTTTTTCCTTGATACAAAATTTTGCCACCTTTAGACAGCGAATCTTGTATAAGTTCTTTAATTTTTATTACAGCTTTTTCATTAATTAATGGTCCTTGGTTAGCATTACAATCAAAGCCATCGCTAACTACTAATTTACTGTATTTCTCTATAATTATATCTTTGAACTTATTATATATTTTTTCATGAACAAATATACGATTTGCACTTATACATGATTGTCCTGTATTACGCTCTTTTAATCTAGCTAATCCTTCTGCAGCAAGTTCAAGATTAGCATCGTCAAATACTATAAAAGGAGCATTGCCTCCTAGCTCCAATGAAAGTCTTTTTAGAGTTGATGCTGACTGCTGGTAAAGATATTTACCTATTTCAGTAGAACCAGTAAAACTGATTTTCCTAATGTCATTGTTGCTACAAAACTCTAGTCCTATCTTCTGAGATTTTCCAGTAACAATATTTAATACTCCTTTTGGTAATTCAGCCTCTATTGCTAGATGAGCCAATGCAAGAGCAGATAAAGGGGTTTCTCCGGATGGCTTTAATATAACAGTACAACCAGCAGCAAGAGCAGGTGAAATTTTGCGTGTAACCATAGCTGCAGGAAAATTCCAAGGTGTTATCGCCGCTGCCACTCCTATTGGCTCTTTTATTCCCAAATAACGAACATTAGGTTTGTTAATAGGAAAAACATCACCGTATACTCTCTTTGCTTCTTCCGCAAACCACTCAACAAAGCTAGCAGCATATTCTACTTCATTAAGAGCATCAACTAAAGGCTTACCAGACTCAGCGGTAATAATCGCAGCTAAATCTTCTTTGTTTTCGATGATTAAATTGTACCATTTACGTAATAAATACGCTTTTTCTTTTGGTAATACTTTTTTCCATTTAGTAAAAGCTAATTTAGCAGCTTCTACAGCCTTCTTAATGTCAGCTACTTCTAGACTTGGCACTGTTGCAATCTGTTTCCCCGTAGCAGGATTATCAACTGAGATTACATCTTTTGCCCCAATCCATTGACCATTAATAAGAGCTCTATCATAAAGCAAGTCTTTTCTTTTTACTTTTGAAAGAATAAAATCATCTAACATCAGTTACCATCATTATTTTATAACATCTCTAAATAGTGAGACAGTAATTTATGGTCTTTAAACCATATTTTTGGCATGCAGCTTTTGTAACGTATAAAATTATTTTCTTCATTTCCAAAAAACACCGGAACGCAATTTGCATTATAAGCAGTTTCCATATCAGTAACTGTATCGCCGATAAACCATACTTGTTCACTATCTATATTTGTATCTCCAATAATTCTCTTTAGAGTTTCCTGCACAGTGATAGGTGATGGTTTATCGTAGGCTAAGTCTCCAGAACCAATTGTTGATTGAAAATATTTACTCCAATTCAAAAATTTAATTTCCTCTAATAAAAAGTGATTAGTTTTATTGCTAACTATAGCGCATAATATTTTTTTATTTAATGCCAAAACCAACGAAGATTCTGCGTCTGGCAAAGGTTTGATTTCTTTTGTAAACTGCGAATAGCATTGACGAAAGAACTGCCCTACTTCTTGCCAATTATCAGGAAAATAAAGAGACATGGTATCACGCATCGAACGATGAATACGGTTTTTTACATCATCTAAACTCCATTCTTCTTTGCCATACTGCAAAAGAGTCCTGTTAATTACTTGGTACATTAAACTCCAGCTATCAACTAAAGTATTATCCCAGTCAAAAATTATAATTTTTGGAGAAGATACCTGATAATTTTTATCTAATAATTCCATTTGAAAGCTGTTTTTGCTCTAAAAATCAGTTTTAGCTTACTTTTTCAACTGATTTTACTTTTACATCGTTGTGATGAATGTTTAACAATTTTAATTTTCGATGCAACGCCGACCTTTCCATTCCTACAAATAATGAAGTTTTAGATATATTATTATTAAACTTAGCCATTTGTGCCGATAGATATTTGCGTTCAAATATTTCTCTAGCTTGTCGAAGAGGCATAGACATAATTTCAGTGTCAAAATCAAAAAGAGAAGAAGATTTATTTTTTTCAAATATATGTTGTGGCAGCATATCAGTCGTTATAATAGAAGTGCTAAATACTTTAGCATTAATTAATAACCACTCGATCAAGTTCTTTAACTGGCGAACATTTCCTGGCCAATCATACTGCATTAATATTTCTATAACTTTGCTATCAATTTTTTTACTTGGTAGGTTAGCAGATTTCTCAAAATGCTTCATAAAATGATAACATAGATCTACTATATCCTCTAAACGTTCGTTTAAAGACGGCACTTTAACAGATATGGCATTTAACCTATAATATAAATCTTGTAAAAAATTACCCTCTTTTATTTCTTTCTTCAAATCCTTCGAGGTGGAAGCAATAATTCTAATATCACGATTATTGGCATCAACATTGCTATCAGGATCTTGCTCTTTGATGACAGTAAGTATTTTATGTTGTACATATAGAGGTAAGTCACCTACTTCGTTAATAAATAAAGTACCTTTATTAGCTAATTCAATCAAACCAAAATCATTTTTATCAACACCAAATAACTCAGCACTAACTTTGCTACTTGATAAAATTGAAGTGTTAAGTTTTACAAAAGTATTATGACGCCTAGGAGATTTTCTATGTATTAGTTTTGCCACTAATTCACGACCACTACCAGCTTCTCCTTGGATCATTATTTTACTTGAGGTAGGAGCTATTTTATCTATTAAAGAACGCAAATGCTCTATAGCCTTACTTTGTCCTGTCAATTCTACTTTTTTTGCAATTTTCTTTTTTAATTCTGTGTTTTCTCTCTTCAATTTAATAGATTCACAAGCTCTTTTAATTGTTATAGATAACTTATCAGAATTAAACGGCTTCTCTATATAATCGTAAGCCCCAATTTTTATTGAATTGACAGCAGTTTCAATAGTTCCATGGCCACTAATCATTATCACAGGAATATATGGGTATTTCTTCTTTATCACTTCAAGAATACCCAAACCATCCAAATTACTTCCTTGTAACCATATGTCTAACAAAACTATAGTAATAGTATTTTTCTCAATAGCTTTAAGTGCATCATCACTATTTTGCGCAGTAATGCAGTGAAAACCTTCATCTATGAGAATATCAGAAACTAAGTCTGTGATATCTTTTTCATCATCGACAACAAGAACTGTATTCCCTCTCATTAGATAACCTCAAATCTTATTTATTAGTATTTTACATTAAATTAAAGGTACCAGTATATTAACTACGGCACAATTGTTTTTATCATTTTTTATTATAAGCTTACCGTTGTGGTCATCAACTATTTTTTTCACTATTGCAAGCCCCAGCCCTGTACCACTACTTCTAGTAGTAAAATATGGCTCAGTAATTTTATCTAAAGTAGCAGAATTAAATCCCTTACCATTATCTTTAATAATGATATCAGCATATTCTTTATTTTTTATAATTTTTACTTCTATTTTTCCTTCATCCTTATTGTATCTTTCAGTAGCTTCGATAGACTCTTCAGCATTTTTTAAAATATTAGTAAACATTTGACTTATTTGCGTCTGGTCACATAAAACTTTAATATTCTCTTCTGCTTCTATTAAATATTCTATATTTGCTCTAACACATTTACGCGAAAAAACTAAGTCTTGTATTACTGAAGAAATATTAACTTCTTCCATCACAGGAGCAGGCATTCTAGCAAAACGAGAAAATTCCTCTATAATTTTTCCGATATCGCTCACATGCCTGATTATAGTATTTGTATATTTTTGAAAAGACAAGGTATCCTTGACTTCATCTTTATATTTATTATTCAGCCTTTCTGCACCTAACCTTATAGGAGTAAGAGGATTTTTCACTTCATGGGCTATACGGCGAGCAACATCTGACCACGCCTCATATCTTTGCGCTCTTACTAGCTCAGTCATATCGTCAAATGTTAAAATATATCTTTTTACTTTATTATGTGTAAACTCTACTACTATCTTTAGAAATAAAGTAAGAAGCTTATAACCGACTTTAATCTTTATTTTTGCTTGTGCATGTTTTCGCGTATGGTGATCTATTTGATCTATAAGACTTGAGCATTCTGGAATTATATTATCAACAAAAGACCCTATTATTTGGTTTCGCTTCACATTAAGTAATTTTACACCAGACTCGTTTATTAATTCGATTTTATAATCAGTAGAAAGAGCAATAATACCCGCAGAGACCCCTGATAATACTGCTTCGTTAAATTTTCTTTTATCATCTATTTCAGTATAGGCTTGAATTAACTTGTCCTGTTGTGCAGAAATTCTCTCCGTCATCAAATTAAAAGCACGAGATAAATTAGCAAGTTCATCATTCTCAGGCCCTTCTTCTACTTTTGTTGCAAAATCACCTTGCCTTACTTTTTCAGTAGCTTTAACCAACCTTAGAATTGGTTTACTTATAGTACCTGCAAAATACATTCCTACATACATAGAAAGCAAAAGCAACAACATTGATAAAACTAAAAAAACTATAACAAATTGTAATTGCGTGCTAACAATTTTATTTTTTAAATTTCTATATTGCTCTGCTGCTCCTTGAGATTTTTTAATATGATTAACCACTTTACTATCAATGTACTTTCCTACAACCAAAAAACTGTTAGGGATGCTACGTAAAGCTACCATTGCTCTAATTTTATTCGGATAATCTTTAATTATAACTATTTCTCCCGATGCAGCTTTTTTATAATACTCTTCAGGAAAATGGGTAAAAGATAGAGCTGCTCCAAACCTACTCCTAATGATGGGCTCATTATTATAGAATATAACCGATTCAGATAACGCATTTAAATCAGTTAAAGACGTTACAATTTCAAAAAATATTCGTTTATTAGCAGTTAAATTATAGTGAATAACATTATTGTCAATTTCCATAGCCATTGCTTTAGCTCTAACTTTCAAAGTTTCTTGATGCTCCTTAATATAAGAGCTTGCAACAACTATTGACTCATCTAATACTGTGCTAAGTTTTTTATCAAACCAAGAATCAATAACATAACGAAAGAATAACGTTGAAAATACAGCAATCAAAATTGCTGGAATAATAGATAATAAGCCAAACATTAGTAAGATTCTGCCTTGTAATCTTGAACCATGAAAGTCTGACTTTCGTTTTATCCATATTGAAAACAGACGCTTTGATATTAACAACAACAGAGAAAAGAATAGAATAGAGTCTATGAAAAATAGAAGTATTAGCAAATATGCATTTTGCTCATTATGATAAGCATTTTTTGTAGCTACAACATAAGTTAAAATAGTAAATGCTATAGAAGCTAAAATAAGGAAAGCAAAGATTCTTCTACTTAATAGCTGCTTTATATTTGTCATCAATTTTTAAAGATTTAATCTTACTGCGCAAAGTATTTCTACTTATTCCTAGTATTTTTGCTGTTTTTGTTTGATTATATTGCATTGTATGCAATGCCACTTCAATAAGACTACGTTCAACTTCGCTTATTACTGTATTATATATACTATATTCGGGTATATTACCATCAAAACTAGTAAAAAATTCAACAAAATACTCTTTAGTTAGCTTGGCTATGCTGCTTTGCTTCAGTGACATTGATAAAACTCTATTGGCAAAGGCTAAGTGTAACATATTAAAGTATATGAAATCAAGAAATAGTGTTAATTGCTTGATGAAAATTTTTGTATAGTGGATTTAGACAAACTCAGAACTCGAAGCTAGGAGTAAAAATTACTAAAACTAGACAAATAAAAAGGCAGTTATTAAGTTTAGAATAAATTCACTATAGCATTTAAAAATACTGTGGTCTATTGTGTATCTTTAAGTGTTTTAACCCAACAATTAAAGGTAGTGCGTATGCAAATTATTCCGTTTATAATTATAATTTTAATGCTAATTACCTTATCTGTGGTGATAATAGGTGTTGCAAAATTAGCCTCAGGCAAGAAAATTGAATCAAAGAAAAGCAATAAATTAATGTCGCTTAGGGTTGCTTTACAAGCATTAGTTATCGCTATACTTGCTATCTTGTATTTCATGAAACGCTAGAGATATGAAGAAAGAATTTAAATTTTGTCTTGCGCAAATAAATTTCACTGTTGGCGATATTGAAGGAAATTTCAACAAAATACTTCAAGCATACCAACAAGCCGTTGAACAACAGTCTTCTTTCCTTATCACATCTGAATTAGCATTAACTGGTTACCCACCAGAAGATTTAGTTTTTAAAAAATCTTTAGTTGAGAAGGTAAATTATTATCGTAATACACTAGCTCAGTTAACTACTGGAAAAAATTGCGCAATTATTCTTGGATGCATTTACGAAAACAAACATAAGCTATATAATTCTGCATTTATTTTGGCTGATGGAAAAAGCAAAGCAATTGTTAACAAACATCATTTACCGAATTATGGTGTTTTTGATGAAAAAAGACTTTTTGCGCAAGGGAAAATTGCATCACCAATTAATTACAAAGGAATTAAGCTTGGAATAATGATCTGTGAAGATGGCTGGTTTCCTGAAGTACCAGAAAATTTGCATAAAAAATCAGCACATATATACATTAGTATTAATGCCTCTCCTTTTGATAAGAATAAATTTGCTACTCGTTTAGAAATAGCTCAAAAAATTTGTACAAAATACCATAAGCCTTTTATATATCTTAACCAAGTCGGTGGACAAGACGGCATAATATTCGATGGAGGATCTTTTGTATTAAATAGCCAAGGTAAAGTCATTTCACAGGCAAATTTTTTTGCTGAAGACAACATTTGCGTTAGCATCAAAAAAGATAAAGAAATTATTGCCAACAAGCAAAACAAAATATCTGTACCTAGTTCCTCAGAGCTAATATATCAGGCAATGGTTTTAGGTTTAAAAGACTATACCAAAAAGAATAATTTCGACAAATTAATAATAGGCCTTTCAGGTGGCATAGACTCTGCAATAGTTGCAACAATTGCAGCTGATGCTTTAGGAGCAAAAAAAGTGCATTCTATTATATTACCTAGCAGATATACATCTCAGCAAAGTCTTGATGATGCCATAACATTAGCTAAAAAATTAGCAATTCCATACGAAATTATATCCATTGAGGATATGTTTGTTACTTTGCAAAAAACTATCTACTGTACAAAATTAAGTGACTATACTCTAGAAAATGCGCAAGCTCGTATAAGGTCAATAATTTTAATGGCAATAAGCAATGAAATTGGTGGCTTATTATTAAATACCAGCAATAAATCTGAGCATGCTACAGGTTATACAACTTTGTACGGTGACTCTTGCGGAGGATACGCTCCCATTAAAGATTTGTATAAAACAGAATTATATCTTCTTGCTAAGTGGCGAAACAAACATATTCCACATAATTCTTTAAATAAGAAAAGCCAAATAATTCACAATAATATCTTAGTTAAGCCCCCAACTGCAGAATTAAGATACAATCAAACAGATCAAGATACTTTACCTCCATATGAAGTATTAGATCCAATATTATACCATTTAATAGAAGAAAATTTATCTAAACAAGATATAATCAATAAGGGATTTAACAAAAGCACTGTTGAGGAAGCAATTAGAATGCTACACACATCAGAGTTTAAGCGTCGACAATCACCACCAGGAACAAAAATTTCTACTATGTACTTTAATGTCGATCGCAGATATCCTATAACAAATAAATTTGTAGAATAATGAAAGTAAAAGAGGTTATTACAAGATTTGCCCCCTCCCCTACAGGACTATTGCATGTAGGTAATATACGAACTGCTCTTGCTAGCTGGTTATTTGCACGTAAATACAATGGTAAATTTATCTTGCGCATTGATGATACTGATGTCACTAGATCAAAAAAAGAATTTGAAGATGCAATTAAAGAGGATTTACTGTGGTTAGGACTAAAATGGGATAAAAGTTTAAATCAAAAAAGTCGATTAGACCGCTATGAGCAAGTTAAACAGCAATTGATTCAGAGTGGAAAATTATATCCTTGCTACGAAACTCCTGAAGAACTAGAAATAAAGCGTAAAATTCAGCTATCTCAAAACAAACCACCAATATATGACCGCTATTCTTTAAGTCTGACTAGGGAACAAAAAGAAAAGTTAGAATCCGAAGATAGAGTTCCGCATTTTCGATTCAAATTAGAGGATAAAATTGTATGTTGGCACGACTTAGTAAGAGAAGAAATAAAGATTGATGCTAGAACAGCCAGTGATCCTATATTAATTCGTGCAGATGGTACTTGGACCTACATGTTATGTTCCGTAATTGATGATATAGACTTTAATATTAGTCATATCATCAGAGGAGACGATCATGTAAATAATACAGCTATACATATTCAATTACTTGAAACATTAAATGCACCAGTGCCAGTTTTTGCTCATTTACCAAGAGTTACTTCCAAAGATGCAGAGCTATCAAAAAGAACCGGAGGTTTTGATATTAAAACTTTGAGAGAAGAAAAAGAAATAGAACCTATGACTTTAAATAATCTTCTAGCAACAATAGGTACAGCTAGTGAACCTACAGAATACTTAGATATAAAAGATTTAATTAATTATTTTGATATCAAAAAATTCCATAAAAGCCCTACAACATATAACGAAAAAGATCTTATTCGTATTAATCATAAAATAATATCCCAATATAATTTTGCAGAGATAAAACAGCGGCTAGAAAAAATAGGAATATTTATTGATGAAAAATTCTGGTTTATTGTAAGAAATAATATACAAAAAATATCAGAAATAAAAATTTGGTATAATGTATGTTTTAAAAAAATTGCACCACAAATTAATGTAAAAGATCAAGAGTTTTTATCTGAGGCTTGCTCTTTACTTCCTACAGAAGAACAATGGGATGAATCAACGTGGCAAAAATGGATAAGTTTAATTAAAAAGTCAACGTCAAGAAAAGGTTCTGAGATTTTTTTACCTATCCGTTTTGCTTTAACTGGTCTTAATTACGGCCCAGAGTTGAAGTGCTTATTACCCATCATAGGAGCAGATAAGGCAAAGCAGAGACTAAAAGGTATTACAGCATGAATCTAGAAATCACAAACAAACCACAGATTAAAGAATTATCTCCCATTACTATCAACAGGATTGCAGCAGGTGAAGTTGTCGAAAGACCCGCGTCTGTTGTTAAAGAATTAGTGGAAAACTCTATAGACGCTGGCGCAACTGAAATTACAATAAAAATAGAAGCAGGAGGTAAAAATCTGATTCTTATTTCTGATAATGGTTGTGGTATGTCAAAAGAAGATTTGCTTCTTGCTATCAAAAGACATACAACATCAAAATTAGTTAACGATGATTTGCTTGATATAAAATATTTTGGATTCCGAGGCGAAGCCTTACCATCTATTGCGTCTATTAGTAGGATGACTATTAAAAGCTGCTGTGCAGATTCCAATGAAAGTCATATGCTTGAAATAGCTGGTGGCAAAGTACAAAATATTATACCTGTAGCTCATCACGTTGGCACTACTATAGAAGTGCGTGATTTATTTTTTTCTACACCAGCTAGATTAAAATTTTTACGCAAAGAAAAAACAGAAATACAGCATGTACAAGACTTGATCAAAAGAGTCGCTTTAGCTAATCCTAATGTTATGTTTAATCTTTCTTCAGACAACAAAACTTTGTTTAATCTGATTACTAAAAAAGTAGAAAACTCCTTAGAGCAGCGAGTTAATGAGCTATTTCATCAAGAATTTATCGATAATTCAATCTTTATTAATAATAGAGGCGAAAATCCAGTAAAAATTTATGGCTATATTAGCTTACCAACTTATGACAGAGGTACTTCTGCCGAGCAATATCTTTATATAAATCATCGCCCTGTAAAAGACAAACTACTAAACACCGCTATTCGCATTGCTTATAAAGATTTTATCAGTCGTGATCGATATCCAGTAGTTATATTATTTATTGAGTTAGCTAATGAACTTGTAGATGTCAATGCTCACCCAGCTAAAACTGAGGTAAGGTTTCGTGATATAAATTTGGTACGAAATTTAGTGATTGGTACGCTTAAAAATGCTTTATTGGCGCAAGGTAGTAGTGTTTCCTCTACTATAGCAAATGACACCCTCAAAGCAGCAAATATAGAAAACTATAATAGGAGAAATCAACAATATTCTTCTTTTGTCTCTGGCTCTTCTACTTCTGGCAAAAAAAATATCTCTTACCAATCCTCAGATAAAAAGTTTAATTCTTCCTCATTTTTTTCTGAAGTGTCAACATATCAAGAACCTATACAGCCTGATATTGATGAAATTATTCCTGAGTTCAAAATACCAACGACTAAAGATTTTGCTGAAGATCGTACAGATCCAGTAAATCATGAATACAGACTAGGAGCAGCAAAATGTCAGCTGCATGAAACTTACATAGTGTCACAAACTAAAGATAGTATAGTCATTATTGATCAGCATGCTGCTCATGAAAGACTAGTGTATGAGCAACTTAAGCAACAGCTTAAAAATGGCAGTATTAGCAAACAGCGTTTATTAATTCCAGAAATTATAGAAGTGAATAATGATGTGATGGACAAAATCTTAGCAGCACAAGAAAGTTTACAAAAATTAGGAATACAAGTCAAAAATTGTACGAAGCAGTCTATAATTGTAACTGAAATACCCCAGCTTTTAGGAAATTGTAATACAAAAAAATTAATACAAAATATAGTAGATGATTTTATTGAATTTGAGGAAAATATCTCTTTCAACGAATTAATGAATTACATTTTAGCTACATACGCTTGCCACCATAGCATAAGATCAGGACGTATTATGAACAAAGATGAGATGAACGCGCTGCTTCGAGAAATGGAGAACACGCCTCATTCTGGACAGTGTAATCATGGCCGCCCTACATATATAGAGTTACATCTTAAAGATATAGAAAAGTTATTTGGCCGTAGATAAATATAGTCATCAATATTACAAAATACCTCTATAGATTTTCTCTTTCTTACTTGCTGGAAATGACTGTGTTATTTAGCATTCAGCAAGTGAGGCAATAAAATAAACAGCACCGAAACAAACAGGATAACTTTTACCCTCAGGAAAATGATAACCAACTGCGCTCCACTCTGTTGTAGTTTTATAAAATTGCCCTTTCTCTATATACTGCTCATATTCTTTCTTAGGAATAAAATTATAACTATGATTTATAGGAAAAAAGAACAACCCGTGACATGATAAATTTGCAAGAAGTTGTAATGTATCTCTTGCCTTTTGACGACTATTGTCATCAGATAGCATCTTGCTACCATCAATGCCAAAATTATAGAAAGATACTTCAGGATTTTTTAAATGCACACTATCGTATTTTATTTTGTTATATTTAGACAGAGTTTCATGAGTAACTATCTTTGTATAATCTCCGATTACAGGCTCTATTATAACAAAGTCATAACCCTTATTTTTTGCATAATTCTTTAAGTGCATAACTGCATACTCAGTATATTCTGTAAACAGATCATTAACATGAAAAATACCCTTCTCTCCTTTTGCTGCAACCAACTTATCCAAAGTTAAAAACAAAACATCGTATTGATGCTGTGGAACATACGAAAAACCTTCCTGTGAAGGCAAATGCGAAAAATAATTTGGAGCAGATGTTACATTCTTTAACTCCATAAATACAGTTTTTGATTGCGAAGCTTGCGTATGACCATCTTCCCCGTAGTTAGCAGCACCCAACTCTATATGACTCCAATAATCTGTATAGCTTTCTTGCGTATTATCTACTTCTCCAGATAAAGGTGCATTTATCATATGTTTTCTCCTTATTTAGTTATATTAATATACTACTCCAAAAATGATGCTAATCTAGCATTTCATATAGATTATGAGATACAATGACACAGGCTCTTAATCAACTTTAATTCTCATATATTTTATATAATCAACTTCATTAACGTCAGGTAGCGCATCATAAAGTTGATTTCCTGCAGCATTGTTTTTAAGCACCATAAAATCTATGCGCCCCAAATTACGTTCTTTTGCCGTTTCCTTGAGCTTATCTATTAGTTTTGTTGCAATTCCCTGCCGGCGATATTTTGGAAGAATATAGATATCATGCAGATAGAGACCTGATTTATTAAACAGCATAAAATTTCTATGAGTAACAGAAAATACCGCAAGACCTGCTAAATCATTTCCTTTTACTGCTATAAAAGCTTCAACAAGCTTATCAAAAAACATTATTTTCTCTAAAGATTCTTTAGTAAGGCTGAATCTGTCTTTAACACCTGCTTCCACAACTATATCACTTAATGAATTATAAATGAACTCCTTATCTTGTGGTAAAGCTAAGCGTATTTCTATATTATTTGTCATATACCATCTCTCCTTTTTTTGACAATAAAATGCAACCAAGAAGCTCAAATTGCCACCTATTGGGCTCTTTGATTACAAGTAACATTTATATGATATATTACTTTAATGGGCAAGCCAAACATAACTCAGAGAGTTTTTAGTATAAAGATACCTTAGATCTTATAAATCTTGTTTTATCTAGATTTGAGTAATCATTTCTAAAAAATCTTTTTATGTAACCTTGCTTTTTCCTGCTTTATACTATAGTATTCAGCACACTAATTTAGCTACGTAAAGTAAAATGTTATTATGTATTATGTTACGATACACTATTGTAGTTTTGTTGTCGCTAGGTCTATTTGCATGCAGTAAAGAAACTAAACTACTTTCTACAGGAGTTTATGAAGATGTTTCTGAAACTTCTGCGATAGAACCAGATCCATCTCTTCAATATCACTCTATTACTATTCCAGCAGCTCAAAAAAATTACCAATGGCACTCGAGTAGCTTTTCTCTTAGGGGAATAGCTGAAAATATAGCTATTTCATCAAACTTATCAAAAGAAAATAGTTATCGATTATATAGATCTTCTGCGATGCCAGATATTTCAAAAAACATAGTAATCATAAAAGATACTTTATTTGTCTTAGATAATGGTAGTAAAGTTTATGCTTATAAAGCAGATGACCCAAGCAAGATATTATGGGAAAAATCACTAGACAAAGCTAATGGTGATTTTATAGGTGGTGGTATTGCAGTTGCTGGCAATTACCTTGCAGCTACCTATGGAGACAAAGATTTAGTATTACTTAATGGCCGTAACGGTGATGAAGTATGGCGCTATAGACTAAGCAATATATCGAGATCTACCCCTGCGATATATAAGAACAGAGTATATGTTGTAACAGTTGATAATAAACTTTATTGCCTAGATTTAGAAGTAGGCTCTGTCCTTTGGACTTATGAGAATGCTTTAGAAGAATTTGGCATGTTAGGTCATGCTTCAATAGAAGCAACCAATGGATTAGTAATTATACCTTCTTCTTCTGGACAAATCTCTGCAATTGATGCTAGCAATGGTGAATTGCGATGGAATAATTTGTTAGGTTCTGGAATTAAGCAAGCATATTTAAATGATATCGATACAACTCCTGTGATAAAAAACAAAACTGTCTATTTATCAAATTACGGAGGAGATTTAATAGCTCTGAATCTTGATTCAGGAGAAACAGAATGGGTCAAAGCAAATACAGGTGGAAATAATGCTATATGGATTGCTGATGATTTTATTTATTCGATTAATAAAGAAAAAAAATTATTAGCAATTTATAAAGATACAGGGGCAGTCAAGTGGGTTCACTCTCTAATCTCAGCTCAAGATAATAAAAAGGAAACTTCAGATTCTACAAAATTCAGTGGTCCCGTAATGGTCAACGGAAATTTATATATTTGTACTTCAAATGGCCAATTACTAATGATTTCAGCAAAAACTGGTAAAAGATTAAATAAAAAATCCGTCATTCAAGATATATATTCACCACCGATTATAGCAGGAAATAAGGTGTATTTGTTTAGTAACTCTGGATATTTATCAGTGCTAAGCTAATCCTAAATAACTTAAGTAAAATATAATAATGTTTACAGTTGTAATTATTGGCAAGCCTAATGTAGGCAAGTCAACTTTATTCAATAAACTCATCGGCTTGCGCAAAGCAATAACGCACGATCTTTCTGGTGTTACTCGTGATTATAAAACCGGAACAGCGTTCATTGACAACATGCCTTTTGAGTTAGTAGACACAGCAGGATTATATATCAATAAAAAATTAACTCCTCTTGAACAAAGAATAAACGAGCAAACCAAGACTGCTTTAGCAAAGGCTGATTTAATATTATTTGTTCTCGATGGACGCAAGGCAATCAGTGCTGAAGATAAGGATATTTCAATATTTTTGCGCAAATATAATTTGCCAGTACTAGCAGTTATTAATAAGTGTGAAAATAAAAAAATAGAACAAAATACTGATGATATTCTTGCATTTGGCCATGAAAACTTATGTCAAATTTCTGCTGAACACAATATCGGTTTAGAAGCTATTTATGAGTATATCCTTAAATACCATAATATCGAAGATGATATTGAAAAATTTACAGAAGAAGATAGCAAAAATATTGATGACAGTAACAAGCAAATTAGCCGTGATATAAAAATCTCTATAGTAGGGCGTCCAAATGCAGGCAAATCAACTTGCATTAATAGTTTACTAAAAGAAGAAAGACTGATTACAGGTGCTGAACCAGGTATCACAAGAGATTCAATCATAACCACTTTAAATTATAAAGACTTTCAAATAAAACTAGTAGATACAGCAGGAGTAAGAAAAAAAAGCAATATTAGTGAATATAGCATTGAGCAACTATCAGTAAATCAAACAATACAGTCAATAGATTATTCTGATATTGTTGTACTAGTAATTGATATAAATTTACTGCTTGAAAACCAAGATTTAAAAATTGCAAATATCGCAATAAAAAAAGGTAAACCACTAATATTAGCTGTAAATAAAATTGATGAGATAAAATCATCGAAAAAATTAAAGATGATAAAAAAAGACCTCGAGCACGATATAACAACAAAACTATCTGAGGTAAAGCGCATACCAATAATCTATATATCAGCTTTAAAAAAATTACACTTAAATCAGATACTAGATAAAGCAATCAGACAATTCCAACTGTGGCATACAAAAATTTCCACTTCAAAACTTAATGAGTGGCTTGCATATGTTACAGAAGAGCACCAACCTCCACTATCTAGAACAGGGACTAGAATTAGAATCAAATATATAACTCAAGTCAAAGCAAAACCACCTAGTTTTCGTATTTTTATCAATAAACCTGATGAATTACCAAAACATTATATCAAATATCTTACTAATAAATTTGTTGAGGATTTTAATTTGCAAGCAATCCCTGTCAAAGTAATTAAGTCTAAAAGTAAAAATCCCTATGTTTGATTTTTATGCTGGAATGATTGTGTTTCCTGCTCTAAAAGTAATATTCCTAGAACTGGCCCTATTATAGGAAACCCACCAATTAATATAGCAAAAGTTAACCTTTTAAAAACGCTCCAACGATCAATATTAAGCTGAGTTCGCTGTTTTTTCTTTTTTTGCTGCAAATCATCATCTTCACTATTTTGATCTCGAATTGCATCAATAGTCATTTTAGTACCTGTGATTGCCATATTTACTGGTATTGACGAAATAACCAGAGGAAACATCATTCCAACCATACCTGCAATAGTACTAGCAATTGCACCAAAAAAAGTTTTAACGGATTTATTAGCCAAGTTATTTTTATGTATGGTAGATGTATTCCATGCTACATATGCTCCACATACTAATCCAGCTATAGGTGCAGCATGTGGCCACAAAGCTGCTAAGGCACTTAACCCCCCTATAATCCAAGGATTATAGGTATTTTTAACCAATCCTATTTTTGCATCATTATCTTTATGAGATGATGCTTGTTTTTTCCTAGTAATAGCTTGCCTAGGACTAGCATGAGCTTTTGTAACCATATTATTTTTTCTTTATATATTTACTAATAATAAGAGGAAAAAATTAATTTTTAATTAATTACTTAATTATATGCAAAAACTACATAGTAAGCAGTAAAGCATAGTAAAATTATAAAGAAGAGGTTATAAATAGCATAAATTTATTGATTAATTACTTACTAGATAATAGTATGTAGAATATTTAAATTATGAAAATTAGGTTTTTGATGCTGCAATTAGATTTTTTAGCCTTTACTCATTTTGATTTACTTATCATTACAATCATCGCTATCTCTACTTTATTTGGTTTATTTAGAGGTCTGATTAAATCTTCGATATCATTAATTGGCTGGATTGTATCCTTTATTTTAGCAGTGCAGTTTTCGGATCTACTTATTCCTGTTTTTGAAAAATACACTTCAAGCAAAGACTTAGCTAATACTTTTAGTATTGTAGCATTGTTTGTATTAATTGCGATAATTATTGCAATCATTAATAGTATTATAGTTGCTTTGCTAGCAGTAATATGCGGCGGTATTATTGATAGGTCTTTAGGCTTATTTTTTGGCTTTGTTAGAGGATGTTTTTTAGTAAGTTTTGCTTTCTATTTTATGATTATGATGTGGCCAGCTCTTGATGTTAAAGATAGATCTGATGTTTACGATGATAATACAAAACTGCCTAAATGGGCCCAAAAATCTGAAAGCTTACTTTTACTTGCCAAAGGTGCAAGTTTTATTTCTCAGTATATGCCTAAAAATTTTGAACAAACTTTAAATCAATCATTTGATGAAAACCAAAAACATTCTTTTAGTAAACATTCTCACATTCCCCATTCTTCATCAGCAAATCATAATTTGCTAAGGACATTACCTAAAGATTTTTTAGATGATGTTGATGAAAAAGATATTTTAACATTACATGATCCAGATAGTAGTAATCATGAAAAAGTACATATATTAGAAAAGTTGGCAGATAAATATGAAAGATATCATGGCAGAAAAATTTATTATGGCGCTACAGAAGAGGAGATACAAAAACATAACCAAGAGCACCATAAAATTATGAAAATGATAGAATCAGAAATTCAATATTATAATTCACTAATCACAAATTATTGATATAATGCTAATGGTTTTTCTTCTTTAAGGATGGGTGGCTGAGCGGTTGAAAGCACCGGTCTTGAAAACCGGCATACGGTTTCCCCGTATCGTGGGTTCGAATCCCACCCCATCCGCCAAAAAATGCAGTACGATACATACGAGCACATATTGTAGCAAGATATTATAGTTCCAGTAATATGAGTGCCTTAAAAGTAAATACAAAGTTGGTTACTAAACTTGTCGCAGAACAATTCCCTGAATGGTCTAATTTAGAAATTAAACCAACTGAAACGCAAGGCTTTAATAATAATACTTTTTGTTTGGGCAAAGATAAGTTAATTAGATTGCCAACAGCAGAACGATATGCGCTACAAAATGCCAAGTTAGAAAAATGGTTGCCTAAGTTTGTTAAGCATTTGTCTCTTGAAATTCCTATGCCGATAAGGCAAGCAGAGCCTTCAGAACTCTTTCCTTGGAGATGGAGTATATATAAATGGATTGAAGGTAAAAGCGCTAACCTTGTGAAATTAAAAGATATAGATTTAAATCAAGCTGCTTTAGACTTAGCTCAATTTTTGAATGAGTTTCATAAAATAAATACCAGCGGTGCTCCAGAAGCTGGTGCTGAAAGTTTTTACCGTGGCGCTCATCCTAGCGTATACGATAAAGAAATTCAGCTATCAATTAAAAGATTACAACATTGCATTGATGCAAATAAAGCAACTAAAATATGGCATCAAGCTTTACAATCTAGTTGGAACAAACCACCTGTATGGGTGCATGGGGATTTTACTATTGGTAACATCATTATTAATAATAATCGAGTAGCTGCCATCATTGATTTTGGTGGTATAGTAGTTGGTGATCCAGCTTGTGATTTGATGGTAGCCTGGACTCTATTTGACAAGGAAAATAGAAGTATTTTCAAATCACATTTAAGTCTCGATGAAGACACATGGAAAAGAGGACGTGGCTGGACTCTATGGAAGTGCTTACAAGAATCCGGTCCTGAATCACTGCAACGAGAAAAAATATTAGCAGAGATTTTTTCCGATTATGATTATAGAGACTAGCTAACATAACTATTATGCAAACAAAACCTCAAATTAATCACCAAGAAATCATTCAATGCTTACAACATGCCTATGGATTAAAGGTTAGTGAGATTTATTTTCTACCGCTCGGAAATGATTTTAATACAACTGTTTATCATATTACAACAAATGACAAAAAGGAATATTTTCTAAAACTTAGAAGTGGAGATTTCTGTCAGGCAAGTGCGATCATACCTAAACTCCTAAATGAGTTTGGTATTAAGCATATCATATCTCCTCTGACAACAAAGCCAGGCCAAGTATGGATAAAATTAAATTCTGTTACCGCTATTTTATATCCTTACATTAGTGGGCACACAGGAGTAGAAGGTAAATTATCGGATCAGCAATGGCTACAATTAGGTTCAACTATAAAAAATTTACACAGCGCTGATATTCCTAAATCTATAAGAAACATTGTGCCCAAAGAAACATTCTCTTTAATGTGGTGCCAGGTAGTTACAAAATTTCTTGAAAAAATTGAAAATAAGATTTTTGAAGAAAATATATTATCAGAAGTAGCTGTATTTCTTCAATCTAAGAACAAAATTATCTTGAATCTACTACAAATCGCCAAAGAGCTATGTATCCTCTTACAAAGTCAACGAATTGAGTACGTTTTATGCCATGCCGATATACATGGTTGGAATTTGCTGATAGATAAAAAAAATGATCTATATCTACTTGATTGGGATACAGTAATTCTAGCACCAAAGGAACGTGATCTTATGTTTGTCGGCGCAGGTATTTGGAATAGTGGTTATATACCAACTGAAGAGGAATATCTTTTTTACAAAGGATATGGCAAAACAAATGTAAATAGCGATGCAATCTGCTACTACCGTACTATGAGAATAATCCAAGATATTGGTGAATATTGCCAGCAAATTTTTCTATCAAATACAGATGACAAAAATCGAGTAAAGTTATTTGAATATTTACAAGCTAATTTTCTACCTAATGGAACAATCAGTAGGATCAATGAGTCAGACAAATAAAAGATTTTTACAATTTATAAAATCCTTTTATCTTATCGTTACCTTTTAACAATTCCCGATCTCCTCCAGCATAATAGAAAAAACAACCTCCATAATGCATGCTCATATATGTACAAGTTTGAGAGAATGGTAGCTCAAAACCTTCAGGTAAGTTAGTACTATAAGAAGCAAGAACATATAGAGTTTTACCCTTAAGACTCTTTCCAATATCTTTGCGAATAGATATACAATCAGTTAGCCGATCAATGAAGATCTTCATCTGAGCACTCATGCTATACCAGTAAACTGGTGTAGCTAAAATTATAGGGTTATGCTTAAGTACTTTTTCCATCAGAGGCAAGTAATCATCATCTCGATTTTTATTCTCATAATCATAAGAGGTAATATTAAGAGTATTAAGATCTATTACTGGTATATCTCTATCATGATTTAATTCACATATAGCACGCCAGGTACTGCCTTTTGGCCTAGATGAACCGAAAATTATTATGGGATTCTTCATTCCTAACTCATTTAAATAATCTTTTTCTTCTTCAAAACCTGCATAGTAACATTTTTTCGCTTAGGTAAATCATCCATGCTGTTAATCATAATATTTGTAACAAAATACCAAGTTTGATCTTTCGTTACAATATATCCTACATACCATCCGTGCCCAACCCAATCCTTAGTTGCAGCACCAGTTTTTGAGTATAATTTATAACTTTCTGTCTCTTCTTCAAGCATAATATCTTTTAAAATTTCATACGTTTTTGGAGATATTTTGAACTGCTGATGGTGCAGTTTTTGCAAAAATTGCAGCTGTTCTATTGGTGTAATCAGCAATTCATGAGATAACCAAAAGTTAGTTATATCTTTGCCTGTATTTTGATTACCATAATCTAGCAGTCTCAAATATTTCTTATAATTATCTTTACCTATTCTGAGTGCCAATTCTTGGTAAAACCAAACACAAGAAGCTTTAAAAGCAGATTTTAAATTCTGATCTTTATTCCAAACATCAAGAAAACGTTTTTCACCATCCCATTTGATGATTTGGTACTGATTTTTTAACACTCCAGTTTCTAAAGCAATAACTGAATTAGGAATCTTAAAAGTTGAAGCAGGAGATAGCCTAGCATTTGCTCTTTTATGATTAAAAATATGTTGCTCTTTATTATTTGCTGATACTAGTAGCATTGTGCCTTCAATTTTGTTAGCTTTCATAATTTTTGCAATATCTGAATCTTCTGCGCTAAACTTTACTTCAGCATTAGCATACAGCGCCTGAAAAATAAGCAATATTATGATCAAGATGATTTTGGCTTCTTGTTTCATGTTTAATATTTTTTTATAAAGTTAATTATTATCCACTTTAACATCAAAATCCTTTCGTAGGTAACAAAAAAACGTACTATGAACACAATTTTTCCACTCTAATTTAAGTATACTTGATCTGAAAAGAAGGATATTACAGAATTGTTTTGTCTTATTCTTGAAAATTATATAAGCTGGCACACTACTTGATAAGGAAAATAGTATGAATAATGGTAAATGCAACCTATTTATAGTAATCTTGAATTACAGGGTTTCTTTAGAAAAAATTGATGCCTTTAAATCTGAGCATTTGGAATTCTTAAACAATTATTATGCTAAGGGCTTTTTTATTGCTTCAGGTCCTCAAGTACCACGCAACGGTGGAATAATTATTGCTAAATGTAGCAGCAAAGATTCCTTACAAAGAATATTGGCACAGGACCCATTTGCAGTAAAGGACCTAGCAACGTATGAAGTACTAGAATTCTCTCCTACAAAATATACCAATCAACTTGAAAGTTTATTATCTTAAAAAACCCGTTTGCAACATCTTAATTAATGCTATTGCTAAAGATAAAGAAATCATCTAAAAAATTAGTAACTTCCTAACACTAGGAAGCTTAACATGTATTATTTAGTGCAAGAATGTCAAAATTTCCCTCTATAGATCCTAATGTTGTTAGACCTATCACAATTGAAGCAACAGGAGAAACCTGGCCATATACAGTTTTTCTAAAAAATGTTATAAATCATCCAAACATAGAGATTGGTGATTTTACTTATTACAATGACCACAGAGATAATATTAAGGACTACAAGAAATTAATTGCTCCTTATATTTACGATCATTCTCCTGAAAAACTAATTATTGGTAAATTTGTTCAAATAGCTCATGGGACTCAATTTATCACAAGCAGTGCATCTCATCAAATGGATGGTATAAGTACTTATCCATTTGCTATATTTGGGAAAGAATGGTCGAAGCTCTATAAACCGCGCTTCCCTAACAAAGGTAATACAAAAGTTGAAAATGATGTGTGGTTTGGTCATGAATCTTTAATTATGCCAGCAGTACAAATTGGTAGCGGGGCAATTATAGGATCAAGAAGTGTGGTTACTAAAGACGTGCCTCCATATACAATTGTTGCTGGTAACCCTGCCAAAATTATTAAACAAAGATTTTCTGATAAGCAAGTAAAGCAACTGTTGAAAATTTCCTGGTGGAATTGGCCTTACGATATTATAGAGAAAAACATTCAAGCGATCACAAATGCTGATATAGAAATACTTTTGAAAATCAACGATGATATAGATTTATGAGCACTATAGATATACTTAAATCGCAATATAAATACCGGGAAATATATATCGAAGTTAAGAAAAAACACCTTTTTGTAAGAGTATTTGAGCATCACAAAACATGTGACAATAGTTTGCCCATAATCCTTATTCCTGGAGGACCTGGTGCTGATAGTAGTATATTTTTTGCAGAAGTAGATTTTTTTATTAAGATAGCACCAATCATTTTATATGATCCTAGAAATACAGGAAAAAGTGATAAAGGAAGCCGCAATCTTGAAGCTGATGCTGAAGATATTGAAGCTATCAGACAATCTCTTGGTATAGCAAAATGGGCAGTGTTAGGAGTCTCAGGTGGAGGAATGATTGCTCAAGCCTATGCCATCAAGTATCAGCAATACTTAAATAAGCTAATTTTAGTTGTTACCGCTCCTAGTTCAGAATTTCTTTCTCAGGCAAGTGCTAATATTGCTCAATGGGAAGATCAAGAGCAGAAAATTATTGCTAAGAAAATTCTTAGCGGCACCATGCCAACTGATGAACATATATTTAACGAAGAATTCTCTAAATTGAAAAGCAGATATGCGCTATCGACATCCCAAGATGATACTACACCATTATTGGGTTCGTCTGTTAATTTTAGTATCCACTCCTTAAATGAAGGGTTTACGGGTTATCTAAGAGATTTTGATTTTGCGCCTAAATTACCTACGATAAAAACACCAACACTCGTAATAGGTGCTAAATATGATTGGATATGCGATGCAAAATTTTCGTATAAAATCTCTGATAAAATTCCAAATTCTTTTTTAGCTATATTACCAGGAGGTCATTCCTTGTTCAAAGACTGCAAGCAATATTATGTTAACACAATAAGCCAATTTTTAACTTAAATAGCGGAGCATAAAACATGATATATATTAAAATATATAGAGTCTTACTTATTGTATATTTATTCTTTGTATCTCATTACAGTTATGGTTCACAAGTTGACCTTGAAACATTTCAAAACTATTGTACAGGTAAGCATCAATGGAATTTTCTAAAGACCATACAGTTACAGTTTGATAACTATAATCCGCAAGGGTTGATCAAAATAAAAGACAAATTTTATATTACTACAGTTAAAGTGATAAAACGACCAAAAAATCATGATGATGTGGGCGAAGGAATTGGTTATCTGAATGTGGTAAATTCAGCAGGAAAATTGCTAAACTCAGTTAGATTGGCTGATGGTGATATGTATCATCCAGGTGGTATTGATTACGATGGTAAATTTATATGGATTCCACTAGCAGAATATAGACCTAATAGCAGCACCAGCTTTTACAAATTAGATATACACACACTTCATGCACAAAGAGTCTCAAAATTTCCGGATCATATAGGCGCTGTACTCTATAACAAAGATAAAAATACTCTCTACGGCTTTAACTGGGCATCTAAGTATTTATATCAAATATCATCTAAAGAGTTGAAAGAACAAAAATATACAAACAAATCTTATACACCAAATAATTATGTGAGTTACCAAGATTGTCATAGCCTTTCTGGTAATTTTGCTCTGTGTTTAGGAAGAGGAGATTATTTTATTGGCAACACAGAAAGAGTTTCAATTGGTGGTATTGATTTAATTGACATGGAGAAAAATCAGTTAATATGTAGCTTGCCAGTAAGATTGTGGTTGAAGCCCTATATTCCTATGGCTAGAAATGCATTTTGGGCAGAGTTTAAGAACAACAAAATAATTTTTTACTTTCTACCTGAGCTTAATAATGGAAAGATACACATATATGAGCTTACACACAGTAAAAGCACATAATTTTTGATTTATGATAAAAAATAGGAGATAGCAATAACCCTAGGAAAATTATTAGTATGGTTATTGATATGAGTCCAGAGATACAAAAAAAGATGACTCACTTAACAGATAAAAGTTAAATCTTGATTTTTCAGCTGCTTTGCAGTAATACCTACAGCAGAAAACATTAATAAGGCCTAACATATCATGGATAATAACGCTCCTTTGTCTAAAACAAAAACTAAAGTTGCAATCATTGGCGCAGGATTAGCAGGTCTTACTGCAGGGTACAGACTACACCAAAAAGGTTATGATTTTGATATTTACGAAGCTCAACCACGTGTTGGCGGAAGAGTTCTAACCGTACATCTAAAAAACTACCAAAACCAATACTCAACAACAGAGTTAGGTGGGCAAAATATTGCAGACGGTGGAAAAGCAGTGAATTTATTTAACCTTATAAAAGAAACAAAGTTAGAAGTAGAATCAAAAATAGTACAACTATCCTCAATAGTATATTCTAATAAAGAGTATTACTATCTTGATAAACTGCTTGCTCAGCATAATTTAAAAGAAAATACTGTAGATAGTATTGCTAGTGAATCCCACTCTATCTCTGAACTAATTGATAGATTATTCCCTAAAGAATCTCCCTTAAAAACAGCAGTTACATCAATACAAACACTATATGAAGGGCTCCATACTACTGAACAACCCATTAAGCACAACATTGAAACACTGAAACACATACTAAATGGGGGTATTTCTTCTACTCATAAGTCAATGAAAAATTTAAAAATTCAGACCATTAAAGGTGGAAATGCAAAACTACCTCTAGCCCTTGCTAATATTCTAAAAGAAAGATTGCAGCTTGATAAGGTTTTAACGGCAGTTACATACGAAAACGATAAGATAAAACTAGAATTTAATAATAACAAATTTGTCTATTGTGATAAGCTTATCATATCTGTTCCAGCATCCGTTTACAAAGATATTAAATTTGACCCTGCAATTATACCAACACATCAGCTACAACATATTAAAAATATCCACTATGGCAAAATCTATAAAGCACTTATACCTCTAGAAAGTAAACTTAGAAGTCATAGCAGTATTATTAGTAGCCAGCAAGCTTCTCTATTTAACTTCGATGAAGATGTTTTAGTAATGTTCTGCTTAAATAATAATTACACTACTAGAGTGAAAATGCTTAAAAAGGAAATGCAAATTATACAAAATACTAATCAAGGAATTAGGTTTAATATACAACAACCCGCACAAGCAGCAAACTTGCAATTTGCTCAATATGACCAAGCAGTAGAATACTCCTGGACATCAAATCCATATGCTAGAGGATCATATTCTGGATATGGAACAGCTACAGAAAATATACTAGATAAAAAAAATCACTATAATGGAATCAAGTTTATGGAAATTTTTAAACCTGTAAAGGACCGTATATTCTTTATTGGAGAGCATACCTCGATACGCAATGAAATCAGAGGTACTTTGGAGGCTGCTGTTGAATCAGCAGAACGAGCAATGAAACTCTTTTAATATACTATTAGCTGTTGAGATGCAGATCTTTTTTACTTAAAATTTATCTGTATTTTGAATCTAGAATAATATGGTGAGTAGAATTAATTTTGAAAAAGCAACAATTGCTCATAAAGAAGTCATATTTTCTTGGCTAGCAGAACCTTATATTCAAGAGTTTTGGGATAATACTCAAGAACACAAGGACGATATAGTAAATTTTATTAATGGTCGTAAAATACTTTCAAACTATGCTGGAGGGAGATATGTTTATTGGGTTGCATTAGCTAATGATACTCCATTTGCTTTAATCATGATTATTCAAGAGTTTATCAATTCTAAGATTAATCAAATCAAACTTGATAATATTTCTAAAACCGGTAATACTTACGGTATAGATTATATGATTGGTAATAAAGGCTACTTAGGTAAAGGATATGGAAGTAAAACTCTCAAACAATTCATTGACTTTTTCAGAACAGAAATAGACTCTAAAGCTGATACTTTTTTCATTGATCCTGCTAGTGACAACCCACGAGCTAAACATGTCTATATAAAGGCAGGTTTTGAGCATGTGGGATCCTTTATCATGACAGGCAATGTATCAGGAAAAGGCAAGAAGCATGATTTACTAATTAAAAAGTTCTATTACCGTAAATGACATAGTTGCATTGTCAGTAATAAAATTACTCAATAGTCTATTTTCAATAGGTACAAGCCACAAGCAGGAGCGGTAAATTTTGCTGTTTTACTATCTTTTTTATCACGATATTTTTGTAAATCATTCATTGTCCATTTTCCTCTACCAACCATACAAACAGTACCAACAATATTACGCACCATATTATGTAAAAAAGACTGAGCTGCTATTTCAAAATAAATTCTATCGTTAACTTGTTCTACTTTAATGTAATCTACCTTTTTTATTGGTGATGCCGCCTGACAAATGGATGTGCGAAAACTAGAAAAATCATGCGTATTTTCTAATAACTTAACAGCTAATTTTAATTTATTTACGTCAAGCTTATCAATAATATGCCAAGCTCTGTTTGCATCAATTGCGAGGTGAGATAGTCTGTTAATTATTTGATATTGATAATAGCGTTTTGCTGCTGAAAATCTTGCATGAAAACTACTATCAACTTTTTCACAAGCTAAAATAGAAATAGGTTGAGGGCGCAAATAAAAATTAGTTGCTTTTATTATCGTCGCTGGAGTATGTTCTTTTAGAAAATCGCAATGAGCTATCTGCTCTCTTGCATGAACTCCTGCATCTGTTCTACCACTTCCATAAATGTTTACTTTTTCTTGAGAAAATTTGTTAATAGCTATCTCTACTGCATCCTGTATTGAACTTTTATCAGCCTGCCTTTGCCAACCAGAATAGTTAGTACCATCATACTCTATTGTTAATTTATAACGATACATGCGCACTTTATTATTTCACTATAAAATCACTCTAAGATAGTGCCTGGTTTAATCTTCATACCATTAATGAAGTCTTTACCTGAAACCAACTTTTTTCCTGGTCTTTGCAGGATTAAAGGTCTCAGTAATCCTTTACCACAACATATAGTCAAGTTTTTATCAATTACCTCTCCCGGTTTACAACCAGATCTGCTCTCATCAATGACCTCTGCTTTCGTTATCTTTATTTGTTCATTTTGATAACAGAAAAAACACCCTGGCCAAGGATTAAACGCTCTAATCATACGATCAATCTCTGTCGCAGATTTTTGCCAATTAATACTCCCTTCTTCTTTGCTAATTTTTTCTGCATAGGTAACACCCTTTGCTAATTGTTTTTGGGGTGTAATATTAGTAATATTAGATAATATCTCAATCAACAAATGAGATCCTAGCTCAGCCAGTTTTTGTGATAAGATCTGTGAAGTCATATCATTATTGATAGCAATTTTTTGCATTAATAAAATATCACCAGTATCGAGCGTTTCATCCATTTGCATAATACACACAGCTGTTTCCTTATCACCAGCAAGAATAGTCCTTTCTATAGGAGATGCACCTCTCCACCGAGGCAACAGTGAAGGATGAATGTTAATACAGCCAAAGCGTGGAATCTTTAGTATTGATTTCGGAATAATATGACCATAAGCAGTAACAACTATCACATCAGGTTTCATTTCATCGATAGCTAAGATAATATTATCGTTTTTTAACGACTTAGGAGTCAAAATATTTAACTCTAGTTTCTCAGCTTCAATATGTATAGGTGATTTTTGTGTTTTATGCCCTCGTCCAGATTTTTTAGGCTCTTTGGTAAAAACCGCAGTAATAAAATGATCAGAGTTATAAACTGCATGCAATGCGGGAACTGCAAAATTAGAAGTTCCCATAAAAATTATATTCATGATGTTATATTATTTATCCGCTTATATTTTTTTAGTTTACGGATATACATATCTTTTTTCAATCTTGATTTAACATGGTCAAGCAAAGTTACACCATTAAGATGGTCCATTTCGTGCTGAATTCCTCTAGCAAACCACCCTGAAGCAGAAATTTCTACTTTTTTTCCATCATAATCAAGATATGTCAATTTGATACTTTCAGGTCTTTCAACAGAAATTCTATCAATAGGCACTGAGAGACACCCCTCATCTGCAACCCATTTATCTTCAGAAAAATATGTTATTTCAGGATTGATAAGAATATGCATTGCTTGGTTTTCTGGTACATAGCTTGAGATATCTAGAATCAGAGCTCTCTTATGAATACCTATCTGGACTGCAGCAAGACCAGCAAGCTGTATTTGCTTAGCAACACCTAACATTTTATCAATGATTGCCTTCCCTTCCTCTATGGTTTTGATTGGTTCTGAAACTTGATTCAACCTAGGATCTGGAGCAATAATTACCGGAGATTCACTGATATCCAACTTAACCTCAGCCACTAAATTTTTATTAATGATAACTGAAAACATTAGATTTTACAAGAAAAATCAGTCATTTAAAAAATGATAAAACCATGTATAATGACAATATGGTAAAACTATAGTGAATTTTTAAAACAGTATATCTAAATGGGATTATTAATAAAGGGTAAATGGTCAGATGAATGGTACGACACAAAAAGTACTAAAGGCAAATTTATTCGTAAAGATTCACAATTTAGGAACTTCTTAGGATCTAATAATTTTCCAGTAGAAGTAGACCGCTATCATTTATATATTTCGCATGCTTGCCCCTGGGCTCATCGTACATCAATATTCCACGCACTAAAAGATTTACAAGATATTATTTCTATTACAGTAGTGGATGCTTTTATGGGGAAAAATGGTTGGAGCTTTAACGATAATAGAGATGATATCAACGGAAAAAACTTCTTACATGAGATTTATACCATGGAAGATAGGCAATATACAGGCAGAGTTACAGTGCCTGTTTTATGGGATAAAAAGCAAAACAAAATAGTAAATAATGAATCCTCTGAGATAATTCGTATGTTTAATAGTGATTTTAATCATATCACTGATAACAAGCTTGATTTTTATCCAAAAAAACTTCGTAAAGATATAGATGAAATTAATAATTTTGTTTATCACAAAATCAACAATGGCGTATATAAAGCTGGCTTTGCAACAGTACAGAAAGTATATGAAGAAGAAGTTATAAACTTATTTGAGGCATTAAACATTGTAGAAGACAAACTTTCTAAACAACGTTATTTAGTTGGAAATACAATCACAGAAGCTGATTGGCGATTATTCACCACCTTAATAAGGTTCGATTCAGTATATGTAGGTCACTTCAAGTGCAATATTCGCCGCATTGAAGATTATACATGTATCCCGAATTACCTAAGAGAGCTATATCAAGTCCCAAAAGTTAAAAATACAGTTAACATGGAGCATATAAAAAACCATTACTACCGAAGCCAACTAACTATTAATCCTAACCAAATCATCCCGCTAGGACCAAGCCTAGACTTTAATAAAGCTCACAATAGAGATAAGTTTTAATAGGCCTAGAGACTTATTATTTTAATCATTAGACACCACTACAGACTACTTAATAAAAAACAACATTGCTCTAAGTAACTAACATTGCTTTTCCTCGCTATAAGTCATATAAAAAAGCTGTTGCTATTCAACTACTGCATTATAAAGATTTCGCCACATCTCAATTTGATTTAAAGCTATAAAACCAAACGCTTCCTCTACTTTTTTATTATCATGTTGCCAAATATCATGAAGAAACTCTTCAGTAGTTTCAAAATGCTCTACTCTTTCATGAACCTTAAAAAATAACATTCCTTTTCTGTCAGTAGAAATAGAATCTGCAACTTTTGTTAAATAAGGATAATCAACATTATCCAATTTTTCATACGCTGCAAATGCACATAATCTACTATCAGCATCATGATTTGCTAACCACCTTAAATGATTTTTATTAAAGTTTTTTATACTATTTACATAATATTTTTCTTCAATATGCTCTGTAGAAAGGTCCACACCATGACATTGAGCAAAATCCATATACAATTCTTCATGCGATTTACTAGCATACCCAAATTCCTCTTCAATATTAGACAAAATTACTTTTTTTACCATTTTATCAGCTGCATAATTACCCATATACCATAAAAAATCATAAAAATGCCCCCTAGCATGATAGAATATTTTTATAAATTTTTGTCGCGTCACAAGGTTCCATTTAGAGGTTATATTAGTATTAAAAAGAGGCAATAATTTAAGTTCAGATGTGTAATCATTAGACCATTTACTAATAAAGTTATTTAAACTCATATTTTGTTCTAAATCGCCTTTCATAAAATTATTTTTCACTGTATACCATAAAAATTAGTTGTTAACATTTTTTAGATATAATCTAATATCAATTAAAATAAAGAATTTTTATAAAACTACTACATGAAAAACTTTAAAACTAATTATATATCAATCTTTGGTATCTTAATGATGATAAATTTTCCATTATTTTACCTGTTGTTTGATAGATTTACAACATACAAGGATATTAGCTTAGCGATGCGTACAATAGCTTTTGTTCTATGCTGTATCTTAAGTACGCATAACTATTGGAATGCAAAATACAAAAAATATTTAAAAATACTTTGGTATTCAAGTATAACTTTTTGTCTTCCTTTTTTCTTCATGTTCATGTGTATGATTAATAACTTATCTTTATACTGGCTTTTAAATTTACTATCCTCGATATTTTTCTTACTTCTTATAACATCAATATTAGAGTTCTTTTTTACATTTATTACTGGATCGTTATTAGCAATAATTATATATTCATCATATACAGCATATTTTGGTATCTCTCTTTATCAGGAAGCTGATTTAAGTTTACTATTCGGTGTGTATATAGCGCCTATCATCATTGGCAGTGTTTTTTCCCACAAAAGAGATCAAATACATGAAACTCTTTCTACTCAAAAACAAAAAGTTCAAAAAAAAGTAATAACTTTAGAAGAGGAGCTTAAAAAACAAAATGCATCTCTTAAAAAAGCGCTCGAAGCAAAGGAAAGATTTCTAGGAAATATGAGTCATGAAATTAGAACACCTCTACATGGAATACTGAATTTAGCGAATATGGTAAATGAAAAATGGAATAATTTCTCTGAAAATGAAAGAAAAAATTTAGTTGAGAAAGTAGCGAGTAATAGCAACAGGCTTATGAGTCTTGTATCAAATTTACTTGATATATCTACAATGATCAAAAATAAGTTAAAAATCTTTAAGCAACAACATAATCTTGTTAAGATAGCCGAAGAAGTAGTTGATGAGTTTACAAGCCCATTTCAAAATATAAGAATTTCTTTTAACTCAAGTAATAAAAGAATACTTTGCCTCTGTGATAAAGAGCGTATTTCACGGGTTGTACGTAATCTGATCTCAAATGCAATAAAATATGGCAATCATAAACCTATTGAGATAAAAATTATAGTAAAAGGCAATGCAGCTATTCTATCTGTAATAGACCAAGGTGTTGGTATACCTAAGGATGAATTAGAAAAGATATTTAATCCCTTCGAAGAAAGCTCTAGAACTAAAACATCAGCTGGTGGTACAGGTCTAGGACTTGCAATATGCAAAGAAATTATCGTTGCACATGGTGGGAAAATTTCTGTAAAAAATAACTATAAAGTAGGCTCAATTTTTAGTTTTCAGCTACCATTAATAGTAGAAACTAAAAAACCAATTTCCTCTCAAAGCAAAAGTAATATCATGCAACATTCTGCTTTTTCTAAAGGAGAAAAAACTATTATGATTGTAGACGATGAAGAAACAGTATTATTTTCTACTTCTATGCGGTTAGAATTTTTAGGTTATAAAGTTATCACCGCACAAGGAGGACCTTCTGCGCTTAAACTTCTAGAAGATACGGTACCAGATGCTATTTTACTTGATTTAATGATGCCTGGCATGAATGGTGACAAAGTTTTACAGCAGATAAGAAACTCTAAAAGATTAAAAAAAATACCTGTAATACTTAATACTGGAATTATTGATGAAAAAAAATTAAGCCCTATACACAAGCTGGGTATAAGTGGGGTACTACACAAGCCATATGATGAAAAACAGTTAAGAGAAGAGCTAGAAAAAATTTTTAATGAATGAAGAGATTAAGAATAAACTTATATAGTTACCGAGACAACAGCATGACAAGCTATACCTTCTTTTCGTCCAGTAAATCCCATATGTTCAGTAGTAGTTGCTTTGATATTGACGTCGGCAGGATCAAGAGAAAGTATTTCTGCAATCCTTGATGTGCACTGTTCTCGATAAGGTAAAATTTTAGGAGTCTGAGAAATAATAGTGATATCAACATTATTAATCACTCCTCCTTTTTCATCAATAATTTTCTTAGCAAACTCGACAAACTGATCAGATGAAGCACCACACCATTTAGGATCAGTCGGCGGGAAATGCATACCTATGTCCCCTGCCCCTACAGCACCAAGCAACGCATCAGTTAAAGCATGCAGTGCAACATCTCCATCTGAATGAGCAATAATTGCAAACTCACATGGTATTTGAATTCCACACAACATAATACTAGTACTAGGTTTACTATCATCAGGCATTTTTTTAAATTTATGCACATCAAATCCTGAACCAATTTTAACTATACTATTACTCACTTTTTCCTCTAAAATTTGTCTCGCAAAATCTAGATCTTCTTTTGTTGTAATCTTAAAATTAGCTAAAGAAGACGAGACTATACCGACTTTTTTCCCATGATGCTCCACCAACGCAGAATCATCTGTAAAATTTATATTGCTATATAATTTATGCAGCTCATATATGAAATTAAATTTAAAAGCCTGTGGTGTTTGAGCTAAAAATAAATTATCTCTCGATATAGTTTTTTTAATAACCATACTGTCATCTGCGCGCTTTACTGTATCAGTAACTGGCAGTGCCGCAATCGCTGCTTCATGCTCGTCTAAACAATCTACTAACTCTTTTATTACATTGTTATCGACAAAAATTCTTGCAGCATCGTGAATTAATAGTTTCACGGGACTATATTTATATGCAAGCTCCTGTAGTACATTAAATACCGTTTCTTGCCTGGTATTACCACCAACAACATAAGGCAATACTTTAAGATTTGCTATCGTATTTTTATACAACTGAATATGATTTCTATTAATACCTACTATCACTGCATCAATTGCAGGATGGTATAAAAATTTTTCTATCGATCTACGAAGAATAGTCTTACCAGCAATTTTATTGTACTGTTTAGGAGTTTTCTGTGCAAGTCTAGTTCCCTCACCTGCTGCAACTATTACTGCAATAGTTTTATACATTATTTTCGATGCTGATGTAATTTTCCATTTTCAATAGTCATAATCCTATCAGATTTTTTAGCTATTTCTATATTATGTGTTACCATAATTAAGCTCTTTTTTAGTCGCCTCACTGACTTAATTAATACGTCAATAACCTTGACTGAGTTCTCATAATCCAAGTTTCCCGTAGGTTCATCAGCAAGAACTATCAAAGGCTCATGAATAATACTTCGTGCAATCGCTACTCTCTGTTGCTCTCCTCCTGATAACTGAGTTGGCAAATGATGAATTCTATTTTCTAAGCCTAATTCTTTTAGTAGGTATAATGCTTTTTCTTTAGCCTTTTTCTTAGATATATTTTGAACTCTTAGAGGAAACATAGTATTTTCTAAAGCAGTAAAGTCGTGCAAAAGATTGTAAGATTGATAAATAAAACCTATATTATGTCTTCGACAAATAGTTTTTGTGTAATCAAAAATTGTATTGCTATAATTTTTGCCATTAATAATAATTTTTCCTTTATCTGGTACATCTAATAATCCTAAGATTTGTAAAAACGTTGTCTTACCACAACCAGAAGGACCAATTAATGCAACTACTTCATTTTCTCTTAAGGAAAAATCTGCTTCATTTAGTATGGTAATTTTATTAGATCCTTGTTTAAAGGATTTTACTAATTTTTCAGCTTTTAAAATATAATTAGTCATTTTTTAACCCCTCCGCTGGTAGTAATTTACTAGCTTTATATGAAGGATATAATGCAGATAACAGCGAAAGTAAAAGAGATAAAGATGCAATAAAATGAATATCTTTCATATCAACCTTAGCTGGAAGCACATCTAAGTAGTACACAAGTGGATCAAACAAAGTTGTGCCTGTAATCGAAGAAAAGAATTCTTTAATGCTATTAATATTGTAAGCAAAAGCCATTCCACTAATAATGCCCAAGAAGGTTCCTACTATACCAAGCATCATTCCAGTAACTAAAAAAATCCTCATCACCGACCACTTAGTAAAGCCAATTGTCCTTAAGATAGCTATTTCTTTTGTCTTATCCATTACTAGCATCACTAAGCTAGAAATAATGTTAAAAGCAGCTACAATAATAATAAAAGTAAGGATAACAAACATAACAACTCGTTCAGTTTTTAACGCGTTGAATATATTAAAATTCATAGTTTGCCAATCCATAACACGATATTTATTATCAATAATGTTGGCAATTAAAGAAGTTAACTTACGCTCAACATCCGTTTTATGTAAAAATACTTCAATTCGGCTAATAGATTTACCTAATTCAAAGAATTTTTGACTTTGTTCAAGATTCATAATGATATATGCACCATCATATTCACTTAACCCACTCCTAAAAATCGACTCAACATAAAATTCTTGCACATTAGGTACAGGCTTACCAAAAATAGATTTTTTAAATTTTGGCGAAACTAGTTGAATAATATCCCCTTGTCTTATTTGCATTGATTTAGCAAGAATGCTTCCCATAATAATACCATTAGGTCTTTGTATTTTTTTCTTGTTCCCTAGTAAGAAAGTGTATTTTGGTATATCAGCATTCTTGATGCCTTTCACCATAACTCCCAAAGAGCTTTGATTATGCACCAGTAAAGATTGCTCATTTACCACTGGTATGATACTCTTAACCTCTTTTATTTTCTTGATTTTATTGCTAATATTAATGTAAGACTTTATTTTATAATCGTAGCCAGTAATAACAACATCACTATTAAATCCTTTAAGTTTCTCTATTAACTCCACTCGGTAACCATTCATTACTGACATTACAACTACTAAAGCTGCAACACCTAGCATAATACCAAGTAGTGAAAGAACTGAAATAACAGAGATAAATGCTTCTCTTTTTTTTGCTCTTAAATACCTAAAAGCAATTGCTAACTCTATAATCAATGAACTCATCCTATAAATCCTTTTTTATTAACTCCAGAACAGAGTCTAAATCTAATTCAGTGATATTATTTGTTTTCCTATCTTTAAGTTCCACCTTCCCTTCTTTTGCTAATTTAGCTCCTACTATAATTGTTTTTGGAATCCCTATTAATTCATGAGTAGAAAATTTATAACCGGGACTAGCTTTAGAATCATCATATAGGACTTCTAATCCTAAATTAGAAAAAGTTGTATATAGCTGATCACATATTTTGCTGCATTGATCGTCATTAATATGCAGATTCAGCAGAGATAGATCAAATGGAGATACTGCTTTAGGCCATATTATCCCTTTATCATCATGGGATGCCTCAATGATTGCAGCAACTAGCCTTGATACTCCTATGCCATAACATCCACCATGTGGATAAATAGCTTTACCCGTTGCATCCATAACAGTAATCTTCATCGCTTCTGCATATTTAGTGCCATAATAAAAAATATGTCCTACTTCAATGCTTTTATGCTGTTTTAATTGTCCATTTTTTCTTGCAAGTGCTTCTTCCTCATTATAGACATCATCAGCTGCTGCATATAATGACTTTAATTTTGTAACATCTGGTTCATTAGCTAATATTTCTTCTTCTATTCCAGTGTCATAGAAAATGTCGCTTTCTCCTGTATCTGCAATGATATGAAATTCGTGGCTTAGACTACCACCTATAGGACCAGTATCAGCTCTCACCGGTATAGGAGTCAATCCCATTCTTTTTAAAATTTTAATATAAGTTACAAAAATCTTGTTATAAGATTCCTTTGAAGATCGTTCATCTATATCAAAGCTATATGCATCTTTCATATAAAATTCTCTACCACGCATTACGCCAAACCTAGGTCTAATTTCATCTCGAAATTTCCAATTCATTTGGTAAAAAACTTTTGGAAGTTCTTTGTAAGACTTAATATTATTTCGAAATAAATCATTGATAGCTTCTTCAGCAGTAGGAGCAAATAATAAGTCATTTTCATGTCTATCCTTGATACGTAGCATTTCCTTTCCATAGCTATCATAGCGGCCCGACTCTTGCCACAAGCTTGCTGGTTGAATACAAGGCATCATAACCTCAATAGCTCCTACTTTATTCAACTCCTCTCTAATGATACCTTCAATGCGCTTTATTAACTTTAACCCTAGCGGCAGCCAAGTATATAGCCCCGAGCTTTGCTGCCGAATCATTCCAGCTCTCAGCATAAGACGATGCGAAACCACTTCAGCATTTGCAGGATCTTCTTTTAAAATTGGCAAGAAATACTGGCTAATTCTCATGATAACCTTAGTTGTATAGCGTCAAATCTTACATGAAGATAGCATAATATACAATAAATAGTTCTTGGTTGTAGAACTAGTTTTATCTAAAAAGTACAGTTATAAAATCATTTTTTTCACCGCAGATACATCTGTATGTAAGTTATCACTTATCTTTTTTCCAGCTGTGAAAAGGATAGAAATCCTGCATAACATCATCGTTAACTGATGATGGGTCCTTAGGTACACCAAGCTCTTCAATTACAGGAGAAGGAACAAATTCTGACTTACTGTTATGCGCTCCATAACTGTCTACTGCAAGATCCGGCTGTAGTTTTTTTAAAGATTTGATGAAATTTTTTTCTTTTTTATTCATAAGTAGCACATTTTTACTTCATAAATAAAGTTATTATATCATATACTGCTTGCTAAACATATAGTTAATATGCATAATGAAATTGTTTAAGAATAAGAAATTTTGTTTAAGTTTGAAGCATGGTAGATAATATTAATAAACCTTATCAAGTGCTAGCTAGACGCTATCGACCTACCTGCTTCTCAGAATTAAAAGGCCAAGATGCTTTTGTTCAAGTAGCTACTAATGCAATTAGACAAAATAAAATCGCCCATGCTTACTTATTAACGGGAATTCGTGGCATAGGAAAAACCACCATAGCTCGTATAATTGCAAAAACAGTAAATTGTACTAACCTTGATTTAAGCTCAGCAAAACTAGATCCATGTGGTAAATGTGATAATTGCACTGCTATGCAGGAACAGAGTCATCCTGATATAATTGAAATTGATGCTGCAAGCAAAACAGGAGTTAATGATATTCGAGAAGTTATTGAGGCAACAAAATTCAAGGCGCTTCTTGGTAGATATAAGATTTATATCATTGACGAAGTACACATGTTATCCAATAATGCATTTAATGCTTTGCTTAAAACACTTGAAGAACCACCAGAATATTTAATTTTTATTTTTGCTACCACTGAATTTCGCAAAATTCCTTTGACAATTATTTCGCGATGTCAAAAATTTGATCTACATAGATTCTCTATTCAAGATCTTACAAATCATTTGGAATATATTTGTCAGAAAGAAAAAATTAAAGCTAGCAACGATGCTTTAAAGTTGATAGCAAAATTTAGCGAGGGGTCAGTAAGAGACTCTTTATCACTCCTTGAAACAGTTAATATCTATAGAAACAATGATGTAGAAATAACAACAGAATTAGTTGCTGATACTTTAGGACTTCCTGATTTGGTTCAGAATTATAAGATGTTGAATTTCATTATAAACGGTAATACTGATGAAGCGATAAAAATTGCACGAAAAATGTATCATAAAGGAACTGAAGTTTCTCTTATACTTCAAGAATTACTACATTTATGTAGTAAAATTACTAAATTTATTGCTCTTAATAATTTTGCTGAAGATAGTGATTTGCCTGATTATGAAAAAACTCTCTTAACTAACACTGCTAATAAAATTGATATCAAAAATATTACTACTATTTGGAAAATGATTTTTAAAGGAGTTGAAGAGCTAAAATACTATGCTAATGCACTTGATTTACTAGAAATACTGATAATTAGGATATGTCATCTTTCAACCTTACCTCCTTTAGAGGATGTAATAAAAGGATTTGCTCAAAATTTACCAAATAACAATAGTAGTGCGATTGAGAAAGAAGAAAAATTTCTTCATTTTAAAGATATAGTAGCACTTTTCCGCAAAAATCAAGAAATGGTACTACATCATTATCTTATAGAAGAAGTAAGGCTTGTTGATTATAAACCAGGAAAAATTCAAGCTCAAATTAATGATAATTTACCTGAAAATTTTACTTCAATGATAATTTCAAAACTTAATGAATGGACTTCTATTAAATGGGAATTCATGGTTGTTAGAGATGACAATGCTGCTTTTAAAACTATAAAAAAGCAAAATGAAGAAACAGTAGAAAATCATCATTTAGTTAGAGAGATTTTAAAATCTTTTCCTGGTGCAAAAATCAAAAATATTGTAGAAGTTAATTAGCTTTTAATTAAATAGTAAAGGAGTCAAAAATGGTTGATATGAACAATCTAATGAAGCAAGCACAAGCTATGAAAGAAAAAATGGAGCAAGCACAGAAGGAGCTTTCTTCACGAGAGTACGAAGGAGAATCAGGAGGAGGCCTTATTTCTATAACTCTTACTGGAGAAGGAGAAATGAAGTCAATAAAAATTGATCCTTCGCTTTGTAATAAGGATGAAATTGATATGCTTGAAGATTTAGTAATAACAGCATTTAAAAATGCTAAACACAAATTAGATGAAGATAAAAAAAATAGTGTTTCAGGATTACTACCTCCTGGGATGAAAATGCCTTTCTAAACCGTTCTTTAAAAAATATTTACTACATTAATGTCACATAAAAAAATTGATCGTTTAATATATTTATTTTCTAAATTACCTGGCTTAGGCAATAGAACAGCAAAAAGAATAGTATTGCACTTGCTCAAAAACAAAGACAGATTGATGACACCAGTAGCGGAGTCTTTGCTTGATGCCGCGAATGCAATACGCGCATGTAAGTCATGTAATAATCTCGATGAAGAAGAAATATGCTATATTTGCAATGACCATAAAAGAAATAATAAAATTATCTGCATAGTAGAGTCGATTGTAGATTTGTGGGCACTAGAAAATGCCCGATTTTACAAAGGAAAGTACCATGTTCTTGGTGGAACATTATCCGCATCCAACGTAGACAGTGTTGCGAAGCTAGATATGAGCAAATTGCTGAATAGAATAGAAAATGAAGAAATAGAAGAAATAATTATAGCTACAAATGCAACGGTAGAAGGGCAAACAACTGCTTTTTTTATCACTGAAAAATTAAAAAATTACAAAATCAAAGTCACAAGATTTGCTCATGGTATTCCTATTGGCGGTGAACTGGACTACCTTGACGAAGTCACTCTTACAGCGGCTTTTAATACTAGGCAAAATTTTCAAGAAACAGCTTAGTTTTTCAATAGATCATAAAAATTATTGCAAATTCTACAATTTCATATAAAAATACTTATAACAAAATCATTACTATGAGCTTAAGTAGTTGCAGTTTATGCTATCTAAAGGCGCAAAATGTAATAACAATAATCAATTATGGAAAAATAATGTCAGATGTTATAGAAAATACTAAAAATTTTACCTCTAATATTACAGAAAATGGACAAGAAATTTTTAACATATTATTAGAAAAAAATACCAAAAATCTAAAAGAAGTCCTAGAATCTAATGCTAATTGCATTAACACCAAAGACGAAATGCTATGTACACCTCTTGATTATGCAATAGCTAATGAGAATTTAGATGCCGCACTATTATTAGTAGAGAAAAAAGCAGACGTAAATTCAGTAAATAAAAATGGCTTAACACCATTACATACACTAATAAAAAATCTTGATAAATTTTGGCAAGACAATATTCCTAGCGAAAAAATTTTGGAGTTATTAAAAAAGCTAATTATTAATGGTGCGCAATCCAATACTCAAGATCGAAGAGGAAACACTGTAATTAATTGCTTAGCACAGCGTGCCAAAGTAAATAAACCTTATACAACTCTATATACCAAAATAGGAAAAATGATTTTAAGCTACGATAAAAACGCGTCAGAAACAGTGCAAATACAAAATAATATGGGAAAAACTCCTTTAGATTACTCTTCGCGAAACGGTAATAAAATATTGCGCGACACAATTTTTGACCTTTTACCTCAAAGTAGAGAGAAAATTAATCGTATTATAGAAGAAGGAGAACGTGCAATCGAGAAAGCTCTAAGCATGAGCAAAGAAGAAGAAGTAGCATAACTCAAAAATAAAAATTATAGGTTTTTACCAGAGTAGCACAATATGTGCTGCACTATAGCCCAACCAGATTTTTAGCAAAATCTTCAGCTTTGAATGAGTTGAGATCATCTATTGACTCGCCAACTCCAACAGCAATAATAGGAACAGAAAATTTTTGAACCAACGGGATAATCACTCCTGCTTTTGCTGAACCATCTAATTTAGTTACTATAATACCAGTAAGATTCAATACTCTACTAAAACTATCTAACTGTTTTATAGCATTTTGTCCAGTTGTAGCATCTAATACTAAAATAGTATCGTGAGGAGCAGTATCATCATGTTTTTTGATAACTCTATTAATTTTAGCCAGCTCATCCATTAGATGTGCTTTATTGCTAAGCCTGCCTGCAGTATCAATCATCAAAATATCAGCCTCATTTTCTTTTGCTTCTACCATAGACTTATAAACTATGCTAGCTGGATCACTATTTAAACTTCCTAAAACTATTTTTGCTTTAGAGCGTTCAGCCCAAATTTGTAATTGTTCTTGCGCTGCTGCTCTAAATGTATCTGCAGCACCTAATATAACTTTTTTACCTTGATTCGTATATTGAGCAGCAAGCTTTCCAATACTAGTCGTTTTCCCATTACCATTAACTCCACACACTAAGACAACATAAGGTTTTTGGCTAGTAAAGTCAATTTTACCAGCTGCAGGCTCTAATATTTTAGTAATAATCTTTACCAAGGCCTCTTTGATTTCTTGAGCATTTTCAGTTTCCTTAAATTTATATTTACTAAGCTCTAAAGTTATTTGATGAGCTGACTCGGCACCAACATCAGCCATGATAAGCAATTCTTCTAGTTGTTCTAAGGTTTCTTTATTGAGTTTTTGCTTTGTGAAAATATCAGAGATTCCAGATGATATTTTATTTGAGGTTCTCTGTAACCCTTTCTTAAGTTTACTCAGCCAAGTCATCTAAACAACCTCTGCCATTAGCTTGTTATCTTGAAAACCAATAATTTTAGCCTCAATTAAACTACTGGTTTTAACTTTATTATTAAAGTAAAGCTTTAAAAAGTTTTCACTCCTTCCAGTTTGATCATTTTCAACTAACGCTGTCACATTTCTATTTAGATTATCTATACTAAAATCATATAACTCTCTGTCTCCTGCTTCACGTAAAATACGTGCTCTCTCTTTTCGTAATTTCTTATCTACTTGAGGCATACGAGCTGCAGGAGTATTCTCTCTTTCAGAATATGGAAATACATGCAAATATTGTATTTTAGCTTCGTGCACAAGATTTAAAGTGTTTTTAAACATTTCGTCAGTCTCAGTTGGGAATCCAGCAATAATATCTGCTCCAAATGCAGCGTTTGCTCTATATTGCCTAACCTTATGGCAAAACTCTATTACTTGTTCTCTTGTGTGACGCCTTTTCATCCTCTTCAATATCATATTATCTCCTGCTTGTAAGCTAATATGTAAATGCGGCATAAATCTTTGCTCATACTTGATTAGGTCAAAAAGGTCATTATCTATTTCGGCAACATCAATTGATGATAGCCGTATTCTAGAAATCTTAGGAACTAACTTTAATATGCGCTTAAGCATTTGTCCTAAAGTTGGCTTACCAGGCAAGTCTAAGCCGTAATCAGAGATATCAACACCAGTAAATACTACTTCTTTATAATCTTGAGCAGCCAAGACTTCTAGTTGTTTTACTATTACTCCTATAGGCACACTACGACTATTACCTCTACCATAGGGTATGGAGCAAAAAGTACATCTATGATTGCAGCCATTTTGAATTTGAATAAAAGCACGAGTTTTATTTTCAAAACCTTGTACCAGATGAGCAGCTGTTTCTTTAACACTCATTATATCGCTAACTACAACACTACTGCTCTCTTTATTTGATATAAGATAATTATTAGAAATAAATTTATCCTCGTTACCAAGCACTTTGTCTATCTCTTTCATTGCAGCATATTTATCAGGATTAATCTGAGCGGCACAACCAGTAACTAATATTTTTTTATCTGGATATTTTTTACGAATATTTCGAATTTTTTGTATTGCTTGTCTTTCTGCTTCTTTTGTAACAGCACAAGTATTAAAAACTATTACATTATCTAATTTTGATTTTTTAAGATTTTCTTTGATAACCTGACTCTCAAAGCTATTTAAGCGGCATCCAAATGTGATAACTTGTTCCATAAGTTTTTTCTATATCATGAAAATCAATATTAGTTTAAGAAGCTATCCCTTAGCAAACAAAGCAATAATAATTGCAAGAATAGCAAAGCTATTTGTCAAAAAGAAAGGTATTATCCATTTAAGAATATTATATTGTACTGAAGCTATTTCTGCCTTCATATCTTTCCTTAACCCACTGACTTCCATTTTTACATTGTCTATCTCTGATTTTAGCTCGGTTCTTACATTGGCTATTTCAGATTTCAACTCAATTTTCACATTGTCTATCTCTGTTTTCAGCTCAATTCTTACAGATTCTATCTCTGTTTTTAACTCAGTTCTTACATTTTCTATCTCTGTTTTTAATTCCTTTCTTACGGAATCTATCTCTGTTTTTAATTCCTTTCTTACGGAGTCTATCTCTATCTTTAATTCTTTCCTTACAGAGTCTATTTCTATCTTTAATTCTCCTTTCGCAGAATTCAATTGATCTTTTGTTGCAATCCTCGAAAAATCATAATCACGACTTTGAGAAACAAGCTCAACAATACTCTCAGCATGTTTTTCTTTAACGCCAGCGCTAATCAATGCCTTAATAGATTTGTGTGTATCGAACATATTTATTGCAGGTTCTACCATAAAGTTAAAATCTCTCCTCTCAAATTATACCTTTTTTTAAGGTGTTATAGCAAAGCTATAAGCAATAAATACACAAAAACACTAATTTTTTCAATTTGTTTTTATGTTTTTCATCAATGGAGCCACTATATTCACTTCCTAGAATCATATTTATAGTGAATTTAGATAGATCAAAGATATAAAATAAAGATCAAATACTATATTTTTCTAGAATTGAAAATAAATTCATCACAGAGCATTAATATACAAAAAAGGAGGCTCGCAGAAATTGTTGAGCCTCCTTTTCAAGAGTGTATTTATAGCAAAAAGCTATTAAAGGAATGAACTGGTTTCTTAAAAGCCACCCATTCCACCCATACCTCCCATTGCATCCATTCCTGCTCCAGCAGGCATGCCGCCTTGGGTTTTGTTTTTTTCTGGTAAGTCAGTAACAATAGCTTCCGTAGTAATCAATAACCCAGCAACAGATGCTGCATCTTGTAATGCTGCTCTTACAACTTTTGTTGGATCAATAATTCCAGCTTTGGACATATTTACATAATCCATATTTTGTGCATCAAATCCAAAGTCATGATCTTTGCTACCAAATAATTTTGCAACTACTGCTGCGCCGTCACGCCCTGCATTTTCTGCAATTTGACGCAATGGTGCTTGTAAAGCATATCTTACGATATCAATACCTGCGCTTTGGTCACGATTTTCTACTTTTACATTATTTAATACTTCTGAAGAGTAGAATAACGCAGTACCACCACCAGAAACAATACCTTCTTCAACAGCTGCTCTAGTTGCATTTAATGCATCTTCAACACGATCTTTCTTTTCTTTTACTTCTACTTCAGTAGCACCACCAACTTTCAATACAGCTACTCCGCTAGAAAGCTTCGCAAGTCTTTCTTGCAATTTTTCTTTATCATAATCAGAAGTAGTGTCTTCAATTTGCTGGCGAATTTGCTCACATCTAGTTTCAACTGCTTGTTTTTCTCCTTCACCATCAACGATAGTTGTATCTTCTTTGTTAACGGTAACTCTTTTAGCAGTACCAAGCATATCTAAAGTAACATTCTCTAACTTCATACCTAGATCTTCACTAATTACCTGACCATCAGTTAAAATTGCAATATCCTCTAACATTGCTTTTCTTCTATCTCCAAAACCAGGAGCCTTTACTGCACATACTCTCAGGCCACCACGTAGCTTATTAACAACTAAAGTTGCAAGAGCTTCACCTTCAATATCTTCTGCAATAACTAGAAGAGGTCTGCTAGCCTGCACTACTGACTCTAATAACGGAACCATAGGCTGTAAGCTTGTCAATTTTTTCTCGAAAATTAAGATATAAGGATTTTCAAGATCACAAACCATTTTCTCGCTATTTGTAACAAAATAAGGCGATAAATACCCACGATCAAACATCATTCCTTTTACAATGTCCATTTCGAAGTTAAATCCTTTTGCTTCTTCAACAGTGATAACACCTTCAGAGCCTACTTCTTCCATTGCTTCAGCAATTTTATCGCCTATTTCCTTATCTCCATTAGCGGAAATAGTAGCTACTTGTGCTATTTCTTGTCTTGAGCTAATTTTTCTACTACGGTTTTTCAACTCTTCTACAATTGCACCAGTTGCCTGATCAATTCCTCTCTTTAAATCCATAGGATTCATGCCAGCAGCCACGAATTTAATTCCTTCTTTTGCAATAGCTTGCGCAAGAACTGTAGCTGTAGTTGTTCCATCACCAGCAATATCATTTGTTTTACTTGCAACGGATTTCATCAGCTGCACACCAACATTTTGATATTTATGATCATCACCAAGATCAATTTCTTTAGCAACACTAACACCATCTTTAGTTAGCCTTGGAGAACCAAAACTTTTATCTAATGCCACATTACGACCTTTGGGTCCTAATGTAACTTTTACTACATCTGCAAGTATATTCACACCTTGCATCATGAGGTCACGAGCTTTTGCTCCATGTTCTATTTGTTTAGCCATAATTATACCTTTTTATTTTTAATTAATTAATAACTGCCATAATATCTGACTCTTTCATCACTAAAAGAGTTTTACCATTTACTTTCACTTCGGTACCAGACCATTTACCGAAGATAATTTTATCGCCTACTTTAACATCAAGCGGCATTCTATTACCGGTATTATCTAAAGATCCACCACCAACTGCAACAATCTTTCCTCTAATAGGTTTTTCTTGTGCATTATCAGGAATAATAATTCCCCCTGCTGTTTTTTCTTCTTGGCTATCAACCTCTACAGCCACACGATCATGTAACGGTCTTAATTCCATCTGTTTTACTCCTTATTAAGTTAATAAAATTTTTAATAGTTCCTATGATTGATATATGAATAATAAAAAAAATGTCAAGGCCTGGGACAAAAAATAATTGTATATTCATATAAACATCGGTAATGTATAATACAAAATTATTAACATTGCAACTAAAATAGAGCCCACATATGGATTTGCTACTAAGGCCTAGACGCTTAAGAACATCACCTTATATACGAAATATCTTACGAGAAACAACATTAACAACTCATGACTTTATGCTACCACTATTTATCAAGAGTGGACTTAATATAAAAAAAAATATTCAATCACTGCCAGGACATTACCAGCTAAGCATTGACAATTTAGATAGAGAGCTTGAAGAAATAGCAAATCTAGGCATAAAAGGAGTTATATTATTTGGCATCCCAGAGCACAAAGATGCCATTGGCTCGAAGTCTTTTGCTGAAGACGGTATTATCCAAAAAGCTGTAAAACACATAAAAAAACAACTCCCCGATCTTCTAGTAGCAACAGATATATGCCTATGTGAATATACTGACCATGGACATTGCGGAGTAGTAGTAAACAACGACGTTGACAATGATCAAACTTTAGAATTATTAAGAAAACAAGCAGTAAGCCATGCAAAAGCTGGTGCAGACATTGTCGCACCTAGTTGTATGATGGACGGTATGGTCCTTGCAATCAGAAGTGCACTTGATCAGGAAAATTATAAAAATATTATTATTATGAGCTACTCGGTGAAATACAGTTCATCGATGTATGGACCATTTAGAGCTGCTGCAGAAGGAGCGCCCAAATTTGGTAACCGTAAAACCTACCAAATGGATTTCGGTAATGCCAATGAAGCAATAAAAGAAGCAAAGATAGATGTAACTGAGGGAGCAGATATATTAATGGTAAAACCAGCTCACACTTACTTAGATATAATAGCCAAGATTAAAAATCGTTTTCCAGAAATACCTTTAGCCGCCTATCATACAAGCGGAGAATTTGCAATGATCAAAGCTGCAGCAAGAAATGGATGGCTAGACGAGATAGAAGCAGTTTTAGAAGTAACAACAGCTATAAAAAGGGCTGGAGCAAATCTTATTATCAGCTATTTTACAAAAGATTTAATGCAGATACTTAAAAACATTTAATATAAGTGATTCCGGCACTTAAGTAAGTACCGGAACTTATTTTCATCTGGTTAAGATCAACTCTTTACTTTTACATCTTACAGATTATTTTTCCATAGCCGATCCTTGCCCTTTATTTCTCTGAACATCTAATTTTTCAGTTGCTGTCATTTTTATTTTTGAATCTTTTTCCTGCGTACTTTTGAATTTTTTTACTCCAGCTAATATCTTATGCCCTTCTTTTATTCTTAATGTTTCTGGTAACTCCTCTATGAAACCATCCAATTTTGGTTGAATCTTTTCTTTAAATTGATCCTCAGTGTTATCTGCTTTTATATAGTCAGTCTTAGATATAAATTCAGTTATTGTCCCTTGATTATTTTTGGCCCAATTAATTGCGTTACTAATAACTGTTTCTTCTTTATCTTTCAAATTAGAAATACCAATTTCAACGTCTAATTTTTCTACAATTTTATCTACTATGTATTTTGTAACACGCTGCTCAATTTCATTTCCCGGGCCCATTATTCCACCCGTTACAGTTTCAAGAAGTCCCTTTCTTCGAACGACTACTTTTTCCTCCATTAGCTTCTCAGTTATTCTGTTAATAATATTTTCTTTAGCAATGTTTTCATCTATTTCTCGAGCTTTTGCTATTGCTTTATTAAAATCATCATCTTTAAAAAGCGAAGCTAAATTCCCTAAACTACTTAGTTCTGATCCTGAAGTAATAGCTTTTTTCCCTTTAATATGTTCTGCAAGCCTCATAGATAAACCCTTTTTAATACCTTCAAATTCCTTGCCAGTAAATTCTTCCAATTTAGACTTACTTTTTAGTACTCCTCCTATATCTTCTTTTAATTCTTCACTGAGTGTCACATCTAACTCTTTCTCTATAAGCTTCACTAGATCTTTAATTTCTTCTTCATTTGCCATAACAATCTCCTTTGTTTTAATTTAGATTACTTAAAGCCTAATATACAGCAATTTTATTAAAATTTTATTAATATTTTTCCCGCATAATTTAATTAAACACAATCAAGCAGGTATAGCATGAAACTCCAAAATATAGATAAACTAGAAATGTATAAGCTAGAAGCAGAAAACTCATATACACAAGAAGAGGATAGCACTGCTATGACAAACGATAGTAGCGACAACGAAGATGATACCAGCGGAGATCTTATACCTCTCTGGGTTGTACTAGGCGTATTAGGTGCTGGAGCAATAATAGGTGGAGGATGGTACATGCACCATCATCATATAGGTCCTTTTAAACAACAACCCTCTCAAAGTCCTATCACTGACATATCAAATGATGATACATTTGTTGTTAACGCTAATCCTCCAAGTGCTCACACTCCAAGAAACACTCCTACGTTTGAGCATACTCAGCATGGTATTGCATCTTCCAGTAGATTTGATGGGCAACACGGTCATCATCCGTCAATTTCAGGAAATACAGCTCCCATTATAGAGGAACCACTAACATCTGTCTAAAGAGAGCGTATTGAAAAATAAAAAAGCCGCCTAGAAAATTAATTCAAGGCGGCAAATTTTTTACAACGAGTGTAGCTTCTATAGCTCACCCTCTTCGATGACTTTTTGTAGTTTTCCAATCATATCATTTTTCTCATCAGAAGAAGGACATTTCTGAAATGAATCCATAATATTTCTAAATATAGGTTTTACACCTGCACCATGGTTTAGCAAAGTTCCCATACTATCATAATCACAGCTTTTTGCTGCTACTTCAAGCGGAAACAAAGCACCAATCTTCTTATTAGCATCTGCTAAATCTTTGTGAAACAATAATTTTACAAGATCATCTGTAGAATAATTATTATTAGTAAAAAATCCATCGTAAGGTCTTTTTGCTAAATCTATAACATGTTCTAATAAAGCATCATCTTTATTTCCCATGCCATGATCTATTAGAAGTTCTGCTGTTTCTTTTTGCTTTACACATAAAACCTTAAGTAATATCGTAGCATCACTAAATTTGTACTCAGGTTTTGCATCAAGAAAACTCGCAGTCAATTGTTTATCTCCAGTTTCAGCTGCAAGCAACACTAAAGTTGGAAATATCTTCATTGCATTTTCTTTGTTGCTTATAGGAGCATCTAAATCAGCACCACTTTGAATCAAACTGAGAATATTAGCTTTTTCTGCAATTAAAAAATCCTTAATTATTTTAGGAGTTTCTTTGCCTTTACCTCTAGACTCATTTCTAATCTTAGTAATTTTATCTATTAATAATTGTGTATTTTCTTCTGTCATTTTTTCCTCTTAATTTGTAAGTTATTTACGGTAATTCTACACATTCTGTATTTTGACACGCACCCGCACAACACTCAGTACTTATAGTGCCACCTACGCCTCCACCACAAGCATTATCACAGCACAATGAGTCAAAATTAACGTTGCAGCACCATGGATCTATTTCGCATAATGCTTTACAGCATGATTCATTAGAAGCAAAAGGGCAACCGATACTTGCAGGAGAAGAAGCAAAATTGCAAGGGCTTGGGCAATCGTTATCATTCTCAAAACTACATGATTGTGGACAACAACCATCACCATTAATGCACGCTGTAATTAAGGTGTTAACACACATATCTCCTGAGTCATCACACGTATCAATTGTACAAATGTCATGATCATCACAATTAGGAGGCATAATTCCTGTATTACAATTTCCATTACCATCACATTTTTCTAGACCATTACAGAAATTACCATCACTACATGAGTATCCTGAAGGTAAATGATTATCAGTACATTGGCCTTTATGACATGTATCTGGTTTAGTACATTTTGTATTACTTGAATCCCCACAAGGACCACCTTCGTTTGCAGGTTGAGATACGCATTGATCTATCTCTTCATCGCAAACCCCGTTATTGCAGCTGTCAGAAGCGCTAGAGCAATCTCTATCTGTACCACCGCCACACACCCCTTCCTTGCATGATGTACCCTCTGTACAGAACAAACGATCATCACATGCTAATCCATCATTCGTAGGCATATTCATACATCCAGTATTCCTATCACTTTGTGGATTTGAAGGGCAGCAAATATCCATTGTGCAATCATTATTATCATTACATCTATCATCCCTAGGAACTTGAGCACATTCACCTGTATTAACGTCGCAAATCCCTTCTGTACACGAAAGATCATCATTACAATTTTTAGGAGTTCCTACACACTCTCCTGCGCTGCATTGGTCATTGGTAGTACATGGGTTGCCATCATCGCAACTATTTCCATTTTTAGGGGATGGATCTTGTACACACACACCATTTTCACACTTAGATTCATTGCATTGGTCTGAGCAAGAAGAGCAATCCACATGATTTGTTGGCGCACATACTCCGTTACCATCACATTTATCATCAATAGTACATAAATCGCCGTCTATACATGATGTACCTACCGCAACAAATTTATCTTCTGGACATTCATTACCTACACCATCACATGATTCAGGAATGTCGCAAACGCCAATAGATGGTCTGCATTCCGCTGTTGATTTAGCATCAGCTGGGCATGCTTGACCCGCAACTCCTGTACATTTCTCTTCAGGATCACACTCACCTAAAGATTCTCTACATGTAGTTCCTGATGGGGTTATAACATCGTCAGGACAAGTTTCGGTTTTACCATCACATACTTCTGGTTCATCGCACATATCTCCAGACCCTGGTCTGCAAATTGTACCGCATTCTGCTAATTCGTCTCGCGGACACGGAGCAGTAGTCCCATCACATCTTTCTGGTGCATCGCAAGGAGCTTTTGAATCTCTGCAGATGTGACCCTCTTTTTCTGGTGGATAATAGCAAGTTCCTTTGTGTTTATCGCATTTGTTAGCTGTACATGCATTATTATCATCCGCACACTCATCATCACTGACGCATTTTATTTTTTGCGTATCCCTATAATATCTATTATAAACCATATATACCCTCTTCTTAAATTAGTGGTTGTAATATATCTACCTTAAATTAGATCATAGATTACAAATGCTAACCAATAGTTAACTGTAACGACAAATGATTTTCTTTTAACTGATAGGTATACTGTGCTAAAAAAGCCTATTCAGCTATAACTTGCCATTGCTTTAGTAATATTAAAGCGCTATCTAAAAATGAAAAATTTTGTCTGTTCTCGAGGAAGTTTTGAACCGGATATTTAAATAGTATATTTACATTAATAAAAAATCTATATTAAATCTTAGTGATTATATTATTAATAACAGGTAACTCAATCATTATATACTATGCAAAACGAAGAAGCAAAGTCAATATACTTTCCTCTAGAAACCAATGATGAAATTGAAGCAGCAAAAAGATCGTTCGGTGATAAAGTAAAACCTACAGATATGATAAAAATATCAGGAAAAGAAAAAATACCGATGCACCTATTACAATTAGATGATTTTTCAGTACAAATAAAAAGCGCAATAGAATCTTTAGATTGCAATAATGAGCAAGAATCCTCTTTATTAGCACAAATAATAAGCGCATATAGCGTAGATAAGCCAGAATTATATGATAAATATTCTAAAAAACTAGAAAAGAAACTAGAAGATAAATTATATGAAGCTTATATAAATATAATACTATGCGAAGCAAATAGAATACGAGATAATGGTAAAAAAGTTAATATTGTCAAGCTTACAAGTGAGCTACCTTCTATTACGCAATTAGATAATTTAAAAAAAGCCTGTTTATTAGCAAAATTATGTCTTAGTAAAGAAACAAGTGAGAAAAATAAAAAAGATGACATAACAGATATTATGCACTCATACTTAGAATATATAGACTATCTTAAACAAGAATATATAGACTATCTTAAACAAGAATATATTCAAAAAAATAGTGACAACAAAAAAATAAGAGATTTGCAATATGGGCTAGTAAAATTTTTAGATAAAATAGTAGAGCACTATAAGGAAAAATATGATAGCGGCAACAGATCAGAAGAGGTAACTGGCATTTATGTACATAATTCATTTTTTATGGGCTATTTCAACTCTTTTTGGTATTTAGAAAAAGATCCCGATAAAATCTCTAAAAGCTTTGAATTAGTAAAAAAACTTGATCGAAATTTTGTTTATGAGGGTAAGCCTATTGACGAATTTTTTATCACTCCTAAGTCTTATATGCCTGTTCGTATATCGGAGCTTATTATTTATGGATGTTATCAAGAAGCAGAAGACTATGTAAACGAGGCTATAAAACAATATCCTGAAGCTAGTAATTTATTACTCCAGAAAGCACTTCTCTACTGTCACTTAGAAAACCTAAGTAAAAAACCGAAAGAGATATATATTGAAATCATTGACCTTTTTTATAAAAGCAAAAAAACTCCTGATGAAAAAGAAGAATGCGTTTTACAAAGCATCGAGATAATGATTCTCTTACATCAAGAAAATTTTCCTGAAGCAAATAGAAAATTACAACAATACAGAATAATATTAGATGCAGAAAAAGCCTCTCATCCTTTGATGGTAGAAATAATCAAAAAGCTCATTAAACAAGCTAACTATATTCTTCAATCAGAAAATCCTAATGAGGAAAATTTAAAATCCTTACAAGATTTTGCTAAAAATGCAAAAAAACATTACAGAGATATATATGAAGATGGTTATTTAACTGATCAGCTGAATGAAATATTTATCAAATGTCGCAAGCATTTAAAACCACAAGTAAGCGAAAATACACCTCCAACTCAAGAAGAAATAAACAAAGCTAAAGAAGCGCAAGAACAATTATTAGCCCTATTAAGTAACGAAGAAGAAAAAAATAAGCAAAAAAAACTTGAAGCTAAAGCAACCAAAAGAGAAAGAAAAAGAGCCGAAGAAGAAAAAAGAAAAAGAGCCGAAGAAGAAAAAAAGAAAAAAGAAGCCGAAATAGAAGCAAAAATAGTCGAAAAAAAGAAAGCTGAAGAAAAGAAAAAACAAGAAAAGGAGCAAAAAAAACTTGAAGCTGAAGCAGCAAAAAGAGAAAGAGCAAGAAAAAAATTCGAAGAAAAACAAGAAAAGAAGAAAAAAGTTGCAGAAGATATTAATACAACCAATACAAAATCTTTAGAAGATTCAGAGGAACTAGAAAACTGCAACAGTAAGTTACAAAATCACATAGAAACGCATGATGAAAATTGCATCTCATCTGGCAAATTTTTTGAAATCATAGATGAGTTTGGGTCGATGTCTTTAGACAATCAAAAAAGAACACTAGTTAAAATAAAAAATATAAAAAATTCTCTAATATATCAAGAACTAGCAAAAAAATTTGAAGACCAAGGTGGAAAAATTGACCTAGAAGCTCAAGAAGATAATAGCAGCAACACATCTCAAGCTGCAACCTCAGAAACCAGCAGCAAGCAAAGCGATACTTCCTCTACCTCCTCATCGCCAGATAAAGAACGCTCCAGTAACACCGGCAGCGATTCACAAGAAGAGCAATGTCCACCTCCTTTACATCTACAGAATAAATCGTCAAAAAACTGTAATATTATCGAGCATAATAATGATAACGACGATGATGACAATGACAATAATTTTCTCCTTCCTCACGAGCAAGCGGAGAAAGGATTATCCATCAACGATCATTATATAATGGAAAATTTTCAAGAATATAGAGCTAAACAAATAAGTCCTCTAACTCCAATATTTAAAGGATTACCAAATATAAATCAGCAAGAGCCAGAAAAAATTTTCCCTGTATCTTTAGCATCTGCATCAATACTAGATGAGAATATTTATCAGTTAGAAGAAAATCCCGATCAAGAAAGACCTGAAGAAGATAGTAATCGCTGGATAGAGAGTATTATATCTAATGATGCTACAGAACAAAAAATATTTTATACATTACCAGGGTTAATTGATATTAGTGGAAGTAATACTTAAAAAGAGTACCAGCGTTTTAGCTCAGCTATAAATATGAGATTGACTGTCCTAGTCTTTTATTATAACTTAAGGCAAACTATAATCCTTGTATACTGATGAACATATACAGCCTCACTCGAGAAAAAATAATAAATATTATCACGAAACTTGCAAAGGAAAATGACTGGGATGAGACAAACACACAATCTATAGTCGTAGAAATTCCTAATGACCCTTCTCATGGAGAGATTTCTACTAATGCAGCAATGATTCTTGCTAAATATGCACGTAGAGCACCTAGAGATCTAGCTGTTTTAATTACTGAAGAGCTTAAGCAAGACAAAACCTTTCGGGAGATAAAAATTGCTGGAGGTGGGTTTATCAATTTAATTGTAAATCCCGAAGCATGGTACAACGAAATCAAAGCAATAATAGAAGAAAAAGACCAATATGGTAAAATTAATATTGGCAAAGGTTTAACTGTTAATGTTGAATATGGTTCTCCAAATCCAACTGGCCCCATGCATATCGGCCATGCAAGAGGATCAATTTATGGTGATGCGCTCGCATCTTTGCTTGCATATGTTGGCTATGATGTAACAAGAGAATTTTATGCTAACGATGCTGGTAAACAAATTCAAAAACTCGTAGAATCTATTTATATAAGATATTTAGAATTATGCGGTAAATATTTTGATGACTTCCCTAAGGATTGTTACCCTGCTCAATATGTTATTGATGCAGCAAAAGAACTAAAAAAACAATATTCATATCAGCTAGTAGATGTCGATCAGCAGAAAAAAAATGATATTATCAGAGAGTTCGCCATTGAAAGAATGATGGATACTATTAAAAAATCTCTGCATTCCTTAGGTGTAAAACATGATATATTTTTTTATGAAAGCCTTTTACATAAAGAAAATAAAATAGCTGAAGCAATAAAACTCTTAGAAGAACAACAATCTTTATACCGTGGCGTACTAGAAATGCCAAAAAAGCAAATGACAGCAGAATGGGAAGAAAGGGAACAATTGCTATTTAAGTCAACAAAATATGGTGATGATCTAGATAGACCTTTACAAAAATCTGATGGAAGTTGGACATATTTTGCTGCTGAACTAGCTTATCTACGTAATAAAATTAAGCGCGGATTTCATGAGCTTATATTGGTTTTAGGAGCTGACCATATAGGGTACCAAAAGAGAATTGAAGCTGCTTGTATGGCTCTTAATAATGGCAAGAACATACTAGATGTCAAACTATGTCAGCTAGTAATATTCTTAAAAGATGGTGCACCACTTAAAATGTCGAAGAGAGCAGGACAGTTTCTAACTGTCGATCAAGTAGTAAAAATAGTTGGCAAAGACGCGTTAAGATTTATGATTTTGACTAGGAAAAATGATATAGTAATGGAGTTTGACTTAGCAAAAGTCAAAGAACAATCGAAAGATAATCCGGTGTTTTATGTACAATACGCGAATGCACGGGGCAATTCAGTTATTAATAATGCCAAAACGCAAATTCCTGAAATTATTAATAAGATGCACCAAGCTGATTTATCTTTGCTATGCCACGAACAAGAAATGGAATTAATTAGATTACTTAGCTATTGGCCACGACAAGTCGAAATTGCTGCTACTCACCACGAACCTCATAGAATTGCTTTTTTCTTACAAAATATTGCAGCAAAATTCCATTCATTTTGGACTGTTGGCAAGACTAACGAAGATTTACGATTTATTGTTCCAGAAAACAGCAGCCTTACTGCTGCACGTTTGACTTTAGTACAAGCAACAATTAATATTATATCCTCTGGGCTAGAGTTATTAGGAGTGACTCCACTCAAGAACATGTAAATCCTGTATTTCTATGGATTATATTAAAAATACTAAAAGTAATACTCACATTATAGAAAACTTCTCAAAATACAAAATTTGGGTAGTGATTTTGGCTATATTAGCTTTTATATCACTAGCGTGGTACTCATACAATGCTCAATTTAGACATATAGACGAAGCAAATTTGCCAATAATATCTGCACCAGGAAAAGTAAAATTCAAACCAGGGGACCCTGGTGGATTTATTGTAGCAAATCGTGATAAGGAAATTTATGACCATATCTCAGGAAAAAAAATAAAACATAAAAAAACTAGGACTACCAAACCATCTGAAGTTCCTGTTGAAAAAAAAGAAGTGATTTCTTTAATAAATAAACAAATTAAAGAAGATAAGGTTAGAGCTAAACCAGTAAGGCTATATATACCTGATAATATAGGAAAAATAGATATTCCAGCTAAAGCAAAATTTGAAAAAAAATATTATGAAGTAAGAATAGCTAAAATTAAGAATCCCAAAATGCTTGACAAAGCTTGGGAGATAATGCTCTCCAGGCATGGTGACACTATCAAAAAGTTTAAACCTACTCTGTATACAGAGTCGTTATCAGCTAAAAAACATTACTATATTCATATAGGGCCAATAAAATCTTCAAAACAAGCCTACGATATTTGTGATAATTTGCAAAACCAAGGACGAAAGTGCCACGTAATAAGTAGTTAATCAAAATATTATCTAAAAATTAGAAGAGTTTATATTTTTAAACAGCATTTGGATAATATTACTACCCAAATGCTGTCGGAGGTTAAATCGTTATTTTTCAATATCGCTTTTGTAGCTTACGTTTGTAGCTTACGTCTTTATACCTCACCATCAGTACTTGGATCTTGTACATCCACATCACCGGTAGTGTAAGCAGGATCTGCTGGATTTTCTGGTTCTATTTCTGGCTCTGGAGGAAATGGGAAAGGAAAGCCACCATGACCAATTACGCTTAAACTATGCAAAGTTTCAGCTACAGCTGCTTCAACTTCCATCTTTGCAGCTTCAATATTATGATTTAAATTATTAGCCTCAGTTTGCACTTGTCCAAGAAGATTTTTAAGGTTCTCTATATTACTATCAATACTCATTTGATTACCTATTATTAATTGATAATTTAAATTTTAATTAACAAACATTAATGAATCATTAACGTTTTGTGAATCTTTAGCATTTTATAAAAAATTTTTATGATGTGTGAGTTATATTTTATTGTCGTTTGCTAAATTGAGGTATATAATTTTTACTGTGAGTAATAATAAAGCTACAATAATTGTTGTCGGAAATGAAAAAGGTGGCGCCGGTAAGACTACTACCGCCATGCACTTGCTTACAGCCTTATTATATTTAAAATTTAAAGTCGTAAGCATAGATGCTGATGTTAGGCAAGCTTCCCTAACTTCCTATATTAATAACAGAATTAAGAGCTGCAATTCTATAAAAAGCATACCTTTACCAACTCACCATAGGATTAACCCAAGCTTAAGAAATACTTTATCTGCCATCGAGAATGATGAGCAGAATCAATTCATGGAAACTTTAGCCGCAGAAGAAAAAAATAATGATTTTATTATTATAGATACACCAGGGTCAAACACACATTTGTCAAAATTAGTGCATTCTTATGCAGATATCATTATTACTCCTATTAATGATAGTTTCGTAGATTTAGATCTACTTGCTCAAGTTGATGGAAATAATTTCGAAATATTAAAGCCTGGAATATATAGTCAAATGGTGTGGGAACAAAAGATGAATCGTGTAAAAAGAGATCGCCAATCAATTGACTGGCTCATTATGCGTAATCGTATTGCTGCTGTAGAGGCACATAATAGACGTAATATTGAGAAAGTTGTAGAAAATCTCTCTAAGAGAATTGGATGTAGAATTGCTCATGGTTTTGGTGAAAGAGTTATATTTAAAGAGTTATTCTTAAAAGGCCTCACTTTACTTGATGTTAAAAATTCAAAATTAAATTTTACTTTCACTACTTCGCATATATTAGCAAGACAAGAGCTAATAAAGCTTTTAAATAGCTTAAATAATGATATACTCACTAATGCTTTGGCTAATTCAATTTTATAACAATAACTAAAAATTACCATAATGATTGATAAATATAACAAAATTTTTATAGCATTATTATTTTCTGTTCTAGCTTTACTTGCTATCGAATTTCATAAGCAATGTATTTGTATATTAGGATATTGTACCTGTCGCACTCCTCAGTATTTTTACATAGGAGACAACACTGCTCTGCTAAAATTTCCTGACAGGAGCGAGTTATATGTAGATACAAAAGATAACTTAATCAGCCGCTGGTTAATTACTAAAGGAAAATGGGAAAATAAAGAAAGAAAATTAATTAGCAAAAGATTCATAGACGAAAACTCTAAAATTATAGAAATAGGGGCTAATTATGGCACCTATACAATTAACATGGCCAAGACTGTAAATAAAGGTAGAGGGCATGTGTATGCATTTGAAGCTAATCCTAGAATTTCAGACTTATTGACCAAATCTTTATTTGCAAATAATATCTTGCATAAAGTATCTGTACACAATTCTTTTGTATATTCTACGTCTGGTAAGCAAATTAACTTTACTTTTAATGAATTAAATATAGGTCATGGGCATATAACTCACGATACCCCCCCAAAGACAAGACTAGACAAATCTTTTGTTGCAACAACAGTAGCACTTGATGATATATTAGACAGCAGTATAAAGTTTGATTTTATCCGTATGGATGCAGAAGGATCTGAATTTGAAATTTTAAAAGGAGCTAAAAAAATACTGGAGAACTCTCCAGATATTATTATATACGCAGAGTGGTGTCCTGCTATGCTAGCAGAAAATAGTGATGTAGAAAAAGAGCTGGATTATTATTTAGCAAAGCAATATAAATTTTACCAAGTGCAGAAGGATAAAATCATACCTATATCGAGGGAAGCACTGCTAAAAATTAATTTCACTAATATAGTTATGACTAGGAAAAAAGATATTTAATGAGCCAGACATTAAGAAGCTTGAGATTTTATATGTTGATAGGCTAATAGCGCTCTTTCTCTTGATTCTTTAAGACTAACTATCGGTAAAGGATAGTGTTCTCCTAAAATAATATTAGCCTTTCTTAAAACTGGTTCTGGAGCTTCCCACGGATTAAATAAATATTTTTTATCCAAGTCCTTTAGCTCTGGAATATAACATTTTGTATACTCTCCCTCTGGATCAAATTTCTGCCCTTGTAATATAGGATTAAAAATACGGAAATAAGGAGCAGCATCAGCTCCACAGCCTGCAACCCACTGCCAACTAGCGCTATTGCTTGCTAAATCAGCATCAACAAGGCAGTCCCGAAACCATTCTTCACCTTTGCGCCAGTGTATCAAAAGATTTTTGACCAAAAAGGAAGCAACCACCATCCTAACACGATTATGAATATATCCGGTTTGCCATAGCTGTCTCATCCCAGCATCAACTAGAGGATAACCAGTCATACCTTTGCGCCACTTTTGTAGATACTCCTGATTATTATTCCATGGAAATTTATCAAATTTCTTTTGTAAATTGTCTTCTGGTAATTTAGGAAAATAATACAGGAGATAATAGGAAAATTCCCGCCATCCTAGCTCGCTAAGAAAACAGTCAGTATTAACATTATCACCTTCTCTAGCAATTTTAAACCATATTTGATTTACTGATATTTCTCCATAATGTATATGAGGCGAAAGGCGAGATACACTATTTTTAGCAGGGTAATTCCTCCCTTCTTTATAATCACTCAGACCATTCTCAATGAATTTTTCTAAATTTTTATGAGCATGTTCCTCGCCTATTTTCCAATATTTTGACAGTTTTTTATACCATTCATTTTGAGGTATTAAGTTTAACTTACTAACATGAGTATTTTCTACTCTCGCTTTTACATATTGAATTTTTTCTGGTTTTAGCAAAATATCTCTAGGTCTCATATTTTTCCCTAAGCACCCACGATGGTAAAATGCTGTAAACACTAAATACGGAGTATTATCCTTTTTTAATATTTCAGTTGGCTCCCATAGTAAAGAACCGTTAAAACTTTTTACTTCAATACCGAGGTCTTTTAAGTATTTTTCTATCTTAGTATCCCTCTCTATCTGCCATGGTTCATAGCAACGATTCCAATATACTGCATTAATTTTATAATCTTGAATTAATTTTTGTAGAAATTTTTTGGGATTCCCTCTTGCTACATATAAATTTTCCTGTAAGGATTTATTCAAGGAAAGCAAAGAGTGATACAACCACCATTTACTTGCAGCACCAATAGTATATTTCTTAGGGTTAACATCGTCCAATATATACACGGGTAATACTTCTCCTTCTTTTGTTGCTTGATAAAAAGAAGGATTATCAGACAATCTTAAATCTTGCTTGAACCAATGTATAATTCTTTTACTCATCAATTACGACAAATGATTTTCCAATAATTTTTCAGTATCTATAATAGACTGAGGGGTACCTATATGAAACCAAGCACCTTGATAAATTATACCATAAATATTTTTATAGATATCGCCTATTTTTTCTGACGCATAAATATCCATTAATTTACACTTTTTTACCTTTAATCCAGAAAAATTTGATGGTTTTGTTATGTGTATACCAGCATAAGCATAAGGTAAGAAATCATACTCAGCAGGACATACTAGCATGTTGTTTTTGGTCAAGCCAAAATCACCTTTATAATCGTAACCAATAGCATCACTAACATTTTTAAGTAAAAACAAACTATGCATACCGTTATTCCAGCATCTTGCTAATTGCTTAAATATATTTTCCTCACCATGCCACAATGAATCACCATTAACTACAAAAAAAGGCTTGTCTTGCAAATGATGCAGTGCATTTATTACTCCACCCCCTGTCTCTAATAACTCTTGTTCTTGTATTATCTTAACTGTTGCAGATATATTATTAGTTTGAATATGTGAATCTATGTGTTTTTTTAAAATATCAGCTTTATAGAAGCTGTTGATAACTATTTTCTCTATATTATACTCAACTAATTTATCAATAATCCTGGTAATGAGTGACCTCCCATGAATCTCTACCATAGGCTTAGGTATACGATCTGTGATAGGTTGCATACGCCTACCAAAACCAGCAGCTAATATGAAAGCTTCCTTAATTCTCATAATTTACCAATTTAATATGACGCTGTGGATAAACAGCTATTTTGTTGGCAAAGTTTTTCATTTATAGACAGGTTTATAGATTAGCATCATCTCGCATAATTGGAATATCAATCTTAGAAAACCATTGTTTTAGAGGTTCTAAAAGAGGATTATTAATATGTTTTTTTACATAAGACCATGTTCTAGGTAAATGCTGCAAATATCTACTATCATTGTCTCTTAGTACTTTACGAGCAAAAATTCCAATAATCTTACAACTTCTCTGTACTCCAAAAATAACATAATCAGAAAGAAATTTTTTATTGTCTATATCAGGCATGTTATTAAGGTAATAAGAATTAATTTTTGATACTACATCTTCTGGAACATCACGTCTTGCATCTTCAAGAAGAGATACAATGTCGTATGCATATGACCCTATAACTGCATCTTGAAAATCAAGCAACCCTACTCTCTTCATTCCAACTCGATCCTCCATCCATATAAGATTATCAACATGATAATCTCTTAAGACTACACAAGAATCACGATATGAGATACAATTTAATACTTTGTTCCACGCCTCAATATACTCATTTCGTAAGGTTTGCGACAATGCATGGCCATGTAAAATTTTCAGATAATAATCGACTAAAAGCAATGCCTCATCTAGCAGTATTTCATTATTAAATACCTTCAGATCAACATCATTATCCAGCTGATGTAAATTTATTAAGACATCAACAGCATTTTTATACATTTCATATTCTGTAGCAAAATCACTGTTATTACGTAATCTATTAGTATAAGTATCTTTACCTAAGTCTTCCAGAAGCACCAGACCATTTTGTTGGTCATACGCAATAATCTTCGGCGCAGAATAATCATGCTCTAGTAAAAAGCTGCCAACTTTGATAAATGGTTGTATAGACTCACCATCTAAAGATGAATCCATGAGCATAAAAGTTTTTTCAGGCGTGATAATTCTTTCATAAACTCGAAAAGAAGCATCATTTGGTAATATTTCTAAAGAAAAATCACAATTAACATGTTTCTTAATAAATTGATTTTTAATTTTTGATCTATTCTCTGTTGAAGTCATTATTTAATCTTTTTATTAAATGTTCATTTTTCCAAAGACTGGAATCTAATACAAGGTTTGCTGTTCTCTTATTTATCTTGGCATTATAGTTAAAATATATAGTAATTAGAGCATTTCGTATAATATTTTCTGCATATTCAGGCCACTCTATAACCGTAACACCATATTTAAGTGCTTCTTCGATTCCTAGTTCATAAAGCTCTTCACTAGATTTTAAACGATATAAGTCGTAATGATAAACGGGAATTTTTCCCTCATCATAAACGTTAACTATAGTAAACGTTGGACTAGTTATGTTTGAGCATAGTTCCTTTGTAAGAGAATGAATCAAATATTTAGCAAAAGTGGTTTTGCCAGCACCTAAATCTCCCTTCAAAAATATTGCATCTTCTTCTTTAACAACACCTGCTATAATTTCAGCTAGTAACCTAGTATCAGATATATTATTAATCTTGACAATAATTGGATCCATAATCTTCAAATCAAATAAGAGCAGCTACATTAACTGTAACTATAATAAAATAATACTTTGACCCGTTGTACTACGATTTGCAATATTTTTATGTGCCTCTGCTACTTCTGATAATTTATATTCCTTAAAAATATCTGTTTTTATCACTCCTTGCTGTGTAAGAGTCAACACTTCATTAGAATTTAGCAATAATTCCTCTCTGTATTGTGTATAGTTAAACAAGCTAGGTCTGGTAATAAATAATGATTTATCTGCTAGTTTTTCTATAGAGAATCTTTCAACTTCACCAGAAGATCTACCATAGCTAACCATTAGCCCAAAGTCACGTAAACAACTTAAAGATTTATCAAAAGTCTTGTGCCCTACTGAATCATAAACCACATGCACTCCCCGCTGCTTCGTATAAGCCATCACAGACTCTACAAAATCCTCTTCATCATAATTAATTACTTTGTCCACTCCTAAAGACTTAACTATTTCTACTTTTGCTTTTGTACTCGTAGTTGCTATTACTTTGCCTTTATAATGTTTTGCTAATCTACATAATATTTGCCCAACACCACCAGCAGCTGCATGAACTAAAGCTACATGTTTATTAGAGATAAAAAAAGTTCTTCTCAATAGGTAAAAAGCAGTCATACCTTTTAGAAGTACAGCAACTACTTCTTTATCTTTAATATAATCTGGTACTGGAATTAGTAAATTATGATCAATAACCCTTGCTTCACTGTAAGCTCCTGTTCTAGATGTCCCATAAGCCACTCTGTCACCTTTTTTGAACTCTTGCACATCACTACCAACCTCTTCAACTACACCGCAAGCTTCACTTCCGGGGATAAATGGAAGTTTAATATCAAACTCTCCTGTTCGATGGTATATATCAAGAAAATTTACTCCTATAGCAGTGTGCCTAACTAAAACTTCTTGAGGACCAGGCTTATTTAATGAGACCTCTTTGATTTGCAAAACCTCAGGGCCACCAAATTTTTCTACAACTAATGCTTTAACCATATAATCTCCATTTTTGTATAATACTTAGCTTACAAGAGCTATAGTAAAATAAGAATAACTAAGTTATAGTAACGTTTATTATTAAATAAATAATAGCAATTTTCAATGCATACTTATGTCATTATTAGCTTCGTTGTTTTTATAATTTCACTATTAACTCTAATGATAACAACCATACGTAGTTATATTAAGATCAAAAAAAAACTGACAATAATTAAATCATCTTATGAACAAAAGAAAAAGAGTTAGAATCATTTTTTTATTAGTTTCAATTACTTCTATTACATTTGGTTTAGTTATTATTCTAAATAACTTAAGTAATAATATTATGTTTTTCCTTACTCCTACAGAAATAAAAAATAATGCACAAATAAATGGTAAGATGGTAAAAATAGGAGGCTTAGTCAAACCAAATACTATAAAATACATACCAAATTCTACTGCAACTGAATTTACTTTAACAGATTGTAATAGCGAGATAAAAATCAATTACCAAGGAATTCTACCAAGTCTTTTTAAAGAAAAACAAGGTATTATCGCAAAAGGTGTATTAAAAAACGACAATGTTTTTTATTCAAAAGAGCTATTAACAAAACATGATGAAAATTATATGCCACCAGAAATAAACCAGACAATGAATGTGTTAAAAAATGAAAAATTTTGTTCAAATCCGAGGAAATTTTGAATTCATAATCTCAGAATACTTAATATTATTTAGAATTTGCAGTGATAAATTAACAATGGAATTGGATAAAAAAAATACCTTGCAATATAATTGCAATCTTTGATCCACTTTGCATTAATCAATACTACTGTAACTATTATGCAATAATTTTCTTAGTGTAAAACCAATACATCTCTATTAAACTAAAAACCATATAGACTTCCCTAATTTAGGCATGCTACCATTTGAAATAATAGCAAAAGTATTAGGCATAATAATTTCAACGCCTATAAACTTAATTAAGGAGTCATACAACATGCACAACAATAGTACAATAGATTACTTTAAAATCTCTTTTATTGCTTTGCTTTTCATAACAATGATTATATACGCGACTCCCGAGGCATTTGCTGCCGAAGACGCATTAACTGGTACATTATGCAATGTCGTCAATGCTTTACAGGGTACCTTGGGTAAAGCTATCGCTACTATTGCCGTTATCGTCCTCGGTGTCGGGCTATTCCTAGGAAAACTTTCCTGGCCGCTAGCTATTGCAACTGCAATCGGTATCGGACTAATCTTCGGTGCTACTAGCATCGTAGAGTGGGTATCAGCAGGTGATAATGCTGGCGGTACCTTCTGTGACAAAGTCCCCAAAACAACACAGACAACAGGCACTTAAGGTAAAAATTTAATAAACTAATAATTTAATGAGTAAGACAAATGATCAATCTTTATCAACTAAATATATCAAAAACTTTTATCCTAGCATTATGCTTCATAGCAATGATCATATATGCGACTCCCGAAGTGCTCGCCGTTGTTGGTACTGACCAAGGTGGTGATTTAAGTGGTACATTATGCAATGTCGTCAATGCTTTACAGGGTACCTTGGGTAAAGCTATCGCTACTATTGCCGTTATCGTCCTCGGTGTCGGGCTATTCCTAGGAAAACTTTCCTGGCCGCTAGCTATTGCAACCGCAATCGGTATCGGACTAATCTTCGGTGCTACTAGTATCGTAGAGTGGGTATCAGCAGGCGACTCATCTTCAGGTAGCTTCTGTGGTAAAAGCTAAATAACAAATTAATTTAATGAGTAAGACAAATGATCAATCTTTATCAACTAAATATATCAAAAACTTTTATCCTAGCATTATGCTTCATAGCAATGATCATATATGCGACTCCCGAAGTGCTCGCCGTTGTTGGTACTGACCAAGGTGGTGATTTAAGTGGTACATTATGCAATGTCGTCAATGCTTTACAGGGTACCTTGGGTAAAGCTATCGCTACTATTGCCGTTATCGTCCTCGGTGTCGGGCTATTCCTAGGAAAACTTTCCTGGCCGCTAGCTATTGCAACTGCAATCGGTATTGGACTAATTTTTGGCGCTACCAGTATCGTACAATGGGTATCAGGAACTGATGGCACTGAGTTCTGTCCTAAAAGCTAAATAGCAAATTAGAAATGTAAGATGTCAAAAAAGCGTAATAAATTATTTCAAGCATTAGGTTTGTTTGCTGGTAAGACTTCTAAAATAACTAGAGGAAAGCCAAAAGGCAGATATCCAGAGGAAGAAGAATCAGCTTCTTATGAAGCTGCAGAAGAAAGAAGAGAAGATGTCTCAGCAAGAAATGATAAAAAATATCCCGAACGTAGTAGCAGAGAAGAAATAAACCAAGAAAGACGTTATAGAAATTACGATTGGTTCAGAACTCCAGGTATTCATGTCATAAAGTCTGAAGCAAACCTGATAAGAGAAATCCTAACCAACTCATGGGGAAAAATCACTGGAGAAAATGAGTCGCTTCCAAAAGATCTCGAAACGCAAAACGAAAGATTTAGAAATTTTCTACCAGAGCAAGCTACAAAAGCTAGCAAAATTCTGAATGATGCAATAGAGCAAAAAATAAAAGACAAACTACTAAATGATATCCCTCCTCAGTATAGAGATCAAAAACAAACAACTGCTGAATACAAAGATGGCAAAGGTGGATTATTAACCCAAACACAAAGACCAGATGGATTATATGATTTTAACACAGAAAATAATTTTACTGGAACTCTAAGAGTAGAAAGAGTAGATGCAAAAGGCAATCTTTTAAAAGACTCGGTAGATATTATAGAGTATAAAGATGGTGAAGTGGTATCTGTCGTTGCAGGACCAGAAGGCAACTCTCGCATTGGTAATTTTGATAAATTGATGGAACAAAATATTGGAATTAAGGTCTTCACTGAGCAAGAATCTGGTATTAAGGTAGCAACCACTGCGCAAGAAAAAACTGATGCTAAAAGCAAAGAGCTAAATTTTCAAGATACTGTAGATAAAGATACACCTACCGAAGAAGAAGCTGCAATAAAAATACAACGTGCCTTTAGAGAATATAAAAAGGAAAAAGAAAAAATTCCTACAAAGCCAGAGCCATTACAAAGAGAATCTGCACAACTAATACAAAGACAAGAGAGAAAGCCTTCTTCTACGCGTAAAGAAACTTCTGATAAACTAGTTTACAGTAGTGAGTTCAATAAGTTCATGTCTTCTATCAAAGACATAAAATACGATCAGAAAGCACTAAATGAAAGATTAGATACTTTTAATAAGCAACAAGCTGATGAAGTAGTAAAATACATGAATGCATTTACAGCAAAAAAAACATTACCAGAAGTCAACCCTCGTGTGCAACAAGCTATTTATCAAATTCTTCGCGATCCAAAAATTGTTCAAGGATTCACCTTTCAAGGAAAAGATAAAACAATATCTATTCCTCCTTCTATTAAACCTGCCTTAGAACAATCTAAAGATGAAGAGAAAGATATGCCTAATGAAGAAGGTAAAAAACAACCCCCACAAAATAAAAGTGCGGTAGATTGGATAGCTAGTCAAGCTCATTACTGGACAGGAGGAAAGATTGGCTGGAAGGAGGCAGAAAAAACAGGAGCTCCAGGAACACAAACACCAGATTCAACACCAACAAAGACCACCCCAAATAAAAAAGGTAGAGGCGGACCGGAAGGGGGGCGCGGGCCCGGCCACAAATCATAGGTAAATAGCTTAAAATTTACAGCCATTGGAAGCTGATAATTTTTTTATCATATTTTTATCTCTAGATAGTTCGTCTATTACGCCGCCCGACTCAGAGAGCATAAGAAAACTTGCAGCAATATTAATATAATCACTATCTAGTAATATACATTTTTCTACTTTACCAGATGCAAGATACACGAGAGAGAGAGAATCGCAACAAATTCGTCTAATATTATGCCTAATACTGCCAATTTGGCCAGCATCATCATTGGTTGCAATAAGGCTATATTGAGCAACATTTCGTGGTGACACTCTAATTCTTTGCATTCGCTGACCATTATATTCAGCCCATGCCCCCTTCCCTTTCTCAGCATAATAGGTAGTATTTGCTGCTGGTTCTAAAATTATACTCGAAATAACCTCTTTCTCTCCTTTTTCATTTTCTGCTTCGACAGCAATGCTAAAAGTAAAAAAAGGTAGTGCATGACTGAAATTAACCTCTCCATCTAAAAAGTTAATAATCCACCTATCATTGCACTTACTCTCAATATTAACAAAATGGGACAAAACGCCAAAATTAGGTCTAGCTTCTTGCAGTTCAGTAATCACAGTTTTTTCTAATCTACGCATGGTATTGCCAATAAATCTATCTAAAGGTTTTTTAGAAGACTGCAAGAACTGTAACTCAGTAAAGTCACGAGCGAATATTCTAAGTGCTTTATCAGTCACTTTAGACATTACTGTTATTAGAGAGGAAAAATTATTCATACTGTCAATACCATATGCAAAAACATACTATAGCGTAGTTACTATAATTTTGCTATAGCGATATAGCTAGCTTGCTCTAAAGAAATACAAAGAGCAAGCAACTAAAGCTATAGAAAACTAGGTGATGATCTTAAGGCACAAATATTACATTAAATGAGGATAGTTATAAAAAATAGACTCAATTACAAGGAGTAGTAACTGTTTTCGTAATCGTCATAGTAAGAATAATGTATATGATATTCCTGTTCTGCTCTATCAGTTTCTTGATGCAAAGACGCAGTATCACAAAGATGACTATAAGCTCCTTGACACCATATTTTTTCATTCAATACACCATTACAGCTGCTACATATAGCCTTTTCTGCATTTTTAATTTGATCATCCAACAAATTATTCAAAGTCACTAGCTTGAATAATTCTTCTGGGTAAGAGTATTTTTCTTTTATTTTTTCGTTAATCTTTTTTAGCTTATAATCATATTTTAACGTAATATCTAAACAAGTATTATATATATCTAATACAAATTTATAATATCTAAGAAAATTCAAAGATAATTCATTATCTTTTATCATGTCGATGTCAGAACGTTGTTCTAATTGTGATAATGCATTTATAACTTGTTTGTCAGCTTCCAAAGCACATGACTGAATTTCATATGAAAAACTAGAAAGACTAACAGCATACTTACTTCGAAATGCAAAATCTTCTTTCCATTTATTAGTATTTTTTATAAATATGTCAATTTGTGTGTTATTTAAAGGAGTACATGTATCGGTTTCATATCTACTACCACTTATAATACCCCAAATATTGTCCTCAGCTACGAAAATATTATTTTGAGCTTCTATCAGCTGAGAAAAATGATTTTTTAGTTCCTCTTCCAAGTTATCACTTATCTTTTCAAAACAATTATAATCAGCTGTTCCTTTCCAAGCTTCATTATGAATAGATCTCATTTCTGATAAGTCTCTTTCGACTACATTTTTTGCATATATAGCTATTCTCACATCTTGTGCTTCTCTTTCACTGCTTTTCCTCTGACCATTTTCATATTTTAATATTGTTTCATCGGATTTTTCTAAAAAATTTTCTAGATGCTCTCGTAATTTAGCACTTACTTCTTTGCTCTTAGCAGATATTAATGCTATCTCTTCTTCAGAAAATCTTGTTTGCTCTTTACAATACTCATATTCTTTTTTAAATTTACTAATTATTTCTTTCACTATCATTACATACCTCTCTTATAATTAATTGTAGCGGTAAGATTTAGAGATATTAATAACGTATGTCAATGGTAGTTCTAATCGAAATTAGATCGTATTCACTATAGTTAGCTAAAAGAGTGGAGTGCAATCATGTTACCATCATTATCTTTAATGATAGCTCTGTATCCCCATGGTCCGATCTGCTCTTTATCAGCAACAACTTCACCTCCAAGTTCTTTTACTTTTAAAAGAACCTCATCAAGTCTTCCATCAGCATTTAAATAAATCAAAGGATTTCCATTAGCTGGTTTATGGTTATGATCTTCAACTATACAACCAGATACTTTATGATCTTCTTTATTTTTGCTCATATTTTCTCTGTGGAAAGGAGCAAATCTCATCTGTTCATATTCCTCTGCGATCAATTCATAACCAAATATTGCAGAATAAAATTTCTTAGCGCGATCAAAATTTTTAACGTGTATATCTACCCAAACAACTTTATTTTCCATTTTTCTCTCCTTTTATTTATATTTTTCAACATAAGTATCGTCTTCGGTTTTGACAACAATTTTGTCATTAACATCCATGAACGGAGGCACCATAATACGCATTCCATTTTCTAGTATGGCTGGTTTATAAGAAGATGCAGCAGTTTGTCCTTTTACCGTTGGTTCTGTTTCGGTAATTGTAAGCACTACTGTATCTGGCAATTTAATACTAATCACTTCTCCTTCGTATGACTCAACCACTATATTCATTCCTTCTTGGAGGTATAATAATTTTTCTCCCAATAGTGATTTTTCAAATTGAGTCTGCTCAAAACTTTCTACATCCATTACATAAATAAAATCGTCATCTGCATATAAATATTGATACTCTTGTTCATCTAATCTAACTTTTTCTATATTTTCATCTGAGTGAAATCGTACATTAAGCTTAGTACCATCTTTAATTCCTTTCATCTCTACTTGTACGTATGCTCCTCCCTTTCCTGGTTTGATATGTTCAGGATTTTTTACAATAGAATATAATTTTCCCTTATGCTCTAAAATATTACCGAGACGTAATGAATTTGCATCTATTTTCATTTTTTACCTTTTTCTATCTTTTTTTGCTGATTAATATCCACTTTGATACTGTCTTCTATTTCTAAAACACGCGTAGGAAATGCAATATCTGCTCCATGTTTATGTATGATATCAACAGCTTTTAAGCAGATATCATGCTTTACTTTGCTAAAGTTAATTATATCTAAAGCATTTGTAAAGGCATATATAGTAAAATTCACTGAAGAATCACCAAAACTGCTAAAATTCACATACATAATTTCAGAACTATCAATTTTGCGATGTTTAGTCAGCATAGATTTAATATCTTTTACTATTGCATTTAATTTTTGTATATCTTTATATCTAATACCTATAATTTCATAAATACGCCTATGAGTAGCATTAGAGCGATTTTCGATAGCTGTACTGGAAAAAACTGAGTTAGGAATGCATAATTGCCTTCTTTCTAAAGTTCTAATTCTTGTAATCCTCCAGCTAATTTCTTCTACAATTCCTTCGGTTTTATCTGGGAAACGTATCCAATCTCCAATGACAAATAATTTATCAGTGTATATTAATATTGTTCCAAAAAAATTTGCAAGTAAATCTTTTGATGCAAAACCTACGGCAACACCACCAACCCCAGCAAAGGCAAGTACGGCGGTAAGCTTTATACCCAACAGATCCATAATTATCAAACCTGCAATTATAATTATAGAAATCCTTGCTAATTTTCCTATTAAATCAATAGATGTAAAGTCAGCTTTTCCCTTTTTAGATCTTTTTTTTCTCTCTATATAACGCTTTTCTGAAAAACCTATATAAGACAGAGCAAACCACGATATTACTATTATCGCGCTGATATTTTGTATCAGAGGTATCACTTCTTTTTCTTGGTTCTTATCAAGAAGATCAACTATATCAATAATAATTGTAACCCCGATAATAACTATGAACGCTATTATAGGAGAAATTAGTGATGCAATTAAAATATCATCCCAAAATCTACGAGTTTTTTTTAGGTGCAAGTACAATTTATTGAGGATAAATTTAGCGATATAGCTAAAAAGCACTATCAATAAAACAACTAGTGCTACTTTCCCAATTAGCATTAAAGATTCCACTGATAAAACAGTTAAAACATTATTTTTTAAATCTTGAAAAGCTAGTAAAATCTCATGCATATACTTCACTTTTATATATTTCAATTATTTTGTCTAGCATATTTAATGCTTCTTTTCTTGATCTCTGGAAAGTATTACGACCAATAATCGACCCATTTCCTCCACCTTCTCTAATTGCTTTAGCTTCATTATATATATCATCCAAGTCTTTGCTTGGTCCTCCAGAAAATATTACTACACGCTTACCATTAAAGCAGCTTTGCTTAACATGTTTCACTCTATTTTCTAAAGTAGATTTGTCGATATTATCGTATATTTTTTTTGCAGCTTCTAGCTCTATATGTTCTGTTGGCAATTTTACCTTAACGATATGCGCTCCTAAAAGACAAGCCATATGTGCTGAATATGCGCAAATATCAAGAGCAGTTTCTCCTGCTTTAGATAAATTTCCTCCACGAGGATAAGACCACATCACCACTGCAAGTCCATAATACTTAGCCTCAAGAGCCAAATCCTTAATTTGCTGAGCCATTTCGTCAAAATTATCTGACCCAGGGTATATAGTAAAGCCGATTGCAGAACACCCCAATCTTAGTGCGTCTGATACTGATGAAGTGATAGCTTGATGCGGTTGATTATTTGAAGTTTTTAAAGAATTAGAGCTATTCATTTTCAAAATTAGAGGAATTTGACCAGCAAAATGGTTAGCGCCTAATTCCAACATACCTAGAGGTGCAGCATAGGCACTTAATCCAGCGTCTATTGCTAAAGAATAGTGATACATAGGATCATATCCTTCAGGATTTGCTGCAAAGCTCCTTGCCGGACCATGTTCAAAACCCTGATCCACAGGAAGAATGACCATTTTCCCAGTTCCTCCTAATCTTCCGTGCATTAATAGACGAGCTAAATTAGCTTTAGTTCCAGGACAATCGCTTTCATAATTTTCAAGTATATTTTTTACTGTATCAGTGATTTTCATAATTTATATTATTCATTAATTAAGTTATAATCTTTAATTCTTCTAGTACTTTACTTACATGGTCTTTAACAGAAACTTTACGCCATATTTTCCTAATAATACCTTTGGTATCGATTAAAAATGTAGATCTTTCAATTCCCATATACTTACGTCCATACATTGATTTTTCTTTCCAAACATCATAAATTTCACATGTTTTTCCATTATGATCCGACGCTAAAATAAAAGGCAAGCTTAATTTTTTCTTAAAACTATCATGGCTTTTTAAGCTATCCTTTGATACACCTATGATAATTGTATTATGATCATCAAAATCTTTAATATGATCCTTAAAATCATTAGCTTCAGCAGTACAACCAGATGTATTATCCTTAGGATAAAAATATAACACTATATTTTTTCCTTCGTAACTATTTAATTTTAATTGCTTTTCTCCTTCATATATTAAATCTACTTCGGGAGCAAGCATTCCAGTACTTACTACTACCATATAATGCCTCCATATATAAAAACTAGTTAAAATTTATATCTAAAACTCTTTATATTCAAGTATATTTAGTGAATTTAATGTTGATATTTCAATGATCAGTAAATAGAATCACTAATTATGGTACATAATACAAACCCTCAGCCGTTATCTTTTACAGAGTACAAAGACTCCGCCCCTACTGAGTATACGGTAAGCCAGCTCTCTGCTTTTATTAAAAAAGCTGTAGAGGATAATTTAGGATTCGTCAGAGTAAAAGGCGAAGTATCTGGACTAAAAATTGCTCCATCTGGCCATGTTTATTTTAACTTGAAAGACAATAATGCTGTGCTAGCAGCTGTATGTTGGAAAAATTCATATAACTCTCTAAAATACAAGCCAGAAGAAGGGCTAGAGGTAATATGCAGTGGTTCCATTACAACTTACGCTGGTCAATCAAAATACCAGATGATAGTACAAAATATTAATCCTGCAGGCATTGGTGCTTTAATGGCATTACTTGAAAAAAGAAAGCAACAATTCCAAAAAGAAGGGTTATTCGACAAATCACACAAGAAGCCTTTGCCTTTTTTTCCACAAACTATTGGAGTTATCACTTCACCTACTGGAGCAGTAATCCAAGATATTCTACATAGAATCAGTGACAGATTTCCTACAAGAGTTCTTTTATGGCCAGTATTAGTACAAGGCAGTGACTCAGCACAACAAATTACTCAAGCTATATATGGGTTTAATAACATTGGTGAAAATAGCAATATCCCAAAACCTGATGTTATTATTGTTGCACGCGGAGGAGGATCAATTGAGGATTTATGGTCATTTAACGAGGAAATTGTTGTAAGAGCAGCTTTTAACTCGCAGATACCGATAATATCTGCTGTAGGTCATGAAACTGACACAACACTCATAGATCATGTTGCTGATATTAGAGCCCCAACTCCAACAGCAGCTGCTGAGCTGGCAGTACCAGTAAAACGAGAATTAGCTTTTAATTTGGCAGAACTTGAAAAAAGAATGCAATACGCTATTAAACGCATTATGGACAATTACAAAGAGACTCTAGAATCTTTTAAACATTTATTACCTAACCTACAATCTAGTATTGATTTTCAAACTCAAAGACTTGATGAGATAAATATACGCATGGTTAACTCGTTCTCTTTATATCAAAATAATATGTTAAATCAACTTGATAGTATTACAGCTAAAATTACATCCCCAAAATCATATTTACAAATGATATCGAGTAATCTTGAATTTAAGTTTATTGAGCTAAATAGATCAGTAAATCAGCTAATAATTGCAAAGCAGCATGAATTAGAATTAGCAATAAAATTGCTTCACTCCTATGACTATAAAAATACACTAAGAAGAGGTTTTGCAATTATTAGAAACAAAGAAAATAATATCATAAAATCCTCAAAAACTGAAGCAAAACAAGATGTTTCCATAGAATTTTGCGATGGTACAAGGCAAGGAATTATTAATTAAATTTGTAGCAACCAGTTTATAATATGGTATTATTATCAATTAATAAAACTCTCTAATATTTATGTCTTGCAGTGAAAAAGAACTAAAAAGATTGGATAATACTCTCGCAAAGCTTAGTGAGCTTATAGATGAAATGTCTAATAAAGTAAAAATAAATTATGAACACAGCTTAAATCATATAGAAAACTTAAATAAACAGTTGCAAAAAGAAAATAATTTGTTAAAAGAACAGTTGTTTGCAGCAATCGCCAATATGAATAACCTTAAAAATAAGAATCATATAATCTATGAAGATTTAGATGAAATTATTGAAGAACTAGAAAAATTAAAATGATAAATTATTGTTAAATGGCTACGATAGAAATAAGTATTAAAGACAATATACACCGTATTGCTTGCAACGATGGAGAGGAAGATCACCTAAAATACTTAGTGTCAAAATTTAATACTCAAATTATAGAGCTAACACAAGCATTACCTAATGCTGATGATAAAACATTATATTTAATTGCTGGACTTACATTGATAGATAAGCTAGAAGAAATAGAGAAAAATAATAAATTAATTAAAACAAAAAGTAATAATGTACCGTACGACCAAAGTGCTATTACGTCTAATGATACATCTGAATTTATAAATAATGTTACCAATAAACTAGAAAAACTAATACAAAAACTCGAAAAAAAATAAAAGATTATAAAAATTATGAAATTAGCAGAAAAAACGACTGAACTTAAAGACGCAAATAGATTTGAAGGACTACTAAAAGACACAGCAGCTCTTGTAGATCAGGAAATTAATAGATTATTACCAAGAGATAACTCTATTCTTACTCAAGCTATGCGCTACTCCTGCTTAGAGTTAAAAGGGAAAAAAATTCGTCCATTTTTACTAATAGAAACAGCAAAAATACTTGGTATAGAGTTTAAAGATATCATTCAAATCGCGGCAGCAATAGAATTAATACATGTATATACTTTGATACATGATGACCTACCATCAATGGACAACGATGATTTCAGACGCGGTAAACCAAGTTGCCACAAAAAATTCGATGAAGCAACTGCAATATTAGCTGGAAATGCATTATTAATTTATGCGTTTGAAATTATTACTCAATGTAACCATATACCGCTAAGTAATAGAATGTCTATTATAGCAACTCTAACAAATACTATAGGATTCAATGGAACCATTAAAGGACAGCATTATGATATTGAATTCAAGTCAAAACAAGTATCAGAAGATGAATTAATAAATCTTCATACTTTAAAAACCAGTAAACTTATAAGCTTTGCTTGTGTTGCTGCTACTTTGGTAGTAAATTGTTCTGAGAAAGCAAGAATATCTATCGAAAATTTCGCAAAAAATTTAGGTCTAATCTTTCAAATCACCGACGATATCTTAGACTCAATAGAAAATACTGATAACAATACAACTAAGCATGAATGTAATATAGTTAATATTCTTGGTCAGAAAAGAACTGAAGAAATATTGCATGATTTGCTGAACAATGCTATAGTTTCCCTTGAAATATTCGGCCCTAGAGCAAATACTTTAAAGGCTCTAATAAATTTTGTTCTAAATAGAAAATCTTAATCAGTAATTCTAACCTCGGAATAATAACAAATGTCTAAGGATCTTTATATCAAAACCTATGGCTGTCAAATGAACGTTTACGATTCAATCAAAATAGGTGACTTACTCAAGCCTTTTGGTTTTCGTATTACAGACTCTATGCAAAATGCAGACATGGTTGTTTTAAACACTTGCAACGTTAGAGAAAAAGCTGCTGAAAAAATGTATTCAGAGTTAGGTAGAATCAAGAAAATCAAAAATAAGTCAGCTAAAAATATGATCATTGCAATAGCAGGATGCGTAGGACAAGCTGAAGGAAAAGAAATTTTCAAACGTGCTCCTTGGGTGGATATAGTAGTTGGACCACAGTCATACCAAACTTTACCAGAATTACTTATTCAGCTGGAGAGAGAAAAAAAACATGTTTTAAATCTAGATTTTATTCAAGATAGTAAGTTTGATGATTTACCAGAATCGCAAAAACCTCAAGGCGTATCTGCTTTTCTTTCAATACAAGAAGGATGTGATAAATTTTGTAAATTCTGCTGCGTTCCTTATACTAGGGGTGCAGAATTCTCAAGAACAGTAGAGCAAATATATAGAGAAGCCTTACATCTATCATCTCAAGGAAGCAAGGAAATAACTTTATTAGGGCAAAACGTAAATGCATATCATGGTTTAAATTACCGAAATGAAAGCACCTCCCTCGCTCAGCTAATAGCATATATAGCAAAAATTGAGCCTATAAAAAGAATTAGATATACCACCTCTCATCCTATTGATATGACGGATGATTTAATCGAAGCACACGGCACAATACCTAAATTAATGCCTTTTCTACATCTTCCTGTACAGTCGGGTTCTGATAAAATATTAAAACATATGAACCGCAAACATGATGTCAACCAATATCTAACAATTATAAAAAAGCTAAAAAAAGCTAAGGAAGATATTCTCTTTTCTTCAGATTTTATAGTAGGCTACCCAGGAGAAACAGAAGAAGATTTCAATAACACGCTGCAATTAGTAAAAGAGGTAAAATTTGCACAATCATACTCTTTTAAATATAGCCCTAGACCTGGCACCCCTGCTTCTATTTTGCCGCAAATTGATGAAAATATAAAAAACGAACGTCTATATCTTTTGCAAGAATTACTATCTACACAACAAAGACAGTGTAATGAAAAATTCTTAGGTAAGACTATTAAGGTATTGATAGAAAAAGAAGGTAAGCATAAAAATCAATTCATTGGTCGCAGCGAATATATGCAAGCAGTCAGCTTGTATTCTAGTAAAGACAATTTAGGGGAAGTAGTAGATGTTAAAGTGGATAAAGTTTTTTCTAATAGCTTAGGAGGACAAATTATATCTAAAACATAAACTAATTTAATGGAGGAGGTTAGATACGTTTTATGCTATCACAAGTTAATACATTAACTTTTTCAGGTATTAACATCTCGGATGTACAAATACAGTGCCAAATTTCATCGGGAATGCCATCTTTTAATATTGTTGGACTACCTGATAAGATCATTGCTGAATCGAAGGAGAGAGTCAGGGCTGCCTTACATTCTATTGCGTTAGAGTTACCTGCAAAAAGAATTGTTGTCAATTTATCCCCAGCGGATTTAATGAAAGAAGGCAGCCATTTTGACTTAGCAATTGCTTCATGCATATTAATTGGAATGAATATTCTTCCTCGAGAAGAAATGCAAAAATATCTGATTATCGGAGAACTTGCATTAGATGGAAATATTTTACCAGTAAACGGAGCTTTACCTGCAGCAATTGGAGCTAATCATCGGAATTTAGGATTAATCTGCCCTTTCTTCAACGGTCCAGAAGCAGCATGGTCTGGTAACGAAGACATTTTAGCTCCTAAAAATCTCATTTCAATGATTAATCATTTTAAAGGAATACAAATTCTTGCTGCCCCTAAAGTAAAAACACCCAGTGCTGAAAATATTTATCCAGATCTCAAAGATATTATTGGTCAGGAGACAGCCAAAAGGGCGCTTGAAATTGCTGCTGCAGGTGGACATAATATGCTTATGATTGGCAGTCCTGGTTCTGGAAAATCAATGCTTGCTCAGCGTATAAATGGTATTCTACCTCCGATGAATGCTGAAGAAATACTTGAAACCAGCATGATTTATAGTGTCGCTGGAGAAATTAAAAACGGTAAACTACATCAGCAAAGACCCTTTAGAGCTCCACATCATTCTAGCTCTATGGTTGCTATGGTCGGCGGGGGACACAGCAAGAAAATTTTGCCAGGAGAAATATCTTTAGCTACTAATGGTATACTATTTCTAGATGAGTTTCCTGAATTCCCAAGAAATGTCATTGAGTCACTTAGACAACCTCTGGAAAATAAAAAAATCATGATTTCACGTGCAAATTCTAGTGTGTTTTATCCCGCAAAATTTCAACTAATAGCAGCAATGAATCATTGTAAATGCGGTAATTTTACCAACGCTAACAAAACTTGTAATAAAGCTCCTAGATGCGCTATAGATTATCAAAATAAGGTATCGGGACCAATTTTAGATCGCATAGATATAATAATTGAAGTTAATGGACAACCCAAATACCCATTAGAGCCAACGTCTAACAATGAAACATCACAAATAATTGCAAAACGCGTTGCTTCATCCCGGGAAATACAAATGGAAAGATATTCCAACCATTTAATCATGACAAATTCAGAGCTAGATGGAGACCTTCTTTATAAATATGCAGCACCGGATGCACAAGCAACAAAACTACTACAAAAATTTGCTAAAAAAAATAATATTTCTATGCGTAGCTATAACAAAATAATAAAGGTTGCAAGAACAATTGCTGATATGGAAAAATCAACCGCAATAGAAGAAAAACATATAGCAGAAACTCTAAGTTACCGTGGTATTTAAATTAAGGGATTTTTCACGGCAGACAAAATAGATTTAAATGGATTAGTTATATCTTCTGATGTCTCCACAAATCTGCATAAATTCCTTTTTTCTTGAGTAGGTGGGTATGTCTTCCTTCTTCCGCAATTTTCCCATCGGCAATCACTATTATTCTATCCATATGCTTAATCGTAGATAAACGATGGGCAATAGCAATAATAGTTTTATGGTCGTTGCTCAAGATTTCATCAATACTTTGCTGAATGCATTTCTCGGTTTTGCTATCAAGAGAAGAGGTTGCTTCATCCAGTATCAAAATTGGCGCATTCTTGAGGATTGCTCTTGCGATTGCAACGCGCTGTCTCTGGCCTACAGATATTTTAATTCCTCTTTCTCCAGCAAGAGTCTGATACCCCTTGGGCAACGTGATAATATGCTCGTGAATATGAGCTTTTTTAGCTGCCTCAATTACTTCTTTGTTAGTAGCACTAGGTCTGCTGTATCTAATATTTTCCATCAATGTATTGTGAAACAACATTATATCCTGAGGAATAACTGCAATGTGACTACGCAAGGAATCTGAGGTGATACTGTTAACAGGAACACCATTGATAAGTATTTCTCCTTTGTCTAAATGAAAATATTTAAGTAACAGACTAATTAATGTTGATTTTCCACCTCCAGAATAACCAACAATTGCAACTTTTTCTCCTGCTTTTATTTTCAAATTAAATCCTTGAAACACTTTTCTGGTATTATAGGAAAAGTAAATATTTTTAAATTCTATAGAAATCGAAGCTCGAGCAATGTTTAATGATTTTGCATTAGCCGCATCTTTTACATCATGTTTTGTTTGGATTACATCCATAGCACTATGAAGATCACCTATAAGCGCAGAGAAATCCTGAAAGCCTAGCATCATATACCAAATTATTTCTATCAGATAAAACACTATCCCCATGATAAATGCAAAATCACCGATAGAAATGATTCCTAACCTACGATGCTCCACCAAAACAAGTAAAGTACCAATAAGCATAATTATGTAGAGTAAACCTTGAACTAAATTAGCAACCATCGCATATTTATACAATTTTACTTGTTTTGGAATAATGGTTGCTTCAATGTTATCATGTACAGTTCTTTTCTCTCTATTACGCGACGAAAAAAGCATTAAAGATAAAATATTAGAAAATCTATCGGCTACCAAGCCCATCAATTTGTGTCTTGATTTCATTAAACTTGCAGATATTTGCAATAGTATTTTTGCGAAGTAATGAGTTATACCGCATGTTAATATGCTCCATATTATAATAAAAATCCCTATAGTAGGCTGTACTAGCAAAATTGAAATTGCTGTAACAACGGCTATAATAAACTTCTGTATAAATCCAAAGTGAATTGCTTCTTTAATAGTTTTATATCCTATATCTATATCTTTTACTTTACTGGTTAGACTGCCTACAAAATTATCTTGGAAAAATTTATATGAATGATTTTGGATATAATCATATGTTCTCACGATAATGTCTTTTCTTACATATGGATCGGATTTCCACTGTGCTATGTTACTCATTCTCCAGCCAAATTCATGCAGTAGCTGAGCAAATAAGAAAATACTTATGGGAAACATCAATTCTCTGTAGGAAAAATCTGGTTTCGTGGTTAATATATCAATAGTGAGCTTGATACCATAATAAGAGACCGGCATCTGAAATGCAGAAATCAAAGTTGCTGAAAACATTACCACATAATACCACCTATAAGGCTTAATCGACGGCCAGAAGTATTTTATATCAGCAAATAACTTTCTCATAACTATCTAGTGTAAATTAAAAACTTGCGGACAGCTATAGTGTATCTACATATTGTAGCATAAAAGAAATTATCAATACAAGAAGTGAAGATGAATTACAATCAGTCCTTATTTGCGTATAGTGCTAAAATTACTCGAGATTTAATATTTCTAGCAATATTTTGCATTAGTTCTTCATATGCTTTTTCGTGTTGCGCAAAAGAAGCATATGGTGAGTCAACTTGTGTAAAGCTAGCTCTTTCTTTAAAATTTCCTCTTTTTACCATTTTACGTTTTTTAAGATCATAAAGATCAAAACTAACTGTGCCAATTATATTTTTTCTAACCACTGTACTATCTTTTTGAATTAGCAAGTCCTCTTCTGCTTTTGTGACAGTAACATTTATTTCAAACATTTGATTAGAAGTAATATGTTTAGGATTTAGTTCATCCTCTAAATATGCACGCAATAAATAAGGTTTTTCTGTGTTAACGCGATTAACCTTTATCTTAGAAAGCAAAATTTGTTCTTCTTTATCTAAGTGGTTTAACGGCCTAAAACCACAAGACACAGTAACAAATAATAGCGATAATAAAGTGATTATTTTTAAAGTTTTTTTCATCAACACATCCATAACTTAAATAACTATATTAATAACTTTATAGGGAATATAAATAATTTTCTTTATTTTTTTATCTTCTATTGTTTTTTTTACTTTATAGTTCTCTAAAGCTATAGCTTTAATATTCTCTTCTGAGGCATCTGGTTCAACAGTAATCGTATCTTTCAGCTTACCATTAACTTGTATTACAATTACTATTTCTTTTGGTTTAATTAACTTTTTATCGGTAACAGGCCACTTGCTATGAGCTAAAATTTTATGATTACCTAGTATTTTCCATAGCTCTTCTGTGATATGAGGTGCAATAGGATTTAGAAGATGTAGTAATATTTTTATCGCCTCATTTGTAACTGCAATATTAGATTTTGTTTCTCTTTTAAAACTCCATAGCGCATTTGTAAATTCTCTTATCGTAGCAATAGCTTTATTAAATTGTAGTTGCTCTAGAAAGTCACTTGTTTTTTGTAATGCAATATGTGCATTACGCAGCAATTCTAAATCTACTAGCGTTAAATTGTATTCATGGTAATTTGCTATATTAATATCATATTGCTTAGTATGATTAGTAACAAAATCATATAATTTGCTTAAAAACTTGTAGCAACCTTCTACCGCAGCATCAGTCCATTCCAGGTCTTTTTCAGGAGGGCTATCAGAAAGAGCAAAAAGTCTAACTGTATCTGCTCCATATTTCTCTATAATAACATTTGGCGACACAGTGTTCTTTTTTGACTTGCTCATTTTTTCAACTTGACAAGCAAAAATCTCTGATTTTGTATCAGCGTGATATAATTTTCCATTTTCCTTCATAACTTTAGTTGTATCAACCCAATTATTATTACTATCTTTATAGCTCATGTGAGTAATCATACCCTGAGCAAGTAAATGGGAAAATGGTTCTTCGAAGTCAATATAACCGCATTTTTTCATTGCTTTAGTGAAAAAGCGTGAATAAAGCAAATGTAAGACTGCATGCTCAATTCCACCTATATATTGATCTACTGGAAGCCAGTAGTGACAGGCTTTTTTGTCGATAATATCTTTCGTTGATGGATTACAATACCTCATAAAATACCAAGAAGAGTCAACAAAAGTATCTAAAGTATCAGTTTCTCTCTCTGCTTTAGCATTACATTTAGGGCAGTGAACGTACTTCCAGGTTGGGTGGTTAGCAAGAGATGTATTATCATTGTTAAACTCAACATCTTGCGGTAGTAACACTGGTAAGTCTTCCTCAGATACTGGTACTATACCACAAGTTTTACAATGTATAATTGGGATAGGGCATCCCCAATATCTCTGTCTAGAAACTCCCCAATCTTTTAAGCGAAAATTAGTTACAGCAAAACCAGCCTTTTTTTCTTCAAAGTATTTGATAATCTTTTTTTTAGCAATATGAGCTTCCAAACCATTTAAAAACTCTGAATTTACCAAAATATCTTTGTTATTTATTTTTGCTGGTAAAGAACTATTTTCTGTATCAACAATTTTAATTATTGGTAAATTATATTTTGATGCAATTTCATAATCACGTTCATCATGCGCAGGACAACCAAATATTGCTCCTGTACCATAACCCATTAAAACAAAATTTGCTATGTAAACAGGTAAAGTTTCCCCTTTTTTTACTGGGTGTACAACTCTTAGCCCTGTATCTATAGCTTTTTTTTCCCTAGTCTCTATATCAGCTTCAGCAGTAGAAAGATGCTGACACTCCTCGAGGAATTTTTTTACTTCTTCATTATTATCAGCAAGGCGTAGTGCCAGTGGATACTCAAAAGAAATAGCACAAAAAGATGCACCAAATATTGTTTCTGGCAAAGTAGTAAATATCTCTATATATTCTACAGCACGATAATCTTTTATTTTTAATTTTATATTGCAACCTTCTGATTTACCTATCCATTTCTGCTGCATTAGTTTTATATGATTTGGCCATCCAGGCAAATGCTCTAAACCTTCTAGTAAGTCATCAGCAAAATTGGTAATTCTAAAAAACCACTGATATAGCTTTTTGCGTATTATTTGTGCACCAGAACGCCATCCCTTACCATCAATAACTTGCTCATTAGCAAGCACAGTTTGATCCACAGGATCCCAGTTTACTAAAGACTCTTTACGGTACGCTAGATCGTTTTCAAAAAATTTAAGAAATAGTTTTTGCTGTTGCTGATAATAACTAGGATCACAAGTAGTGATTTCTTTGCTCCAATCGTATGCAAATCCAATTTTTTTCAATTCGGACTTCATATTCTTAATATTTTGGTGAGTCCAATCAGCTGGGTGTACTTGCTTTTCTTTTGCAGCATTTTCAGCAGGCAAACCAAAAGAGTCCCATCCTAACGGATGCAAAACATTAAATCCTTTGCTAATTTTATAGCGGGCAAGAACATCACCAATAGTGTAATTTCGTACATGCCCCATGTGAATTTGCCCTGATGTGTAGGGCAACATCTCAAGAACATAATATTTTACTTTATGTGGGTCCTTATCAACAACAAATGACTTATGAATGTCCCAATATTCTTGCCATTCTTGTTCTATTTTCCTAAAATTATAAACTATAGTCATTTTGTGTTTTGTTATGGCAAAAAAGCTAAAAATAAAACCAGCTACAAAGAAACTATAGAAAATTAATTAGTGTTGCTGCGCTAATTTTAACTCTCTTGCTCTTGTAAAAATCTTTTCTTCTATATCTTCGCCAATTTTAGGGCTAGCCTTTGTGCCTCGCCAAATGTTATCTTTTAACTCTTGCTTAAAAACATTCACTTGTAGAGCATTAGGTTTTAATTCTGTAGACTTTATGACAATATTCACTTTATATCTTTGCGCTGGATAATCTGGATCTTCGTACCAATCGGTAGAGATAACACCTCCTGCAGTATCACTAATTGCAAGTGGCATAAAAGTTACCACGTCTAAGGATGCTTGCCATAAGTATGAGTTAACATTAAGAGACTTCCCATTACTTCCGGAACCATTGTTTTTTTTGCCCCCACCAAACAAATTCAAAGTCGTCTTATCGCCAAATAACTTGCCGCCCTTCTCTATTCTTTTTTGCCTTGGAGTTTTAGGAGCTAGAGAATCATCATCGTAACCTTCTTCTGCAAATACATAGCTTACAGCTAATAATGTAGATATAAAATATATAAAAAATTTTTTCATTCAAATTTTGTGTTTATTCAATTATGATGAAAATTACACTATTAGTCATCTCTACGCAACTATTTTAATTGTAAAATAGTCTATTACATTGTTTACTCTTTAATATATCTAAAAAATAATAAACAATATAGTTAATAATCTAAAGACCACTATAAGAATGATTCTAAAATCAATCAAAGGGTCCATTAACTTAGGAGAATGTGGCTTTAGCAATATAGAACATTTTCTTAAGAAAAATGGAGTAAAATTCATAAGCAAACTTTGCGAAGATTTTGACAACGCATATAGAGATTTTGAATATAATGGTAACAAATATACTTTGCACTGGAATAATTACTTAGGTGTAGAAGTTCTATATTATACTGACAATAGCTTATCAGACATCAAAAAATTGTTATCAAAGTATCAACAAAACAAAGAAAAAGACGATGATTTACAAACAAATTAACAATCTAAAAAAGCACATAATTAAATATTTGCTTATATTAATTTTAGCCGTATCTCAAGTTGTATTAACTCAAACAACTTATGCTGATTTAATAAGCCTACAAGAAGAAGAGGAAGAAGAAGCTCTCACTGCAGTAGAAGAGCTAGAAAATACTATGAATACCAGTACTGGGCACAATTTTGACAGTATTGCTACTCATGTACCTAAAGAAGACATAAAACATGGAATAATCCATAGGAGTGATGAATCTCATTATATCTGGCTTGAAACCAATGATGGGAAAGAACACGTATTCCACATGAGGAAGAAAAGCGATAGTACGTTTGATTTACCTCGCAAAGTAGATTATGATAAAATACCTTTAAAAGAGCATTACGGTTTAGCAAGGAAAGCGCAAGAGGGATTAGAGAAACAAGCGCTATTGCAAAAACATCCTGTTAAAAATACAGAAATTAGTAGAGCATTCACACAAAAGCTATTGGATGAAATTAATTTTAATCCAAATGATTACCAAATTCCAAGATCATATGCAGAAGCAAGTCATTTTCTAACTGGCTATCCAAAAAGTGTAGGAAAACATCGAAGTAAAGTAAGAGATGGATATAATAATGGATTAGATCACTTCGCAAAAAAGTTTTTAGCAGAAGTAGACCAAATAGGACTTGAAAACGTTACTCCAGAAACAGCGCGAATGTATCATCATATCAGAAGGGAGCTTGGCAGAACTTTTAAAGATATTACTGGCCCTCTAGCAACAGCAAATATTTATAAAAGAAACGAAAAAAAATATGGAGACAAACTTGGGCCTACATATAAATATTTAAAAGAGGTGAAGAAATTATCTCATCAAGAAATAGCAGTGAATAGTTTTAAAAGTGAAGGTAAAGATTATAATTTAAAAAACACTCAAGGTTTTGAAGCTTTTCGAAAACTTGAAGCAAAGCTAAAAGAGTTTCAAAAGTCTAATACTCAATCTATAGTAAATACGCCTCAAAACAAAACTGACATCACTAAACCACAAACACCAAGTAAAACGCAGAATGCAAGCAGCAGCACAAATACCCAGACAAGTAATCCTGCTGAAAGCAAAGCTATAGTTGTTAGAAAAACAAATTTAACAAAAGAACCTCAAAAGTCTAATACTCAATCTATAGTAAATACGCCTCAAAACAAAACTGACATCACTAAACCACAAACACCAAGTAAAACGCAGAATGCAAGCAGCAGCACAAATACCCAAACAAGTAATCCTGCTGAAAGCAAAGCTATAGTTGTTAGAAAAACAGATTTAACAAAAGAACCTCAAAAGTCTCATAACCAACCTACAGTAAATACGCCTCAAAACAAAACTGACATCACTAAACCACAAACACCAAGTAAAACGCAGAATACAAGCAGCAGCACAAATACTCCAGCAAATAATACTGCTGAAACAAGAAATATAACAACTAAAAAACCAGATAATAAAAGAATAATTCCTAAATCCATAATAGAAAAACCTCCAAATCAACAACAGATATTAAATAAAAAATTCTCACCCAATACTGCACCCCAAGAAGAAGAGGAAGAAGAGTCTTAACCAGACCCCAAGCTTACCTTGAGATTATTAGCCTTACCATTAAAGGAGATATTAAAACCATCTATTTTTTCACTCTTCTTTAGATAAGCAATACTCATCATGCCCTTCATCTGGTCGCTTAGTATTTCATAATCAAATAGAGTTTGCCCGTGTATGTTGTCCTGAGTAATAAAACGTAGATTATTAGACTTTACTATACCATTATCCAGAACGAAATCTGCTTCAAACTGCTTAAATAATGTAGCTCCTTTATGCATATTTGTATACATAGCTACTTTATGATTTGCATCTATCAAAGTTTTTTTGTCTCTTATTATAGGATAACCATATGTTCTTACTAGAGAAGTGATATCAAAATTATCAAACTTTAATAAACCGGCAGATTTTATATTAAATTTACTGTCAGCATTTGCAATTAAATCATTAATATTTTTACCATATGAGGACTGATAACCACTTATATTCAACCTTCCAGTTCCTTTCATTCCAGAAGATTTAAATATAGCTTTATTAGCAAAATTTGTGAATTTTTGCAAATCCACATTTTCCCATTGAAATTTGCCTTCGTAAGAAACGTTATCACGTAAATTAACTATTGCATTTTCAAGACGAAATTTTCCTCCAAACAAACCGAAGCTACAGGTTTTTAATTCCGTTTTTTCTTTTTCAAGAGAAATACGGCAATCAATAAATTGTAGTGAATCTGCATTATTATCCTGAACATTGACCCTAATTTTACCATCAAATTCGTTAAATCTAAAAACAGCAAAATCATTATTTGCATAGGATGTTTTATTATTATCGTCATCATTAGATTTTAAATTATATCCGAAGAAATGTTTCATTACTATACGGTTCAATAAATCTATATCAACATGATCACCTCTAATTGTGGCATTTAAATTAGGAGTTTGCGGAATTAAATTTATTAGAAAGTCTCCAGAAAGATCAAAGATTTTACTAGATGATACTAAATTCTGTATTCCAAGCAGATGATAGTGATTGATATAGTTGAAAGAAATATCCTCAATTTTTTTACTACCATAATTAAGTCCTATGAAACTAACTTTTCCATCTACTATATTATAATGATCTCTACGTATTGATAAAAACTGTTGATTTTTAGCATCCGATAAAAAATTATTTTGCATTAATAGATTAATAAATGGGACATTATCACTTAGGTTTTCAATTTTTACATTACCATTAAGAACTGAGTTATTAACATTATAAGATGAGAATTTTAAAAAATCAGACGATAACTTAGTTTTACCTTCATATAATTGAAAATTCTCTAATACCACTAACGAAGGACTCAGCGTAATTTTAGTGTCCAAAGATATAGTAGTTTTATTATTATCACTGCCCTGATTAACAAAATTATTAACTCTAGATAAATCAAATAGATTCATAAAGTCATTGTAAGTTATCTTCTGCAAATTAACTTCACCTTTGTATAGCGGTCTAAATTGATTTTTAGAAACAATACCTTTAGTGGTAAATATTGTGTTTTCTGATGTTTTAAAACTTAATTCATCAATTTTTGCATCCTTATTGTTACCACAGGCAGCCTTGAGAAGAAAAGAATTTAATTTTGTCTTGTTATACAGCACCTCTTTTGCTTTAACCTCAAGATCGAGATCAAAATTTAGGATATCCATAATAACTTCATAAGTCAAAAAATCACTAAAATTTGCTCTGTTAATCTGAGCGCCAATACTATCTATGTCAACATAATCGATATATACCTTCATTTTTAATTTGTTTTCATCGATTAAATCAAAATTGAATGTTGCATCTAAATTGTCAGAATGGCATCGCAATTTTTTGCTACTAAGCTTATTATCTTTAATCTCAAAATCTCCTTCAATTATCATGGATTGCTTTTTAGAATTAAAATTATTAGCAAATAAAGCTTGTTTTGGATCTAGAAAAGAAAACATATTTGAAGACTGAAACTTAAACTTTCCTTCTATTAAACCCTCATTTAAGTTATCAGATTCATTTGGATTATATGAAGCTTGTATCTTCATAGAATTAAAATTATCTTCAATATTTATATCATAATTTATAGCATTTTTACTTGTAACCTCATAATATCCAGAAATAGTTAGGGAATTTTCAAAGAAATTTTTGCCTTCGAAATTGACTCTATTATTCACTGGATCATATGAAAATCTCATTAATAGTCCTGTCAAATCAAATGGTAGCTTAACCATAGATGTATCAAATTTAATTTCTGCATCTGATATTGAAATATCCTTACTAGACTTACTAATCAAGATATCATATAAGCTGTTATCTCTGTGACCTTCCGAATCGGATATAATTGTTGGAAACGGTACAAATTGTATTACAGACTTTTTTATTATTTGACTTTTACTATCTGTAGTATTTTTGTTATAATCCTTGTAATAATAAAGGAATGATAAACACAAGGTTGAAATTATAGTTAGAATAATAAAAATTGACCTGAATTTCATTTATTAATTTCTCAATTTATACATTTATAAGTAATAATATAGAAATATAAGCAATGAATAGCAAAGATTTTTCAAAAAAACATCTGGCTATAGCCATTATTACCAGTGCTCACGGTATAAAAGGTATGGTCAATGTTAAGACATTTACTGAAAAACCAGAGCATATTGTTAATTATGGTGAGATTTTTAATTTCGATAAAACCATTAAATTTAAACTCAAAATACATTCTTTTAAAAAAGACAAATTAGTAGCTTCGATCGAAGGGATTAATGATAGAACTGAAGCTGAAAAACTGGCAAATACTAAACTATACGTAGATAGAGATGCACTTCCTGCAACAACAAACGACGATGAATTCTATATAGAAGACCTAATTGATATGGATGTTCTAGACAATAATAATAAAGTTATTGGTAAAGTAATCTATGTACATAATTTTGGTGGTGGAAATATCTTAGAAATACAGTTCAACAATATGAAAAATTCTGAAATGTTACTTTTTAGCAAAGAAAACTTCCCGATAGTAGATATAGAAAACAACCAAATAATATTTTTAGGAACCTCTAAAAACAACTAATCAACATGATATATTTTTCGCGCACGATTTTGAAAAGCAATTTTCATTTTCTGTAATGCACTTTCAAACATTGTACCGATCATTTTTTCTAAAAAGCGAGAACTGCATTGAAAATCTATTAAAAATAGCACTTCAGTTTGATTATCTTTACTAGTAAACTGCCAGCTATTATTTAAATATTCAAAAGGACCTTCTAATAACTCAACTTCAATTTTGCAATTATCATCTTCTTTTATCGGAGGAAATAAAGTCACTTTTGATGTATATGTGTGAGATAATGGAGGCAAATGAACAGTTAATTCTGCTTCAATAGTATTTCCTCGTTTAGATAAAATACGTGCAGCAGAGCACCATGGCAAAAATTCAGGATATTTCTCTACATCTTTTACTAATTCAAACAGCTGTTTTGCAGAAAATTCAGAATTATATTTAGTACTATATGAAGCCATCAATAAGATTCATAAAATGATATTAGTAATTTTGCTATTATATTGTGCTTGGAATGATATACTGATAAGCAACATTATGCAATATCCTTGAAAGCAAAATATAATTACGAGCGATCTCTGCTATATGAAGCCATGGTCAAAATAAAAGATTCTTTAGAAACAATCACTTTATTAAATGGTAATAACTCTACTTTAGTACACTCAAGAAAAAGTACTAAGGCAAAGAATATTGCCATACGTATCAATCATCTCAAACAGGTAGAACTTGTAATACCAAAAAATGTGAGCGTAACCAGAGCTAAAAAATTTTTAATCCAAAAGCAAAAATGGATTTTTTCTAAGCTCAGTAGTATCAAGGATCCGGAAGAGTCCCTATTATCTGATCAAGTTGTTATATTTGGTGTGGCTCATAAAATTGATTATAGAGTGTCAAAGAGCAATATTTCAGTTAAAATAGAAGCAGGAGAAGTCAAGCTCTCTTGCTCAATTGAAGACATAAAAAAAGTTTTGACTGAGTTCTTAAAATCCCTTTTCTTAAAAGAAGTAGTTAAAACAACAGAATTAATCGTAAAAAAGCAAGGACTTTCCTTTAGTAAAATAAAAATATCAGATACGACTACTACATGGGGAAGTTGCTCTTCTAGTAAAGTTTTATCCTTTAACTGGAGGCTTGTTTTTGCACCAAAGGAGATAGTAAAATATGTGATAGCTCATGAGGTAGCCCATTTGAAAGAGATGAATCACAGTGCTGATTTCTGGAAATTGGTAGAGTCAATTGACAAGAATTACATGTTTGCAATTAAATGGTTAAAAGAACATAAAACAATTCTGCACTCTTATTTAAGATGAAGGAAGGAGTCATATAGCAATGACTGAAAAACAAAGAAAAATCGTTCACATAGATATGGATTCCTTCTTTCCCTCTGTTGAGATACTCGACTCCCCTCACCTAAAAAACAAACCTGTTGCTGTTGGTGGAATGCCTGAAAGAAGAGGTGTTATTGCAAGCTGCAACTATATCGCTCGCAAATATGGAGTTCATTCTGCTATGGCGTCGCATAGAGCGCTAATGCTCTGCCCTCATCTCACTATTATCAGAACTAATATGGATAAATATGTTAAATATTCAAAAGTGATAAGAGAAATTTTTGCTCAATATACTGATAAAATAGAACCCTTATCTCTAGACGAGGCATATCTCGATGTAACAGATAGCAAATTTCATCAAAATAGTGCTACTTTAATAGCAAAAGAAATCAAAAAAACTATCTTTGATACTACAAGACTCACCTCTTCTGCTGGCGTCGCTCCTAACAAATTCCTTGCTAAAGTAGCAAGCGATTGGAATAAACCCAATGGATTGATGGTGATCACTCCCAAAATTATAGATAAGTTCATATTGGAGCTACCTATACAAAAAATACCAGGAGTTGGCAAAGTAACTGCTCAAAAAATGAAGAATATGGGTATTAATTTATGCAAAGATCTACAAGATTTAACTAAATTCGAGCTAATACAGCATTTCAAAAATTATGGACTAACACTTTATGAGCTTGCTAGAGGAATTGATGAACGAGAAGTTATAACTGAAAGAATCAGAAAATCTCTCAGCGTAGAAAATACATTTTCTGAAGATCTTAAAACTTTAGAAAGCTGTTTGAAACAAATAGAAGCTTTATTTGAAGATTTTAGTAGAAGGATCAAAAAAACTGATAATTTGAAAATAGCAAAACTATTTGTAAAATTAAAAGATAATCAATTTAAACAGGTAACTTTTGAATCATCTCACTATAAAAAACCCTCTATAGAACATTTCAATATTTTATTAAAAAACTGCTATACAAAATTATCTACTCCTATACGATTAATTGGCATTGGTGTAAGATTTGAAGATTTAAACTCAGAAAACACTCAGCTTCAGCTCGATCTGTGAAGAAAAACAACAAAACAATGCATATTATAGTTATGTTATGAATATTTTTACTACATATAGATCCCCTCAAGAATCAGCCCAAGCTCTTGATGATAAACGAGTGATAAAAATGGCCTTAGAATCCACACAAATACTCAGCACCGCAGTATATTTAAACACCAACAAAATCTACGAAAACATATATAAACCAACACACACTAAACATCCCTGCGTGATATGGGCAGCAAATACCAGACAAAACTGGCTATGGTTACACGAACACGCTGTTGCTTTATGTAGTGAATATTCATACAGATATGGAAAATCTCATAAATGCATAAAAGTACTTAATCATCTAAAACAGTACACGCAATTTATTCCTGAAGGAAAATTAGAGGAATTTCCGAACTGCGCAAGAGCACTAAATTATAATATAGATTATACTAGAGAAGCAGATGTGAATAAAGCATATAGAAAGTATTTAGCTGCAAAATGGAGTCACGTAGATAAAAATCCCTGCTGGACAAAAAGATCTAAACCGCAATGGTAAAAATCCTTTTGTATAACCAAATTGGACAAAAGAGCTTTTTTGTAACTTACCCTATAGCAAATAACACAATTTTATTATATACTCACCACGGAGTTGTATAGGAACGAAATATGACCATTGCCGTAGTTGACATAGCTTTCAAGAAAATATTTGGTGTAGAAGAAAATAAAGATTTACTAATCTCTCTTGTTAACTCTATCGTATCAAAGGAAGACCAGGTAATAGATTTAGAGCTTTTAAATCCTTATAATCCAAAAAGCTTTAAAAAAGATAAACTCTCAATACTTGATATTAAAGCCAAAAATCAAGAAGGTAAATATTATAACATTGAGATGCAGTTAACCGATGAGGCAGATTACGACAAAAGAGCTCTTTATTACTGGGCAAAACTATATGCCAGTCAATTAGGGGAAGCAAAAGCATACTCCAATTTAGCAAAAACTATCGGCATCCATATTTTGAATTTTGTTTCTATACCTAGAGTAAGAAAATACCATAATATATTCCAGCTAACAGAAAAAGAGACAGGTTTTCATCATTTTAAAGATATAGAACTACACACTGTAGAACTCGCTAAATTTGAGAATGTATCAGAGCCAAACGAGCTCTCTGCTTATTTAAAAAAAGTCAAAACTGCCCTCGATGCTTGGGTGACCTTTTTAACCAAACATGCATTACTAGACCGCAACAATCTACCAAAAGAGCTTTCAGATCCAGCAATTAAAAAGGCTCTTCATACTCTAGATGTCATGAATTTTTCTAGAGCTGAAAGAGAGGAGTACGAAGACCATCTCAAATGGTTGCGCATGGAAGATAGTGCTATTAGAAAAATAGGGCAGGATAATTTTAAGAAAGGAAAAGCGGAGGGTGAAGCTAAGGGAAAAGCTGAAGGAAAAGCTGAAGTTATTAAAAATATGCTAAGACAATCTATTAATAAAAAAGATATAGCATCCATGACGGGGTTATCTATTGCTGAGATTGAAAAAATTGAGGAAGAAACATAATAATATGCACCCAGGATATATCTTCTAGAAATAGAAAATTCTTTCTAAATTCAAGAAACTTCAAAACGAGAATTATATTTAAACCTTGTTTTGCAAAAACATGTGAGCAATAATGGTATTGACAGGTAAGATCACTATATTATTTGCTTAACTATTAAAAGGGTTTTTGTATGAAAAGTATCGATATATCACATATAACTAACAATGAGAGGTTGCGGCCACTTTATAATGAAGTTGTTAATATGCATGATCAGTTACAGCGTTTGATTGAAATATGGATGAGCCCTGAATCGCAAGAACCGGGTAAAATCTTAGCAACAAGCATAGTTAATTCCATTCCTACTTTCTCTACTCTTTCCTTAGAAAACTTACCGCTAGATAGAGCAGCAAATGAACAAATTAACAAACTATTTGAATTTGCTCGCGATCTAAGAGAAGAGCTAATTCAGTCCTTAGAGAAAATCCAAACATCAGAAGAAGTAGATAGTAAAGTAAAAGCAGTATTTAAAAACGTAATATTTAAAAAACCTGAGTATTTGTCATCTAAGTCAAGTTTCGATAAAATTAATATAGAAAGGTTAAATGATGTAGAAGAAATCATCAGCATAATAGGTACAGCATTTGCGAAAGTAGTAGACAACTCTTTAGAGCAAGAAAACAAAGAAGTAACAAACTACTTAGTTAACGTTTTGCAATTTCGTTTATTTCCTCCAGTTTTAAAAACTTTGGAACAAAAATATATGTTGTCTTTACTTTCCCCTATTTACAATATGAATCCAGATTTTCTGTTGGATTTTCTGTTGGACTTAGGTGTTAACCTTAATTCTTTTGTTATTTCAGGAGAGCCCTTATGGAAAGTAATTCTTAAAAATAAACCATCTCATTTGCCTAAAGCTATTGAATCAGGTTTAGATATTAAAAATGCAAAACATGACAAAGAAGGATATTTACCACTGCATTTTGCAGCTTTACAAAAGGATAGCGCTAATGTAGAACTGCTTTTAAGCCAAGGTGTCAAACTAAATACGATTACAACTAAAAGTTTAAAACCAGCAGCAACACCTAAAATATTAACTCCTTTGCTATGGTCATTAGATTTTTATTATCTCCCAACAGGCGACACAGCTTTGCTTATTGCAGCTCGTAACGGATATACAGATGTAGCTGCAGCAATAGCAGCTAAACCAGGTGTAAACCTTCAGATCATGGATAACCTTGGTAAAAAAGCTTCAGATTATATAATTGAATTAGATTCAAAAGCAAATCATGAGCAACCAAATTCCATCCCTAATCCTTCCGCTGATGGAGGAAATTTAGTACATAATATTGCTGATTATACTCATCAAATAGTTACTTCGTGGCCTATAATCCAATATATTTGGAATCAGATGATTCTTCCTGTAATGCCAAAGTCATACCATAATTACACTTTGCCTGTATTGCCAGATTATGTAAAATATCCTACTCACTTATTATCAGGGTTAATTGCTTCAGGTTGTAAATTTACCCCTTTCCTAGCTACAACATCTTTATTTGCTAGGGATGAAACTTATTCTATGATAAATGAAGAACTAGATATTTTTTCTAGTAAAACCCAGTTCTATGCTGGTCATATCACTTTAAGTGTAGTGACGTCTTTGCCGTATTGTGTTACATTAAATAAACACGAAGAAATTGAGTTTTCTAAAGGGCAAATAACTTTAGCTGCATTAACAGGAGCCGCTGGAGCCTATAATTTTTTACATCAACACAAAGATGATTATTTTAATATCTTTCAAGAATCTATTTGTTATACAGCAGATATTGCAGTAGGATTGTCCCTTTTGAAGGCTGCTCCATCTTTAAGCGCTTTGTCCTTTTTTAAGGCAGCATCTGGTATTGCAATGACTGATATGATATCTCACTCTATCATAGATTACACTTTTGAAACTTTATATGCTAATCGATGTGCTATACACTATTATTTTGAGCACCTTATCATTGGAAATCATAATAATCCATTGCATGATTGTTAAATAAGCCATTGCCGGATTCTATGATTTTAGAAAGTATAGCCATAGTGCATTATTACATTTCATCATCTTGATCATAGCCAAACCACGAACAATCTACTATTCCTTGTCTCATTTTGTTTATTATTTTACAAGCCTCGCTATCGCAACCCATTGGCTCCATTTCATAATTTGTAATATGACCATTTTTTTTAACGGTAAATCCTGGGTTTTCAGTGTTTTCACTACCTGGGCGAAGCCCTTCTAAAAAAATAGACATAGATTTCCGACGGAAAAATTCTGTAAAAACTTCAAATTCTTTTTCCATTTCATCGGATACTGTAGACTGCAAACCTTTATAATCAGGGCTCTTCTTTATTAAAGATTGTATAGTACTGCGTAGAGTTAAAACATCTTCCTGATTATCAAAAATATATAAATGCATAGTTTGATCTACAATTTTAGCCATTTGATGCGGTGTATAACCATCACCAGGTTTAACACAGCTTATTGTATTATAGCTGGGTTTAGCCCCTTGTTCTAAAAGAACATTTACTAGCTTAGCAGCACCAGACATAAAAGCATAATGTAATAGTGTGTTACCATATTCATCACATTTATCATTCAAATTTATTTTTGGGTAACCATCAATAAAATCCTCTATATCATCTATATACTCTTGAGTTATTGTTCCTTTTTGAGGCTTTTGAGCATGAAGCTTCATTTGTTCACACAAAAAAGACATTTGCGAATTATTAGTTTTTGGCATAATCTTTGAGTATTAGTTAAATATGTTATGAGTTATAGCACCAAATAATCAAAACACAATAAGATCTACTCATTTCGGCATTGCTAGCTAAGCAATATCTCACACTGAAGGAGGAGAATGAATAGAGACTGCATATTTAAAATACTCTAAGCCTTTTGCAGTGCCCAAGTTTTTTTCTGCTAAATCAAAATATCGCATTCTACGCAAGCCTTCAATATTTGAATCACGAGTAGAACCTTTGTGGCAAACATCTAGGGTAACACTATCGTACATGTCATTCCATATTTTCTCTTTGGTTTCCCTGTCAAGATTAGCATTTATCATATCACACATTAATTGATATACTTGACTAGTGGTATCATAAAATTTTCTATTGTCTTTCGTTACTCGATTGACATCTCCATCTAAAAATGCTTTTTTATTTTTTTCTAGAAAATCCCTAGCATTTTCTATTCCTTTATTATCTTTCTCATTGCCCCAAACTAAATTTTTTGGATTAGAATTAATTTTAACGCATAGTAACTTAATTTTAGCAGCCAGACTTGTCTCTGATTTATACTTTATATTATTGTACTGAAGCATATCGGTAATAAAGGCTTCCTGTTCTTTTGGGTTATTTAAAGCATTGAGCTGCTTTTCTAAACCACCGCGCAAATGCTCAGACCAGTGAAGCATATGCCTCCTATCGCTTTTACCAGGATTAGAGCCTAACACATTAACATCTGAAGAAAATGCTGGACGACCTTTTATAGATATTTTACCATTCTCATCAATTATAACTTTTAGTTCGTTGTTTTTAGTTGTTGGTTTTCTCAACTATTTGTACCTTAAGTTACTTATTCTTGATTTACTTCTTTATTTAGTTACAATAAAGTAAATACCTTCTTATATTTTAAGATATGCGAACTAAAATAGCAAAATGTTTCTTAGTTTCTTTAGTAATGCTGCTGCCAGTGGTTACTTATACAATTATTGATAAAATAACTTCACCAAACTGTCATTTCCATTTACACAAGAAAAATCTTAATTTTTTAGAATTATTAAAACACGAAAAACTCATCTCTATTAACGAAAGAAGTTTTGAAGCAGCTGATAGGTCACTCAGAACCAAAAGAATAAAATATTTCAGAGATTTAGACCAAGACAGTAATAATAAAGAGTTCAAAATCCCTCCTATAGTACATACAATATGGCTTACCCCAAAACATAATCCCAAAGAAGTATCACAAAAATATATTGATAACCTAAAACACAACATGAGCATTTTCGCACAAGATGGTAGGAAATGGAAGTTTGTTTTATGGACAAATGACGAGTCTCTACTCCCAAATACAGTTAACCAGCTTAGAAGAGCTGGTTTTATCATTAAAGACATAAAATCCATCACCTCACAGGAGCCAGCCCTAGAAAAAATTATATATAGAGCTATAGACAAAGAGTTATTCGCTACCAGCAGCGATAGCTTGAGATATTTAATCATGGCAAAATACGGTGGAGTTTATACGGACGTTGATATTAAATTATATGTACCTCTCACTAAATTAACAAAAACCTATGATTTTATTGCAGCAGTATCTTTTATTACAATAAACAACGGGTTTTTTGCTGCAAAACCAAAGCACGCAGTAATTAACGAAGTAATACGCTTAGTAAATCGTAATTTCAAACTTACTAATGATAGTTTAGCGCCAGCATACCTAAATTATTGCTGCGATTTAGCAACTTTTGAATTATATGCAGTTGGCCCTTATGCATTTTCGATTGCTTTTTACAATGCTGCCCATTTAGATGGAAATAAAGATATTGTATTTGATCAAGGAGATTTTTTTTCGCATCATACATATAAAACAAAGCATATTCCTGTAGCTAGTGACTATAACTCAAATACCATGCCAGTATTTGCTTCGCAGAGTTTTTCTAACTCATGGATTACAAAAGATCACTATAACTCCTACCCTTCTCGCAAAAACAAAACACCATTAAACCAGCAAAAATACGTGTATGACCTACTAAAAACAGACAATAATTTTACGCGAACTAAAGAGAATTTGACTTTTCAATCTAACTAAACTAGATTAAAATTCACTTTTTAATTTTGATTTTCGTATATATGAAAACTTTAACCAGTTCGCCTTTGACAAATAACGGTAGTCACGATACCAAAACACATAAAGCTTCTGTCAACACTATAGAGACAGCTCTAAATCATAAACGTAGAGAAGCAATAATGGGTGGAGGTAGTAAAAAAATATCTATTCAACATGCAAAAGGTAAATTAACAGCAAGAGAAAGGTTAGAAGTTTTATTAGATCCAGATTCCTTTGAAGAACATGGAATGTTTGTTGAGCATCGGTGCCATAATTTTGCTATGGAAGAAAACAAACCCCCAGGGGACGGGGTAATAACTGGTTTTGGTACTATCAACGGTAGGAATGTTTGTATTTACAGCCAAGATTTCACTATTATGGGTGGTTCTCTTAGCGAAACCAATGCTAAAAAAATCTGTAGAGTCATGGATATTGCAGCAAAAATTGGAGCACCTATCATAGGGATCAATGACTCAGGTGGAGCACGAATACAAGAAGGAGTTGATTCTCTTAGTGGCTATGGAGAAATTTTTCAACGCAACGTCAATTACTCAGGGGTTATACCACAAATTTCATTGATAATGGGACCTTGTGCCGGAGGAGCAGTATACTCACCTGCCCTAACAGACTTTACTATCATGGTTGAAGATTCATCCTATATGTTTGTTACTGGCCCTGATGTTGTAAAAACTGTTACTCATGAGAATGTTACTCAAGAAGAATTAGGAGGAGCATCTGTACATGCAAGCAAAAGCGGAGTAGCTCATGTTACTTTTGCAAATGATATACATGCTTTGTTACAAACCAGAAGATTATTAAATTTATTACCTTTATCTAATAGATGTAATGTTCCTAGAAGAAGCACGACTGACTCTCCTGATCGCGTTGCAATGTCATTAAAAACTCTAGTCCCTCAGGACTCCAATAAACCTTATGACATGAAAGAGTTGGTACATACTATTATTGATGAAGGAGATTTTTTTGAAATACAGCCAGAATTTGCTAAAAATTTAATTATAGGCTTTGCTACTATGGAAGGGCGTAGCGTAGGAATTGTAGCAAATCAACCATTACACCTTGCAGGATGCTTGGATATTGAAGCATCACTAAAGGGAGCAAGATTTATTAGATTCTGCGACGCATTTAATATCCCAATCATATCCTTAGTAGATGTTCCTGGCTTTCTGCCTGGCACTGCGCAAGAACATAATGGTATTATTAAACACGGAGCAAAATTACTCTATGCATACGCAGAAGCAACTGTACCAAAAATCACTGTTATTACAAGAAAAGCATATGGTGGCGCTTATATTGTAATGAATTCAAAACACCTAAAAGGAGATATCAATTATGCGTGGCCAAATTCTGAAATAGCAGTAATGGGAGCCAAAGGCGCTGTAGAAGTTTTATTTAAGAGACAAAACCTTAGTGAGGCCGATATTGCAAAAAAAATATCTGAATATCAAGAGAGATTTGCTTCTCCCCTAATAGCTGCTGCTAGAGGCTATATCGATGACGTAATTAAACCACAAAATACACGCTGGAAAATATGCTATGCATTAAAAATGCTACAAAATAAGAAAGTTGATACTCCGTGGCGTAAGCACGATAATTTACCATTATAACAGAGAGAGAAGGTTATGAAAAACAGGCTGTTTGATAAAATACTTATTGCTAACAGAGGAGAAATCGCAGTACGCATTATCAAAACTCTTAAGAAATTAGGTATAAAATCAATTGCAGTATACTCAGAATCAGACACCAATGCATTGCATGTTGATATGGCCGATGAAGCTATATTTATTGGTAACTCGCCAGCGACAGATAGTTACTTAGCAATAGATCATTTAATAGCAGCAGTTAGAAAAAGTGGTGCACAAGCAGTGCATCCAGGTTATGGGTTTCTATCAGAAAATTATTTATTTGCTCGTGAATTAGAAAAAGAGAAAGTAACTTTTATTGGTCCTGATAAAGAAGCAATTCGTGTCATGGGTGATAAGATTGAAGCGAAAAAAATTGCGGATAACGCAGGAGTAAATACTGTACCAGGTTATCTTGGAGTTATTGAAGATGCTCGCAAGGCAGTAAAAATTGCACAAAAAATTGGCTTTCCAGTAATGGTAAAGGCTGCTGCTGGAGGTGGAGGCAGAGGAATGCGAGTAGTACGCAACAAAGAAGAAATGGAAGATGCTTTCACTTCAGCATCTAATGAGGCTAAAAACAGCTTTAGTGATGATCGAGTTTTTATCGAAAAATACATAACAAATCCAAGACATATAGAAATACAAATCCTTGCTGACAAACATGGTAATGTAGTATGTTTAGGAGAGAGAGAATGCTCTATCCAGAGACATCATCAAAAAATTATTGAAGAAGCGCCTAGCCCTTTTATTTCTGATAAAACCAGAAATTTAATGTACAAGCAGTCCAAAAAATTGGTTAAAAAAATTGGTTATTATTCTGCCGGTACAGTTGAATTCATTGTTGACAGTAAGCAAAATTTTTATTTCATGGAAATGAATACAAGATTACAAGTAGAACATTGTGTTACAGAGCTTATTTATAATATTGATCTTGTAGAATATATGCTTAAAGTTGCAGCTGGTCATAAGCTTGATCTAACGCAGGAAAATATTAAATCACATGGTTGGGCTATAGAGTCTAGAATATGCGCAGAAGATCCAAGTCGTGGGTTTTTGCCTTCTAGTGGACGAATCACTAACTATCAAGAGCCTCCTCGTAACGCACAAATCAGAGTCGATAGTGGTATAGATGAAGGAGTCGAAGTAAGCATGTTCTACGATCAGATGATCTCAAAATTGTGTGTACATGCTAATACAAGGAAAGAAGCAATTAATTTAATGACTAAGGCTTTAGGAGAGTACATTATCAATGGTATCTCTAATAATATTAGTTTCTTGCAAGCTATTTTTACACATCCTAAGTTCATTGATGGAGATATTTCCACAAATTTTATTGATCAAGAATATCCAGAGGGATTTTTAGGAGCAGAAATCACTTCTGAAATCACTACAATTTTCTTAGCAATAGCAATTTATGTACATATGGCTGAGTCAATAAGAACAGCTGGTATTAGTGATAGTAGTCCAGATCAGGTGCGTAAAGTTGGCACTAGGTGGGTAGTAAACGTAGATAACTCCTCTTACACTGTAATAATAAAGCCTGTAATTGGAGGTTACAATATTCGCTACGAAAGTAATAGAATTAATATAAGAAGTAAGTGGAATTTAGGCGAGAACCCATTACGTGGAGAAGTAAATGGCCAATCAGTTACTGCAATAGTAGATCCGGTACAAAACGGTTATAAAATTACCTACGCAGCACGATCGACCATTGTTTACGTTAGGTCACCAAGAACAGCAGAGCTTGAGCAATTCATGCTGAAAAAGGATAATAGCAAAGCTAAAAAATCTCTTAAAGCTCCTTTAGCAGGAAAAATTGTAAAAATATTTGTCGAAAAAGGGCAAGAAATTAAAATAGGTCAAAAGCTACTAATAATTGAAGCTATGAAAATGGAAAATATCATTTCGTCAGAAGTGAAGGGAAAAGTTAAAGAAATAAATATAAAAGAAGGCGAAGAAGTATCTGTAGATCAAACACTAATAGAGTTTGATTTCGAAAACAATAAAGATACAGGCTCTAAAGATTAAAGAACTAAGGAAAAAGCTTGATCAAAACTGTATTAACATTAAAAATAATTTAGAAACTCATTAGCTTATGGAAAATTTAAACTAGCCCAGCTATAGTAAACTTATAACGAACAAGCTATAATAGATGAATCACAAGCCACAAAAGACCTCATATGTCAAAAATTGAAACTATTACTAGTAAAGAACAACTTGATCAAAGTGATTATAAAGAGTTAATACATGATTCACTAACTCGCATTAGACCTTATATTAAAAATACTTCAATTATCTCTTCATCACTTTTAAATAATTTTTTAGGTCATGAAATCTATTTTAAATTAGAAACTCTACAAAAAACAGGATCTTTCAAAATACGAGGTATATTAAATAGCTTATTGAAGTTAAAACAGCAGAATAAAAAAATGCCTAAAAAAATAGTAACATACAGCACTGGCAATCATGCTATTGCTTTATCTTGGGCAGCATCTAATTTATTTTCTATTGAGACAGAAATATATTTACCAAGTTTTACTTCAGAGGTAAAACGTAAAATAGTTGATTTTTATAGCAATAAAGTTATCCTAACAGAAACAAGAGCAGAAGCAGAAATACGTGCTTCAGAAGCAGCAAAAGAGAATGGTCATATTCTTATTCCTCCCTCTGATCACGATGATATTATTACTGGCGCAGGAACAGCAGCATACGAGGTTTTTACCGAAATTGCAGATATTGACGCTATCTTTATCCCAATTGGAGGAGGAAGTTTGGCTTCTGGAACTTTGCTTGCAAAACAAAGTTTTTCACCTAAAACAAAAGTTTTTGCAGGAGAACCTAAGACTGCGAATGATGCATCGATATCTTATAAAACCGGGAAAATATTTAAATTTGAGAACTCACCTGAAACCGTTGCAGATGGAGCTAGAACACTTAAAATAAGCGATAGAATTTTTCAGTATATAAAGCAGCTAGATGGTATTTACGAAATTTCAGAACGAGAAATATTTTACTGGACAAATTGGTTTACTCATTTAACAAAAATCACATGTGAACCAACAAGTACCCTTGCAATAGCAGCAGCATATCGTTTTTTAAAAAAACAGAATACAAAAAAACGTGTAGTGGTTATAATATCCGGAGGAAACTTAAATCAAGATACATATCAAAAAATATGGGCAAAAAATTATCTAGATGTTTTTCCAAACAAATTTAATTATGAAGAAGAATAACAAACTAATGAGGACTTTATGAAACAACATATAATCAAATTTTTAACAGTTATAACGATTATATTTTCAACGATATTATCTAGTAATGCGCAAGAATTAAAAATACTTGTAACCATTACTCCATTATATAGTTTAGTTGCAAATGTATCTAACAATTTTAATAAGATAGACTTGCTAATAGACCCTAACGCTTCCCCGCATCATTATCATCTAAAACCTTCAGATGTAAAAAAAATCCAAGATGCAGATGTTATATTTGCTGTTGGTAAAAATTTTGAAGAATTTTTATTCAGCAACTTGAGCGAAGATGAATTAGGAAAAATAATACCTCTAGCAGATACCGATGCTCTAAAATTACTACCAGTACGTAACCAAAAAGATGATCTCAATATTGATTTGCATTTTTGGGGTAGTCCTCATAACGCAAGAGTAATAGCAACTAAAGTAGCTACAGTTCTTAGCGAGTTTAACCCAGAAAATAAAGATAATTATTTAGCAAATGCTACTACAACTATCGAAAAAATTGATGAAATGGATAAAAAAATTAAATCAATCTTAGCACCAGTACAGCATGAAAAATTTGTAGTATCACATGATGGGTATCAGTATTTTGAAGAATATTATGGCTTACATAATGTGGGCACTTTAGATATACATCATGGCAGGTATGGTGCAAAAACGGTAGAACGCATTTCAGAGATCATTAAAAACGAGAAAGTGAAGTGCATTTTCTCTGAGCCACAGGATTCATCAAATGCAGTACAGAAAATTGCAGAAAACACTGGTACAAAAGTAGGTTTTCTTGATATCGAAGGTGAAGGATTATCAGGAAAGACCAAGCCGCAAGACTCATATTTTGTAATGATGGAAGATAATGCCAAGAATTTTTCCGCTTGTTTTAAGAAGTAAAATTATTAGCTATTAGGCATCAGAGAGGGTTATATGTCAAAAAAAATCGCTATTAGTGAAAATTATTCACAATATACAACACATGATGGAGTTAAAGTTCATTATTTAGATATTGGACAAGGTCCTGCAATATTATTTGGTCACAGTTACTTATGGAATCATCAAATGTGGCAAGAACAAGTAGCAACTCTCTCAAGCCAATATAGATGTATAGTGCCAGATTTGTGGGGTCATGGAAAATCTGGTCCACTTCCTAAATCTTACGAGTCTATCGAAGATTTAGCAAGTTCTTATCATCAATTTATGGAAAAAATTGGCATCAATACATATATAATTGTTGGGCTCTCAGTTGGAGGCATGTGGGGAACTCATCTTGCTTCTCTTTACCCTCAAAAAGTTAAAGGTTTAGTAATCATGGATAGTTACTTAGGTATAGAGCAGGAAGAAACAAAGCAGCAATATCTAGACCTTATTAACATGGTAAAAAATGGTTTCACAGAAAATGTTGCAAAAAATGTTGCCCCTCTTTTTTTTAAAACTAATGATCCAGATAAGATACTTATAGAAGAATGTGAAAAAAATTTAATGAAGTTTGATAAAACTACGCAAATACCCTCCATTGTTAAGTTAGGAAAGATTATCTTTAACAGACCTGATGCAATGAGTAAACTAATAGATATAAAAAATGCAGGCGTTCACATAGAAATAGTAGTAGGAGAAAAAGATGGACCACGCCCCCCTAGTGAAGCTGAAGAAATGGCAAATCTTATAGGAAAAATTTCTATTAAAATTAAAGATGCAGGACATATTCCAACTGTTGAACAACCTAAAGAAACTACAACCATTTTGGCTGGTATTATTAAAGACATGGTTACTGTAAACGATGAGCTATAATATAAAGTATCCTTCCTATAATGAGAATAATTGAAACAGCAAGATTAACTCTCAGAACTTGGAAGAAGAAAGACGCTGATGCATATTTTCTGATTAATCAAGATCCAAAAGTTCTTGAGTTTTTGCCTGGTCCTTTAACTATAGAAAAAATATATGAATTTATTGACAGATGCAATATCCAACAAAAAAGATATGGATATACATTATGGGCAACAGAGTTAAAGGAAACCGATGAGCTCATAGGATTTATTGGTCTTAACTATACAGACTGGAAAGCTCATTTTACTCCCGCTGTTGAAATTGGATGGCGCCTAGGATCTCAATATTGGGGAAAAGGTTACGCAACGGAGGGTGCTAAAGCTGCATTAGATTATGGATTTAATAAATGTGGATTGAAAGAGATAGTTTCTTTTACTGTACCAGACAACAAGCGTTCTATAAAGCTTATGGAAAGATTAAACTTAAAACAAGATTTTAAAGGTGATTTCATTCATCCTAAATTACCAACGAACCATAGATTGTCTAAGCATGTTTTATATAGAATTAGAAAGAAGGATTATTAGGTTTTATTGACATGAGTATCTAAAATTTCTGAGAATATCTTCCTACATATAGACATGAATCCAGGAAAACACTAGACGTTATCTCTGTTTTATTCTTCAAAAAATTTACTATACTTCTCTCGAAATTCAGGAAATTTCCCAGTAAAATCAACAAAACCTCTGCCATATAAAAATATAATTCTATTGGCAATTTTTGTGATAAAATTTCTATCATGACTAACAAAAATAACTGTTCCTTCAAATTTTTTCAAAGACTTTGCTAAAGAAACTCTACTCTCAAGATCTAAATGGTTAGTGGGTTCATCTAGTAGCATTAGATTTGGTTTCTCAAGAAAAACCTTTGCAAATAATAATCTAGTTGCTTCACCACCGCTGAGAACAGACACTGGCTTATGCACATCATCTTGCCCTAACAACATCTTTCCCAAAGCCCCTCTTATTTTTTCATGGACAAAAATATTGGTAGCATTCATTAGCCAGTTCATAGCAGTTGCATCTCCCTGAATTAAATCATGATGATCTTGAGCAAAATATGCTTTCTTTATATTGTATCCCCATTTGATACTTCCTTTTGATGGCTTGATAATATCAAGAACTGTTTTGAGTAAGGTGGATTTACCGATCCCATTTTGTCCTAAAACAGCAATTTTTTCTCCTCTATGTATTTTACAAGACAGATTTTGAAATAAATTTTTTTCAGCAAATTTTTGAGATAATTGTTCAATTTCTAGTACTTCACGTCCAGATTTATGCTCTTGTTCAAATGCAAAAACTGGAGCTACTCTTGAAGTTTTGATAATTTCTGGCATTTCTATTTTTTGTAATTTTTTCTCTCGTGATAAAGCTTGTCTAGATCTGGATGCAGAAGCTCGAAACTTTTCAACAAACTCCAAGTCCTTCTGCATCTTTTTTTCAATAGTGTTTTTTTGATGTTCTTTCTGTTCTATAACTAACTGTTTCTCTTTAACGAATTTATCATAGTTAAGAGGATACAATGTGATTGTTTGATAATCTACATCGAGAATGTTGTTACAAACTGAATTGATGAAGTCATGATCATGTGATACTAGAACTAAAATTCCCTTATATTTTTTTAATAAAAAAGTTTCTAACCACTGTATGGAGAGGATATCCAGGTGGTTTGTTGGCTCGTCTAATAGCAGCAAATCAGGATTACTAAATAGACATTGCGCCAACAATACCCTAATCTTATAACCACCAGAAAGTTTTTTCAGCGGCTCTCTATAATATGCCTCATCTATACCAAGACCATGAAGAATAGTTTCAGCTATTGACTCTGCTTCATAACCATCATTTTCAGCAATAATTGCTTCTAACTCAGCAATTCTATAACCTTCTTCATCTGTATTATCTGCTTTGCTTATTAATAGTTCCTGTTCTTGCTTGGCATCCCATAATTCTTTATTACCCTGAATTACTACATCAATAATTGTAGCATTTTCATATTTAAACTGATCTTGTTTTAGCGTACCAACTCGTAAATTTTTAGGTAAAACAATTTCACCTTTACTAGTTTCTTCCTCGTCTAGCATTAGCTTCATAAGAGTAGATTTACCAACGCCGTTTGCTCCTACAAGGCCGTATTTATTTCCCTGTTTTAAAGTAAAATTGACATTGTTAAACAGCTCTTTAGCACCGTAATGCATAAATAGATTTTTAAATATAATCATAGAATTCCTAGTAATAATTAATTTTTATGTAAAAAAGAGATTATAAATTAGCCAGAGACAGCAGCTAAGCTGTTAAAATAAGTAGCAAAGAAATAGCGTTAGTGATGAACTTGAGCATTATTATTGTTAGTTACTAATTATAATCTATCACGAATTTTTCTGTGCTCAAGGAAAATCTTTACGAATACCTAACTGAGTTATAAAGTGAAAGTTGGTTAAAAATAAAAAATTAATTTTCTATCTCATTATTTTCCATCACAACATTACCCCCTGAAGTGCTTATAAAGATAGGTTGTTGCTCTGTTTTCTCCAAAGGCAAAAAAGAACCAGGATAAACAAAATTTTGCTGATCTTGTTTATCATTTAACCTGATGTTAACATCAGTAAAATTCTTGTCCTTTGACATTATTTCAAATAAAAACGTAGAAAAGCTTAATCCTTCACTCATATTATTTTGCTCTACATCTGCTTGTGCTTGATCTTTGCTTTTACCAGAACTCTTTGTTCCACTAATTGGTTTATCATTATCGCTAGCATTGTTTGATGAGCTACTACTTTTACTTTGCTGCAATTTGCTACCACTACCCCCAGGAGGAGGTGGTGGAGGAGTTGAGTCATCTTTTGGCTCAGAATCATCGTCTTCATCTCTATCATCCTTTTTCCACTTTTGAGATGAGCAAGAATCATCATTTTCCTCTTGTGACTTGTTCTTTGCGACTTTCTCTTTAAGTCTCTCAACTGCAGGCTGATACCCCCATCGTACTGCTATATCAAGATAAAATACTGCCTGTGTATATTCATTTTTTTCTAACGTTGCAAATAGATTATAAGCTGCCTTTTTAGAGCTTTCATTTATTTCTTCTTTATTTTCTTCTTGTCTTACGCCAATATTATAAGCTTGCAAGAAATAATCTTTTGCTGTTTCTATATTATTAAATTTTTTAAATAAAACTCCAAGCTTGTTAAGCAAATCTGGATTTGATGATTTCTGGATAGATATGATAAGTAATTCCTTCACTGATTCAAATGGGTTTTTCCCTAAATAATTATCTTCTAGCAAAGCAAGTAATACATCATCTATTACCTTATCGCTATATTCTCCGCGTTTTATTAATAAAATATTTAAGTTAAATTCTGCTATTCTGCTTTCTAATTCAGCTGCTGCTTTATAAGCTGCTTTGGCTTCGTTATAAAACTCCAGTCTTTCTAAAAGATACCCATAATTATTTACGTTCTTAGTAAGAGATTTCTCACCAGCTTCGCGCCACTTATTGATAACATCTGCTACAATTTCATCTACAACTTCTCCTTTGCACGGATTATTAATAAAGTCGTCTAAATATTCACCAGCTGTTTCAATATCTCCACGTTTTAAATAGTGCTCAGCTAAAGAAAACTGAGCAACTGCACCTCCAGACGTATCTTTATGTTCATCAACTATCTGCTTTAAAGTAGCTAAAAGTTCTTCTTTTTTATTCATAATTATCACCATTTAACTCAAACAAAATCTTCAGATTACCCTTGATTTTACTGATATTATTATACAGAATAAAAATTTTTTTTCTACTAGTTTTTAGAAATCCATATGCATTTTTAAGAAACATATACACAATCATAGCAGTATAATGTAAATGTGGCATTGCTTATAAACTCAACAGTAAAACCTATGCATAAATCAATTATTTAAAAAATCCATACGACATATCAATTTAAATTGACAGTAATCACTTATACCGCTATAAACCTCTAATTATAGTATAGGTTCTGGCGGGGTAGCTCAGGTGGTTAGAGCAGTGGAATCATAATCCACGTGTCGGGGGTTCAAGTCCCTCCCTCGCTACCAAATAGTGGAAAGAAATTCAGCAAACATAAAATCCAAAAAGAGAAATTTAATGAAAATTTTTTTATTATCTGCAGCATTACGAAAAGGTTCAACAAATAAAAAATTAATAAATCTTTGTGCTGAATACCTAGCAAAAGATCATCAAATAGATTTAAGTCAAATGCATGAGTTTGATGTTCCATTATATAATCAAGATATAGAAACAAGTGAAGGAGTTCCTGAAAATGCCAAAAAATTTGGCCAAAAAATAGTGCAAGCTGATAAGATAATATTTTCTGTACCAGAATATAACTATTCGATTCCAGGCATCTTCAAAAATTTAATAGATTGGACTTCTCGCATTCAACCAGTACCATTCAAAAAAGCAAATATATTACTGCTTTCTGCGTCCCCTGCAATGGCAGGAGGCAATAGAGGATTTTGGCAAACGAGAATCCCTTTAGAAGGGTGCGGTGCTTTTGTTTATCCTAGTAGTTTTTCACTAGCAAATTCACTACAAATGTTTGACGATAGCGGACATCTCAAAGATGAAAAGTTACTTAAGCAATTACACGCTTTGCTATTAGATTTCCTTTCTTAAGTTATCATTAATTAAAAGTAAATTGAACAATAAACCCATCTCTGAAAATCTTTGTAAAAAACACCAGAATAACTTTTACAATTCTATTCTTGCTTTTTTTATAATAATTACTATAATCAGCGCTAGTTAATTACTAATTTTTATAAAATTAACATTGAACGCGGGGTAGAGCAGTCTGGTAGCTCGTCAGGCTCATAACCTGAAGGTCGCAGGTTCAAATCCTGCCCCCGCAACCAATCTTTTTTCTAACACTTTCCTCGTATTTAACCTCCTCATTTTCTATATATAGTTCAAGACTCATAGTGATAAGTTGACGATACCCCTCAAGATATCTATGATGAAAATATTAGAGATTTCCCTATTTGGCCCACCTTGAACCAACGTGCAAAAAGCGCAATCTTACTATTTTCATAGCCTTCAACATGAGTTTCCATAATTTCTTGACAGATACATTAACACTTGCTTAAATAATGCTTTAAATTTATAACTCAACATAGAGGAAAATTATGACAAATTACGATACAAACCAAAAGAAGGGAAAGGAGGACATGCGCTGGAGCTGTGAGCGTTCTTTATATAGAATGGCAGAGAAATGTTTAGAAGACAAGAATTCCTGTTATATTGATATAGACGAGGAAGATGATTGTGCAGAATACTTTAAGGAAGCTACGGGTCCAGACAAAGATCTTAAACCCTATGCCAAAGACCTTCTTGTGAACCAAGCTCAAAAAATATTACAATTAAAAAGCATTCGCTGGAGCTGTGAGAGTTCTTTATATAGAATGGCAGAGAAATGTTTAGAAGAAAAGGGTCCCTGTTATATTGATATAGACGAGGAAGATGATTGTGCAGAATACTTTAAGGAAGCTACGGGTCCAGACAAAGATCTTGAACCCTATGCCAAAGACCTTCTTGTGAACCAAGCTCAAAAAATATTACAATCAAAAGGCATTCAAGATGATAAGTTTGCACAAGAATTTACAAATTTTCAACAAATTAGGGCATTAAATCATTTTTGTAATGATGTTTCTGATTACAGAGGAGGCCTTTCTCCTAAAGAATGTTTAAAAATTACTACTAATAATATATATCAAGCTATGGCTGGCTGCTTAAGAGAAAATGACCCAGGAATATGTACAGAAAAGTTATTAGGTAATGTAGAACAACATGATGAGTTTTAGATCTTCCTAATATATCCATATATTTGCAAAAAAGAGCATAAAAGTATAGATAATATCTTATGCTCTTTTTCTTTTTTGAGGCTCAATGAATTTTATACAGGGAAGTCGTCCATGACATTATTGTAGGTTTTCTGGGCATCTGCTATAGATAGCTTAGAATATATTTCTAGAGTCATGTCCAGAGTATGGCTGTATAAGCGCATCATCTATTCCTTTCTTCTTCATCCATGTAAATAGGAAGTGCCTAAATTTGTGAGGAGTAATAGTATGTTTCATACCTACCATTTTAGTATACTGCAGTAATATCCTTCTAACACCTCTATCTGTATATGGTTTTCTCCAGTTCGATTCAAATAAGTAAGTATTATTTTGTTCTTTACAGGTTTTATATAGCAAGAATCCCTCTAAAATCTAAAGGGAATGGGACTATTCTATCCTTATTGCCTTTTCCTTGATTTATCCTTATTTGACATTTATTTAGATATACATCAATAATCTTAATTTTTACTAACTCGCCAACTCTTACACCTGTATAGAGCATTGTTTTGATAAGTACCATATGCTTCATATTTTTTTGCTTTGGTCTTTAGTACCAGGCCTTATAGCTGATTAAAAACACTGCATGGATGAGAAATAAATTCACCATATCTTAGCGTCGGCGAATTTCCAGCTTTATTGGACCTTCAGTTTCGCCTCTAATGAATTGATTAAAAATAGCGTTATTTGATTTATGCATTTCCGTTACGTTTCCTGACCAAGTTATCTTCCCCTGATAGAGCATTGCTATGCGTGAAGCAATTTTTTTTGCACTATTTATATCATGGGTGATAGTGATGGTGGTGGAACCAAGTTCTTTGCGTACCTTAATGATTAAATCATTAATCACATTAGACATTATAGGATCTAATCCTGTTGTTGGTTCATCAAAAAATACAATTTCTGGATCATTCACTATTGCCCTTGCTAGAGCCACTCTTTTTTGCATCCCTCCTGACAATTCTGAAGGATATAAATACATTACGCTATCGTCTAGACCCACATCTTTTAATTTATTTGATGCTATTTCCTTAGCATCTTTTGTATTCATATATTTATTGTGGATCAAATAAAAAGCTACATTTTCCCATACAGCTAAACTATCAAAAAGAGCCCCTCCTTGAAAAAGAAAGCCGAAACGACTCATTAAATTATCTCTACCTTTTTTAGATATATGAGTTATATCAGAGCCATCAAGAAAGATTGTCCCTGAATCGGGACTTAATAATCCAATAATTGTTTTTATCAAAACTGATTTTCCAGTACCTGATCCTCCTAATACTACCAACGACTCGTTATCAAATACATTTAAATCAATTTCGTCTAAGATCTTTTTTTTCCCAAATGATTTTGAGATTTTTGAAAGCTGCAATTTAATATTTTGTGATTTAGAGTCCATGAATAATATATTATTTCGTAAATAGAAGCTGAGTAGTTACATAATTAGCAAATAAAATCAGAACAGATGCCATAACTACCGAATTAATCGTAGCAGTACCAACCCCTTCTGCTCCTTTTTTAGCATGATAGCCACTATAACATCCTGACACAGCTATGATAAATCCAAAAACAGCAGCCTTAATTAACCCAGAAACCACATCATCAGTTTCTAAATATTGCATTGTATTATATATATAAGAAGCTCTATTAAATCCCAATTTTTCTGTAGCAACAAGATATCCCCCCATGATACCGATAATATCAGCTACAAGCACAAGCAAAGGCAATACTATTAAGCTTGCTAGAACTCTTGGTACTACTAAATATTTCATTGGGTTAACAGAAAGAGTAAACAAAGCGTCAACTTGTTCAGTTACCTTCATTGTTGCAATTTCTGCAGCAATAGAAGACCCTACCCGACCAGCTACCATTAGTCCTGCTAAAACTGGACCAAGTTCTCGAGTAATTGATAGTACTACAACTGTTGGAATTGAGTGTTCTGCTGAAAATCTAGTGAAACCAGTATAGCTTTGTAGTACCAATACTGCTCCCGTAAAAATTGCAGTCATACCAACAACAGGTATTGAGAAAAATCCTATCTCGACCAAATTTTCAGCAAATTGTCTAAAATAAAAAGGAAAAGAAAAAATCCATCTGATTGCAGAAAATGAAAAACATATAACCTGTCCGATTTTAGCAACCATTAATAAACTATATTTGCCGATTGCTCTTATGAATCTCATTTAATATATTCTCTTTTATAACGCTTCCCAATTGAGGTTAGAACCTCATAACTAATAGTATTAGCTATTGATGCAATTGTTTCAAGTGAAATATTTGTTCCTATTAGCTCTACTTCTTGCCCTATTTTTTGCAAATCTCTTGGTATAGAGCTAATATCAATAGTGGTTAAATCCATTGAAATATTTCCAATTACTGGTGTTTTAATACCATTTATACAGCAAAACCCTTTGTTACTAAGACATCTAAAATACCCATCTGCGTATCCAACAGGGATAGTCGCTGTGATCATCCCTGGCTTCAAGCGATAAGTACTACAATAGCCAATAGTAGTTTCATCTGTAACTTCATAAATCTGAATAATTTGGGATTTCAGGTTTATTACAGGAAAAAATGTAAAGCCCTGATGATGAGAAACATTGACACCATATAAAATTATCCCAAGTCTTATCTGATCATACCAATATTCTTTCCCAAGTAAAAACCCAGCAGAGTTAGCAAAACTATATTTGTATTGCGGATATTTGTTTGCTATAGACTGAAATTTATTTAGCTGTATTTTGTTCAAAGGGTGGCTAGTATCATCAGCACATGCAAGGTGACTACTAATATACAATATCTCTAACAAATTCTCTTTTTGTATGTCGTTAATTGTTTTTTCTGCAATAGAAAATTCTATACCAAGACGAGTCATTCCTGTATCAATATTTAAAATAGCAGGCAATTTTTGATTTATTTTTTTTGCATATTGACACCATATTTCTATATTACTTTTATTATTTAATACAGGAATGAGCTTGTAATCATGAAAATTTTGCTCTTCACCTTCATCAATGCCATTCAATACAAAAACTTGTGCTTTTTCTCCTATAATATTGCGCAGCTCTATTCCTTCACTAAGTGTTGCAATATAAAACTCATCGCAACCAGCCTGTAAAAGTTTGGGCACTATTTCTCTAACTCGCAATCCATAACAATCTGCTTTCACAACGCAAGATACTTTAGTTTTGCTTGTTAAACTACCTTTAACAATTTGATAATTCTTTACTATATTATTGACATTAATAGTGAGAATGGACATAAAAGATCATTATTGCTACAGCACATTTAATTCAGATGATAAAGAAAAAACTATAGTTCATCATTCGTAATCTTGGCTATAATTAGTAAATCTTGTAAGAGATGGGTCGAAGTAAAGCTTAATATCTCCGACGGGACCATTACGATGTTTTGCTATTATCACTTCTGAAATATTACTAACAGCACTCATTGCTTGCTGCCACTCAGCAAAAGCCTCTGTCCCCTCTTTTGGTGGTTTTTTTCTCATTAAGTAGTACTCTTCTCGATATAGGAAAGCTACTATATCAGCATCTTGTTCAATACTTCCTGATTCACGCAAATCAGATAATAGTGGTCTTTTATCTTCTCTTTGCTCTACCGCCCTAGATAGCTGTGCAGGAGCAACAACAGGAATATTTAATTCTTTAGCTATGGCCTTTAATCCTTGAGTGATTTCAGAAACTTCCTGAACTCTGTTTATGTCTTTTCCTACTCTTGAACCTCTTATCAACTGCAAATAATCAATAAACAATATTCCTAAATTATGCTGTCTTTTCAATCTTCTTGCTCTAGTTCTCAATGCTGAAATAGAAAGAGATGGAGTGTCATCGATAAAAAAAGGCAAGCTTTGTAGTTCTTTAGCTCCTCTTACTATTTGCGAAAACTCTTCCTCATTTAAGTGACCAGTACGCAATTTTGAGCTATTAACACCAGACATCATCGATATCATACGACTTGCTATTTGCTCAGCAGACATCTCAAGAGAGAAGAATCCTACAGACTTAGGTCGATGGTTTTTTGTTTTATCCGGCAATTCATTTTTTTGCATTTCAAAATTTCTTACGAGAACTTTACAGCAATTCAAAGCAATATTTAATATAATAGCAGTTTTTCCCATAGCAGGCCTACCCGCTAATATGATTAAATCAGAATCCTGTAATCCCCCAAGTTTATCATCCAAATCAATAAAGTCAGTAGCGATACCAGAAACCTTTCCCTTATTTTTAAACGCTTGCTGCGCTTTGTTGATAGCGTTATTTAAAGAAACCTTAATTGGAGAAAAACCTTGATTACTTTGCATATAGCTGTCTGCAATATTATATAATCTTTGCTCTGCTATTTCTATTTGCTCTGGAGCAGAAAGTGCTCCTTCTTTATCGTACGCATCGTTGACAACATCTTCACCAACATGAATTAAGCTTCTACGCAGAGCTAAATCATATATTGCTTTACCATAATCAGTCACATTTATAATTGTTGCAGCAAGACTTGCTAAATCAAAGAGATATTGAGCCCCTCCTTTGTCTTTTAGTGATTCATCTTTATCAAAGCAATTTTTAAGAGTAACAGGGTTTGCAACAATACCTTTATCCATAAAACGTATTATTTCGTTATAGATTCGCTTATGTACCGGTTCAAAAAAATGATCAGCTAATAAAAAATCACTAACTTTATTTATCAGCTCATTATCAGTGAGCAAATTACCAAGCAGCATTTGCTCAGCGACCAGATTACACGGCATTACCCTAGCTAAATCTTCACCTATTTTTTGATTTATAGTATTCTCAATAACCATTTTTTACTAAATTAATAACTAATTTCTTGTAAGCTGAAGACATTATATCTTACTTATTATAAATTTGCTATAGCCATAAAAAATGAATTTATTTTTAAAGCAGTAGGAAAAAACTGAAAAATTAGAAAGCGTATTTAAGACCAAATAGTGAATGAAATGAAATGTTAGAAAGATCTGCTCTACCAGAATGAATAGGAACCGTTGCAAATGACCCCATAATCTTTCCTTCCACGAAAAAAGCAAGAGACTTATAAATAATATAATCAAGCTCGACTGCTAACTGACCAACAATACCTGAAACAAAATATCCATCAGTATCGACCCAGTGCAACCCTCCTTTTTCATCAAACTTTTTCCCTCTAATTGTTGATTCTGGATGAGTAATAACTGGTCCAAAGCCAATACGATAAATGAAAGGAATGTTTTCTTTAAATTTTTTCCTAAACGCTCTATTAATCAGCAATAGATTATAGCCGTTAGTGATAGTAAATTCCTGAATTTCGTTAGGCTTATTACTCAAATATAATTTATGGTGAATCATTTCAAATTCCCACGCCTTATCTTTATTCCATCTAGAATATCGAATCTGATAGTAAGGAGGAGAATCAAAAGGTTTAGTATCGTATTTAGCAGTAAACTTTAATGTAGGACTGCCATCCTGCCTAATTTTCAGGGGTAAAGGTACATTATATACTGCACCACCAGCTATTGAGATTTCATTTTTTTTGTTTTCATACTGAGATTGATAGTTTTGTTGTCTTTTTTCTACCTTAATACCACTATCCGCAACAGCACCAACGGTAACAAACAAACCTAATAAAATAACTTTTTTCACATAAACACTATTAAAAAAGTACAAAATAGCTAACTATCAATACTCACTTCATTCAAGATTCTGCAGAAGGTATTTTCATATCAGCATCATCGCATTCTTCTTCGGGCATTACATTTGTATCACTTGAATCTTGATAATCTCTCAGAATATAGCCTCGTCCCCAGACTGTCTCAATATAATTTTTCCCACCTGATGCTTCATAAAGCTTTCTTCTAAGTTTGCAAACAAACACGTCAATAATTTTAAGCTCAGGTTCATCCATACCACCATAAAGATGATTTAAAAATATTTCTTTAGTTAGAACTGTACCCTTACGCATAGCAAGTAATTCTAATATTGCATATTCTTTGCCTGTCAGATGAATAGGTTTACCATCAACTTCTACTGTTCTATTATCAAGATTGACACATACTTTATCAAATCTTAATACCGATTCTGCATGTCCTCTAGATCTTCTAACTATTGCTTGTATACGAGCAATTAACTCACCGCGATTAAATGGTTTTGTAAGATAATCATCAGCTCCGAACCCAAGGCCTTTTATTTTTTGCTCTGTTCCAGATAATCCTGACAGAATTAGCACAGGAACTTTTATTTTAGCAGACCTAAGTCTTAGTAAAACTTCATGCCCACCCATTTTAGGTAGCATTAAGTCTAATATTACTACGTCATAGGGATATAGTTTTGCAATTTCTATCCCTTCTTCGCCGTTTTCTGCTGTATCACAAATCATACCCTCTGATGCTAAAACAAGCTCTATAGATCTCGCAGTAGCATTATCATCTTCTATAAGTAGAACTCTAGTGCCCATAATTGATTGCTCCTTAGTTAATTTAGGTCATAATGGCGCTGAAAAACCATGTCCTAAGATTAAGCGTTAATTGTTATTACTATAATGTTAATAAGAAAATCATACAATAAGATTTAGCGTCTGAGAAGCAAAAAATACCACTTTTTTTAGTTTTTTTTAAGAAGGCTTTGCCTAGAAACAAGAAATTTCACTTAATCTACAGAAAATTTTAAGATAAAAATCTTAGAATTCTTAATAATTGTAGCAAAGCTACAGCGACTATAACTAGTTTGCTTTAACTAGTACAAAAAACAAACGACAAGTACTATAAAAAAACTAAGAGAGGATCTTGAGTCACTATATTATTACATTTTAATGAGACTTAGCCATAATTTTAAAATCATCTTAGCCGTAGCTTCGAGCAAATTAAAAATATTTACTTTTTTCAATTAACAATATATATATTTAAGGGTTATTAATATACTTAATATGCAATGACAAACATCTTTCAAAATACTAATCTCGCAACAATCGATATTCTAATTATAGCTGGTTACTTAGCATTTTGCTTAGTTATTGGTTTGCTAAAATATGGTAAAATACGCAATATTCGTGACTACACCCTAGGCACCAGACCTTTCCCTACTGGTGTATTAATAGCTACTACCTTTGCTACTAATGTTGGGGCCAATCTCATTGTAGGTAATGTAGGGAAAATACATGAATTAGGTATTGTTTTCATTATTCCACTATTTTTTATACCTATATGCTGGTTTATAACTGCAAATATTTTTGCCCCAAATCTACAAAATTTTCAAAAATTAAAGTTTATGTTTTCCAGCGATATAATGGATCACTGGTATGGTAGCACAGGAAGATGGGTCACCAATATTGCATCTATAATTCTTACAATGGGTGTCGTAGCATCCAGCACTACTGCTATTGGATATCTTCTTCATTATTTTTTGAATATTTCTGAAGCTGCTGGTATCTTTATAGGAATCTCTGTTGTGACATTATATTCTGTTTTCGGTGGCATTGTTTCTGTGGCTTTCACTGATCTTTTTCAATTTTTTATATTCTTTATTGCACTTCCTCTAGCATGTTCTATTGGTTATGACAAAATTGGAGGCATTGAAAATCTCATGGCTACATTACCAAAAACTCATTCAACAATAAGCCAAAGTAATGTACTATTATTCATCAGCCTTGCTTTTTTTGCTCTATTGCCTAATACAGACATTTCTTTTATTCAAAGAGTTTTAATATCAAAAGATAAAGAGCAGTTTAAAAAAGTTATCGTTAGTGTAGCAATTTTACATATTCCTATATTGTTAGTCATCTCTTCGATAGGTTTAATTTCATATCAACTCAATCCTAATATAAGCTCTAACACTGCGTTATATTATTTTATCAGTAATCATTTACTAATAGGCATGAAAGGATTAATGATCGCAGGGCTTCTAGCTGTTATAATGTCAACTTTAGATTCATATTTAAATACCACCAGTTCTCTGATATCCAATAACATCTGTAAAAAAATATGGCCTTCCCTTACTGATAAAAAAGAATTATTACTTGCTCGTCTTTCTTGTTTTTTTCTAGCTGTAGCTTCCGTAGTAATTTCCCTTATGCAAAAAGGTGTTATAGAAAAAATATGGTTAGTTTTAAATTTTTGGTCTCCATTAGTGACCTTTCCTCTACTAGCGGGATTGCTTGGAGCTAGGGTTAGTCATAACTACTTTAAAGTTCTTGTTGGTGCATCTTTGTCTGCTACAGTCATTACACGTCTCTTTACTGGGGTTTTTGATACCAGAAGCTTAGTCGTTGGTGTTATTACCTCAATAATAGTGTTGTATGTCGGCAATAGAAAATACAAAAAGGAGCATCCTGAGCTGATTAAGCCTAAGAATAAAAAACCTCTCTCACTTAGGTTTATGCAAGCTGCAAAAGCTAATAATTTCTCGATTAACTCAATATATGTTATGAGCATTATTATTGGTGTGAATGCTATTAGCAGCGTAGCATTTTTAAATTTCAATTTTTATTCTGCGTTAAACTCTATTTTTGTTATTGTTGCTATCGCCTCTTTGATGCTAGTTCTCAATGAGTTGTGGACTTATAGAACCAGGAAATATATACCCAAGGTTTGGCGATTAAATGTCATTTTTAGTATTACGATATTGCCAGCTTATCTATTATTTGCCAGTGGATTTAAGTTACCATGGATATCTTACTTTATGTTGTCAATTATTTTGTTCTTCATGCTAACTAACTTGATAGTAGGCACTGGATGTACGCTCCTTGCTTTAGCAATAGGATATGCAGCAAATAGATTTATAACAATTTCTGTTGAACAATATTTAAATACACCGATGTTTACTTTTAGTTTATGTGTATTAACGTTAATAGCAATTTTGGTTCAGCTTTATCAGGCAAGGCATGTTGATCGAGCAATGCTGCGTGCAGCGCAGAATCAAGTTGATGAAAGAACTCAAGAATTAAGATTAGCTTTGAATGCACGCGAAGAGTTTCTCAATAAAGTACATCATGAGATTAACACTCCTATGACTAGCATTATCAATATTGCTGGGTGTATGGCTGATTTTTGGCCAAAATTATCTGATGAAGAAAGGCGCAAATACGCTAAGACTGTTTCTGATAGCGGTAATCGTTTATTAAAATACACTTCTCATTTAATTGACATGGCTAAAATTCGTCAAGATGCCTATGAGATTGATATTCAGACCAATATTGACTTAGTCAAATTAGCTGAAAATGCAATACGTACCATTGATTCTTGGATTATAGAAAAAAATAAAAACTTAACAATAAAGTTAGAGATTAAGGGTAACAAAAAATCGATTTTGGTTGATGCTGATGAAACAAAAATTGAACAATTATTTGAGATTTTACTTAGCAACGCTGCTAAATACAGCGAACAAGGTGAGATTATTTTGCGTATTACGGCCATAAAATCACATGTTGAAATTGCAGTTATTGATCAAGGAGTTGGTATTGCTAAGGATGAAACCATGCAAATATTTACTCCATTTTTTGAAGGAAGCAGAACAAAATCACCAGCTGAAGGCAAAGGCTTAGGGTTATCAATTGCACAGAAAATTGTGCATCTTCATTACGGATGCTTAAAGGTAAGACCTAATCATCCAAAAGGATCGATTTTTTATTTTGACTTGCCTTATAAACATATAGCTGAAAAAAGCTCGAGTAGTAGTTTACAAGGTACAGTCTTAGTTATCGAAGATAATAAGAAAATGAGAGATAATTTTGGTAAACTTATTACTGATTTAGGCTATGGTGTTGAATTAGCTGTAAGTGGTCAGGAAGCACTGGCCTATATAAATGATCATCATCAGGATTTAGACTTAGTCATTATAAATCTGGATATTTCAAAAGGCATTAGTGGCATTACGACCTTAGAATGTTTACATAAAAATTTAACTTACAAAACAATTCCAACGATTGTTTATTCTCAATCAAAACATGATAACGAAAATATGAAAAAAGCAGAAGAGTTGGGAACAGTAGCTATTACCGATTTAACTGATAATAACCTTATTAAAGCCATCAAGCACCACATGAGGCAATATTAATTAGCAAAGGGTTATTGAAAGCAGATTTCTATAGTTTGTAGGTTAAAATTTCTTCTGACAGATTTTGTATACGCATTAATAATTTAATAATCTTTTCCTATTACCATTAAGTGATACAAATCGCATAATAGGAACAACATGCTATCACAAAACTTAGAAGCTACTATGCAAAAATCTATTGATTTAGCAAAAAAATTTAAGCATAGCCAAGCAACAATAGACCATTTACTACTAGCATTGACCGAAGATGAAGACGCCCAACAAGCCTTAATGGCATGCTCTGTTGATGTTGATAAAGTTGCAATGCAGTTAACACAATATTTATCCGCTATAGATACAATAAAATCGCAAACAGATAATTCTGCTCCTAACGTTACTTTTCAAAAAATTATTCATAGAGCTGTAATACAAGCAAATTTATCTGGGATCAGCAAAGAGATCTCAGGAGTAAACGCACTAGCAGAAATATTGCTAGAAACAGATTCTTTTGCAGCAAAATTGCTACACGAGCATAATATTACAAGATTAGACATTATAAATTATTTAATTCACGGGGAAGATTATCATAGCTTTATTCTTTCGCAACAAAATCATGATAATAATAACATTCTTATTTCGAGATCATTTGAATCTGATTTCGCTGTATCGCCTAACGAAAATACAGAAAGATACGACGAACCAGAGGCATTAAAAAATTACTGTATCAATCTCAATAGAATAGCACTGGAAGGTAAAATAGATATATTAATCGGTCGAGAAGATGAAATAGAAAGATTAACTCAAACATTATGCCGCAGAAATAAAAATAATCCTTTGTTAGTAGGAGAGCCAGGTGTAGGAAAAACAGCTATAGTTGAAGGTCTAGCGCATAAAATTGCTTTAGGGAAAGTACCTAAAATGTTAAAAAATGCAGTGATTTTTGCTCTAGATCTTGGCTCACTACTTGCTGGAACAAGATATAGAGGAGATTTTGAAGAACGCATAAAATTAGTAATAAAAGAACTTGCAGAGTTACCTTACGCAATATTATTCATTGATGAAATACACAGTATTATTGGAGCGGGATCAACTAACGGTAACGCTTTAGATGCAAGCAATCTTCTTAAGCCAGCATTAGCCCGCGGGCAAATAAAATGTATTGGCTCGACTACTCATGATGAATATTATAAGCATTTTGCTAAAGATAAATCTTTGGTACGCAGATTTCAACAGATCAATGTTGAAGAACCTAGCGTCGCTGCAAGTATTGCAATATTAAATGGCTTACGATCTTACTATGAAAAATATCATAATGTTCGCTACTCCCCAGAAGCGATAGAAGCATCTGTCACTTTATCTAAGCGTTATTTACCACAAAAACAACTACCTGACAAAGCAATTGATGTTATCGATGAAACTGGCGCTCATTTATCATTACATAATGAAGCGAATAAAAACTTAATGGTAGAAATAAAAGATATTGAATTTACTGTAGCAAAAATGGCAAAACTACCTGCCATATCAGTAACATGTAATGAAGCTGCTCACCTACAACATATAGAAGAAGAACTAACATCTCTTATTTTTGGTCAAAATGACGCGATCAAAGAATTGTGCAGCTCTATCAAACTCTCTCGAGCAGGCTTGAGAGAAGAGAAAAAACCAATAGGCTGCTATATGTTTGCAGGACCTACAGGTGTTGGCAAAACAGAACTAGCGTTACAATTCTCAAAATTGTTAAATATGAATATGATCCGCTTTGATATGTCTGAATATTTAGAGCAGCATTCTATATCAAAACTTGTAGGATCGCCACCAGGATATGTTGGTTATGACACAGGAGGACTGTTAACTGAAGAAATATCAAAACATCCATATTCTGTTCTGCTGCTCGATGAAATCGAAAAAGCGCACAAAGATATTTATAATATATTACTACAAATTATGGACTATGGAACACTCACCGATCACCAAGGCAAAAAAGTATCATTCCATAATACTATAATAATTATGACTACAAACGCAGGCGCTTCTACTCTTTATAAGAATAATATAGGATTTGATAACCAAAATAGTAAAGAAATAGATAATAGAGAGGAAATAGAAAAACTATTTTCTCCTGAATTTAGAAATAGATTAGATAGCATTATTCAATTCAAGCCTTTATGTAAATCAATCTTGATGAATATTGCACAAAAATTTGTTAATAACTTGCAAGAGCAATTAAAATCTAAGGATACAGAAATATTACTATCTACAAAAGTATATGATTATATATGCAAAAATGGCTTCAGTGATGTTAATGGAGCAAGAGTCATGGAAAGGTTAATCAATGAAAAGATTAAAAAAATTATCGCAAATGAGATTTTATTTGGCAAGCTCATCGATGGTGGTAAAGTAAAAATAGACTACGCTAAAGATGATTTAAAATTCGAGATTACTAGCTACCCTAAAAGTAGAAAAGACGATAGCAAAACATCTGAAACTGCAACTATTGCTGACTAGATTCCGTTGAAATAAAAATCCATGAAGCAAATATTTTTTTGAGGTTAAGTTTTAGAGTATTATATATAAAGCTTTAAATCATTTCATCCCCTTTCTCGTCTAGAAGGGAAGATACTCTGCGTTTTTGTTGGAGATGAAGGATGACGAGCATCTGCTAAATTTACAGAGTGGTCTTTGCTCTCAACAGGCTCTACAACTGTAATACCCTGTTTTAAAGTTTGTGCTAATGCTATTTTTTCATTTAAGTTATTTATTCGAGATTTTCCTTCTACTGCAGTAAATACTGAAATTAGTTTTCCTTTTTTATATTCCATAGTATCAAATTGATTACTTAACAAGACACCAGTTTTAGGATCTTTCCTTTGAACTCTAGTAATGCCAGAAAAATTATCAGAAGGGAAAAAGTCAAATAAATCTTGTCCTACTTTTGCTGCTATTAAATTTTCCTTTTTAGTTTCATAAATAATTTTACTATTATTCTTGCTAGTAATTTTGGGAAAGATTTCTTCTAATTGCTTGCTTTCTAGCAGTTCATCTATTTTTTGATTAACAAAATTAGTTACTTCTTTTCTATTTTCTTTATCAGCATAAAAATCTTCATCTTTTGCTACTCTAGTTTTTTTGGATGAAAATTCCACGTAAAGTTCTTTCGTTGTTGTTCCTTTGCTGGTGAATGTTCTTGGATTTTCAGGTGATTTTATATATTCTAAAGCTTTCTTCTTTTCCTTGTTATACCCTAATCGACTAAAAACATAAGCTATTCCTTTAATTTTTTGTTTATTATTGTTTTGTTGAGCATTTTTAAGTTCTTTATGCAGCAAATCTTCTTGTTTTTTAAACTGAGATTTAAAAGTTTTTTCTGCTTGTTTGAGTTTTTTTAAGTCCTGTTCCCCTATATTACCATTTGCCAGTAACTTCTTTGCTACTTCTTTGGTAATTTTAGCACCATGATCAACTAAACTCTTTGCGGTGTCATAATCTTTACAATACGCTAATACAGACAAGGGAGGATTTCCTGGTAGTAGCAAATTAGGATTTGAACCTTGATAGATTAATTTCTTAATATCGCTTATATGCTCTTTTTTTAAACAGTCTTCGTAGGCTAAACTAAATAAACTTTGTAACTTTTTTTTATTTTGAGATTTTTCTGAAAGACCAAAATCTATAGTGGTAGGGCTACCAAGAGAAGCTTTAATATTTTTCATCAAATACTCAGCATTACCACCTTCCCATTTTACTGTACCACTAATCAACCCTTCGTAAACTGCATCGTAATTATGTTTAGGAAATGTATCTGGTGAGGTGACTTCTTCAGAATGTACGTAAACCTGACGATTTGGGTTTATATCTTCTCTCCCTGTATATTTTGCCTCAATACTAGACATACCCCCAGACCTTGTTACCAACACATCGCTATTATAAAGCAGTGATGCCATATGTTTGCCATCTTGGAATGCTAAAGGCAATATCTTAGTATTCTTAGGTATTTTCCCTTGATTTTGTAGGGATTGTATATGTGCTCTGGCCTGTGCATATAACGATTTATCACCCTCATTTTTTCCCGCTAATATTGCTAAATATAAATTACCATTGCCTTTATAATTTTTAGCTTGTTCAACAAACTGATCAATATATTCTAAAACAGTACTGCTTCCTTGGCTACCCATAGTTATAGTAGCTAATTTGTCATTAGGACCTTTAGTAACCGAAAACTCATTATCACTTTTTTCTTCTCCTGCTTCACCTAATTGCTTCTTTATATAGCTATGCTCTGGTAACTCATTAGTGGGCACTCCTACAACATCTTTTTTTGCTTTAATGATAATTTCATCTTTATCTTCTTTTTTAAATTCTTTAAATTCTTTACGCACTGGAGGCTCTTTGCCTTTTTCGGAAAGATAAACAAAATCTATATTCTCTACACCGTGCGATTTCAAAAATTCTTTAGGTGTCTCGCCAGGACTACAAAGAGGAGGTTCTGTTACCTCTACTTTTAGCACTTTTCGATGCGCTGGTTTTATTTTACTTAAGGGATTTAAAAAATGTACTGCTTTGTGAGTTAAAAATTCTGTTACAGTAGCAACTAATTTTAGATTCTTTTCTTCTTTTTCATTATGCTCCGCGATAGCCTGACAGATAGAGGGAGTTGATAAAGCCTGAGTATTGTAAATTTCTTGTACATCATTATTATTTAAATATTCTTTAAGCTTTTTATAAACTTTACCAGCTTGAATTCTTTCTGCTATCCATTGCTTATCTACTAGAGATTCTAGTGTCCTTACCGAGTCTATACCTCCTTTTTTCTGTGCATCGTTCCATTTTTTAGTATTTTCTTTTCCAGAGAACACTGTACCAATTCCAGCTATTCTCCATGTAGGAATCCAAGGATCATTGTGATTTTTTGCTTCTACATATTCACCCATTAAGTCAATTATCTCTATCTTTATTCCTGTAGGATTTTTATTTTCATCATATAACTTCCCTTCATATTTTTTCTCGAGTTCTTGCTTCCGTGCTTTAGCTGCAGCTATGTGACCTCCTCCTCCTGAAGAAGTTAATATAGGTATAACTTTTGGTTTTTGACTTTGATCATTAGTAGAGTTTTTCATCAATTACTCATTTCTAAATAGCTATCTATATATAATGATAAGAGGTTTACTGAGATAATGTCAATAATTGCAACAATACATATGTAATAATCTACTATATAATTATCAGTTCAAATTTTCTTTGAAAATACTATGTGCCAATAACAAATCATATGAACTTGTCCCCCAACATGTTGCTTGAAAATGACGTTAAACTAGTCTATCATGTCGACATGTTTAATTAATTAAATGATTAGGTTGTAATGACAGCACCTTTAATGCCAAAAGCCACGGCTGCGTGGTTAATTAGAAATACTACTCTTACTTTTGAGCAAATAAGTGATTTTTGTAATATGCACACATTAGAAATACAAAGTATCGCTGATGGAGAAGCAGGATCTCAAGTTATCGAAGAAAACCCTATAGTTAACGGGGAATTAACTAAAGAAGAAATCAGCAGATGCGAACAAGATCCGAATGCAAAGCTACAAATTATTGAACATAAACAGTCAGTATCTAAAACTAGCAAAAAGCAAAATGCTCGTTATACTCCAATTGCAAGAAGGCAAGATAAACCTGATGCAATTATGTGGCTGATAAAAAACTATCCCGATATCAAAGATAATCAAATAGTAAAACTTCTCGGTACAACAAAAAATACAATTTATGCGGTAAAGCACAAAGAACATTGGAATACATCAAACATCAGACCCAGAGACCCAGTGTTGCTAGGTTTATGTTCGCAAGTAGAGCTAAATAAAGTCACAAACTCTATCAAACCCGCTGAAAATAAAGATGAAAAAAGTGAAGATATCACTGAGTAAAACATCGTGTGGTATTTTTACATAATGTAAAAAGATTGCATATTATATTATAAAAATAAGTCTTTTTTTAAATTTTTTCTTACAATAATCTATTAAGTATAAAACTATTTTATAATAATACGGTATTGTCTAGAAATAAGAACCTTAGTAAAAATCTTGACAATGAAGTCTAGCTAGAGAGTTGCAGCAAGGCTATTTTAATTTTTCTACGATAGTGCCGAAATAAACCAGGAGAAGAAAATGCCTATAACTCTACCTACCAAAGAACTTCGCCAAGAAAAATATAATAAAAAACATTTAAATAAAAAAAAAGCACAACAAAAGAAAGAAGAAATAGAGCTTGATACTTTTAATAAAAAATTAAAATTCACTAAAGAACAAAAAGAAGAAATAAAATCATTAAGAAAAGAATTCGTAGATAATAAAAAAAAGTTAGAAGACAAAATAAAATCATATAAAAATGAGATCGAAAAACTAAAATTTCAATTCAATGAAGAAGAAACAAAATTACAAATAAAACAACAGCAGGAGGAAGCAACACACAATGAAAATGCAATAAAAGAGGATCTTGATAAAAAGAAAACAGAATTACGCATAGTTCAAAGCAAACCCTCAACAAAAAGAATAAAGGAAAATAACTTAAAGCAATGTCAGCAAAACTTAAAAAATATAGAAAAGAAGTATCAAAAATTAGAAAAAAAACTTAGTCTTAAACACGAAAAAGATACGCAACAGCTAGAGCAACAAGAAGCTGATCTCCAAAAATCTTTAGAAAATCAACGGAAAGAATTAGATGAAGATTACAAAAATGATAAAATTGAATTAGAAAATAAAGCTCAAGAATTACTAAAGAAACAAGAACAAGAGTTTGAAGATGACTTAAAAAATATAGAAGAAAAAATAGCAACCAATAACCAAAAACACTCAAAGAGCAAAACTATAGAAGAAAAACATCATAAAATTCAAAAAAACAAACTTGATAAAGCAAAGAAAAATTTAATAACAGGTCATGAGACAGAAATAGAAAGTCTAAACGAAGCAATAAAATTAGAACAAGAAAAATTAAACTCTCATTATGAAGCAAAAAAAAGAAACCTACAAAATAAACAGGAAAAAGAACTAGCTGAATTTAAAACTCAGCTGAAAAAAGAACTAGCGGAAAATATAAAACAAGAAAAAAATGAATTAAATGTACAAAAACAGAAAGAATTACATAAGACCAAAAATAAACAAACAAAAAACACTACTAAAGAAGAGGAAAAACTTGAAGAGCCTATTGCTAGTTTAAAAGCTCAGTTAAATAACATCAAAAATACTAAAAATATAATCAAACAAAAACATACTACAGAAAAGAATGCTTTAGAAGATAAATATAAAACATTAACCAGAAAACTAGAAAAACAAATAGAACAAACAGAAAAAGAGATAGAAAGTCTCTCACCAACATTACAAACTAACAAAAATCTTCTTATTACAAAGATTTTGGAAGATAATCTTAAAAATGATCATGCAGAGAAAAATACAGCAAAAAGTAATCAAAACAATCTCTATGACAAAAAAAATTATAAAGATTATGATGCAGAGCCATCAAAACAAAAACAATATGACTTCACAGTAAAACCAACAACAAAAGAAATACAAGAAGAACAACCTACAATTTGGGAACATATAAATGAGAATCAATTAAATTTATTTTTAAGATATCGAGACCAAGCTTTACGCACAAAAACTAATCTTGAAAAAGCAAAAGATAAAATAGATGAAAAACTTAATAGTGAAATTGATGAATATTTCAGACAAGAATTAGAAGAAGATATTAGACATAACCAAGAAGATATTACAGAAATAAACAAAGCTATTAATATAGTTGAACAAGGTGCTTTTATACAAAACCCTATTTTCTTTAGACCAACAACTTTTCGAATACCTAACTTAACCGACACCCCAAATACAGGTAATGCACTCACAGAGGAAGAAACAAAAGATAGTGATATAAAAACTGCAAAAGATAAAGAAAAAACAGAAGAAACTACTAATAATAATCAAGAAGAAATATCTCCAAAATTAAAAGAAACAAGCAATAAAGATAAAGAACATCTTGAAGAAAAAGCTCTAAAAAAATTAGAAGAAATTTATGAAGAAATAGACGACACAATAATACAACAAAAAAAGCTAGATACTCTAGAAGATGAAACAATTGGTAGAATCAATAATCTCAAGCACAATATAAACAAGCTTATAACACAACAAAATAAACTAAAGTTACAAGAAAAAATCAATAAGCAACAAGATAAGTTATATTCAGAAATAAAATCACGGATAAAAGAATTAGAAAAAGAAAAACAAAGTCTTCAAAAGGAAAAAATCATTAATAATGCTCTATTAGATAACGTAGAAGAAAATAACAACTCAGGAAGAGCTAATAAGAAAAACCAGCAATCTGCAAATAAAGATAAAGAAGATGTAAAAGCAGAAATAAAACAAAAGAACGAAGAAATAGATAAGAAAATAAAAGAAATAGAAGAGCAAATAACAGATCAACAAAATCAGATAGAAGAAAATAATGACAATGTTAACAAACAAAAAAAGTTAGAGAAAAAACTAAATAATCAAAATCAACAGTTAGAAGAGCAACAAGCAAAATTAGAGCAAATCCGCGCTAAACTAAAACATCTTGAAGACGAAAAAGAGAATTTAAACAATCATGCAACTAACGCACTTAACGAATACTTAGCTCTTCTCCCTGACAATGCTGAAGAAGAAAATACCGTAGAAGCAACAGCTCCCCAAACTCATGATGCTGACATAGCAAATACCCAAAATGACAACAAAGATACAATAAAGCCAACTGCTCCTATAGCTCCTATAGATTTAAATATTGGAGAATTTTGGCAACTAGTAGAAGGAGAAGCAGAACAAAACACACCTACACATAAAAGATGGTGGGAATACACAGATACAGATGATGAAGGGACAAATTACGAAGAACATACAGATGATAATAAAGACACAGATAATGACAAAAACAGTGAATCTACAGAAGTAATTAGCGAATCCACAGAAGAAGTACCCTACATATACCCGACTGTAGAAGAAGAAAATAATTATGCTGCAGAGTTTTGGGGATTAATTGAGAATGGACCACCACCTACTGCAACAACAGATGGCGAGACCCACTATGCTCAACAAGAAGAGGAAGAAATTACGCAACATCTAGAAGAGACTCCAATAGCAAGAGAATTAGTAACTTTAGGAACTTGTGGTAATGGTCACAATTTAGAAGAATAAATCTTTTTCATCTCATTTCTAGGTTCTATTGATATAAGGATCCGAAGAAAATATTGTGCTACTGTTTTCCTTATGGAGACAGAACCTAGAAACTTGACCTTGGTGTTATTTTGACACGACGTAGATGAGCGTTTAAGTCCTTTCTCGCGGCGGACTAGAAAATGCTGCAACCTGGTTTTTGACTTTATCAATCAGTGCTTCTTTACCTTCACTACGAGATTTTAACGTATTAAAACCAAGATAAATTGTAAAAAAAATAAATGAATATAAAATTGGTATGAAGAAAAAGTGGTTAGTTACATTAATGCGCAAAAATAAGAATATTGCTATCGCAACAATAGAGAATATTATTGCGTTTTTTATCTTGCTTATTTGCCACTGCCTGCTATACGAAATAGAAAACAACGCAGCTAAAGAAATAATTGCCACAATAAAATTAAGTATTGGATAGGAAATTCTATTATTCAATTCTATTATTAGAGCAGATACTTGTTTTGCATTATTTACCTTCTTTAGCAGTAAGCCAACTATTGTATATTCACTATTATCACTAGGATGTTTTTTAGTATCAGTAATTTTTTCTGTTTCAATAGGAAGTGATAAAACACCAAAATATAGAGTTCTTAAACTATTATCACTCACTTCCTGTCTACTGCCATTATGTAATACAAAGATAAACTGGTCATTTTTATTTATTATTTCAGCTTTTTCTGCAAATATAGTAACATAATGATCCTTTGCTCTTTGATCGTATATCGCCACCCCAGAAAATTTATTATCTTTCTCCTGCTTATCAATATACAAAACTATTTTCTGAGTAATACGGTTAAAAGATTTTTCTTCTAAAATCGAAGGAACCATTGAAGATTGAATCAATTTTTTTTTATGATTACGAAAAGCTTGAGTAGCAAGAGGGTCAATAAGCATTATAATTGCATATGATAAAATCATTACCACTATAGAAAATTTTATTGCTGGCGAAGCTAGCTCATATTTACTGACTCCGCTTGATTCCAATATTATAATTTCTTTATCAATACTAAGAGAGTAATAAACGTATAATATTGTACATATTAAAGCAACTGGAGAGATATAATAACAAATTGAAGATGACTGAAATAAAATAAATTTTATTATACTAAAAAAGCCAAGATTTACTTTAATATATTGATTTATGAAAGCAAGAAGCTGTATTAAAATTACAATAGTTGTAAGAGTAACAATAATTAAAGTAAATATTTTTATTAGATATAAAAAAATGTATCTTGAATAAATGGCCATTACTATGCAATACTAACAAAATTTTTTAACATGTGAACTTCATAAATATAGAAAAATAATTACGTAAGGTCTAGTAAATTGTCACATAACACATGGTCAGGAAAATTAGGATTCATTTTAGCTTCTGCAGGGGCAGCTGTTGGTATAGGTAATATCTGGAGATTCCCATATATTATTGGAGAGCAAGGTGGAGCTACCTTCATTATGCTTTACGTAATATTTGTATTTGCAATTGGTATGCCTTTGCTAGTTGCCGAGATTACCTTAGGACGTTACGCTAAGATAAACCTAATTGATGGATTAAAAAAAATTGCACATGAAGCAAATAAATCCCCCCTATGGAGTGTTTGTGGATGGTTTAGTTTATTGACTCTATTAATGATTCTATCATTTTACAGTGTTGTTTCTGGTTGGATCATTTTTTATCTAAAAGCAAGTATTATTAAGTCTATACCTACTGATATCGAGCAAATTAAATCTTTATGGAGTAATTTATTGAGTGACTATAAGATACAAATAATTTTTCATGCTATTTTTATCTCGCTTACTATGTTTGTCGTCGCTAAAGGAGTCATAGAAGGGCTAGAGATGCTTAACAATATACTGATGCCAATGCTTTTTATTTTACTAATATTACTAGTGATATATGCTGCATTCTTCACTAGTTCATTTGCATATAGTGCAAAATTTCTATTTAGTTTTGATATAAGGAAAATTAATAGCAATGCAGCTCTACAAGCCTTAGGACAAGCCTGTTTCTCTCTTGCTATTGGAGCTGGTGCAATGTTTGTCTACGGCTCTTATTTACCAAAAAAGATTGATATCACTAGCTCTGCTTCTTATGTTGCTATTATTCAGCTAGTAGTTGGTATACTTGCAGGTCTTGCTATTTTTCCTATAATTTTTGACAAAAACTTACCGCCAGAATACGGCCCAGGATTAATGTTTGTTGCTATTCCAAATGCTTTTGCTGGTATGGCAATGACAGATATCATTATGACAAGCTTCTTTCTATTATTGCTTTTTGCAGCATTAACTTCATCAATAAATCTTGCTGAACCTTTGGTTTCTACTTTATGCGCAAAATTTTCTGTTTCAAGACAACGTTCAAGTGTTACTATCGGCATTATTGCCTTTATATTAGGTATTCCATTACTTTTGTCTTTCAATCTTTTGGCAAACTATAAAATTATGGAAAAAGGTTTGTTTGAATTAGTAATACATATTGTAACAAATTTTATGCTTCCAATAGGAGGAATCATGTATGCAATATATGCAACTTATATTATTGCAAAAGATAAAATAAAATCTGAGCTCAGAACTAATAGAATTTACTATAATATCTGGTATTATTCAGTGAAGTACTTAGCTCCTATAACATTACTTCTTATTCTAATTAGTTAATGTTTATATCAAAACAATCTACTACTTATTGTATTTTAGCAACAATAAATAACTTTTTTCTATCTTAGATTGCAAATTTTTTTATGTGATGTAGCTTTGAGTTGATCCATTATAATGTGCTATATTGCATTTATGTACACTTAGGACTCGAAATGAGAAGTAAGCAATATAGTGAATTTATTTTGTGATCTTGGAATTGGTAATTTTTTACTTAACTTAAATTTTGGAGAATTGATATGGCTGCAAAAGAAACAATGCTAAATCAAACAGAAACTGATCAGGTTCCTGCAAATGCGACAACAATAGAGCTACTTCCTATGGATGAAAAGTTAAAAAAAGTACTTGCAGTCTTAAAAGAAGCTAGCGATACAACTCATGAATTAGTCGAAGCTTATAAGCATAACGAAAATGTAATTCGTGAAGTAATAAAACCACTCATGGAACTTTTTGATGGCTTGCATCATCACCATGATCATTACCCACCTTATTACCCTTCTAATCATGATCCATACTATCCTCCTCAGCCACCATATCATATGCATGAAGATGTTAAGGATGAAGGTGCTCTTGCTCATGACGACACACCGCCAGCAGGACAAGAACCAGTTAAAACAGCTGGTGATGTAACAGATGAAAGTGACGAAGAAACAGATTTATAATCACTAATAATCTTTACTAAAACAGGGATTAATTTTTATTACTCCCTGTTTTTTATTTATGGCTAATTTATAATTCACCAATAGTGCTACTGGTTGTATTACTATCGTTGCCTGCTAAGTTTATATAATCTAAAATTACTTCTTGCGCATAAAATGGACTATTAATTATACATTGTCCAGCATCTACAACACTTTTACCAGTATTTAAAAATGTTAATTGTCCATCATTTTGCTTTTTTACACTATCTAGAATAATATTAATCATTCCTTCAGCTATTGACCCAATATAAAAAACTGCAGGATCAAAATTATCTTTAAAATAGTCTAAAAATCTAAGATAGTTTTCTAATTGTCTAGAGCCAAATTCTTTTGCAGTTTCTATAATCACTGTTTCAGAAGATATAGTGCCATGATAATAAAGCTCTGCTCCTGCTTTTACTACTCCTCTAGCGAAAGCATAGCAAAATGCTCCTGAAGTTGATCCAAAAATTGCCTTGACTCCAGGATAAGCATTCATTGATAGTTCGCAAGCAGACTGAATTCCAGTTTTTAAAACCCCTAATGTAATGCATTTAGGTAATTTATCATACTCATTATTCATTACCGCGTTATACGAACATTCAATCAATCCAGTAGAAAGTAATCCCAATTTGATATGAGCACCTGGTATCTTACTGATTACACTATTTTTCGTTATTCCTTCAAAAAGATCTTTCGATTCAGTTACAAAAGCTGGTCTTTCTATTGATTTCAAAATGGTTGATGTTGCGTTATAAGTATAACTATCCTGTGGCTTAATTGACTTTGGCAGATTTGCAATAATTAATGACATAATAAATATTGGCATGTTATACCTTATAGAGTAACCATATATGTTTACAGTTGTTGAAGAAGTTATTGACGACATTTTCTCTCCTTAATTATTTTTTATAAGTATAAAAATTTTTCATTTAAAATATATTAAAAAAATATAAAGTTTATATCTCTGCATAACAAAGTTATTTACAAGCAACAATTCCTATAAAAACTAGATGATGAAGCACAACAATATGTGATAATTTTAAAAACTCAACTATGCAGAAAAACCTAAGACAACCTTTTTTCTCCTTTTTGAGATTGTGAATTTACAGGAGTTTTATTAGGACGAGATATTAGTGAAGACTTTCTTAGCGACGGTATAATAGAGTCCTTTGGCAAGGGAGCTGAATCTCTCCTATTAACTACTGCATCTATCGCATCTTTAAAATCTTCTTTGACCTCATATCTTTCTCCCCACGGTCTTACTGCCCTCCATGCATCATCTAAAAATGTTGATTTAACTACAACAGGTAAACCTTCATCTTCTATCTTATTTTTTATCTTATCAAATGATTTTTGTAATTCTTCCTTGTTAGATGCAGATGGTTCGGTATTATTTTTCTCATATAATTTAGCTAATGCCTCTAGTGCTTCTTCTTCTATTATTTGTTTTTGGAAATAATTTTGCAGCTGTTGTGTTTTTTTATAATTAGGTATATTCGCTTCATTACATTTTGCGTCTATATCATCTTCTATTTCTTGCTGCTCTTTCTGGGCGTTAACTCTAGTAAAAAACTCAGACCCTACACTAAAAGTTTTTATCGCAGAATAACCAGTAATTTTGCTAATTCCAAAAATTAATGATCCAACATATGTTGTTGTTCCAGCAACTCCTGCAATATCAAATCCAAATGTTACAGCTGCTAGAACAACCGGTGCAATATTCTCTAAACCCACGTCTCTTAAAGTCTTTAAAAACGCTTTTGTCTTATGAGACAATCCTTTTTCACCAAACATTCTTCTTTCAACAGCCCTACTTATCCCTCCTTTATCTTTCATACGATGAGATTTTTCTGGATCTTTAATATTAAGAATTTTTCTAATATTTTCATAGTGCTTTAGTTTTCTATTTGCTTGATTTTTTTTATGAATAGCATTAACCAGAGCTTGTTGTAATTTTAGTTTTTCAACTTTTCTAATCTGATAAGATTTTGCTATTACACTAATCAAGGAAGTAGAGAAAGTAGCAATTAACCCTATTACAGGAATAGTTGCACCACCGCTTATAACTGTTATTACCGCAGATGTTATAAGTCCTATCAACCGCCACACACTAGGGTGAGTAACAAAATTATAAAAGGCAGCAATTTTAGGATATTTATCTAAAAATTCATCGCGTTTTTCTTTAATCGCAGACATTATTAAATTTATCTTGCTATATTCCAATTATTAATCATATCACAAATAAGGACTTCTAACTAATCCTTGGTTGCATTTTCATTAGAAATTTACAAGTAGCACTATAAAAATTAGGTAAAATAACTATATATGAGCGAAACTATTTTTAGGCAGTGACATTATGTCTATCAATTGAATGTACGCAAGACTTGGATCTTAGCGATGCAATAATATTATTTAAATGATGAATACCCTTTACTTCAACATCGATAATAATTTCGAAAAAGTCTATTGATCTACTTTTTACTTTAAAATTACTAATGTTTGCATCGTTTCTTGCTGCATCAATTGCAATCGTTGCAAGACTACCAGGCTTATTGACAATTGTAGCATTAATAGAAACAGTATACACTTCTGGATCACTATTTTTACTCCAAGCAAGATCTAACCAATCGCGAGAGTAGCTTGTATGATTTTGTAAGACTTCGCAATCTGAAACATGCACCGCAACCCCCTTACCAGACTGTTGTACTCCTACAATAGAGTCTCCAGGTATAGGGCAGCAACAACTAGCAAAATGCACTGCTATACCTGGTACTAGACCTTTTATTGATAGTTTCTTTGTATTATTAGTTTTATCTGCAAAATCAATAAATTGGAATTTATCGTTTTCTTTTTTTGTTTTATTATCAGCTAGTAAAAGCCTTAATACAACATCGCGACTAACATGCCCCTCACCTACAGATAAAAAAAAGTCCTCTAAAGAATTTTTACTAAAAAATGCAAGTACTGGCTCTAGTATTTTTTCTGAAAACTCTATATCCTCTTCTGCCAGCAATTGCATAACAATCACCCTGCCCAAATTTATATATTCTTGTCTTTTCTCTTGTCTCATTGATTTACGGATCTCACTTAGAGCTTTACCTGTAACTGCAAATTTTTCCCATGAAGGCAAAGGCTTATGATTATCATTAGTAATGACTTCTACTTGATCACCATTTTGTAATTTTGTTCTCAACGGAACTAGTCTTTTATTAATTCGTACCCCCACACAACTATTTCCTACTACTGAATGAACAGCATATGCAAAATCAATTGCAGAAGCTCCCTTAGGAAGGGCAATTACTTTCCCCTTAGGAGTAAAACAAAACACTTGATCATTATACATTTCTAGCTTTGTATTTTCTAATAGTTCACTTGAATCTGCAGTAACATCTAGAATTTCTAACAAACCTTGAATCCAGCTATACTCCAATCGATCTTTGGCATTATAATTTTGCTTATAACACCAGTGAGCTGCTATACCTTTTTCTGCAATTTCATGCATAAATTTAGTTCTTATTTGCAATTCAATTTTATGTTTTTTAGGTCCAATAATAACTGTATGCAATGACCTGTAGCCATTTTTTTTAGGAGTACTAATAAAATCTTTAAATTTTCCAGGAACCGCATGATAAGTATTATGAATAACTCCTAAAGCCCTATAACATTCATCAACATTAGTCACTATTGCTCTAAAAGCTATAACATCAGACAATTGTTCAAAGTTTATACTTTTACGCTTCATTTTATCCCATATAGAAAAGGGAGTTTTTTCACGTCCAAGCACTTGTATATAATTAAAATTATGCTTCTTGAGTAAAGCTTCTATTTCACCAATGATCTGCTGAGGTAAAACAGCATTATCATTTTTTAACAATTCAAGTCGAGCAATAATTGATTCTCGTACATCTGGATAAAGATTTTTAAAAGCTAAATCTTGTAATTCATTTTTTATCTGGTGCATCCCTATCCTTTCAGAGAGAGGGACAAATATCTCCATGGTCTCTAGAGCAATTTTTTTTCTTCTTTCAGTAGATTTAATGTAGTGCAATGTTTGCATATTATGCAAGCGATCTGCAAGCTTTATCAGTAATACTCTGATATCTTTTGATATTGCAATTATCAATTTACGAAAATTCTCAGCTTGTATTACAGTTTCGCTTTTGCTTTCAATACGTGTAATTTTTGTTACTCCATCAACAAGATCTGCTACTTCTTGACCAAAGTTTCGAGTAATTTTCTTTAAGCTTGTATTAGTATCTTCTACAGTATCATGTAGTAGCGCACCAATAATAGCTAAGCTATCAAGAGACATTGCGGCTAATATATTTGCCACTGCTAGAGGATGACTAAAAAAGTCTTCTCCGGAATGTCTTTTTTGCCCATTATGCGCATGTTGAGCAAATTTAATAGCTTTTTCTAAATAATTAACATATTTGGATTGATCGTAGGATTTTACTTTGTCTAAGAGATCTGAGACAGCAGCAATCACATTTATTCACTGCCTAATTCTGAATCGTCTTCGTCTTCAAAACTGTAATCGTCTACCGATATGAATTCACTTTCAACATTATCTTCAGCAGCATTCTGTTTTTCTGATTTTTCAGTATCGCTCTGCTGATTTTGATTTTCAAACTCATTACTAATATTGTGTGTTTCTTCTTCTAAAACATCATCAGAATATGCATTTTGTTGCAAGCTATTGATATAACTTTTATTAAGAGACTCTATATCATGCTTATGAGTTGAAATCTCTCTAAGTGCAATAACAGGAGTTTTATCGTCTGATTTGTCAATTTTTATTGGAGATCCTTTAGATATTTCTTTTGCTCTATAACTAGCTAATACCGAAAGCTTAAAGCGATTTGGTATAATCTTGGTACAATCTTCGACGGTAACTCTTGCCATCCTAACCTATAATTTAATTGGTGATTGCGAAGAATATACAACAAAATGGCAAGCCCTGCAATAAGTTTCTATAATTTTAGATATTAATGCAACAAAAATTGTTTCTTACTATATTGATTTAGAATTCACTATCATAATGAATTCTTTGATCATCATGATTAGTTATATGATCATTCATTTCTTCCTTCAAAGAAAATCCTGTCTTATCACTATAAAAATGATTAATGTCATAAGCTGATTGCAATATTTCATGAGCTTTAGCACATGACTTCTCATCAACATTGTCCTTAGAATCTAAGCATAAAATCAAATTTTTAATTATATCTTTTATACGATCATCTTGTAAGAATCTCTCTGTTGTTTTCGTTAACTCCAATAAATTATCTAGATTACTATTATCAAGTTTTTGATTCTCTTCTTCTATAAAAGGGTTTAGTGCAATATATTTGCTACCGAATTTAAGAGAAGCAGCTAGATCTGCTGCAAATCTTGACCCATACATCATTTTTTCTATTATTGACTCATCATTAAACAGCGCAGAAAATTTACTAGTAATCAATGAAGTTTGCGTTGTATCTTTTTTTACATAGCCAGTACCTAGCGACAATACTGTAACAGAACTCTTATAATAGTCAGGATAATTATCAGCTAAAATAGCATTTGCTAAAATTATAGGGTTGTTAGCATATATTCCCCCATCAATATCATACTGAGTACAGGCTGAATAGCAGTAATTATAAAGAATATTCATATAATTGTTAGAATTTTCACATTTTCTCAAACAATCTTCATCAGTTGTCTCTTGAGGAGGTAAATATGTCGGAGCCGCACTAGTTGCGTACGCAGCATCTTTTAGAAAATGATTGTTTCCCTTATCTAAGCTAGACCAAAATTTTGGTCCTCTAATATTTTCACAATAAGAAAATACCGAGACAGGTAGTAAGACATCAGTAAATTTTGTGTTATTAAAATTAGAGTTTAAAAAAGACTTTAGCCCTACTCCATCATATTTAGTAGTAACAAAACTTTTAATAGTATTAAACCAGTGCTGAGGAAATATTTTTTGTCCATTTTCTGAAAATATTGAAGGAAGCATCGTAGCATTATATCCATAACCTCCAGTATTAAAATTAGGTTTCGTTAAAGCAAGAGCTAATATTCCACCAACTGACGTACCAACAATATAATCAAAAAAATGTTGTATTGGTTTTCCTGAAATGTTCTCAATTTCTTTCATTACTAGTGCTGGAACAATTCCTCTTACTCCTCCACCATTAATAGAAAGTATTCTTATATGGTTTTTGCTGCTCATATCATGAGAATCTCTGTGTGTCTGTTGAATTATTTCATAAATATCATTACCCATTTTTGATATCTCCTTAAAAATTTAAGAATAACTAACAGTAGTTAATAAATAGTGAATGACACGGACGATAATAGGACAGTGATATCAATAAAATAAGGATTGCTGTAATATATCGCAAAGCTATTTTTAACTTCTTATCTTTTTACCTGATACTGTTGTAAGTTGAAAATTACAATGTTATTAAGCTTGGTCATTCTAAGGAATGAAAAGGTAACAAGATTCACTATAGTTCCTAATATAACTCCTTCTAAAGATCCTTTAACAGGACTAATATAATTACTCATCAAATTCCAAGCAATTACGCTAGTAGTAGCTGCAATAGAGGAAATTATAAATACTAGTGAAGATGTTCTAATTCTATATATAGCTGCAAATAATGGCACTAGAATAAAAGGAGTCCAAAACTGGTAGGAGTATAATAAAATATCCAAAACACTTGGAGTAATAATAGCAAAAATTGTTGCAACTATTCCTAGAATACACGTAATTATTCTAGAAAAACTTAATTCTACCCGCGAATTAGGATTTATTTTCCAACCTAGAAGGCATAATATATCTCTTCTAACAGCAATGGAAGTTGAATGTAAAAATGCATCAGCTGATGACATGATAATAGCAAAAATTGCTGCAATCCCTAGACCTTGTAGACCTATAGGGAGTATTATCGATACAGCATTTGGGAATGCAAGATTTGGTTGGACGTCAGGATTAACCGCATATACTATAATACCTGTTACTCCTACAATCGTAAAAATTAAAGTTGATGCAATACCGCTGTAAAAAGTTCCTTTGGATGTATCTTTGCTAGTTTTACCTATTAATAATCTTTGTATATAAGGAGGAACTAAAGTTTCCCCAAGAAAAAAACTTATTGTCAAAATAAGTAAGGTTAAAAAACTTGTTCCTCCAGTAATTGAAAAATAACTTACAGGAGTTAATTTAATTAAATTGTTAATTCCTCCTACCTTATGCAGTCCTAAAACACATAGCAAAACCAATACAATACTAAGAGTTATAAAGTGAAATATATTCACTTTTACCACTGATTTTATCCCTCCTAAGGTAACATAAGTAATAATAATGATGGAAGTAATTAAAATACCGTATTTCGAAGGAATGTTCAAAAAATGCTCAAAAATATTACCACAAGTTGCAAATTGTGCACCAATAATGCCACTACATACAATTAGAGAAGCGAATCCTGTTAGTAATTGCCCAGAAGAACCATAAGCAGTCTTCATAATTTCTCCAGCTGTAATACAACGATCCTGAAAATACTCCATTTTAGGAGCCACGTATTTAGCGATCAATATCTCCTTGAGGCTAAATCCGTACATAGCAATAACATACATTATTCCAAATAAAAAAGTCTTCTCCGCCAAACCTATAGTAAATCCCCCTCCGAGATATGTAGCAGTTAGCGTACAAAATACAATAAGCGCTGAATATTGTTGTCCAGCAGAAGTATATTCTTTATCACTAGAAACAGTTTTAGCATTGTATAATCCGACAGCTAATGTAATAGCTAAATAAATTAATACTATAATAAAATCAATCATTAACCGTCCCGATTTTTGCTAAATACTTCCATAACAAGTCTATATATATTAAATTTATATCAACAGTATATATTTAACAAGGATGATTATTAACTAAGCTAAGAATACAACAAAGATACATAGATCAAAGATGCATGAATATATTAAAAAATGAAAAATTCGGTTCAAGGGGGAGGAGATGAGAGTCTTAGAATACTTAATGTTATTTAAGACTCTCAGTAAAAACAAATCTATGATAAAAATGATAAATTTTTGAAGTTTATTTATGGGATGTTTTAATCATCATTTGCCCAAGTTCTACCGTCCGCAGAATCATGTCCTATAATTTGTTTTTCTACCGGACATAATTCATACTCTATAATATATTGAGTAAAATCTTCTAACTGACTTAGCTTTTTACTTAAATTATCCTGATGTTCAGGACAGTATAATCTTGTATTTTCCATGGCATTATTAATAAAATCATCTTCGTCACTATCTATCGAATCTGTAGTTATAATTCCATTATTTATATATGGTGGTTTAGGGTATACTACATCTACATTACTATCTCTATGAGCAAATTTAAAAAAATTATAACCTATAGGATCAGCTGTTGCTTTATCTGTAAAACTAGATACCGAATCATTATAAAGATTTTCCAAGAATTCAGAAGGTGTTATTAAATTTTTCCTTACAGTATCCTGAGTTCCTTGAATTACTGGATGGTGTGGCTTAGCACCAAATATAAAATTATCTATAGAAAGTGAATAGCTTAATGAATATGTTACACTGAAAAAATCGTAAGTACGACATTCGTGGTCTGGAATTTTTGCAAAAATATAATTTATATCAGCATATACTCCGCCTATATAGTTTACTAAATCATAACGTAAAGTATCACTTGCTATTCCCCAATTCTCTAATTCAACATGACGTAATACTAAGTCATAATTCTGTAAATGATTACTAATTTCTGTAATCTCTTTTACTTCTATACCAGAACCATGCAATGCTTTGATAGAAGGTTCAAGTATCTCTTTGTTATTTACCCAAATAAATTGTTGCCATTCATTCTGTAATGAAGCCTGAAACATTTCATTCGTTTTGATAGCATTATTAATATCCTGATCTCTGATTTGACGTGGATTATCTACTGACGTAAGCCATATATGATGTAATATAGTAGGAATTTTAATTTCATCACTTTCTGGTGCGTGCAAATTTCTGTATTTGTAATCAAGCACTAAACCAGGATTGCCTGAAAATTGTTCAACAGCATTTTGTTGTTCCTCATCAATGTTAGAGTCACCTCCGTTTAACACTCCATATACAAAATCACAATCCATGGACCAACCTAATGTTTCTGTTAAATGTTTAGAAAGATTAGGTGTAGCTTTTATTAGAATTAATTGCTTTGCTAATTTTTCTAGATTATCTTGATATTTTGTTGTTATTTCTATGAAAACTTCTTCTACTAACTGAATTTTTTCTTCAGAGTAAACTTCTTTACGATAAATATTTTGACCTATAGTTTCATCAAACTCGAGTATCGAAGGAGGATATTTTAATTTGAATTCAAGATCCTCAAGATACTGTTCTACGTTTTCTTCATTCAAGATTACATCTCTATAATCCAATAATTTATCTAAATTTAAAGAAGATAAGTATTTTGTAAATATTGATTTGTTAATTTTAGCACCTTTATCAGTTGCTGCATTTATTAACTTAGCTTGCATTTCTTTTTCAGCTTCAGTGTTTGCATATGCCAATATTACTTTACTCAAAAACTGGTCTGCTGTGTTTTCTGTTAACAATACAGATTGTAAATTATCGAGTGATGTTAAGCTTAACCAAACAGAGCCATTGAACACAGATTCTATTTTAGCACCTTTATCTATTGCTGCACCTGCTAGCTTAGCTTGAATTTCTTTCTCAGCTTCAGTGTTTGCATATGCCAATATTACTTTACTCAAAAACTGGTCTGCTGTGTTTTCTGTTAACAATACAGATTGTAAATTATCGAGCACTGCTATACTTAACCCGAAAGGGTTACTGAAAGCAGATTCTACCTCAGCACCTTTATCTATTGCTGCATCTGCTAACTTAGCTTGAATTTCTTTCTCAGCTTCAGTGTTTGCATATGCCGATATTACTTTACTCAAAAACTGGTCTGCTGTGTTTTCTGTTAACAATACAGATTGTAAATTATCGAGTGATGTTAAGCTTAACCAAACAGAGCCATTGCACACAGATTCTATTTTAGCACCTTTATCTATTGCTGCACCTGCTAGCTTAGCTTGAATTTCCTTTTCAGCTTCAGTGTATGTATATGCCGATATTACTTTACTCAAAAACTGGTCTGCTGTGTTTTCTGTTAACAATACAGATTGTAAATTATCGAGCACTGCTATACTTAATCCCAAAGAAGGGTTACTGAGGGCAGATTCTATTTTAGCACCTTTATCTATTGCTGCACCTGCTAACTTAGCTTGAATTTCCTTTTCAGCTTCAGTGTATGTATGTGTCGATATTACTCTGACTAGGAACTGATCTGCTGTGTTTTTATTTCGTAGTACCTTGTTTTGGAAATGATTAAGTATTTCTAAGTCACCCTTGTAGGATTCTAAAATTGCCATGACAGATGCTCCTCTATCAAGGGATTCATTGATCAAATCTATTTGACGTTGTTTTGTATCACTATACCTAATATATGCTGATACCACCTGAATTAAAAATTGATTTGGATCATTGGACAGCAGCAGATCGGAGTAAGTGGCTAGATCATCTAAATCGTAACTTATGCGCGATGACATTAGTTCTCTAATGATGGCTAATTGTTCATCAGAATGAATATCTTCTAAACCTTTCAAGCTTATAGTGTGAGATGGGTTTTTCGCTTTATACTCTATAAATGCGCTTAGAGTTGTAATTTTATATAGATCTGTCATAATAAGAAAAAATTAATTATTTATTAAAGTGCGTTAATAAATACTATAAGGACAATACCCTTGTCAATAAAAAAATAAATTTCTTAAAAAAATTGGAAATAACGTATAGTAATTCAGCTGATGATATTAAATTTTACTAATGATGCAGCATAAATGAGAAAAATGAATAGCCATAAAACAACAAAAAGCATTAGATTTTTACTTTTAAGTTTTTTATTTAATGTACGTTTCATAATTTTTATATAATAAATTTATCCAGTAACATAGCTGAAAATAATGCAAACAGATAGATAATTGAATATTTGAACATTGCAAAATGTTTCGTTGCATTATTCCAGATTATATAATTATAATAAATAAAAATAATTCCTAAAAACACTGCAGCTGTTAAATATAAATAACCACACATATTAATAAAATAAGGTAACATAGATACCAGAAAAAGTAGCACACTATAAAAAATAATATGAATATGAGTATTTTTTATTCCTTTGATAATTGGTAACATTGGAATACCTGCCTTTTTATAATCAGATGACTTGCAGATAGCCAAAGCCCAAAAATGTGGTGGAGTCCATAAAAATATTATCATGAACAAAATTATTGATTCAACTGAGATATTATTAGCAACAGCGCTCCAGCCTATCATCGGTGGAAAAGCTCCTGCAGCTCCGCCAATGACTATATTCTGCACAGTAGATCTCTTTAGCCAAATTGTATATATAAATGCATATACAAAAATCGATACAGCCAAAATAACAGCAGATAAAAAATTGACTAGTAATCCCATTATTAACACTGAAGCAAAAGCAAGAAACATTGCAAAATGCAATGCTTCTGTTGGATGTATCTTTCCCGAAGGTAGTGGTCGATTACGCGTTCTAGACATCACCGCATCTATATCTCTATCATACCACATATTAATAGCAGCAGCAGCGCCAGCTCCTAAAGCCACACAAACAACTGTAACTAGCGCAATGATTGGATGAATTTTACCTGGTGCAACATATATTCCTACCATACTAGTAAATACCACAAGAAAAACAACTCTTGGTTTAAGAAGCGTGATAAAGTCTCGTACAGAAGAAGAAGAGTAATCCTCAAATAAAAATACAGTAGATTCTATTTTATTAGCTTTCATATTTTTTATTATTTCACCACTGGCAATTTATTAAAGCAATGAGCTGGAGGTGGTGAGCTCAGTGTCCATTCAAATGTGGTAGCTCCCTCTCCCCATGGATTATCTGGACATTTTTTACCAAATTTTAAGCTGTAAAAAACAATAAATACAAAGAAAAATGCCGCAAACATTGAAATAGATGACCCTATGGAAGAAATCATATTCCATCCTGCAAATGCATCAGGATAATCTGGAACCCTTCGTGGCATACCGCTAAGACCTAAAAAATGCTGAGGAAAAAATGTTAAATTCACACCAACAAATGTTAGAATAAAATGAATTCTACCAAGTATTTCTGGATATTGTTTCCCACTAATTTTACCAAACCAATAATAAAAACCGGCAAAAGCAGCAAAAATTGCTCCTAAAGACATCGTATAGTGAAAATGCGCTACTACATAATAAGTGTCATGCAAAACAACATTCAACACAGAATTAGAAAGCACAATTCCAGTTACTCCCCCTATTGTAAAAACAAATATAAATCCTATAGCAAATAACATAGGAGTTTTAAAATCTATTGACCCTTCCCACATTGTAGCAATCCAGCTGAAAATTTTTATCCCTGTAGGAATAGCAATAATCATCGTACCAATAGTGAAATAAATAAGAGTATTTACACTCAAACCAACGGTAAACATATGATGAGCCCATACTAAAAACCCGATAACTCCAATACTAAGCATTGCATAAACCATTCCTAGGTAACCAAAGATAGGTTTGCGTGAAAAAGTAGAGACAATATGACTAATAATACCAAAACCAGGCAAAATTATAACATATACTTCTGGATGACCAAAAAACCAAAAAAGATGCTGAAATAATACAGGATCTCCTCCACCCGCTGGACTAAAAAATTTAGTGTCAAAATTTCTATCAGTAAGCAACATAGTAATTGCACCTGCCAACACAGGAATAGCAAGTAAAATTAAAAATGCCGTAACTAGCATAGACCAAGCAAATAATGGCATTTTATGTAGAGTCATGCCTGGAGCTCTCATATTAAATATAGTAACTATAAAATTGATAGCACCCAATATCGAAGAGATACCAGCTAGATGTAAACTAAATATTGCCATATCCACCGCAATACCAGAGTGATAACTAGCATTACTCAATGGAGGATAAATCGTCCAACCAGTACCAACTCCGCCATCAAAAACTGCAGATAACAAAAGTAATATAAATGACGGTATTAGAAGCCAAAAACTAATATTATTTAATCTAGGAAATGCCATATCAGGCGCTCCTATCATTAAAGGCACAAACCAATTACCAAAACCTCCTATTAAGCCAGGCATAATCATGAAAAATACCATAATTAAAGCATGAGCAGTAATTAACATATTATATAGCTGATGGTTGCCACCCAAGATTTGATTCCCTGGTTCCATTAGTTCTAAGCGAAAAACAAAAGAAAATAGCCCACCTATAAGGCCTGCAGCAACAGCAAAAATAAGATACATCGTACCTATATCTTTATGATTAGTAGAAAACAACCATCTAGTTATTCCTTTAGGATGATGATCTTCTTCGTTTTCAAAATTAATTGCTATTGTATTCGATTTTGACATTTTTACTTCCGTTTAACCTTTGTTTGGTTGGTCTGATAGTGACAGATTTACCTTATTAGATACTTCTTCAACAGCTGGACTTTGTGCCAAAGACTTATCAGATACCCACTTATTAAATTGCTCTTTACTTACTGCCTCAACTGCAATTGGCATAAAACCATGACCTATGCCGCATATTTCAGAACATTGACCATAATATACTCCTGGCTTTGTCACTCGAAACCAAGTTTCATTAACTCTACCTGGTACTGCATCTTTTTTTACCCCTAAAGCAGGAACGGTCCAACTATGTATTACATCATAAGAAGTAACAAGTATTTTTACATTGGTATCAACAGGAACGATCACTCTATTATCTACTTCTAAAAGTCTTAGTTGACCTGGCTTTAATTGGTCGTCTTTTAGCATATAACTATCAAAAGTAAAATCATTATGATCTGGGTAAATATATTCCCAATACCATTGATGACCCACTACTTTTATTGTCATATCAGGATCAAATCTTCTTTCTGCTTTTATCAATATGTGAAGAGAAGGAATTGCAATTACTACTAATATAAGTACTGGCACTACCGTCCACAATATTTCTATTAAGATGTGATGAGATCTTTTTGAAGGATTAGGGTTTCTTTTTTGATGGAATCTAAAACATGCATAACTTAAGAGACAAAAAACAAATATTACTATTCCTGTGATTATATACAGTAGTAGTTTATGAAATTCGATCAAGTCTTCCATGATCGGAGAGGCAGCATCCTGCAGATGCATTTGCCAATTATAAGGTGAATCAGCAGCAACATGCTGTTGCAACATTAAATAAATTAGTAATACAACAAATTTTATGTTATATTTATGCATAAACCTCTTCTAGCAAAGTTATTTTATATTTATAGTAGATACAATAGATTTGCAAGAATTAATAAAGACTATATGAGAATAAATTGGATTATATCAGATAAAAACATCAACTACGATTATGCTGTAAAACGCATGGAGAATATAGTAGAAGGCATAATCAGTGATAAAGAACAAGAGTGTATCTGGATGCTAGAACATGATCCAATTTATACTGCAGGTTCTAGTACTAATACAAATGAGATTTTACAACCACAAACACTACCTATTTATAAAACAGGACGTGGTGGTAAATGCACATATCATGGTCCTGGGCAACGAGTTGTTTATTTTATGCTTGACCTAAAAAAGAGATTTGCTCCTGTAGATCCTGATCTTAAGCGATATGTATGGTTATTGGAGCAGCTAATAATAGACACTCTATCAGAATTTGGCATACAATCCAGAAGAATACCAAATTTAGTAGGCATATGGGTTAACACCACCAGAGGTACTAAAAAAATTGCAGCAATAGGTATTAGAGTCAGAAAATGGGTTACATATCATGGTATAGCTATAAATATATGTCCCAATTTATTACATTTTGATGGAATAATTCCTTGCGGCCTTAAAAATTATGGAGTAACCTCCATGAAGAACTTAGGACATAATATCAGCCTTGAATTGTTTGATAGAGCTTTTATTAAAAATTGCAAGTTGATGATTAATGATATGAATTATTACAAATGTCATTAACAACCAAATTATTGTGGAAATTTATTTTACTAGTCTCAATTCTTTGGATTGCTGGCTTTATCTATTTTATAAGTTTAATACCTAAATACACTAAAAATATAGAAGAAAAAGCAGATGCAATAATAGTTCTTACAGGCGGAAAAAATAGAATAGAGTCAGGAATTAGGTTGCTTCAACAAGATAAAGCACCCAAATTATTTATCACAGGAGTAGATACTAAAGTTCGCAATTCATCGGAAATAAGTAAGCTTTATCATCATATGAACAAAGAGTACCAAAATAGGATAGAATTAGGGCAAGAAGCTGAAACCACATATGGAAATGCAATAGAAGCAAAAGAGTGGCTAGAAAAAAATCATATCAAAAACATAATACTTGTAACTTCAAATTATCATATTCCGAGGACAATGTTAGAATTTCAAAAAATGTTGCCTGAAGTAAAAATAATTAAATATCCCGTGTTATCACCTAAATTTAAAATTTTCCAATGGTGGAAATACCAAGGTACTACGTTGCTGTTGATAAAGGAATACAATAAATGCTTATACTTAATTTATAGAAATACACTCAATGACTATACTTAGTAATATTATAAAACGTTTTTTTCATACTAAGCCTTTATATCTAGTTAGATCTTTACTATTTACAATAGTTTTTGCCATTTCAACTATTATAATATCCATAATATTTTCACCGTTTCTTATAATAAAAAATAGAATTTTATACTGGGTTGGTATTATTTGGTGCAAAATCTCATTATTTTTGCTTCGCTTTATATGCGGCATCAAATATCAAGTTACTGGTCATAAAAACTTACCTGACAGTCCTTATATAGTAGCATCAAAACACCAATCAGCTTTTGAAACTATTTTATTTTGGGATATTTTCTATATACCAACATTTGTTCTCAAAAAAGAATTAACTAAGTTACCATTTTTTGGCATTTATTTAGTGCGCATGGGAATGGTTTACATTGATAGAGCAAGTGGCACTAAAGCTCTCAAACAAATTATTAGCGATGCTAATCAACATATTTGTGATGGGCGTAAGGTCATTATTTATCCAGAGGGAACAAGAACTGATCCAGGAAAAATAACAGAAAAATATAATTCTGGTGTAGTAGCTTTATACAAAAATTGTAATGTTCCAGTAGTACCTGTTGCATTGAATACCGGAAGTTTTTGGCCTAGTAAAGGATGGATAAAATATCCTGGACTAATCCAAGTTAATATACTACCTCCAATCAACCCAGGCCTTGACAAGGAAGAGTTTCTCAAACGCTTAAATAACGATATTGAAACTCGTTCTTTTGAGCTATACCAAGATCAATCCTCAAATCAAACTTAGGTTGTTATAAGGTTACACCAAAAGTTATCAGCTTACAGTCAATTTATTAAGATACCAAAAAGCCAAATTTTATAGTGCTTAAAAAGCACTATAAAAAACTAGGCTAATAATAAACGACAATGTCCCTATTCTATTAAACACATTCTTAAATATTATGAATCAAAATTGATGCAATATTCTGGTGTTTCTCCGCTACAATTTGACTGTTCTTCCATAGAGCATTTAGCTTTATAAGTGTTTATTTCTGTATGCACATCAGGAGAAACACATTCTAGCCAGTATTCTCCCATTGTTTTCTTTAGAATCTCTAGTTCTTTACCAGTAACGCCAGCTTCTAAAAGCTCTGGGTATCTCACAATCAATTCTGCATCTAAACTATCGTCATCTATTTCACCATATTTTTCTCTATAAGCAAAATCAGCTATCCTTTCTAAAAAGAATACTTGTTGATCAGTAAGATTAAGTGACTGTACAAGCTTAGGAAAATACTCTTCCATTACTTTTTGTTTCATTGTTTTAAAATCAACTATAGTAAAATGATTATAAGGATTAGGTGAAGTATCTGTATAACCAAAATCATAATAATATTTTGCCACTACAGTTTGAAGAGAAATGCTTCTTGCTTCAGAGCTATCATTGTCAGCTATAGCATTTTCCAGAAATAACCCTAACGGAGAATTGTCTCTTACATAATTCACATATTCTCTAGGAAGTTCGTAATTATTAAATTCTTGTGCTGAAATATCTAAAAGTTTGCCTGCATATATTATAACTTCTGCAGCTGCATCATTATATTTTTGCACTTTTTGAGCCGGATCTTTAATCCAACTAGCCTTTTCTAAAGCAATATCACTAATCAAACGGTCCCTAAGATCTACGTAGGGGTCCTTTATGATAGTATGCTTTGTTTCCATAAGTTCCTCTTTTAAAGCATATAAGCCTGGTATAGGTGAACTATTATGCCTATACAACGCATCTATAACATAATGACCTACTTCATGAATAAACACAGAAGGTATAGTGAAAAACTTACCTGTATTTTTTGTTCCAACTTCAATTATATTATTATAAGGAGCATAGTGCGCACCGTCTATACGATCATCACTAAAAATAACTTTTACCTCATCTCCTTGAGCAATATTAATAGCTAAAATAGTCAACATTTCTTTCGTCATTACATCTTTAGAATCGTATAGATCATTGTAAATATCTCTTACTTCTTCTACAGACAAGGATGGTGAATAAGTATGAGATAAAATTAAATCTACTGGAGAAGAGCTATTATCTACTTGGCCTGTAAATAAGGGTGCTTCTGCTTGATATTTTGCTATATTAATATCTTGAATCAAACCTTCAGGTATATACTCTTTTAGTTCATTCATGGTAAAGAAAGGAGATATATATTCTTTTATAAATTCTTTATGTGATTTATTTATTTCTGTATCATTAGATGCATTCATCAGCCCGCCTACCTGATGTTGTAAATTTTGATCATGAGATAATAACAATTTTAACATCTCTTTTACTTGGTTGCGCATCTGCTTATACGAAAATTGTAGTTTATGCACATGATCAAAGTTATACTCAATAGAATCTATCAAATACTTAGTATAGTCTCTAATATCAAAAGTATTTTGAAGCTTTTTAGAAGACATCATAATTTTTATAGCATCAATATCAATACTCTCTATTGCTAAACCTAAATACGAGGGAGGATATTTCTCATATAAGCATTTTAAATCTTCGTATTGCTTCTTTGTTAATAAATTTTTCTCAAAAGCTCTACGCTCATCGGGGTTGTCAAAATTGACTGACTGATATTTACAAAAATAACTCATTCTAATACCCATTTACTTCATGTTAATATATTTAATGCATCTTAATAAAAATCATTTGAAATGCAATAGTAAAAATATAACTGATGAGAATTTCAAATTAGCATGTTCACAAACATTGCTCTAATTGCAAGAGAGAAATAAATTTGCATTAATTATTATAGGGTCTATTCTATAGGTAATGTTTCTACTTCGCATATTCCTGTAATAATCTTAACGTCATTCTCTGTGCCACCTGTAATTAATGTCATTACATCACCTCGCAACTGATTTATTTGATCTGAAAAGCTTAACTTTTCAATGTTATTGGTTTTTGATTCGATCAAAGATAAGGCTTGTAGCTTATTACAAGATACATATAAAGAGTCTAATAATTCAGGACTTAAAGCTTTATCTGCTTCTTCGTGCATCAAATGTATATAATCATTTTTTCTCTGCTCTGCTTTTTCTATTAAATATGACTGGTAGCGTGTTTTAGTGTAAGAATCAAGCTTAGACAACCCATATCTTACTCCACAGTAAGCTACCAAAGGTAAGGTTGAAAATTCTATAAATTTTGCACCTAGATTATCAATTATACGAGAAGATATATATGACGCTGCTGTAACAAAATAGTAGTTATCACAAATTGCATGTATAGATTTAATAGTATCGTGAAACACAGTGCCTTCACTCAAATATTCAGAGGCAGCTTTATACTCTTCTTCTATTTTATTACGGTGTGTTTGTAGAGTTAAATACATCAATCCTAAATTCAAATCCATCATACTTAATGTGGCATTATAAGAAGAATTTGAATTCAAAATATAATGTTTTGCATTATTATAAATTTTATCGTAACTTATTAAGCCTAATGACTCTTGTTTTTTTGTTGTAAACATGCTCATTATTTTAAAACTCTTCAATTAATACAATCTATTACTACCATATCTTAACTGTTTTGCCAAGATTGTGTTATCTCCAGTCTTAATAATAAGGTGTAGCGTTCCTCAACTACCCATTGTTTGATAATAAATCTTCTATTGGTTATCTATTACAGCTAGAGCAATTTTTTTGAACACACTAATTCCAAATTCGCATTAACTACTAGTAATAGACATAAAAACAAAAAGACAAAATTATTTGACATAAATTTTTAACCAAATTATATTTGGCAAATATAAGTGACACAGGGTGTTAGAAAAATTTATTCTGGCTGAGAATTTACCTGCAGAACCTGCTCTAGATAATACTAGCGAAGGGATGTCAATTTTAATTACTATGTTAATTAACTTAGTTAATGTAGTAATTAATTCTGCATAATTATTATCTCTCATTTATCACCTTTGCGCTTTAACTTTAGATAGAGGCTACGATGAAGAGACTTTCTTTCCTATTAAACTGGTATTTAAATCCATATCATATTCCAATTGTTGTTGCAAAAGAGTTAGGCTTATACCGTAAACATAACATAGAGCTATCTTTATTAGAACCAACAGACCCTAGTGATGTGACTAAAATTATTGGCAGCGGTGAAATAAAGTTAGGGCTAAAAGCAATGATTCATTGTTATGCTGCTAGAAGTAGATCATACAAAATAAAGTCTATAGGCACTTTGTTAGACGAGCCACCAACAGGATTAATTTCGTTAAAAAGTAGCAATATCAAACAATTTTCTGATTTAGCTGGTAAAAGAATTGGCTATGTAGGAGAATTTGGTAAAGTAATGATAGATAATTTAGCAGCTGAATTTGGCATAAAAAGCTCTGATTACACAGCTATTCGTATAGGTATGAATGCAACTCCAGCGATAATCAGTGGCAAAGTAGATGCTGCTATAGGATTATCATGCTTTCAGCAGTTAGAATTAGAAGAACTTGGATACCCATGTAATTTACTCAGAATCGATGAATTAGCTAATTTAGGTTGCTGCTGTTTTTGCTCAATATTATTTATTGCTCACGAAGATATTATAAAATCTGACCCTGAAATAATCGAAAATTTTATGATAGCTACCTTCCAAGCTATGCAATTTACTAGAGAATTACCTAACGAAGCATACGATTGTTTCACTAGAGCAAAATATAGTCAGAACCAAGATATAAATAAAAAAATATTCCATCATTGTTTACCATTTTTTTCAAAAGAATTATTAAATGTCGAAAGAGATTGGAATAAAGTAGGAAATTACGCAAAAAGATTAAAATTAATAGAAAAAGATTACGATCCTATAGAATGTTATACAAATCAATTTGTAGAAAACATCCATCTTCACAAACCTTGTAAAGTAGCAATATAATAAAGGAGCAAAACAATGCAAGAATCAAAATTATTTTCATCAGTATCAGAAAAAGAAATAAGCCGCGCGCTCATTAGAGAATACCACCAGCATCTTGACGATGCTATAGAATCAGATGTAGCGATAGTAGGCGCAGGACCAGCGGGTTTAGTATCCGGACGTAAGTTAGCTAAAGCAGGATTCAAAGTAACAATCATTGAGCGCAACAATTATCTTGGTGGAGGCATGTGGATAGGTGGATATCTTATGAACAAAGTAACATTAAGAGATCCAGCTAACAAAATATTAGATGAGCTTAATATACCGTACAAAGAATATCAAAAAGGCCTATATATTGCTGATTCACCATATTTTGCATCTGGTCTAATTAGAGGAGCATGTGAAGCAGGAGTAAAATTTCTTAACACTACCATAGTTGAGGACGTATTTATAAAAAACAAGAAAATTGCAGGCTTAGTAATAAACTCAACACCTGTAACTATGCTACCAAAGCTTATTACTTGTTTAGATCCAATTATTATGGAAGCAAAGATGGTGATTGATGCAACAGGTCATGATGCTGTTATATGCAGGCTTCTTGAAAAAAGAAATTTACTGCAAAACAAAGGAATGGGACCATTGTGGATAGAAGGATCAGAACAATCAATTGTTGAGAGAACCAAGGAAATATTCCCAAATTTAGTGATTGCTGGCATGTCTGTTTCTGAGCATACAGGAGTACCTCGCATGGGTCCTACTTTTGGCGGAATGTTACTTTCTGGTGAAAAAGCAGGAGATTTAGTTATTGAAATGCTGCAAAACAAACAGAACACTGAAAGAAAAAGTAATTTTATTGAAGAGAACATTTAGTAATCAATGACTTTAGCAGTGCAAAATTCACAACACCATAAATTACTCGGTATTTATGCTATATGTGATTTTGCCGTTACCGATATCCAAACAATCGCAAGAGTGATTTTAGAGGCAGCTATTCCAATTTGTCAAATAAGATCTAAAACTTTGGCAAAACAAGAAATCATACATAAGACAAAGCAACTAAAATCACTCTTAGGCAACAAAGCAATTATCATCGTCAATGATGATTTAGATATAGCATTAGCTTGTACTGCTGATGGAATACATATTGGTCAAAATGATTTACCAATAAATATAGTAAAAAAGAATAGTCCAAAAAACTTTATTATTGGAGTAACGGTTCATTCTCCAGAGCAATCAGCTTATGCTGCTGATAGCGGAGCCAATTATATAGCTGCAGGAGCTCTATTCCCTACTATGACTAAAAAAAATGCAACTCTAATATCTCTAGATAATTTTAAGAATATCATTCAAGATAGTAAAATTCCTACCTGTGCAATCGGAGGAATTAATCAATCAAATATACAACAAATCATGGAATATGAACCAAAACCAAATATGATTGCAGTGCATGCAGCTATATGGAAAAAAGATAACATTTTTCAGTCAGCTCAAAACTTAACTGCAAAATTTGCAATTCTAAATAAGTATAGTAGGTAATATTTTAGAACTATCTTCTAAGACTCCTTAATACTAACACCTATGAATAAATTGGACAAAAGAGCCATTTCATGTCATAGACACTGGCTATACCAATATAAATTATTTATAATATCCTTAGCAAAAAAACATGCTTGCAGGAAAAATGAATATCTTCAATAGAAATAAAGAAAGTTGTGATTGTGATAATCTGGTAGATAGTTTGTTTATTAATAATGATACACATATTTCTTTTATCACAGATGAAGTCGCAGAGTTGATAGATTACTGCATAAAAGATCAGGATGTTATCGTTATTAGTAATTATTCTATGGTGATTAATTCTACAAAACTCACTTGTGTATCCGCTAATACCCTAACTTTAATTTCACAGGAAGATGTCATTATACCTGCAGAAATAAATATAACTTTTAACTGCCCAGTTAAATTGAAATCAGGAATTAGAAACAAAAAAGATATAGGAAAAGTAATTTTTGAAGGTAGTAATAAGCAAGTTTTTATGCAAGAAAACAATCTATTAAAAATTTATTATAATCCAGAAATTACCCCAGATACATACCAGCAACATAAGTATCATAATCCTTATGGTTATTTTGCTCATGTTTCTCCTATAAATTTAGTCACTAGCTTCATGTTGGTGAATGATGTTCAAGACTTAAATGATATCCAAGCCTTTTTAGGTGGAAACTATGCATTATCAGACGACATAGATGCCTCAGCAACTAAAAAATGGTATCCTGTTTGCAGCAGATATTCTGGAGAATGCAACAACAAAGGATTTAAACCATTATATTGGCAAGAACGCTATATGCCTTTTTCAGGTCATTTCGATGGTAATGGTTTTTGTATAGAAAATTTATATATCAACAGAGAAAATGAGGATAATGTAGGCTTGTTCGGTGGAGCTTTAGGACAAGAATATCAGTATTCTGTTATAGAAAACTTATGTTTCAATAACTGTTCAGTAGTGGGTAGCAATAAAACAGCTCTTTTAATTGGTGATGGTTTATTTGTTGAGCTATCCAATATTGAAGTTACTAACTCTCAAGTTAAAACAAAATTTTTTGGTGGCATAGTAGCTGGGCAACTTGATTCTTTTACCTATAGAAATATTAGCTGGGAAAATTCAAGTGTTACCGAAATAAGAGTCTTAGGTGAACATGAAAAATGCATAGGTAATTTATCTGGCGTGGCAAAGAACATCGAAGATAATTGTGATGTATCCTTATTTTGTAAATGTGTATGAATAAGAAAAATTTATTGCTTTAAGATCACGCATCTATCTTATAGTTCTATGCTTGCGATTAATTAAACTTAACTAACAATTGACATAATAGCTTTTTTATCTATTTTTACTTGATGTTAATAAGAGGGTACAGAATATGGATAAACTTAAATCAGTTAAATCTAAAATCATCAGAAGCGTTTTAGATATTATAGCTCATGATAAAATAGCAACTAAATTATTCAATACTATGTTAGATGCTATACCAAGTATATTTTATACCAAAGGTACTAATACTATGGTAGCAGAAGAAACTTTATCCTGTGAAGGAAGTACTATAGCAGGAGGAAAAGAAGTAATAATAGATGCTTATGAAATAAATCTAGATCACTGTACTATAGCATCAAAAACAAAAATAATTATGCGAAACGTAGAAGATGTACAATGCGAAATGTCTTGTTTTGTTGCTCCAGAAATACATTTAGAGAATTTTTCAGGAAATACTGAAGATTTTGACAGATGTTATTTTGGAGGACATGTACAAATTATAGAATCTACAGAATTCTAAATTTTAAGGAACATTTACCAATAGGGGGTCAATTATGAAAGATAAAGAATACATAGAAATGGTAACTCAATACGCTGAACAAGGCGATGTAGATGCACAATACATACTAGGAGCTAGCTATGCTAAGGGAGAGAAAGTAAAACAAAACTATAAAAAAGCTTTTAAATGGCTAGATAAAGCTGCAAAACAAGATAACATAGATGCACATTATCTTCTTGGAGTATTGCATTATAGCGGTCTTGGAATTAATCAAAATTACAAAAAGGCCTTTCATCATTTTAGCGAGGCTGCTGAATATAATCATTCAGAAGCTCTGTATAATCTTGCAGTAATGTATAATAGAGAGCAATATGTAAAAAAAGATAGTGAAAAAATTTTATCCTATCTAACCAAAGCATCTGAACAAAATGCAATACTGGCACATTATGACCTAGGTTTACTATATTACGAGGGGAAATGGGTTAAAGAAGACCACAAGAAAGCGCTAGAGCTATTCACTAAAGCTGGTAAAGCTGGACATGAAAAAGCCCAGTTTAAAGTCGGAACAATTTATTATAAAGATGAAGACATAATTCAATCTTATGAGAAGGCCTTCTATTGGTTTACAAAAGCTGCTGAACAAGATGATCCAGATGCAATGCATAATCTTGGAATTATGCACCATCTAGGACAAAGTACAGAAATAGATAACAACAAGGCTGAAGAACTGCTTAGCAAATCAATAAAATTAGGAAATACCGATGCATTATATGATCTTGGAGTTATGTATTACAGAGGCGCGATAAAAGGCAAAACTCTTACAGATGCATTGTCACTATTTAATGAAGCTGCTAAATATAACAATACATATGCCATGTATAATGCTGGAATAATGTATATCCAAGGAAAAGGAACAGAAGCAAATCCCAAAAAAGCTTTAGAAATGTTTTCTAAATCTGCTGCATTAAACAATGCTCTTTCTAATTTCCAGCTTGCTAATTTATATTATGAAGGCAAAATAGTAGAAAAAGATATACAGCAAGCTTTAAATTTTCTTAAAAAATCCATGTATGACCTAAAACCTGAATCTCATTCTCGACTGTTACTTATAGAAGACTCAAATAGACCAAATATTGAAGAGCTTAAGAAAATGATATCAGTTACTGAAAAAATAATAGCTGATGGTGATTTAGACGCTCAAAATGCATTAGTAGAATTTTTATTAGGCGATACTACAGATAATCAACAAAACTACGATGAATTCTAAGCTATGCCTTTGTTTATTTTGATATAGGTTACTTTGACGAAGAAAGTTGTAGATTAGAAATGAGTAACAACCCTTTCTCCTCTAATCTGTATACCATGTCTCCAGAACAGACCCTGATGTCTATGGTGCCGATGAAGGGATTTGAACCCCCGACCTACTATTTACGAAACAGTTGCTCTACCAGCTGAGCTACATCGGCTCTGAAAAAAGCGAATTAATTTCATTTTTAAACAACGCTATTATAGCCAATCTCATTTAATTTTACTATAGGAGTAAACAACAATATGCGTCATTCCTAAAGAAGTAGAAACATTTATGAATACCAGAAAACAAACTAACATAAAAAGTTGGCTAATATTTATTTTATGTTTATAATTCAACCGATTTTTAATTCATTAAGGCAGTAGAATGGTTACTTTTTATAATATATACGAAAAACTTAAACTTTACACAAATTAAATAAAAGTAAATTTATACATTTTTCTTGGGCGTTATGCAGAGACTAAGTATCTTGAATTTACCTAGCCATAAAACTAGAAATCACTGCCACCTTCTATATCAGAACTACTTCCTGGAATATCAGCTATATAAACAAGACTCAGAGAAGGTTTACCCTGATCTACAAAATAGTCAACATAAACATCATTCAAGCCTGTTTCTCTAAAAACATCTTGTACAAAAAATTTGTCGTTTCTTGCAGAAAAATGATATATGCAGTGATCATCATTATCAGCTTCACAATCTTTTTTGACAGTATCAATATAAACTTGCAGCTTTTCTGCTTGATCACTACTCAAAATAAATGATGCCTTAGAATAGTTATTGCGATCTGATTCCTCTTTCGCAGGAGAATCATCTTTTACTGCTCCTATTTTGTAATTAAAAGATAGCATGTATTTGTTACCACATTCGCTAAATAAGCTACCAACAATTGATAAAAAAGCATTAAATATTGGCAATGTTTCAAATATTACGCTAACAGCACCTGCATAATAATAAGCAAACCCTTTGTCAGAATCACTCTCTCCTTTTGGATAGAATCCTTCTGATTTACCATCTAAACTAAAAAAGACATGATCAGGGTTTACATAAACATCAAAAACATGAGTAGTTGTTGTTGATGATTCACCTTTCTTATTTACTAAATAATCATATACTTCTTGTGCTTCATGACCTCTTACAACTAGATGATTAGAATCTTGTTGCTTGATTATAACATTGCAATAATTTTGTGCTACGGTAGGTGGATGTGCTATTTTGTCTACGTCAATTTTGTTTAATATATCAGATTCAGCAAAACAAGATTCTTTAATATAAGAACTAAGACCTATCGGAGAAGTTATTTGTATTTTATCTTCACCTATATATTTCTTAACATTTTGAAAAGCTTGAAATTTATTATCCCTTGCCAGTTTAGTAAAATCTATTTTATTGATATCTAATTCACTAAAATCAAATCCTTGGCTAACAAGAAAATCTAGATTAGGTTGAGCTGTATTTACTAATAAACTATATACTTGTTGGGAATTTAATGTTCTAGCATCTAATTTAAAATCGATTCCCACTTTAGCAAGGAATTGCAATTTACCTATATCGTTGTCTGCCACTAGCTTAGATACGTCATAAGAACCAAGTTTATTGAAATCAACTCCCATCTCAGCTAAGAACTCTAGCTTACTTTTATCAGTGTTACACAATAAAACATATGTATCGCTAACAAAAAAAATTGAGCTGCTGAAATCTAGCTTACTGAAATCAACTCCTTTATCAGCGAAAAACTCCAACCTTGCTCTATTGTTATCTACTATGAGTTTATATATTTGGTAAGACTCAAATTCATTGAAGTTCAGTCCCTGTCCAGCAAGAAATTCCAGATTATCTTGGTTAATATCCGCTGATACTCTAAATATGCTGCTAGGTGTTAATTTACTAAAATCAACTCCTATCTCAGCTATAAACTCTAACTTAGACTTGTCAGTATTTACTACTAAGTCGTATATTTGGTAAGGTGGCAATTTGCTCAAATCTAGTCTACTAAAATCTATTGCATTTTTAGCAAGAGTTTTTACCTGTGTTTGATTATTGCTATCTATAAGTGAAAATAGTTCATTATCATTCAGTTTACTGAAATCAAATATCTTTTCAGAGAGAAACTCTAATTCATTTTGACCAGCATTTAATAATATTTCGTATATTTGGGGAAAATTCAATTTACTAAAATCAACCCCCTGCTCAGCAAGAAATTCCAAATTATCTTTGTCAGCATCTTTTATTAGCCTATATAACTGATCTGGCCTAAACTCAAGTAGATCTAATCTCAGCAAACCCTGGTTAATAAGAGTTTGTAGTTCTTTCTTATCTTTGGTAATAATTTGTCCGACCGCATCTGCGCTGCTTAATTGTAAGTTATCTCCATTATTCTCTGGTTTTTTCAGCATGTTTCACCTGCTCCTATCATATTTAGCGACACCAATATCGCATACTGGTCACCACTTCGTTATTAGTAATTTTATTAATCGGACGCATCCTAATGTAAATAAACTATTGTGTCAAGAATTGTCATCCTTTTCGTACAGTTTCTATAAAAAATTAAGTGAGAAACACAGCAACACATGGTAATTTTAAAAGAATTCAGTTATAATCATAAAAGCACGCGAGATTAAATAATACCTACATGCCTAAAATAATAAATAGAAGACCAGAAAAATATAATACTATTAGTGAAGCAAGTAAAATTATTGGTGTGCCAACTCATGTACTACGCTTTTGGGAAAAAGAATTTATACAAATAAAACCTTATAAATACAAAAATCGCCGTTATTATTTGCAAAAAGATATAGACGTAATTCAAAAAATAAAAAACTTACTTTATATACAAGGATATACAATCGAAGGGGCTAAAAAACATTTACGTCACCCTTCAAAACATGAGCCAGAACCTATCAATCTTATTGAAAATGATAAAAATTCTCACGCCACAACAGATGCTGCAATAGAGTTAACTAGTCCTGTCTCAAATATTGTTAAGCAAGGGCAAAATCCTCCTACTAAAGCAATTGTAGAAATAGTGAATAAACTAAAAACAATACAAGAAAGGTTGAAAAACAAATAACTAAACGTTACACGCACCCCCCCCATCACCATCCTTAATTTTATCTTATATATTATTAACAACCACTAGTGAGGGCCTAATTAACCTTCCTTGAAGCATATAGCCAGCCTCTATGATGTTCATTATAGTATTAGGCTCATGTTTTTCATCTTTAACAGTAGAAACAGCTTGATGAAAATTATGGTCAAATTTATCTCCTATGTGAGGATTAACGCGTTCTAAACCATATTTTTTCATTACTTTTTCTAACTCGCTTTGAGTCATTTCAATACCATCAAAAATTTGTTTAATAGTTTCATTTTTTTTGTGTTCTTCAGTGATATGTTCTGTAGAGCGATACAAATTCTCTACAACATTAATCAAATCCTTTGAGAAACTAGATAAAGCAAATTTTTTACTATCTGATACTTCTTTTTCCAACCTTTTACGCAAATTTTCAGTGTCAGCTACTGACCTTAAGTAATTTTCTTTTGCGTTAGCAAGCTGCTCTTGCAATCTACGAATCTCATCATCCTTTTGTAGCAGCTCTACTTCAGAATCTTTTTCTTCTTGTTTTGATTCTTTTTCTATTTCTGTATCTTTATTAGAATTTTGTTCTTTTTTTTCTTGTTTTGTCATAGTTTGCTTATTATTGTTAGTTTTTAAGTATTATATCGCAGTTATTATAATTTTGCTATAGGCAACGCAATTGTACCTAGCGCTATATAAGTGAAGGAATGCCATATAGCCAAATTATAGCAACCGAGCAGATAGTATAAATGTAATAATCTTTATATAAATTTCAAGAGCAATATATTATGAATTATCGAAGATCTCTGGACAGACAAGCTGATGAACTACGCAACATAACGCTAAAAGTAAATTATAATCCTTATGCAGAAGGATCATGTTTAGTTAAATTTGGAAAAACACATATTATTTGTACTGCTTCAGTTGATGAAACAGTCCCTAGTTTTTTACGAGGTCATAATAAAGGATGGATTACTGCTGAATACGGCATGATACCTCGTTCTACTCATACTAGAATGAGGAGAGAAGCAGCAACACGCCAACAAAATGGGCGCACGCAAGAAATTCAGCGATTGATAGGTAGATCACTTAGATCTGTAATTGATTTAGCAAAACTAGGTGAGAGACAAATAATTATCGATTGTGATGTTATTCAAGCTGATGGTGGAACAAGAACCGCAGCAATTACTGGGGGGTATGTAGCATTGGTAGTCGCAGTAAATCACTTACTTTTACAGAAAAAAATTAAATTCAACCCGATTACTGGTCAGATTGCTGCAGTATCATGCGGTATGGTTAATCAGCAAATATTGGTGGATTTAGATTATTCTGAAGACTCAAGAGCAGATGTTGATGCTAATTTTGTTATGACAGCAAATAATCAGTTAATAGAAATACAATCAACTGCTGAAGGAGCACCATTCACCCCGCAACAATTTAATGAGATGCTCAATTTATCTTCTCAAGCAATCGCAAACCTGATCAAGTTACAATCCAATGCAATTCAAGAGCACCACAATGCCAGCTAAATCTACAAGTGTAAAACTACTACTAAAACTCTGAGTTATCGTGATTAAACTCTTCTTCTAGAACTTCTCCGGATAAGCTATCCACGAATTCTTTTTCTAGCGCACCTAAAACTGCTTCGTCAAAATAATGACTATTTTTGGCAATAATATCAAAAGATGATTCCTCACCAGTAATAGACATTTCACATTCTTTATTAAGAGTATTTGCTAGGAGTAAACGATTTGCTTTATCCACATCTTCTACAGTTGCTTTAAGTATATATGCCTCAAATTCACTAACTCCCACTACAAGCTTTAACTTTGACACATCTATATCTATGCTACTAAGAAAACCATTAATTTTTGTATTATTATAATCATTAACAATTGCTTTCTTTACAGAAGAGATACCTTTAAAAGACTTAATTGCTCCAACTAAAGTTTTATATTCGTAATCTTGTGCTATTTTATATTGTTCATTATCTATATGTAGCGTTATTTTTGCTGCTATCTCACCAGATTTAACATTAAGATGCTGAACTGTAGAAACTTCAAATTTCGGTAAATTATCACCAAACTCTTTTACATTAACTCCTATTTTTTGAAGGCATCCATGAGCTACTTGATACTGAAACACTCCTAACAAGTCAACGTTCTGATTCTCAATAGAATACTCATTTATTAACTCTAAAACTTTTCTTGCTTTATCCGTTGTTGTAATTGTAGTTTTAATGTCTTCATTCATCAAAAAAGGACAAAAGAAATTACTCACCATTTCTTGAGGTGTTTGAGAGCCATCTATGCGATAATTATAAAAATTATCATATACGCAATCATAATAATTTTCTAGTCTCTGCTGCAAAAATTGATAATTCTTATCTTTTTGCATATTAATTACTCATTAATTATATGGATACAACATATCCTTATCATCGAAACTTAGCAATTAAAATATAGTTAATATTTAGTTAACCTTAATTTGTTATTATGAAATAGATATTGACTTATTATATAAGAAAAATGATAAAAGCTTCACCCTCCTCAAATGACGAAGAGCGAGCTCTAGAAAAAGCAACTCAAATCATACAAATACTAGATATAGATAATATATCAGCAAATGCAATTGCTAATAATACAGTAGATGATCTAGTTTACACCGTAAATAAAATAGTAGATTCAGGAGAAGTTTCTTCAACTTTAGGAGTTGCAAAAGAAGGCAAAATAATGATCGATCTGGAGGAACAAGGATTTGAAGATCTTTCCCCAGAAGAACTAAGTTTGATAGCACAAAAAATTGAATTATATACAGAAATACAGCATGAATTATCAACAAGAATTCATGAGCTAGGCAATATAATAAAAAAAATAAAAGGAAAATCTACCGCTACTAAGCAGCGAATATCTCAATTACAAAAATTACAGAAGAGTCTAGGGTTAGTACAAAAAAAGCTTCAAGCTTTCGTCAAACTTCAACAAGAATATGAAAAAAAACAAGCACTAGAAAAACAAGCTATATTACGAAGAGAAAAGTTACATCAATTGATAAAGCAGCAAAAAAAATTACAGCAAAAATTGAAAAAAGCTTTGGAAAATGCACAAAAAGTAGGAGTTGTATCAAAGTTTTTACTACCAGGAAAATGGCTTAGTCAATATAAAGAAGCGCAAAAGCAGAAAGCCATTAGCCTATCAAACAAATTAGAAAAAATTGATAAAAAAATAATAAAAGAAGAGAAAATAGTCAAAACCCTAGTAACAAAGAAAGGTACAAAAAAAATCAGTGCAAAACTTCCTGAAGAAAAGATAAAGACTAAAAAAGTAGCACCAGTTAAAAAGAAGAAAACTAAAGCAAAAGCAGCAAAAAAATCTACTGTAAGGAAAAGCAATATAATAGAAAGACTTTGCAAAAAAACAGAAGCAAAAGAACAAGGTCCTACTAATACTCCTCCAATTACACCAGCAGAATCAAGACAAGCAAAAGAACAAGCTCGAGATAAAGCTTTTGCAAAGTCAATTACTCCAAGTAAATCAAAAGATTAAAAAAAGAAACAATCAAAAGAGAAGCACAGCAATATTGGAACTAATCTAATCCAAATACACTGTTTCTCCTTCTTTTCCATAGCCTAAGCTTCTTCGCGCTTGCTCATCCAGCAAATCCAAGTTCAAGGATTCAGGCTTTAACATATATATATTTTTTTCAAGAAGCATTTTTTGATTTTCTAACTTTTTTATGTCTTGATCAAGAACACGATGTTTTTTAGTAAGGTCAAATAATGCTAATATGCCCCTTTCACCATTCATCATTTGGTAGGCAAAATAAAAAAGCAGTAGCAGCAATAACACTATCATGATATATTTGCGAAATCTAAAGGATTTATTCTCACTCCTACCTATCCGTATCTCTAAACTCATAAAAATATGTAAAGGTTATAATTACAATGCTAATATTTTTTTCTTCTCTTTGATAGAAGAAATTTTTGCATCTTTACCAATTATCTCTTCAATTCTAAGTAATTCATTATATTTTGCAGTTCTATCTACTCTACATAGAGAACCAGTTTTTATCTGACTACACTGCCAAGCAACAGCAAGATGAGCAATTGTTACGTCCTCTGTTTCACCTGATCTATGAGACATCACCGTCTTATAACCTCTATCATGAGCATATTTCACTGTATGATAAGCTTCAGTAATAGTCCCCACTTGGTTAGGTTTAATCAGTATGGTATTGGCGATATCTTTATCAATACAATCAGCTAAAATCTCTTTATTGGTAACGAATACATCATCTCCCACCAGCTGAATTTTATCACCGATACTGCTAGTTAACTCTGCCCAGCCAATAAAATCTGTTTCTGCCATACCATCTTCTATCGAATAAATCGGATATTCATTTATCAAATTTTCATAGTATTTTATTAAATCATGATGATTTAGTATCAGTTTTTCTCCTCTTAAATGGTATTTACCTTCACTAAAAAACTCTGAGCTTGCTACATCAAGAGCTAACAATACTTCATGCCCCGGTCTGTAGCCAGCCTTTTCTATCGCAGATAAAATAAGATCTAATGCTGCTCTGTTATACTTTAATGATGGAGCAAAACCACCTTCATCTCCAACACTAGTACTAACATTATTGTTTATCAAAATTATTTTTAAGTGATGGAAAATTTCTGCTGCCATACGTAAAGCATCTCTCATACTAGCAGCACCTACAGGTATAACCATAAACTCTTGTATATCAAGATCATTATTAGCATGAGCACCACCATTAATAATATTCATCATGGGCATAGGAAGAGTTACAGCATCTTTATTAAGATATCTAAATAAGGAGTTGCCAGCATCTTTAGCAGCAGCTTTGATTATTGCCATTGATGTTGCTATAATTGCATTAGCACCAATATTTGTTTTGCTACTAGTATTATCCAATGCAATCAAAATATTATCTATATCATTATGTAATAGTACATCTGTACCGACTAAAGCATTCTTGATTACCGAATTAACATTATCTACAGCTCGCAATACTCCCTTACCCAGAAAACGATTTTTCTCATTATCTCTGAGTTCGCATGCTTCATTTGATCCCACAGAAGCACCACTAGGAGAAGAGGCTCTTCCCATATTGCCTTGTTTAGTATAAACATCAACTTCTACAGTAGGATAACCTCTACTATCTAATATTTCTCTAGCAACTATATTTATAATTTTTGACATATATTTTCTCGCTTAAATGACAGAATCAATCATCTGGATAGTTCTATCAATACCATAAAGTTTAACAAAAGAACCAAGCCTTGGTCCCTGCGTTTGCCCTAGTAATACTTCATAAACCATTTTAAAAAATTCTCTTAAATTTTCATATTGAGAGTTTTTACCAACATGATAAAAAACTTTCTGTATATCTTCAGCATCACAGTCAGAATCAAGATTTTGCAAGTCTTTTTTGATAATTTCCAGCAACTGAATATCTTCCGGAGATGCTTTTTTATATTTTTTATTTGGCTTGATAAAATCCTCGTAATATCTAACCGCGTAAGTAGATAATTCATCTAGCAATAGTGAATTTTCTGGAGTTGCTTCACTAGCATATTGCTTAATAAACCCCCATAAAACATGTTTATCTTCTGGATTACACGCGCATGCTAAATTCAGCAAAAGATTAAAACTGATACCATATAAATTATGACTTGGAACATTTCCAAAATGGACATGCCATACAGGATTGTCAGTTTTTTCTTCATCACTAGAATTATGAAATTTTTGTATAAAACTAATGTATTCATCAACACTTTTAGGAATAACATCAAAAAATAACTTTTTAGCTTTTTGAGGAGACTGATACATGTAGAAAGCAAGACTTTCAATTGGAGCATAAGTCAACCACTCCCCTATAGTGATACCATTACCCTTTGATTTTGATATTTTTTTCCCTTCTTCATCAAGGAACATCTCATAAAAAAATTGAGCTGGTGCTTTCCCACCAATTGTTTTGCATATTTTGGTATAGATTTTTGAATTAGCAAGATGATCTTTACCATACATTTCAAAATCCACATCAAGAGCTGCCCACCTCATACCGAAGTCAGGCTTCCACTGCAACTTGCAATGCCCCCCAGTAACAGGAATTATAACCTCTTTCTGAGTACTCTCATCAATATAAGATATAGTAGCTTTTTCTACATCTATATCAGTAATAGGGACATATAATACTTTACCAGTATATGGGCAAATTGGTAAAAATGGACTGTAAGTTTTTTGCCTCTCTTCTCCCAGAGTAGGCAACATTATGTTCATAATTTCATCGTATTTTTTTAGCATTTTAATTAAAAACTGGTCATAAACTCCATTTTTATAAAGATCAGTAGCACTTTTAAATTCATATTCAAAACCAAACTTATCTAAAAATTCCTTGCATTGAGCATTCATATACTCTCCATAACTTCTTTCAATACCAAAAGGATCAGGAACTGCTGTTAAAGGTTTCTGCAAATGCTGCTCTAAAGATGTTGCATTAGGAATGTTACCAGGTATTTTTCTTAATCCATCCATATCATCAGAAATTACCATCAATTTCGTTGGCATACCTGATAGTGTTTCAAACGCATGCTGCACCATTTTTGTTCTGACAACTTCACAATATGTACCTATATGCGGTAATCCCGAAGGGCCATAGCCAGTACAAAATAATACATAGCCTTTTTCAGGCAATTTATTATTGATAGTTTTTAAAATATTTCTGGCCAATTCAAATGGCCACGATTTACTATGATTTATCACACTAACATCCTTATCATTTTATTTATTTGCTCTCTATATATGTAATAAAGCTATAGCTTGCTTGATAGCTGAAAATACATAATAATACTACTATGACAACTAAAACTCTGAGTATAGCAGTAAAATCAATAATAGCATTAGCAATTTTTGCTTTGATTTCTGCGTATTATATAGAATATATTCTAAACATCAAACCTTGCGTTTTATGCATATATCAAAGAATCCCTTATTTTCTTATCGTCATTAGTACATTAATATTGTTAATTAAAAATTATAAAAAATATCTAAGATACTTGCTAATGTTTTATTTTATCACTTTTATTTCAAGCTTTTTTTTGTCTTTGTATCATGTAGGAATAGAAAGAGGTTTTATTGAAGAAAGTGCTATAAAATGTACAGTTAAGCAAAAAAGCATCCCTGTCACCAGAGAAGAACTAAAGAAGCAAATTACAACTAATAAAGATATAAGCTGCAAAAATATTTCCTTTAGAATTGCTGGTTTATCCATAGCAGAAATAAACCTTGTTGTCTCTATAATAGTCATTAGCTCTATAATAGTTATCTTGAAAAGAAGGTAGATCCTAGTGATATAGCTAGTTTACTTCAAAATAACAAAAGAAGCAAACTACAAATACTATAGAAAACTAAGCAAAAATCTTGAACCGCTATATATTAAAATCTTGATCAGATAACTCACCTGAGCAACTCGATTGACTATCACATTGATCATCACTAGGTTTTTCAGTTATTGGATCATTATAATTACTATTATCAGACGGGCTATCATCTTTTTTATCGTTATGAGTTCCTGTTTTCCTTGGAAAGAGAGCAATTAAAGCTTTAATCAGATAAGAAGAAGCATTACTTACTAACTCAAATGCCCATTGCAATGTTGTGTGTGGGAGTTGTGGTGCAGCTATTGCGAGATCAGCCCCCTCTCCTGTAAGTACCGGCGGCCGCCGAAAATCATTACCTACATCTTGAGTTCTTTCTCCCTGTGCATCAATTAAAACAGCTCCATCATAACCTGCAGCAGCATTATCTGTATTATCATAGTGCTGCGTAGTAGTTGCTCTAGTTCCAGGCCAAAATACATATATTGTTTGATATCCCCACTCAAGAAAACCTGTTAATCCAGATCCAGTAGATGACTGGTTATTACTTGAGCTTGAACTTGCATTTGCTCCATTTTGATTATTGGTATTTTTACTTTCTGGATTTTGCATGACAAACCTCTGTTTTATGATTTTTTGAAAAACTAGAAAAACTAACTTACCTCAGAGTTTTCTTACTCAATTAATACAATCCCAGTCTCGCTCAGGTGATACATCTCCAGACATAGCATAACCACTGCTGTCATCGCTAATCTTTTTAAGACTATTATCGTTATCATCAATTTCTTCAATTTTTGGCTTTGTATTTCTATTTTCTAATAAACGTTTCCCTTCTTCTTCTCCATAACTATAAAGTACTTCTTTAAAAAAAAAGCCATACATAATAACTTTGAGATTACTCGGCACTTGTTGCTGCTGTATATCTTGAAAAATATTTAGCAAATCAAACCCTAGTGGCCTTTCAATTCTAAGATGTGCTGCTGCTAAAGCAGTTAGCGCTGAACCTCCTATTACTAATGGCATTATCCCACTTGGCCCCCTCTCTGGAATGTCTATTCTCTCCAATATGTTCCCTTCTTCATCTTGTACAGTTTGAGTCCCAGGATTATATTTATCTGTATCTTCACTAAATTTTATCTCTTCACCTTTTATATCAACTATAAGAGTGCTCTCATTATCTTCAGTATTACCCTCTGTCTTTCTATCATTATCTTCAGTATTACCCTCTGTCTTTCTATCATTATCTTCAGTATTACCCTCTGTCTTTCTATCATTATCTTCAGTATTACCCTCTGTCTTTCTATCATTATCTTCAGTATTACCCTCTGTCTTTCTATCATTATCTTCAGTATTACCCCCTGTCTTTCTAAAATATGAAGCTAAGCAATCCAACCATGTTGGTGATTTATCATCACTAGAATCTCTATTATTACCTTTTTCACCTTCCAAATTTTGCATATATCCCTCTTTTTTCCTTATAAATTAAATTGTAATAAATATTATACTATAAAGCGCCTTCATATAACAAATTATCAAGTGGATCATTGCTATTATTACTACCAGGGAGCTGCTTTTCAAAAGGTCTTTCATCATTACCATTCTCATCTGTACCTTTATTATTTTCACTTTCGTGATACGTAATAGAAGAGGTTGAACCTTGAGAAACTGGAGAAACTGGAAGATTTAAAGGAGAAGATGCATCATTTCTGTTCACATTTTCATCGTTAAGCATATCAAGTGGTGCCTTTACTATTTCTTCCAACTTATCTTCCTGCTGAGAAATCTTTTTTATACTATCATCTTGTGTTTCTTCAAGAAGTGAGACTTCATTTTGATTCTCTTTTTTTGCCTTTGCTTTCTTCTTTTTTGCTTTTTTTGGGGGCTCAGATGGTGGTGATTCCTCCTGAGTTAGTATATTATCAGAGGCTATTTTTGTTTCTTCAGGATTTTTGTTTGTTTTTTTTCTTGGTGGTGATTGGTGAGTCGACTCTAGTCTCTTCACTTCTCCCTCTAACGTATTTGTTTTAGTATTTTTACGATGAATTAAAATTCCGCCTTTTGTATACATAGTAGAAATACAAACTACAGATGCTTCATCCCCACCATCATTTCCATCACTACCCTTGCTATCATAATCCCCACTATCATTTCCATCACTGCCTTTACTATCATCATCCTCACTTGATCTAAGATCCCTATTATCATCTGCTAGATCATCAGCACTACTCTTTTTATCCATACACCAGTTAATAAAAAAAGGTACCATAACAAATACTCCAGCAGCAAATAATGCCATACCTGGAGTATAATTCTCATGTTGCTTTTGTTTTTCTTCATTTATCTCATATTTTTTCAGAGGATTTAAACGCGTAGCCATAACTTTTTTTCTCCTTTTATAACTCATTCTATTAAGTAAAGAATAATAACAAGGCGTTTTTTGTCAATTATTTATTGTACCCAAAAGATGAGTATCATATACACACTATGAATTTGTAGCTGTGATACAGCATTTGATTTTACAACTGATTAGTAGATTAACTACATCTCAAAACATTAAAACTTGTTAGTAACTTCTTAACTATTAAAAACTATAATTAATCTTAAGTTAGAATTATAATCTCAATTATTTATATGGATGATGATAAATTGACAAAAAATAATGAAACAATAACAGTTAATTCAGATATTGCTATTAGCTCACGACGCCGTAGATTTTCTGCTTATATAATAGATAAACTTATTTTAGGCATTATTTATAGTATTTTTATCTGGATAGGTGAAATCATTTATATGAAGAAAATATTATTATTCTTGTGGTATTTAACACCTGCTCTTTATTTCATCATTGCACCTATTACCCCTTGGTGGGCAACAGCAGGACAGAGGTTTTTAAATATTTATCTTTGCGATTCTGCTAACTTTAAGCAAATTTCTTTTCTCACCTCATTTATTAGATTTATCTTATTCAAGGTAGTAATAGGAATAAGTATGGTTATTGCATTGTTATTCAGCATTAGTTCTGTGCAAGAAGCTCGTCAAGTGATAAAAAAATTAGAGAATTACGGCTATCATTACGTTGAGCACACATATGTCAACCATAAAAAAACTAAAGATGAATATATAGAAGCAGATATATTTAATGAGAAAAAGAAAAGCGATAAAAGAGAAAGAGATATAGAAATACATGAAATTTCTCACAATCATTATGATAAATATATTCTTAAACAGAATCGAAATATGAATTTTCAATTTGAGAAAGAGTTGTTGCAAATACTACTCAGATTCATAGGTTTTTATTTCCTGGCATATAGTTTTATCAATATTGCCCCTACATTTATTGGCAGTAAAAAGCAAACATTATACGATATAATAAGTAAGACATGCGTAGTACGTGGCTCTAAATGAAGCAAAATATATATGCTGTCACTAATCAGGTAACCTCAATGAGTGAACTAGAAGAATTACCCAGTCAGCCTGCCGAAGGATTACTGAACACGCAACAAGAAGATTCACAAGAGAATGTTCACACGCAAGAACTAGCTGTTGCCTTAGGAATAGGATCTGTCACAGGACTAATACTCCTCGCAGGAATCTTAGTTTGCGCAAATTTTTGCTGTAGAAGCCTATGCCCTCATCTTAGCAGCTCAAGAATAAGTGAAGAAGAAGTGGGTCTTATAGAAGCAGACCCATCTAGTCGTTCTTTATAATACCTGTTCTAAAACGCTATTAATGCGCTGTGCAAATCCAGCAGAATTATCTACTGGCTCTCCCTCAATAACGCATGCCTGATCAAACAATATTTTTACCAAATCATCAGTTGCATCATTTTGCTGTTTAGCTGCTAATTTTTCTGCAATAGATTGCACAATTTTATGCTCGCTATTTATTTCAAGAATCTTTGCTGTAGAAGTCTTTAATTGCTTTTGATCTCGCAAAAACCTTTCCATTCTGATATCCATAGCTCCCTCTGCAACAGCGAGACAAGCAGGGCTTCCAGTAAGCTTTTTAGATATTTTGACATCTTGCACTAGACTACCTAGAACTTTTTTAAAATACTCAGTTAGCTGAGCATCATCTGTCTTTTTACCATCTTTTTCTTTTGCTTTAGATTCATTTTTTTCTAAGTTAATATCTGCTCGTGTTACAGACTTAAGAGTTTTATTCTTATATTGATGGTTAACATTTACCCAGAAATCATCAACTGAGTCTGTGAAAAGCAATACATCAAATCCTTTCTCTTTAAAGCCTTCCAGTTGCGGATGTGTACGTAGTTTATCTTCATCTTCGCCACTAATATAATAAATATTATCTTGTTCTGATGGCATATCTTTTACATATTCATCAAGAGTAATAAATTTATTATGATTCAAACTCTTAAATAAGCAAATATCCATGATTTCATCTTTTTCATCTATCGGCTCACATAGTCCTTCCTTTAGAGCTGGACCAAAATTGCTCCAAAAATTAATATAAGCATCACGATCATTTGTTACTTTTTTAGCTAATTCTGATAAAACTTTTTTTACTATAGATTTTTTGATTTTTTGTAGAACATTGCTATGTTGCAAGGATTCACGACTAATATTCAAGGGTAAATCTTCTGAATCTACTATACCTCGTAAAAATCTTAAATACGAAGGAATAACATCTATAACTTCATCATTAATGAAGACTTTTTTAATATATAGCTTTACTCTTCTCTTACGATCTGGATGAAATAAGTCAAAAGTTCTAGTTGAGGGTATAAATAACAAGTTTGTATACTCAATCGTTCCCTCATTTTTATTATGTAGTGTCATCCACGGTTCATCGCCGGCTACTGCAACTTTTTTATAGAACTCATTATATTCTTCTTTAGTAATATCAGATTTTGACTTAGCCCATAAAGCAGATGAACTATTTATAGTTTCTTCCTTATCTTTTTCAATAAGCTTTATTGGTACAGAAATATGATCTGAGTAAGTATTAACTATGTGTTGTATTCTGAATTTATCTACATATATTTCTTCTCCGCTTTTAAGCTCTAAAGTGATTTCAGTACCATAATCGATATTTTCTTCAGATTGCTGAATAGTAAATTCACCTATACCTTCCGAAGACCACATCCATGTTTGGTCTTCACCTGCTTTTCTGCTTTTTACTATAACTTTGTCTGCTACCATAAACGAAGAGTAAAATCCTACACCAAACTGGCCTATTAGCTGAACATCTTTATTTTTATCACCAGTCATTTGCTCTATGAATTTTTGCGTACCTGAGCGAGCAATCGTTCCTAAATTCTCGATTAGCTCTTGTTTGTTCATACCAATACCATTATCTCTCACTGTCAGTTGATTTTTTTCACTATTTAACGCAATTGTAATAGCTAACTCTGAATTTTTTAGCAAATCTGGTTTAGTAGTTGCTTCATATCTCAATTTGTCGCAAGCATCAGAAGCATTAGAAATAAGCTCACGCAAGAAAATATCTTTATTTGTATATAAAGAATTGATCATTAAATTTAAAACTTTGCCTACTTCGGCATCAAATTTTCTTGTTTCAATATCGTCATTGATAGTCATAATTGTTACTGTTCTTAGTTGAAAAATAAATATCTTTATAAGATATATAGGTATTTACTCGTGATATTCAAGTGCTTTAGAGATTTATATAGAGATTATTGAATAAAATTGGATACAAATTTAGTAATAAATATGCTAAAATATTAATAAGGTATTAAAGAGATTATACGATAATAGCTATATAGGTATTGGATATGGGTGTTTATAGCAAATCTATTTTACTTACTTTGCTGTCTATAGACTCTAAATAATTGGTTTTCATCAAATGAAGTTATATATTACTAATACATTGAAGAGACTATTTGCATTTGCAACATTGCTTGCCCTCATGGTGGTTGCGATGCCATTCTTAGCATCTCACGCAGGTACTAATGCAGTTCAACCTAAATGTGATGCCGTAAAATTAGCTCAACATACTCATTGGAATAAAGCGTTTCAGTGTGCAAAAAATCAAAATGATAAAGTTCTATATAAAATTGTGCAATGGCTTAAATACCGCAATCGACATAGTAAATCTTCTTTTGAGGAAATCACAAGATTTATCAATGCAAACCCTCACTTCCCGGATCGAAAAAGACTGGTCTCAATGGCAGAATATCGATTAAATACAACAACAAATAAGAAAAAAGCATTGCAATGGTTTAAAAAGAACCCTCCTTCTACCTCTAACGGTATAAAATATTACCTAACTATTTATCCATACCCTGCAAACAACAAAAAAAATGAATATATTAAATTAGTACGTCAAACATGGATAACCGCTAGATATACTAGCAGAGAGAGAAAGGATTTTCTTGCTAAATACGGTAAGTATTTAAAAACAGAGCATCATATTGCAAAAATAGATCATTCTTTAAAGCAAGGTCACAAAATACTAGAACCGGATCTTATGAAATTGCTAAGTAAAGATCAGCAGAATTTATTTAAAGCTAGGTTATTAATTCTAAAAAATAGAAGCAACATAAGTAACATCATAGAATCTGTGCCTAAAAATCTACGTCTAGATCCAGGTCTACTTTATGCAGAAGCGCTATGGCACAGAAAAAGAGATCACGACACCAAAGTTGCACAAATACTTCTAACAAATGCAAATATTAATGAAATGAAATCTGACACATGGTTTGATCTTAGAATTAGAACAGCATTTGAATTGGCAGACAGAGGTGATTACTTGACAGCTTACAAAATAGCTAGCAGCCACAATTACCAGGATCCAGTTAATTATGTAGATGGCGAGTGGTTCGCAGGAAAAATAGCACATTTATACCTAAAGGATTACAACAAAGCTTTAGCTCACTTCAAGAATATTCTAAATAACTCTAAGTATTCTATCAGCATATCAAAAGGAGCATATTGGTCTGGTGCTGCACTGACAAAAATAGGCAAAAAAGATGAAGCTGAAAAGTATTTTGCTATAGCAGGACAATATCCAGATACTTTTTATGGGCAATTGGCAATATCTAAAATTAAGGACAGCAACAATAAATATTTGTTACCTCAATTACCGAAAATAACACGGAAAGACTTAGTGTGGCTACAGCAGAATGATCTTGTAAAAGCTAGCAGCATTTTTAGCAAACACAATCAATATGGAATCTCACGCAAGTTTATGAGTAGCGCCTCCAAAGCAGCAGGAACTATTACTAGAAGATATTTACTAGCAAGATTTGCAACAAACATACAAGTATATTCTTTAGCTGTTATCTCTAGCAAAGAATCTGCACGCAGAGGAGCTTTTTTTGTTGATTATTCCTATCCAGTAAGAAGAGATGTTCCTAAACATGATTTAGAATCATCTTTGTTATGGTCTATTATTCGTCAAGAAAGTGAGTTCAATCCTCAAGCACGAAGCTATGCAGGAGCTATGGGATTGATGCAATTAATGTACCCCACAGCGCAGCAAGTAGCTAAAGAGTTAAAAATCAAATTCACTAGAGTAGCGTTATATCGTAATCCGCAACTCAATATGCGTTTAGGAAGTCATTATTTATCTGGCTTACTTCAGGATTACGACGATTATTATATTCTTGCAATAGCTGCTTATAATGCAGGACCACATAATGTTAATAAGTGGATCAAAAAATATGGAGATCCAAGAAAATTAAAGAATATTGACAAGGTTGTCGAATGGATAGAAACAATACCATTTTATGAAACCAGGGCTTATGTGCAGCATGTGCTTAGCAATGTACAAATCTACCGAAATATATTAAAGCAAGACAACAAGAAAGATATCAAACACATAAAAATAAGCTTACATAGAGATTTAGTACCGCAAAAAAAAGTACAAAAATTGTAAGATATCACTACTTAGTCAACCGTGAAATAATATTTTATAATGCAAAAACAAAAGAGATTTTGATAAAAACTCATTGTATAAATCGTGAAATTTTGAGTAATATTATTCAAAACCTTGCAAAATTTTTGGGTCTGATAGTGAAAATAGCATAAAATGACCAGATACTAAGAATTTTTATGATAACAAGTAATATCCTACCATTACAGCAGCAGCAGATAATATCCCAGACACTTCTAGTGAAGAAGCAGAATTAAAACTACTATTAAGAGCTAAAAAATTTTCATTTACACATTCATATTTTGGTATATTGAGCTTGTCATCACACTCTTGCTCTGTATCATTGTATTCTCTTAAAATATTTTGATACTCTAGACTTTCTTGTTTAATTTCATTACAGTTAGCAATTCTTGCATTAAAACTAATATCTTTTTCGCAAACTTCTGCTCCCTTGTCTAATAATTTCCTACATAACAAATATAGTTCACTCTTGCAGCAAAACGCCAGTTTATTAGTTAAAGATTCTTTCTTTTCACCATCTGAAATGTTTTTAATTACATCGATATCTTGTGTACAATTTACCATACACTTACTCCTATAACGATATATTACGTTAAATGAAACTGTCTATATTTATTAATTTTACAGGATTTTTAGCTTATTTACAATGAGCAAAGGCACTATTTCGGTCAATACTAGCTGAATATTTTAACACTATATAAGACATTTTTCAGGTCTTTATATCGAAACAGCACCTTTAATCTTTTTCAGTTTATTTTATGATAACAAATAATATCCTACCATTACAGCAGCAGCAGATAATATTCCAGACACTTCTAATGAAGAAGCAGAATTACTAGTATTATCTAAATCGATAATAACATGATCATGATTTACATCTGTATCTTTTAGCGTGTTAAGCTTTTTACATTCATGTTCCGTTCTATTAAACTCTACTAAAGTATTTTTATACTCTATATCCAAAAGTTTAAGCTCATTACAGCTAGTAACTCCCATATTAAATTTAATATCATGCTTACATATTGCTGTTCCTCTTTCTGATAATTGCTTCTCCAATAAGTGCAATTCATCAGAGCAGCATTTCCAAGCTTCTTCAGTTAATAATTTCTTTGTTTCATTATTTGTTTCTCTTTTGATTGCATCAAAATCTTGTGTACAATGTACCATACACTTACTCCATCTATATTGTTTATAAAATTAAAAAAAAGACAATATAGATTGCTTTGGCTATGGAGTCTACAAAATTTTTAATTTTTATTTACTAATAAATAAATTTTAAAAAAAGTATAAGAAACAAACGACAAGTATATTGTAAAATTAGCTACAAATCTTCTTCTGATTCTGGATGTCTTTCGCCAAGAAGAGAAGAATTATTATGGAAAAAATACTCCATGATATCCTTAGAAAGAGACTCGAGCGCATTATAAGCAGTATATTTTAATGCTAAAGTAACTGGTTTAGTAGCATCTCCTGCTATATCCACAGCATATCTCTCAAGATAGCCGCTACTTAAGGTTTTATAGACAGATTTAGAAGATAAATAAACAGCGCGACCTATTTTAGCTTCCTGTGTTTCATATTTTGCCGAATCTCCTTTAACAAACTCTGTCCAAATATCTTTCGAAGCCTCACCAGCCAAAGTGCATAGATATACCTTAATAAATTCTGAGTTTTTACTTTGTAGCACGCTACTTAAAAACATAGCGCATGTAGGAGTAATAAAATCTTTCACAACAAAACGAAGGTTATTCAACTCAAATTCTCCTCTAATAGCCATCCAAGGCTGCTGAGCAAGTGTTGATGTTAGTGCGTTGGTTACAGCAGCATGAGTTGCTCCTTTAGCATCTAACCCCAAAGTATTTTCTGCAAAGAAAGAAGTCGAAGGTTTAACTGCGTTAAATATTAAAACGTAATCCAAAGAATCTGTTAACTGACAATAAAAATCTGTTAACAAATTTTTATCATGATCTTTGCACGACTGATTACTGATGTAATTTTTACCTATAAGATGATGACCAGAGTATATAGCTCCAGTTATAGCTACAGTTTTCCAGTAATATTTTATTGCTTGCCAAGTAAAACAACTTATAACAGTAAATGTGTTTTTAGCATAAATCATAACTTACCTCATATAAAACATTTTGTAGACTTAATAAAAAATAATGTAAGCTAGCTCAATTATAAAGTCTACAGAATTTTTAATATTTATTTACTAGCAAACAAGGAGATTGCTAAAATAAAAAAAAGCCACTATTAGAAGTGGCTTTTTGCTTTTTACAAAAGCGGTATATTTTTAAGATGTGACTCTCAATTCACAGCTTCTACAAGCTTTGTACCTGCTTTAAATTTAGGACGCTTGGAGCTAGGAATAGTGATTTCTTCACCAGTTCTAGGATTGCGACCCTTCATTTCTTTTCTATCTGCTACAGACAAAGTAAAGAAGCCAGCTAATCTTATTTCGTCACCTGACTTTAAAGCATTGGTTACTGTATCAATAAAAGCATCCAATACTTCGTTAATATTAGCTTTGGACATTCCAGTTGAATGAGCAATTTGAGAAATAAGTTCATTTCTATTCATTGTAAAATCCTTATAAAAGTTAATAAATTTATGGAAGCCTTCGCTCCGCCTCCTTATGAGAGATCAAGAGTGCAGGCACCGTTATAGTTGATATTCTTTCTTAATTCTTACATTATGTCAATTGATAACTATAGCATTTCAACGATTTTCTTGAGTTTTTTCTAATAAACACCCATTTTCTACCAATTTCACTGGTGATAATGTGCCAGTCAAAGCACATTTGACCACTTCATCAGCAGTTTTTACAGGTATTATTTTTAAATTTTTAGTAATATTTTTAGAGATCTCAGCTAAATCTTTTTTGTTATCATAAGGAATCAAAACCTTTTTTATCCCCCCACGACTCGCTGCTAAAAGCTTTTCTTTTAATCCTCCTATAGGTAACACTCGACCTCTTAGAGTAATTTCACCAGTCATAGCTACATCTTTGTTTACAGGAATACCTGTCATTAAAGAAACAATCGAAGTAAACATCGCAATACCCGCCGAAGGACCATCTTTCGGAATAGCTCCCTCAGGTACATGGATATGGATATCTTTTTTCTCAAATTTATCTGCCAGCACACCATATTTATTTGAATTAGATCTAAAATAACTATAAGCTGCTTGTGCAGATTCCTGCATCACGTCACCTAGCTTCCCTGTAGACTTTATTCCTCCTTTACCTGGAATAAGCACTGATTCAATAGATAGCAAATCACCCCCAACTTGAGTGTAAGCCAAACCTGTAGTGATACCGATCAGATCTGTCTTTTCCGATTCACCAAACAAAAACTTCCTAACACCTAAGAATTTCTCTAAATCTTTTGACGTAATAACATCAGATGACTTTTTACCGCTCTTTTCTAGCTCCATCACCACTTTTCTTGCAAGACGAGCTATTTCACGATCGAGGCTTCGAACTCCAGCTTCTTTTGTGTAATAACGGATAGTATCAATGATTGCATCATCTGATAATGAAAATTCTTTTTCACTTAATTTATGATCTTTTCTTTGTCTTTTAATCAGATGTTTTTTTGCTATTTGCAGTTTTTCATCTTCAGTATAACCAGCAAGTCTAATTATTTCCATTCTATCTAGCAATGCTCGGTGCATATTAGTCGAGTTAGCTGTCGCTATAAACATAGTATTAGACAAGTCAAATTCTACCTCTAAATAGTGATCAACAAATTTATTATTTTGTTCAGGATCTAGCGCTTCCAGTAATGCTGCCGCTGGATCTCCGCGATAATCAGTACCAACCTTATCCATCTCATCCAATAACATTACTGGATTAGAAGATTTTGCTCTTTTTAGAAGATACATAATTTTTCCAGGCATGGAGCCAATATAAGTTTTTCGATGTCCTCTAATTTCAGCTTCGTCTCTTATACCACCTAACGCAAACTTGACAAAATTTCTTCCTGTTGCCTCAGCAATAGAAGTAGCAAGAGATGTTTTACCAACACCCGGAGGTCCAACAAAGCATAATATTGGCCCTTTATTAGAGCGAGTTCTTTTTTGTACGGCAAGAAACTCTAATATTCTTTCTTTAACTTTTTCTAGTCCGTAATGATCTCGATTCAGTATTTGTTCTGCTTTTTTAACATCGTGAGTTACTTTTGTAGACTTTCCCCAAGGTAAAGATAACAAGTAATCCAAGTAGTTCCTAATAATAGTTGCCTCAGATGACATAGAATTAGTTAGTTTTAACTTACCAATTTCATCCTCAGCTTTTTCTCTCGCTTCTTTAGTTAATTTGGTACTTTTTATTTTCTTTTCTAGATTTGCTATTTCATTTTTACCATCTTTTGCAGTACCAAGTTCTTTGTGTATTGCTTTCAGTTGCTCATTCAAGAAGTAATCTTTTTGAGTTTTCTCCATTTGTTTTTTTACATCTTCTCGAATTTTTTGCTCTGCTTTAAGAAGGCTAATTTCATATTCTATTTCAAATAAGATAGTCTTAAGCCTTAATTTTGTATCAGAAGTTTCCAATAACTCTTGTTTTTTCTCTATTGGAGATGACAGATTCGCAGCAATAATATCAGCAAGATGCCCAGGATCTTTGATATCGTCTAAAATATTAAATATCTCGTGATTAATACGTGGATTGTATTTAGAATAATTACGAAATTGTTCTATTATTGACTTCATTAGAGCTCTGGTATTTATATCATCCCGGTGTGTATCTTTAACTGGTTCAACTACACCTTGAAAATAGCCATTGGTTTCTATGGTTTTTAAAATTTTAACTTTCTCGGTTGCTTCAACTAAAATTTTTAAAGTTTTATCAGGAAGCTTTAAGGTTTGTATAGTTTTAGCTAAAACTCCTACAGAATATAGGTCACTAGCTTTAGGCTCTGCTAAATTAGCGTTCTTCTGAGTCACCAACAGCAGCTGATTTTCGCTATGATCTAGTTGCTCTATTGCTTTTATAGATTTCATTCGACCTACAAATAAAGGAGCTATCATTTTAGGAAAGATTACTATATCTCTCAAAGGTATTAGAGGATAAATTTTTTGTGTTTTATTTTTCATTGAATTTTTACTCTGTTTATCAGAAATAATAAGTACTCATAAGAACATTTTATTTCCAGTTACTTATACAAGTTATATAGTAACTCAGATAATAAATTCAAGACAGATAAAAATAAAATAAGTAAAAAGAAATATTTACGTAGGCTTCACGATATGGTATTGCCTTAGATCGTCACAGAATATTCTAACTAATGAACATAGAGCTACGGAAAAAAATTCTCTATAGGAGCACTCATCGAGGATGTAGAGAAAATGATTGGTTATTAGGAAAGTTTGTAAATACAAATATCGATAAATTTTCTGACCACGAACTAAGTTTACTAGATCAATTATTATCAGAAAACGATCCAGATATATTTTCGTGGCTTACTCAAAAATCTCCATCTCCAACAAAGTACAAGGAGTTAGTAAAAAAAATAATATCTTTCAATGAATATACAAAATAATTATTTATTAGATAAAATTTCTAACCAAAAAATAGTCAATATTTCAGGAATTACAAATGAAAGTTGCGCATATTTGCTAGAAAAAGTTACATCACTTATTGACCAAGATATTGTGTTTGTTGCTAATGACAATATTGCAGCTCAGCATTTAGCAGATAATTTACGTGCTTTAATTGATAAAAATATTCATTGTTTTCTCGAATGGGATACACAAGCATATGATTTAGTATCGCCTTCTAAAATCATTCTCGAAGAACGTGTCGCTACCTTATCACGTCTCTCCTCGCAGAAAATAAGATCAAATATTGTTATCACTACAATTAATGCAATATTACAAAAAATTATTAGTAAACAAGAATTGCAAGAATTTATTTTTAAAATCAAGGTTAGTGACACTATTAAACGCGATATTTTTATACAATCGCTAGTAAATTCTGGTTATAGAAGAGAGTCTTCAGCTAATGAAGGCGGAGAATTTGCAGTAAGAGGCAGCATAATTGACATATTAGTTAGCGGCCAGAATCAAGGATATAGAATAGATTTTTTTGGTAATCAAGTGGATACAATTAAAACATTTGATATCTCATCTCAGTTAACAGAAAAAAACTTAGAAGAAATAATTATAATACCGGCCAGTGAGTTAATCATCTCTAATGATTCCATTAGCAAATTTGAACAGTATTTAATTAGCAACCATGGGATGAAAGCCTTAGATTCACAGATGCTAACCAGCTTAAAAGCAGGTATCAAACCGAATGGAATAGAAACATGGCATAGTATTTTTTATAGTGAAGTTAGCAATATTCTTGATTACCTTAATCATCCAACAGTCATCACTGATAATTTTTCTCTTAAGCATGTAGAAGAAATTTGGTCTAAAAATGAAGATATATACCAAAATAGATTAGATGAAGCAGCATTAAATAAACAGATCGATTTACCCTTACCACCTAAAAAGTTATTTTTCACACCAGAAGAAGTAAATAATCTTGTCTCTGCTAATCAATTAATCTCATGTGATATTTCTAGTACAAAAAGTGATTTTCATTTTGATATCAAGTTACTTCCTGATTTTAAGATACAAGCACAATTAAAGAAACTTTCAATTTTTTTAGAAATAAAACACTTCATCAATCTTCAGCTACAAGAAGATCGTAGTGTAATTATTTCGTGTTTTAGCGAAGGGAGTAGAGACAGAGTAGGAAAAATACTCACAGAGCATAAAATTGCTATTACCAAAACAACAAACTGGCCTAAGCATAATAAAAAAACACAAACATATTTAGTAATATCAAGTTTCTCAAAAGGATTTATCTGCCCAGAATACACACTTATTACTGAACAAGATATCTTTGGTGAAAAACTTGTAAGCACAAAATTACAACAAAAAACAGTAACATTAAACACCCTAATAAACGAAGCGCAAAATTTTACTCAAGGTGAATTAGTAGTACATAAAGAATATGGTATCGGAAAATTCGAAGGACTAGAAACAATAGAGTTATCTGAAACAAAACATGACTGTATTAAAATAATTTATGCAGATAACGATAAGTTATTTCTACCTGTAGAAAATATCGAATTAATTAGTAAATACGGTAGTGCTAATCAAGATGCAAAACTAGATAAATTAGGTAGTGCAGCTTGGCAAACCAGAAAAGCAAAAATAAAAAAACGTATCAAGGAATCAGCTGAATATTTGTTGAGTATTGCTGCGAAACGTGCTCTTCATAAAGCAACGGTAATTGAACCAGCTCCTGGTTTGTACGATGAATTTTGCGCTACATTCCCTTATGTAGAAACCGAAGATCAAATACGTGCCATTAACGAAGTAAAAAACGATTTAGCACAAGAAAAACCAATGGACAGACTAATATGTGGTGATATTGGCTTTGGTAAAACTGAGGTTGCATTAAGAGCAGCCTTCATGACTATTAAATCACATAATCACACTCCTTTAAAAAGAAAAAAACAAGTAGCGTTAATTTGTCCCACTACTATTTTAGCACGCCAGCATTTTAGTGTTTTTAATGCTAGATTTAAGCAGTTTGATATTAAAATTGCTCACCTATCTAGATTAGTGGCTACTGGCGAAAGAAATAAAATCATTAAAGATATCAATGAGAATAAAGTAGATGTAATTATAGGAACTCATGCATTATTAAATAATAAAATTAATTTTGACAATCTCGCTTTACTTATCATTGATGAAGAGCAGCATTTCGGTGTTTTACAAAAAGAAAAACTTAAAAAAATTAAAAAGAATGTTCATATATTAAGTATGTCAGCTACCCCCCTACCCCGTACATTACAAATGTCTCTAACGGGGATAAAAGATCTCAGCCTCATTGCAACCCCACCTGTTAATAGGTTGGTAACAAAAACAAATATTGTCAATTTTGATCCAAGACTTATCAGAGAAGCTCTATCAAAAGAACATCTACGTGGAGGCCAAAGCTTTTTTATTTGCCCGCGTATTAGCGATCTATTTGAGGTAGAAATAAAGCTTAAAAAAATCATACCAGACTTAAAAATAGCAGTAGCGCATGGAAAATTACAACCCGCAAAAATTGATCAAATAATGAATGATTTTTATGAGGGAAAGTTTGACATTTTACTGTCCACCTCAATTATTGAATCTGGGATTGACGTCCCTAAAGCCAATACCATGATAGTATATAAAGCAGAAAAATTTGGTCTAAGTCAGCTATATCAAATTCGTGGCCGCATAGGACGAAGCAATCTCAGCTCATATGCATATTTTGTTATCCCCAATAATAAGAAATTATCACCTACAGCCTTAAAAAGGCTAGAAATATTGCAGGCAATAGATCAGCTAGGATCTGGATTTTCCATCGCTTCGCATGACATGGATATTAGAGGATATGGTAATTTAGTTGGGGAAGAACAATCGGGACACATAAAAGAGGTAGGAGTTGAGTTGTACCAAAAAATGTTAGCAGAAGCAGTCAAATCACTGCAATATAAAGATAGCAACAAAGAGATTGATATTAATGAGGAAGAGGCAGAAGAAGAATGGACTCCACAAATTAATCTAGGAACTTCAATTTTAATTCCCGAAAGTTATATTAGTGATTTTGATATAAGGTTAAGTTTATATCAGCGCGCTTCAAAACTAAAAACCGAAACAGCGCTTTTATCTTTTGCAGCTGAAATAGTTGATAGATTTGGACCGCTACCAAATGAAGTAGAAAATCTATTAGACGCAATTAAGTTAAAGCAGCTGTGTATAAAATCTAACATTAAGAGAGTTGATGGCGGAGATAAAGGCATCACCTTAGAACTACAAAATATAAAGTCAGACTTTTCTAATAAATTATTAAAGCTTATTACAACTCACTCTGACCCTATAAAAATTCGCCATGATAATAAAATTTTATTGCAAAAACAAACCACAAATGGAGAAGAACGTGTTGCATATGTTAAAAATTTTATCTATAAGATGATATAGTTTATTCTCTATAATTTATCTATACTATTATAGAGCAACATTAAAATTATTATTTATAGGCGTTACCATTATGAGACTACTAATTACACTATTTTTTCTATTATCACCCCTAAATATTACTAGCGCAGATTTTGTTGGACCTGACAAAACTCCTCATTATAACTCAGTTAAGGATGTATTAGATACTCCTGTTGATGATGTAAAAATTGTTTTGCGTGGTAAGATCACTGAAAAAATTGCTCACGAAAGATACAAATTTTCTGATGATACCGGTACAATCATTGTACAGATAAAAGATAGATTAATGAAAACTATCACTGTAAAACACACTAGTACCATCGAAATTTATGGTGAAATCGAAGTAAAATATTCTCCATTAAAAACCGTAGAAGTTGAAGTTGATCTGGTTAGGTTAATTAAACCTTAATTGTACAACATCTATGCATTTAGTCGACCGTAAAATAGTATTGTATGAAGCAAAAACAAAGGAGATTTTAATAAAAACCCTTTGTATAAATTGCAAGATTTTAAGTGAGACTTATTTAGGTACTTTTAGTTACTGAAATGCCTTTACGTTTTGGTCCGCCACCACCTCCTACTCCAGAACCACCTCCACCAGGTCCTGCTACTTTTATCCCAGCTCCTCCACCTCCTGCAGCAGCTTGTTTTGCTTTACTATACCCTCCTCCAGTTGCATAGTCAGCAGCAGCAGAGGCAGCCGTATCAAATACTTGAGTTGCTCCTATTGCCTGACCACCAAGATTAGCAGACTGAGCAACATCAGCGGCAAATCTGGCAAGTTGCTGAGCAAAATAATAGAATAAGAACATAAAGAAAGCGGATAACATCATCGGTTTAATCATTGCAAATAAATCACCTGCTTTTGAGATTAAGTAAATAGGAAATATGCCTAAAAATGTAGATAGAATCATATTTTCTCCAGGACTTGTCATAGCTATTTTATAGCCAAGACTTTGATCGCACCCGTGTTTTATTGCATCTGCTGGCAGCTGATCTTGAAATACCCAATAAGGTTTACCATTGTTAAGTGTTACTTGAGTAAATGCACCAGACCCCATACATCCTTTATATAGCACCTCATCAATAACTCCGGTCATAATCACAACAAAAGCAATGATTATTGCTGGTTGCAAAGTATAAGAAATAAGTAGCCTCAACCAAGAATCAAAATATCCTTTGGTTCTTTCAAATAAAGCCATTGGAATAAAGATGGGTCCCATGAAGATCATAATTGTTATTGCAATCATGGCAATAATATATAAATGTGCTAAAAATATTGTAATGGAAAGAAGTAGCACGCTAAATATTAGCAAAAATATCAAAAAGACCCAGTTAAATGAAAAGACTAGAGCCCAAATATAAGAAATTAACCCACCAGTAAATGATCCTACCAAGGGAGTTTCTACCATAGTTTGACCAAGTTTAGTAGGAATAGCAAATCCCATATAAAACATTAATCTACAATCAAAAGAATCCCATAGAGCTAAAAATGAATAATCTAATCCTATATTAGTATTATTTTGATAATCACTGCGATTATATTTGCACAATGCCATAGGTTTGTCTGGATCAACAGTGTCATTGCCAGCAACGATATTAGCAAAATCATGCATTGCTCCTAATGCACCATCAAAAAGAAGCTCGAGTCCATTTCTTCTGATATCTGCAGCTTCTGCTCCTGCATTTGGATCAGTCACTTTAAAACCTCCTATGACAAAATACGACACTAGGCATATCTTGAATATAAATATCCATATATCACTTTTTTTAGGCAACACTCCTAATGCAACTCTAATACCAAATAATATTACATATAAAACCAGTATTACTTGCACTACATCACGCATTCTCTCTTGAAATTGTGCAATTGGATTTAAATCACCAATACTGCAATCTCCCCACTTAAAAACCACATAAAGCAGCTCAGTAACACATTGCATCATACGCGATGTTATTGGCATAAACGATTTTGATGCTAATTTAGTAGAGTCTGAGCAAGAAATATCATGAAGCTTCTGACATTGAGGCTTGGTACTCATTTTGATTAGCGGTGGAGATCTAAATTTACATCCTAAAGTTACCCATCCAGTATCCATAAGTACTTCTGTGCACGTTCTATCACCATCCGTATCTACTGATCGTAGCTGTACTATTCCTGTAATATCTACTCCTCTGTCTGAGTAACCAAGTGCTCCTCCCGTAGACATAACGGGATTATCACAACATGCAGGCATGACTGCTGAGATAAAAGCTCCCCCTGCTGCCCCTAAAGCTGCGCCTAGGGGTGCTGCAGGGCCAGACCAAGCTGATCCTGCCACTGCACCAGCTGCTGCCATTATTTCTGTTCTAGTTGATTTATCACCATGATATCTTACTGCCATATACTCAGTAGGTATATTGCAACGCATGAGAGGACAATAAACCTGCTTGCCATCGCGTAGAACAAACTTACCATCCTTATCTATTACAGGTCTATCAAGATTTGGTACTCCATTACAAGGATTATTTGTTACATTAGTTGAAAACCAATTTGGGCTAAGTAGAACATCGTTTACATCTCTTCCTCTTAGCAAATTGCGCAAACAATAATTATGTGAATTAAAATCTTTTGTAAGACAATTACTAAGAAAATCAGTTGTGATTATCCCTCCCTCTAATAAAACATCTCCAGGAACAAAACTACAAAAATTATCCATCATCGCTTTACCCACTCCAAAGGTCAGCACGGTTGAAATTGCCTGATGAAAAAAATTATTTGTAGATAAACAGCTAGCATTGCTAACTTTACCTCCGCCAGCAGGAATTGCACACTGATCAGACCAACCTACCACATAAGGAAATTCCTTTACTGAGCTTCCTGAATTAAAAGTTACATTTTTAGGACAAACATATGAGTTATTCCCTAAATCAATCATCGTGCTTTTATTAAGATAATTATCTTCGCATTTCCTTTTGCTGCATTCATGACGGCAAAATGCAGCATCTGATGCCAAAGTCAAAATGTATATTGCTAAGAAGATTATAGGAATTTTTTTTATTACAGACATAGACCGTGTGAAATCTCTAATATTTAGATTGTCCAACTTTACCTTTACTATGTCAATAAGAGCCTGGAATATGCACTAATTAATTAGAGAGGTTTATAGCCTCTAATATAATCACAACACAAAAGAATATTAATGTGATATAAGCAATCAAAGATTTGCAGGAAAGTTTCTGATATAACTTATTGATATTAATATATGCACAGGTAGGTATAATGCCCAAAATTATTGCTACAAATATTCCTGCAAAACCTAATATATCAACTAAACCTGCAGGATATAAATAAACACCGATAAGAGGTGGTACAAACGATATAAGTAATGCTTTAATATTACCTAACTTGGTTTTAGGCAATTTCAAACCATCCATGATAAAATGGAACAAAGATGTTGCAACTCCCATCAACGAAGATAATACTGCAAAAATAGCAAAATACTCAGCTAGTTTACTTACTATGCCAATACCTAGCTTACGTTGTATCTTTTCAATTAAAATTGTACCTTGATCATCGTGTTTAGCAATGTTAATCAGACCATCTTCTCCGTCAACGCCAACAATACCAAAACCAATAGCGTCCCATGCAATATATAGAGTAATAGTAATAATACTTCCTATATAAATACTCTTAGATAACAATTTTAAATCTTTATTAGTATATGAAGATAATGCAGGCACAACAATACTGAAGCCAAAAGCAGTTAAAATCATTGGTAAACTAGAAAAAATATTATTGGTACTCCTGAAATCTAAATTACTTATATTTATATCTTGAGCACCGAGCACAATGATTAAAGCTAATGATAGTAATAACGCGAAAGTAATATATTTATTAAAAACTCCGACAGCTCTAATACCGTAAAATATTAAGGTAGCTGAAAATATCGTAAATATAGCATTGTAATAATATGTAGAAATATTGTAGGTCGTTATCTTGTAGAAAAATTTTTTAAACCAAGCAGAACCAACGATAATATACATACCTGTAAGTGAGTAGAGCAGCAATAAATAAGTAATCCAGGTAATAATTTTTGCAAATACTCCTAAAGATCTTTCTGCAATAGTAATAAGATCAGAGTCTTTAGTAAAATGCACTGTTGAGTATAACATATAAAACGCAGCTATTGTCATAAATATACCAGCAATAATTAATATTAATATTGATGGATAAAAGCCAGCAGCTGGACTAGAAAAAGGCAGAGCTAATATTCCTGTGCCTATAGCAGTACCACAAACTAAAAATGTTGACTTTATTAGTCTTTCCATAGCGCTTATAAAATTAAAGATAACTGAGGTAATTATATTAATATTTTGTTATATCTCAATTACTAAAATAAAATTACATGTTGTAAAATACGTTGAACACTTTCTCTATTAGCATATCATTCTTAATTAAAACCACACTATTAATAAATTAATATTTTATTAAAGATTCTTAAGTAAAATTAGAATATAAAACTAAAATATTAATTTTATGGCAGAAAAAGAGAAAAAGACTAAAGTAATTAAAGAAATACAAAGAATAAAATTTACTAAAGACTTACTAATGGCTTTATCAGAGTATTCTGAAACCCCTAAAGAAACTGGAGATATATTAAAGTTGAAAGCAGAAATAGTGAAGTCTTTAAAAAAGCATATAGGAATAGAAAATGTTGACGATGAAAAACTTAATAAAATGATATCTAAATTAGAAAAAACAAAAATAAAACCTAGCGTATTAGGTGATTTTAATAAATTTATGAAATCAATGCGTAATATGCAAGGAGACTATTTCGTCAATATTGGCAAAAAACTCCAAGAAGGAAATTTAGGAATTTTAGATGGTATAGCAATGATAGTACAAATAGCAGTCGCAATACCAGTTGTTAATTTAACAAGTGTAACAGCATCAATATTGCATAATATTATTGAAAATACTATGGATTCAATTGGAGCATTTTTACAACCAGTTGCTCCGCTTGCTCTTTTTCCAAAAGGTTCAAAAGTTGCAGTTAAAGTTTTGCTGGAACTCAATGAAGAAGCAAAATCGTTAGCCAGCCCATCCAAAAAAAAACCTGAAGAATCACAAGGAATTAGCTTTAAAGGTGGAAGAGGATGGAGATACGCAAAACATCTGGAGAAAAAACAACAAAGTCATGTAGGCAATTTAGAAGAATCACGTAATCAAGGAACACATAAAACTGCTACAAGAGGGAAACAATAATAGACCATCTGGTAGATTTAATATATACCCCATGGCATTATACAACTATGTTTTGTTGACACAAAGGATGTATAAAAATGAGAATTTACTGTTAAGAAGACAAACAAGCTACTTGCTGTGGTTCTGGTGATTCTGGAGGTCTTCTATACCTATGTAAATTCAAGAGTTTTTGGTCTAAATCTGCTGCTGCTTTCTCGATATCAAATTCCTCTTCACGATTTTTCAAATTCTCATCCGCTTTTATTTTTGTTGATACCAAAACTTCTATTGTCTTTGTAATTATTTTTGTAATATTCATAGGCGATGCTGAGTTACCTAGCTTTTTAAGCTTTGTTTTCATTTCATCATCACTTGCTTTACCAGATGTAAGAGGATCTATAACCTCGTTGTCAACATATGTTACGAATTTTTCAAACATATCAATTACTTTATCTAGTACAGATATTAATTTGTTTATACTGTTATTTTTTTTAGACATAGACCTCCTATTATATCAATCTTCCTTTTAAGAAATAGATATCTATATAAATTAATAATCATCTGCGTGGAATTTGTGAATATGGGGCCCCATAACCTTCCACACTCTACTATTAATAAACTAACAAAATCTTCTATGGAACTACCTATGAGAATATTTTTTCATTTTTTTTGAATTTTTTTTTATAAAGACATCTGCATCATTAAAAATTTCTTAGATATCTTTATCAAAAGAGCAAGAAATACCCTAGAATACTTAGTGTTATTTAAGAAATGAGATCAAAGTTCAGCAGCGTAAAATGATGCAAAATAGTAATTACCCAGAAATCTAGTATGTTTTTATATTAATTAATTTCCAGTGATTCCATCATTGCTTTAGCAAAAAACCTGATATTTTCTGAGGAAGAACTATCTTGATATAATTTTTTGAGAGTTACCATTGCCTTATTTTCTTGATGATCTTCTATAAACATTTGTGCAAGTAATAAATTTATAATTCCTGACATTGGTTCTGTTGTCTTTGTGTTTTGCAAAATAGCGATAGCAGGCTTCCGCTGCTCGGTGATTTCATACTGCATAGTAAGCTGTGCAATTTTTATTTTCGTTAAACTTTTTATTTCCGAGTGTTTTGCTTTTTCTACAATTTCAGCTAGCATCTTGATCGCTTCCTGTCTTTTTTCTTGCTGATTTGCTAATTTTTCTGCTTGCTTAAATATAGCTAGCTCACCATAAATATTATCTTTATTATTTAACAATATAGCTAACATTTTGTTATAGTCTTTACTACCGTCTTCACCATTAATTATCTTATGATACTGTGTTGATAAATTTTCTTGAGTAGCAATGTGTTTATGCGAAGTGTAAACATATACTATAGTTGCAATAATTATTGCTAAAGCCACTACTAACAAATATTTACCATATTTTTTGATAGTTTTTACTATTGCATCTTGCTTGATTTCTTCTCTAATTTCTTCGATTAAATCTGCCATCTTTTTTATAAATTAAGGTTTGCAATAAGCTAGCAATAAGCTGGTTTATTGATATATTGTACCGGATTAATTTTTAATTGCTCCAAAGCTTTTAGCCATTTTTCCTTATCGCTTGTTTCAAAAATAATTTTTTTATTCTCCTCAAGTATCAACCATTCATTATTTCGAATTTCATCTTCTAACTGACCATGGCCCCATCCGCAATAACCAAGTAAAAACATGCTATATTTAGGTCCTTTACCTGATGCAATAGTTTTTAATAATTTGATATTTGAGCTTAAATATATACTATTTGCTTCATCAATACTATCCTGATCAGTATGTAATAAGAAACCTTTATCTGAGTCTACTGGACCACCTACATAAGTTTCTAAATCGCTCAATTCAATATTATCAATCTTAAAGCCTGTAAAAGCCATCCTTTCTAACGATGGGTTAGGATCATTTTTTCCAATCGGATGATTCACTATTAAACCAATAGTACCTTCTTCTAGCGTATGTTTCACTACATAAATAACTGTTTTAGAAAAATATGACTGAGGATTGATACTTGGTGTTGCAATTAATATCTTACCTGTTAAATCTTTAAACTCTGTAGTTATCTTCATCTAATTACTCTTTGACTATGGTTATAACTAGTTATAATATATACATTACAGACAGGAATTTAAAGTAGCAAAGTTCTTTTTTCTTGAATTTATCAATAATTATCTATGGATTTTTCTTATATATTAATCTTAGCTTTGTTAGGAGGAGTGATTTTAAATATCATGCCTTGTGTTCTACCTGTGGTTTCATTAAAAGTTTTATCAGTTATTAAAGCTAGGAAAAGCCCTAGCAACCATAGGTTGCATTTTCTTGCCATTACGGCTGGAATTATAGTTTCTTTCATCATTTTAGCCGTAATTATGTCTATTTTGAAAGCTGCAGGACAATATGCTGGACTAGGTTTTAGCTTTCAGCAGCCTGCTTTCATCATTGCACTAATTTTGATTTTAATTTTCTTTGCTTGCAATGTAAATAATTCGATATATATAGACTTACCTCACCAAATAAAAACATTTTTATCTATACACTCTAACCAATCAAAATTGCTTGGTAGCTTTCTATCTGGAGTCTTTGCAACAATGCTTGCAACTCCTTGTACAGCACCGTTCCTTGGCACAGCAATAAGTTTTGCTTTTGCCCTAACTATCCCAGAAATCATTGTAGTATTTGTGTTTATAGGAACAGGAATGTCTATGCCTTTCATTATATTATATTTCTTTCCACAAGCACTCAAAGTAATTCCTCCTCCTGGTTCATGGTTAATCAAATTTAATAAATTTATTGAAGTCCTGATTTACATCACCATAATGTGGCTTTTTTGGATAGTATATAACCAAATAGACCTTACCGCTTCCCTAGTGTTGTTTATGTTTGCTATATTATTCAAATTTATTCTAGAAAGAGGGAAGGATCTCAACTCATGGTTACGCAGCATATTAACAGTGTTAATAATTTTTGGAAGTTTTGCCTTGCCACTCAACATCGAGCATACTTTCCAGGTGATTGAAGATAAAATAGAAGCAAAATGGCAAAAATTTTCATTAAAAACAATGGAAAAAGCTATCAAAGAAGGAAAAATTGTATTAGTCGATATCACTGCTGAGTGGTGCTTAACTTGTAAATATAATAAAATTTTTGTCCTTGATACTGCATTTATGCTAAATTTCAGCAATCAAAATAATATGGTCTTATTACGAGGAGACTATACTAGTGGCAATGATGATATCGAGTTATTCTTAGCAAAATACAACCAGTATGGGATTCCTTTCAACGTTGTATTAAATAAAAAACATCCTAAAGGAATAGTATTACCCACTATCTTAAAAGCCAAACATATCAGAGAAGCAGTGCAAAAGATTAAAACAAAAAATAAAAAATTTGTTTCGGTAAATTAATATTTTATTGTTCTTGTATATTTGATACGTTATTATCACTTAAGATCAACTACTAGGAGGAAAATTAAGTGGACAATAATTCATTAGAAAAATTAAGAAGTTTAGCAAAAGAAGGCGACTCAGAAGCACAAATTTTTTTATTCAATCAACTTGCTAAACTTAGTAAGGATAAAAATGATAAATATGCCGTTGAAGCTGTAATATGGTTTATAGCATTTTATACGAACCCAGATAAAGGCAGCATCTCTCCCGAACCTTTAGCATCAGTTATAAAATCTTTAGTGAATATTGCGCAAGAAATAAAAAGAGAAGTATTCTTAGTAGAACGAGCAGGTGTCCAACAATGTTTGGATAGGTTAAATAATATAGCTTTTTTTCTTGAAATATTACAAGTAAGCAATACAGTCATAACTTTATATAATTTCTCCAGTAATTTTCAAGATGAATATGCCGAAAAACGCTTAGAGTATTTAGAAAACAGAGAAGAAAAAATAGAAGTAACAAGAGAAAAAAATGTTATAGAGAATGTTTTAGACTTATTAATTGAAGATGACAATTTAAGAAATGCAATATTTCCTGCAATAAAAAGATATCTTGAAGAAACAATATTTATGTATAGTTATTCAAAACTACATAAAAAACTAAGGATAATACTTAAGAAAACTCCTGCATAACCTAGATTTATGTTAGTAATCTGAACCTCAAGAAACGCTGTATAGCCCGTTGCAAAATGGCTTTTTTAGCCATTTTCATCATCTACTTACAATTGCAAGTCTAAATTTACTTATCTATAGACAAAGCGCGAACTAAAACCAGTAGAATTCTTCGTCTTCTTGGAAAGATTCTTCTCCCAAAAATTCTGATCTATCAAAATTTCCTTCAACTAAACTACCTCTTTCTAATCCTTGCAATTCTTCAGGAGTATCAATTTCAAGAGCTCCTTCGGTTGAAATTTTTTTTCCTTTTAAGGCTAGTATTTGATACTGATTACTAAATTTTTTAGCATCCTCAATCGACACACCTTCTTTTATTGCCTTAACGCAAAACTCATTGTCTTTACATTTTTCTATATTTTTTTTATCTACCTCCTCTTCTACAATCCCTTTTATAGCATTATAAGAAATAAAACCTACACCACCTAAGATACAAACACCAATAACAGCGAAAACTAATTTGTTAGCAGTAGATGGCCGTAGATCATCAAAACTTAAGTCATGATGCATCGCATAACTTACTAAACCAATAGCTTTTTTTTCCTTTTCCACTAAGAACCGACTAGGAGCATATTCAATATAATATTGTTTTTTTTCTAAGTCCTCGTCACTATAAATACTATATAGCACAGCATGATCTATCATCCAGTTAAAGACTGCTCCATGTCCAAATAGATTACTAATAATAGATAACAGGTCACCCATTTTTGATCTAAAAAAATATAATGGATACAACAATTGCCGAACACACGAAATATGCCTCTCTACATCCAAATACAAACTATCATCACTAGGAATATCAGTTACAGTATCAGCAGAACTAGCAACTTCAACGACAGCGTCATTAGGAAGTACACGAGCCGCCCCGAAAATATTAAACATTTTTCTTTATTTTAAATTTATGCGCAAGAAGGTAACACTTTTCCTAATATACGTCAACAAATATTAGGCAATTTTATCGGCACTGCCTAATAACTATAGATAAGACTGCAGGGTAAGCATGCCTTGGTTAAAGAAAATCAAAAGAGATACACAACTATCACCTTGAAGGATTTGCTGTATCTTTTTGCTCCTCTGTTAAATCTTGCTAGGTAGTTCTTTATTAGTGATCCTTATTAGGGAGTTTTTAGATTCAATAAGAGTTGCTCCAGATTTTGTAATTTTTTATTAGCTGTTTTGACTTTACAATAGCATGTTAAGCAGTACCACGACCTGATGATGGATCTTTACTTTTTTCCTCCTCAAAACGAATTTTTCCTACAAAGCTAGCTTCCCTTGGTTTCATTACAGATGATAATAAACTATTTTTTACCGAAAGGTCCTCTTGCTTTTTGATAGGCATTTTTTCTTTGGGAGTACTTGGACTATGACTAGGACTAGGAGACAGCATTGGTAACTCACCTGTTACTTGGTATTCTTTCCTCAATTGCTCTTTTCTTTCTTTATACTTCTCTTTGAGTCCTAGGTTCGCTAAAAATTCAGGTTCTTGCCACTGCTCGCCATACTCACGTAAATGAGTCCCCCTGGATAAAAACACTATACTACTTGCATCAAAAGTAGATTTGGATAATGCTTCAATTTCCTTGTTGTTTAACAATTCTTCATTCTCATAAATCTCTTGCTGATCTCCTCGTCGCCCATCATCTGCTATCTCAATTCCTTTCTGCTGCTTTAAATATTCATTAACCTCTAATATTACACTATAACAATCAATACAACATAATCTTGTAATATTTAAATATATTTCACCATTGTCTATATCTGCTATTTTTTTCATTCTTTCTTCATCTTTAAGTAACTCTGAAATTATCTGCATTTCAGCATGTAATACACCTTGTTTTTTATTTTGCTCTCTTCGCTGAAAAATCATACCTTTTTTAAAGGCTTCTTTCTCTTTATCATTAAAAGACTTGTCAAGAGGGGCATCTTTAGCTAGAGATAGCGCAACTTTTATTATATCTATATTTAATCTTTTTTCATACGCTTCTATAGTTTTTTGACTCGATACACTTCTATTTACTGATATTTGCAGAGTATTCTTTAAATGTTCCCTTGGATTACATGTTAAAAATTTTTTTTCATCTTTTAGCTCTTCAAGACATGTAGTCACTGCTTCCAGAGCTTTTTGAGCTTCAGTTATACTTTGCAGAGTTTTATCTATGATTTTTATAGCTACACCCTTGTTTATTAACCTTTTTTCTAAGTCATCGATCATATCTTGACTAACTTCATTCTTTGATAGCTTATCCATTTTTTTTCTTACATCATCTATTTCTTCTTCAAATTTTCTGTTTTGATTTTGCTTTTTAGGAGAATTTTTTTTATTATCTAAATCACTAATTATATCATTGTAATAGTTCATCAATATTTTCTGGTGATCTTTTTTATTTTCTCCCCTTTTATAGTGACAAATTGCATCGGCTCTTAATTCGTCATTACTTGATTTTCTTTGATGTTTATAAATTTTAACACCTTGACTTTCTAAATTCTTCTTAACTTCAGACAAGTACTCAATAATTCCTGTTTTAGCTTTTTTATATAAATCCATATTTTTGGCAGTGCTTAAATCTATATCTTTTGTTTTTATTTCAAAATCTTGAAATATATCCAATAGTTTAAATAATTTTTCCTCATTTTCTTTAATCCTTACATCAAGTTCTGTTATCTCTTTTTTTAATTCTTTTTTCTCATCTTCGCTTAGAGGTTTTTGAACTTCACTCGTTTTAGAAGCTTTTTTACGATCTAATTGAGCTTGTTTTTTTTCTAATTCCTTTAGGCGTTTTAAAGATATATTATAATCTTTGATGTCTACATTTGTATTAAGGTTTTTCAATGATTCTTTTTGTTCCGATAAATCAGCATTTTTTTGTTTTTTTAATGATTCTATTGTAGTTCGTACTTCTTCTATTTGCTTCAATTCATTTTTGCAAATTAATTCTAAACGACTTATCTTTTCTTTTTCCTTTTTTATCTCTTCGCTAATATTTTCAAGGCTGGGTTCTGTTACAGTATCAATTTCCGTTTTATCCTTTTCAGCAACCGGAATGCTTTCTGCTTTTAGCAATTGTTGAGCATTTTGAAAAACAGTTAATTTATCTTGCAATATAGCACATTCTAATATTGGAATCATTTCCCTTTTCTTGATTTCTTCGACAGATATTGATACAAGATTATTCATTTTTTCTTGATTTTCTTTTTCCATGACTTCCTTATGAGACATGGATAAACATTTTTTGAAAAAATCATCGTATTCTTTGAAAAGATTGTTTGGAGAACCATCGTTGTTATACACATTTATTGATTCACCATCAAATAAGATCGCTGTACAAGCACCTTTACCATTGATTAATCTTGTTATTGCATCTCTACGTCTATAATGCACAGCTATATCTTTTGTATGATCAATACCTCTTATGCCGCCAGAAGCCTTAAGTGTTTCAGGCATTTTATAGGTTTCCGGAGTTTTAGGATTCTCAGGAGTTTTAGGATTCTCAGGAGTTTTAGGGGTTTTAGGGGTTTTAGGGGTCTCAGGCATTATTATTTTCCTAACAGTTTAATAAAATACTATAATATCATCAACAATATTAATAAATTATTAATTATGGACTCTACAACACAGTTATTCAACTATTGCTTTCTAAAGAAGATAAATAATTCAATAAAATTGATTTTTTTTTACTCATTTAAAAAATAGATATTGATCCTTAATTTATATCAACTAACATTCTCTAAGAAATTCAAAAGGAGAAAAAATATGCATGAAAGTTCAGAAGAAGAAAAAAACTTGATCAATAGGCTTTTTGATCAAATAAATGATCGAGGTGATAATAATTATTACACAAATATCGAAAATATAGTCATGCAATTAGCAGACTTTAATGTAGATTTAGCTGTAATAGAAAATCAATATGGTCAAACTCTTAGAGGACTAGCTCAAGAATATGATGATACTGGATTAGATGAATACTTCACGAATATAGGAGTAATGAATTTTATAACCGATAGAGCAGTAGAATTAATAGCAGAAACTGCAAATAACTATAACTGCTAACTGAACCTAACTTTAATTGATAAGGATTTCATATTGTGATTTGCATACCATCATAGGCTGCGATGACATTGGGTGGTAATTTTTTACTAATTTCAGAGTAATCTATCGAATGAGACATGTGAATCAGCACAGACTTCTTAGGTCTAAATTTGTCAATCAGTTGTAACGCCTCATCAAGATTTATATGTGCAGGATAGTTTTTATAACCCATTGCCTCAACAACCCATAGATCTAGATCAGCCAATAAGCTATAATTTTCTTTATCTATAGTCTTAAAATCTGTTGAGTAGGCAAAATTATTTATTCTAAAGCCTAAACTATCAATAGCGCCATGATTTTGCTTAAAAGGAGTAATTTGTAAATTGTTAATGGTAAAAGATTGATTTGCTTTTATCTCATGAATATTTAAAATTTTGCTTTTATTTCCTTTGTTTGTATGAAATTTATTCACTATATAGCTATATTTTTCCAGTATTATTTCTTTTGTCGGCGCATCCATATAAACATCTACTGGTTTTTCACTAATAAATGATATACCTCGTAAATCACCAAAGCCTCCAATATGATCTTCATGAGGATGTGTTACTAGAATCGCATCTAGTTTTTCAATATTATTTTTGATATATTGCTGTCTAAAATCCGGACCGGGATCTATTAATATTCGAACATCATCGTCTTCAATATAGATAGATTGTCGTAATCTCTTATTCCGTGGGCTGCTTGACTTGCATATTTTGCAGTTACAGCCTATCACTGGAACACCGAAAGAATTAGAACATCCTAGAATTATAATTTTCATAATATTTTATATAATTGTAAGTAAATGCAATGATTGTATGGTATAATTATATATTACTACGTAGTTTAATAAATTAGTGTAAATATCGTGAGCTATAAAGATATTTTTTATGATTGGGGTGGGTATAATCAAATATTTTTCGAATATATTCACAATTGCTCATGTAGCCAAATTTTTACCAAAACTTTGCTATATCTAACCAAGTATATTGGAGAGTATATGTTATTTCCTATACATTTCGTGATATTATTATCTTTTATGGTTACCTATAGTTATTTAACTAAACAAATGCGAAATATTAATTTACAAATTAGCTATTGTAAGGCTATTTCGGTATTATTAGGAAGCTTTTTCTTAGGAGCGGTTATAGTCGAAACTCTAAAAATTTTCTTTTCCTTTCCTAGGCCTTATTGCATAGGTAGTGGAGTTGCTGTCAATAAAAACCTCATCCACATGCTCGGTAATGATTTTTTCTTAATGAGCAAATGTAATAAGAGTTTTCCAAGTGGTCACTCATGGTATATTGCTACTTTCGTTTTTTCAGTATGGGGTATTATGAATATCTACTTGAAAATTATTGGACTAGCAACAATCTTTTTAGTTGGGTTATCCCGTGTAATGCTAGGTATGCATTTCCCAGCAGATGTAGATTATTCCATACTCATTGCCTTTATAGTATGTTTTGCTATGCATAAAGTTGTTGGAAAATTCTTTTCTACGTATGATAGACAAATAAGAGCTAAGTTGTTATCGTTATAGCTTCTTTATAAAAACACAAAAATCGTAAGTAAATGCTAGAAAAAACCTTCAAATTTGATAAAATTATCAGAGATAAAAGCTATGATGACATGGTAAAAAATGGAGCAAAAGTTTCTATCTATAAAATAAAGAATCAAGCACATTTAGCCGAGTGTTTTAAAAAGAAGCTGCTAGAAGAAATAGACGAAGTTATAGAAGCAGATAGTAAAGATAATTTAGTAGAAGAACTAGCTGATTGCTTTGAAGTACTAAGAGGATTTGCTAGCGCCTTGAATATAAGTTGCAATGATATTGAAACAGTAAGAAAGCAAAAATATCAAAAAAAAGGAGGCTTTGAAAAAGCCATTATGGTTGAATCTGTCACAGTATCAGCAAATTATACACCGTTAGATTTTTACAAATATTTTACTTCTTACTGTGAAAACAAACCCGAGAAATATCCTCAAATAGCTAAAACAACTACTGAATAATCGACCACGAAACAGTATTGTATAAACCAGAAACAAAAAGAATTTATATTCACTCACTATTTTAAGATGGTATCAAAGTTCTTTGTCTCATGGGCAGGACAACTAATTTTAGGGTCCACGCTCTTTATCCTTCTTTATCCTTTTCTCCTCTTCTCTTCTTATATGAACACCAGATTGTTTTTCTCTAGGTAGTTCTAATGATTTCTTTGTTTCTCTTTGTAACTCTGGTCCTTGTTGATTACGGGTTCTTTCAACACCGGCTCCTTTCTGTATTTCTGGCTCAGGCTTATTTGATGATACTGTCGGTGATGGAGCTTTATTAATTTGAGATTGGCTACTTCCTTTTTTGCTAAACCAATCTTTTATTTTGCTTGTTACTCTTACTATCTGATTATCGTAATAAAATGCTGCAGCAGAAGCAACTGCTCCAGTAACAGCACTAGCACCTAAAATAAAAGGAGTAGTAAGTAAACCTGCTGCAATACCCCCAGCTCCAAATGTAGCAATTGATGCAACTGCAACCCCAACAACAATAATAGCAGCTGGAATACCAGTAATTAATGCTCTTTTCATTTTTTCCGTGACTAATTTTTTATCTAGTTCTTTTGTAAATTCTTCACTTCCAGGTCTATTACGTTTCATAAAGTTGTCTTTATCTTTTTCTTCTGTTATAGCAGCTCTTACAGCTACTGCATTTTTATAAGCAGCATAAGCCATAGCTCCAGCAGCAGTAGTACCAATCATTCCTGGAGTAGATGACATTACCGTCATTCCTGTAAAAGATAAAGGTCCACTAGCAAGATACTGTATCAAAGCTGTTGCACTAGGAGTGTTTAAATTAGGACTAAAAGGCTTTACTGCATGACGCATATACAAACCACACTCTAATAACCTATCACCTAATTGCCCTTCAAGCAAAGGTCTGTTCTCTTCTTTTTTTAAATATTCTACCAAAGCATCATTGCCCGATTGAATTGCTCCTGATGCAGTATAGGCTATCGCAGGAGTGAGGTATCCTGAAAGCATTGAAGGAACACCCATAGTCGCTAAATAGCCTCCAGCAACATTACCAGCAGCTAATCCTCCACTCATAGCTCCTATACCAGCAAGCAATTTTAAACCTTCTGCTTTTAGTGCTAGATCATTAGCTAATGCTTCTTCATCATTTGGATCAATTGCAGGAAAAGAACTACGTACGTCTGGTCTAAAAGCGCTAGGCCAAACTTTATCAAAATGCTTCTTCCCAGTTTTCTTTAGCTCTTCTTGCAATCTCTCTAGACGAGTAGTTTCCTTTGGTGGTGCTGTTACATTACCAGCTAGATTTTTTATTCCATCTTCTCTATACTCTGACCTTATTTCTTCTTTAAACTGATTAATATCTTTTACTATAAATTCTTTAGTAGCAGATTTATCAAATTTTTCTTTTATCTCATTTTCCTTTAATTTTTCTCTTTTTGAATCTTGTAAAAAACCCTCTAAATTTGGAGTAATTTTATCTAAATAATTTCCTAAACCTTCTTTGTCTGCATTAAATAAAAAATGATTCTTTAAAAAATCATCATCAGATGTAATTATATTAGTTATTGAATCCGTAATATGCTCCACTACAGCATTTTTTTTAGCAAACCCCTTAGCCCAAGTTGACCAAGATTGCTTTTTCCATATTTTACTACTAACTTCATTTTTAATACGCTTTATTTGCTCGTTTTTTAGAAATTCTAAATATTCTATAGCAGTAGTATCCTCAGGATCTTTAGCTAGCGCAAATCTACATACCAACATCGAGTTGTCCATGTTTAGCAGCTGTACATCTTTCATTCCTAATTTATTCCGATTATCAAATTCTCTTTTAACTTGTGCAACTGATTTATCTGTAAGTAACTTATCCAATATTTTAGCATTTTCAATTTGTGTTTTCTGATTTTGCGCCACCTCCGCATCATCTGATAATAAGCATCCTTCATACTCAGATATTGGAACTCCAGTACTTGCAATTGCTTGCTTTCCACGCTCCAACCAAGTTTCTGCTTTCTTTTGTAATTCACGAGTTGTCCATAAATAAGTATTATCGTTAACTATTATATTATGAAAATCTGATTGAGTGAAATCTACTCTATAGAATTTAGCATCAAACAACTTAGCACGTGCAAAATTTGCAAATATTCTACCTCCAGTAATTTCAGCACCAGAGAGATTAGCGCCACTCAAATCAACATCCAGGAGTTCTTTGTTTTCTATTTTCAATCCAGAAAGATCACAATCAGAAAGATCAATATGATTTAAGTCTTCTTTTAGCTCAATATCAATATCCTGATAATCTGGTATAACTGGCTCCATTTGCTCTTTGATAAAATCCTTAAGACTACCTCTATTCATAGGATCTTTATTTTTATAAGATTCTAAATCTTCTCGAGTAACATATATTACTCCACTGCTTTTAGGTTTATACTCAGCCATAGGATATTTCAAAATTTTAATTACCTTTTGATTATCCTGTATTCTGATTAAGAAAACGTTAACTGTTTTTATATTCTGTTGATGTAAGGAAGTAGCAGCAATCTTTTACTGCACATACTTGTACTATAAGCGAATATAGTATCCCTGGATTCCTGGACTGCATGCATACTCTAAAAAATAGTCTTTTTCAGATTTTCTATGCTAGCAGAACCTAGGATCCAAAAATTTTATACAATATATTAGAACTATCTAGTTGTACTAGCTCTGGATGATGATTAGTACAAAATACATTATTCTGCCTAACAAAAATTGGTTTTCCTTGATAAGTATCCAGAATTTCTACTAATGATGATGCTGACTTTATTAGCGGTGCACGAATAAACATTACCTTATTATCATTATCGGAAATCTTGATACCACTATTGATTTGCCTACCATAACCATTACGTACCACATCAATATCAATTACCCCAAAGCCTTCTACTTTGGCAGAAGAAAAGCGAGAAAGTAAAATACTACCAGCACATGTACCTAAAACAGGCTTGCCTGATTTTACAAATTCTTTTATCTTACCAATAAGATCAAATCTCGTGCAATATTGATATTGCACAGAGCTCTCACCACCAGGTAAAATTAAACCATCAAGATCTTGAAAATTTTCAGTATAAGTAATTTTTTGATGTGCAATCCCAAGAGTATTTAATGCTGAGATGTGTAAATCACCACCACCTTGGTATGACATCACTCCTATCAATTTTGTCATAATGAATTAATTAACTAAATTATGTAAATTGACCAGGCAATATTAAGCTGGCATTGCTTCGCCAAGAGATTTAGAAGCTTCAGCCAATTTCATATGGTCTTGCCAACAATTTACTGCTTCAACAATAGATACAGCTCTTGCCTCAGGTTTGGCACTTAAAAATATACCGCTACCAACAAATACTGACTCGGCACCCAAATGCATACAAAGAGCAGCATCTGCAGGAGTTGCAAGACCACCAGCAGCAAAAAATGGTACTGGCAGCTTACCAGCTTGCTTTACTGATTTAAGCAATGCAATCGGCACTTTCATTTCAGCTGCTAATGTGGCAAACTCATTACTATCATCTGCCATTAACTTGAGATTATCAATTTCCTTTCTTACACCACGCAAATGTCTTACTGCTTCAATTATATTACCAGTACCTGCTTGTCCTTTACATCTAATTAGAGCAGCACCTTCATTAATTCTACGTAAAGCTTCACCTAAATTTTTACACCCGCAAACAAAAGGAGATTTAAACTTACTTTTATCTATATGAAATTCATCATCAGCTGGAGTGAGAACCTCACTTTCATCTATGCAGTCAATTTCAAGAGCTTCAAGGATCCAAGCTTCAGCAATATGACCTATACGACATTTTGCCATCACAGGAATAGATACTGCATCTTGAATAGCTTTGATCATTTCAGGATCACTAGCTCTAGCAATACCACCATTTTTAATAATCAATGCTGGAATTCTTTCTAATGCCATCACTGCGCAAGCACCTGCTTTTTCAGCAATTTTTGCTTGTTCGGCATTCATCACATCCATAATGACACCATTTTTCAGCATATTTGTGAACGCAACTTTTTCTTCCATTTTGCTTACCTACCTGCCTTAAACATTAATAATTATTTTGCATGCCAACTAACGACAGTTGACCTTACTCAGACTTAGATTTACTCTCTTTTGAAGAAGAATCTTTATTCTTATCAGAAGCTACTTTTTTCTTCGCCGATATATCTTTTTTAGCTTTTTCTTCTGCTACAGAACTAGACTCTGCTGTTTGTGATTTTTCTTCGTGCTTATCCTGATCTTGTTTTTGCTGCTCTTTTTTTCCACTTCTTACTTCTTTCATCTTTTTGATTACTTCATCAGCTTCAGCTTGAGTACGAGCAATAATAATCTGCAGCTGTGCACTAAGATCAGAGAAGATGTTAATTGTTACTTCATAAACACCAAGATATTTAATTTGCTGAATGAGCTGTACACTTGATTTATGTAGCTCATGTCCCAATTGCTGCTTAATAGCACCAACAATATGATTAGAATTCACTGAGCCATAAAGCCTCTCATCTTCAGCTGCTTGCTCAACAAAAATAATATTTTTCCCTTCAATATCTTTTATTATTTTTTCTGCGTCTTTTTTCTTTTGATCAAATTCTTGTTCTATTTCTGACTTACGCAACTCAAAAGCTTTTTTATTTTTCTCATTAGCTATAATAGCCTTATTAGTAGGAATGAGGTAATTTCGTGCATAGCCATTTTTTACATTAATAATGGTACCAATTTCGCCTAATTTTTTATGTCTTTCAATTAGTATCACTTCCATTTTTTTCTACTCGTATTTAATCAATTAATAAGCTTAATTTTACTATTATTATTTATTACAAAACTATTTCTAAATCTACTAACTACTTATTATCAACAAAAGGAAGAAGAGCAAGAATTCTTGATCTCTTTATAGCTAGCTTTAATTCTCTTTGTTTTTTTGCTGAAATAGCTGTTACTCTACTAGGTAAAATTCTACCTCTTTCCGAGATATATCTACTAAGTAACTTTACATCTTTATAATCTATTTCTGGTGCAGCAGGACCTGACAACGGACAAGAGCGCTTCTTGCGTGAAAAAAGACGCTTATGCGCATTATCATACATCGAAGAAAAACTTTTATTAACAGTTTCAGAGTTTTCTTGCTCTGATTTTCTAGACGTTCTGTTATAGTTAGCCATGTCTTGTATCCTTATTTAGTGAAGTAAGCACTATTGAATCTTTGCCCTCAAAGTTTTTAATTCTTACTGTTAAATTCCTAATAACATCCTCTGATAATTTCATTTTTCTATGCAACTCATCTATAGCTCTGTTAGGAGCGTCCACCACAAACATTATATAATGTCCTTTTTTGTTCTTTTTTATACAATACGCAAGATCACGCAGACCCCAATTCTCTTTTTTTAATAACTTGCCTCCGTTATCCTCGATAACTTTAGCAAGATCATCAGAGATTTTGCCTACTTCTGTTGCTGCCACATCCTGCCTTATAATAAAGGTTGATTCGTAAGTCGCCATAAAAATTTTAATCAGTTAAATTTCAATATAGATACAACATACATAGTTTTTCTGCTTTTTCAAGCACTTATTCAATTTTGTAACAGCTCATATATCGATTACATTTCTAAGTGGAATACACCCGACAAGTCATTTGAGCTTCCAGTTGTGTAAATTTCATTACTAGACACCGCTTGTTCACTGTCATCATTGTTATTATTTTGCTCTTTCTCCATTTGCATCCCAACAAATAGGTTTGCGATACCTACCGATGTTTCACAATAAGGTACTGATGATGTTCTAGCGATAGGAATGGGCTGTGAAGCAGGATGTTCTGGAATGGGCTGTGAAGCGATGGTTTCATTTTGCATAACTCTCTCTACATCTTATAAAGTTATAAATATAATTTATGATATTAGAATCTATAATATAAAATGAAATTGTCAACAATGGTGTTAACACAAGAAAGAAGAAGAAATACTTTTTTGGAGCTCAAGATAATTTACTTTTCCTGTAGCAAGCAGAGGAATATTTTTTGTAACTTTAATAGTTTTGGGAATGAATATGATTGGAATACCATGCGATTTTGCATAATTTCTCAACTCCTCCTGTGTAGCATCAGCTTTATCGGTAATTAGTATTAACTCCTCTCCCCTGTTCTTTTTGGAACGACTAATTACCGCATGATGATGATCAGGCCATAATGAGTATAAGCATTCTTCAATAAAAGTTAGAGATATCATCTCGCCGGCAATCTTAGCAAAACGCTTTACTCTTCCCTTGATAGTAATAAAACCTTCTTCATCAACAGACACTATATCTCCAGTATCATAAAAACCATTTGGTAAATAATCCAAAATATTAGAATTTTTCTTAGAGATGTAACCCTGCATTATATTAGGACCTTTAACAATTAATTTTCCTCCATCATTAATACCTGATACTTTTTGTATTTTGTACTCAATACCAGGAAGCAAACGCCCAACAGTGCCAGGCTTATTATGCATCATCGTATTAACCGCCAATACTGGAGAAGTTTCAGTAATGCCATACCCTTCAAAGATACGGACACCATATTTTTCTAGCCATATTTTTCTTGTTTCATCTCTTAATTTTTCAGCGCCAGCAAAAAGATATTTGATGGAATAAAAATTATATGATGGAGCAAAGCGTGCGTAAGCATTTAAAAAACTATCAGTACTGAACATAATTGTAGCATCAACTTGATAAACAAGTTCCGGTACAACCTTATAGTGAAGAGGATTATGATATAGAAATACCTTTATCCCATTAAATAACGGTAACAAAGTACCGATAGTTAAGCCAAAAGAGTGAAACATAGGTAACGAATTAAATACTATATCTTGTGGTCCAAAATCAACACGTGCTGCAACTTGCAAACAATTTGCTAGAATATTTTTGTGCGACAACGCTACAGCTTTTGGCAGTCCTTCAGAACCAGATGTAAATAATATTACCGCTGTATCAGCTGGATTATTTTGCTCGATTTTAGTAACAAACAACTGTTTAAAATAGCCACAAAGCTTATCAAAAACATTAATTTGTGCTGTTATATCTTCTAAGTATATTACTTGTATTTTTTCTTTTTCAATAGTCTCTATGGATTTGGATAAATTAGCCATTTCAATAAATTTGTGAGAAGTAATTATAATTTTTACTCCAGATATTTGACATGTATGGACTAAATTAATCACACCTGTTGAGAAGTTAATCATAGCAGGCACTTGCCTACATGCCTGTAGAGCAAAAAAAGTTACTACATTACCCAAGACATTAGGAAGCATAACCCCCACACGAGCTTTTGGTGTTACTAATCTATTTAGTTTATCTTCTAAAATAAAAATACCAGTCAGCAACCGACCATAATGCCATTTTTGACGCGAAGCATCTTCTAATACCACATGTTTACATCCATGAATATCAACTTGCTCTAATAGTGTTTGAAATAGAGTCTTATTATAATCAGAGCCGTAAAACATTATATCACTCATAATATGATATAATTTTTCTCCAATAAATTTTCGACGTTGGCGGCCATATAGATTTTTTGGTACTTTGATCTTTTGAGGCTCAAGTATTGTTAAGCTTATCTTAGGAAACCACCTGATGCGTACTTTTCCTTGTAACCGAGAAAATGGTGAATATTGAGCGCCTTCAATACGTATTGGCAATATCTGAGCATCTGCCTTATCTGCAACCATTCCAGGACCTTCATATATTTTCATTAAGGACCCAGTGACTGTAATACGTCCTTCAGGAAAGACAGCACATTTTTCTCCTTTAGATATCGCCGCAATAAGAGATTTCATTGCAAAAGGATTTTTGGTATCTATAGGTAGTAATTTAGCAATAGCACTCATTGGCCCATAACACCATTGCGGCAAAACAAAACTGTTAATAGTAAAGATCAATTTATCGGGCAAAAATAGCGACAATAATATGCCATCGAGAAAAGATTGGTGATTAGCAACAATTAATATTTTCTTCCCAGCCTTTTTATAATGTTTAAGTCCAGAAACTTCTACTCTGTAAAGATAACGAAAAATAAATTTTAGTAAAAACTTATTAAATACAATTCTGTAGATAAAAGACATTATTTTTGATGATTATCTGTTACCTTTTTAATCAAGAATAACACTATTATATTTGCAATTCCAATACTTAGAAATAACTCTGTTACAACAAATTTTAATGTAAATAATAATAATGCATATACACTTGATAATAACATAAACATTGAATTCATAATATTATTTGCAGCAATAATACGTGCTATAAATTTTCGAGTGGCAAAATATTGCATTATTGTATAAAGAGGGACAATATAAATGCCTGCAGAGAAAGAAATAAGAAAAAGATCAATAGCAATACGCCAGCTATTTAGAGAGCTAGCAAAAAACTCTCCTACATTTATCAAGCGACTCAAATTATTAGCACCCTCATTACTATAAGTAGTACTAGCAATATAAAAATCTATAATAAAGAAAGTTATACCTAAAGAACCATATATTACTGTTTTTCCGGTAATTTTTCCTTTAAGAATTTTGCTACAAACAAGAGCACCAATTGTAACTCCAATCGCCAATAAAGTGAGAAATAATCCCACTAATTTTTCATCTCCGCTTATAATCTTTTTTGTATACACGGGGAATTGAGTAAGAAAAGTTGCACCTATCATCCAAAACCAAGAAATTCCTATAATTGCAAGCCACACTATATAATTTTCTCTAGCATATTTGAGAATTTGAAGTGTCTGACTTACTATATTATAATTTGTCTCTAGCCTCCGATCGTTAATAGTAGCACTAGGGATAAATAAACTTGCAGTCCAACCAAAAATGGCACAACAAATAAGTACAGAAGATAGTATAGGAATGCCATAATTACTGCGAATTACTAAGCTACCAAATAATGTTCCTAGCAAAATTGCAAAAAAAGTAGTTCCCTCAATCAAGCTGTTTCCTGTAACAAGCTCATGTTTCTTGAGATGCTCTGGTAATAAACTATATTTTATTGGACCAAAAAACGCTGATTGTGCCCCCATAAGGAATAATAAAAATAATAAACCATACAAATTCTCTAAATAAAAAAATATCGAACAAAGAACGACTATTAAAATCTCTGTTATTTTAAATATTTGTACCAGTTTAGATCTTTGATATTTATCAGCAAGTTGTCCTGCTATGGCAGAAAATAAAAAGAAAGGCATGATAAATAACCCTGCAGCCAAAGTCACTACCATTGGCATGTTTAGATTTAATTTATCCGCAAAATCATAGGCAAACCAAATTAACAATCCATTTTTAAAAGCATTATCGTTAAAAGCTCCGCCAAATTGAGTCAAAAATAAAGGCAAAAATCTCCTGGATTTTAACAAATATAGCTGATTATCCATAGATTGTATTATTCTAAAAAATTATCTTTACAGTTTATGGTAGCAAAAATTTTTCCTTTATGTCACAATTTTCCTAATATTTAAATGCATAATTATACTCAATAACTTAACGCTAAGCTTTACTAGAAGACAAATTCTGCTAGTATGACAAAGCTATATTTATTTTCGTCAATCAGCAAAAAGGTAGCAAATGATATTATGTATTGATATCGGAAACACTCATATTTTCTGCGGAATTTTTAAAAAAGATGAATTACTACTTAAATTTCGTCATCCTACTCAAACCGATAGCAGTTCTGATCAAATAGGGATTTTTCTAAAGAATGCCTTAAAAGAAAATTCTTTAGATCCAAATGCTATAGAGAATATTATCATCTCCTCTGTAGTGCCTTCGATTGACTATTCAATGAAAGCAGCGTGTGTAAAATATTTTAATATCATGCCTATGGAGCTTAAACCAGGCATCAAAACTGGTCTAAAGTTAAACGTAAAAAACCCTCTAGAAGTAGGAGCAGACAGAATTGCTAATGCAGTAGCAGCAATACACTATTTTAATGATAAAGATATTATTGTCGTGGACCTAGGAACTGCAACTACCGCATGCTGTATCTCAAAAGAAAAGGAATTTCTTGGAGGAGTAATTTTACCTGGTTATAAGACATCAATGCAAGCTTTGCATCAGAATACCGCTAAATTAGCACCAGTGAATATTATAAAACCAAGATCTCCACTAGGAAAAACTACAGAAGAAAACATTCAATCTGGCTTATATTATTGTCAGCTTGGCGCAATCAAAGAAATCACACACCAGTTTATTACAACTACTTTCCATCATAGCAAAGACGTTGTGATTTTAGGTACGGGTGGTTATGCCTATTTATTTGAACAAGAAAAATTATTCGATAAGATCGTTACAGATCTTACTTTGCATGGTCTTTTAGTAATATTAAACAGGAATATATAAAATAATGAAAAATGAATCTAATTTTCATGGTAGTGAAGAATTACATGCTTTTTATTACAAATAACTTAAAGCTCATTCAATAATCGCTATTGATAACACCGACTCAGGACCTGCTTTAGGAGGATGTCGCTATATCAAATATCAATCTTTTAACTCTTGCCTATGATGATGTGATTAAACTTACAAAAAACATGACTCAAAAAGCTAGAGTACATAACCTTATCAATAATAAAAAAGGCATTAAAAACTTAATGCCTTCGTTATTGAATATATTATTAAAAATTATCCACCAATGTGATGATCTTCAACTACTACTTCTCCTGCTGGATAATTTGCTTTTGTCTCACTTTCTACGCAACTCAACAAATTGTCCAAAGTTTCTCCTAAGTCGTTATTAAGGCTCTTTAAGCTCTGTGTGTTATTTATTCTATCACACAAGCTAGGGTCAAATTTGCCTTCTTGATTCACTAATTCTATAGGAGTTTCAGTGAAAGGATTTTCTTTCAACTCACTTTCGTACTTATTTACATTTTGGTTGCATATTTCTTTTTCATTACGTAGATAGTCTATTTTTTCTATTATAAACTTTGCATCATTATAAAGATCACTACATTTTTCAAATATTTTTGTCATATTAAACCTCTTAACTAAAATTAACGTTAGCGTATATTAATTTACTTTAACTCTTTTGTCAACAAAAATATCACGTGTGTATCAGCAGCAAGATGTATGATTGTCATTCTTGGGCAACTCTAGAATAAGCTAACTTCACGATCGAGTTGTGTTTTTGGTTTCATTATTATATAATCCCAAAAACTGAATTACTTTTTTATTTATGCAGTACAAAACAGATGTTGCGATAATAGGCGCTGGCCCAGTAGGTTTATTTGCTATATTCCAAGCAGGAATGTTAAAAATAAACTGTCATGTAATTGATACCTTGCCTGAAATAGGAGGGCAATGTATAGCTCTATATCCTGAAAAACCAATATATGACATTCCAGCCTACCCATCTATTTTGGCTAAAACATTAGTAGAAAAACTAGCAGAGCAAGCAGCTCCTTTTAAGCCTCAATATCATCTAGGCCAGCAGGTAACAGAATTAATAACCAATAAAGATGGTAGTTTTGTTATTATTACTTCAAAAAATAATGAAATACATGCTAAAGCAGTGATCATTGCAGCTGGTTGTGGTGCGTTTGGTCCAAATCGCCCTCCTCTGACAGGTATAGAAGAGTTTGAGAATAAATCAGTATTTTATTCTGTAAAAGATCCAGAGAAATTTCGTGGAAAAAATATTGTTATTGCTGGAGGTGGTGATTCAGCTGTTGATTGGGCATTAATTTTAGCTGGTATTGCTAGCAAAGTTACCGTCGTACATAGAAGGAAAAAGTTCAGATGCGCGCCTGATAACAGTGACAAACTTCACAATCTTGCTCAAGAAGGAAAAGTTAACCTTGAAATCCCTTATCAATTACACCAAGTAAGAGGCAATAAAGGTAATTTACAAAAAATTGAGGTTATTGATTTTGAAAATAATATCAAAACTCTTGATGCAGATATATTGCTTCCGTTTTTTGGCTTATCAATGGATCTAGGACCAATATTAAATTGGGAATTAGTATTAGATAAAAAACATATCAATATTGATCCAGCAACCTCTCAGACCAATATTCCTGGCGTTTATGCAATTGGTGACATCGCAACTTATCCTGGGAAATTAAAATTAATCCTCACAGGTTTTTCTGAAGCTGCAATGGCATGTCACTCGATCCACTCTATTGTATATCCTGACCAAGTGCTACATTTTCAATATTCCACAGCAAAAGGAGTTAGCTAGATGAACACAGCTCAGATAATTGATGGAAAGAGTATTGCACAAACACTATTGCTTACTATCAAAAAAAAGATAATAGAATTAGCAAAAAAGAAAATCACTCCTTGCTTAGCTGTAATTATAGTAGGAGATAATCCTATCAGCAGCCTTTACGTAGCAAAAAAAAGACAAGTTGCAGAGAGTTTAGGTATCAAATCCTTCATAACTAGATTCGATGAAAATATTACCACAGAACAACTACAAAAAGAAATTTACTATTTAAATGATAATGACGATGTTCATGCTATTTTAGTACAACTACCATTACCAAGCCATATTGCTGAAATTGAAATAATGAATGCAATTGATCCCAAAAAAGATGTTGACGGTTTTAACATTGAAAATATAGGTAAATTAATAGTAGGCGAAGATGCTATTGCTCCTTGTACACCTCAGGGTTGTTTGCACTTAATTAGATCAGTAGAGCCCAATATCAGAGGGATGCACGCTGTTGTTGTTGGTAGATCAAATATAGTTGGTAGACCTATGTCAAATATTTTGCTAAACGAAGATTGTACCGTAACTGTAATGCACATTCATAGTAGAAATAAGATAGAAATCGCTAGAAATGCAGATATTTTAGTTGTAGCAACTGGTCATGCAAGGTTAGTTACTGAAGAATGGGTTAATAAAAATATGATTGTTATTGATGTTGGTATTTCTCGAGACACTATCGAGGGAAAGACAAAATTAATAGGTGATGTCGATTTCAATCGAGTGAAAGATAAAGTTAGAGCAATCACGCCTGTTCCCGGTGGAGTAGGCCCTATGACAGTTGCCTATTTAATGAAAAATACAGTAAAAGCAGCAGCTTTAACAACTAACATTTAAAGGATGAGGAATGACCTCAATAAAACCCCTTCCTCTCTTAACACACAACACCACACATGCACGGCCAAGAAGAGCTTTTTACAAGATACTTTAATCATCTCCCAAGGAAGCATTTCATTATGCTTCACACCACTGCTGCTCAGACTCAAATAAATCTGCTTCTCCTAAAATAAAAGGAGAATTATCGCAGGTTTTTTGTGTATCACCACTCACATCCTCATCTTTAGCAGCTTCTGAAAAACATTGGGAATGTAAGTACGATATCGCCTCTAAAACAGCAGGAGTATAATACGCAAATAATCCACCAAAAGCTGCCCCTACAGCTGATGATTTACATTTTACTTCCCAAGGACATCCTTCATTTATAAAAAAATCTTCAGATATAGATACAGATGGTGAAAGTAAAAGAGGAAATCTTATGATATTTGTTATATAATCTAGCATTTTCTCAACTTTATTATTATAGCCATTATTAGTATAAAGCTGTTTATAAAGACTATCACTTAAAAAGTATTCTTTGTATATTAGAAAATTCTCTTCTAATTTACCAACATACCAGGCAGCTCCTCTACCTAATCCTGCACCCAGTCCAAATCCTACAATCTTTATAGAAATAGAATATAAATTATGATTAGCAAAAGAGACAGTAAGTTTAGGTATGTTAAAATTAATAAAATCTTCTCCGTTTACTTGGGATGTAAAGTTATATCCTTCTACAATAGTTATTTCGCTAGCACTTGTTTCTTCTTTGTCTGTTTCTTCTTCATCTGACATAAAAGACCAAGTACTGGCTGCCATCCCTAGCAATCCACCAGCTAACGTGCAAATAAATTTTACTGTTGAAGATATAAAAGTAGCTTCAGGCTTTATATCTGGAACGAGATTATAGCTAGGCTTAAGAAAAGGATTATAGTTTTTTACAATAGGAATAACTTCAGGCACAGCAAAAACTACCTTGTGCGCTGTTACTTTTATCTTATTTATTGTACCAGTTATTCCGTTAGTTTTTATTTCTATTGTCGAAGGAAAACCAGGATGTTTTATAGTTTCACTTATGGTTGCAGCCGGAGAAAGCCAAATTTTAGCAAAGGTGTAACCTTGATATGCATGATATGTCGTGCATATCGCACCATATGAATACTTTAATGCTGGATGAGCATTTTCAAATTTTTCTTGAACAAACTTATGATATTCTATGGTTTGATTATAGCTATAACTAATCGTTTCAAAAGTATAGTTAACAGATGATTTTATATGGTCAGGAGCATTTTCCTCATATTTTGATAATAGAAAACTGCTAGTTTTAGTATAGCTTGGATCTAAAAAACCAAAAGTTACTTTAAAAGCTTTTCCCAAGAATTTCATCTGCGTAACAAAACCACTCATAGCTCCTATAAAGGTAAATGTTTTTGCAACTGCTGGACCTATTGTATTTTTTAGTATAAATCTTACTGTACTAAACAGCGATAAATTATTCTGCATAGTTGTTAATCTAAACATTAAATGATTAACAAATCTTAACTAATTAACGAAAACAAGTCAAGGGTTAATTAATTTTCATTAATCTTTTGTGAGGCATCTATACTGAGGTAGATTTAGATATATTAGGGAAGCTAAGCGAGTAGTACGCATCCCAATAAAAAATAAGTAAATGACGAATGATTTTTTTACAAATTCACATTCCCACTAATATTTCTTTAGACCACTGCCCTTTGATTCCTCATTTACAAATTTCATTGCTTCTGGAGCATAACTTTTATATGGTATGATTTTGATAAGCTCTGCATTTTTCCTTATCTCATCTAATTTTTTTTTGTAAGATTGCGCATCTTTTTCAGAGAATTTTTCTTTATGGATGTTATTTTTTAAGTTTTGCTCAATCTTATTTAATTTATTTACCATCGATTGACATTCAGATTCTTGAGATCTGATACGATCTGCATCTATTCTAAGCCATTCTTGTCTTTTTTCTTTGACGAGATCAGAGTGACCCAATCTTTTCATATCAAATAGCTTGTTTAACTCATCTGTTGTTTCTTCATGTATTAGCTCTAAATTTTCCTGCTTTTTCTCCAATTTTTCTTGCTCTTTTACTACTTCGCTTTGTATTTTAGTATATTCTGTTACATTCTGTTCTAATTCTAATAAGGTTAACATACTATCCTTATACTTTTTCTGCAATAATTCTTGATCTTCTTTATTAATTATTGCACCTCCTTTTATAAGAGTCTTTATACCCTCAATATTACTATCAACACTATTAATGTAATGCATCAATACTGTTTTACCAGACCTATCTACAGCGTTAACATCAGCTCCTTCTTCGATAAGCCTTCTTAATGCGATGAGATTGCTTGTTTTCATTAGCGCCGTTCTGCCAAACCTATCTGCATTGTTAATATCTATGCCTTTCCTTAGCATGGAATAGGCATCTATATTTGTGGGCAGATGCTTGGTTTGCTTTTGCCATAGATTATGACTGAAGATATAGTCGTCCAGCGCTGTCTTAACGGCTTCGCTAGAAAAAAGTGTTCCTACGTCTATTTTATTTCTTAAATAATCCTCAAATTCTTGTACGGTCTGTGATGAGGAAAAATCATAAAAATCATCGTATCTGCTGTCCTGTTCTCCTCTCCTCTTTCTAGTTACTGTCTCTATAATTTCCCACATAATACTTTTTTTACCCTCTTTATCTTTTTCTTTTTCCAATTTATCTAACATTCCCTGGAAGCGCTCTATGAAGAATTTGCCTAAATATGTATATCTTTTAGCTTGTTCTTGCATAGGCTGGATAATCTCCTTTGATGATTTAGCTAACCCTCTCTCATCAAAAAGGATTGGTAAAGGATATCTAGGTTTATCTTGATTCATTAATTCTAAAAATTGCTTTGCACTTATAAGTGGTTGATTCGAGTTATCGTGTGATGAAAAAATCTCGTTAAATTCTTCTTGTGACTCTAAGTTATATGAAAAAAATTTATTCTCTGAGGGTACTCTCTTAAGGTTATTAAATAAAAATTTTGTGCGAGCTAAACTATTTTTCGTTAAGTTTACTAATTCTTGTACAGAGTGACCATCAAATTTATTAGGATCGAAGTTAATGGTTACTCCAAATCCTTTATTAATGAGAAGATAATTAAATAATAAAACGCAGTTAAAACGACAATTTTTATCCTCAAGTTGGTGAAGTCTTTCAAAGTTTTGAACTAATTCAACGATCGCTGAGAGCTCTTCATCATCTCTCTTAGCAGATTTTATTTGCTCGTTATAACGCTGAAGTATCTTATTATTTGCAAGACTAGAGTCTTTACATTCTGGTGTAGAGTAATATTGAGTAGGATCGTTTGTGCTAACTAACTCTTTTTCAAAATCTTCAAGTGATAATTTTTTTCCTTTATTTAAGATCTCACACTTGAATCCTAAATTATCGTAGTAGCCATTCTCAACTTTACTTAGGTGTTCTTCAAGACCTGCTTTAGTTAAAGTGTGTTTTGTAACACCAAAATTGCGTAAATATATTGATTTAGAAGGGTTAGCCTTCAATATTGTTAAGCATATATTTTGTAATTCAGTGTGGTCTAACTCTTTTATTGGGGCTCTGCGCAATACTGTTGCAATTGCTTCATACATTTCTAATATATCTGCTAAACCATTTTCGTTATAAGCATAAAGCTCCCATCCCAAAAATTGCCTATTTTCTGACGAAAGAAAAGATGACCACATGCCTATATCGACAAAAAGCATCCACGCTAGATTATTAGGATTATGGTATACTACCCTTTGACCATTTTTTTCTTCAATGTGGTAATTACTAAAGATCTGCCAAATAGTTTCTGGTACGAGAGGGTTGTAAGGTTCTGAATCTAAAACCATAGTGATTCTTCATTAATTAATCACTATATTATAATACATACAAGAAATTATTGTCAAATCCAGGAAAACATTCATTAACTACAAATAATTTCAAAAGCATGAGTTGTTAATCTGAAGGATTATATGTCACTGATAGAAGAAGAACTATAGCAATAATCTGCAAGTTTTAACTCACCTCTTGGAAATATGTTGGCCAAGCTTAATAGAAAAACCAAAAGATTTAGTAAATCTAATGAAATGCTTAAGCTAGCACTTCTCATGTTTTTTAACAAAGATGAAGCTTACCGCGTCTATAGTTAATAAACAGTAATAAATTATTCTGCGTAGTTTTTAATTTAAACATTGAATGATTCACAAATTTTGATTAATTTTCATTAACGCTTTTGTGAAGCAACTATACTTATATAAACAAAATTTAGAAAATTTCTACTATACATGTAACAATAAGAAAATAAGCAATGAAGTAATTATAATAATGAAATATTTATGCGATTTGCTATAAGAAAACACACCATAATTGCCAAACATAGAATGCGTTAGACGATTTGTATATTCAGAAAATTTATCACGATTCCTTAACCAGAAGTCATTTAAAACAGATATAATAAAACAAATCAGCTTATAAACTCGATAAAGCAAGTATCGATAAAACCAATCAAAATCTACTAACGTAGCTTTATCAATATATATAATTAGTCGATGAGACAAAACAAAGCCTGATAAAACTCCTAAAAATAAAAATAGATAATCAACTGCTAAGTCAGCAAATAAAGGAATGTGCACATTTAACAATCTTTCAGGTAATATTCCGATTGCAATACAGCAAAAAGCTAAAATAAATAAAGCAAGCATTGCAGTCATAGGAAGCGAATAATCATCTGGTATTATTTTATTTTTTTTAGTTTCTCTAAGTTTTGAGAAATTATATAAGAAAACAAAAACAGGAAATTTTATTGCGGTTGAAAACATCATCCCAGCAGCTATAGCAGTGATAGTATATTTTAACCATTTATGGTCAATTACATAGTCACTCTGGTATAAAAAATACTTTCCTACATACCCAGGAGAAAAGGGAAGCGTTGCCACCGACATAAAAGCAATAATACTGCAAATAAATACAAACTCCATTTTATTTGCGATAAAATCGATGTTGCCATATCTTTTTTGTTTCATAATCATTATCACTGCTCCAGCACACATCATAGCTAAAGCAATGTAAAAAATTCCATTAAACGCCATTAACACAGCACTATCTTTACTTGCCTCATCCCCTATAGCAATAGCTATGATAATAAGCCCAAGCTGACTGATGATATTAAAATTAATTATTCTGCGTAAATTATTCTCAAGAATAGCATAAAAAATTCCATAGAAACTCATAAATATACCTATAAACATCAAGTCTTTATTACCAACAAAAATTTTATAAAGTAAAAACACCGAAACTTTAGTTGTATATACCGATAAAAACACACTACCTACAGGGCTAGCAGCAGAATATCCTTCCGTTAACCAGTAAGAAAAAGGTGGAAGCGCTAGATTAATTAACAAAGCACTCAAAATACAAAAATGAGCTATTATTACTTGCGGAGAAGAAAAGTCATGCAAGTCATATCTAGCAATATTCAATTTACCTTGCAGTAAATAATGAGTTATTATTCCAATTAAAAATAATATCCCTACAATAATATGCATTTTAAAATATGTAGTGCCTATTATTATTGATAATTTATTACGACCATTAAAAATAAGAAACGTTGCAGCAACTAACATTATTTCTAGTAAAATGTAAACAATAAAAAGATTATCAGTTAAAAATATCGATAATGAAGAACCAGCGTAAAGTAATGCAAATTTAATATCATTGTTTTTGTCAACATTATTAGACAAAGCAAATAATATTCCCACTAGTAAAATAATAAGAAAAGCAGTTACAAATGCAAAACTATTAGCTTGATAATAAAAAAGAAAATCAAAATAACCATTATTCATTCTAAAATAGAATAACGCATAGGCAACAAATGGAGATAAGACTGCTAATAATCTAGCAGTATTTTTTGCAAGAAGATCATAAATCAAGGATAGCAAAATTAAAAATATACCTGGATGGATTAAAATATTTAACATTTTTCAATCTATATCATAATAATTTGCTCTTCTACGAATCAAAAAAGCAATTATTCTACTTATCAAAGCTAATGATATGGATAGCAAAAAACCATACCAAAAATAAAGATGATTCACCCATATACAAACACCAATAAGAGCTATAGTAATGAGGAGAGACCAATTCATACTTTTTAAACCTAATTTTTCTAAAACCTAATTTGTTCCATCAAATTTAACATAAAGCTATACAAAAAAATATATGCTATTATCCCTACTGCCGTAATACTAATGGCAGAAACCATCGATATTCCATCCCCTGGCTTTTGGCTAAATATTTCATCTTCTGTATCTTCTGGTTTCGCATAATAAATAATATAAATAAGTCGAATAAAGTAGTGAGCAGTTATTACAATACTAAAAGTGAGCATTGCTGCGACAAAATAGTTCACTTTATCGCGTAGTGCAGCAACCAATATATATGCTTTACTCACAAAACCAGCGAAAATAGGCACACCAATAATAGATAATGCAGCTATAGTAAAAATTGCCATAACAAATTTATATTTCCTACCTAAACCTGCAAATTCGCTAATTTTTGTTATTCTCCAAGAAGAGTAAACATAACCAGCCACAAAAAACAAACTTATCTTACCAAAAGCATGACTCACCATATGCAAAATCGATGCTTTTATGGCAATAGGATTGAGCATCGAAGCAGAAAGTAAACATATAGATAATTGATTAATTGTTGAATAAGCAAGGAGTTTTTTTATAGTATTTTGATATAGAGCCATAATAGACGAAAAAGCTAAAGAGGCTGCACATAATATAGTAAAGATATTAATTCCATACACATCACCTGCAAATTTCTGCATCTTTCCGATACCAAAAATATATACTATTACTTTTAAAATAATAAAAAGACCAGATTTGACAACAGCAACAGCATGTAAAAAAGCACTTACAGGAATAGGAGCTGCCATTGCAGCAAGGAGCCAAGAGTGAACTGGCACTATCGCAGCTTTAGCTACACCATATAATGTCAACAAGAAAATTATGAGTATAAAATTATTAGACAAAAGATTTCCATTAATAATACCACCTACTTCAAAAGAGGTTTTACCACCAATTTGGAGAATAAATAATATTGCAGGCAGAAAAAGAGCCATTGAAGCAAATAATAATATAGATAAATATTTCCTAGCGGATCTTTTTTCATGATCTGTACCGACATTAGCAACAAGAGGAAATGTTAGCAGTGTCAGTAATTCATAAAATACAAAAGTTATTACAAGGTTTCCAGAAAGAGCTATACCAAAGGTACAAAAAATTGAAATTGACAGAAAAAAGTAAAATTTTGTCTTGTTTATTTCAGGATTCATATTCAAATATGACCAAGAATATAGATTAGTAACAACCCATAAAAAACTAGCTAGATTAAGAAATATTACTCCTATTGGCTCTATGTTAATATTAATAAAATCATATAAAACAATATTGATGAAAGAAGAATTTTTTAGCATTATTGTATCTATCATATAAACTGACATCATAGGAGCTGCAAGACTTGCAATTAATATAAATAGATTCATGCACCACGGTAATTTAGAAAAAATTATTGCAAATACACTACATAGAAGAGGAGTTGCTAGTAATATAGTGATAATAAACTTTATCTCTAATACTGGAATTGACATCATAGAAACTTTTATTTTGTCATTTTACTTTGTATGACATATTTTTATCATAACCAATTCTATCGATAAGAACAGCAAGAGCAATAATTTTTTTTATTTATCTATTTGACAGTTTTTTAAATTATTAAGGTAGTATAAATCTATCAACTGGCTTTTATATTTATAACCAACTTTTCCTTTGATCTGGTTCATATAACTTTCTACTGTACGCGGTGAAATATTTAAAATAAGAGCTATTTCTTTCGCTGTCTTACCTCTAGCAGAAAGAGCAAGACATTGCATCTCTCTATAAGATAAAAAAACCTTTTGTGAGTTACATAAAAGATAACTTTTACGCTCAGAAACAATCTTTTTAAATTCAGAAATTAAGTCATTATTAATAGAAATTTTATGATTATTTAAAATGCAAGTATAAGATTTTTTATCTTCTATAGTAAACTGAGACGGTATAAATATACCTTTTGCTGCAGCATCATCTAGTATATGCGAAGCCTTGATTTTAAAATATTCTACAAAATCAAATAACATCTGAATATTACTAAGGCATAAAGCAGAAATGTCTAAATTCTTTTTATCCGTAGCATAACAATGCAATTCTACATAATCTTGTTTTTTTTCATATATAGCAATAATATCATAAAGATCGTGTTGATGTAACGTTGCAAGATTTACTTCATCAAGATGCCTTGATATACCAATAAACCTCTGTTGCACTAAAGTAGCTTCTAAAGTTTTTTCCGTCTCATTGTTATTTACTACATTATTAACAACAGAATATTCGTTCCATTTTAAATTATTTGTTAATCTAAATACTTTATTATTATAAAATCTAACATATGAAAAAGTGGTGACGCCAAGTTTAGTAAGCGGTAAGCAAAGATTTTGTAAAAAATTATTATGTGCAATGTTGTACTCAATAATTTGTTTTTGATTAGTATAGATTTGCATAAAAAACAAATATAAATATATATATTTTTTTGCATAAAAATTTAAGAAACACAATATTTTTCTAAGAAAATTTAAAATTGTTAATTAGATGCAAAAATTAAAGACTCTTACTTCTAAGCAACACCTAAAACATCCGTAATAATTACTTAGGTAATCAAAACGTATTTTTCTGACTTCACTTATAATGTATAAGTTCTTTTAGATCGCTTAATAGCATTTTCTCTTCATGGTAGTAGAGTTTATTTCCCCCCTTATATTTATTTATAACTCTACTACCTTGTAAGTAACATTTTGTTCTTCAAACAAGTACATATAATTTAACCAAACATTTTTCTTTTCTGCGCGTGGTTTGGTGCATTCTCTACGCAATTATTAAATTTTGCATAAGATGAAGGTACCCCTTTTAATTACTGTAGAATTAGGGTTAATTAAAAGAGGTACCTTTTCATTACATACTTTGGCATATTCAGTATTATGAATAATCAAAAACACCATAGTCCTGAGCTTCTGCTTGCAAGGTCACAACTAAACTAGCAGCATCAGTAATAAGATTGCCAATATTTGTTACGAAATCTATCGGCTTGCAATAAAAATTAAGTTTATCTCCACAAGACTCCTTTAATTGTTGTTCTGCAAAACTTTGCCAATTATCTGCAAGCTGGTACAATGCCAAAATATTTGAGCCAACAAGAAAACTGGTAGAGGCAATTTTTCCAAAAGCATGATCTTTGATATGCTGATGCTTAAGCAATATTTGTGTACCTATCAAAGAACCAGATATTGCAATGTGTTGGACAGTATTTTTTACTGCTTCATAATAGCCAGCATTAGCTACGTCTTTATATGCATTAGAAAGAATCGAGATAGCATTGATACCATATGCATAAATATTATTTCCTAACGTTACACTTACATAATATGCCGTTTTTTCTAAAACTTCTTTCCCATTTTGCCAACTTGGTTGATTATAAAATTTTGCTATACTTAAAGCAGAATCCCAACATTTTATTGTTTGCAAAGAACTATAAAGTCCCTTATTTAAATCAAAATTCGAAGTAACATCTCCACTGTCTTTTGCAGATTCTTGTCCATTATATTTGATCTTCTTAAAAACATTTTGAATTTGTTCCGCTTGCCCTTCTTCCATCGGAGAATTATTACTACTTACAACAGCAAGATTTGTCTTCGGAATAACATCTACATTGCCACTGTTTTTTACAGATTTTTGGCTATTATCTTTGATCTTCTTCCAAATATGTTTAACTTGTTCTGCTTGATCTTCTTTCCCATTTTGCCAACTTGGTTGATTATAAAATTTTGCTATACTTAAAGCAGAATCCCAACATTTTATTGTTTGCAAAGAACTATAAAGTCCCTTATTTAAATCAAAATTCGAAGTAACATCTCCACTGTCTTTTGCAGATTCTTGTCCATTATATTTGATCTCTTTATTAAAAAAATTTCGAATTTGTGCTTCTTGCACTTTTGTATCCAGCAAATCATTACGATCTAAACTATTAAGAATTGTAGTAAAAATAATATTAGAATTAGGTTTACTAGATAATATGTAATCTTGTGTAAAATCAGAAGTCATATAACCGGATATAACTCCTAATAAGTCATTAGGCACTTCTTTTCTTGCTAAACAAAACAACGCTTTTAAAAAGTCGCAATGAAATGTATCTACAGTATTACCGGCATTTGCCTGATTGAAAATATAAACAGCATTGTCAATCTTAGGAGTATGCATTACCAGTTTTAAAAAAGTTGCTGAATTCTCTGTGTTTTGCTTTATATGCTTTTGCAACAAATCCATGTATCCTCCTTCCGTGTACTTTTCTCCTAAAGAAGTTAATTCTAGTCTCAATAAAGATTTATTCGCTTGAATAGCAGCGACAAATTTTTCTACTGTTGCTTCATCCCAATAACTCAGGAAATTACCTCTTAGAGCTAGACTATGTATGCTTTTATTCTCTCCAATAGCTTTAAAAAGTGCTTCTAATGCTGCTTCATTCAAATAACCCAGGTTATTATTTCCTAGATCTAGACTATGTATGTTTTTATTCTCTCCAATAGCTTTAAATAATGCCTCTAATGCTGCTTGCTTCAAATAACCCAGGTTATTATTTCCTAGATCTAGACTATGTATGTTTTTATTCTCTTTAATAGCTTTAAATAATGCCTCTAATGCTGCTTGCTTCAAATAACCCAGGTTATTACCTCCTAGATCTAGACTATGTATGCTTTTATTCTCTCCAATAGCTTTAAATAATGCCTCTAATGCCGCTTCATTCAAATAACCCAGGTAATTATTTTTTAGACTTAGATTATGTATGCTTTTATTCTCTCCAATAGCTTTAAATAATACCTCTAATGCTGCTTCAACCCAATGACTCAGGTAATTACCTCCTAGATCTAAACTATGTATGTTTTTATTCTCTCCAATAGCTTTAAATAATGCCTCTAATGCTGCTTGCTTCAAATAACCCAGGTTATTATTTCCTAGATCTAGACTATGTATGTTTTTATT